>NZ_WNKY01000009.1 GCF_009720825.1 Duganella radicis | reverse complement strand
CCGCCCAGCACGCCCGCCGCCACCAGCGGCCAGCGCGCCGCGGCGACGGCGCCACCAACGACGCCCACGCCGCCAAGCCGCGCGCCCTGCCCTGCCGCATCCTGTCCGGCAAACACCTCCGCCGCCGCGCGCTGCAAAATCTTGCGCGACACCTGCGGCTGATTCTCCACATACGCCCCCAGCAGCGCGCGGTCGCACAGCAGATTGATCCGGCGCGGCACGCCCTTGGTCAGCTTGTGCACCAGGCCCATCATCGGGCGCGGGAACGGCGCAATCGCCGTCGCCCCCGCCACTGCCAGACGATGTTCGATATACGTCCCCGTCTCCGGCTCCGACAAGGAACCCAGGTGATAGCGCGCAATCACCCGCTGCGCCAGCTGCTCCAGCTCCGGCCGCGCCAGCATGTCGCGCAGCTCCGGCTGGCCGATCAGAATAATCTGCAACAGCTTGCGCTCGCTGGTCTCCAGATTGGTCAGCAGGCGCAACTGCTCCAGCACCTCGGCCGACAGATTCTGCGCCTCATCGATAATCAGCACATTGTTGCGCGCCTGCGCGTGGCTGGCCAGCAGATAGGCATTGATCGCATCCACATAGCCCTTCACGCTGACCGCGCCCGGCGGCAGCGTAATCCCGAACTCATCGCAAATCGACAGCAGCAACTCCTCCACCGACAGCTTGGGATTGAAGATATAGCCCAGCTTGCAGTTCTCCGGAATCTGCTCCATGAAGCAACGGCACACCGTGGTCTTGCCGGCCCCGATCTCGCCGGTCAGCAGCACAAAGCCGCCGCCCGAACCGATGCCGTACAACAGATGCGCCAGCGCCTCGCGATGGCGCTCGCTCATGAACAGGTAGCGCGGATCAGGCGCGATGGAAAACGGCGATTGCTTGAGGTTGAAAAATTGCGTGTACATGAAAACCCAATGAGTGCGCGGTCGCCTATTTTAGCTGTTGTCGTACTGGCGGCGGCTGCACCGGCGGCAGCGGCTTGTACTTGGCGCAGTAAATCTTGGACTTGGTGTCGAAATACACAATGCGGCTGGCCGGCTTGGCCTCGCGCACCGGATAGGCCGAGGTATCGATCACCGTGTAATGCGTGCCCACCTGGCGGACGATGGCCTGCTCCAGATTCTCCGGCGTGGCCTCGGCCACCGCGCCGACAAAGATAAAGGGGCTGGTATCGTCGCTGACCATCACCTCCGACACCTCGGTGCCCCACAGCGACGCTCCGGCCGTGCGGAACCAGTACGCCCCGCCCTCGTGCTTGTACCAGTTGCCGAAGTGCCTGACCAGATAGTTGTAGTAGTAAATGTTATCGGTATGATCGCGGCACAGCAGGCCGTTGCCGATGATGGTGCCAAAGGTGGTGGGCACCGACTGCGCGCACGCCGTGCCGCAGGCAAACGCCAGCAGCGCGCCGGCCAAGGCAAAGCGCCTCCGCATTACGTTTTCGACAACCACGCACGGTTGGCGCTGATGCGCGCCTTGGCCGTCGGTGGCAGTGCTTCGTAGCAGCCCGGGTACTGTTTCAAGGCGTGCTCCCTGATTTCCTTCTGCAAGCCGTTAATCAAAAAGACATACAGCACACCACCGTCGCTGGTACTTTTGGTTCCCATATACTTGATCATGTGCCCTCCTTTCCGGCTACATCCATTATAAACAGTAACGGCTGTTCGCACGGGAAGTTGAATGCGGCTCAACCCCGCTTTTTTGCAGTTGATCCCACACTTCCGCGCGTCCGTCCCATGGCCCGCGACGGCGCCGCGCTTTTGTCATATCGTCCAGTCCTCGCCACTTCCCATACCGAGACCAACATGAAGCAGACGATCAAACACGCAGCCTTGGCCACCACCCTGCTGCTGGCAGTCGGCGCGGCCGGCGCTGCCGACAAACAGGACGACAGCTACGGCAGCGAAACCCGCACCGTGGCCGCGTTCACCAACCTCAACCTGATCGGCCCGTTCCGCGTGATCGTGACCCCGGCCGCGGCCAACGCGGTGGAACTGTCCGGCCTGCGCCGCCAGTTTGCCGAAATTGAAACCTCGGTCAACGGCGACACCCTCACCGTGCGCCAGCCGCGCAAGCAAAAAGGCTGGACCTTCAACCTCAGCTGGGGCAAGGACAGCAAACCGCCAATGACCATCCGCATCAGCGCCGCCACCCTGAAAAACCTGCGCAACGCCGGCAGCGGCGACGTCGAACTCCAGCAATTCCAGGGCAAGCAGCTGACGCTGGTGTCGGACGGCCCCGGCGACATCACCGCCAGCGGCAATGTGAGCGAACTGAGCGTCACCGCCAACGGCAGCGGCGATCTCGACCTGCGCGCCATGTCGGCCGGCAGCCTGAACGTGCAGATGAGCGGGCCGGGCGACGTCAGCGCCAGCAATGTCAGCCAGGACCTCAACCTGGTGGTCAGCGGCTCGGGCGACCTCGACATCGGCAACCTGCACGTCAACCGCGTCAACGCCGCCCTGCACGGCCCCGGCTCGGTGGAACTGCGCGGCACCACCAGGGAAATCCGCGCCGAGGTGCACGGCTCGGGCGACCTGTCGGCATGCAGCCTGAGCGCGGAAGCGGCCAGCGCCTCGCTGCACGGCCCCGGCGAGGCCTGCATCGCCGGTCACATCAAGAAGCTGGACGCCGAAGTGCACGGCTCGGGCGACCTCACCGTGCGCGGCCTGGAGGCACAAAGCGTGCGCGCCCGTCTGAGCGGTCCCGGCAACATGGTTTTATCCGGCAACGCCACCGTGCTGAGCGCCCAGGTCAGCGGCTCCGGCGACCTCGACGCGCGCCAGTTGTGCACCCGCCAGACCGACGTCACGGTCCACGGCCCGGGCAACGCCGTGGTCGCGGTGGCCGACAAAATGGACGCCACCCGCACCCATCTGGTCACCTACCACCGCTGAAAGTGGCATGCAAATGCCACATTGAATACAATCGAACAAAATTTCAATTAATCCATTTAAAACAATTACTTAAGGAACGATTCAAAGACGACAACGCCAGTCCACTTTAATATTTTCTAATACCAGTTAAATACCTGTTGACAAGCTGGTTTGCCAACCCCTATAGTGCCCTTCATCGCGGGCATCCCGGCATTAGCTTTCTCAGGTAAACATGATCGACTTTTTCATCGGCGTTGACGGCGGCGGCAGTGGCACCCGGGTGCGCCTGGCGCGCGCCGACGGCACGCAAATCGCCGAAGGCGCCGGCGGCCCATCCGGCCTGATGCACGGCATCGCCAAGGCCTGGGCCGCCGTCGAAGACGCCGCCGCGCAAGCCTTCCGCGCCGCCGGCCTCGACATCCCCCACCGATCGCGCATCGCCATCGGCCTCGGCCTGGCGGGCGTACACAACAAGCAATGGGCGGCCGAGTTCGTCGCCGCCAATCCCGGCTACGCGCAAGTGGAACTGGAAAGCGACGGCCACACCACCGTGCTCGGCGCGCACCAGGGCCGGCCAGGCGCCATCATCGCGCTGGGCACCGGCAGCGTGGGCGAAGTCAAGCTGGCCGACGGCCGCCACGTGGAAGTCAGCGGCTGGGGCTTTCCGGCCGGCGACGAAGCCAGCGGCGCGTGGATGGGCCTGCGCGCCATCAACCACGTGCAGCAAGTGCTGGACGGCCGCAAGCCAGCCAACGCCTTCGCCACCGAGGTGGCCAACGCCTGCGGCGGTGAACGTAACGAAATCCAGAACTGGCTGGCGCAAGCCACCCAAACCAAATATGCCCAACTGGCGCGCATCGTCCTGCAACACGGCGAGAGCAACGACAGCGCGCGCGCCATTCTTCTGGATGCCGGCCGCGAAGTGGAATTGATGGCCAATGCGCTGGACGCCGGCGGCACGCTGCCGATCGCCCTGTGCGGCGGCCTGGCCACGCCGCTGCGCCCTTACCTGCCGGCCGCGCTGCTGCCACGCCTGGTGCCGGCGCACGGCGATTCGGCGGCCGGCGGGCTGCAACTGATTCGATCACGCTTCAAGGAGTAAGCCTGTGCTAAGCCAGTTGAGCAACTTCACGCCCGATCCTGATAGCGATACCCCGCTGTACATGCAGCTGGCGAACAAGCTGTCGGACAGCATCGCCGGCGGCGACTGGCGCGCCAACGATGCCCTGCCGTCCGAACGCGTGCTGTCGGACATGCTCAACATCTCGCGCGTGACAGCGCGCAAAGCCATCGACATGTTGTGCGAGCGCGGCATGCTGACCCGCAAGCGCGGCTCCGGCACCTACATCACGCCGAAACTCGAACAACCCTTGTCGCGCCTGACCAGCTTTTCCGAAGAGCTGCGCGAGCGCGGCTTCACGGCCGGCTCGCGCTGGCTGCAACGCGACATCGGCATCGCCTCGCCGGTGGAGCTGCTGTCGCTGGGCCTGTCGCCCAATATGCCGGTGGCGCGCCTCAAGCGCCTGCGCACCGCCGACGATGTGGTGATGGCGATAGAAACCAGCACCATCCCGGCGCAGTACATGCCGAACCCGCACAGCGTCAACGAGTCGCTGTACGGCTACCTGGAGACCAACGGCACCATCCCGATGCGCGCGTTGCAGCATATCCGCGCCGTCAACGCCAGCGAGGAGCAAGCGCGCCTGGCCAATATTCCCGCGGGGGCGGCCATGCTGCACATCACCCGCGTAAGTTATCTCGACAACGGCGCGGCGGTGGAACTGACCCACTCGTTCTGCCGTAGTGATTATTATGAATTCGTAGCGGAGTCGCGCAGATGAGCGATGCAATCAAAGGCAATATCCTGACACCGGCTGGCTGGGTCCACGGTGAGATCACTTTCAACGAACGCATTGCCGCCATCACTGGCGCCAGCGCCGACCCGGCGCTGAATGAGGCAATCTATATCCTGCCTGGCTTTATCGACCTGCACGTGCACGGCGGCGGCGGCAAGGACGTGATGGAAGGCGGCGACGCCGTGCGCACCATCGCCGCCGTCCACGCCAAACACGGCACCACCAGCATGCTGGCCACCACCATGACCGCGCCGCCGGAAGACATCGACCTCGCGCTGACAGGCATCGGCGCGGCGGCGGCCCAGCGCCGCAAAGGCGAAGCGCGGGTGCTGGGCGCGCACCTCGAAGGTCCCTACATCAACTCCGGCAAGCTCGGTGCGCAGCCGCCCTACGCGCGCTCCGCCAAGCTGGCCGACGTGCGCAAACTGGAACAACTGGCGCCGCTCAAGCTGATCACCGTGGCGCCGGAAATCGAAGGCCATCTGGAACTGGTGAAGGAATTGTCGGACGCCGGCATGCGCGTGCAGATCGGCCACACGCTCGGCACCTACGAAGACGGCGTGGCCGCGCTGGAGCACGGCGCGCACGGCTTTACCCATTTGTTCAACGCCATGACCGGCCTGCATCACCGCGAGCCCGGCATGGTCGGCGCCGCGCTGGCCCATGCGCGCTATGCCGAATTCATTCCCGATCTGCTGCACGTGCATCCCGGCGCCATCAAGACCGCGCTGCGCTGCATTCCACATCTGTACTGCGTCACCGATTCGACTTCCGCCACCGGCATGCCGGACGGCGAGTATATGCTGGGCCGCCACACCGTCATGAAATGCATGGGCGGCGTGCGCCTGCCCGACGGCACGCTGGCCGGCAGCACCCTCACCATGGACCAGGCTTTGCGTAACCTGGTCGGACTCGGCCTCGATCTGGCGGATGCCTCGGCACGGGTCTCAACGTATGCGGCCGACTATCTCGGCCTCTCAGAGCGGGGCCGCCTGGCTCCCGGCGCGTTTGCCGACTTCGTGGTGCTCGACCGTGACCTGAACCTCAAAGCCGTCTATATCGAAGGAGAATTGTTGTGACCTCAATGATGTTGAAAGAAGCCCTGTCCGCCGCCGATTGCGTCGCCCTGCAACTGGCCAACGACGGCGACCGTTACGCGGAACTGGGCCGCAAATTGAGGAGCACCTCCTTCTCGACCGCCCTGACCATCGCGCGCGGCAGCTCGGATCACGCCTGCGCGTATGCGGCCTACCTGATCATGGCGCGCCTGGGGCGCGTGGTGGCCTCGCTGCCGATGTCGCTGGTGACACTGAACAAATCGCCGCTGATCACGCGCGACACGCTGGCCATCTCGATCTCGCAATCGGGCCAGAGCCCGGACGTGGTGGAACCGATCCGCTACTTCCGTGACGGCGGCGCCACCACCATCGCGCTGGTCAACGATATCGACTCGCCGCTGGCGCAGGCGGCGGAATTCGCCATGCCGCTGCGCGCGGGCAAGGAACAAAGCGTGGCCGCCACCAAGAGCTTCATCACCAGCCTGGTGGCCAGTGCACGCCTGGTGGCCGCATGGCAGAACGATCCGGAACTGCTGGCCGGCCTGGAGGCCCTGCCGGAATCGCTGCGCGCGGCAACCACCGAAGACTGGTCGAAAGCGATTGACGTGCTGACGCCAGCGCGTAACATCATGGTGGTGGGACGCGGCATCAGCTTCCCGGTGGCGCTGGAAGCGTCGCTGAAATTCAAGGAAACCTCGGCGCTGCAAGCGGAAGCGTTCAGCGGCGCGGAGATCAAGCACGGTCCGATGGCGCTGATCGAAGAGGGCTACCCGCTGGTGATCTTCGCCACCCGCGGCCCGACGCAAGCAAGCCTGCTGGCACTGGCCGCCGAGATGCGCGGCCGTGGCGCGCGCGTGCTGCTGGCGGCGCCGGCCGACGTGGCGGAGCGCGACCTGACCTTGCCGGTGGCGGCAACGCCGGATCTCGACCCTATCGTCGCGATCCAGACGTTCTACAAGATGGCAGCCGAACTAGCGGCCGCGCGCGGCATGGACCCGGACCAGCCACGCCACCTGAGCAAAGTCACCAAGACCAACTAAGATGCGCACCGCCGCCTGCGCGGGGATGACGGCGCTGCTGCTTGCAGCCAGCGCCGCCGCCGCCGACAAGATCGAGTTCTGGACCTTCAGCATGAAGCCCAAGTTCACGCCCTACTACGAAACGCTGGTGAAAAACTACGAAGCCGCGAATCCTGGCGTGAAGGTGGAATGGGTGGACTTCCCGTGGGATATCATCCAGACCAAGCTTGTCACGCGCATCGTGGCCGGCAAGCCGCCGGCGCTGGTCAACCTCAACGTGCCATGGGCCGACGAATTCGCCCGCGACGGCCTGCTGATGCCGGTCGACGCCATGCTGGCCGACGCCCGTCCGCGCTACCTCGCCAGCACGCTGGAAGACCTCACCTTCAACGGCAAGACCTACGGCTTCCCGATGTACAGCAACGTCGCGGTGATCGCCTACAACACGCAGATTTTCAAGGCCGCCGCCATCCCGCACGCGCCGCGCGATCTGGATGAACAACTGCTGTTCGCGCGCCAGATCGCCGCGCGCACCGGCAAGGCAGGCCTGTGCCCAGCGCTGTCCAAGATCGATGGCCTGATGATGCAGCAAGGCCTGGCCGTCATCGCCAACGGCAAAGCGGTCTTCAATTCGCCCGGCCACGTGGCATTGATCCGCAAGCTGGCCGAGACCTACAAGGCCGGCGGCCTGTTGAAAGACGCGCTGTTCGCCGAAGATAACTTCCCCGCCGCGATCGACGCCTACAAGGGCGGCCGCCTCGGCATGCTGCTGGCGCCGCCGACAGCGGTCAAGCGCATCGAGAGCGACGCCAAGGACATCTACGCCATCACCGACGTCGCGCCGGCGCCGCTGGGACCGACCGGGATTGCCGATGGCGGCTGGCTGATTCACTTCGGCGTGCCGAAAAATGTGGACGCCAAATTGCTGCCGGCAGTCGGCAAGTTCGCGCGCTACCTCACCAACGACGCCAATCAGCTGGCTTTCGCCAGACAGGCCAGCGTGTACCCGGCGATGGCGCAGGCGGCAAACGATCCCTTCTTCACCACCGTGCCGCCAAAAGCCCGCGCCGCCGAGAAGGCCGTCGCCGCGGGCGCGGTATCGATGCCGCATTCGCACACGCTGTACGTGGCAGGCATCCCCGACTACGACGAATTGCGCCGCTACCTCGTGAAGGCCGTGGAAGCCGGCGTCACCGGCAAGCAGGACATCCAGCAGGCGTTGGATCAGGCAGTCGCCATCTGGAACAAAAAACTCGCCGCGCAGAGGAGCCACTGATGCGCGACGACCGCACCGCCACCACCGCTCGCGCCGCCACGCCCGCCGCCGTGCAGGCTGGCCGCGCGCCATCGGCCAGCCCGCGCGCGGGACTGACGGCGTGGCTGTTCCTCGCCCCCGCGCTGGCGCTGCTGGCCGTGTTCTCCTTCTGGCCCGTGGCCTTCGGCTCCCTGCTGGCCTTCACCGACTACAGCCTGATACGCGAAACGCACTGGGTCGGCTTGGACAACTTCCGCACCATCTTCGACAACGAGATGTTCGTCACCGGCCTGAAAAACTCCCTGCTGTTCCTGCTGATGGTCCCCTTCGTGCAAATCGGCGCGCTGGGCCTCGCCGTTTTGGTCAACAACAAACTGCCCGGCATCCGCTACTTCCGCGCCGCCTTCTACGTGCCTGTCGTAACCACCGTATCGGTGGTCGGCATCATGTGGGGCTTCATGTTCCACGAACAGGGCACGCTGAACTACGTGCTGCAAACCCTCCAGCTGATCAACGCACCGATAGGCTGGCTGTCCAACGACACCATCGCCCTGTTCGCGATCATGTTCGTCACGCTGTGGCGCGGACTTGGCTGGTACATGGTGATGTACCTCGCCGCCCTGCAAGCCGTCCCCGCCGACATGCAGGAAGCCGCCATCCTCGATGGCGCCAACCGCTGGCAGCGATTCTGGAAAATCACCGTACCGATGCTGCGCCCGACCATCATGGTCTGCTCCATCCTGTCCGTGCTGGCCGCGCTGAAAGCCTATCAGGAAGTCGACGTCCTCACGCAAGGCGGCCCGATGAACTCCACCTTCACCGGTTTGTACTACGCCTACGACCAGGGCCTGAAACACCTCAAGCTGCCGCGCGCACTGGCCGCGAGTTTTGTCGTCTCCATCTTCTGCATCGGCATCGCCCTGCTATGCCTGCGCTGGATCAAGCCCAAACACCGATGAAGACCATCGCCCACTACCTGCTGCTGTGCGCCATCGCCGTGGTCTGCGTGTTCCCGTTCTGGTGGACGCTGGTGACCGCGCTGTCCACCGAAGGGAATATCTTCGCCTATCCCCCCACATTCTGGCCAAAGGCGCCGTCGCTGGCCAACTTCGCCGAAGTGTTCAACACCCTGCCGATGTGGGCCTTCTTCCGCAACTCTGTGTTCATCGCCGCTTGCACCGTGTTCTGGAAACTGCTGCTGTGTTCCGCCGCCGCATATCCGCTGGCGCGCATGCAGTTCAAGGGCCGCAAGCTGATATTCGGCTTGATCCTCGCCACGCTGGTGCTGCCGTCCGAAGTCAACTTCCTGGTCAACTTCATCACCGTGACGAAGTTGAGCCTGGTCGACACCTACGCCGGCGTGATCCTGCCCAACGTGGTCAACGCCGTCGCCATCCTGCTGCTCAAACAAGCGTTCGAAGAAATCCCGCAAGACCTGATCGACGCCGCCCGCGTGGACGGCGCATCCGAGTGGATCATCTTCAGCCGCATCATGCTGCCGCTGATCGCGCCGTGGCTGGCCACGGTCGGCATCCTGACGGCGGTGGAAGCATGGAACGAATACATCTGGCCCTCCATCGTCATGAGCAAGCCGGACGAATTCCCACTGTCGGTGGGCGTGCTGTATTTGCGCGGCACCTTCGGCAGCAGCACACGCGTGATCGCCGCCGGGACCGTGCTGACCATTCTGCCGACGCTGGCAGCCTTCTTATTTACTCAACGATTCTTCATGCGCGGCATGGACGGAGCAGTGAAATGACAACTCAAAACGAATTACGCAAAATCGCCGGTCAACTGATTATGATCCGCTTCCCCGGCACCGTGCTCGATGCCGCCACCGCCGACTTCCTGCAAGCGAACAGCATCCGCGCCGTCTGCCTGTTCCGCGGAAACATGAGCGACTCCGAACAACTGGCCAGACTGACCGCCGACCTGCGCGCCGTGATGGGCCCTGAATCGCTGATCGCCATCGACCAGGAAGGCGGCGCCGTGGTGCGCTCGACCTGGGTGCCGGCGCCGCCGGCCGCCATGGGCCTGGGCGCGGCCGACGACACCGACCTCGCCTACCGCACCGGCGCCGCCGTGGCGCGCGCGGTCAAGGCGCTGGGCTTCAACTGGAACTTCGCGCCGGTGCTGGACCTGAACAACAACCCGCACAACCCGGTCATCGCCGAACGCTCCTTCGGCGCCGAGCCGCAACGCGCCGCCGAACTGGCCATGTCGTGGATGGCCGGCAGCCATGCCGAAGGCGTTGCCTGCTGCGTCAAGCACTTCCCCGGCCACGGCGACACCAACGTCGACTCGCACCGCGACCTGCCAACCGTGAACAAGCCGGTGGCGGAACTCAACCGGCTGGAGCTGGCGCCGTTCCGCATCGCCTCTGGCGCGGCGCCAGCCATGATGACCGCGCACATCGTCTACCCGACCTTGGACCCGGAACATCCGGCCACCATGTCGCGCCGCATCCTCAACGACCTGCTGCGCGAGGAATGGCAGTACCAGGGCATCATCATCACCGACGGCATGGACATGCACGCCATCGCCGGCCGCTATGGCGTGGGCAACGCCGCCGTGCGCGCGCTGACCGCCGGCGCCGACATGGTGATGGCGCTGGGCACCACCGAAACGCAGAACGAAACGCTGGACGCCATCGCCGCCGCCATCGCCTCGGGCGAGCTGTCGCAAGCCGCCATCGACATGCGCCTGGCGCGCCTGTCGTCGTTGGCCAAAGCCTATCCGTGCAAGCCGCGCTCCTACAAGGAAGACGCGGCCGACCGCGAAATCATGGCCGAAGGCTGGCGCCGCAGCCTGACCGCGTACAGCCCCGCAGCGGCGGCGGGCGCAGCGTCGAACGCGTCGAACGCACCGCAGCGCCCCGCGCCAGGCGCCAAAGTGCGCCTGGTGGCGCGCGCCGACGTGGTGAGCGACGGCGTCTCCGAAGCCGGCGTGCCGGCGGCCGTGGTGGCCGGCTCGCTGCGCAAACTGTACGACGTCGAACTGGTCACCTTCGCCGACGCCGACACCTTCGACTGGAACGCCCTGCCGCAGGACGGCCGCTTCACCATGCTGGCCTCCACCTCCCGCCTGCGCTACGGCGCCCACGCGCGCGCCACCTGGCGTCCCGACCTGCACCTGGCGTTGTGGAATCCGTACCAGGCGCTGGACATCAATGCCCCAGCGCTGATGACCTACGGCTTCGCCCAGCCGGCGCTGGACGCCATCAACGGCTGGCTGTCCGGCCAGCTGCAAGCCACCGGCAACGCACCGGTACCAGGCTTCAAATAAATAAAACACGGGGAGACTCCACATGAAAACCTTCATCCGCAATCCCAAGCTCTGGGTGCCCAGCCTGTACCTGGCACAGGGCCTGCCCTTCTTCGCGGTCGCCATCGTCGCCAACCAGATGTTGAAGAGCATGGGCGTACCGAACGACGAGCTGAATCACTGGACCGGCTTGATCGGCTTTGCCTGGGTGTTCAAGCCATTGTGGAGTCCCTTCCTGGAACTGGCCAGCAGCAAGAAGCTGGTGGTGACCTTCTTCCAGGTGTTCGGCGGTTTGTGCCTGGGCGGCGTGGCGCTGGCGCTGCAAGCACCGTTCTGGTTCGCGGCCTGCATGGTGATGCTCGCGCTGGTCGGCATCGCCTCCGCCACCCATGACATCGCGTGCGATGGCTTGTACATCACCAGCCTCGATGAAAAGGAACAGGCCAAGTACGCCGGCTGGACCGGTACCTTCTTCAACGCCGCCAAGTTCTTCACCACCGGCGCCCTGCTGCTGCTGGCCGGTCATTTCGAAAAAACGCTGGGCGTGGTGCCGGCATGGACCATCTGCTTCTGCATCCTCGGCGCCATGATGGTGGGCCTGGGCCTGTACAACGGCTGGTCGCTGCCGCTGGCGAAGAACACCGTCAGCGCCGACACCAACGCCGCCGCCATCGCCCGCACCCTGCGCGAAGTGATCGTGGAATTCTTCAAGAAACCCGGCATCTGGGTGTCGATCGTGTTCATCATCCTGTTCCGCGCCGGCGAGGCGCAGGTGCAGTCGATTGGCCCGCTGTTCCTGCGCGAGGTGCGCCATCTCGGCGGCCTTGGCCTGACCACCGCCGAAGTGGGCGCGGTGTATGGCACGGTGGGCACGGTGGCCTTCCTGGTCGGCTCCATCGCCGGCGGCTACTTCACCTCGTGGCTGAGCCTCAAGCGCGCCATCCTGTGGCTGATCCTCGCGGTCAACCTGCCGAACGTCGCCTTCTACCTGCTGTCCTACTTCCAGCCGACCGACCTGTCCATCATCGCCACCGCGCTGAGCGCGGAAATGTTCGGCTACGGCTTCGGCTTCGTTGGCCTGATCCTGTACATGATGCAGGTGGTCGCGCCGGGCAAATACCAGACCGCGCACTACGCATTCGCCACCGGCATCATGCAACTGGGCTTTGTGCTGTTCAAACTGTTCAGCGGCGACATCCAGATCGCGCTGGGCTACCAGCACTTCTTCATCTGGGTGATGCTGTCGGCGATTCCTGTCGCCATCCTGTCGCAGATCATCCCGATGACCGCGCGCCCTCAGCCGCAGGAAGAAAAACGGGCCGCTTCGATCGAGCAAGTGGTGTAACGCATGGCCAGCGTCAGCCTCAAAAACATCGTCAAGCATTACGACAAAACGCCCGTCATTCACGGCATCGACCTTGATATCGCCGATGGCGAATTCATGGTCTTCGTCGGTCCTTCGGGCTGCGGCAAATCCACCCTGCTGCGCATGATCGCGGGGCTGGAAACCATCAGCGACGGCGCGCTGCACATCGGTGGCACACTGGCCAACCACGTCGCGCCGGCGCAGCGCAAACTGGCCATGGTGTTCCAGTCCTATGCGCTGTACCCGCATATGACGGTGTACGAGAACATGGCCTTCGCCCTCAAGCTGGCGGGCCACAAGGCGGCCGAGGTGCAAGCGGCGGTGGAGCGTGCGGCCGCCATCCTGCAAATCGCCCCGCTGCTCAAGCGCAAACCGAAGGAACTGTCCGGCGGCCAGCGACAGCGCGTGGCCATCGGCCGCGCCATCGTGCGCAAGCCGGAAGTGTTCCTGTTCGACGAGCCGCTGTCCAATCTCGACGCCAGCCTGCGCGTGCAGATGCGGGTGGAACTGAGCCGCCTGCACGGCGAACTGAAAACCACCATGATCTACGTCACCCACGATCAGGTGGAGGCGATGACGCTGGGCCAGCGCATCGTGGTCTTCAACGGCGGCCGTATCGAGCAGGTGGGCACGCCGCACAAACTGTATAACGCGCCGGCCAACCTGTTCGTGGCCGGCTTCCTTGGCACGCCGAAGATGAACTTCATTCCCGGCCAGGTGGTCGCGGTGGGCGGCGCGCGCGCCTCGGTGCGGCTGCCCGGCGGCGCCATTGTGCATGTCGACGGCGCAGCGGGTGCGGTGCCGGGCGCCCAGGTCACGCTGGGCATCCGCGCCGAGCATCTTTTCGTCGCTGCACCGCAGCATGAAGAAAATGTCATCCAGTTGGCGGTCGGCCACGTTGAGTATCTGGGCGACCAGTCCATCGTGTATACCACGCTGGCTGGCCTGCCCGGCATGATCGCGGTGAAGCAAAGCGCCGAAGCGGCGCCGCTGCAAGCCGGCTGCCAGACGCGCGTTCACCTGCCGCCGTCGCGCTGCCTGCTGTTCGACGCCGGGGGCTATGCACTGCAACACGCTTGAATTCGTAATTCGAACCGGTTTTGTGTAACAATACGCGGGTTTACATCCCTAATATGTTTGATTGAAGGATAACCATGTCCCATACTCGTCTTGCTCGTATCAGCCTGCTGCTGGCCGCCATCGGCCTGAATGCCGTTCCAGCCATCGTGGGCATGGCCCCGGTCCAGGCAGCGGAAGAAAAGAAACCGGAACCGCCTAAAGACGCCGTCCGCCCGGAAATCTTCAAACTGATCGACCCGGCGCAAACCAAGCCGCTGCTGGACGCGAAAAACTACACCGAATTCCAGAGCCGTATCGACCAGGCTGCGGCCATGCCTAACCTGACCCCGTACGAAACCTTCGTGCTGAACCAGATGCGCGTGCAACTGGGCCAGGCCTCGGGCAACCAGCAGATGACCATCGCCGGCCTGACCGCGATGATCGATTCCGGCCGCCTGACGCCTGAAAACAAACTGCGCTTCATCGACGCCATCGCCACCATCTACTACAGCGGCCTGAAAGACTTCGACAACGCCATCAAATGGTTCGAGCGTTATGGCACCGAGTCGGGCGACACCAAGAAACAGCGCCAGTTCATCATCCGTTCCTACTTCCTGAAGAACGACTTCGCCACCACCAAGACCGAAGTGCTGAAGGATATCGCCGAAGCCAAGCAATCCGGCGCCGTGCCGCCGAAGGACACCCTGAACCTGCTGGGCAACGTCGGCATCAAGACCAAGGACAACGAGCTGTATCTGCAAGCCGTGGAAGAACTGGCACGCTACTACCCGACCGAAGACTACTGGAACGATCTGCTGAACCGCACCCGCGGCAAGAAGACCTACAACAACCGTCTGGACCTGGACCTGGTGCGCCTGAAAGCCGTCACCGTGCCAACGAAGATGGAGCCTGAGGATTACGCCGAACAGGCCGAACTGGCCGTGCTGGGCGGCTTCTTCACCGAAGCCAAGATCGCCATGGACAAGGGCTACCCGAACGGCATCCCTGCCGGCAAGGACAAAGCCGCACTGGAAAAAATCAAGACCAGCGCCACCAAGGGCGCGGCTGACGATGCCAAGAACATCGACAGCGGCATCCCGGCGGCACAGAAGTCGAAAGACGGCGTCGGCCTGGTCAACCTGGGCTACAACTACGTGACCCTGGGCCAGTTCGACAAAGGCATCGACCTGATGAAGCAAGGTATCGCCAAAGGCGTGTCCAAGAATCCTGACGACGCCAAGCTGCGCCTGGGCTACGCCCTGGCCATGGCCGGCAAGAAGGATGAGTCGGTGGAAGTGCTGAAGCCGCTGGCGGCCGGCACCGACCCGCGCGCCGATCTGGCCCGCTACTGGATCATGTACCAGACCGGCCCGAAAATCGGCGCCGCCGAAGCTAAATAAAATTGAAAGCCAGCTTCCAGCTGGCTTTTTTTTTACACCTTCACGTAGATGCCGCGCCGGTCCATGAGCCAGCCGACCGTCCAGCACATCAGCATGAACGCCACCGCAAACAGCAGCGAGCTGGCTTGTGGCGAGCCCCAGCCCTGGAACAGCGTGGCGTACAGCCAGCTATAGCCATCCTTGCCGCCGACCGTGAGCCGTTGCAGCAGTATCACCGCCAGCTCGGACAGCAGATAAATGAACAGCGTGTTCTTGCCCAGCACCTCGAAGAAGTAAGTGCCGCGCCGAATCCCGCGCACCTCGATCAGCCATACCAGCAGCGACAGCAGCCACAGGTCCAGACCCACCGTCAGCAGCACGTAGGAACTGGTCCACAGCTTCTTATTGATCGGGAAAACACCGTTCCAGCACAGCGCCAGCACAATACACACGGAGCCCGCCGCCAGCAGCCGGACCAGGGTATCGCGCCCATGTCCGCGCGTGACCAGCAAGTGCCCGGCGAAATAGCCGGCGATGACATTCACTGTTGCCGGCAAGGTGCCCAGCAAGCCTTCCGGATCGAAGGCGATGCCTTCGCCGCGATACAGGTGATGCTCGCCCAGCAGCCACAGGTCCAGCTGGCGTCCGGCGTTGCCGGCCAGGGTGTAATCGCCGTAGCCCGTCATCAGCGCCCAGTAGCCCAGCAGGGCCGCCACGCAGAACCACAGGCCGCCGCGCTGGCCCCAGAAGTAAAGCAGCAGCGAAGCCAGGCCAAAGCACAGCCCTATCCTTTGCAGCACGCCGGGAATACGGGTTTCGGACAGCGGCGACATGAACGGGAACCAGTACAGCAGAAAGCCCAGCAGGAAAATCAGGCCGCTGCGCTTGCCGATGCGCGCCAATACCGCGCCGCGTCCCTTGGCCGCATAGCCGGGCAGGACGAAGGCCAGCGCGTTCCCCACCGCGAACAGGAAGGTCGGAAACACCCAGTCGGTCAGGGTGAAGCCGTTCCACGCGGCGTGCAGCAACTGGGCGTAGGCGTGGTTCCAGTCGCCGGGCGTGTTCACCACGATCATCAGCGCCACCGTCAGCCCGCGCAGCACGTCCAGCGACAGGTAGCGCGGCGCCTTGATCCGCGCGCTCACCGCCGGGCTCCCGACAGCGCGCGCGCGTAAGCGCCGGCCGCCACGTTCTTCATGCCGTTGCAGCGGGCGTCGGCGGTGCCGGTGGCGCCACTCTCCGCGCTGCATGGCCGGTCGCGGTCCAGCGACCAGAAATGCAGGCCGGCCAGCTTCATGCCGCGCACCGCCGCCGTCAGCGTGCGCGCGTCCTCCAGCGTGAAGACATTTTCCAGCACATCGTTCACGCCAATCATCACCGTCAGCTCGATCTGTTCCAGCGGCACGCCGTATTTGGCGTGCACATTGCGTGCCGCCTGGATGGCCGAGCGGCCCATGTCGCAACGGCCCTTGCGCACCACGCAGTTGGCCGGGCTGGCCGCGCCATAATCCATCACCATCAGGTTCAGCGCATAGTCGCGCAGGCCGCTGGCGCGCGCCGCCTTCAGCACCATCTCGCCGGTGGCGTTAAGACTCAGTTGGCTGCCATCGGCGGCGGCATGGGTAGCGATGGTAAAGCTGAAGCGCAAGCCCGGATGGCGCTGTTGCGCGGCCGCCGCCCGTTCGGCCAGCGATGCAATCTGCTGTTCGCTCTGGCCTTCCTCGATGTCGAAGTCGATGCCGATCATGCGCGGCGACTGGTAGCGCGCGATGAAGCGCTCCATCCCCTCGTCGGTGGCGCAGGTGAACACCGCGCCCTGGCCGCCGGTGGAAACCACATAGTCGACGCCGGCCTGGACGAAGGCGGCGACATGGCCGTCGGCCACCTGCTGCGCGCTTTGCGCGCCCCACACCTCGCTGCCGCATTCGCCGCTGGCGAAGGCCCAGGTCAGCGCCCCGCCCTTCACGTACGGCGCCGGCACGCCGCTGTCGATCGCCAGATGCTTGTAAGGGCTGTACAGCACCTGCGGCGCGGCCTGCACGCCGCCGCACAGGCAGGCCAGCAACGCCGGCAAGAATTTCAGAAAACGGTGCACAACCATGCTCCTCTCGTTTCGATAAAAAAAAGGCTGCCGTTGCCGGCAGCCTGAAGACTAGCTACACAATGAAGCTCAATACTTGATGCGCAGGCCGCCGTAGATGGTCTTGCCGTTCTTGTAGACGCCGGCGATCTGGGTGGTGTCCGTTTTGTACACGGTCAGCAGCGGATCGTTCAGGTTCTGCGCTTCCACCGTCAACATGATGTTCTTGTTGATAGTGTAATTCAAGGACAGGTTCAGCGAGCCATTGGCGCTCTGGAAGTAGTCGGCGCCGCCGCGGTTGCCCAGCTTGTAGGTGGAACGGTGGCTGTAGCTGACACGCGCGCTGAAACGGTCGTCCTCATAATACGCGCCGGCGTTGTACGAGTTCTTCGAGGTGCCGTACAGCGAGCAATCCTCGGAGGCGCTGCCGTTGCAGGTGCCGGTCGCCAGCTTGCTGGTTTGCTTGCCGTCGGCGTAGGTGTAGTTACCGGTCAGACCGAAACCGCCCCAGATGTTCTGCTCATACGCCGCAGCGAAGCCGTTCAGGCGGCCGTCGGTGTTGATCGGCGCCGAGATGTCGTAGTTGGCGATCACGCCCGCTTTGGATGCATCGGCGTATGGCAGGATGCTGTGGCCGTAGGCGATGATGCCATCCAGCTTGCTGTGGAAGAAGCCCAGCGACAGCAAGGCCTTCGGCGCGAAGTACCACTCCAGGCTCAGGTCCACGTTATTGCTGCGGATCGGTTTCAGGTACGGATTGCTGCCGACGCCGGTGTGCTGCAAGTCTTGCAGGTCGTTGCCGGCCAGCTGGCCGAACTCCGGACGCGACATGCCGCGGTTGAGGGCGAAGCGGCCCACCAGATCCTTGTTGATATCGGCGCGCAGGTTTAGGCTAGGCAGCACGTCGGTGAAGCTTTGCGAGTAGGTCGGCGCACCGCCCGGCAGGTAAGCGGCGATCTCCATCTTGGTGCGCACCACGCGCACGCCGGCGTTGCCGCTGATGGTTTCGGTCGGCTGCAAGTTGGCCATCAGGTAGGCCGCTGCCGCGTCTTCCTTGATGTCGAACTCCTGCTGGTAGGCGTGGGTATTGAAGTTGGCGTATTTGGCCACCCACGATGCGACGTAGTCGTTGCTGATCTTGAACGGACGGAAGCCCGGGGTCGGATTGACCGGCAGATTGCCGTACCAGTTGGCGTCGTAGTTGCCGACGGCGCTGTCCGGGATCTGCGCCTCGTCGGTGGCGCCGGCGCCCAGGGTCATGGCCAGCTTGGTCAGCTGGCGTTCATGCTTGGCGTAGCGCGCGCCGAATTTCAGCGATGGCACCAGGGCCGATTCCAGTTTCAGGTCGGCGTCGATCTGGCCGTAGGTTTCCTTGTCGTCCGACTCGCTGTAGCTGCCCCAGCCGCCGATGCCGCCGCCGGCCTTGACGAATTTGTCGCCGCCCGGCACGTTCAGCACGAAGATGCCGTCCGAGGTCAACGAGTAGCCCGCGCCCTGGTTCCAGCCGCTCAGCACTTCAAAGCCGACGTCCTTGGTCTTGCCGGAGCCGCTGGTGTGGCCCAGTTTGCCGTTCAGGGTCAGGTCGGGATTGACCACCCACTTGGCGTCCAGGTTGACGAACTTGGAATCGGTTTTGGCGTCGGGACGCGCCGCCACGTCTTCCACCACCGAGAACGCGCCGGCCGAGCTTGGGCCGAAGACATTCTTGTCGTAGAAGATGGAGGTGATGGTGTTGCCCGACACCGTGGCCGAACCGGTCGGCTTGACGGCCACGCCGTTCCAGCCCGGACCGTTGACCGGGTTGATCAGGTCAGCCATGTAGTTGGTGTTGTAGTTCTTGGCGTCGACCGTCGACAGGAAGCCCGACAGGTCCAGGGTCACATTGCTTTGCGGTTTCCATTGCGCTTCCACGTAGCCGCCCTGGCGCTTGCGCTCCTGCTCGAACAGCACCGCGCCGCTCAGCAGGCTGATGTTCTTGCCGGCCAGCGAGGCGTCCGGATAGGTGGCGCCGGTCTTGTCCCACCACACGCCTTCGGAACCGGCGCGTTGCAGCTTGCGGGTTTGCGAGAACACTTGCGCCAGCACGCCGAAGGTGTTGTCGTCGTTCTTCCAGTTCACCAGGGCCGACACCGACGGGTCGGTCGACTTGGCGGCGCTGGAGTAAGCCGCCTCGATCGAGGCCGAAGTGGTCAGGCGCTCCTTGAATTCGAGCGGACGACGGGTCTGGATATCCACGGTACCGGCGGCGCCGCCTTCGGTCAGGTCGGCCTGCGACGATTTGTGCACCACGATGCGGCCCACCAGGTCCGATGGCAGCAGGGTGTACGACACGCTGCGGCCGCCGGCGGCGATGTTCGGACCGTACCAGTCGCCGCTCGACACGGTGTGGCCGTTCAGGGTGGTCAGGGTCAGTTGCGACAGCATGCCGCGCAGCTGCACGTGCTCGTTCTCGCCGAACGAGCCTTCGGCCGAACCGGCGCTGGTGGTGGTCACGCCGGCCACGCGGGACAGCGAGTCGGCCACGTTCTTGTCTGGCATCTTGCCGATGTCTTCGGCGGTGATCACTTCCACCACCGAGTCGGCGTTCTTTTTCTGGTTCAGCGATTGTTGCAGGGATGCGCGCATACCCGTCACCGTCACCACATTCTCAGGCTTGTCGGCCTCTTGCGCCTGTGCCGACATGGCCATGCCCATGGCCAGTACCGCAACCGCTGCGGCGATCGGCGTCATGCGGCCAGTTGCCCTGGCGTGGACCGCTACCGTGGAATTCCCCTTCATATGCTCTCCCTTGATTTGCTGGCTTCTCAGCCGTCAGTTTTAACGTAGACCCTCACGCCGGGCGGTTGCCGCCGCAACCTTCCCCGCAGATCCCTTTTTTTGCAACCACTTCAAAACCACTTATTCAAATATACTCCACTCCAATACCAGAACACTACCAATTTCCATATTTTTTTCACATGTTGTGAGCCGGACACATACCACTTTAAATAAGCGTGGTACCGCAGCCACACTCACGCCCCACAGCATCATGCGAACCACCAGAAGACCAGTGCAATACCAACACGCCGGTTCTTTTTGGTATTATCAGTCGACCTAATCACTCACCAGGATGGCTGCATGAGCTCGTTGGTAAAGATCATGGAAACCGTGGGGCAAGGCAGCAACCTGCCTCTGTATCAGCAATTGCAACGGGCGCTGCGCGAAGCGATCGATAAACGCCTGTATGGTCCGGAAGCGGCGCTGCCGGCCGAGCGCCTGCTGGCGGCGGAACTCAACCTGTCGCGCATCACGGTGCGCAAGGCGATCGATGGCCTGGTGTCGGAGGGGCTGCTGGTGCGGCGTCCCGGCTCGGGCAATTTCATCAACACCCGCATAGAAAAGAACTTCGCCAAACTGACATCCTTTTCAGAAGACATGCGGGCGCGCGGACGCACGCCGCGCAGCGTCTGGCTGAAACGCTCGACCGGCACGGTGACACCGGAGGAAGCGCTGCGCCTGCGGCTCAGTCCAGGCTCGCCGGTGTACCGCTTCAACCGCATCCGCTATGCCGACGACATCCCGATGTGCATCGAATATGCGACCATCGCGGCCGGCTTCCTGCCGTCGATCGATGCGGTGAAAATGTCCATGTACGAGGCGCTGGAGGCGGCCGGCAACCGTCCGGTGCGCGCCTTGCAGCGGCTGAGCGCCCTGCTGCTCAACGGCGAGCACGCCGAGTTGCTGCAAGCCGAGGAAGGCTCGGCGGGACTGTCGGTGGAACGGCTGGGCTTCCACCGCGACGGCCGCGCCATCGAATTCTGCCGCTCCTACTTCCGCGGCGATATGTATGACTTCGTGGCGGAACTGAACGGCTGATTCACGAGCCACGCAACGCGCGCGCAACGCGCTAAACATGCGCGCAAACCGGCAAAGCCATTGTGCGGCACACGCCGGGGAGCTACATTGTTGGCATGCGATACCTTCCCCTCCTTCTGGCTCTTGTCCTGCCGCTGGCCAGCGCGGCGCCGCGTGATGCGAAAACACAGGCGGTCTACGATTACCTGCTCGGCATCTGGGGCAAGCAAACCCTGGCCGGCCAGGCCGACCTGACGTGGCGCGACAGCGTCGACATGGCGCAGCGCGTGCATGACGACACCGGCAAATATCCGGCGCTGATGGGTTATGACTTCATGAACTACGTCGACGCCACCGGGGGCGAGGGCCGCCATCAGACCGAGGAAGCCATCGCCTGGAGCGCGCGCGGCGGGCTGGTGTCCTTCCACTGGCACTGGCGCATCGGCAATGGCAAGTTCTATACGAAAGAGACGCCTTACCGCCTGCCGGTCAGCGACTATCGCCAGATCGACCAGGACATCGACCGCATCGCGGTGGAACTCAAGCGCTTGCAGGACGCGAACGTGCCGGTGCTATGGCGTCCGCTGCACGAAGCGGCCGGCGGCTGGTTCTGGTGGGGTACATCGCGCGAGGAGCACATCAAGTTGTGGCGCCATATGCATGAGCGCCTGACGCACACACACGGTCTGCACAACCTGATCTGGGTATGGAATGGACAAGACCCGGCCTGGTATCCGGGCGACGATGTGGTGGACATCACCGGCTACGACGTCTACGAAAACAACTACGCCGAAGCCTGGCGCAAGACCGCGCAACACGGCAAGCCGGTGGCGCTGTCCGAGACAGGTCACATCCCCGACCCGGTGGACGGCCAGCGCTGGCTGTGGTTCCTGGTGTGGAACGATGGCGCCGGTCCGGCGGGCGTCACCAGTCCGGATAATTTCTGGACCGGCGAATACCACAACACCAACGCCCACAAGCGCAAGATCTACGGCGATCCAAACGTCATCACGCTGGATCGCCTGCCGAAGTTCTAAGGCTGCTTCGGCGCCGCTGCCGCGGCGGCCTTGGCCTTGGCCTCATCGCCCGCCACCGCCACCGACAGCTTGTTCGGATCGATGTACTTGCGGAAGGCCGCGTTCACTTGCGTCAGCGTGGCCGCTTTCAGCTTGGTCTCGTAGTCCTTGCTCCAGGTGTAGGTGCGGCCCAGGTACAGATTGCGGGTCCAGCCCGAGGCCACCACGTTGTCCTTGGCACGGTTCTGCAAACGCTGTTGCAGCAGGCCCGATTTGGCGCCATCCAGCTCCGCCTGGGTGAAGCCGTCTTTCAGCGCGCGGTCCAGTTCTTCGCGGATCGCCACTTCCAGCTTCTTCAGATTCTGCGGCGCGGCGATGGCGCCCATGCCGAAGGCGCCGGCACGGTCTTCATCGCCCGCATGCACGCCGCTGCCGCCGCCGTAGGACAAGCCATCCTTCTGGCGGATGCGGTCCATCATGCGCGATTTCAGCGCACCGCCGCCGAACATGTAGTTGGCCAGGTCCAGCAGCGGATACTCAGGATCGTTGACGCTCAGGTCGAGCGACTGGCGCGCGGTGTAGGAGCCATTCTCCTTGTCCGGCGCGTTCAGCGAGACGTGCAACGGCGCCTTGTCCACATTGGTGTTCAGGACAGGCGCATACGATGCCTTGCTGTTCCAGCCATCGAAGCTTTCGGCGATGGTCTTGCTGATGGCGGCCTTGTCGAAGTCGCCCACAATCGCCAGCTCGCCGTGATTGGCGCCGTAGAAGTTGCGGTGGTAGGCGATCACGTCCTCCAGCTTCAGGGCCTTCACGGCTTCCAGCTTCTCGGCCGTGGTCAGGGCGTTGCGGATATCGCCTTTCGGGAAGTGATTGAAGTGCTGCTCGATGGCTTCGTTGGCCAGCACCTGCGGCTCGCCGCGCGAGTATTCCAGGCCGACGATCCACTGCTGGCGCAGTTGCTCGAATTCGGCCTGCGGGAAGCTGGCCTCTTTCAGCACGTGCGCGACCAGGCGCAGCGCCGCGTCCAGATTCGGACCGGTGGTTTCGAAGTTGTACGGCGAGCCGGTGATCTTCAGCTTGGAGAAGGCATCGGCCAGTTGCTCGCGCGTGTACTTGCTGGTGCCGCGCGACAGCATCTCGTTGGCGAAGGCGCCGGCGATGGAAGTGTTGACCAGGTTCTTTTCATCGCCCCAGTGCAGGGCCAGATTCACGGCCACGGTCTCGCCGCGATTCTTCTTCGGCAGCAGCGCCACCTTCAGGCCACCGATTTTCTTGATCTCGGTGCGGGCGTTGATGTTGTCCTGGCTCGGATCGAACACTTCCGAGGTCAGCACGCTGTCCTTGCCCTTGAAGTCCTTCATCACCTCGGCCACCGGCGGCGCGGCGGGAATGTCGACGCGCTGCGGATTGTCCTCCGGGATGAACTCGCCCACCACACGGTTGTCGCGCTTGAGATAACGCGCCGCCACCTCGGCCACCTGTTGCGAGGTGATGTTCGGCAGCTTGTCGCGGCCGGCGAACAGCAGGCGCCAGTCGCCCAGCGCCACTTCTTCCGACAAGGTCACGCCCACGCGCTGCGGATCATTCAGCGACTTCTCGATGTAGTTGGAGAAGTTGCGGCGCGTGCGCTCCATTTCCTCTTCGGTGGGCGGCGTCTTGGCGAAGCTCTCGACAGCCTCGGTCAGCGCCTGGCGCACCGGCTCCAGCGGCTCGCCCGATTTGACCACCGCGCCGATGATTTGCAGGCCCGGCGCGAAGCCGGTCATGCCAAAGCTGAACACCTGCGCGGCCTTGCCGCTTTCCACCAGCTGCTTGTGCAGGCGGCCGGTCGGCTCGTCGCCGAGGATTTGCGACATGAAGCTGATCGCATCGCTGTCGGCTTGCAGCGAGCTTGGAATCTTGTAGCCCAGCGCGACGATCTGCACGTCGCCCTTGCGGCGTACGGTGAAGCTGCGCTCACCATCCTGCGTAGGCTCGACGGTCCAGAATGGCGGCAGCACGCGCTTCGGTTTCGGGATCTTGCCGAAGCTACTGGTGATCCACGACAGCGTCTGCGCCGGATCGAATTTGCCGGCCACCAGCAGCACGGCGTTATCCGGCTGATAGTAAGTCTTGTAGAACGCTTGCAGGTTCTCGATCTTGACGTTCTCGATGTCGCTGCGGTTGCCGATGGTCGAGCGGCCATACGAATGCCAGTCGTAGGCGATGCTCTGCATGCGCTTGAGCAGCACGCCGAACGGGCTGTTCTCGCCGGCTTCGTACTCGTTGCGCACCACCGTCATTTCCGAGTCCAGATCCTTGCGCGCGACGAAGGAGTGGACCATGCGGTCGGCTTCCATCTCCAGCGCCCATTTCAGGTTCTCCGGGCTGGCCTGGAACACTTCGTAGTAGTTGGTGCGGTCGTTGGAGGTGGTGCCGTTGAACTCCATGCCGCGATCGGCGAATTCCTTGGGAATGGCTTTATTTTTCGGCGAGCCTTTGAACAGCATGTGCTCCAGCAGGTGCGCCATGCCGGTCTCGCCATAGTTCTCGTGGCGCGAGCCGACCAGATAGGTGACGTTGACGGTGACGGTCGGCTTGGAGGCGTCCGGGAACAGCAGCACTTTCAGGCCATTCGGCAAGCGATACTCGGTGATGCCCTCAACCGAGGGCCCCTTGACCACGCCGGCCGGCAGCGCCGGCGCGGCTGCCGCGGCAGCCCAGGCGGTTCCGGTGGCAACGAAGGACATTCCGCACAGCAGCAGGCTGGCGGCGGCGGCGTGTTTCAGACGGCGGTTGTTCATAGTCTCTCGCAAAAAAGATAAGAACACGCAGCATACGCCCACCGCGCCACGGTGGAAAGATACTTAAGGAAAAATTAATTCTTTTCGGGAACGAGGCAGGCGTCGACCACTTGCAGGTCATTGTCCTTGGCGAACGACAGCACGAAGTGATAGGCCATCGGCTCCAGCGCGCGCAGCTTGCCGTTGACCACCACCGACTTCACGCCGTTGACCACGGTCGGGGTCACGTAGGGCGAGAACTGCAAGTGGGAGTCGCGGCCGCCGCCGGAGCCTTCCGGCTTGAAGCAGGCCATCACGCCGCACAGGCGTTCAGCCCAGTCGCTGGGACGGAACTGCCTGCCATTGCTGGTTTGGCCAAGGATGAAGAACGAATCTTGCTGTTCTGCCGGTTTTTGGACTGACATAGGCGCGGCTGCTTCTGCGTAGAGGAGGAAGGAATCTTACGTATTATATCTTATAGAAGACCTAAATAAGTAAGCCCTTGATATAGAACATCTTTTTCAAGGAAAATCCTAATTTGGTGCAGGAAAACGGCCTCCTGCACCAAGGCAATGCGCTATTGTACCCTGCTTACGGCGATCCCCCGAGCCAAACCGCGCTCGACAGCAGCAGCAACAACATCATCCACAACAACAGCGCGCGCCACACCAGGCCGACGGTGCTTTGTAGCGCGCGGATATTCGGTTCGTCGCCCGGCATCACGTCCGGCTCGACCTCCACGTCCACCGTGGTGGCGTCGATGAATTGCGCCTTGACGGCGTTTTCCGCCGGCGTGCCGAGGCGCACGCCCATGGCGCCGCCGCCGGCCGACAGGATGATGCCGATGGCCTCGTTCGACCAGCGGTGGGCGAAGTTGCGCCAGGCGTAGATCGCATCCTCGAAGTTGCCGACCACGGCAAACGCCACGGCGGTCAGGCGCACCGGAATCCAGTCGATCCAGTAGAAGGCGCGGGCGGCGAACTGGCCAAAGGCTTCGTTGCGCATGTGCTCAGGTTCGTTCCAGGCGCGCGCCAGATGCTCGGCCACGCGGTACATCACGGCACCGGCCGGGCCGAGCGGCATGAGGAACCAGAAGAACACGCCGAACACATTGCGGTGGGTGGTGATCAGCGATTTCTCGACGGCGATGCGGGTGATCTCGGACACTTCCATGCCCACCGTATCCTGCCTGGTCCACTCGGCCAGCAAGGCGCGCGCGGCGGCCTCGTCGCCGGCGTTCAGGGCCAGCTGGATCGAGGTGAAGTAGTGGCTGTAATGGCGGAAGCCCAGCGTCAGGTAGACGATCAGCACATTCCAGGCAAAGGCGGCCAGGAACCAGTTGTAGTGGCGCAGCACCCAGTAGATGGCGGCGGTCGGTATCATCAGGATGGCCATCATCAGGAACCAGCCCATGCGGCCGTGGGTCGAGTGGCCGGCGTTAAACCAGGTCTCCATCCGCAACGCCAGGCTCTTGATTTCGGCGTAAATCGGATTGTCTGCGCGCAGCGGCTTCATTTGCTCGATCAGCAGCGCGCATAAGATGGAAAGAAAAGTCATGTATGTCCTTATCGTACTGGTGGTCGTACTGCCCTTAATGGACGTTACGATAGCCTAGTTCTCACTCCGCGCGCAAGAAATGGAACAGATTGCGCAGCATGCCGGCGGTGGCGCCCCAGATGTAATAGCCCTCGTACGGCATGGCGTAGAAGCTGCGGCGCCCGCCGGGCAGCTCGGCCGACAGGCGCTGGTGGTTGGCGCCGTCCATCAGGAAGGCCAGCGGCACCTCGAAGATGGCCGCCACTTCGTCGGGATCGGCGGTGACTTCAAACGGCGGCCGCACCAGCCCCACCACTGGCGTAACGCAATAACCGGTGCCGGTCAGATAGTCAGGCAGCGCACCCAGCACTTCGACGTGGCGGCGCGCCAGGCCGATCTCTTCCTCCGACTCGCGCAGCGCGGTGTCGACGGCGTCCTGGTCGTAGTCTTCGGCGCGGCCGCCGGGAAAGCTGATCTGGCCGGCGTGATCGGTCAGGTGGGCGGTGCGCTGGGTCAGCAGCACGGTCAGGCCGGCGGGACGTAGCACCAGCGGAATCAGGACCGAAGCCGGCGTCGGCGCGCGCCCGGCGCGGCCCGGTATCACGCGTTCGCGCGGCTCCGGCGTCCAGGCGGCGGGCGGCGCGGCGAAGCGGCTGCGCAGCCAGGCAGGCGTCAGGCGCTGCGCGGCGACGGCGGGCTCGCCGGCGATGGCTTCGATGGGCAGTTGCTGGGGATCGAACAAGGGCTTGACCATGACGGGCTCCTTAAACAAAAGGGCGCCCGAGGCGCCCTTTGTGGGCGCCTGCGAAGCGCCCTCTCCAAACACAACCGATATTACTCGGCTGCTTTCGCCGCTGGGCGACGGTTTGGCAGTTTTTCCTTGATACGTGCCGATTTACCGGAACGATCACGCAGGTAGTACAGCTTGGCGCGACGTACGTCACCGCGGCGTTTCACTTCGATCGAAGCGATCAGCGGCGAGTACAGCTGGAAGGTACGCTCAACGCCTTCGCCGGACGAGATCTTGCGAACGATGAAGTTCGAGTTCAGGCCGCGGTTACGACGGGAGATGACCACGCCTTCGTAAGCCTGGGCGCGCTTGCGGGTGCCTTCGACTACGTTCACGTTGACCACCACGGTATCGCCAGGAGCAAACTCAGGGATGTTTTTGCCCAGGCGAGCGATTTCTTCTTGCTCGAGTTGTTGAATCAGGTTCATTTTTAATGACTCCAAAAACCATCGTGCTGGCGCGCTGTAAAGATGCCCAGTAGAGGATGGGGTTATAACAGACAGGCTCAGAGGCCTGCCAAAAATTGCTCGTCGCGCTTGGTGAGCAGTCCTGCCTCACGCGCTTTGACAAGCAAATCCGGTCGCTTGCGCGCGGTCGCCTCCAGCATGCGCTGGCGGCGCCATTTTTCAATCTCGGCGTGGTTGCCCCCCATCAGCACCGGCGGCACGCCCACCCCTTCATACGTTTCCGGCCGCGTGTAATGCGGCGAATCCAGCAGGCCGTTGAAGAAGCTGTCCTCGATGGCCGAGGCGTCGGTGTTCAGCACGCCGGGAATCAGGCGGATCACCGCATCCATCAGGGCCATGGCCGGCAGCTCGCCGCCGGACAGCACGAAATCGCCAAGGCTGATTTCTTCATCGACCACGCGGTCCAGCAAACGCTGGTCCACCGCTTCGTAGCGGCCGCACAGGATCACCACGCCGGGTTCCTGCCTCAGCCGCATCACGCGTTCATGCGTCAACTGCTTGCCCTGGGGCGACATGAACAACACGCGCGGCGCCGGCAGACCGGCATCGGTCTGGCGCTGCCTGGCGGCGTTGATGGTCAGCTCCAGCGGCTTGGCCAACATCACCATGCCGGGGCCGCCGCCATACGGGCGGTCATCCACGGTGCGGTGATTGTCGGTGGTGAAATCCCGCGGATTCCACAGCGACAGGCCACATTTATTCTGTTCAAACGCGCGCCGGGTGACACCCGACTGCGTAATCGCGGCAAACATTTCCGGGAACAGGGTCACGACATCAAATTGCATGGCGAACCGCCCTCAATGTATTGCGCTTAGTAATCAAGGCCCCAGTCGACGATGATCTTGCCTGCGTCCTTGTCCACCTTGTTGATGTACGCGTCCACAAACGGGATCAGGCGCTCCTGCGCCTCATCTTCTGCCGGGATGACGCGCAAGATCGACTGCGGACCGTTGCTCATCATGTCAGCCACCTTACCCAGGGACTCACCTTGCAGATTCTCTACTTCCAGACCGATCAGCTCGGCCCAGTAAAACTCATCCTCGGACAGTGCCGGGAAGCGGCTTTGCGGAATGTAGACAGCGGCGCCCTTGAGCGCTTCGGCCACGTTCCGGTCAGTCACGCCAACCAGGCGCGCCACGACATCGCCGCCATGCAGTTTGACCTGCTGGACATCCACGTCGCGCAACACCGGCCTATCGAGCCACCAGGTTTTGACCTTGAGGAGAGCATCCGCATCTTCCGAGAAAGGACGTATCCTGACCCAGCCTGCTACGCCATAGGCACCGAAGACAAAGCCCACCTGTGCCAGATCGTCGGGGATTTTCACCCCGGATGCCATCTTGTCGGTCAAACCAGTAACCAGACTTAGGCTGCTTTTTTGTTCTGGGCGACCAGACGAGCAACGGTAGGCGACAGTTGCGCGCCAACGGATTGCCAGTGAGCCAGACGATCTTCGGTGATGCGCAGACCTACTTCAGCGCCCGAAGCCATTGGGTTGTAGAAACCAATGCGCTCGATGAAGCGACCATCGCGACGGTTACGCGAATCGGTTGCAACGATGTTGAAGAAAGGGCGCTTTTTGGCACCACCACGAGCTAAACGAATAACGACCATAATATTTCCAAAAAGTGTGCTAAGACGGAAAAAGCCGCAAATTATAGCGCGCTTTGCCGCGAAGCAGCAAGCAATAACGAAATAATCGGGCAGATTGGGTAATCGAAGATTATCCCTCGTTCCGGCGTCAGGAGCAATAGGCTTGCCCGCAAAAAAGGCGTGCCGGGGGCCGTATTATGCCTGATACTGATGGTTTACCGACTATTTTGCGGAACAACCATGACAGTTTTGCAGCAGACGCGCCACAAAAACAAGACCCTCGCCGCCCTCCTCGCCTTCCTGCTCGGCGGCCTCGGCCTGCACCGGCTCTACCTGGGCGGCTGGCGCGACCGCGGCCTGTGGCTGCACCTGAGCTGCCTGCCGGCCGCGCTGCTGCTGTCGCTGGCCGCGCCGGACGCCAATGGCTTCTACCAGCTGCTGCCCATCATCGTCTCCGGCCTGGCCGGCTTCCTGCAAGCGCTGGTGCTGGGCCTGACGCCGGACGACAAATGGGACGCGCGCCACAACCCCGGCTCCGGCCGCCAGTCCGACACCCGCTGGCCGGTGGCGGTGGTGCTGGTGGCCACCATGATGATCGGTTGCGGCAGCCTGATCGCCACCATCTCCCGCCTGTTTGACTTGCTGTACACTGGCGGGGCTTATGGTTAAGTTAACAAGAAGGAGAACAACGATGTCCAACCGTTCCATCATGGCCGCCGTGCTGCTGGCCAGCCTGGCCAGCGCGGCACAGGCGCAAAGCCCGAAAGACCAGTACAACGCCGAGACCAGGCGCCTCGCCACCCGCTACGCCGAAGACAAGAAACTGTGCGCCGACGAGCAGGATTCCGGCCAGCGCATGCAATGCCTGCGCGACGCCAAGACCGAATACGATAAATCCATGGCGCTGGCCAAGGCCCAGTACAAAGCCAGCCCGGCCAAGCCAGGCGAGTGCCGCGACTGCGGCAAGGTCACGCAAGTGGTGCTCGGCGAAAAAGCCGGCGAAGGCAGCGCGCTGGGCGTGATCGCCGGCGGCGTGGCCGGCGCCCTGCTGGGCAACCAGGTCGGCAGCGGCCACGGCCGTCAACTGGCCACCGTGGCGGGCGCCGCCGGCGGCGCCTACGCCGGCAAGAAAATCGAAGAGAAAGCCAAGTCCACCAAACAGTGGACCGTGCACGTGCAATACGACGACGGCCGCCAGGCCAGCTTCCACTTCGACCACGATCCGCAAATGCTGACCGGCGACCGGGTCCAGAACGCCAACGGCAGCATCATCCGCCGATGAACTTCCCGGCCGAATGGCAACCGCTGGTCGACCAGGCCGCCAGCGCCCTGCGCGCGCTGGCGCTGGACGAGACGGCCAAGGAAAGGTTCTGCAACGACCCGCTGCTGCGGCCCTACATGCACAAGGTGTCGCAGCGCTACGTGGCCGGCCAGACCGTCGACGACGCCTTGCGGCGGGTGGAGCGGATCATCGCGCGCGGCCATGCGGCCTCGGCCGAGTACATGGGCGAAAGCGTGCGCGACGAAGCGTTCGCCATGGCCGAAACCGAAGTGTTCATGGAACTGGTACGCGCCATCGGCCAGCGCAACCTGAATTGCTCGGTGTCGTTCGACCTGTCGCACGTCGGCTCGCTGGTGGACAGCGAGCTGGGCTACCACAACGCGCGCCGCATCGCGCTGGCCGCCGCCGAAATCAACCGCGAGGTGATGATTTCAATGGAAGCCATCGAGCGCGCCGACGCCATCTACGCCATCTACACCCGGCTGCACCGGGAAGACGACCTGCGCAACGTCGGCATCACCGTGCCGGCCAAGCGCCACCGCACGGCGCAGGACTTGCCGGCGCTGATGAAGCTGCCGGGACGCATCCGGCTGGTGAAGGGCGCGTTCCAGGAACAGGAAGACGTGGCCTACGCCCGCAACAGCCCCGAGCTGGCAACGGCCTACCGGCGCTACGCGCAGGAACTGCTGCTGAGCGGCCACAAATGTTCGATCGCCACCCACGACCGCGGCATCCAGGCCAATATCAGCGACCTGATTTTGCAGGAGCGGATCGACCCGCGCTGGTTTGAATTTGAATCCCTGATCGGCCTCGGCACCGAGCAGATCGATGCCTTGCAGGCGCGCGGCTTCCCGACCCGCGAATACGCGGTGTTCGGGCAGGAACACTTCCTTTACGTGCTGAACCGCATCGCCGAAGAACCGGTGCGCGTCTATCAGGCGATCATCGACGTGATGGCATAGCGTAGCCGGTGGCAATGGCGTGCGCCCAGTCCGGGCGGCCATTGCGTTCGGCCAGCGCGGCCATCGGTTTCCAATCGTAAGGCACAGCCATCAGCGCGGCCAGCCAGCCGTCGGCGCCGCGCTCGACGATGGCGTAGCGCGCGTCGGTGGCGCCGTTTTGCATGACGTGATAGTGAAGATGATCGTCATCATAAGCCTGCAAGCCGACGCTGCCGGGATTGACGATCAGACAGCCGGCCGCGGTGCGCAGCGCGCGCGGCACATGGGTGTGGCCGCAAGCGATCAGCGCCGCCTCGACGCCGGCCATGCGCTCTTCGATCTCCGCCGACGTGGCCATGCGCACACCGCCCTCCTCCACCGTCTCCAGGAAATTTTCGTGATCGCTGCGCGGCGTGCCGTGACACAGCAGCACTTCGGGATGCAACCGCAAGCTGGGCGGCAAGGTCGCCACCCAGGCCAGCTCGGCCGGCCCCAATTGCGCGTGGGCATGGCGGTCGGAGCCGGTGTGCAGGTGCGGATGCAGGAGCTGGCGCTCGTGATTGCCGGCCAGCTGCACCCAATCCTGCGCCATCAGAAAGCGCGCCGTCTCCAGCGCCAGCAGCGGCCCGGACAAACTGTCGCCCAGATTGACGACCCTGTCCACGCCGCGCCGGGCGATATCGCGCACCACCGCCTCCAGCGCCGGCAGGTTGCCGTGGATATCAGAAACGATGGCAATACGCATAAAAACTCCGGGGTCAGGTCCTCCAATTCTACACGGCCTCTGCGCTAACGGTCGCCAGCGCCGAGGTCGTGTAGAAATGGAGGACCTGACCCCGGATTGGTTAGAACTGCTCGCTATCCAGCGCCAGCACGCCGGCGCTGCCTTCGACGATCGAGGTGCGGATGCCGGACGACTGGGTCAGGAAGTGGTCGGCAAAGAAGCGCGTGGTGGCGATCTTGGCTTTGTAGAAGCTGGCGTCGCCGCTGCCGGCGTCCAGTTTCCGCTGCGAGATCAGCGCCGCGCGCGCCATCTGCCAGCCGCCCAGCACGATGCCGGCCAGCTTCAGGTAAGGCACGCTACCCGAGAACACGCCCTTGATGTCGGCCTTGATGTTGCCCACCACGTAGTCCACCACCGCGTCCAGATCGGCCGCGCCCTGCGCCAGATGCTTGCGGATCGCCGCGAAGTCGGCGCCTTCCAGCTTGGCCAGCTCGGCTTCGGTGGCGCGCACTTGCGCGATCAGGCCCTTGGCCACCTTGCCGGCGTCGCGCACGGTCTTGCGGCCGATCAGGTCGTTCGCCTGGATCGCGGTCGTGCCTTCGTAGATGGTCAGGATCTTGGCGTCGCGGTAGTGCTGCGCCGCGCCGGTTTCTTCGATGAAGCCCATGCCGCCGTGGATCTGCACGCCGTCGCGCGTCACGTCTTGCGACAGTTCGGTCGACCAGCCTTTGATGATAGGCACTAGATACTCATACACTGCCTGGCTTTGCGCGCGCTCGTCGGCATCGGCGCTGTGGTGGGCCTGGTCGTACAGCGAAGCGCCAACGTAGGCCAGCGCACGCGCGGCTTCGGTCTGCGAGCGCATATTCATCAGCAGGCGGCGCACGTCCGGATGGTTGATGATGGCCACGCCCGCCGGCGAGCCATTCAGGTCGCGCGATTGCACGCGGTCCCTGGCGTACGCCAGCGCGTGCTGGTACGCGTGCTCCGACAGGCCGATGCCCTGCATGCCCACGCCAAAGCGCGCCGCGTTCATCATGATGAACATGTATTCCAGGCCGCGGTTCTCTTCGCCCACCAGCGTGCCGATGGCGCCGCCGTTGTCGCCAAATTGCAGCACGGCGGTCGGCGAGGCCTTGATGCCCAGCTTGTGCTCGATCGACACGCAATGCGCATCGTTGCGCGCGCCCAGCGAGCCATCGGCATTCACCAGGAACTTCGGCACGATGAACAGCGAGATGCCCTTCACGCCCGGTGGCGCATCCGGCGTGCGCGCCAGCACCAGGTGGACGATGTTCTCGGTCATGTCGTGGTCACCGTAGGTGATGAAGATCTTGGTGCCGAAAATCTTGTACGTGCCATCGGCCTGCGGCTCGGCGCGGGTGCGCACGGCGGCCAGGTCGGAGCCGGCTTGCGGCTCGGTCAGGTTCATGGTGCCGGTCCACTTGCCGGTCACCAGCGCTTCCAGATAGGTGCTCTTCTGCTCCTCGCTGCCGGCCATCAGCAGCGCCTCGATGGCGCCATCCGACAGCAACGGGCACAGCGCGAACGACAGGTTGGCGCCGTGCAGCATCTCCACGCATGGGGTGCCGATCAGTTTCGGCAAGCCCTGGCCACCGAAATCGGTCGGGTGTTGCAGGCCTTGCCAGCCGGCGTCGGCGAACTGGCGGAACGCTTCCTTGAAGCCCTTGGCGGTGATCACCCCGTCCTTGGTCCAGTAGCTCGGCTCCTTGTCGCCCTCGTGGTTCAGCGGCGCGATTTCGCCGGCGACGAATTTCGCGCTTTCTTCCAGCACGGCCTCGGCGGTTTCAGGGGTGGCGTCCTCGCAGCCCGGCAGTTCGCTCACGGCTTGCAGGTTGGCCAGTTCGTTCATCACGAACAGCATGTCTTTGATGGGTGCTTGATATGGCATCTTATGTCTCCAAGAAAAAGGCCACGGGACCCGGCGTTCCGGATCGGCGTGGCCTCGGATGTGCTTTACGCGGTTTTTAGCCCAGTTCAGCAACCAGTTGTGGCACGACTTCGAACAGGTCGCCGACGATGCCGTAGTCGGCCACGGAGAAGATCGGCGCTTCCGGATCTTTGTTGATGGCGACGATGGTCTTCGAATCCTTCATGCCGGCCAGGTGCTGGATCGCGCCGGAGATGCCGACCGCGATGTACAGGTTAGGCGCAACGATCTTGCCGGTCTGGCCAACCTGCCAGTCGTTCGGCACGTAGCCCGCGTCCACGGCGGCGCGCGACGCGCCCATGGCGGCGCCCAGCTTGTCCGCCAGCGGTTCCAGGATCTTGAAGGCTTCGCCCGAACCCATGCCGCGGCCACCGGACACGATGATCTTGGCGGCGGTCAGTTCCGGACGGTCCGACTTGGCCACTTCGCGGCCGACGAAGGCCGATTTGCCCGAGTCGGCAACCGCTGCCACGGTTTCCACCGCGGCCGAACCGCCGCTGGCGGCAGCGGCGTCGAAGCCGGTGGCGCGCACGGTGATGACTTTCACTTTGTCGCTCGACTGCACGGTGGCGATGGCGTTACCGGCGTAGATAGGACGCTCGAAGGTGTCCGGCGCATCCACTTTGGTGATTTCCGAAATCTGCGCCACGTCCAGCTTGGCCGCCACGCGCGGCAGGATGTTCTTGCCGTAGGCGGTGGCCGGGGCCAGGATGTGGCTGTACGAACCAGCCACGGCCAGCGCCTGCTCGGCGACGTTTTCCGCCAGGCCGTCAGCGAAGTGAGCGGCGTCGGCGTGAATGACTTTCGACACGCCGGCGATGGCGGCGGCGGCGGCGGCGGCGGCGCCCGCGTTCGAGCCGGCCACCAGCACGTGCACTTCACCGCCCGCTTGCGCGGCAGCGGTAACGGTGTGCAGGGTGCTGGCCTTCAGGCTGGCGTTGTCGTGTTCTGCGATAACTAATGCGACCATGTTCAGATTCCTTTAGATGACTTTAGCTTCGGTACGCAGTTTTGCGACCAGGGTGGTGGCGTCCGGAACGATGATGCCGGCCGAGCGCTTGGCTGGCTCGGCAACCTTCACGGTTTTCAGGCGCGGGGTGACGTCCACACCCAGGTCTTCCGGCTTGGTCACATCCAGCGGCTTTTTCTTGGCCTTCATGATGTTCGGCAGGGTCACATAGCGCGGCTCGTTCAGGCGCAGGTCGGTGGTGACGATGGCCGGCAGGGTCAGCGCCAGGGTCTCCAGGCCGCCGTCCACTTCGCGGGTCACGGTGGCTTTGCCGTCTTCCAGCACCACTTTCGAGGCGAAGGTCGCTTGCGGCCAGCCCAGCAGCGCAGCCAGCATCTGGCCGGTCTGGTTGGAGTCGTCGTCGATGGCTTGCTTGCCCAGGATGATCAGTTGCGGCTGTTCCTTGTCGGCCAGCGCCTTCAGCAGCTTGGCCACGGCCAGCGGTTCCAGTTCGGTGGCGGTTTCCACCAGGATGCCGCGGTCGGCGCCGATCGCCATGGCGGTGCGCAGGGTTTCCTGGCACTGGGTCACACCGGCGGACACGGCCACCACTTCGGTTACTTTGCCAGCTTCTTTCAGGCGGGTCGCTTCTTCCACCGCGATTTCGTCGAACGGGTTCATCGACATTTTGACGTTGGCGATATCAACACCGGTGCCGTCCGACTTCACACGCACCTTGACGTTGTAGTCGACCACACGTTTGACGGGTACCAAGACTTTCATAGCTGTGCCTTTGTGGGAAAAATAAGAATTCGGGACTGATAATGTGGGCTAGATTATATGAGAAATCCTGCCCGCACAAGAAATTTAAGCACGATCGTGCGTTTTTTAGCTAGTGGAAATCGTCTAAAAAATAAATCTTTCGGACGAATTTCTTGAAGGAAAAATACAGCGGCTATTATTTGCGCTGCATCAAAAAGACAAACTCACGGCCGATCTGGACGTGCGACAACAGGGCGTTGCCGGTTTGTTTGCAAAAAGCCTGGAAATCGCGCACGGAACCCGGATCGGTTGCCATGATGCGCAGGACTTCGCCGCTTTGCAACTCTGCCAACGCCTTCTTGGCCTTGAGGATAGGCAATGGGCAGTTCAGGCCACGTGCATCCAATTCCTTGTGGAATTCGATGGTATCGTTTTCAAGTATCGTTTCGCTCATCAAGAAACCCGCTCGTTTGTGGGGGAGGTGTCGTCATACTACTCCTTTTCCGGGCTGATGACGCGCCGCACCAAAATAGTTCGTTGTACGTTGCAAGTTTGCAACGGGAACTGGAAAGTATACAACAGAGCTTCTCAGACGACAACGGCCTGCGCAGGGTCCTCAGACCCCGCGCAGGCCGCATTAACACAGCTTTACAGCGGGTTTGCCCGGTTTATACGCGCTCGCCCACCCAGGCCGAAACGCCTGCCAGCGCGCCCGCCAGACCGCTGGCATCGGTGCCGCCGGCTTGCGCCATATCGGGGCGTCCGCCGCCTTTGCCGCCCACTTGTTGTGCGACGAAGTTGACCAGCTCGCCCGCCTTGACCTTGCCGGTGGTGTCGGCGGTGACGCCGGCGATCAGGCTGACCTTGCCGTCATTGACCGAGGCCAGCACGATGGCGGCGGTTTTCAGCTTGTCCTTCAGCTTGTCCATGGTTTCGCGCAGGCCGGCCACGTCGGCGCCGTCCAGCGTTGCTGCCAGCACCTTGATGCCCTTGACGTCGATGGCTTGCGACGCCAGCTCGTCGCCCTGCCCGGCGGCCAGCTTGGATTTCAGCGCCGCCAGCTCCTTCTCCAGCGATTTCACCTGGTCCTGCACCGCGACGATCTTGACGGTCAGCTCTTCCGGATTGGATTTCAGCGCGGCGGCCGCTTCGTTCAGCTTGCGGGCCATGCCTTGCACCAGCGCCAGCGCGCCCTCGCCGGTCACGGCCTCGACGCGGCGGATGCCGGCCGCCACGCCGCCTTCCGAAACGATCTTGAACAGGCCGATGTCGCCGGTGCGGGTGACGTGCACGCCGCCGCACAGCTCTTTCGACGAACCGATGTCCATCACGCGCACTTCATCGCCGTACTTCTCGCCAAACAGCGCCATCGCGCCATGCTTGACGGCGTCGTCGAACGACATGTGGTGCGACTGGGTCGGGTGGTTTTCCAGAATCTCTTTGTTGACGATGGCTTCCACTTGCGCGATTTCCGCCGCGGTCATTGGCGCGTTGTGGCTGAAGTCGAAACGGGCCTTGTCCGGATCGACCAGCGAGCCTTTCTGCGCCACGTGCGAACCCAGCACTTCGCGCAGGGCTTTGTGCATCAGGTGGGTGGCCGAGTGGTTGCGGATGGTGCGGCCGCGCTTGGCCTGATCGACCGTGGCGTTGACGCTGTCGCCCACTTTCAGCACGCCGGAGGCCAGCACGCCGTGGTGTCCGAACACGTCGGCCTGGATTTTCAGCGTATCGCTGACATCGAACTGCGCGCCGGCGGCGGCGATCACGCCTTGGTCGCCGACCTGGCCGCCCGATTCAGCGTAGAACGGAGTGGTGTCCAGCACCACGATGCCATTCTGGCCGGCGGCCAGTTCCTGCACCGGCGAACCGGCCGCATACAGCGCGATCACTTTGCTGCTGTGCGCCAGGCTGTCGTAGCCGACAAACTTGTTCTTCTCGCCGCTGTACTCGACTTTGGCGTCCTTGACCGACTTGCCGCCCTTGCGCGACAGCTCCTGACTTTCTTTCAGGGCGGCGTCATAGCCTTCCTGATCGAAGCCGATATTGCGCTCGCGGCAGATGTCGGCGGTCAGGTCCGGCGGGAAGCCGTAGGTTTCGTACAGGGTGAAGGCGGTGGCGCCGTCGATTCGGCTGCCGTCCTTGGCCAGTTGGGCTTCCAGCACTTTCATGCCGGTTTCCAGCGTTTCGCCGAAGCGCTCTTCTTCCGCTTTCAGCATCTTGGCGACGTTGTCCTTGGCTTCTTCCAGCTCCGGATAGGCGGCGCCCATTTCGATCGCCAGGTCGGCCACCAGCTTGTAGAAGAATGGCTTGGTCTGGCCCAGTTTGTGGCCGTGACGCAGCGCGCGGCGGATGATGCGGCGCAGGACGTAGGCGCGGCCTTCGCTGCCCGGAATCACGCCGTCAACGATCATGAAGGCGGCCGAACGGATGTGGTCGGCGATCACGCGCAGCGATTTGTTTTCCAGGTCGGTCGCGCCGGTTTCGCGCGCGGCGGCCTTGATCAGGTTCTGGAACAGGTCGATCTCGTAGTTCGAGTGCACGTGTTGCAGCACGGCGGCCAGGCGCTCCATGCCCATGCCGGTGTCGACCGACTGCTTCGGCAGCTTGTGCAGCACGCCCTGCTCGTCGCGGTTGAACTGCATGAACACCAGGTTCCAGATTTCGATGAAGCGGTCGCCGTCTTCCTCAGGCGAGCCCGGTGGGCCGCCCCAGATGTCCGGGCCGTGGTCGTAGAAGATCTCGGTGCACGGGCCGCATGGGCCGGTGTCGGCCATCTGCCAGAAGTTGTCCGAGGCGTAGCGCGCGCCCTTGTTGTCGCCGATGCGGATGATGCGCTCTTTCGGCACGCCGACTTCGTTGGCCCAGATATCGTAGGCCTCATCGTCTTCCTGATAGACGGTCACGGTCAGCTTCTCGGCCGGCAGCTGGTAAACCTTGGTCAGCAGCTCCCAGGCGAAGTTGATGGCGTCGCGCTTGAAGTAATCGCCGAAGCTGAAGTTGCCCAGCATCTCGAAGAACGTATGGTGACGCGCGGTGTAGCCGACGTTTTCCAGATCGTTGTGCTTGCCGCCGGCGCGCACGCAGCGCTGCACCGAGGTGGCGCGGCTGTACGGGCGGCTGTCGACGCCGGTGAACACATCCTTGAACTGCACCATGCCGCTGTTGGTCAGCAGCAGGGTCGGGTCATTGCCAGGCACCAGGGAGCTGGAACGGACGATAGTGTGACCCTTGGATTCGAAGAACTTGAGGAACTTCTCGCGGATTTCAGATGATTTCATGTCGTTAGGGGTAGAAAGCTGGCTGGTGCAAAAGATTGATTATGCCACAGCCAGCGCGGTTTTCCGCCCTCACGCCCCACTAACGCGTTGCCAATCTCACCACATGTTCGCCGATCTCCCCGGTTTCGGCGACCCGCACCGGCACCGCCATCAGCACTTCGCCGCCGGGCTCGCCATATTGTTCGCGGTCGATGCGCACTTGCAGCTTGCGGTCCAGCGCCACGAAGGTGTTGCGGTTGGCGGCGATCATGCGGTGTTCGCCCTGATCGTCGATTTCGCCGTACAGGACGGTGCCGACGCCGCGCAGCCGCAGGATCTGTCCGTTGGACAGCTCGTAGGCGCCGCGGAATTCCTTCAGGTCGGCCGCCGGCATGTGGTAGCGCTGCGCCGGCAGTTCGATTTTCAGGCGCGGCGCAGGAATGGTGACGCTGTCATCTCCCTGCTGCGCCTGCGCGCCCATCGCGGCTGCACACAGCGCGATGGCCAATAGCCATTTGTTTTTCATGATGTGCTCCTAGTTTTGGATGAGAGCGCGCCACGCGCGGGTGGCGCTTCAACAAGTCTAGGCAGCGGGGCGCGGCAAGGCATCACTCAAACGATTGAGCATGCACCGAGGCGGCCGGCATGCCGTGCAGGATGGACACCAGCTCGCCCTGGCGGCGCGTGCCGGTCTTGCGGAACAGCTTCTGCAAATGGGTCTTGACGGTGTGCAGGCTGATGTCGAGCGCGGCGGCGATATCTTCCAGCGCCGCGCCATGCGCCAGTGCCTGCGCCACGCCGGCTTCGGCCGGGGTGAGGTCGAACAGTTCCATCAACAGCTGGCGCGGCAGGCGGTGGGTTTCGGGATCGCTGGCCATGACGATGGCGCACGGCGGCAGCGACGGCAGCTCCCGCGATGGCACATGGGGCACGGCGGTCAACAGCAGCGGCTGGCGGTTATGACGCGGCAGGCTGAAGGCATGCGGATTATCTGTATCGCTTGCAGGATCGAGCACGGCGGCGACCAGTTGCGCCAGCGAGCGCTCGCCGCTGACCGCGTCCTGCAGCAGCTTGTCGCCATGCAGGCGCAAAGCCGTATCACGTTGCAGCAGTTCGGTCGCGGCGGCGTTCGCATGCAGCAGATGCAGTTCCACATCGACCACAAAGATGGCGATGTCCATGTGATTCAGGGCGGCGTCCAGGTAAGTGGCGACCGCGTAGGACGTAAGCGCTGGCTGCATGCTCCCCTCCTCTTTTCCTTCGAAATATATACTCCGAAAGGACGCGGGGAGCAAAAAAAATTTTTATGAAAATCGCCGGGTCAGAAGTCTGGGCCGATCAGGTCGATGCGGTCGGTGCAGAAACCGTCCACGCCCCAGGCCAGAATCTCGCTGCCGCGCGCGGGATCGTTGACGGTGTAGCAGAACAGGCCATAGCCGGCGGCCTTGATCCGCGCCGCCAGTTGCGGCGTCAGGTGCTTGTGATTGGTGTGGATGGCGACCGCGCCCAGCTGTTCGGCCTGTTGCTGCCAGTCGGCCGGAATCTTGTCCAGCAGGTAGCCGCGCGGCAGCTCGGGGGCGGTGTCGCGGGCGGCGGCCAGCGCGTCAAAACTGAAGGACGAGAGCAGCGGATACCGGGCCGGATCGCCGGCCGCCAGTTCGGCGCTGTAGCTGTCGCGCGTCACTTTCGCCACCCAGGCGCCGGTGGCGGCCTCGAAACCATCGGCAGGCTTGATCTCCACATTCATCCAGATGCGCTGCGCCTTGCAATAATCGATGAACTGGGTGTAGAACGGTACAGGCTCGTTACGGAATGCCTCGCCGAACCAGCTGCCGGCGTCCATGCCGGCCAGCGCGGCGGCGTCGGTCTGCGCCACGCTGCCCTGCCCGGCCACGGTGCGGCCGAAGTCCGGGTCGTGCACCACCATGCCGATGCCGTCGCGTGACAGCATGACGTCGAACTCGACGGCGCGGAAACCGTAGGCGAGACCGGCGCGCAAGCCGGCGATGGTGTTTTCCGGCGCCAGCGTGCCGCCGCCGCGATGCGCAACAATTTTGGGGTATGGCCACATGAGAGCAACGTTATCACAAATCTACGCCCTGCTGCTAGCCGCCCAACTGGCCCATGCCGCCACGCCCACGCAGGACGAGGTGATGGCGCGCGCCGCCATTCTGTACGGCGGGCGCATGGCCGAGCATGTGATCGACCGCGACGCGCAATTCACCGCCCGCGTGCGCACCATCGCCGGGGTGCTGATCGCGCAGGCGCGGCGCGACTATCCCGAGACGGCGAACTGGGCATGGGAAATCCACACCACCGACGACAGCGAGCAAAGCGCCGACTGCATGGCGGGCGGCAAAATCCTGGTCAGCAAACCCTATGTCGACCGTCTCGGACTGAACGACGCGGAACTGGCGATGCTGCTGGCGCACGAGATCGAGCACGCGGCCTTGCATCACAACCTGAAAGAGTACGAGGCGGCGCTGCGGCTGGAACCGGCGTGGGAGCAGCGCCCCTTCATCGAGCTGGAACACGCGGTCGACCACGACCGCGGCTTGATGGGCAAGCTGGCCGCGCTCAACTACGCGCAGGAAGAGGAGGCCGACCGCGAGGGCCTGCGGCTGGCGTGGCGCGCCGGCTGGCCGGCCGAGCGCCTGGCCGGCTATTTCCGCAAGATGATGCGCGCCAGCGACTGGCCGCGCCTGAGCAAGGCCGATTATCCCTCGCCGGCGCTGCGCTGGCGGGCCGCGCAGGCGGTGGCGGCCGACTTGCAAAAAAAATGACGCCCCGCCACACTAGCGGCCTGAATTACTCAAAAGGTAAACCTCATGACAGCTCAAAAAGCGCTGGGCCATATCCGCGTGCTCGACCTGAGCCGCGTACTGGCGGGACCGTGGTGCTCGCAGAATCTGGCCGATCTCGGCGCCGACGTGATCAAGATCGAACGTCCCGGCAACGGCGACGATACGCGCGCCTGGGGGCCGCCGTATGCGCGCGACGCCGATGGCAGGGACACCACCGAAGCGGCCTACTACCTGTCCGCCAATCGCGGCAAACGCTCCGTCACGGTGGACATCGCCAGTGCCGAAGGCCAGCAACTGCTGCGCGAGCTGGCGGCGCAAAGCGATGTGGTGCTGGAGAATTACAAGGTCGGCCAGCTCAAGCGCTACGGCCTCGACTATGAGTCATTGAAAGCCATCAAGCCGGACCTGGTCTACTGCTCGGTGACCGGCTTCGGCCAGGACGGCCCGTACGCGCACCGCGCCGGCTATGACTTCCTGATCCAGGGCATGGGTGGCCTGATGTCGGTGACCGGCGAGCGCGACGATTTGCCGGGCGGCGGTCCGCAAAAAGCCGGCGTGGCGCTGACCGACCTGATGACCGGCATGTACGCCACCATCGCCATCCTGGCCGCGCTGACGCACCGCGACCGCAGCGGCGAAGGCCAGTACATCGACATGGCCTTGCTGGATGTGCAGGTGGCCATGCTGGCCAACGCCGGCAGCAACTATCTGAACAGCGGCAAGCCGCCCAAGCGCTGGGGCAACGCGCATCCGAACATCGTGCCGTATCAAACCTTCCAGTGTTCGGACGGCTACATCATCGTCGCCACCGGCAACGACGGGCAGTACCAGAAATTTGTCGAGGCCGGCGGCCGCGCCGACCTCGCCTTCCATGAACGCTACGCCACCAACCCGCTGCGCGTGAAGAACCGCGACGAACTGGTGCCCATCCTGGCCGGGATGGTGCTGCAACAGCCGCGCGATTTCTGGATCGGCAGGCTGGAGGAAGTCGGCGTCCCCTGCGGCCCGATCAACAACCTCGACGAGGTGTACCGGAACCCGCAAGTGCAAGCGCGCGGCATCGTGATGGACGTGCCGCATCCGACCGCCGGCACCACCAAACTGGTGCGCAGCCCGATGCGCATGTCGGCCACGCCGACCGACCACGCCGTCGCCCCGCCACTGCTGGGCCAGCACACCGACTCCGTGCTGCGCGAGCTGCTGGGCCGCAGCGACGAAGACATCGCCGCCCTGCGCGCGAAGGGCGTTTTGTAGCGATCAACGTCGCAGCCGCTCGCGCTCGCGGTCGGCGCGCCTCATTTCAGCTTTCACAGCGCGGACCGCGCCTCGGACCGCGCCAATGAGAGGGGCAAAATAAAAGCGCAAGCTTTCCTTAAACATACGCTTTGCGTAATTTTCTTCCTTACCACGTGGATCGTCATTCATTCCGTTTGTCCTTTCAGAAAATCCCAAGCTGAAAACAGCGCGGCATAACAAAATAGAAGCACGTCGACGACAAGCATCAAGCGCGCGGTCAACGCGACCAAATAATAAGTAAAGTCAGCAACACCTAATTGCCGAATTCCTTCCGACAATAGATCCGCCAGAACAGCAACGGCGGTAAAGGCGATAAAGAAAACAAGGCTATACGCCAAACGGATCAATTGATTCCGCATGCTCTTTTTGTGGTCCATGATCTTCTGCCTCCGTCAGACACTCATGTCGCGCTTTAGTTCCTGCATCTGGCTGTGCAGGTGCGTGACGGCGCCTTTGATCTGACCGGAAAGTGTGGGGATGTAGTTGCAGATGCGCTTGGCGCGGTCCGCCAGCACTTCCATGTCGCGCACCAGTTTGCGGATGCGCAGTTCGTCATTGGTGGGCAGGATCTCGCGCGCGGCGTCGGCGTGCTTGTCCAGGCGTTCAAGACAGTCGCGCAACTCGCGCGGCAAGGCCGGTTCGGCGGAGGCGGCCTGCGCCGCCAGCCTTACCGCGCGTTCGACAAAATAAAAGCGATGCTGGATTTCGTTGGTATGCAACATGATGGCCTCCTCCATGAATCTGGATTCGACCGCCAGGCGCCTCAGCAGTTGCAGCAATCGGGCCCGGCACTGACGCAGATCAAGCGCGCGCCATGTCGATGAAGGCGCGCAAGGCCGATGACATGCGCCGCTGGCGCGGGTAGTACATCATCAGCCCGGTGGTCGGCGGACACCAGTCCTCCAGCACGCACACCAGCTGGCCCGAGGCGATGAACGGCAGCAGACGGAACTCCGGCAAAAACGTGATCGCCACGCCATCCAGCGCCGCCCGCAAGGCCAGTTGCGAATCGCCCACCGACAGCCGTCCCGGCACGCCCACCTCCAGCTTGATGTCGCCCTTGCCCAGCTCCCATTTGTAGTAATTCCCGCGCGGGAAGCGGTAGCGCACACAGTTGTGGCGCGCCAGATCGTCCGGATGCCGGGGCACGCCATGCCGCTCGAAATACTCGGGCGAACCGACCACCACAAAACGCTGCGCCGGCCACACCGGCACCGCGATCATGTCCTCCGGCACATGCTCCTCGTAGCGGATGCCGAGATCAAAACCGCGTTCGACAATATCGATCAAACCGTCATCGCTGACGATATCCAGCGAGATGTCCGGATACGCATCCAGATAGCGCCGGATCAACGGCCCGATCACCATCACCGCCGCATCGCGCGAGCTGTTGATGCGCAAGGTGCCGGCCGGCGAGGCGCGGAACATATTCATCTCCTCCAGCGCCAGATTGACGCCGCCCAGCGCCGGTTGCAGGCGCTCCAGCAAGTGCTTGCCGGCCTCGGTCAGGGCCACGCTGCGCGTGGTGCGGTTGAACAGGCCCACACCCAGCCGGTCCTCCAGCGTGCGCACCGCATAGCTGACCGCCGACGCCGACAAGGCCAGTTCCGCCGCCGCCTTGCGGAAGCTGCCATGCCGCGCCACCGCGGCGAACACCGCCAGGTGCGAGAGATTATCGAGTTGCATGATTGTGCAAATTCCCTGTTTAAACCATGCAGATGAACGCGCTTGTTTGCTGCATAGGCCAACAATTATAGTGCAACAACTGATAACAATCGAAGGAGTTCTCCATGTTCCAGGCGCACGGCTATGCCGCCCACGACAAACATTCCCACCTCGTCCCGTTCAGTTTCGAGCGCCGCGCGCCGAAGGCCAGCGACGTGGTGATTGAAATCCTCTACTCCGGGGTCTGCCACTCCGACCTGCACCAGGCGCGCGACGACTGGGGCGGCTCGATCTACCCCATGGTGCCGGGCCACGAAATCATCGGCCGCGTGACGCAGGTCGGCAGCGGCGTGCACAAGTTCAAGGTCGGCGACCTGGCCGGCGTCGGCTGCCTGGTCGATTCCTGCCGCCACTGCCCGGCCTGCGAGGAAGATCTCGAACAGTACTGCGAGAATGGCATGACCGTCACCTACAACGGCCGCGAACGCGACAGCGGCGCCCCCACCTACGGCGGCTACTCCGACCTGATCGTGGTCGACGAGCATTTCGTGGTCAAGGTATCCGACCAGCTGGATCTGAAAGCCGTGGCGCCGCTGCTGTGCGCCGGCATCACCACCTACTCGCCGCTGCGCCACTGGCAGGTCGGCCCGGGCCAGAAGGTGGGCGTGATCGGCCTCGGCGGCCTCGGCCACATGGGCGTGAAGTTCGCCAAGGCCATGGGCGCCAAAGTGGTGATGATCACCACCTCGCCGGACAAGGGCAAGGACGCCCAGCGCCTCGGCGCCGATGACGTGCTGCTGTCCACCGATCCGGCCGCCATGCGGGCCCACGCCAACAGCTTCGATTTCCTGCTCAACACCATCCCGGTGCCGCACGATATCAATCCCTATCTGACACTGCTGCGCCGCGACCGCACCATGGCCATGGTGGGCGTGCTGACCGAGCTCGATCCGCCGCCGGCCGGCGTCAACCTCATCCTCGGCCGCAAGTCTGTGGCGGGCTCGGCCATCGGCGGACTGAAGGAAACGCAAGAGATGATGGACTTCTGTGCCGAGCACAACATCGTCAGCGACGTGGAAATGATTGCCATTCAGGACATCAACCAGGCTTACGAGCGCCTCGTCAAGAACGACGTCAAGTACCGCTTCGTGATCGACATGGCCACGCTGAAAGAACCGTCCTGAGCCGCAACGGCGCGTCCCGCCCGGGGGGCGCGCGCACGGGCTAGCCGTGCGACAAGTTTTTACCATCTTGGCTAGTATCAAGCGACATCATCTTTACCCGGGCGACACCAGATGGACACTCTCCCGCAGCCAGCATACAGCCGTGCTCCCGCGCGCCGACGTCCCCAGCGCGGCAGCAGCAGGCAATCCGGCCCGGCCTTTGACCAGCTGTTCGGGAGCAGTCCCTATTTCGCCTTCGCCATCGATGAGGCGGGCAAATTGACGGCGTTTAACCAGCACACCGCCGCTGTGCTGGGGCCGCTTGCGCCACACACGCCGGCCAGCAAGCTGTATGCGGCCTGGGTGTTGCCGATGCTGCAAAACGAAGCCCTGCCCGCCGCCCGCATGCGCGGTTACTGGCGCGGCGAGGTGGAGCTGGTGGCGCAGGACGGCGGCAGCCATCCGGTCACCCAGACCATCGAGTGGCGCGACCACACCTTCCTGTGCCTGGGCTATCCGCTGGACGACTACGATGTCTACGAGTCGCGCCTGCGCTTCAAGTACCTGTTCGAAGCCCACCCGCATCCGATGTGGGTGTACGACCTGGAGACGCTGCGCTTCCTGGTGGTGAACGCGGCGGCCGTGGCGCAGTACGGCCACACCGAAGCGGAATTCCTGCAAATGACCATCCGCGACATCCGCCCGCCGGAACAGCAGGAGCGCCTGACGCGCAATCTGGCGGCGGCGCCGGCCAAGGGCGCCGAGCAATCCGGCATCTGGACTCATATGCGGCGCGACGGCAGCCGCATGCAGGTGGACGTGTCGTCGCACTCGGTGACCTTGTCCGGCCGCCCGGCGCGGCTGGTGTTCGCCCACGACATCACCGAACGCGAGCAGCTGAAACTGGCGCTGCAACTGCGCAGCCGCGCGCTGGAGGCCAGCATCAACGCCATCGCCATCACCACCCACACCTCCGAGGGCGAGCTGATCGAATACGCCAATCCGGCCTTCGTCCGCCTGTTCGACCATACGCCCAAGAGCGTGCTGGGACGGCGGCTGGAAACCCTGCTGGACCTGCCGCCGCACGACGAGCAGTATCAGGCGCTGCAAGCGGCGATGCAGTCGCACCACGAGGAAACGCTGATGCTGCGCCCGCGCCATCGCGACGGCGCGCTGCTGTGGACCCAGTTGCACGTGGCGCCGGTGCTGGCCGGCGACAACGCCATCGGCCACCATGTCTGCGTGCTGACCGACATGACCGCCATCATGGAATACCAGGAACAGCTGGAACACCAGGCCAATCATGACGCCCTGACCGGCCTGCCCAACCGTGTGCTGCTCAAGGACCGCATGGCGCAGGCGGTCACCTTTTCGCAGCGCTTCAAGCACAGCCTGTGGCTGGTGTATATCGACCTCGATAACTTCAAGCTCATCAACGACCACCTCGGCCACCAGCTGGGCGACCAGCTGCTGTGCGCCATCGCCAACCGCCTGCGCGCCTGCGCCAACGATGGCGACACCGTGGCGCGGCTGGGCGGCGATGAATTCGTGCTGCTGCTGCCGATCGCCAATCAGCGGCCCATGGCCAGTATCTTGCAGCTGGTGCAGGAGGCGGTGGCGGCGCCGGTGGCGGTGGAACAGCAGGTGCTGACCGTTACCTGCAGCATCGGCATCAGCGTGTTCCCGGCCGACGGCGTCGATCCGGAGCAGTTGCTGCGGCACGCGGACATCGCCATGTACCGCGCCAAGGAAGCCGGGCGCAACCAGGTGCAGTTCTTCGAGGAGAACATGCACGCGCGCGTGGCCGAGCGCGCGCTGATCGAATCGGAATTGCGGCACGCGCTGGCGCGCGATCAGTTAAGCCTGGTGTACCAGCCCAAGGTGGACCTGCACAGCGGCGCCGTCACCGGCATGGAGGCGCTGATCCGCTGGCAGCATCCGGGGCTGGGCGCGGTGTCGCCGGCGCGCTTCATCGGCGTGGCCGAGGAAACCGGCCTGATTGTCGCCATCGGCCGCTGGGTGCTGCGCACCGCCTGCGCGCAGAACAAGGCCTGGCAGCAGGCCGGCCTGCCGCCGCTGCGGGTGGCGGTCAATCTGTCGGCGCGCCAGTTCCGCGACCGTGTGCTGCTGAGCGAGGTGCGCGCCGCGCTGGAGGACAGCGGACTGGATGCGCGGTATCTGGAACTGGAGCTGACCGAAAGCCTGATGATGCACAACGTCGAGGAAGTGGTGACGGTGATCGAAAGCCTCAAGCAACTGGGCGTGGCGCTATCGATCGACGACTTCGGCACCGGCTACTCCAGCCTGGCCTACCTCAAGCAGTTCCCGGTCGACTATCTCAAGATCGACCAATCCTTCACGCGCGAGATGCTGACCGAGCCCAAGGTGGCGGCCATCGTGCGCTCGGTGATCGCGTTGGGCCACATCCTGGGCTTCAAAGTGATCGCGGAAGGCGTGGAGACTGGCGAGGAACTGCATTACCTGCGCCTGCACCAGTGCGACGAAATGCAGGGCTATTACTACAGCCGGCCGCTGACGGCGGAGGCGTTTGCGGCGTTTATTTCTCGGCCTGCCCCAGCGGCGCCAGCGTCCGCAGGCGCAGCGCGACCAGCAGCGCCAGCCCCAGCGCACACGCCAGCACCGCCACCACGCCCGGCCAGGCGGCACGGCCCCACATGATGCCGGTGGCCGAGCCGATCACGCTGGAACCGAGGTAGTAGAAGAACAGGTACAGGGCCGAGGCCAGGGCCTTGTTGCTCAGCGCGCGCCGCCCCACCCAGCTGCTGGCCACCGAGTGGGTGGCGAAGAAGCCGTAGGTGAACACCGCTACGCCGGCCAGGATCAACGGCAGCCAGTTCGACAAGGTCAGCAGCAGGCCGCCGAGCATGATCAGCGCCATCAGCCACAGCACGTTGCGGCGGCCGTAGCGGTCGGCCAGCTTGCCGGCCCATACCGAGCTGTAGATGCCCAGCAGGTAGAAGAAGGACACCGCGCCCACCACGCTCTGGCTCAGGCTGAACGGCCCGCCCAGCAGGCGGTAAGCGATGTAGTTGTACAGGCTGACAAACGCGCCCATCAGCAGGAAGGCCAGCACGAACAACCAGGGCAGGCCGGCGTCCGACAGATGCAGCCTGAAGCCGGCCGGCAGCGCGCGCCAGCCGCCATGGGCCGGCGCGAAGTGGCGCGATTCCGGCAGGCTGCGCCAGAACTCGATGGCCGCCCCGATCCCCGCCACGCCGACCATGGCCAGCGCCAGCCGCCACGAGAAATGGTCGCTCAGCACCGAAGTGATCACGCGCCCCGCCATGCCGCCAAAGGCGCTGCCGCTGATGTACAAGCCCATCGACAGGCCCAGCGATCGCGGTTCGATTTCCTCGCCCAGGTAGGCCATGGCGATGGCCGGCATGCCGCCCAGCGCCACGCCCAGCAAGGCGCGCATGGCCAGCAGTTGCGGGTAGTTGTGGGCGAAGGCGCACAGCAGCGTCATGACGGCGGCAATCGCCATCGCCGCCACCATCAAAGGCTTGCGGCCCAGCCGCTCGGAGACGGCGCTGGAGGCCAGCAACGACAAGGCCAGTGCGCCGGTGGAAATCGACAGCACCATGCTGCTCTGCGCCGCGCTCAGGGTGAATTCATGCGATAGCAGCGGCATCAACGGCTGCACGCAGTACAGCAGCGCGAAGGCGGAAAAGCCGCCAAAGAACATGGCGCGGTTGCTGCGCTTGAATTCCGGACTGCCGAGGGCGATGCGGGGTGCGGCGGCGACTAACATGGTGGCGGTTTCCTGCGAGGTACGATGAGTTCATCTTAGGATTGCCACAATAAGCTGTCCAATATATATTTAAACCGTCAGTCATACTTTTAAAAGATAATGGAATTACGCCATCTGCGCTACTTCGTCGCCGTTGCCGAGGAGTTAAGCTTTACCCGCGCGGCCGAACGGCTGCACATCGGCCAGCCGCCTTTGAGCCATCAGATTCAGCAACTGGAAGCGGAAGTGGGCGCCCAGCTGCTGGAGCGCAGCAAGCGCTGGGTGCGGCTGACGGAGGCGGGCAAGCTGTTCCTCGACGACGCGCGGCGGGTGCTGGCCTTGTCCGAGCAAGCCATGCGGACGGCGCGCCGTGCGGAACGCGGCGAGGCCGGCGAGCTGCGCGTGGGCTTCACCTTTTCCACGCCGTTGACGCCGCTGTTCGCGACGGTGATCAACCGCTACCGCCAGCGCTATCCGGGCGTGCAGCTGACTTTGCAGGAAATGTCGACCGTGGGCCAGATCGAGGCGCTGGCGGCGCGCGAACTGGATCTGGGTCTGGTGCGGCCGCCCGAGCTCACGCTGCCGGAATCGGTGGCGTTGACGATCTTGCGGCGCGATCCGCTGGTGATGGTGCTGCCGGTGGCGCACCCGCTGGCGCGCAAGCGCAGCATCGCGGTGCAGGATTTGAAGGGCGAGCCGCTGGTGATGTATCCGGAAAGCGCGGGCACCGGCATCCACCCGCAGATCAACCGGCTGTGCCGGGAAGCCGGCTTCAAGCCGACCATCGCGATGGAGGCCGGGGAAGCCTCCACCATCATCGGCCTGGTGGCGGCCGGCTGCGGCGTGTCGGTGCTGCCCAGTTCCTTCGACATCATCCGCATGCGCGAGGTGTGCTACCGGCCGATGGCGGACGCCACGGCCACCACCGCGCTGTATCTGGCGAAACGCAAGGACGCCATATCGCCTTTGGTGGCGGCCTTCGTTGCGGTGGCAACGGAGGCCGCCTCAGCCTGACATCAGGAGTAGTCCGCGTCCAGCTCGGAACCGGCGTAATTCTCCAGTTCCGCGAACAAGGTCTTCATGGCCGTGCGGCCCTTGATGTTTTGCAGCACGGTGCAGGTCTGGCGGTAGCTGGCGATGCGATCCAGCAGCACCGGATGATGCTGCGCCGGCACCTTGGCCACCAGTTCCGCCCAGCCCGCCTCGTAATCCGGCTTGTTCTTGCGCACCGCTTTCACAAAGCGCTCGAACTCCTTCTGGCCGGTACGCGCCACGATCATGCCGCCGCCCTCCACCGCAAAGATGATGGCCAGCGCGATCACGCCTTCCGCATTCAGATCGGCGTCGCTGACCGGGCCTTCGGTGTTGTGGCGGCGCAGCCAGTTGGCCAGCCGCACCACCGCCTGCACTTCCCTGCGCTGCTTGAACTGCACCGCATAGCGCGCCGGGCCGTCCCAGTTCTGGTTCGGATCGGTCTGGCAAATGTCGATGAACTTGTCGCGCAGGCGGCGCGCCGCGTACACCGGATCGTTGTCGTACTCGCCGACCAGCGCGTCTTCCGGCATGCCCGACAGTTCCTTGATCATGCGGAAGCCGATCTGGAACGCGTGCTCCGCGCCCTCGTCGATCAGCAGGTCGAGCGCGGCCAGGTCGTCCTCGTCCGGCAACGCGTGTTCCAGCCCCAGCGACACGCAGCCGACCGTCAGCTGCAAGGCCTTCTGGATGCCTTCGGCGGTGCGGTCGTTGGTGAACTTCTCGGCCACCATGGCGGTGATGCCGGTCAGTTCATCGGCCAGCGTGTAGGCGGCGTCATCGTCCGGGTGCCGGGCGAACTGCTGGATCGCGCGGGTCAGGCGCGGCAGGGTTTCTACTACGATTGCTGGCAGCATCTATCGGCCACCCATCACGAGAAGATGTTGGTGCCGACCGAGCGGCGCGAGGTCTTCGCGGCGCGCGTGGACGGGACTTGCTTGCGCAGACGGTACAGCAACTCCTTGGTCGAGCGTTGCAGGATGGTCGGCTCGGCGTCCGGATCGTCCTCGTACTCGGCATCGGCGAGATCGGCGCTGTGGCGGAATTCCGGGAACAGCTCGAACAGCGCGCGGTCCCAGCCGTCTTCCGAGGCCTGCGCCAGCGCGATCGCCACCGGCACGATGTCGCTGTCGGACGAGGTCTGGCCGGTCAGGTACGGGCCTTTGGAAATCACTTCGCCGGCCACCTCCAGAATCTCCTTCGGCGCCAGCGAGAACAGGATGGCGAAGATGGTCGAGCCGTGGTCGGTGGCCGAGGCGGCCGCCAGCAGTTCGTTGCGGCGCTCTTCGTCGTCGGTGGCGAACGCCACGCCGTGCACGTGGGCGAACAGCGATTCGGCGATGCGCTCGGGATCGTCCTCGATCTGGTCGTCCGGCCAGGTGGCGGCGATGAAGGCCAGGCTGTCGGCCCATGCCTTGGGCGGCACCAGCAAGGTGGTCAGCGACATCTTGCCGCCGTCGAAACCGGCCATGTGCAGCGCGGTCACTTGCGGCGGGATGTTGTTCAGCACTTCCACCACCGCCAGATCGCCGAACTGGTCGGCCGCTTCGGCGAAGGCTTCCTCGGCGTGGCTCAACGAGCCGGCCAGCACCAGTTCCGTCACTTGCTTGCTCAGCGCCGGCAGATTAGATTTTTCCGACATGCTTAATCTCCATCCTGATCGAACATTTGCGCGAAGTCGTCGCTGGCCGCGTCTTCATCCTCGATATCGTCGCCATCGTCGTTGGCCGACAGCTGCTCCAGCGACTGATCGTCATCATCCCACTTGCGCGGATGCTTGTGCAGGAAGGCGGTAATGATGGCCTGGCGCGCCAGGTCCGGCATGCTCTCGGCAATCGCCTGGTACATGCGCGACGCTTCCTCGCCCTTGCACGAGGCCATGGCGAACACGCGCGCGGCGTCGCCGAACTCGTAATCTTCCGCTTCGGCCAGCAGGCCTTTCGGATTGTTGAACTCGATGTGGTCGACCAGCGCGAAGGCCAGCATGTTCACGTCCTCGATGCCGCCGCCGTCGGCGTATTCGCCCACCAGCGCGTCAACCATGCGCTGGTAGTTCTTGCGATCCGGCGGATCGCCGAGGATGCCCTCGATCTGGCCTTCCAGTTCGCGCGACTGATAGGCGAACTCCGGGTGTACTTTTCTCATTGCTTACTTTCTTATAACAGGTGTCAGGCCGCCGGCAGCGTGGTGCCGTGCAGCGCGAACAGCGAACGCCACAGCTGGTAAGCCTCGGCTTCGGCATCGATGATGATGCGGTGGTTGAGGCTCTGGTTGTATTCCTCGCGCTTGACCGGGTCCGACAGGATCTCGTAGGCCTTGGTCACCGCCTTGAAGCGCGCGTCGGCGCCGGGTTCGGGATTGCGGTCCGGGTGGAACCGCATGGCCAGCGAACGATAGACCTTTTTGATCTCATCTTCCGTGGCGTTAGGCGCAATACCCAGTGTGTTGTAATAATTTTCCATTTTGGAAACTCCGGGTCGTGGTGCGGTGCAAATAAAACGCAAATGAATCGATCATTATACCGTGCCGCCATATCCCCACTGGCAATACGGTAAAATGCAGCAATAGAGAACTTTTGCACAGCCAACTTTCAGATGAGCAACGATAAAAACAGCCCAGCGCCAGCACTCCCATCCAATTTCCTGCGCGCCATCGTCGAACACGATCTCGCGGCCGGTACCCACGTCCGCGACGGCATGCCCAGCGTCATCACCCGCTTCCCGCCCGAGCCGAACGGCTACCTGCACGTCGGCCACGCCAAGTCCATCTGCCTGAATTTTGGGCTGGCGCGCGATTATCAAGGCCGCTGCAACCTGCGTTTCGACGACACCAACCCGGCCAAGGAAGAGCAGGAATACGTCGACACCATCATCGACAGCGTGAAATGGCTGGGCTTTGACTACGACTACCCACAGAAAGACGGCTCGGTCGAGCACCACCTGCACTATGCCTCGGACTACTTCGAGCAGCTGTACCAGATGGCCGAATGGCTGATCGGGCAAGGCCATGCCTACGTCGACAGCCAGTCGGCCGAAGACATGGCGGCCAACCGCGGCAACTTCAGCACGCCGGGCACCAACTCGCCGTTCCGCAACCGTCCGGCCGCCGAATCGCTGCAAATCTTCCGCGACATGAAGGCCGGCAAATACGCCGACGGCGAACACATCCTGCGCGCCAGGATCAGCGAAGACGCCATGTCGTCGCCGAACATGAATATGCGCGACCCGGCCATCTACCGCATCCGCCACGCGCACCACGTGCGCACCGGCGACGCCTGGTGCATCTACCCGATGTACGACTACACGCACCCGATTTCGGACGCGCTGGAAAACATCACCCACTCGATCTGCACGCTGGAATTCCAGGACCACCGCCCGTTCTACGACTGGCTGCTGGAAACCCTGTCGAAAGGCGGCTTCTTCCAGTTGCCGGTGCCGCGCCAGTACGAATTCTCGCGCCTGAACCTGACCTACGTGGTGACCTCCAAGCGCAAGCTGCGCCAGCTGGTGGAAGAAAACATCGTCGACGGCTGGGACGACCCGCGCATGCCCACCATCGTCGGCCTGCGCCGCCGCGGCTACACGCCGGAATCCATCCATCTGTTCTGCGAGCGCATCGGCGTGACCAAGGCCGACGGCTGGATCGACATGAGCACGCTGGAAGGCTGCGTGCGCGAAGACCTCGATCCGAAAGCGCCGCGCGCCACCGCCGTGCTGCGTCCGCTGAAACTGATCATCGACAACTACCCTGAAGGCCAAACGGAAGACTGCACCTCGCCGGTCCACCCGCACCATCCGGAAATGGGCGTGCGCACCTTCCCGATCTCGCGCGAACTGTGGATCGAAGAGGAAGACTTCATGGAAGTGCCGACCAAGGGCTATTTCCGCTACTACCCGCCGATCGGCGACAATCCGGGCAGCCGCGTGCGCCTGCGTCACGGCTACGTCACCGAGTGCGTGGGCTACGACAAGGATGAAAACGGCAAGGTCATCGCCGTGCACGTGAAGTACTTCGAGGACTCCAAATCCGGCACGCCGGGTTCGGACAACTACAAGGTCAAGGGCAACATCCACTGGGTGTCCGCCGGGGCCGCGCTGGAAGCCGAAGTGCGCCTGTACGACCGCCTGTTCACCGACGCCCAGCCGGACGCCGGCGGCAAGGACTTCATCTCCCTGCTGAACCCGAACGCCAAGGAAGTGGTGAAAGCCTACCTGGAGCCAGGCATGAGCGCGGCCCAGGCCGACCAGCGCTACCAGTTCGAGCGCCACGGCTACTTCGTCGCCGACCGCGTCGATTCGCAGCCTGGCAAGCCGGTGTTCAACCGCATCGTCACCCTGAAAGACAGCTGGGGCCCGGCCAAGTAAGCCCGCCCTGCCCCACAGAAAAACGGCACCCGCGCGGTGCCGTTTTTTATTAACACTCCGTCCAGGACAGATGACATTTTCGCAAAATTGCTTGACTAGCTTAAGAGTTATTTCCTATAGTCAAAAAAAATATGACTACTAAAAGGGCAGTCAGTGGTCGCGCTTCCTAGTATCAAACAACTGTTTTCGTCCTCGCGCCCGGTGATCTGGGCGGGGGTGCTGCTGTCGCTGGGCATCGGCAGTCTGTTCTATCTGGCCGCCGACAAGACGATTGAGTACGATGCCAGCGAGCGTTTCCTGCACCAGGCACAAAACGCCCAGTACAACATCAACTCGCGCATCAACGCCTACACCGACGTGCTGCGCGGCACCGCCAGCTTCTTCCACGCGGCCGACCGTGTGGACCGCAACAGCTTCCACCGCTATGTCAGCGGCCTGAACATCGAGCGCCAGTTTCCCGCGCTGGACAACATCAACTACGCCCAGTACGTCCGCCACGATCAGCGCGCCGCCTTCGAGCGCAGCCTGAGCCATGCCACCGGCGACGCCGCGCTTGGCTATCCCGAAGCCACGCTGGTGTCGCCGCCGGAAGCGCGCGCCGACTACTGGGTGCTGACCATGATCGAGCCGCTGGCCGCGTTCCGCGAAAAGATAGGCCGCGACATCGGCTACCGCGCGCCGGTGGCGCGGGCGCTGGCGCAGGGCCGCGACCAGGGCGGCATGAGCGCCTCCGGCACGCCGATCGACAGCGTGCACCAGCCGCTGGGCGCCGGGCTGGCGCTGCGCCTGCCGGTGTACCGCAAGGACATGCCGCTGGATACCGTCGAACAACGCCGCGCCGCCTGCATCGGCTCGGTCGGCATCGGTTTCAGCGTGCCGCGCCTGGTGCAGGCGGCGCTGGAGCAGATGCAGGTGCGCGACGTCCGCCTGGTGCTGTCCGACAGCGGCGACGCCCAAAGCGCCGGCAAGCAGCCCACCGTGCGCCTGTTCGACAGCAAGCCCGACAGCCCGTCGCTGTCCCCCGGCGACCAGTTCAGCGTGACGCTGCCGGTCGACTTCAACAGCCGCCACTGGAGCGCGCACTTCACCGCCCCCAAGGCCAACTGGTACAGCCGCTTCGACGCCTGGCTGCCGTGGATGGCGATGGTGTCCGGCTTCACCGGCTCGCTGCTGTTCTTCCTGCTGTTCCACACGCTGTCGTCATCACGCATGCGGGCGGTGAAGATGGCCAAGGAGATGACGCGCGAACTGCGCAACAGCCAGGCCAGCCTGCAACAGTCGCACCACAAGCTGCGCCGCCTGGCGGCCCACTCGGACCAGATCAAGGAGCAGGAGCGCAAGCGCATCGCGCGCGAAATCCACGACGACCTGGGCCAGAACCTGCTGGTGCTGCGCATCGACGTCGACCTGCTGTGCACCCGCACCCGCCACCGCCACCCGCGCCTGCACGCGCGCGCCCAGCACATGCTGGGGCAGATCGACAGCAGCATGAAAAGCGTGCGCCACATCATCAACGACCTGCGCCCGCAGGTGCTGGATCTGGGCCTGAACGCGGCGGTGGAATGGCAGATCGCCCAGTTCCGCGCCCGCTCCGGCATGGTGTGCGAGCTGATCGACCATGACACCGAAATCCGCGTCGACGACCACTGCGCCACCGCCTTCTTCCGCGTGCTGCAAGAATCGCTCAGCAACATCCTGCAACACGCCCAGGCCAGCCTGGTGCGGGTCGACCTGCGCCAGACCGATGGCACCCTGAGCATGACCATCAGCGACAACGGCATCGGCGTCGGCGACGCCAGCCGCAACAAGGCCGGCTCCTTCGGGCTGGTCGGCATCGAGGAGCGCGTCAGCCTGCTGGGCGGCACTTGCTCGATCACTGGCAGCCCCAACGGCGGCACCACGGTGGCCATCAGCGTGCCGGTGGGCAGCCGCCCGCGCCCCACCACCAGCGAGGCGATCGACTTCGCGCTGTAACTTTCCTCTCAAACATTGATTAACATCAAGGAACACCTGTCTCCCACGGGCAAAATCAAATGCGTCTGCTGCTTCTTTCAACCCGCATCAATACGCAAAGGAAAATCCTGATGAATGCCCAAGACATGCACGCCATCAACGCCCTCGATCTGGAACCAATCAAAGTCAAACTGATGCACGAGGAATCGGGCGAAGGCTGGACGCTGGAACGCGCCAACGCCGTCGAGTTCGAATATCGCCGCTTCCTGTTCCTGATGAAGAAGTTCCCGAACGAGCAGACGGCGCCGCTGGTGGATGTCGACACCTTCTGGCACTACCACATCCTGGACACCATGAAATACGCGGCCGATTGCGCGGCCGTGTTCGGCCACTTCCTGCACCACTTCCCTTACATCGGCCTGCGCGGCGAGGATGACGAAGCGGCCCACATCCGTGTCGGCATGCGCATGAAAGAGCTGTACGAAGACACCTTCGGCGAAGACTATGTGCGCCAGGCCGAGCAGGCCAAGGCGGCCCATTCGGGCGTGGCGGCGGCGTCGTTTGCCCACTCCGGCGTGGCCGGCGCGCAATTCGCCCACTCGGGCGTGATTGGCGCCAAAGTGGCGCACTCGGGCGTGGTGGGGGCCAAGGTCGCGCACTCGGGCGTGGTCGGCGCGAAAGTGGCCCACTCGGACGTGGCCGGCGCCAGGATGGCCCACTCCGGCGTGGCCGCCGGCTTTGCCCATTCCGGCGTGATCGGCGCCAGCGCCCTGCAAGCCGAAGCGGTGATCGCGGCGGCCCAGCAGTCGAGCTTTTACAGCCAGCGCCCGCGCCTGACCGCCTGAACCGGCCGGCATGAAAAAACGGCGCGTAACCGTGAGGTGCGCGCCGTTTTTCTATGGGGTGCCCGATATCAGGAGGCCATCATTTCGCGCAGTTCGCGAATGCTGAAATCGCTGATCTCGTGCATGCGGATCAGGATGGTGGCGCCGATCGGCAGGGTGTTGTGGCGGATTTTGGAGATGACCGGCGGGGCCACTTCCAGCGCGCGCGACAGGGCTGCATCGTTTTTCAGTTGCAGTTTTTCAATGATCGCGTCCAGCACGCGGTTAGGGTTGTAGGTCGGCGACGCGGTGATTTCTTTCAGGGACATGGTATTTAGCAGGTTCCTTCGCCGTTTTTTGGAAAAAAACGACACAAAACCAATGAGAGTGAGAATTGGATAGATTCTAACCCCATTTTTTATGCTATGGCGAACTTTGTTGTAAAAAAAAGTATCAAACCATGTAAAGATCAATTCGGACGGCGCACGCCGGCCGCCAGAAAACACCATTCGACCGCCATCAGGGCGGCCAACTGGGCAATCGTGCTTGGCAGAAATAAGGTGGCGGTGGAGAAGTGTTCGAGGCAGTCGGCGCTGTAGTGCCAGCCCAACTGGCGGCGGATTTCTTCCGGCAAGGGCGGCGGCCGGCGACAAAACTCACGCTGTCGCTGATGCATGTAGGCGCGGACTTGCTCCTTGGTGGGCTGCAAACTGGCTACCATGCGCGCACTCCTTAATGGAAGATGGCTAACACTATCCTATCACGCGACGAACTCTCTGATCTCCGTCAAACGTACCAACTTATAATCTTGTCACATAAATCTGACGCCAGGCTTGCAATACCTTGATCTTTCGGCATCTTTACACATCTTTACGTTCCAACATGGAAATAACCGTTGGATAACGCAAACGCACACCCAGTTCGCGCCGGATGCGGCCGTTGTCCAGCCGGCGCGATTCCGACATGAACGACAGCAGCGCCGGCGTCACCACCTGCTGCAATTCCGCACGCGGCAGACGCGGCGGCCGGGGCAGCTGAAAGGCGTCCGCCACGGCATCGAAATATTCCGCCATCTTCATCTCGCTGTCATCCACCGCATGGTAGATACGGTGCGGTAGCGCACGAAACAGCGCTTTGGCGATGATGGCCGCCAGGTCGTCGGCATGGATGTGGTTGGTATAGACGTCGTCCGCCGCGATCAGCGCGGGCGTGCCCTGCTGCAAGCGCTTGAGCGGCAGGCGATCCGCGGCGTAAATCCCCGGCACGCGCAGGATGGACAGCGCCGCCCCGCTGCGCCGCGCCCAGCGCCGCAGGGTGCGCTCGGCGTCGACCCGGCGCAGCGCCCGGCCATTGCGCGGCGCCACCGGACGACTCTCGTCGAAGCGGGCGCCGCCACAGTCGCCATAGACACCGGTGGTACTGATATAAACCAAGCGTCCTTGCTCGGGTAAAATGGCGGTCAAATTGCGCGTGCGGCTGTCCAGCACGCCTTCGGCAGGCGGCGGCGCCAGGTGGATCACCCAGGGCGCCAGCCCGGTAAGGCGGCGCAAACTGGCAGGATGGTCGAGATCGGCCACCAGCGGCACGGCGCCGGCGGCGCGCAGTTCGGCGCAGCGCTCCCGCTGACTGGTGGTGGCGAACACGCGGAAATGCGGGGTCAGCAGCGGCAACAGGCGCATGCCGACATCGCCGCAGCCGACGATCAGCACGCGCGGCCGTTGGAATTTGTGAATTTTGAAGTTTTTCATCAGAAAGATTGTATGACGTTTCAGATAACTGTACAGCCTAGCGGCCATCAATTCAGCTGCGAGGAAGACGAAACCATCCTGGCGGCCGCCATGCGCGCCGGCGTCGGCCTGCCTTACGGCTGCAAAAACGGCGCTTGCAGCTCCTGCAAGGGCAAGGTGGTTTCCGGCTCGGTGACGCATAAGCCGCACCAGGAACGCGCCCTGACCAAGGACGAGGAGGCGGCCGGCTACTCGCTGCTGTGCTGCGCCACCACGCAAGGCGACCTGGTGATCGAGGCGCGCGAAGTGGCGGGCAGCGACGAATATCCTATCCGTAAAATGCCGTCGCGCGTGTCGACGCTGGAAAAAGTCGCGTCGGACGTGATCGTCATGACCTTGCAACTGCCGGCCAACGAAACCCTGAAATTCCGCGCCGGCCAGTACATCGAATTCATGCTGAAGGACGGCAAGCGCCGCAGCTACAGCATCGCCACGCCGCCGGACCAGAACCAGCCGCTGGCCCTGCACATCCGCCACATGCCGGGCGGCCTGTTCACCGACCAGGTGTTCACCAGCATGAAGGAACGCGACATCCTGCGCTTCGAAGGCCCGATGGGCACCTTCTTCGTGCGCGAGGATTCCGACAAGCCGATCGTGCTGCTGGCCTCCGGCACCGGCTTCGCGCCGATCAAGGCCATCGTCGAACATCTGCGCGCGCAAGGCTCGCCCCGCAAGATGACCCTGTACTGGGGCGGCCGCCGCCCGCAGGATCTGTACATGGACGCGCTGTGCCGCGACTGGGCCGCGAAAATGCCGAACTTCCACTACGTGCCGGTGCTGTCCAACCTGCTGCCGGAAGACCACTGGGCCGGCCGCACCGGCTTCGTGCACCAGGCCGTGATGGCCGACCTGCCGGACCTGTCCGGCCACCAGGTCTACGCCTGCGGCGCACCCATCATGGTGGAATCGGCCAGGAAAGACTTTGTCGCCCAGTGCGGCCTGCCGGATGAAGAGTTCTACGCGGACGCCTTCACCACCGAGGCCGACATCAACAGCTAACCATCCCACCGGGCCTTGCGGGATGCAGAGTCCCCGAGGCTCGGCATCCCGAAAGACCCAATGTCCGACAGTTCCTCCAACGGTTTCAGCGTCCTGCGCCACCGTAACTTCACGCTCTACCTCTCCGCCCGTACCCTGGCCACGCTGGCCGTGCAAATGCAAAACGTCGCCATCGGCTGGCAAGTCTATTCGATGACGCACAACCTGTACGACCTGGGCCTGATCGGCCTGGCGCAATTCCTGCCTTTCCTGCTGCTGATCCTGATCGCCGGCCACGCCGCCGACCGCTACGACCGCCGCAACCTGATCGCGCTGGCGCTCGGCGCCCAGCTGCTGTGCGGCCTGATGCTGCTTGGCTTCACCTACACCGGCCTGAGCGCCGTGTGGCCGGTGTTTGCCGTGCTGGCCGTGTACGGCAGCGCGCGCGCCTTCATGGGGCCGGCCACACAAGCCATCCTGGTCAACCTGGTGCCGCAGGAAAGCTTCAGCAAGGCGGTGGCGCTGAGTTCGTCCAGCTTCCACGTGGCGGTCATCCTCGGCCCCACGCTGGGCGGCCTGTTCTACCTGGCCGGACCGAAAGCGGTGTATATGATTTCCTCCGGCCTGCTGGTGGCGGCGGTGGTGATGATGTCGATGGTGAAATCGGTAAAACAGGCCAGCGCCAGCGGGCCGGCCTCATGGCACACGGTGCTGGAAGGCTTGCGCTTCGTCTGGTCGAAGAAAGTGGTGCTGGGCGCGATCTCGCTCGACCTGTTTGCGGTGCTGTTCGGCGGCGCCACCGCCCTGCTGCCGGCGCTGGCGCACGACGTGCTGCACATCGGTCCGAGCGGGCTGGGCGCGCTGCGTACCGCGCCCGGCATCGGCGCGGCCCTGTGCTCGATCGCGCTGGCCTTCTTCCCCATCACGCGCCGCGTGGGGGCGTGGATGCTGGGCGGCGTGGCGGTGTTTGGCGTCTGCACCATCGTGCTGGGCGCCACCACCAGCTTCATCGTGGCGCTGGTGGCGCTGTTCCTGATGGGCGCCGGCGACATGATCAGCGTGTATGTGCGCCACCTGCTGGTACAGTACGAAACGCCGGACGAAATCCGCGGCCGCGTCAGCGCGGTCAACTCCGTGTTCATCGGCGCCTCGAACGAACTGGGCGAATTCGAATCGGGCCTCACCGCCGGCTGGCTGGGCCTGACGCGCGCCATCCTGTTCGGCGGCGCCGCCACGCTGGGCGTGGTTGGCGCATGGACCGTGCTGTTCCCGGTATTGTCACGCATGGACCGTTTTCCGCACGAGGATAAAAAATGAGCTTGCGCCTGCCGCTGCCTGCCATCATCCACAGCCGCCCGCATCTGAGCACGGCCATCGCGCTGGCGGTGGCGGCCAGCTGCTTCCTGCCCGATGCCTGGTCGACGGTCACCCAGGTGCTGACCTGCTGGAACGTGCTGGTATGGAGCTACCTGGCCATGATGGCGTGGATGATGATGCAAGCCGACCACCACGACATCAAGCGCGCGGCCTGCCGGCAGGATGAAAAAGGGCCGGTGATCCTGGCCGTGCTGTCGCTGGCGGTGATGGTCAGCCTGGCGGCGATTGTGTCACAACTGGCGGCGCGGGCGCCGGGCGCGCCGGTGCAGCACTATGCGCTGAGCGTGCTGACCCTGATCGGTTCCTGGTTCATGGTGGGCGTGATGTTCTGCTCCCACTACGCCCACCTCTACTACACCGCCGCCGACGACGACAAACCGCTGGGCTTCCCGGACAGCGGGCTGGCGCCCAACTACTGGGACTTCCTGTACTTCTCGTTCACCATCAGCGTGGCGGTGCAGACCTCCGACGTCACTGTGCGCAGCCGCGGCATGCGGCAAGTGGTGCTGGGCCAATCCGTGCTGTGCTTCTTCTACAACCTGGCCATCCTCGGCCTCTCGATCAACATCGCCGCCTCCCTGATTGGGTGATTTATTTAACGCGCACTTAAGGCGGGAAGGAGTAAGATGGTTACGCAGTCCAACCACAGGAGCAAGCGTATGCAAATCCAAATCAATACCGACAAAACCATCGATCGTCATTCCGGTCTCGACGAGCACGTGCAATCTGTCGTGAGCAATGCCCTCCACCGCTTCGGCGAGCAAATCACCCGCGTCGAAGTCCATCTCAGCGATAACCTGGGCCAGAAGTCGGCCGATGGTGATAACCGCTGCTTGATGGAAGCACGTCTTACTGGTCTTCAACCCATCGCGGTCAGCGACCATGCCGCCACCCTGCATCAGGCCATCAGCGGCGCCACCGACAAGCTGAAACGCGCGGTCGACAGCGCGGTGGGCAAACTGCACGACAACAAGCGCCACGCCGCCGGCCTCGCCACCGCCTCGGCCGCTGTGGTGGACGAACAGGACGAATAGACAGGACGCGCGGGGGCTAGCGCCGCGCCAGCTCCCGCAGGTATGTCAGTCCTTGCAGCGAACGGCTGCCGTACCACGACATCATCTCCCCATCCACCAGCAGCACCGGCTTGCCGATCTGGCGTTCCAGCACATCCGCGTGCGCCTCGGTGAAGCGATACGGCTCGCTCGACAGCAGCACGCCGTCGATACCATCGATCAGCTCACGCGACCAGCGGAATTCCGGATAGCGCGATTCGCCCAGATCCGGCACGCTCCAGCCGATTTCCGCCAGCATGCGCGCGATGTAGGTGTCCTGCGAAATCGTCATCCACGGGTCTTGCCAGATGCAGTACAGCATATTCTGCGGCCGCCCCTTGGGCATGGCCTGCAATAGCGCATACTCCGCCTCGAACGCCGCGCACCACGCCGCGGCCTGCTGCTCGCGGCAGAATACGCCGCCCATCAGGCGCGCCAGCGCCACGTTGTCGTAAGGGCGCAAGGGATGGGTGACCACCAGGTTGGGCACGAACTCCGCCAGCGCGTCGGCGGTCGGCTTTTCGTTTTCATCAATATTGAGCACCACATGGGTCGGCGCCAGCTTGCGGATCTTCTCCAGGTTCACATCCTTGGTGCCACCGACTTTGGGAATGGCCTGCACCGCCTCCCACGGATGGATGCAGAAACCGGTGCGCCCCACCACCTGCCCGGCCAGCCCGAGATCGCACAGCAGCTCGGTAATCGACGGCACCAGCGAGACGATGCGGGCGTTAGGATCGGCCTGATGTTCGGTGCCCAGCGCGTCGATGTAAGCCATGTTGTATCCCGTCAGTTAGCAATGCCGATATTGAAGCACTCCTCGCCGCATTCGTGCAACAATATGACACCTATTGAACGAGCATTTGCTTTTTTGCATGAAACAAATCAGTACCTTCGGCTCATCGAGCTACCAGATCAGCGATTTGCAGCTGCTGCGCAATTCCGATGATGACGCCGCCGTCGCCAGGCTGCTGGCGAACTGCCCCATCATGCAACTGGAAGCCGAGGAGGCGGTCACCGAGGCCAGCCGCGCGCGCCTGTACATCCTGCTGCGCGGCGCGCTGTCGGTGGCCAACGATACCCGCACCGGCATGGCCGACGGCACCATCAGCAAGATCCTGCCGGGCGAAAGCGTGGGCGAGCAATCGGTGCTGGATGAGGAAACCAATCTGTCCAGCATCACCGCGCTGGAGCGCAGCGAAGTGCTGGTGGTCGAGGCCGATCTGGTATGGCAATTGATCGATGAATCGAACGTATTGGCGCGTAACCTGCTGCGGCTGCTGTCGTTCCGCATCCGCGCCGCCAACGCGCAGCTGCGCCGGCGCCAGAAGCTGGGCGAGTTCTACCGCCAGCTATCGATGATCGACGGCCTGACCGGCTTGTACAACCGCGCCTGGCTGAACGATCTGCTGCCCACCATGGTGGCCACCGCGCACGGCTCCAACGCACCGCTGGCGCTGATCATGATCGATCTGGACCACTTCAAGAAATTCAACGACAGTCACGGCCACCTGGCCGGCGACGAGGCACTGCGCTCGGCCGCCCAAGTGCTGAGCGGCGCGCTGCGGCCGACCGATTTCGCGGTGCGTTACGGCGGCGAGGAAATGATGGTGCTGCTGCCGGACACCAACGGCAAGGTGGCGCTGGCGGTGGCTGAGCGCCTGTGCGAACGCATGCGCCAGGCCGAGGTGTTCGACGGCGTACGCGCGGGCGGCGTGCGCCAGCCGCTGCCGCACATCACGGCCTCGTTGGGCGTGGCCATCCTGCAACCGCAGCAAAGCGAGCACGACCTGATCCAGGCGGCCGACGCCGCGCTCTACCGCGCCAAGGAACTGGGCCGCAATCAGGTTGCGGCCTGAGTCTGTTCGGCTTGCTGCGCCTTCGGCTGGCGGGCGGCGAGGAAATCGCTGAAGCCCTGCTGCACCAGATCGTAGGTCTTGTCGATATTGCTGGCAATGTCGCCGTTCAGCACCTTCAAGCCTTGCAGCACATCGCGCGCTTCCTTGAAGCCCTGGTCCACGCCTTTTTTCAGCGTATTGATGAAGTTATTCAGCGTTTCGGTCCCATCGTCGCCAGGATGCTGCTGTTGATAGGCTTCGTAAAATGCGGTGGACAACGATACAATGCGGCTCGCGGTGCCTTCCGGCGTATTGTCCTGCGACGCGGCATTCTGAATGGCGTTGTCGCCAAAATCGTCCTTGAGCGCCTCGTTAATGCCGGTCAGCGCGGTTTTCAGCACCACCGACAAGGGTTCATTGGAGGAATTTAACGATACCGTCAAAGAAGCTTGTACGATAGACACATTTAAGTCCGCCTTGGCTTTGGCGGCCGGCGACAGCGGTTTGTCGTCCCTGGACTGGACCGGCGCGGCGGTATTGCCCGCGGTAGCGGAGACTGGAGTAGCCATAATATTGCTCCTCATTGAACACGCTGGAATTATCGGCAGATTTTAAAATTACTGTAGCACCTATGACCAATCAGACCTTTCTCTGGCACGACTACGAAACCTTTGGTGCGGTGCCGCGCCGCGATCGTCCGGCCCAGTTCGCCGCGATCCGCACCGATGCCGAGCTCAACGAGATCGGCGATCCGATCATGTTGTATTGCAAGCCTGCCAACGATTTTCTGCCCGATCCGCAATCCTGCCTGATCACCGGCATCACGCCGCAGCAGTGTCTCGAATGGGGCGTGCCGGAGCACCAGTTCGCCGCCACCATCGAGCAGGCGTTCTCGCAGCCGGGCACCATCGGGGTCGGCTACAACACCATCCGCTTCGACGACGAGATCACCCGCTTCATGTTCTGGCGTAACCTGATCGATCCGTACGCGCGCGAATGGCAAAACGGCTGCGGCCGCTGGGATCTGCTGGACGTGGTGCGCATGACCTACGCCCTGCGCCCGGACGGCATCCACTGGCCAACCAGGGAAGACGGCAAGCCCAGCTTCAAGCTGGAAGACCTGGCCAAGGCCAACGGCCTGCTGCACGAATCGGCGCACGATGCGCTGTCCGACGTGCGCGCCACCATCGCCCTGGCGCGCCTGATCCGCCAGCACCAGCCCAAGCTGTTCGACTTCTGCTTCGCCCTGCACAAGAAAGACCGCGTGGCCGACGAGATCGGCATGCATCTGGCGGCCAATCTGCGCCAGCCTTTCCTGCACGTCAGTGGCATGTTCCCGGCCGAGCGCGGCTGCATCGCGCTGGTGTATCCGCTGGGCTCGCACCCGACCAACAAGAACGAGGTGATCGTCTGGGATTGCACCTACGATCCAAGCGAGCTGTTCACGCTGGATGCGGACACCATCCGCACCCGCATTTTCACCCGCGCCGACGCGCTGCCGGAAGGCATGACGCGCTTGCCGGTGAAGAGCATCCACCTGAACAAATCGCCGATGCTGGTGTCCAACCTGAAGACGTTGTCGCCGGCCATGGCGGCGCGCTGGGGCATCGATCTGGAACAGGGCAAGGCGCACGCGGCGATCGCGGCGGCGGGGCACGACCTGGCGCAGGTGTGGGAGCAAGTGTTTGATCGTCCGGCTGGCGAGCCGCTGGATGTGGATGAGGATTTGTATAACGGCTTCATCAGCAAGGAAGACCGGCGCTTGCTGGATTCCTTGCGGCGCGAATCACCGGCGCGGCTGGCGGTGGCGTCGCCGTCGTTCAGCGATGGACGGCTGGCGGAACTGCTGTTCCGCTACCGCGCACGCAACTTCCCGGAGACCTTGTCGGAAACCGAGATGGAGCATTGGGAACAGCACCGCGCGGCGCGCTTCTACGAAGGCGCGGCCGGCGCGCGCACCATCGACGATTACTTCGCCCAGATCGACGACTTGCAACAGCAAGCCGACGAGCGCGCCGAGCAAATCCTCGGCGAGCTGTATGAGTACGCGGAGCTGGTCGCGCCATCTCACTAAACCGGGCTGGCCCGGCGATTGCGCAGCCGGGCACGCGGTTTATGCGCTTCGTCGCATGCGGCTGGCCGATGCAGCGCCCTCGCAATAAGATAGCGGCCACGATCAACTTGTCGAGGGAATCTCCATGCAGTTGCTTACCGCCGCCGGCGCCGCCATCCTGTTTGCCGCTTCCGCCTGCGCCGCCACGCCGGCCGAGTCCATCGATGCCGAACTGCGGCGGCTGTTCCCAGCCAATCTGCCAGGCGCGGCGGTACTGGTGCAGAAGAATGGCGTTACCCTCCTCCACCAAGGCTACGGCCTGGCCAACGTCGAACTCAACGTGCCCATCAAGCCGGACAGCGTGTTTTACGCGGCCTCGGTCGGCAAGCAGTTCACTGCGGCGGCCATCATGAAACTGGTCGAAGATGGCAAATTGGCGGTGCAGACACCGATCCGCCAGTTCTTCCCCAACCTGCCGGCCACCTGGCACAGCATCACCGTCGAGCACCTGCTGCACCACACCTCGGGCATCGCCAATGTATTCATGGATGCCGCCTTCCGCAATGCCGCGTTTGCCGACCACACCCCGCAAGATCTGTTGCAGGCCGCCATCGCCATGCCGCTGCTGGCGCCGCCGGGCCAGGACTTTGCCTACTCCTCGGTCAACTACACGCTGCTGGCCATGATCATCGAACAGCTGTCCGGCGAAAGGTATGACGCCTACCTGGCACGCCAGTTCTTTGTCCCGCTCGGCATGACGCAAACGCATTACATCCAGAACGCCGGCCTGATCAGGGGACTGGTGACGCCATATGAACACGGTCCGAAGCTAGCGGTCCGCTGGAGCAGCACCCTGCTATTTGGCGGCGGCAGCTATGCGTCCACCAATGCCGACCTCGCCCGTTGGACCGCCGCGCTGCAAAGCGGCAAGGTGCTGAAGCCGGCCAGCCTGAAAGCCATGAACACCGCGGTGATACTGCCCAACGGCCACCGCGTTCCCTACGGCTACGGCATCCGTCCGCACACCATGTCGGGCCAGCCCTACATTCGCAGCAGTGGCGACATCCAGGGCTTCCACGCTGAAATCGTCTACATGCCGGCGTCAAACGTACTGGTATCGATCCTGAGCAACAGCGACGATGCACCGAAATTCGGGTTGTTCCCGGCCGCGCGCCGCATCGCCACCCTGGCTGCCGGCACCGCGCTGCCGGCGCCAACGCCGCGGCAACTGGCCGACAGCGTGCTGCAACAATACGCCGGCGTCTACACGCATGCCGGCGAACGCTACACCTTCGAGGTGAAAGACGGCCGGTTGCTGGTGCAATATCCGGCCAATGGGAAGTGGGAAACGCTGCTGCCGCTGTCGCCTACGGAGTTCTATTACGAGGCCAACAGCGACTTCCGCATCCGCTTTGCCAGCGGCACGGACGGCAAGCCAACGTCGCAGTGGTACGACGCCGTGCCGGTGGACGACGACACCGATCCTGTCTTCGTCAGGCAATAAGCGGCAGCTTAGCGACGGTACTGGTTGATGGCGTCGCGCGTTTCCTGCGCGACGCGGCGTGCCGCCATCGCAAAGTCTTCGCCGGCTTGCGGCGCCGCGTACAAGATCGCGCGCGACGAGTTGATCATCATGCCGGCGCCATGCGCGGTGCGGCCCGATTTCACCGTGGCCGCGATATCGCCGCCCTGCGCACCGATGCCCGGCACCAGCAGCGGCATGTCGCCGACGATCGCGCGCACCTGCGCCAGCTCCTCCGGGAAGGTCGCACCGACCACCAGTGCGCACTGGCCATTGCGGTTCCACTTGTGCGCCACCAGTTGCGCCACATGCTGGTACAGCGGTTTGCCGCCCACATCCAGGAACTGCAAATCCGAACCGCCCGCATTCGAGGTGCGGCACAGGATAATCACACCACGGTCCGCCCACTCCATGTACGGCTCGACCGAATCGAAGCCCATGTACGGGTTGACGGTCACCGCGTCGGCGCCATAGCGGTCATAGGCTTCGCGCGCATACTGGCGCGCGGTGGCGCCGATGTCGCCACGCTTGGCGTCCATGATCAGCGGGATGTGCGGATAATGCTCGCGCACGTAATCGCAGATTTGCTGCAACTGGCCTTCCGCGCTCAGCGCGGCGAAGTAAGCGATCTGCGGCTTGAACGAGCAGGCCAGATCGGCGGTGGCGTCGATGATCTCGCGGCAGAAGTGGTAAATGCCTTGCGGGTCGTTCTGGAACCGGGCCGGCAGCTTGGCCATGTCCGGATCGAGACCGACGCACAGCAGGGAGTCGTTGGCCGTCCAGGCGGCGGATAATTTGTTAATAAAAGTCACGACGGCCCCCTCAGGAAAATTGCAAACCCTCTATTGTAACCCGCCCACTGGTGGCTGTTAAAATTTGCCATCGCCACCCCAGAAAGACTCTCCCATGAAATTATTGAACAAAGTCGCTGTCGTGACCGGCGCCACCCAAGGCATCGGCCTGGCCTGCGCCCAGCGCATGATCGCCGAGGGCGCCAAGGTCATGTTGGTGGACATCAAACCCGAAGGCGCGGAAGCCGCCGCCAAGCTGGGCGAACAAGCCCGCTTCTTCGCCGCCGATGTCAGCCAGAAGGCCGACGTTGACGCCATGGTGGCCGCCACCCTCGCGGACTTCGGCCGCATCGACATCCTGATCAACAACGCCGGCGTCACCCACGCCGCCAACTTCCTCGACCTCTGCGAGGAAGATTTCGACCGCGTCATGCGCATCAATCTCAAGTCCATGTTCCTGTGCGGCCAGGCGGTGGCGCGCGTGATGGTCAGGCAGCAGAGCGGCTCCATCATCAACATGTCCAGCGTGAACGCGGAACTGGCGATCCCGAATCAGGTGCCGTATGTGGTGTCGAAAGGCGCGATCAACCAGTTGACCAAGGTGATGTCGCTGAATCTGGTCACGCACGGCATCCGCGTCAACGGCATCGGGCCCGGCACCATCCTGACCGAACTGGCCAGGCAAGCCGTGATGGCCAGCCCGGAATCGCGCAACACCATCCTGTCGCGCACGCCGATGGGCCGCTGCGGCGAGCCGGAGGAAGTGGCCTCCATCGCCGCCTTCCTCGCCAGCGACGACGCCAGCTACATGACCGGCCAGACCCTGTACGTGGACGGCGGCCGCCTGGCCCTGAACTACACCGTCCCGGTCAAATGACAGAGATATGCTCCAGCCTGATGACTGGTATCTGAAACAACAATTAGACACATATCTGGCGACGCAGCATAATCTCACCTGTCTCCACTATTCTCCTCCAAGAAAATAGTTTTAAGCCCGCTCCAGACAGCGGGCTTTTTTTTTGCGCGCTGTCATGAGGGCGTAACAAACGCCGCCTATACTGGCACCATCTTAAGTACATGCAACCGATAGGCATGACTGAAGAACCGGCGCGCCAGGCTTGCCCCTGGTGCGCCACTCCCGTTTTTTTGCAGTGCATGGTATCGTCTGCTCCATGCTCAAACTTCTCCTCCTCTCCACTTCCCACGCCCGCCTGCGCTACTGGACCGCCATCGTGCTGTACCTGCTGATTCTGGTACTGGGCTCGATCCCCGGGGCGCGCCAGGACATCGGCCAGGTGGCCACCGGCGTGATCCTGCATTCCATCGCTTACGCGGGACTGGCCTTCCTGATTTTTACCGGCAGCCGTGGCAGCCTGGCGCAACGCGCAGTCAAAGCCGTGCTCACCATCGCGCTGATGGGCGCGCTGGACGAGTTCGTGCAAAGCTTCTTCCCCTACCGCCACGGGGCGGTATCGGATTGGCTGGTCGACTGCAATGCGGCGGTGCTGGCCTCCGGCTTTATGTGGGTTCTGTGGAGCCGGTATCGCATCCTTCCGGCTGGCTGACTATGCCGGTGGCCCGTTCCACATCCCTGCGCAGTTCCTGGAGTTGTTCGGCCTTGGCCACGCGAACCAAGCCGTGCAGTGCATGAAGAAAAAAGTGCCTGCTGCGTACGTCATGGCAGGTGGCATCAATTAACTCTTCGATAATAGTGTCTGTCACGCGTGTCAACATATCGATGTCCTTTAAAGTGATACCGATCAATTATTGCGTGTGGGTAGCATGTTTCAATTGATGTATATCAACACAAGCCCCAGGTAAGGGAACGATATCGCGCCGCGCCGCTCTGACGCTATTTGGGGAGGCGAATATGAAAAAGATGACTCTGTGTGCCATGGCGCTGTGCGCGCTGTCCATGGCGGCCTGTGCGGACAGGATGAACCAAGGCGGCAGCGACACCAATACCAGCAGCATGGCCGGCCCGGCAACAAACACCAGCACGACTTCACCAACCAGCTACGGCGTGGTGCAAGCCATCGATCAGATGCAGCGGCAGGATGTGGGCGTCGGCGTGATGGGTGCGGCGGCGGCCGGCGGCATGCCGACCGATAAAGTCTACCGTGTCACCGTGCGCATGGACGACGGCAGCACGCAAATGGTGGTGGTGGAGGCTTCGCCCAGCTACAAGATCGGCGACCGCGTCCGCTACAGCAACGGCGCGGTGCAGCCGTATTAATACAGTTGCTCGACCTGGTAGCCGCGCCGCTTGAGCAGCTGCGGCAAGCCATCGTCGCCCACCAGATGCAGCAGGCCGACGCCGACAAAGGCCACCTGGTCCTGCTGCATGATGCGCTCGATGTTGGCGGCCATTTCGGGATTGCGCTTGCCCAGCAGTACGCGGTTCATGAACGCGGCGGAGACACTGTCGCCGCTGGTGGCGGATTTCCACGCGGCGTTGATGCCGGCGCCGTCCGCCACGCGCCAGGCCTCCAGCAAGGCTTGCGATTTTTTCAGCGAATCGCCGTCGGCCAGGTCGGCCAGGTTTTCCAGCAGATACTGCTCTTGCTGGCGCTCGTCCAGGCTGTCGAACAAGCCCAGTTGGTAATCCGCGCTTTCCAGCTCGCGCACCGTCTTGTCCTGCTTTTGCGCGGCGGCCAGCAGCGCGTATTCCACTGCCTGGCTGCGCTGATAGCCGTTCCGGTCCAGCTCCGCCCCCACCAGCAGATTGGCGATCAGCCACGGCTTGTACTGCTGCACCGAGGACAAAGGAATGCCGGCGCGCGCCAGCGCCTGCACCATCTTTTGCAAAGTATCTGGGGTAAGGTGATGCTGCACCGCGTCGCCTTCCGGATAGCGGGCATGGCGCGCCAGCGCCAGCTGGAAAGCCTTGTCTTCGCGGATATCAAGTTCGATTACCAGCGCCTTGGAGTCAAGCAGCGCTCGGGTCGCCACATCGTCAAGCGGATAAGCGCCGTCGCGGCCGACGTGTACAGTGCCGTAGAGATAACTGGTCCTGCCCTCATGCGTGACCCGGTACAACTGGCCGGCGGCGAAAACGGTCTGGCAGCAAGCCAGTAACAAAGCGAAGAAAAATGCGCGGGCCATTGCAGTCACGATTTACACAGAAGAGTTTCCAATGGTAAATCAGGACTATGTTCCAGCAGAAAGTATTTTTAAAAACCGTCGGCAAAATAAAACATTATGTCAGGCGATTTTGATAATTACTGATTATTTTGCTCACACTTCCGTCTTTAAAGATTGCCTTATTAATCTCATTAATATTTATCTCAGCCTGAGATGAAACGACGCATTAACCCAGTCGCGCAAATCAGGGCGTCGCCAGCACGCTCGCTCCAACCTGTGTATGCTTGTCTGTCCATTTAGAAAGCTTATACCCATACCCTTTCAATGGGATTGTCAGTCACTTCATTCAGGTAGCACCATGATTCCATTTTCCATTCTTGACCTGTCCCCGATTGCCGAGGGCAGCAACCCATCGGCCTCGTTCCGCAATACGCTGGACCTGGCCCGGCACGGCGAACGCTGGGGCTACCAGCGCTACTGGCTGGCCGAACATCACGGCATGCCCGGCATCGCCAGCGCCGCCACCGCCGTGGTGATGGCGCACGTGGCCGGCGGCACCAGCACCATCCGCGTGGGCGCCGGCGGCATCATGCTGCCGAACCATTCGCCGCTGGTGATCGCCGAGCAATTCGGCACGCTGGAAGCGCTGTTCCCCGGCCGTATCGACCTCGGCCTGGGCCGCGCGCCCGGCTCCGACCAGACCACCGCGCGCGCCCTGCGCCGCAATCTGGAATCCGACGCCGACGCCTTCCCGCAAGACGTGCTGGAACTGCAAGACTACATGTCCGACACGCCGCGCGGCCGCGTGCTGGCGGTGCCGGGCAAGGGCGCCAGGGTGCCGCTGTGGATACTCGGCTCCAGCACCTTCGGCGCGCAACTGGCCGCGCATCTGGGCCTGCCGTTCGCCTTTGCCTCGCACTTTGCGCCGCAGATGATGATGCAGGCTCTCTCCTTGTACCGCGCCAACTTCCAACCGTCGGCGCAGCTGAGCAAGCCTTACGTCATGCTCGGCTTCAACGTGTTTGCCGCCGACACCAATGAAGAAGCGCACTTCCGCGCCACCTCCATGCAGCAAGCCTTCGTCAACCTGCGCACCGGCCGTCCTTCGCAACTGCCGCCGCCGAAAGCCGGCTACCTCGACACGCTGGGCTTGCCGGAGCGGGCCATGCTGGACGCGGTGCTGTCCTGCACCGCGATCGGCGCGCCGGACACCGTCAGCCGCCAGCTGCAAGACTTCATCGCCCGCACCGGCGCCGACGAGTTGATGATCACCTCGCAAATCTACGACCATGCGCAACGCCTGCGCTCCTACGAAATCACCGCCGAAGTGCGACAGTCGCTGGCGGGGGGCTGTAATCGATGACGGATGCAAAACACGACCTTTCGCCCGGCATGGTCTGGCTGTTCGCCATCGCGACCGGCCTGATCGTCGCCAACCTGTACTACGCTCAAACCCTGATCGGTCCGATCAGCAAAGCCACCGGCCTCGATCCCGGCGCGGCCGGGCTGATTGTCACGCTGACGCAGATCGGCTACGTGCTCGGCCTGCTGTTCATCGTGCCGCTGGGCGACTTGCTGGAAAACCGCCGGCTGATCTTCATCGCCCTGCTGACCACGGCGCTGGCCCTGCTGGCGGCCTCGATCACCGGCAGCGCCAGGCTGTTCCTGTTTGCCGCGCTGTGCATCGGCATCGGCTCGGTGGCGGCGCAGATCGTGGTGCCGTTCGCGGCGCACCTGTCGCGGCCTGAAACGCGCGGCAAGACGGTCGGCAAAGTGATGAGCGGCCTGCTGATGGGCATCATGCTGGCGCGGCCGGTGGCCAGCCTGGTGACCGACGCGTTCGGCTGGCACGCCATCTTCGTGCTATCGGCGCTCACCACGGCCGGCCTCGCCTTCGTGCTGCGCGCCAAACTGCCGCTGCGCCGGCCCGAGGGCGGCATGCACTACTTCGCACTGCTGGCGTCGATGTGGCATTTGCTGAAAACCACGCCCATCCTGCGCCGGCGCGCGGCCTACCAGGCGTGCATGTTCGGCGCGTTCAGCGTGTTCTGGACCTGCGTATCGCTGGAATTGACCGGACCGTACTTCGGCATCAGCCAGAGCGGCGTGGCGATCTTTGCGCTGGTGGGCGTGACCGGTGCGCTGGTGTCGCCGATCGCCGGCCATCGCGCCGATCAGGGCAAGAGCCGCTCGACCACCTTGGTGGCGCTGACGCTGGGCGCGCTGGCGTTCGCGCTGCCGCTGCTGGTGCACAGCAGCCGGTTGGTCGACCTGGGCCTGCTGGTGCTGGCGTCGATCATCCTCGACATGGGCGTCTCCGCCAACCTGGTGACGGGCCAGCGCGCCATCTTCGCGCTGCCGGCGGAAGTGCGCAGCCGCCTGAACGGCCTGTACATGGCGCTGTTCTTCATGGGCGGCGCGATCGGCTCATCGCTGGGCGGCTGGATGTTCGCCGCGCACGGCTGGACCGGCGTGCTATGGACCGGCCTCGCCTTCCCGCTAATCGCCCTGTGCATCTTCGCCACAGAATAAACCCTCAACCCGGGGTCAGTTCTTGCATTCATACATGAGCTCGTGTTGGATTGCAAGAACTGACCCCGGGTTGGGGTTAGTGGCCCCAGAAGCGGACCTGGCCTTGTAGCGACACCGTGCCGTTGATGTTCAGGCTGCCCAGGCTGTTGCTCACCGGCGCGGTGGGATCGGTTTGCACGCTGAGCGATTCGAAGCCGAGGTTGGTGTAGTGCACATACCCCGGCAATCCGATGGCGATGTAGTCGCCGCCGCCATCGGTGCGCGTCTGCACGCCAAGGCTGACGGCAAACATGTCCACCGTGCCGCGCACGTTCTTGAACATGATGTAGCGGTTCTGCCCGCCACCGCTGAAGCCCAGCGACAAGCGGCTGTCGCTCACCGCGCCCACCAGCGTCGGATCGTTCAGCACCACGTGCGCCGCAAAGCTGATGCCATCGCCGCCGCTGACCTGCGACAGTTCCTGATCGTCCAGCGGCTTGAGCTCGCCGGCCCGCGCCGCGCCAGCCAGCATCAGCAGGAACAAGGCGCGCTTCATCATTGCTTGAACTTGATATCGAGGTACTGGATCTGCACCGAGCCGATGCGCGACGAACCGAGATCCACCGTCGGCTGCCCCGGACTCACGAACGAAATATTGTCCACCACGATGCTGCCCGCCGAGGCCTGGCCATTGCCATAGCGCGCGTCCGGCCAATCGATGCCGATGTGCAGGCGCGGCCCGGTCTCATCGGTCAGCGCATTGATCACCGCCGGCTGCGCCGCCACGTGCGCGATCACCCACGGGTTGCCATCGACACCAGCGATGTGCACGCCGCTCAGCACCATGGCCTCGGTCGCATCGTCGCGCCCGCGCGGCTGGAACGACAGCTGGCCGATATCCATTTTCAGCGCCGCGCCGAAGGCGATGCCGTCATTCACTTGCGGCGTGGTGAACTGCAAGCCGCCGCCATGGAACACCAGATCCTTGACCACCACACTGCCCTGCTCGCGCACCACGCCGTTGGCGCCCACGCCCCAGTCGTAGGCCAGTTGCCAGCGCTGGTCGCCATTGGCATTGGTCGGGAAAGCGATGTTGATGTAGTCCGCCAGCCCCGGCGCCGAGGGCAGAATGTCGAGCCGGTAAGGGTCGGAAAACGGCAGCGGATTGTCGCTGCGCGAGGCGTGGAATTTTTCCACGTACAGCGAAGAGCCGGCCGGCGTGGTATAGCTCACGCGCGCATCGCCGCTCATGGCGAAGCCGTTCAGATCGAAGCTGACGCCGTCGCGCCCGCGCACGGCCGACAGCGCGCTGTCGCTTAAAGGCTCCATCGCCCAGGCCGCGGGCGCGCAGTAGTGCGCGCACAGCATCAGTCCCGCCGTCAGCGCGCGCCGCATCAGCGGCCTTTCGGCAGGTTGGGCGGCGTCACGCCGTTGGTGCTCAACGCTTGCAGCTTGTCGCGCCAGTTCAGCCACATGCCGGCTTGCGCCGTGTCGTTGGCCGGCTGGCCGCTGGCGGTGGGGAATTGCACCGCCGTCTTCAGCAGCGAGATCCAGAAATCGCGGCTGCCGCCGCTGGCGTCGCCCGCCGTCACGCCGCCCAGTTGCGACAGGGTCAGGCAGGGCGCGGCGCAGGAACCATCCCAGCGCTTGCCGCCCAGCGCGTCGGTGCGCGAGTCGAGCACGATGGCGCTGCCGTCGGCCGCCGTGCCGGTGACCTTCATCGAGCCGGACAAGGTGGTGATCTGCAAACCGACGTCGCCGCTGATCGATTCGAAGCCAAAGCGCATGCCGATCGCCTCGCGCGAGGCGCCATCGGCCGCGTTCTTGTAGACGAATTCAAAATAGGGATTACTGATCCGCACCACGCGTTGCGCGTCGGTGCCATCGCTGCGGCCGAATTGCAGCAGCGGGATATCGAGATCGGCGCCGCTGCCATTGCGCGCGGCGTACGTGTATTCACCCAGACGCATATTGCGCAGGTTCGCGCTCAGCGTGATGTCCGCGTCGAGCGCGATCTTGCTGAAGTCAAAGCCGTTCAGGCTGCTGTTGGTCATGCTGACCAGGCCCTGGCCGTTGACGGCCGACAGCTCTTCTTCGCTCAGGGGCTGCATCTGTGCCGAGGCCGCGTGCATCGTGCACAGCAGGACCGCACCCGGCAGCAGCCGGCGCAATGATGGAGTGATCATGATGGGGAAGCGGCAGTTGCCCACGCAGCCGCCGCCGCTCAGACGATTAGTGCGCGAAGATCCACACGGTGGTGCCGCGCATGTCGATCTGGTTCATGGCAACCGAGCCGAACGAAGCGGCGTTGTTGCCCATCTTGATCGAGTCGACCGACACGTTCAGGTAGTGGCCATCAGCGACCACGGTCGACGGGATGGCGATCTGCACCACGTCGCCGCCGGTGGCCGGGTTGTAGAAGGTGCCCGGATTGGTCACGCCAGCGGCGCCGGCCGCGGCCAGGAACGAGGCTTTCGACAGGATGTCGATGTTGGCGGCGATCAGGCCGTTGACCTTGATGCCGTTGAACGAGACCGAACCGCCGCCCAGGCCCGAAGCGTCCAGCGCGTCGGTGTCGGTGTAGGTGAAGGAGTTGATCTTGATGTTCAGGTTGGCGGCGATCGACACGCCGTCCTGGCCGCTGACCGTGCTCAGCTCCGCGTCTTGAATGGGGGTCATGGCCGATGCCGAGAAAGCCACGGTTGCCAGGGCTGCTGCGATTGCGGTTTTGAAGAATTGCATGTGATCGTCTCCGTTAATGGTTTTATATCGGTGTGTGTTTTTTTGATACTGCGGGACCAGTGTAGGGTCCCGCAGCCATCAGCGTCCATGACTCCTCAGGCCAAGCTACAGGCCTGGGAAGCCGCGCCGATTAGTGGGCGAAGATCCAGACGGTGGTGCCGCGCATGTCGATCTGGTTCATGGCGACCGAGCCGAACGAAGCGGCATTGTTGCCCATCTTGATCGAGTCGACCGACACGTTCAGGTAGTGGCCGTCAGCGACCACGGTCGACGGGATGGCGATCTGCACCACGTCGCCACCGGTGGCCGGGTTGTAGAAGGTGCCCGGGTTGGTCACGCCAGCGGCGCCGGCCGCGGCCAGGAACGAGGCTTTCGACAGGATGTCGATGTTGGCGGCGATCAGGCCGTTGACCTTGATGCCGTTGAACGAGACCGAACCGCCACCCAGGCCCGAAGCGTCCAGCGCGTCGGTGTCGGTGTAGACGAAGGAATCGATCTTGATGTTCAAGTTGGCGGCGATCGACACGCCGTCCTGGCCGCTGACGGTGCTCAGTTCCGCGTCCTGGATCGGGGTCATGGCCGATGCCGAGAAGGCCAGGGTTGCCAGGGCTGCCGCGACGGTGGTTTTGATGATTTGCATTTGGTATCTCCGGTTGTATGAGTAGGTTTTTGTCTGGGCTCACGGCCGCGCGGCAACCGCCAAACGCTCCGGGTAGGAGCGCCGGGGCGCCGCCTGCGGTTCGTGAAAATCTTAATATTTGAATATTAATTAAATTAATCATATGAGTCGCCGCCGCCACGGGTCCAGCTTGTCGCGCTGACCGTTAAAGCCAACGACTTGGCCCTGGGAGCCATCCAGAGGGAACACGGTGTTGCGCTTTTGTCGCCTGCCGTAGCATAGGTTTCAAGCCAAAACCTAGAGTCACATTTCTAAAAAATCAGGTGCGACGGCTCCGGAAACCATGCGTTAATGACTTACAAAAATGAAAAGACGAGTTGTCGCTTAAATAAAGCACGACCGTTCGAATCGAGAACATTGGAGACACAGCATGAAATCAGCAATGGGGCGCCGGACGCCTCTGGGCGGAGCCTACGCCCGAACTTTCCCATGCATGCGCGCGCACGTGAGCAACGTGGTCTAAGCCATGCTCGCGCTACTGCTGGGAGTCCTCGCCGCCATGATCGGCGGCGCCGGTGTCATGTCCCGACACGAACCACAAGACCGGCCCAAGAGCCAGTACGAGATGCCGCAGACCCTGCTGGGCGGCGGCGGCGCGTACGTGCAATCGGTGCAACTGGAGCCGTTCTCAGAGCTCAAGTACAAGCACATCGTGCGCCAGGCCTTCGACTACAGCTGCGGCTCGGCCGCGCTGGTCACCATCCTCAACTACCACCTCGGCGTCATGGTCAACGAGCAGCAAGCCATGGAAGGCATGCTGGAGAAAGGCGAGAAGGACAAGATCATCGAGCGGCGCGGCTTTTCGCTGCTGGACATGAAACGCTACGTCGGCTCGCTGGGCATGAGCGGGGCCGGCTTCAAGGCCGAGATCAAGGACCTGAAGACGCTGGAAGAGCCGGCCATCGTGCCGATCGACTACGCCGGCTCCAAGCACTTCGTGGTGCTGCGCGGGATTCGTGACGGCGTGGTCTACATCGCCGATCCGTCGGCCGGCAACATCGTGTTTTCGGTCGAGGAATTCGCCCGCTGGTGGGACAAGAACACCCTGTTCATCATCTCGCCGGCCAAGGGCCAGGCGCCGGTCAACCAGCTGGCCCTGAACGACCAGGAACTGGGCGTGGTCGACATGGACCGCGTCACCGGCAAGGGGCGGCTGGCCCCTCTGAGCAACGCCGCCCAGCTGCTGATGCGTGCCGTCAATTCGGGCGCGGCCGGCACCTGGATGCGCCACAACTAATCCCCCTCTCACAAGGAAGTCCCATGATGTTACGCACCATACCCCTTGCCGTAGTCATCGCGTTTGCCGCCGCCCCGGTACTGGCGCAACAAGCCACCGCCGACGCCGCGCGCGACGCGCTCGCCAAAAAAGAAGGCGAAGGCGACCAGAGCGCCCTGCTCAAGCAAACCCTGACTGCGGTGGACAAGCAATACACCCTGATCCGCCGCAACCAGCTGGCGCTGACCTATGACGTCAGCTACAGCTACGTCGGCGAGGACCGCATCGTCACCGACATCGCCAACGGCAGCGCCACCCTGTTCAACATCGAGAACAACAACTCGCACACGGTGACCAACACCTTCTCGGCCGACTACGGCGTGCGCGACAACCTGACCGCCAACGTCACCCTGCCGCTGATCTCGCGCTACGCCGACACCGCCGCGCGCAGCGGCCTGTCCAACTCGATCGGCGACATCGGCGTGGGCGCGCGCTGGCAGCCGTTCGAGGCGCGCCGCGACCAGCCCGGCCTGACCGTGACCGGCAACGTGCGCCTGCCGACCGGCCGCAGCCCGTTCAAGATCATCGCCGGCAGCGGCGAAGCCACCGGCAGCGGCGTCGGCGCCGCCACCGTCGGCCTCAACGTCAACAAGATCGTCGACCCGGTCGCGCTGTTCGGCTCGGTGAACGTCACCGCCAGCCTGCCGGCCAAGAACCTGTGGCAGGTGAACGGCTCGCGCATCCTGACGCGCGTGGCGCCGGGACCGAGCGTGGGCTTCGGCCTCGGTTTCGCGTACGCGCTGTCGTACGGCATCTCCACCACCATCTCCTTCCAGGAAGCGATTTCGGCCGGCTCCAAGCTGCGCTTCGCCGACGGCCTGGAAGCCAAGACCCATATGCAAACCTCGGGCATCCTCAACCTGGGCCTGGGCTACCGCGTCTCGCCCAAGACCACGGTCAACTTCTCGGTCGGCATCGGCCTGACGCCGGACTCGCCCAACCTCATCGTTGGCATGAACCTGCCGCTGAGCTTCTGACCATGCGCCGCCTCGCCATTGCTACCGCGGTTGCCGGCACGCTCAGCGTGTCCTTGCCGGCCCACGCCGCGCTGACCGAAAACCTCACCACCAGCGTGGTGGCGATGGCAATGGGGAATGCCGTCACGGCCGATCCGCCCGGCATCGCCTCGATCCACTTCAACCCGGCCGGGCTGGCGCGGCTGGAAGGCGACAGCGAGAGCATCCACAACTTCGTGGCCTCGATCCGCACCAGCGCCAGCTTCAAGCCGGGGCCGAATTTCGACGTCGGTGGCTGGCGCGACGATCCGCTGTCCAACACCTCCACCGGCCCGGTGCGGCAAATCATGTACGTGCCCGGCTACGGCATGCCGGGCTGGCGATTGCCGGCGGTGGCCGTGCCCGGCATCGGCATGGCGTGGAACAAGGCCGGCTCGCCCTGGACCTTCGCCACCGACAGCTATATGGCGCAGGCCATGAGCCTGGACCGCACCACCGATCCCAACGACCCCGGCCAGTACCAGGGCCGGCAGGAACAAATCCAGCGCCTGGTGTACGCCGCGCCCTCGGTCGGCTACAAATTCTCCGAGACGCTGCGCTTCGGCGTCTCGGTGCCGATCGCGCACGCCGCCTTCGTGGTCGACACCAATATGCGCTTCCCCAACGAGCTGCTGGGCGTGTTCGGCCAGCTGCAAAAAGGCTGGTGCCCGGAGGACGGCGGCAACATCATCGACGTGTTCGGTTTCGGCGTGTGCGGCGGCGGCAAGGATGGCATGGTCAGCCCGTTCAAGAAAGCGGCCAATATGCGGCTGGAACTGACGGCGCCGTTCGATCCCACCATCAACTTCGGCGTGCTGTGGGAACCGTCGCCCAGGTTCGCGCTGGGCGCGGTGTTCCAGGGCGGATCGAAAACCCACTACACCGGCAGCTACGTGTTCTCCACCGAACCGATGCTGCGCAACTTCGTGCGCGGCATGAACGCCAGCCTGCTGGGACCGATCGCGGGCGCGGTGCTGGGCTTCCCATCCTCGATCCCGGCGGTACAGAAGGGCAATATGAGCGCCACCATCCCCTTCCCGGCGCACTTGCAGGTAGGGGTGAAACTCAAGCCGGTCAAATACGTCCAGCTGAACGTGGACGCCAGCTACGCCCGCTGGAGCGACTGGGACGCGCTGCGCTTCCAGTTCGACCAGAGCGTCAAGCTGCTGGAAGTGGCGCGGCTGTACGGCATTCCGGATTCGGGCAAGCTGATCATCCCGCGCGGCTACAAGAGCGTGGTCAACCTGGCCTATGGCCTGCAACTCAATCCGATCGAGCGGCTGTCGATCCGGCTGGGCTACGAGCCGCGCAAAACCTCCATCCCGGCAGACAAGATCGACCTGCTGGCGCCGCTGCCGAACACCAAGCTGCGCAGCGCCGGCATCGGCTTCCGGATCAGCAAGAGCATGGACATCAACGTCACCGGCTCCTACATGACCGGCAAGTACTACACGCCGGCCAACACCAGCTGCAATATGAACTGCAACACCTTCCTGAACGTGATCTACAACCCGTACGCGGGACAAGACGTACGCGGCGACATCCACGTCCGCTACTTCGGCTTTGAATTGAACAAGCGTTTTTGATTTCCCCTTGGAGGAGCACAACATGAAAAAAGCCAAACACGGTCTGATGCTGCTGGCCTTAAGCGCAGCCTGCCTGAGCGCGCAGGCCGCGCCGGTGTCCCCGGCCAAGCAGGCGCTGGTGGATCAGGTACTCAAGCTGTGGAACATCGACACCATCGGCCAGTCCATGCTGCAAGTGCCGGTGGCGGACGCGGTGCAACAGGCGCGCGCCATGCTGCAAGGGCGGGCCGCGCCGGAAAAGCGCGACGCCGCCATGACCGACATCGTCAACGAAGCCAAGCAATTCATGGCCGACGCCACGCCGATCACCCGCGCCAGCGCCGACAAGCTGATCCCGACCACCATCGCCCCGCTGCTGGCCGAGCGCTACACCGAGGAGGAGCTCAAGCAACTGATCGCCATCCTGGAATCGCCGGTCAAGAAAAAATTTGAAGCCATGCTGCCGGAAATGCAGAAAACCCTGGGCGAAGGCGTGGCGGCCGACACCCGGCCGGTGATCGATCCCAAACTGCAAGGCCTGAAAGAAAAAATCGGCCTGCGCCTGCGCGCCGCGGTCACGCCATGACGTACTCCTCCGCCCTGCATCTGGTGCGCGGCGTGAAATCGCGCCTGGCGCAATCGGGCGTGCAAGCCGAAGCGCTGTTTGCCCAGGCCGGCCTGGACGAAGGCGACGGTATCGCCTGCGACGCCCTCACCCTGTCGGACAAACTGAGCCACCTGTGGGAACTGCTGGTGCAGCAGTCGGGCGATCCGCTGATCGGCCTGAAGATCGCCACGCCGCACCGGCTGGGCTGGCTGGGCGTGATGGGCCACATCATGCTGGTGTCGCCGACCGTGCAAAGCTCGATCGAGCGCTGCCATGGCCACACGCGCGTGGGGCTGGTGCTGCCGGGCGCGCAGCGCGCGGTGCCGCAGCAGCGCTACGACTTCGTCTGGTGCGTGCTGCTGCGTTCGCTGCGCTGCGCCGCCGGGCGCGACGACATCGCCCCGGTGGTGGTGGAATACTGCTTCCCCGCGCCGGCCAACGCGCAGGTGTTTGAGGAAACCTTCGGTTGCCCGGTGCGCTTCAACATGCCGCACAACGTGATGGAATTTTCCGACACCGACCTGGTGTCGGCGCTGCCGGCCAATCCGCCGCTGATGAACGGCGGCGGCGAGCGCGTGCTGGCCACGCTGGCCGCGGCCGAGCCGCCGACCTTCAGCGCCAAAGTGCAAGCCCTGCTGGCCAGCCTGCTGCCGAAAGGCCCGCCGCACCGCGACGACGTCGCCTCGCAAATGATGATGAGCGAGCGCACCCTGCAACGGCGGCTGGCGGAGGAAGGCACCAGCTTCACCAACCTGGTGGACGACACCCGGCGCGAACTGGCGCGGCAATCGCTGAGCGCGGGCGAACTGTCGCTGAAAATGCTGAGCTTCCAGCTGGGCTTCTCGGAGCCGAGCGCCTTCTACCGCGCCTGCAAGCGCTGGTTCGGCATGGCGCCGTCCGACATCCAGCACCTGGCGCACCAGCCGGGGCCGGGACCGGACGTCTTGCAGGCGCCCGCCCCACCACACAAGTCGGCCTGAGGAGAACAAGATGGGATGGCTATCAAGCGACCAAAATAAATCGATGCTGGGCCAGCTGCTGGTCAAGCAAAAGCTGATTACCGAAGAACAGCTGGCCAGCGCGATCGAACTGCAACGCCAGACCGGCCAGCGGCTGGGCGACATCTTCGCCGAGCTCAACCTGATCACGCAGGACCACATTGAACACGCCCTGCGCAAGCAGCGACGGCTGAGGATGGCGGCGGCGATCGCCACCTCGCTGCTGGCGCCGCTGGAAACCTATGCGGCCTCGGCCCTGCCGGCGGCGGCGCTGACGGCCGGCGCCCCGGTCAGCAACCGCGCCCTGCGCGCCCTGAGCGAAGAGGAACTGGGCGAGACCTCGGCGCAAGGCCTGAGCGACGAGCTGGTCAACGCCGTCAAACACGCGCGCGGCAACAACCCGGAAGTGGTGGGCGAAATGAGCAAGCTGCTCAACCCGGTGCTGGGCTTCCTCGAAGCCGACACCAGCATGAAGAACGTGGTCTACGACCCGAGCAAGGCTGCCGCGACCATCAACAAAGACGGCAGCCTGACGCTGAGCCTGCCGTCCTCGATCGGCGAAATCGCCTTCAACAACATCCGGGTGAAAGGCACCGAGGGCAGCAGCTTCGGCAGCATCTCCATCAAAGGCATCGACCTGACCGGCACCACCATCACCCTCGGTTTCCACTAAGAAAATCAGGGTCAGCTCTGTCATTTGGACATTTGGCCCACTTAGCGGAACTTTTTGGAAAATGTTTAGTTCCCATTTGTCCGAATGACAGAGCTGACCCTAAATTGTTATTTGTTACGGGGGACGGCGAAGGCGTCGCCGGCTTTCCATTCGGGCAGCTTGGCGCCGTTGGCGATCAGGCGGCCCAAGTTGAGGGTGTATTGCGCCGTCTGCACCATGCCCGACAGGTCCCAGCCCGGGTCGTATTCGTCGCTGGCCTGGTGGTAGCGCTTGCCGTAGGCCTGGGCCTTGGCTTGCGCCGCCACCGGGTCCTTGATGTAGTCGCGGCCCGATTCGATCGAGAACGCCGGCACGCCATGCTTGGCGAAGTTGAAGTGGTCGCTGCGGAAGTAGCCGCCCGCCAGGTCCGGCTCCGCCGCCGCGATGCGCATGCCCATGGCTTTGGCCGCCGTCTCGGCCAGCTTGCCCAGCTCGGTACGCTCGCTGCCTTCGGTGCCGATGTCGCGCGTGGCGCCGACGAAGTTCAGGCTGTCGAGGTTGAGGTTGGCCGCCGTTTTCGCCATCGGCCACAGCGGCGATGCGGCGTAGGCCGCGCTGCCCAGCAAGCCCTGCTCTTCAGCCGCCACCCACAGGAACATCTGGCTGCGCTTGGCCGGCACGCGTTTGGCTTCGGCCGCCATCGCCAGCAGGGCCGCCGAACCGGAGGCGTTGACGACCGCGCCGTTGAAGATGGTGTCTCCGCCGTCACCCTGCTTGCCGAGGTGGTCCCAGTGCGCGCTGTAGATCACCACCTCGTCTTTCAGTTTCGGATCGGTGCCCGGCACCACCGCCGCCACGTTGAATTGTTCAATGTTGCGCACCGCCGCCTTCATCTCGCCATTCAGCCTGGCCGCCAGCGGCACCGGCTTGAAGTCTTTCTTCTCGGCCGCCGCGCGCAGCGCGTCCAGATCCTGGCCTGCCGCCTTAAACAGTGCGCGCGCGGTGTCTTCGGTCATCCAGCCCTGTAACGGCGTGCCCAGCGTGCCCGCCGCCAGCTGGAAGCGCTCCACGCCCGACCAGCTGTTCTGGATCACGCTCCAGCCGTACGATGCGGTCGGCGTGGTGTGGATCAGCAGCACACCGGCCGCGCCCTGGCGCTTGGCTTCTTCGAATTTGTAGGTCCAGCGGCCGTAGTAGGTCAGGCCTTTGCCGTTGAAGCGGTTCGGCTGCTCGGCGGTCGGCTGCGGGTCGTTGACCATCATGACCAGCACTTTGCCTTTCAGGTCCATGCCTTTGAAATCGTTCCACTGTTCGTCCGGTGCGGTGATGCCGTAGCCGACGAATACCAGGTCGGCGTTAAAGCTGTGCGCGGCGGTCGCATCACCCGGCGCAAATACCCAGTCCTTGCCAAAGGCGATATCCAGCGCCTTGCCGCCCGCCTCCAGTTTCAGCGTGCTCTCGGCCGGCTGCGTCTTCACGCCGGCGATCTTCACCGATTGACGGAAGCTGTCGCCATTGCCCGGCTTGAGGCCCAGCGCCATGGCCTGCGTTTCCAGATAGGCCACGGTCAGGTCGCCGCCGCGCTGGCCGGTGCCGCGCCCTTCCAGCAAGTCGCTGGCGAGGAAGGACAGGTGCGCGCGCAGCGGCGCTTCCTGTACGACGGCGGTCTTGCCCGCGTCCGCGTGGACCGGGAATGCCAGCGCCAGGCTCATGGCCAGTGCGGAGGCAGCTGAGGATGGAGTCATTTTGTGCATGATGTCCTGAGTGCGTAAGTGGTCGGTGCGGGATTTCCGCGCGCACATTGTATGCGAAAATACCGGCATGACTGCTCGCATTCCCTACCTCGGCCGCTTTGCCCCTTCGCCCACCGGCCCTTTGCATATCGGCTCGCTGGTGGCCGCCATCGCCAGCTATCTCGACGCCAAGGCGCACCACGGCCAGTGGCTGGTGCGCATCGAGGACGTGGACGGCGCCCGCAACGTGGAAGGCGCCGACCAGCACATCCTGCATTCGCTGCAACGCTGCGGCATGCTGTGGGATGGCGAGGTGACGTGGCAAACCCGGCGCTACCCGCTCTACCAGCAGGCGCTGGAGCAGTTGGGCGATCTGGTCTATCCCTGCGGCTGCTCGCGCCGCGAGATCGCCGATTCGCAAGTGAACCAGTCGCTTGGCCCCCACCAGGCGCCGATTTATCCCGGGACTTGCCGCCATGGCCTCGCTCCCGGCAAGGTCGGCCGCGCGTTGCGCCTGAAAGTGCCGCAGGCGCCGCACTGCGTGCTGTCGTTCGAGGACCGCTGGTTCGGCCACTACAGTCAGGATCTGACCGCCGAGGTAGGCGACTTCATCATCGTCCGCGCCGACCGCTACTGGGCCTATCAACTGGCGGTGGTGGTGGACGACGGCGCGCAAGGCATCACCGACATCGTGCGCGGCGTCGACCTGATCGATTCCACGCCGCGCCAGCTCTATCTGCAACAGGTGCTTGGCCTGCCGCAGCCCAGCTATCTGCATGTGCCGGTGGTGCTGAACGAAAACGGCGACAAGATGTCCAAGCAAACCGGCGCCATCGCCTTCGACGACGGCAGCGATCCACAACAACTGTTGCGCGCGGCCATGCTGCCGGCCGCCCGCTTCCTCGGCCTTGATGTGCAAGCGGAAACCATCGATGCCTTCTGGCGCGCCGCCATTCCTGCCTGGGCGCAACTATTGCAAACCTTGCCGCGCCAGCCGTAAAAACGTGCGCCGCTGTTCACCGCTTTTGCCTACACTGAGCTGATGGAAGTCGAACTCAAACTCTTGCTCGCCCCCGAGGACAACGACAAGCTGCTGCATCACCCGCTGCTGGACACGCCGGCGCGCGTGCAGCAGTTGACCGCCCGCTATTTCGACACGCCCGACCTGCATCTGCTGCGCCATGGCGCCGGCCTGCGCGTGCGCAAGGAAAACGGCGAATGGGTACAGACCATGAAAGCCGGCGGCAGCGTGCAAAGCGGCCTGCATAGCCGGAACGAATGGGAAGGCCAGGTCGACCGCGCATGGCCGCGCCTCGGCAAGCTGCGCAAGTTGATCGGCGACGATGAACACTGGCTGTCCGTGCTGGGCGCACCCGATCTCAAGGACCGCCTTGAACCCTTGTTCGTGGTGGACGTGCAGCGCCACCAGTGGGAGGTGGAAAGCGCCGGCAACCGCATCGAGGTCGCGCTGGACATCGGCCACATCGAACGCAAATCGCGCAAGCTGCTAGTCAACGAGCTTGAACTGGAATTGAAGGAAGGCGATCCCGCCGGGCTGTATGCCTTTGCGCTGCAACTGCTGGACGACATCCCTCTGCGCATCAGCAATATCAACAAGGCGCAGCGCGGCTACCTGCTGGTGCGTGAAACCGGCCATGCCCCCTTCCGCGCGCAGGCTTTGACACTGGACACCGACGCCAGCCTGGCCGAGGCCCTGCCCACCGTGCTGGGCAACTGCCTGGAACACATCCAGCGCAATGAAGTCGCGGTGGTGGAAGGCCATGACCCCGAAACGCTGCACCAGATGCGCGTCGGCGTGCGCCGCCTGCGTTCCGCGCTCAAGCTGTTCGCCAGGGTGGCGCCCTGTCCGCCGGCGCTACAGGAAGATATCGACTGGCTCGGCACGCAACTGGGCGCGGCGCGCGATTGGGACGTGCTGCTGTCGTCCACCTTGTCGCGCATCGCCGCCGCTCAGTTGGAGCTGCAAGCGCTGGCACTGGAAACCGCGCGCGCCAAACGGCATGAGGCGGCACAAGCCTTGCTGTCGCCGCGCTACACGCGGCTGATGCTGACACTGGGTTCGTGGATGCTGCAAACCGCGCCGCTGTTGAATGGCTCGGCCTCGAGGTTTTCGCGCCAGAGCATGCAGCATCTGCACAAAGCGCTGATCAAACGCGCTAACCGCATGGATGACGACACGCCGGCCAGCGCTCACCGCACGCGCATCGCCGCCAAGCGCGCCCGCTACGCGCTGGAGTTCTTCCATGCGCTGTATCGCGACAAGGGCGCGCATACGTATCTGAAAACGCTGGCCGCCGTGCAGGAGGAACTGGGACAGCATAACGATGTGGTGGTGGCCGAGCGTCTGCTACAGGAACTGGCGCAGCAGCATCCGCAATCGGCCGGCGCTATCCAGTTCGCGCGCGGCTATCTGCTGGCTTATCAGGCTGCGCGCCCTGCCGATCTGGATGACATTCGCGACCGCCTGCACGCGCTGCGGCTGCCGCAGGCCAGACACTGATCAGCGGCGCGCCTGCTTGCTGCTGACGTTCCAGCTCAGGGTACCGGGGCACTTGGCCTCCCGCACGGCCGCCAGCGTGTCGTCGGCTTCGGTGCTGGCCTGCGCATATTCCTTGTGGCCGGAGACCTTGAAATGCAGCGCCGGCGCGGCCGTGCTGGCGGTTTTGGACAGTGTCGGCACAAAGCCGCGCTCAGTGAGGATCTTGCGGCAGGCTTCCATGCCGGTCAGCTTGTCCGATTCGATCTCGATGCTGAACACCCAGCTTTCCACATAACCGCGCGCGGCGCGCTCCGGCTCCGGCAGCATCAGGTCCGACGGCAAAGTGGCGGCATGGGCGGCGCCAGCCAGCAGGGTAGCAATCAACAGCGCGGTGCGACGAAACATGGGCAATCCCTCTAATGCTTTAAAGCCCCTATGGTATCAGGCCAGCATCGGATACAGGGTCGCCACCAGCAGCAGTGCCATCACAATGTTGAAGATACGGACCGAACGCGGATCTTGCAGCACACGGCGCATCGCCACACCGAACATCGCCCACGTACCGACGCAGAAGATGCCGATCACGCCAAACACGCCGGCCAGCATCGCCACGTCCGCCATCTGAAAGCCCTGCGGCAGATAGGTGGTCAGCGCGCTCAGTGCCATCACCCACGCTTTCGGATTAATCCACTGGAAGGCTGCCGCGCCAAAGAAGCCCATCGGCTTGGACAGGCCGGCCTGCTCGGTGCTCATCGGCGCCGCGTGCGCCAGCTTCCACGCCAGCCAAAGCAGGTAGATGGCGCCGCCGTATTTGAGGACGATTTGCAGCATCGGCACCTGCTCGAATACCACATGCAGTCCCAGCCCGGTGGCAAAGATCATGAAGGCAAAGCCGCAGCAAATGCCGAACAAATGCGGCACGGAGCGCATGAAGCCGTAATTCAGGCCGGAGGCCATGATCATGGCGTTGTTCGGGCCGGGCGTGATGGAACTGACGGCGGCAAAGGTGCACAGGGGCAGCAGCAATTCAAGCGACATGACGATATCCGTGTGTGGTGTGTACTTGCATTGTACGGCCAAGTGTACTGGTGCAGACCAATACACTTACGCAAACAGTTTCCACCACTGTACTGGTCACTTCACCGATACGATTTACGTTTGGTGAATCCTTCCAGCTCGCGCGCCACCAGATCCTGGCCGTTTTCAATCACAAAATCCTGGAAGGACGCCGCCACTTTGGGGATGGGCTGATCGGTCAGGTGCATGATGTGCCAGTCCGCCTCCACCAGATCGATGGGCAAGGTGGCCAGCAGCCCGGCCTTGAATTCCAGCCCGCAAGCGTGGACCGAGAGGAAGCCCACGCCCAGCCCCGCCGCCACCATGCGCTTGATCGCCTCGTTGCTGGAGACCTCGGAGCCGAATTCCGCCGCATGCCCTTCTTCGCGCAGCAGCTTTTCCACCGCCGTGCGCGTGCCCGAACCACGCTCGCGCACCAGCAGGTTGGCCGCCATCACATCGTTGAGCGTGATTTTTTTCTTCTTCATCAGCGGATGCGAAGGACTGGCGACAAACGCCATCGGATGGCGCGCGAACTTGGCGGCGTTGGTGCGCAGCTCGCGCGGCGGCGTGCCCATGATGGCCAGCTCGATCTCGTGCCGCGCCAGCATGTTGATGATCTCCGTGCGGTTCCCCACTTGCAGCTTGAGGCGCACGTCCGGACGCTCCAGCGTGAACGGCACCAGCATCGGCGGCAGCAAGTGCTCCGCCGTGGTCACCGCGCCGATGCGCAGCGTACCGGAGGTGACGCCTTGCAGCGCCGCCAGTTCGTCGGTGGCCTGTTCCCACAGGCGCAATATGCGCTCGGAGAATTCCGCCATCACTTCGCCGGCCGCCGTCAGCTGGATGTTGCGGCCCACCTTGCGCGTGAGCGCGATGCCGGCAATCTCCTCCAGTGTGCGGATTTGCAACGACACCGCAGGCTGCGTCAGGTGCATGGCGTCCGCCGCGCGCGACACGCTCTCGTGGCGCCCCACCAGTACCAGCGACTGTAGCTGGCGAAAACTCGCATGATACATAAGCATTCCTTATCGTTTATCGAATATCTTTAATTTTTCTTTTGTTCATTCTACCTCTATATTGATAATCATCTGACATCGTTGAGCGAGAATAAAATGAGCATAGACGTGATCTTCCTGGGCCTGGACGGCGTTCTGTTCGATACCGAAGCGCTGCATCTGGCAGCCTGCAACGCGGCGTTTGCCAACGCCGGCCTGTCGGTACGCTGGACCTTGCCGGCGCTGCGCGCCGCCGCCGCCACCCATGGTTACGCCCGCGCCATCGCTTCCGTTGTCGGCGTGCCGCCACTGTCGCGCGAAAAGCAGCGCGTGGCGGAACTGTATGAGGACAAGCACCGCCAGTTCCATCAGGCGGTCATCTCGCGCCCTCCGCAGGCGCAAGCCGCCGCGCTGGCGCTGATCGAAGACGCCGCGGCCGCCGGCTGCAAGATCTGCATCCTGACCGACTTGCCGGCGCCCGCCACCTCCGCGCTGCTGGACCGCTACTTCGGCGCTGACGTCACCAGCTTGTTCAGCGTGGTCGCGGGCGGCGTCAATTTCGACAGCGCCAGCGGCGCCGGTCCTTACATCCATGCGCTGAACGCCGTCGGCGCGGCGCCGCACAACGCCATCGCCATCGACACCGCGGTGCCTGCGCTACGCGCCGCCGCCGATGCCGGCCTGTGGACCGTCTCGGTCGCGCCATATGGCACGGACGTGGTGCGTCCACGCCAGTTCATCACCTTCGACGCCCTGCACGAATTGCAGGCCAGCCCCTACACGCCGGATCAGCAACGCCCCGCACCGGGGCTGCATCGAGCCGCATAGTTTTTTAACCTGTACTGGAGGCGCATCATGGAAACCATCGTCATCGTCGGCGGCGGTGCGGGCGGGCTCGAACTCGCCACCCGTCTTGGAGACACGCTCGGCGCCAGCAAGCGTTCGCGTATTGTGCTGGTGGACCGCTGGCCCGGTCACTTCTGGAAGCCCCTGCTGCACACGGTCGCTTCCGGCAAATGCGATCCGCAAGTGAGCGAATTGCCATTCAGCGCGCAGGCGCTGGATCATGATTTCGAATTCGTGCAGGGCGACATGCTGTGCATGGACCGCGCGCACCAGACCATCACCCTGTCGCCACGCGACGGCGGCGACGGCGCTTGCCGCGTCATCGCCTACGACAAGCTGGTATTGGCGCTGGGCTCCGTCACCAACTTCTTCGGCGTACCGGGCGCGCAGGAGCATGCGCTCACGCTGGACAGCGTGGCCGATGCGGAGCACTTCCGTCGCCGCTTCTTCAATGCCTGCATTCACGCCGGCGAGCATAAGAAGCCGGTGAACGTGGTGATTGTCGGCGGCGGCGCCACCGGCGTCGAACTGGCGGCGGAACTGAGCAACACGGCACGCACGCTGGCCGCCTACCGCGTGCATGAACTGGACCCGGAGCAGGACATCCGCATCACCCTGATCGAACGTGGCCAGCACCTGCTGCCGCAACTCGATCCGCTGCAAGCGCAGCGCGCCGCACGCCATCTGCGCACGCTGGGCATCGAGGTGCTGACTTCCATCGCTGTGGCCAGCGTCAGCGCCGACGCGGTGACCGATGCCGAGGGCGTGGCGCGTCCGGCCGACCTGGTGCTGTGGGCCGCCGGCGTGGAAGCGCCGCCGCTGTGCGCCACACTGGGGCTGAGCGTCAATCACCTCAAGAAAATCATGGTCGACGCCAGTCTGCGCTCCACCAACGACAGCCGCATTTACGCGCTGGGCGATTGCGCCAACTACGTCTGCCCTGTCAAAGGCCCGACACCGCCGCGCGCGCAGGTCGCGCATCAACAAGCCATGTTCCTGGCCGATCTGCTGGCGCGCAAGGACGACACGCCGTGCCCGGATTTCCGCTATCACGACTATGGCTCGCTGATTTCGCTGGGCCAGCAGGCGGCGGTGGGTGCGCTCACCGGCCCGGTCAGCGGCAGGCGCTACCGCGTTGGCGGACCGTTCGCCAGTGTGATGTATCGCCTGCTGTATCAGAAGCACCTGTTGCAGCTGCATGGCGCGGTGCCGATGCTGACCCACACGCTGGCTGACTGGCTGCGCGCCAGGGTGCTGCCGCCGGTGAGGCTGCACCGCTAAAACCGGCCTATAATGGGTCCATGACGACGATAACCTCTCTGAATCGGACCTCCCCGACCGTTGCCAACCCGGCGACGGCCGGCGCCTACGCGTCCACCTCCAGCGCAACCGGTACCACCGGCAATGGCGCTTCCACCGTAGTATCACTGGGCGGCGCGTCCGCCGAAGCGCAGCCCAAGGCGCTGGTGTGGGAAAACCGCACCCGCAGCACCGCAGCTAATCTGATGGCGCGCAATTTCAACGAGCAGCCGGCATCCGGTCGCCTCAAGGGCCTGGGCGGCGAATTGCTGAAACAGGTGGCTTATGATGGCGAGGACTTCTCGCAATCGGTACAGCAAGCGCCAAGTGGCGTGCAAGCCGATACCTACGACATGCTGGTCTCGCCCACGCAGGTATCGCAGCACGGCATGGGGGACAATCAGGTCGCGCTGACGATCACCACCCGCAGCGGCGTGAAGGTGGAGCTGAAGCTGGACGCCGGCGACAACAGCATCGCCATCGAGGCGCACAGCAGCGGCAAGCTGAATGACAGCGAGCGCAAGGCGCTGGGCAAGCTGGCGGAAGCCTTCCAGCAAGCCATCGACGGGCTGTCCGAACAGCCGCCGCATATCGACGTGGGCGGCCTGACGCAGTTCGATCACGGCGCACTGTCGTCGGTAGACTTGAAAGGCCAGTTCAAGGTCGGCCCTGCGCAGATGCAGAAACTGGATTTCCATGCAGACGCCGCACAGCGCGCGCTCAGCTTCAACGGCCCTGAAGGCAGCGGGAAGATCAATGTGGATCTGAGCCAGCCCGCCAGTTGGGGCAGCAAGGACCAACAAGCCAAGGCATTGAACAAATATTTGCAACAGGTCGATCAGGCCGGCGCGCGCGGACAAGGCAACGGCGCCATGATCACCATGTTCAAGGATGCCTTCACCGGCATGAACAGCGACTACGGCACGCCAACCATCGCGCCGCGCGGCATCGTGCTGACCAACCAGGACCGCGCCATGACCACCGGGCTGGCCGATTTCAACGCATCGTTCGCGCAGGCCGAAGTGGCATCGAATCCGGCGCGCATCACGGAGAAGGACAGCTTTGCCTACGAACTGTCGCAGAAGACCAGCATCAGCGGCACTTCGCAACTGGATCGCGGCATCTCGCAGCAGCAGCAATCGCACCTGAAAGCGCGCTACCACGCGCCGATCAAGGCCGACGCGCGCCTGGCACTGGACCTGTCGCCCAATTCGCAGAACTACAAATACATCACCATCGACGACTCGGCCAGCAGCACCACCAACATCGCCTACGACAAAGGCGTGCTGGCCAAGGCCACGCTGGAGATGCAGGCCAACCAATCGACCCGCGTGCTGACCTACACGCTGGGCAAACTGAAAGAAGACCATACCACGCCATCTGGCAAATCCATGACGCGCGACCTGCTCACCACACTGGAGCCGGAACGTGTCGGCCTGCCCGCACTGAACGACGAGGAGCGCGAGCAAGTGCTGGGACGTATCAATGACCAGATATTCCTGCAATCCAATCCCTACGCCATACCGAATGATTGAACACATCGCCCTGCTGGCGCGCTACAACGCCGACATGAACCAGAAGCTGTACGACGCGGCGGCCCAGCTGCCACCCGGCGAACTGGAAGCCGACCGCAAAGCCTTCTTCGGCTCCCTGTTTGGCACCATGAACCATCTGCTGGCGGCGGACACGATCTGGCTCAAGCGATTCAGCACCCATCCGGCCGATTTCCCGGCGCTGCAAGCAGCAAAAGCACTACCGCAGCCCAGCGGCCTGACGCATTCCTTCGGCGACACGCTGCCCGCACTGCGCGCCCACCGCGAGCAACTGGACGCCACCATTCTTGAATGGGCGCCGCAAATCACGGCCGCCGACCTGGCTCACACCTTTGAATACCGCAGCATGCGCGGTGACCTGTACCGCAAGCATTTCGGCGGCGTGCTGCTGCATTTCTTCAACCACCAGACCCACCATCGCGGGCAGGCCAGCACCCTGTTGACACAAGCTGGCGTGGACATTGGCATCACCGACCTGCTACTGTGGGTCCCATGAAAATCGCCGTCTATAGCGCCCAGCCCTACGATCGCCGCTTCCTCGACGAAGCGCGTCCGAACGGCGTTGAAGCCGTCTACTTCTCCGACCGGCTGGAGCTGGACACCGTGCCGCTGGCGCAGGGCTGCACTGCCGTCTGCGTGTTCGTCAACGACCTGCTGGACGCGCCGGTGCTGGAAGCCCTGCACGCATTGGGCGTGCGTGCGGTACTGCTGCGTTGCGCCGGCTTTAACAACGTCGATCTGCAAGCCGCAGGCCGGCTAAAACTGTTCGTCGCCCGCGTGCCAGCCTACGCGCCGGAAGCCGTGGCCGAACATGCATTGGCATTGGTGATGACACTGAACCGCCGCACCCACCGCGCCTACGCGCGCGTCCGCGAAGGCAACTTCGCATTGGATGGCCTGCTGGGCATGACGCTACACGGCAAGACCGTCGGCATCGTCGGCGCCGGACAAATCGGCGCCGCCGCCGCACGCATTTTCCATGGCATGGGCTGCAAGGTGCTGGTCAGCGATCCCGCACCGACGCCGCAACTGGAAGGTGTGGCCGAACGCGCCAGCCTCGATGCGCTGCTGGCGCAATCGGACGTGGTCTCGCTGCATTGCCCGCTGCTGGACGCTACCCGGCACATGATCAACACCGCCAGCCTGACGCGCATGAAGCGCGGCGCCATGCTGGTCAACACCTCGCGCGGCGGCTTGATCGACACTGCCGCCGTGATCGAGGCCTTGAAGTCCGGCCAGCTCGGCGCACTGGCCATCGACGTCTACGAGCAGGAAAGTACCCTCTTCTTCCAAGATCATTCCAGCGACATTATTACCGATGATGTCTTCCAGCGACTGATGACCTTCCCGAATGTACTGGTCACAGGGCACCAAGGCTTCTTCACCATGGAAGCCATGCGCGAAATCGCCGCTGTCACATTCGCCAATCTGGCCTGCTTTTTGCAAGGCTCTCCTTGCGCCAATGCGCTACTCACACCCGGTTAATAAGGAAGTCCATGTCGCTCGCCTATCGTGCCAACGCCGATTTCGCCAAGCTCAATCACCCGATGCGGGTTCCCCTGTCGGCTGAAGTCCACTCTCGCCCCTTCCTGCAATTGCAGGCGCCCGAGAGCATCACCCATTTCGCGCTGTACCTGCAACAGGACCAGCCCTCGCGCCAGAACCACCGCAGCAGCCAGCACCAGATACTGGAACAGCTTTGCCTGCACTACGGCGTGGCCGGCCCGCACGAACAGGCGCGCTATTTCTTCCACGACTTCGGCCGCTTCCGCCTGAAATGGGAATGCCACACCGAGTTCGCCACCTACACCTTCGTCGAGCGCGGCGAAGCCGGCATGGACTTCCGTTCCGCCTTCGAACGCATGCCGGTGCAGCATGTGCCGCAGGAGTGGCTGGCTGGCCTGCACGGCAAGATCATCGTCGCCGCCCACGTCCTGCTGTGCAAGGACGCCTCGGATGACGACAGCTTCACCGCCAGCATCCGCGAACTGTATCAGGGCAAATCGCTGGTGGGCAGCAGCGGCGGCGGCAACGCCGAAGTGTGGACTGACTTCCTGATCCATCCGGATGGTTTCAGCCGCTTCGTGGTGCGCGACCAGCATCTGCGCGAATTCCAGCCCGGCCGCCTGGTCGGCCGCCTGCTGGAAATCGAGACCTACCGCATGATGGCGCTACTCGGCCTGCCGCAAGCCGAAGCCACCCAGCCGGCGCTGAACGGCATCGAAAACGAACTGGCCGAACTCACCGCCACGCTGGTCAGGAACCAGGCCAACGGCGACCAGGACATGCTGCACCGGATTACCAGCCTGGCCGCGCAGCTGGAGAAAATCTCGGTCAACAACAGCTATCGCTTCGCCGCCTCGCAGGCTTACTTCAATCTGGTGCAATCGCGCATTCAGGAACTGCGTGAGGTGCGCATTCCCGGCACGCCGACCCTGGCGGAATTCATGGGCCGCCGCCTGGCGCCGGCCCTGAACACCTGCACCTCGGTGACGCAGCGACAGGAAGGGCTGGCGAAACGTATCGCCCGCACCAATGACCTGCTGCGCACGCGGGTCGGCATCGAGCAGGAACAGCAGAACCGCAAGATCCTGCAATCGCTGGACGCGCGCGCGGCCCAGCAACTGCGCTTGCAGCAGGCGGTGGAAGGCCTGTCGGTGGCGGCGATTTCGTATTACACGCTGGGATTGGTGGGCTACGTCGGCAAGGCCCTGAAGGCCGGCGGCACGCCGGTCAATCCGGATCTGATGACCGGCATCGCCGTGCCGCTGGTGATCGGCGCCGTGTGGCTAGGCCTGCGCCGCCTGCATCACCAGCTCTCGTCTAAGCATTGAAGCGGCTTGCCAGGAAACTGGCAATCCGCGTTTGCGTGGACTCCAGATAAGGGATGTTAATGTGGTCGGAATCGGGCACGATTTCGTCCGCATGCAGCGCGCCCAGTTTTTCCACCAGCAGATCGGTATGCGAGTGGGGCACGATGTCATCCACCGCCGCGCGCAGCACATAGGTCGGCGCCTTGAGCTGGTGCGCATACTTGATCGATTCGAATTTGTGCTGGAGCACATACTCCACCGGAATCGCCTTGAACTTGCGCTTGGCAATGGCGAGGATGGAATCATAAGGCGTAATCAGCACGATGGAATTGGCGTCACGCTCCATCGCCACCTGCACCGCCACGCCGGAGCCAAGGCTGCGGCCCACCACCGCCATGCGCTTCGGATCGACGTGATGGCGTTCGCTCAGCCAGTCGTACAGCATGCGGCCGTCGTCGACGAAGTGTTCTTCCGCCGGATCGCCATGCGAATCGCCATAGCCGCGGTAATTCACCGCCAGCACCGCCATGCCGGGGAACAGTTTGCCGGCGTCGCGCGCCACCCACGACACTTCTTCCGAACGGCCGCCGAAATACACTACGCCAGGATGCGGACCGGCGACGGGAGGCGTCATCAACCAGCCGGACAAACGCGTGCCGTCCTTGGCCCGTACCACGATAGGACGGGTGCGATGCCCAGTGCTGTAAGGCTTAAGCACCTCACGCTTGCTGCCAAGAGGGTTGAACAACAGCCGCTTCTGATTCGCTGCTACCGCCGCGGTTAAACCCATCCACAGCACGCTGGCGAGACCGGCCAGGCCTGCGAATTTTTTAGAATTATTCATAGCTTCTACTGTACTCCTGTCCCACGCAAAAAGTGCACGGAGTGGTATAGACAATACACAGGTATAATCTCGGCTTCGCTTTTTTCATACCAAGCTGACAATGAAACCTGCTGTCGTCCTGCTGCATAGCTCCATGAGTTCCAAGTCCCAGTGGTCGTCGCTGAAAGCGCAACTGGGTGATGCCTGCCGCTGCATCGCGGTCGATCTTCTTGGCTATGGCGCATCGCCATTTCCTGCCACGGCCGATGCGACCGAAGATTATACCCATACGCTGGCCCACGAGGCGGACGCGATCAACGCTGCCATCGCCTCGGAGCTGGAGCCGGGCGAAGCGTTTCATTTGATCGGCCACTCCTTCGGCGGCGCCTGCGCGCTGCACATGGCGCGCCGCATGCCGCAGCGCGTGCTGTCCCTCACACTGTTCGAGCCGGTCGCCTTTCACCTGCTGCCGGCGCAGCATCCGGCCAAGGTGGAAATCGTCTCCGTTGTGGAACGCATCAAGGCCAGCGCCTCGGACCGCGACGCCACCCGCATCTTCATCGACTACTGGAACCGCGCCGGCGCCTTCGACGCCGCGCCGCCAGCCGCGCAGGAAAAGATGGTGGCGCAGATCGCCAAGGTGCTGCTGGACTTTGAAGCTCTGTTGGGCGAAGCGGCAACGTTGTCCGATTTGTCCATGTTGACCATGCCGTCGCTGGTGATGTCCGGCGAACGCAGCCCGGCCTCCACGCGCCTGTTGGCGGAGCAACTGGGCGCAGCCCTGCCGAATGCCAGTACGGTGCAGACGCGCGGCGGCCATATGGGGCCGATCACGCATGGCGATGCGGTGAATCCTGTTATCGTCAATTTCGTCAGCGGCGCGGAAGTCACGCTGTCTTAAAGGCTATGGGGGCACTCGCCCCTTTCCCACGTAGCCTGTACCTTTGCCTTGGCCTCCAGCAGCGAGGCCCGCTGCGTCGCCAGGGCAGCCATCATCTGGTCGATATCGCGCAGGCGCACATCGAGGTGCTGCATCAGTCCCCCGTGCAGCGCCTCGCCTTCCAGCGCCAGTACATCGCGTATCGCGTCCAGCGTGAAGCCCAAGTCCTGACCCAGCAAGATCAGATTGAGGCGCTCCAGCGCCGCATCGCCATACTCGCGATAGCCGTTGGCGCCACGCTCCGCCTTGGGCATGAGTCCCGCCTGTTCGTAGTACCGTATCGCCGATGCCGCAATGCCGGAGCGCTCGGCCAGTTCGCCTATCTTCATTTTTTGCTTGACCTTAAAGTTGGCTTTAATCTTAGCATAGCTTATCGCCGCTATTTTTGGAAACGCACATGCTATTCACACCACTCACTCTGCCGAACGGCAGTACCCTGCCTAACCGCATCGCCAAAGCCGCGATGGAAAAAAGCATGGCGGAGCCGGGACAACTGCCCGGCGCCGCCTTCCACCGCCTTTACCAGCGCTGGGCGCAAGGCGGCGCGGGCTTGCTCATCACAGGCAACGTGATGATCGACAGTCGCGCGCTGACCGGCCCAGGCACCATCGCGCTGGAAGCCAATACGCCGCTGGCGCCGTTCAAAGCATGGGCGCAGGCCGCGCGCCAGCACGGCGCGCAAGTCTGGATGCAGATCAGCCATCCGGGCCGGCAGGTGATGGCCAATATGGGCGGGCTGGCGTGGGCGCCGTCCGCCGTGGCGCTGGAGCTGGGCAAACACAGCAAGCTGTTTGCCCAGCCAGTCGCGATGACAGCCAACGATATCGCGCAAGTGATCCGCCGCTTTGCCGACACCGCGCATGCCGCCGAACAGGCAGGCTTCACCGGTGTGCAGATCCATGCGGCGCACGGCTACCTGCTGTCGCAATTCCTGTCGCCGCTGGCGAATCGCCGCGACGACGAATGGGGCGGTTCGCTGCCGAATCGTGCCCGCCTGCTGCTGGAGGTGGTGCGCGCCGTGCGCGCGCGCGTCTCCCCCTCGTTCAGCGTGGCGGTCAAGCTGAATTCCGCCGACTTCCAGCGCGGCGGCTTCTCGGAAAATGATGCGCGCCAGGTGGTGATGCTGTTGAACGAGCTGCCGGTGGATTTGATCGAACTGTCCGGTGGCAGTTACGAAAACCCCGCCATGCAAGGCCGTACGGCGGACGGCCGCACGCTGGCGCGCGAGGCTTACTTCCTGGAGTTTGCGCAGGTGCTGGCCGGCGTGGCACGCATGCCGGTGATGACCACCGGCGGCATCACGCGGCCAGCGATCGCGGAGCAGGTTCTGGCCAGCGGCGTGGCGGTGGTGGGTATCGCGACCGCGCTGTCGCTGGCGCCGGACCTGCCGCAGCAATGGCGCGCCGGCCTTCCGACAGTGGTGGCAGCGCCGCCGGTGAACTGGAAGGATAAAACGCTGGGCAGCATCGCCACCATGGCGATGGCGCGCCGCCGCCTGCGCGCACTCGGCGCTGGCGGCGACAGCGGCGGCAGTCTCCATCCTCTATGGACACTGCTGATCGACCAGTTGCGCGCCGCGTTGCTGACGCGGCGTTATCGCAAATGGTTAGCGCAGTGAATCCCCCACCACGATATCGATGGTGTTCTCCAGCCAGATGCCAAGATTGGGCGTGCGCGCCTGCATTGCCGCCGGGCCTAGCTCTCCGGGCGGATTGAACTTGGTGCCAATCGGCAGGATCGCGTTGAGGAAGGAGATGTCGCCCGGCGGGAAGTCCATGTGCGTGCCTTTCGGCTCGAAGCCTTCGCCGCTGGCCTCCCTCGGCGTGAACACGCGCAGCGCGATATCGTCCGCATGGTTGATGAAGGTGATCGGCAGCTTGCTGGTCGCCAGCGTGGCCCAGTACACCTTGTCGTGGAAGCCCTTGAACTCCGGGTAGTTCCACGACAGGCCGGTAACCGTGTCGTTATAGTCCTTCTGCCAGACATCGAATTCCACACCCTGCGTGCGGTTCTTCCAGACGCGGTAAGGACCTCGGCCCAGCCAGCGCATCGACTTCACTTCGCTTTCGGGATAGTCGAAGGTCACACCCAGCGCGTCAACATAGCGGCTGCCTTCCATCTGGTAGCCGTAGTTGACGCTGAGCTGCCCTGCGGCCGTCAGGCGCCAGTTCACCTTGCGCAGGTTGCCGGTGTATTCGGCGACCACCACCACGTCGTTGCCATCGCGCGTGGCGCTGATGCGCTTGAGTTCCGCCTTGCCGGCAACCAGGCGCGGGCCGTTGCTGAGCGGGGCGATGATCTCGCCCTTCTTCAACTCGCGCAGGTAGCCAGTCGTTTTGTCGATGACGACACTCAGCGCGCCGGCCCGCAGGCGGTAGGCATCTGGCAGCTCACTCAGCTCGGCCGATGCGACCGGCGTCCCGGTGGCGGCTTGCTCGCGCATCCGCTCCGCCACTTGCCGCGGGCTGGCGATCATCCACGACCAGGTGTAGATCTCGCGGCCATCGCGGTCGGTGGCGGTGAAGTACAGCGCGTCCTGCTTGCTCCAGTCGCGTGGCAATGCAATGCTGGTCAGGCCACGCATGCCGGCGGCGACATCCGGCGCCTTGGCGCTGCCCTGCGCCACCACCGTATGGCCGCTCGAGACGCCAAAGCGAACCAGTTGCCAGCGGAATTTCACCTGATTGAGGTTGGTGAAGTCGTAGCGATTCTCCAGTGCGATTGTGCCGTCAAAAGTCGGCGGCAACGACGCCATTTCCGACAGCGGCAGGTACACCGGCGTCCAGATCTTCTTGACCGCGAAATAACTGCCCTCTTTTTCGCGGTACGGCCCCACAATGCCGTCGGGCGCCAGATTGCCGGCGACGTCGATCGCGCCGCCCCTGTCCTCGCGCACGATGCCTTCATCGGCAAACGACCAGATAAAGCCGCCGGCGCTGAGCGGATTGGCCAGCATGGCGTTCCACCAGTCGTTCAGGCTCGCGCCGGCACCGCCGTCGTACAAGCCATGCAGAAACTCGGTCGGCATGAACACGTCGCGGCCGTTGAACAGTGAAGTGGCGCAGCAGTTATAGGTCGGATAGTGTGCGGTGTCGATGCCGCCGAAATTTTCCCATGGATGGATCACCGGCCGCTTCTGCACGTCCCAGTTGGCGTACAGGCGATCGAGGTCGCGATTGAAGCCACCCTCGTTGCCATTGGCCCAGAAGATGATGGACGGGTGATGCTGATCGCGCTGCACCAGTTCCTTCACCAATGGCGTGGCGACGTCGGTATCGTAGGCCTTCTGCCAGCCGGTCAGCTCATCGATCACGTACAGGCCCACTTCATCGGCCACGTCGAGGAAATGCGGATCGGGCGGATAGTGCGACATGCGCACCGCGTTCATGTTCATGTCCTTCATCAGCTTTGCGTCGGTGTAGCTCAGCGCCTTGCTGGTGGTGCGGCCGGTGGTCGGCCAGATCGAATGGCGGTTCGAGCCTTTCAGGCGCACCTTGCGGCCATTGACGTAGACGCCATCGCGCGGACGCAGTTCGATAGTGCGGAAACCGATGGTCTTGCTGACCTCATGCACAGGCCTGCCGTCGCCCAGCAGCTGGAAGCGCACCTGATAGCGCTGCGGATTCTCCGCCGACCATGGCACGATGCGGTCCACGTGACCGCGCAGGTGCGCCTTGCCATCCACCACGTCAGCGCCCATCTCTTTGCCGAGCGGCGCGCCGGCCAGCGTGGTGATGCGCGCACTCACCTTGCCGCCGCTTGCGCCTGCGAGGAACACATCGGCTTCAAAGTCGCCGGTATGGCGCGCATCAAGGCTGATGCGCTCGATGTTGGCGACCGGCTTGGCCTCCAGCCACACAGGCCGGTAGATGCCGCTGAACAGCCAGAAGTCGGCGCTGCGCTCGGCGCGGTTGACGGAGCGGTTGGCGGAGTAACGGTTCACCGTCACTTCCAGCTGGTTGTTCTCGCCAGGCTTGAGCAGGCGCGTGACATCGTAGCGGAATTCGTAGAAGCCGCCCTGATGCACCGGGCCGGCCGGCTGGCCATTGATCTTGACCAGCGTGTCGGTCATGGCCGCACCAAAGACAATCTCGATCTGCTTGCCGCGCCAGTCGGCCGGCACGTTGAATTGATGGCGATAGATGCCGGTGCTGTCCGGCGCCGGATCTTTTTGCCAGTCTTCGAAGTAGCGGTAGGTGCCGAAGCCCTCCATCTCCCAGTTGGAGGGAACCGGAATCTTCTTCCACACCCCGCTGTTGCGGCCACCGTTGACCTGGAAGTCCCAGTCGACGCGGTGATCCTTGTCGGTGCCGCTCAGGTACTGGATCTGGGTGGGAACCGCTACACACTGGCTGCTCAGCGCCAGTAAGAAAGCACTCAGCAGCCAACGCATTACAAGCTCCTTCCGAATTGTTTGGTCTCGCCTGTTTTGAGATTCAACGGTACGACCTTGTCGCCATACCGCACCACGCCTGCGCCCTCGCCGGCGGTGCGGCGAATGGTGGCGGAGGTCAGCTTGCCTTGCGCCCAGCTCAGGTCCACTTCGTAGCCACCACGGGCGCGCAAGCCCTTGACGGAGCCGGTCGCCCAAGCGGATGGCAACGCTGGCAGCAGATGGATTTCACCGGTCTGCGATTGCAGCAGCATTTCGCAGATGGCGGCGGTGGCGCCGAAATTGCCGTCGATCTGGAACGGCGGATGGGCGTCGAACATGTTCGGGTAGGTGCCGCCGGCGTTATTGCTCTCGGTGCCCGGACCATTCTGCTGTGCGGCGCGCGCCCCCGGCTTGGCCAGTTGGCCGCGCAGCATTTTGTAGGCATGATCGCCGTCCAGCAGGCGCGCCCAGTAGGCGGTCTTCCACGCCATCGACCAGCCGGTGCCGGCGTCGCCACGCGCCTCCAGCGATTTGCGGGCGGCGGCGGCAAGCGCCGGCGTTTTGGTCGGCGAGATCTGGCGGCCGGGGAACAGGCCAAACAGGTGCGAGACGTGACGGTGCGTGTCGCCCGGCGTATCCAGCACTTTGTCTTTTTTCTCTTCCATCCATTCCAGCAGCTGGCCCCAACTACCGATGCCCGGCGTGGCCAGCCTGTCGCGCAGGGCGGCGATGCGGTTGCGGTATGCGGTGTCGCCCAGTGCGTCGGCGGCTTCCACCGTGTTGTTGAACAGGTCCCAGATGATTTCCTGGTCGTAGTTGACGCCATCTTCAATCGGGCCGTGTTCAGGCGACCAGCCCAGCGGTGCGACCAGGCGGCCGTCCGGCAGTTCTTTCAGGTAGTCTTCCCAGAAGGCGACGGCTTCCTGCATCAGCGGGTAGGCGGTGGTGCGCAGGAAGGTTTTGTCCTGCGTGTAGGCGTAGTGCTCCCAGAAGTGCTGCATGTACCAGGCATTGCCAGTCTTGTTCCAGACGTAGCCCATGGCGCCGAAAGGATTGGATTCGGTGCGCACGGTCCAGCCGCGCACTGGCTTGCCTTGTTTGCTGACGAAGGTTTCCTCGCGCTGCACCGCCTCACCACTCAGGTCCGGCTGTGCCATTTTGATCGATTGCGGATCGGCGATGGCTTGTGCGGCGGTGTCGGCGACCAGCTTGCGATAGACCGGGGCGACGCTTTGCACGAAGTTGAAGAATGGCTGGTGGTGTTCGGACAGATTGGCTGGTTCGGCAGGCCAGTAGTTCATCTGCACGTTGATGTTGGTGTGGTAATCCGACCGCCACGGCGGCGCGGGGTTGTTGTTCCACAAGCCTTGCAGATTGGCCGGCAGCGAACCGCGCGAGCTGGAGATCAGCAGATAGCGGCCGAATTGGAAGAACTGCGCTTCCAGCTCTGGGTCATTGCCCTCGGTGGTATAGGCCTCGATGCGCTTATCGGTCGTCAGCGCGCGGCGGGCCGGCGATGCGGCGCCGAAGTCCACGTCAACGCGCCCGAACTGCGCCGCGTAGTCGCGCAGGTGCGCCGCCAGCAGCGCATCCCAAGCGCGAGACGCGGACGGCGCGGCGGCGCGGACGGCCGAAGGCGTGGCTGCACGGGAAGTGGCCGTTGCGGCGTCGATTTGGGAGGCAACGTGCGGCAGCGGCGCCTCGCCCCGGAAGCGGCGCGCGGCGTCGTTGTTATAGCTGGTGCCGGCGCCGAGGATCAGTGTGATCGCATCGCTACCGGTGAAGGTGATCTTGCCGCCCTCCACTGCCAGCTTGCCGCCCTCGTTCAGCACCTGCACCTGACTGGCATACTGCATCGCATTCGGCAACGCGCCGACGGCGGTCACACGGTTACCCTGCGCGCTGATCTGCGCGCCGTGCATGTCGGTCAGCTCGATCGATCCCGTGTACTGCCCACGCTTGCTGGCGGTCAGCCGTACCGCAATCACCTGCGAAGGAAAGCTGGCCAGCGCCTCGCGCTTGAACTGCACGCCATTGTGCGTATAACTCACCGTATGCACGCTGCGGCCAATATCCAGCCGGCGCGCATACGATGTCGTGCCCTGCTCGTGCCCCGGCAGATTGATGTAGACATCCCCAAACGGCTGAAACGCCCCCATCTCCTTCTCATCGCCGGTCCACAGCGTGATGTCATTGAACTGCAAGCGCTCGCGCGCCAGCTGCCCGAAGATCATCGCGCCGATGCGGCCATTGCCAATCGGGAGCGCCTCCTTCTCCCAATCCGTGGCCGGCTGGGAGTAACGCAAGGTCATATCCGGTGCGGCAGCCGCGCTGGCGGCTACCAATGCCAGGGCGAGCAGCTTCATTGCGGATTAATCTTGATCAGCACCACGTCGTTGACGCGCATCTTTACCTTCACCGATGCGGAACCGGAAGCCGGTACGCGCACCGTGCTGTTCTGCGGGCGATCCATGGTCAGGGCCTGCAAACGCTCGATCTCTTTCGGCGTCAGCGTCTTCGGCGAACCCATTTTCAGGTACGCCGTATGCGCATCATTCGCCTCAAAGCCGGTGCGATAAACGCTGACCGTGTAGGCCCCCGGCTTCAAACCTTTCAGATCGACGCTGACCGGCGCACCATCGCGCGTCGGCTGCACCGTGGTGTAGAAACCGCGATTGCTGCGGCCCTGCTTCGGCGTCTGGAAATCCCACGCCAGCACCTGCACGCCACGGCCATCCTTGGCCGCATAGCTCTGCGCATCGGCAGTCTTGACCGCCTCATTGCCCAGCTGATTCAGATACTTGTAGGCGAACCAGGACGGCTTGCGAATGCCCTGCGGATTCATCAAACCAAAGCCGCCTTCGAACGGCGCGGTCGGAGGACCCGGTTCCTCGAACAAGTCGCTATAGGTCCAGTAGCTCATGCCCTGCACGATGCCTTCGGTCGCTTTCAGCTTGCTGAGAATGTACGGCGCGCTCATATACGAGTCGTGCACCGGATCACGCGGCGTGTAGCTGGTGCTCCACTCCGTGAAATACAGCGGCATGTCGGGATGGCCGGCCGCCTTCATCTCATTGCGCACCTTGCGCACGTCGCCCACGATGGCGTCCGGCGATGGCGACAGCTTGGTGTCGTCCTTGCCATTCTCGTCGAGGAAGCCGCCATCCACGCCATAGGTGTGCGTGGTGACGAAGTCCACCACCGAGCCGGATTGCTTGGCATGCGCCAGGAATTCCGGCACCCAGGCCGCACCAGCGGTCGAAGGTCCGCCCACGCGCAGCGCAGGATCGATGGCCTTGATGGTGCGCGAGGTGATATCGAACAGTTCGAAGTACACCTTCTGATCCGCCTTCTCCCAGAAACCGTCCAGGTTAGGCTCGTTCCACACCTCGAAGAACCACGAGCGCACTTCCTCTTTGCCATAGCGTTCCTGCACATGGCGGACAAACGCGTCGATGAGCGCTGCCCATTTCTTCGGGTCCGGGTGCGAGGTATTGCCCTTCCAGTAGAAGATGCTCAGGTCCGAGCTGCGCATGGCCAGTGGCGTAAAGCCCAGTTCCACGAACGGCTTCACGCCCATCTTCAACAGGCTGTCGTACAGGTAATCGAGCTTGGTCCAGTCGTACACCGGTTTGCCGTCCACTTCCTTGTACGTGCCCAGCACGTCGTGGAAGATGGCGTGGAAGCGGATGTAGCGGAAACCCAGTTCATCGCGCGCAATCTTCAGCTGCGCCAGGCTGTCATCGCGAATCAGCGTGCCCGGATAGTCCGAACCCACCGACAGGTCGGCAAAGCGATCGCGCGGCGTGGTAGGCGCGGCGGCATCCACCACGATGTGGCGCACATCGGCAGCGTTGGCGATGCCCGCCAACGCTATCAAAAACAATGCAACGGAAGTCTTCATTTTTTCACCGTGATGGATTTGCCTTCGTAGCTGACCACCTTGTCAGCCGCGTCGAAATTGTCCGTGCTCGAAACGCCGGGCTTGATGAAGCGTACCTTGAACTGGCGCTTGGCCACCATGCCCTTGTACTGACCGGAGCGGTCGCCGATGGTCACGACGCCGGTCTTGTCGTTGTAGCTGAACGGGATGCGACTAGCCTCGCCGCGCTGATAAGCCTCGCTGACGCCGTCGTCTTCATACAGCGTGAACTTGCCGTCCGCGCCAGTGTAGATGTTCAGCGTGATCGGCGCATCCGGCTTCTCGTCCACGTACTGCGTCACAGGCCCCATCGGCAGGATGGCGCCAGCCTTCACCAACACAGGCATGCGGGTTTCCGGCGCCTTGATGGTGGCCGTGCTGCCGCCTTTGTGCAGCTCACCGGTGTAGAAGTCATACCAGTTCGCGCCCTTCGGCATGTAGACACTACGTTCGCGTGCGCCGTAGGTGTACACCGGCGCCACCAGCATGCTGCGGCCGAACAGGTATTGGTCCTTGATGTCCTTGACCGCTTCGTCGTTCGGGAAGTCCATCACCAGGCCGCGCATAATGGCGCCGGATTGGTAGTGGATGTCGGCGGCGGCCGAGTAAATATAAGGCATCAGGCGATAGCGCAGCTGGTCATACCAGACCATCGATTCGCGCATCGGCGAACCTTCCGGCGAAATCTCGTGAATCTCGCGCTTCACCACCTCGCCGTGGGAACGGAACAGCGGCGAGAACGCGCCGAACTGGAACCAGCGCAGATTCAGCTCGCGCCATTCCTTGATGTCTTCCGGATTGCCCTGCTTGATGCCGGTGCTGCGATTCTCCTGCGCCGAACCGACGTCGCCTACCTGGAAGCGGGTCTCTTGCGCATAGCCGCCGATATCGTGCGTCCAGTTGGCGATGCCCGACATGGAGATGCTCACGCCGGCCGAGATCTGGTCATACAGATTGTTCCAGCGGCTGGCCGTGTCGCCGCTCCACACCGCGGTGCCATTGCGCTGGATGCCGGCAAAGCCGGAGCGCGACAGGATGAACTGGCGCTTCTCCGGCTGATCCTTCTTCAGGTGCTGGTAGAAGCCTTCCGTATGCACCAGGCTATACGGATTGAAGGTGATCTCGCCGCCACCGTAAATGGTCGGGCCGATCAGCTTCTTGAAATCGGCGGGACGGGTGTTGGACAGCACGTCCGGCTCGGTGTTATCCATCCACCACGCATCGAAGCCCAGGTCCACCAGCTTCGGTTTCATCTGGCGATAGTAGATGTCGCGCGCTTCCGGCGCATACGGCGAATAGTGGCTGTTCTTGTAGCCAGGGCCAACCCAGTCCAGGGCGCCGTCTTCGACGTTCTTGGTCCACATGTGACCTTTCGCCTCCAGCTCCTTGTAGTTGTCGGTGTTGGAGTAGAACTTGCCCCAGATCGAAATCATGATGCGCGCATTGGCCTTGTGGACTTCATCCACCATGGCTTTCGCGTCAGGGAAGCGCGCCTTGTCGAAGTCATGCGAGCCCCAGCCGTTTTCCGGCCAGTAGAACCAGTCCTGCACCATGTTGTCGACCGGCCAGCCACGCTTGCGGTACTCGCGCAATACGCCCAGCAGTTGCTCCTGCGTCTCATAACGCTGGCGCGATTGCCAGAAGCCGTAAGCCCACTTCGGCATCATCGGCGCCTGCCCGGTCAGGTGGTGGTAACCGGCGATGACGTTGTCGATGTTCTCGCCATTGATGACGTAGTAGTTGATGCTCTGCGCGACTTCCGACGAGAAGGTCAGCGAATGGCGCTCCGCTTCCGGCAACGGGTCGTTGTGGGTCATGGCCACCATGCCGCCGCTCGGCTTCCATTCCAGATGCAGCTTGACCGGCTTGTTGGCTTCGAACTTCACTTCAAAATTGTGATACCACGGGTTCCAGCCTTGGCGCCACACATCCATGATCTCCTTGCCGTCGACAGACAGCTTTGCGTAGTCCGACGAGTACAGCTGCATCTTGTGCACGCCCGCTTTCGGCGACGCCATCGTGCCTTCCCATACGACCTTGAGGTCCGCCGCTTTAGGATCGACTTTATCCTTCGGCCAGTTCTCGGCCACGTCCTTCAGGTACTGGTAGGCGATGTCCTTTTCCTGACGCGTGAACACCAGCTTGTCGCCGACGTAGTAGCGCGCCGTCAGGCCGCCGGCCTTGCCGTCGGCATCGGTCAGTTGCAGGTCGCGGCTCAGCCACGCATAGGGCTTGCTGTCGCCGAAACGCGAGATCGAATTGTTATCCCACAGGACGCCGTAGTTTTTATCCGAGACCACGAACGGCACGGCAATCGCCATATTGTGCTGCATCAGCAGCACGTCTTCGCCGTTGAGGTTCATCTGGTGATTCTGGTGCTGGCCCAGGCCGTAGAAGGCGTCCCTGGTGCCGTAGTTGAAGCCCTGCTTCACCGCCAGGAACGGCTTGCCGTCCACCGACGTCGGCGCCATGCTCTCGGCCTGCTGCGTCAGGAAAGCCTTGCCGGCGGCGTTAAAGAACTGCACCTGGCCGGTGGCCAGCGACACCGCCACCGAGATCTTCTTCGCCTTCAGCGTGACCTTGTCCTTGCCCGTTGCGCTGACCGAGAAGTTACCGCTAACAGGTGCGGCCACGGTCATCAGCGATGGGGTCAGCGACTTGCCCGCCTGGTCTAGCTTCACCACGTGAATGATATTGTCGGCCATGACCTCCAGGCGCACCTCTTTGGCGGCGCCGCTGTCAGGCTTGACCACCACGCCGGTGGCGGTCTTTTCAAAGCTGCCTGCCACGCTGTGGCCGGCCGCCATCACAGCCACGCAGGCGGCTGCATGGGCGATCGTCTTGATACGCATAGTGTCTCCGTTTTTTAATAAGTACCGAGTTTAACCTTCAACACGACCGGATTGCCGGTCAGGTTGAGGCCATAGTCGGTTTGATCGCCGTTCCAGTTACGTTCCATGATCCATTTGCCGGAAGCGTCGTAATAGCCCTCTTCCACGCGCGCCCACATCGACGGCTTGCCTTCGGCATGGTCGATCTTCACGCGCGCACGCTGGCCGATGATGATGAATTCATTGTCGCCAATCTGCGCGATCGCGGCGCCGCCGTTCGGCTTCTCGGTGCCGGCCGGCAGGTCCTTGATGTCTTTAAAATATTCGCGCTCGCCGAACTGCCACTCGCGGAACGAGATGGTGGCCTTCCAGCCCTTCATGTCCACGGTTTGCGGCTGGCGGTCGTCGCCTTCGGCCACGCCGTAGGTGCGGCCTTCAAACGCCCACTTGGCCCACTGGCGTTCCATCGGGCGGAAGGCGGCGTAGATTTTGCCGAACGGTTCCACCATGGTCTTGTCGGTGGCTTTGTGGCCGAGCGGGAAATTGCTGTAGTCCGCGTAGTCGATGCCGAACGGCGAGAAGCCGATGGCGCCGCGGCCCAGCACCAGCCAGGTGTAGCGCACGTACTCGGAGGCGTTGCTCATCTCCGGCACCATCAGCGGATTGTCCGGGCGCTGGAAGTGATTCAGCGTGGCGGTGAACTTCTTCGAATCCGGACCATAGATATCCGGACCGGCGAAATCGATATGCGGCGCGGCGGCGCGGTAGATATCGATCACATCATAGGTCGGGCCGCCGCTGGCGAAGTTTTCCTTCCACGGCTTGACCGGGCTTTCCAGCGGATCGCGCAGCGCGTTATTCACGTACATCGGCAGGTTGTAGACCGCGCGGCCAGCCTTGGCGATTTCCTCGATATAGCTGGCGATGGAGTAAGCGTGGAAGTACTCGTCGGCGTAGTCGCCGTAGACCTGCTTCCAGGTGCCGGTTTTGGCGAGCGCCACCGGCGATTTTTTATGGTCCAGCACCACTTGCGGCACCGGCTGATTGAACAGCGCCTCCGCCTTCGGCGCGTAGTCGCGCGCGAAACCGTAGGTGCCGACTTCATTCTCGACCTGCACCATGATGACGGTGCGTTGTGCCTCGTCGATCTTCTTGATGTGCTTCATCAGCTCAACGAAAGCCTTCTTGTCGGCCTTCAGCGTCTCTTCGCCTTGCGGCGACAGGCAGTAAGTGATCTTGCCATCCTTGGAGACGATGCGCGGGAAGCGCGCGTTGTTGAACTTGACCCACTCCGGCGCGTAGTTGGCGCCGGTGTTCTTCCAGGTGCCGAACCACAGCAGCACCAGTTTCACTTTATTCTTGCGTGCTTCGGCGACCAGCGTGTCGACGTAGCTGAAATCGAATTTGCCTTCCACCTGCTCGACCTGCTCCCAGGCCACCGGGATTTCGAGGGTGTTGGCGTTCATGTCCTTGATCGCCGCGAAGACCTTGTTCAGGGCCAGCGGGTAATTACTGGAATTCTGCGCTTGTCCGCCGAGGATGACGAAGGGCGCGCCGTCCACCATCAAGGCGAAACGGCCGTCCTTCTTCACTATCTGAGGGATGTCGGCGGCCGCCGCGCCAGCTGCGGCCATCAAAAAACTGAGGGAGGTAACAAGCTGGCGGGCGGATTTCTTCATCTAGATAGAACCTTTCAATTAAAAGTCATAGCTCAGTTTTGCGACGACGCGACGGCCGGTCTTGAACCACGCGCGACCCATCATACCGATATTTTGCTGCATCAGCTGTTTGTAGGTCGCATCGGTCAGGTTCTGCGCTTCCAGGCCCAGTTGCAGCTTGTCGGTGAACTTGTAGAACATCGACGCATCCAGCTGGCCGTAAGCATCCGACCAGGTAGGCAGGCCCCAGGCGATAACGTGCTGGCCGTAGGTCGGGCTGGCTGGATTGGAATCCAGGCCGTCCGTGCCTTGTGTGCCGTTCACGTTGACCGCTTGCAGGGCCTTCGAACGCCAGTTGTAAGCCAGGCGTGCCGAAATCGGGCCTTTATCGTACAACAGGGCCAGGTTGTAGGTCTGGCGCGACAGGTTTTCAAGCGGCAGGTTGCCGAAGGTGGTGCCATCGGTATCGCAACCGTTCAGGTTCAGGTTGACGTTGTCAGCAGTGTTCCCGCCCGAGCAGTACTTCTGATAGACAGGCTTGTACAGATCGCGCTTGCTGTCCACGAAGGTGAAGTTGGCTTGCAGGCCCAGGCCGGACCATGCGCCAGGCAGCTTGTCGAAGTACTGCTGATAAGCCAGCTCGAAGCCGCGGGCATGGCCCTTGGCGCCGTTGACCGGACCGGTAACCACGAAATCATGCAGTTTGCCGGCGGTGTCAGGCAGTTGCTGGATATAGGTCTGGTTGACCACGATATCCTTCAGGCGTTTGTTGAACAACGCCAGCGTGACCGAGCCGGTAGGTGCGAAGTACCATTCCGCAGTCAGGTCGAGCTGCTTGGAGGTGGTAGGACGCAGCAACGGATTGCCCGAACCCTTACCGGTCAGGCTCACGCTGTTGACGGTGGTGACGCCGGTGGCGGTATTGGTCGAGCTGTTGGCCGATTCCGACAACTCGGTGTAGCCCTGCAGCTGCGTGAAGTCGGGACGCGACAGCGCCGAGGCGAGGGCCAAACGGAACTGCAGCGTGTCGCTGGCTTTCATGCGCAGGTTCAGGCTAGGCAGCACGTTGTGGTAGTCGTTCTCGTAATCCTTCACTTGCGCGAACGGCGCGATGTTCGGCACCGGCACGCCCACCATCGTGCCGCCGGTTGGTGCGGTCGAGGTGAACACGGTGTAGCCGCGCGCAGTGCTGTCAGTCTTCACATAACGCACGCCGATGTTACCGTCGACCGGATATTTCAGATCATCCCAGCCGAAGCGCAGTTGGCCGTACATGGCCTTGGTCTTTTCCGATTGGTCGTTGGTGCCGGCATAGTTGTCGGCGCCGAAGGTGGCCGGCTTCCACGGGTCGCACGAGTTAGTAGGGCTGACCTCTCGGCACAGGATATCGTGATAGGTGTGCAACTGGGCGTAGCTGGCCGGGTAGCCTTGCGCCAGCGAGACGTTCGGGAACACCACGGCCGGCACGGATACGCCGCCGTTGAAGAAGTTGTTGAAGGTGTGGACGTTGGTGTTGCCGCTGAAGCGAGGATCGCCCAGCGACGCCAGGCCGCTGATGTTCCAGCCGACCTGCCAAGGCTGGGAGATAGCGGACCAGTTGTAGCTTGGGTTGGAGTTCTGGGTCACCGCATCGCGATCGGTCAGGCGCACGCCGAAACGCACGTCGCGCAGCACTGGGTGATCGAAGTCGTATTTGACGTCGGTCTTCCACGCGGTTTCATTCGCTTCGCTCTTGTCCAGGTGTTCCATCGTGAACGCCCAGTAGTAGTTCTTTGGATCGGCCAGGTAAGCGCGGCCAGCATCGGTGAACAGGATCTTTGGCACGCTGCCGGTCAGGTCCAGCGTTTCGCTCGGCATGGTCACGCCGGTGGCGACGGTGGAGTCGACGCTGTGGGTTTTGGCCTTGATGCGTTGCAGGTCGGTGGTGACGGTCCAGCTGTCATGACGCCAGCGCAGGTTCCACGAAATGTCGGTGGTGTCGGACTTGCGGTTGGAGGTACGGGTATCGTCGCCGAAGTTGATGCCACCATCGGTCGGATCGGTCAGGGTGCCGGTCAGCAGCGCGCCCTTGGAATTGAAGGTGGCGTCCGGCGAAACCTTGATGTTATATGGGCTGGACTGGGCGAAGATCGCCTGCTCGTCCCATTGCATCTCATACTTCGATTTGAAGTAGGTCAGGCTGCTGGACCAGTCATCCTTTTTCCATTGCAGCGCGCCGTAAGCACCTTCGCGCTTGCGGTTGAATTCCAGCGTACGCCATTGCGCGCCCTTCGGTACGAAGACCGAATTGCCCTTGGCGTCTTTCAGCGGATAGTAAGGCTCGACCTGGAACGCGTCGGTACGGGTGCCGCTTTCCGAGTAGGCCAGGTCCAGCAAGGCGCCCACTTCACCGATCGGCGTTTTCCAGCGGTTGGACACCAGGCCGGAATACGACGGCGAGGTCTTGCCCTTCTTCAGTTCCGACCAGGTGCGGTCGGCCGAGATGGCGGCCTTGAAGCCTTTGTAATCGAACGGCATGGCGGTACGCAGGTTCACCAGGCCGCCGACGGCGCCTTCGATCTGCTCCGCCGATGGGTTCTTGTAAATGTCGACGCCCGCCACCAGCTCCGGCGGCACGTCTTCAAAGTTCAGCGAGCGGCCGCCGTTGGCCGAGAACGAATCGCGGCCGTTCAACTCGGAACGCACATAGCTCAGGCCACGAATCGACACGCCGGAACCTTCCACCGAGAAGTGTTCCGGGTCGCCCTTGGCCATGGTGCGGTCGATGGTCACGCCGACCACGCGTTGCAGCACCTCGGTCACCGAACGGTCGGGCAGCTTGCCCATGTCCTCGGCGACGATGGAGTCAACGATTTCGTCGGAGTTCTGTTTGATCTTCTGTGCCGATTGCAGCGCCGCGCGCTGACCGGTCACCACCACCGCTACCGGTTCAGCGGCAACGTCGGATTTAGGGACTTCAGTCGTCTGGGCCACGGCTGCGCCGCTCAGCATCATCGTCATTTGTACTACGCCTAATGCGATGGCCGTTTTCTTAAGATGTTTCATCTACGCTCTCCAAAGTTATACGAAGATTTCATAGCTCATAGGCTATTTGTTATTGGTATTTCTCGTCGTCTGTGGGGTGAATCGAGAATGCGAGGTTGAGTTGTCCCGCCGGCGCCGGATAGCGCCGAAATCTGGTCTTCAAATTTGGTGTCGTCTCGCTCGCTCTATAATTTTTATCGCGGCGGTCAGCTGGCGGGGTGCCAGTGTGCGCGATTTTGAGCCATTGTGCTTTTTACTAAACCGGCTCGCAATTGCGAAATTCACCAAGCGGACGAATGATAATAAGCAATCGTCGTTGGAATAAGACAGATGACGCAGGCCCGCTGGCGCGGGCCTGGTTGATTATTTGCCGGAGAGCTGGGCTTGCGTATAGAAGCCGTCCTTGACCACCAGGTCCACATTGGCCTTGGTCAGCGCGATCGGTTTAAGAAACACCGAGTCCACTTCCTTGAAGCCGTTGTTGTACTTCGCATTGAAGCCCGGCTTCTCATTGCGCACCAGCTGCACCGACAGCTTGGCCGCTTCCGAGGCGATCAGTTTCAGCGGTTTGTAGACGGTCAGCGTCTGGGTACCGGCGATCACGCGCTTGACGGCGGCAAGGTCGGAGTCCTGGCCCGACACGGCCACCTTGCCATCCAGCTTTTGCGCGGCCAGCGCCTGGATCGCGCCGCCGGCCGTGGCGTCGTTGGAAGCCACCACCGCATCGATCTTGTTGGCGTTGGCAGTCAGTGCATTTTCAACAATCGACATCGCCTCGGACGGGCTCCAGTCCTTCACCCACTGCTTGCCCACCACCTTGATGTCGCCTTTGTCGATCAGCGGTTGCAGCACCTTCAGCTGGCCGTCGCGCAGCATCTTGGCGTTGCTGTCGGTCGGCGCGCCGCCCAGCAGGTAGAAGTTCCCTTTCGGCCTGGCCGCCAGCACGCCTTGCGCCTGCAACTGGCCAACCATATTGTTATCGAAGGAGATGTAAGCGTCGATGTCCGCGTTGAGGATCAGGCGGTCGTAGGAGACCACCTTGATCTTCGCCTTCTTCGCCTCGCGCACGGCGTTGGTCAGCACCGTGGCGTTGTAAGGCACGATCACCAGCACGTCGACGCCGCGCGAGATCAGGTTTTCGATTTGCGCGATCTGGCGCTGCTCGCTGGCGTCGGCCGATTGCACGAACACCTTGGCGCCCTGCTGCTCGGCGGCCGCGACGAAGTAGTCGCGATCGCGCGCCCAGCGTTCCAGGCGCAGATCGTCGATGGAAAAGCCGATCTTCGGATTTTTGGCGTCCGCCATGGCGTTGCCGCCGACGCACGCCATCATGACGGCGATGGCCGCCGTGCTGAGGATTTTCTTCATCGTTTCAGTCTCCTGTTTATGTACGACGAAGTGTATGGTACATCAGGCGCCGTACCACCCCGCGTCCACATAGTACTCGCGGCCGGAGCAGCGCGCCGCGCTGTCGGAAGCCAGGAACAGCGACAACGCCGCCACGTCGGCCATCTCCACGCGCTGCGGCAGGCACTGGCCCGCCAGGATGCGCGCCTCCTCCTCCGGCGTGTGCCACAGGGCTTCCTGGCGCGGCGTGCGCACGCCGCCCGGGATCACGCTGTTGACGCGGATATTGTCTCGCCCCAGGTCGCGCGCCATGCCACGCGTCATGCCCTCGATGCCCGCCTTGGCCGTCATGTACAGCGTCAGATCCGGCAGGGCCAAGTGCCAGGAGATGGAACTGAAATTCAGGATCACGCCGCCGCCCGCCGCCTGCATGGCCGGCACCACGGCCTGCGCGCAGAAGTACAGGTGGCGCAGGTTGACCGCCATGCGGTTTTCCCAATACGCCGGCGTCACGTCCTTGATGGCGTGGCGGTCGTCGTTGGCGGCGTTGTTGATGAGGACATCGACCGGGCCGATGCCCTTGAACACTTCGGCCAGCTGCTCAAGATTGGTCAGGTCGCAGCGCACGAATTTAGGCGGCGTGGCCAAGCCGGCCAAGCTGTCCTGCAAGGCGCGCGAATCGGCTTCGGCGATGTCGAGGAAAGTCACCAGCGCGCCCTGGCGCGCAAAGGCTTCAACAATGCCGGAGCCAATGCCGCTGCCACCACCGGTGACAACAACGCGCTTGCCGGCGAGGCTGGGATAAATCGCCTGCTCGCGTGGGGTATAGAATTTTTTGTCCAAGGTCTCGTCTCCAAAATAGCTGGAGGATTTTGACCGGACTAAATATCAGCCGCAATTACGAAAATCACCAACCATGGCAATGAAATTATGCTGCCAGCTCCGGCGGCGGCAACGCCGATCCATCATCGACGATGCCTTGCATGGCGCGGTCCTGGTAGGTGCGCGGCGTGCATCCGAGTTCGCGCTTGAACACCGCGTGCATGTACTGCACGGAGGTGAAGCCGCAGCACAACGCCACCTCGGCGATGCTGCGCTCACCGCGCGCCAGCATGGACGTGGCGGCATCGAGCTTGAAGCGCAGGATCACATCATGCACGCTGCAATTGAGCTCCTGCCGGAAGTAGGACTCCAGCGATGAACGCGAGATGCCCACATACTCCGCCACCTGGTGCGTCTTGATGCCCTGGCAGGCGTACTGGCGGATGAAGTGGCGCGCCCGCATCACGTGCGGATGCTTGGGCGCTTCGTGCTGGGTCGAGGCCAGCACGTTGATGCCGACCGGCGGCACCAGCACGCGCGTGCCGCTCATGCGCACGCCGTGCAGCATCTGGTCCAGCAGGTGGGCGGCGGTGCGGCCCATTTCCTGCGCGCCCTGGATCACGGAGCTCAGGGGAATACGGGTCAGCATGCGCGCCAGCGGATCGTTGTCGATGCCGATCAGCGCCACTTGCTCCGGCACCGCGATGCCGGCCATGATACAAGCCTGCATCAGCTGGCGCGCGCGCGCATCGGTGACGGCGATGATGCCAACCGGCTTGGGAAGGCTATGCAGCCATTTGATCTGCTGCTCCACCGCCTCGTCCCACGACGGCGCGCTGGTGCCCAGGCCGCGATAGATGTGCGGCTCCATCTTGTCCGCGTTCATGAGCGAGCAGAACGCCTTCTCGCGTTCCTGCGCCCAGCGGTTCTCCTGCGCTTCCGGCAGCGAGAACATGGCGAAGTGGCGCAGCCCGGCCTCGATCAGATGATCGCGCGCCATCTTGATCAATTTGAAGTTGTCGGTGGCGACGTACGGCACGTCATCGGGATAGGCGGCCTGGTTTTCGTACGAGCCGCCCACCGCCACCACCGGGATGCGGCTGCGCGTGAGGGCCTCGGCCACGGCCGGATCGTCAAAGTCGGCGATGATGCCGTCGCCCTGCCAGCGCTCGATGCCGGGCAGGCGCAGGCGGAAGTCTTCTTCCAGGAACAGATCCCAGGTGGCGCGCGTGGAACTCAGGTACGCGGCGACGCCGGCGATGACTTCGCGGTCAAATATCTTGTTTGCATTAAACAGTAGCGCAATCCGGTGTGACTTCATTTGCATTTCGACTGTTCCAATCCGAGACGTATGGGGCCTTCTTACCATTGTTACACGCTCCTCGAATGGTGCGGATATGAAAAATTTCGCTTCATCCATAACGAATTTCACTAAATTCCCTTAAGAAATTACGTTTTTTATACTTATTGAACCAGCGGCTTGCCAAAAACAATGCCGCGCCCTGCCGTGCTCATGAAAACGATGCCAAACGTATTCATGTCGCCGATGACGAACTGGGCGTCACCCGGACCGCCGTATTGGTGCTGATCGTCGTTAATACGCAACCATGTGGCGCCGGTGTCAGTGGACCGGAACACGCCGCGCACGCCGCCGACCTCGCCCCAGATGTAGACCGTGGGGTGGCCGGCGCCCGGCGCGGCCTTGCCGAAGCCGACCGCCGCCGCGTAGCTGACACCTTGCAAATTTGCAAAGCTGGCGCCGGAATCGGTGCTGCGCGCCAGGCCGCCGTCATACAGCGCCACCCACACCTCGCCCTCGCGGCCCGGCACGGCGCGCACCGCCTTGGAGCCCTTGGCCGAAGCCAGCACGCCGGTGGCCGGCGTGAAGCTGGCGCCCGCGTCGGTGCTGACCAGCAGGCGGTTGCCATCCAGCGCGTAGAACTTGCGCGGGTTGACAGGATCGGCCACGGCCCGGCCGCGCTCGGTGTGCAGGCCCCGCACCTCGCTCCAGGTCGTACCTTCATCAGCCGTGCGGTAGCAGGTGGTAAATTTCTCCGGGCAGTGCACGATGACCTTGCCATCGGCGCTCAGCGCCAACTGGCCCTTGATGCCGTTCATGCTGGCGGTTTTGGTCCAGCTCACGCCCATGTCATGCGAGATGTACATGGCGGTGCCGGCGCGCGCCACCACGTTCGGCTGGCGCGCCGCGTAGTCCAGGCCCCAGGTGGTGCCCATGGTCGGGGTGTGGATCGGCGAGTATTGGGTCAGGTCGGTGTGGCGGAAGCCGTCGTAATCGCCGATGGCGGAAATCACCGGGCCGCCGGGGATGCTCACCAGATTCAGCGGCACCGATTCCTCCAGCCCCATGTCCTCGAACTTCCACACCGGCTTGGCGGCGTGGATATCGGTGGAGACGAATACGCCGTTGCCGGACACCGTCATCAAACGCTTGCTGTCGAAGGGATCGAACTCGATGCTGGCGGCCCAGTGAATGAAGCTGCCGGCGATCCAGCTGACGCCGTTCGAATCGATCTGCACGCCGTTGGCGACGATGCTCTTCCAGCTCTTGCCGCCATCCAGCGTTTCGTAGAACTGGTCGCCGATGCCGCCACGCATCTGGTAGTAGGAAATGGTCGACACCACCATGCGCAGCGGATTGTCCGGCGCCACCGTGATGCCGGCGTAGGCGCGGTTCAGCGGCGGCGAGATGTCGGCCCAGCGGCCGCTGGCCATGTCGTATTGCCACACGCCGCCCGTTTCCAGGCCTTCGTCCTTGGTCTTGTCAGCGTGCGGGCCGGCGCCCTGCGCGAAGGTCACCACCAGCTTGCCGTTGGCGACCACCGCGCGGTGCGGCATCAGCCTGGCCGGACCGCCCGCCATCAGCCTGAAGCGCTTGCCGCCGTCGGCCGACACATACATATTGTCGCCATAGCGCGAAACGCCGACGTAGATCTTGCCCTGATCCAGCAGCACGAAGCTGATGCCGTTCTTGTTATTGGTGGTGTTGACGTCCAGGCCGTCGAGGCGGCGCCAGGTCAGGCCTTCGTCCTCGCTCTTGAACAAGCCATTGGCGCGGGTGCCGATGTAGAGGATCTTGCCGTTGTCCGGATCGACTTGCAGCTTCTCGCCGTTGCCGCGGCCCATGCCGTTGCCATGCACCTTGAATTGGCTGGTGACGTCGATGCGCTTGAAGGTCTGGCCGTAGTCGTCGGACTTGAGGATGGCGCTGGCGCCGCCATTCAGGTAGGCGATGCCAGCGGAGAGGTAGAGCTTGTTGGGCGAAGAGGGATCGATCGCCAGCGATTCGATGCCAAGCAGGCCGGTGTCCTTATCGGACACCCAGTCCATCAGTGGAATCCAGCGTTTTTTTTTACGTCCCAGCGGTAGGCGCCACCGACATCGGTCCGGGCGTAGATCAGGCCCGGTTCCTTTTTGCTGGCGACCAGTCCGGAGACAAAGCCGCTGCCGCCGATCGGCACATTATCCCATGCGTACTGCGATGCGGCCGGCAGCAATTTCGCCAGCTCCGGCGCCATGGCCTTGGCCCAGATCTCGTAGCCCTTCTCGTTCGGGTGCAGCAGGTCCGGCATGATGTCGCGCGACAGCGAGCCATCCGGTTGCAGGAAGGCCTGGTTGAGGTTGGCGAAGAACACCTTCTGGTTGTCGGCAAAGCCGGCGATGATGGTGTTGATCTTGTCGTTAATCTGGCGCAGATTGTCATCCGGCTTTTCGCCGCGCGGGAAAATGGCCAGCAGCAGGATCTTGGTATTCGGCAGGCGCTTTTGCAGCTCGTCGATATTGCGCTTGATGCCGAGGGCCGTGGTCTTCGGATCTTCCTGGCGATGGCCGGTGTTATTGGTGCCGAACATCAGCACCGCGACTTTCGGATCGAGGCTGTCCACCTCGCCGTGCAACAGACGCCACAGCACGTTCTCGGTGCGGTCGCCGCCGAAGCCCAGCGCGATGCCGTTCAGCGGCTTGTAGTAGCGGTCCCAGACCGGCGCGCCGCTCTTTTCCCAACCCTCGGTGATGGAGTCGCCGATGAACACCACTTGCGCGCTCTTGCCCAGCGCCTTGGCGTCGGCCAGTTTCTTCTCGTGGCGCGCGGTCCACCAGCTGATCGACCACGATTCGTTCAGTTTGTCCGGCGTGACCGAGACGGTCTTGTAGTCCGGGCACTCCACATTGGGCTTGCCGCTCAGCTGATACTTGACGTTGGCGATGGCGACCTTGCCCTTGCCGGTGCCGTTCAGTTCGAACGGCTGGGTGATCTTGCTGAAATCGTCGCCTTCGCGGTAAAAGCAGCTGGCCGACATCACCAGATGCTGCCAGCCCTTGCCTTGCGCGGCGCGCGCCGGAATCACATACGGCACGCCGCGCTCGCATTGATCGCCGCACTTGAGACGGAAGCTGAGGCCGCCTTCGGCCAGCTCATCCACTTTGAGATCCAGCGCCAGCACGCCCTTGGCCAGGTAGGGACGCAGATCGACCGGCTTGCCGCCCTGCACGCGCAGGCTGGCGTACCATGCCTTGTTCCAGTTCAGGGTAAGCGCATCATCCTTCTTCGCCTTGGCCGACTTACTGACGGCGACCACGCCATCCGGAGACTTGGGAATCTCAACCGCATCGCCGGCCAAGGTCTTGACGGAATCGGCGTCGGAAACGACGATGCTGCCCGCCTCCAGCGGATGGCCGGCATACACGTTCAAATCGTTGGGCGCCGCAAAAGCGGACGACGACAATACGGCCAGGGCGGCGGCAAGGCGGATATTCATAGGGGATGTCTCAGGGATTTTTTATGCGCACCATTGTGCTGGCACCAGACGCGCACCGCAATTACGAAATTCACCAATCGCCGCAATGATATTGACAGCGCGCCGCCCTGGGCACAGGTCATCAGGCTGGCGGAGGAAACCATTGCCCTGGCCAGGAAAATGGAAGAGGAGAAGAAAAGCAAGTCCATGCAAGCCGGTCGTTAGCGGGCGCACATTGCGCCGGCCTCAGCCCAAATAGAATTAATCCTACTGCAAGAAACAAATCCCCACATCCATGAGGAGAAGTTGATGCGTAGGCTTATCTATTGTTGCCTGCTTGCCAGCGCTCTCGCGCTCAGCGCGTCGCTGGCCGCGGCGCAAAATATCATCGACCAGAACCAGCCGGAAAAAGTGACCAAGATGGCGGGCCTGTATCAGACCGGACTAGCCCAATCGTTCCAGACCAATGCCGCCACCATCACAGGCGCCGGCGTGCAGATATGGCAGACGGAAGAAAGCGGCCCGATCACCATCGCGCTGTGGGACGCCTTGCCGACGCAGGGTGGCGTCAAGCTGGCCGAGGGCGAAGCACGCGGACTGGGTGTGCTGTGGGTGGACACCTTCTGGGCGCCGGTGAAAGCCGAGGCGGGCAAGACCTACTACCTCACCTTCACCAGCGACATCCCCTACTTCATCATCGGCGGCTCGCTGAACGACTGCAAGCACGGCATGGCCTACGCCAACGATTACACCCCCTTCGCCCAGTTCGACTACACCTTCCGCACCTACGCCGGCCCGCCGCCTGCCGTCACGGCGCCTGTACCAGCGCCTGTGCCTGAGCCGGACAGCGTAGCCATGTTGCTCGTGGGCTTGTGCGCCATCTACGTCTTCACACGCGGATCGATGCAATACGGCCGCTCGCGGTATTCGAAATAGTCGAAGTCGGCGTGCAGGGCGGTGCCGGCCATGTCCTGGCAGGCCATGCCGACAAAGGCGCCGGTGAAGTTCGGCATGCCCGGCGCGTTGGCTTCGTCCGATAGGATGCTGGCGTCGAACTGCTGCGGCAGCCATCGCCAGTCGCCCTCGTCGACGCGATAGCCGAAGTACAGGCGTTCCTCATCCACTTCCACCCGCAACTGCACCGGCACGCCCGATGGCAGCGCGATCGGCGCGGTGAAGGTGTCGGTCTGCACGTGGTTGGGCAGGCTGCTCATCACCCGCAAATGCTTGCCCGCTTCCTCATCGTGCGTGATGTAGAGGTAGTGGAACTTGGCCGCGCCGTAGTAGCACACCAGCCCGGCCTGCTGCTGGTAGTGCTCCGGCTCGAACTCCACCACCGTCGACGCGCTGTAGCAATGCGCTTGCTGGCGCCGCGCCACCAGCGCCTGGCGGAACTGGCTGCCCAGCGTTTCACGGCCATACAGGCGCAGATGGCCCGGCCGCGCCGTCAGGCTGAACAACGCTTCCGGCCACGGCGTGCGCAGCCATTGGAAGGCCAGCGGCAACCCGGGCGCATCGAATTCCTCACGCACCGGCGCCGGCGCGAAGCGGTGCTCAGGCAAACCAGGCGCTTCGGCCTGCGATTCCGGCGAGCCGAGGCCATCTCGGCTGCGCAGCCAGCCATCCTCGCCCCACACCATGGGCTGAATCGCGGTCTCGCGCCCCAGCGTGCAGGTGCCGCGGTTGCGCAGCGGCCGGCCGCACAGGTAGACCATGTAAGTCTGGCCATCCGGCGTCTCCACCAGATCCGCATGCCCTGCCCGCTGCAACGCCACATCCGGCCGGTGGCGCGCACTCAGGATGGTCACATCCGGATGCAATTCATACGGCCCCAGCAAATTGCGCGAGCGCGCCATGGTCACGCCATGGTTCCAGCCGGTGCCGCCTTCCGCCGTCAGCAGATAGTAGTAGCCGTTGCGCTGGTACAGATGCGGCGCTTCGGTCAGTCCGTGCGCCGTGCCCTTGAAGATATTCTCGCGCTTGCCGATCAGCTTGCCGTCGGCATATTCCTGCAACACGATGCCGGCAAAGCGGTTGCTGCCCGGACGGTGATCCCACAACTGGTTGAGCACATACTTGCGGCCATCGTCGTCATGGAACAGCGAGGGATCGAAGCCGCTGCTGTTGAGGTACACCGGATCGGACCACGGTCCCTCGATGCTCGGACTGGTCACCAGGTAGTTGTGGAAATCGCGCAGGGACGCGCTGCCGGTGGCGCCGCCGGTCGAGGTGCGGCCGTAGCGCTTGACGTCGGTGTAAATCAGCCAGAACAGGCCATCGGCATAGGTCAGGCACGGCGCCCACACGCCGCACGAGTCGGGCGCGCCGAGCATATTCAGCTGGCTGGCGCGCGTTAGCGGACGGGTCAGCAAACGCCAGTTCACCAGATCGCGCGAATGATGAATCTGCACGCCGGGATACCACTCAAAGGTGGAGGTGGCGACGTAGTAATCGTCGCCCACGCGCACGATGGAGGGATCGGGATTGAAGCCCGTCAGAACAGGATTTTGAATCATGCGTTTTTCTCTCGCACCAAGGTCCACAACAGCACCGCCGCCACCAGATCCAGCACCGCCAGGCTGACAAAGAACGGCGTGTAGCCAATGGTGCTCATCAGCCCGCCGATCAGCAGCGAGAACAGCAACAAGCCGAAATTGCCAAAAGTGCCGCACATGCCCGCCACCGTCGCCACCTCGTTGCGGCGGAACAGATCGGACGACATGGTGATCACCGTGACCGACAGGGTCTGGTGCGCAAAGCCGGCCAGGCTGAGCAAGGCAATCGCGGCATACGGGCTGTCGACATAGCCGACAAAGGCCACGCCCATCATCATGCTTGCGCCCAGCGTGAAAGCGCCGCGGCGCGCGTTAATCAACCGCACGCCGCGCTTTTGCAAGGCCAGCACCACCACCGGCCCGAACAGGCAGCCGAGGTCGGCGGCAAGGAAAGGCAGCCAGGCAAACATGGCGATCTGCGCCAGATCGAAATGGCGCACCGTGGTCAGGTACAGCGGCACCCAGAACGACAGCGTGCCCCACGCCGGATCGGCCAGAAAGCGCGGCAACGCAATGCCCCAGAAATTGCGCATCTTGAGAATGCTGATGAGCGAAGGCCGCTTGCCGTCGCCTTCCAGATGCTGCTCCTGGCCGGCGGCGATATGCCGCGCCTCCTCGGCCGACAAGCGCCGATGGCGCGCCGGCGCGTCGTACAGCAGCAGCCACAGCGCCACCCAGACCAGGCCCAGCGCGCCGGTGATCACAAACGCCGACTGCCAGTTGTAATGCAGGATGGCCCACACCACCAGCGGCGGCGCCAGCATGGAACCGAACGAGGCGCCGATATTGAAGATGCCGCCCGCCATGCCGCGCTCCTTGGCCGGGAACCAGATCGACACCGCCTTCATGCCGGCCGGATTGGCCGAGCCCTCGGCCAGCCCCAGCAGGCCGCGCAACACCGCCAGCGTCTGCCAGTTGGTGGCCATGCCATGCGCCATGCAGATGACCGACCAGGCCGCCGCAAACATGGCGAAGCCGAACTTCAGTCCGATCACATCCAGCACATAGCCGCACAGCGGTTGCAGCATGATCATGCCCTGGAAGGCGGCCGTGATGTACGAGTATTCCCTGGTGGAGATATGCAGCTCAGTCAGCAGCGTCGGCGCCGCCACCGCCAGCGTGCTGCGCGTGAGGTAGTTGATGACGGCCCCCAGCATGATCAAGCCGATCATCCACCAGCGTAGCCCCCGGATTCTGGAACCAGACATGTTTGCGCTATCATTTAATGATGGGAGTGCAAAGATAGCACACTATCGGCGAAATGATTGCGCAATCTTTATGGCGGATGCGGTTATGCGAGCGTGCGCGACAGTTCGTACTGGAGGGTTGCCAGGTGCGGCGTGACGGCGTCGAGATCGCCGGCATCGGCCAGCCGCTCGATCTGGGCGCAGCAGGCGTGCAGGGCGTTGGCGCCGAGGAAGGCGGCGCCGCCCATCAGGCTGTGCGCGGCCAGCGCGACCACCAGCGCATCGCCATCCTCCAGCCCCTGGCGCGCCACCGCCAGCAAACGCGGCCCTTCGATCAGGAAAGCCGAGCGCATGGACCGGTACAGCTTGTCGCCATCGTCCGCCGGCTGGGTGCTGGCCGGCGGCAGCTCCGCCACCTCGAACATGGCGTCCAGTTCCGCCAGCGCCGGCGCGCCCGCCGCCATGGCGCGCTGCTCGCCGATCAGGGCTTTACCCAGCGCCAGCAAGGCGCCCAGCTGTATCCCTATCTCGGCGTGCAATGCCATCTCGTCGACCGGCTTGGCCAGGAAGCCGCTGGCGCCGGCCGCCATGAAGCGCTGCCGCTCTTCGGCGGTGGCGTTGGCGGTCAGCGCGATCACCGGCACGGCCGGATCGCGCACCCCGTCCTGTCCGGCCCGCAAACGCTGCACGGCCGTCACGCCATCCATGCGCGGCATGCGGCCATCCATGATGACCAGGTCGTAGTCGCGTGCCGCCAGCTGCGCCAGCGCCGCCACGCCGTCCTCGACCATGGTGATGCTGTGGCCCATATTGCCCAGCAGTTCACGCAGGATGACCTGGTTGGTGCTGCCATCTTCGGCGCACAGCACGGCCAGGCGCGCCGCGTGCGGACGGCACGCTGGAGCCGGGCGCAGCGGCGCCGGCACGCCCGGCTCCAGCGGCAGGTGCACGCGGAACACGCTGCCGACGCCGGGCTGGCTGTTGGCCTCGATGCGTCCGTTCATGGCGGCGACGATGTTTTTGCAGATCGCCAGGCCCAGGCCGGCGCCGCCGTATTTGCGGGCGGTGGCGGCGTCGGCCTGCTCGAACTTCTGGAACAGGCGGCCCAGCGCGTCGGCCTCGATGCCGATGCCGCTGTCGCTCACGGTGAGGACGATGCCGCCCGCCTCTTCCGCCGCGCTCACGCACACCTCGCCGCGCTCGGTGAACTTGATGCCGTTGCCGACCAGGTTGACCACCACCTGCCGCAGCCGGGTCGGATCGCCGCGCCACCAGGCCGGCAGCGCCGGATCGATATCGGTTATCAGCGCAATGCCCTTGGTTTCGGCGCGGTCGGCCAGCAGCCCGCTGACGTCGCGCAGCAAGGCCGGCAGGTCGAAGTCCAGCGACTCCAGCGGCATCTTGCCCGCCTCCAGGCGCGAGAAGTCGAGGATGTCGTTGATGATTTGCAGCAGCACCTCGGCGTTGCTCAGGCTGAGGCGCAGCTTGTCGCGCGTGGCTGGCGTCAGGCCGGGCTCCTTCATCGCCGAGCGCAGCATGCCGATCACGCCCCCCAGCGGCGTGCGCACTTCGTGGCTGATCATCGCCAGGAAATCGCTCTTGAGCTGGTTCGATACTTCGGCGGCGCGCTGCGCCGCCAGCGATTCGGCCTGGCGCGCCTGCGACGCCCGCAGATCCGCTTCGCGCGCATGCAGGGTGGCGATCTGCGCCTCCAGCGTCTGGCGGTAGCGGATTTCGTTCTCATGGCTGCGCGCGTGAATGGCGCGTTGACGCGCCAGCGCGCCATCCAGCCCGTGCAGCAGATAGGTGCAGGACAGGGTCAGCACGCTGGACACCAGCAGGAAGTTCACGCCGAGGATGGCCCAGTGCGCGACCGGCGCCACCACCACCACGGCCATGCCCAGCTCGATGCCGCCCAGGTAGCCGATCAGGAACAAGGTGGCCGAGCACCACAGCAGCGCCAGCATGGCCGGCACGGTGCCGATCAGTACCGTGCACAGTACCGGCACCGCCAGCAGGTAGATCTGCGACAGCGGCCCGAGAGAAAACAGCAGCACCACCGCGATCAGATACGCGATGCCCAGTATCGCCAGCGCCCGCCAGTGGTAAGGCAGGTCGCGCCGGTAATGCAGCCAGCCGGTGCCGCCCAGCGCGATGATATCGGTGACCACCAATGGCCAGTGCTCCTGGCGCGCGCTGCCCCACATGCTGGGCACGATGGCGATCACACCCAGCCAGAAAGCCACCGCGCACAAGCCATCGAGCAGACGGTTGCGCCAGCCTTGCAGGTCGTGGTCCCCCTCATGCAGCGGCCCCATGCGCCGGTCAAAGGCAGCACGCAAGACACGTAGCGGCAGGCTGTCGATCAAAGCGGAAGTCTTTCTGGGTGAGTGAATAAACGAGCGATTTTACTACTTTCAAGTGCTAACAAAACGACATTTACATTTTGACAGCTGCGCCGCCCCTACTGTCCGCCCGGTCGCGGTTCCGGTATCATTCGGCATGAGCAAGATTTCTTTCCAACCGTTTGTCATTGGTGTCGCTGGCGGTAGCGGCAGTGGCAAGTCGACGGTATCCCAACAAGTGCTGGCGTCGTTTGGCGCCGATATGGTCTCGGTCGTGATGCAAGATGATTATTATTGCGACCAGACCCATCTCACCCCGGAAGCCCGCCGCCAACAGAATTACGACCATCCACAGGCGTTCGACTGGCCTTTGCTGGTCCAGCACGTCCAGGCCCTGCGCAATGGCGATCCGATCGCGATGCCGGAGTACGACTTCACCATCGACAACCGGTCCAACCGCACCATTCCCGTCAAACCGGCCCCGGTGATCGTGATCGAAGGCTTGTTTGCCTTGTATGACCCGGATTTGCGCGACATGATGTCGCTGAAGATTTTCGTCGATACGGCCTCCGATATCCGCTTTATCCGCCGCATGCAGCGCGATATCACGGACCGTGGCCGTTCGGTGGAGAGCGTGGTCGGCCAGTATCTGGAAACCGTGCGTCCGATGCACAAGCAATTCATCGAACCGACCAAGCGCCATGCCGACCTGATTATTCCGCACGGCGCCAACGGCCCGGCGGTCGACATGATTACCACCAAAGTGGCCAGCGTTATCGGCCAGTTGCAGCACGCCTGATTCAGCATGAACAAGATCTCCTTCCAACCGTTTATCATTGGCGTCGCAGGCGGTAGCGGCAGTGGCAAGTCCACTGTATCCAAGAAAGTGCTGGCCGCGTTTGGCCCGGATATGGTTTCGGTGGTGATGCAGGATGACTACTACTGCGACCAGACCGACGTCGCGCCGGAAGTCCGCGACCAGAAGAATTACGACCATCCGGAAGCGTTCGAATGGCCACTGCTGGTGCAGCATGTCCAGGCCTTGCGCAATGGCGAGACCATCGAGATGCCGGAGTACGACTTCACCATCCACAACCGCTCCAGCCGGACCATCACGGTCAAGCCGGCGCCGGTGATCGTGATCGAGGGCCTGTTTGCCTTGTATGACGAGGCGTTACGCGACACCATGTCGCTGAAGATCTTTGTCGATACGGCGTCCGACATCCGCTTCATCCGCCGCATGCAGCGCGACATCACCGAGCGCGGCCGCTCGGTGGAGAGCGTGGTCGGCCAGTATCTGGAAACCGTGCGCCCGATGCACAAGCAATTCATCGAACCCACCAAACGTCACGCCGACCTGATCATTCCCCACGGCGCCAACGGCCCTGCGGTCGATATGATTACCACCAAGGTGGCCAGCGTGATCGGCCAGTTGAAGCAGCCTTGATCTTATGGTCGCCGCTGAATGCGGCACTTTCCGTTCATTTGTGACGCAGCAAATCGCTCTCGCTGCCGGGAAGCTAAACTACTGTTTGGTTGTGATGAAAAATCACTCTGAGGTAGCACCATGCGCTGCGTAAGAATAATTGCTGCCGCCAATTTAGCTTTCGCCACGTTGGAGGCTCTGGCACAAGGGCTTCCACTACCTTCCCGCTTTCAGGCGACCGGTAGGGCCTGCCAAGGTGAGCTGGTCATCCAGCGACAGGCGATTTTATGGAGCACGCCATTTAGCGTCTGCAAGGCGGCATCGTACAAACTGCTGGATCATGAAAACAATACAGGACTAGCGCGCTACACCTATCGTCTGGACCAAACCACCTCTGCATGCCGCTATCACGTGATTTCCCTGACTCATGATGGCAGCAAGCCCGAGGACATTGGCTGGGAAGTGACTGGCTACTACGATCCCAAAAGCTACGAACAAGATAAAGCAGCCGGATTTCCCAATGGCGGCACACCCGACATGATGTCCTGCTACCTCACCCGAACTTTTTCGCAGCGTCCGCGTCCATAAGAGCAGGCACATTACATTTGTCAGCGGTTTGGAGGATACATGCAACTCTACAGCCCAAAATCCATTGCCAACTACTTCATTGAGCGAGCTAAAGCCAGTGGCGAACAACTGAATCCGATGAAGCTGCAAAAACTGGTGTACTACGCGGCAGGCTGGTTTGCCGGCTATACCGGCAAACCGCTACTCAACGAAGCACCGCAAGCTTGGCAGTACGGTCCGGTTTTCCCATCGCTATATCAGGCGTTCAAAGAATTCGGCTCCCGGCCCGTATCGAAAAAAGCCTCGACCTTTGATGCCCAGCGATTCGATTTCGTGGAGGCTTCCGAACCCGAGGACTCTGCCATTCGCCAATTTCTGGACAATGTTTGGAACAGTTACCGCAGATACACCGACATCGCCTTGTCCGAAATGAGCCACGCGGCGGGCAGCCCGTGGGATCTGACATGGCGCAGGTCTGATGGCATACGAAATGTCAGCATCCCGTTTGAACTGATGCGCGACCACTTCAGGCTTGCCGCAGAAAAGGCCAAAGCCGGCGGTGTTCCAGCATGACACCCTCCGACGATAACGGCGTCGATAAAATCGCAACCGCGCGCATAGACCCAACGGCCGAACCCACCAGTGAGCAAGTTCCTGGACTGTCCGGGCAAAAGGAAAGCGAAGCATTTGCTGCTGCCGCCAAGCGCCATGAGCTTGAGATTCTGCGACAAGAAATGGGAAAGCTGGGAGTACTCTTTGGCTCAGCCACGACTGCGCCGACCAACATTGCAGGCCTTGTTTTAATCGTGGTGTTTTTATTTGTCGGCGTAAGCTTCTGCCTACCTAGCTCTCCCGAATTGAACGACGCGCGTAAGTGGGCTTATACACTCGGTACTGGTGCTCTCGGTTATCTATTCGGAGCTGCCAAGAAAAAAGATTAGCGTTCAGGTGCTGGCGCCGCTTGAGTCTCGCTCAGCGCAACCTTGGCAAAACCGCGAAGCACAGGAAGCACAGGGTCAGTTGTGTCATTTGGAAGCACAGGGTCAGGGTCAGCTCTGTCATTTGGACACGCGCGCCGAACGTTCAAGCACAGGGTCAGATAGACCGAGAGCTTCAACAGCGCGCGGCCGAAAAACAATTACAAGTTTTGCGGGCGCCAGACCAAGGCATGAGATAGGTCAAGCTTGAGCGATATATCGAAATGTCGGGCGACACGGCCGACACTGTGCAAGGCGGAAAACCGGCAAGTCGCTAAATGGCCGAGAATACAAGTCGGTCGATGGGCGCATATGGATAGACTTGCATGCTGTAAGCGATGGATTGCGGCATGGTGACAATTGGTGAAAATTAGACGATTCCTCTCTGATAAACTTGTTTACAATAAGCAAATATCGCAACAGCCTAGGCGAACCAGTTTGATAGCCCATTTCGAGAATCCAAAACGATCATGAACAATAGCAAAAAACCTCCAGCACCTGCTCAGCCACGACCAACACAAGAGCGACGACCAGCCAATGAGTCTTATCGGGAACGGGTTCATGGAACCTTCGATGACGTAAACAAAAGCAGTATAATTCCAAAGGTGCCAGCCCCGGTTAACCCTCCAAGGCCGAAAAAATGACTGAGCAGTCACCTGTCCCGACATATACAGATGCCGAACTTGACCACGCTTTCGAAAAGCGATGTAATGCTCTGTATAAGGCGGAACTCTCTGCGCTATATCATCAAAAACGTGAGCGTTTTTTTGAGTTGGCGGATAAGTTGGGGAAGGCAGCCTCTGTGATTGGCGGATCTGCGGCACTTTGGAAGATTGGGAATGCTGATGTCGTCGCAGTAATGGCTACGTGCATCACTGCAAGTTCCGCACTTTCCTTAGTCTTTTCGTTTTCGGAGCGATCCAAGCGACATGGGGAATTAGCTCAGGGCTTCCGCATAATTATCAGCGATATTCTCGCCAAAAGCGAGTTTGATGTAACCCCTCCCGATGCTGGTGCATGGATGAGTAAAGTGTGTGCATTGGAAGCAAAAGAACCACCGTCCTTATCCGCGCTTACAGTCCTATGCCAAAACGAGCTAGCGATTGCCCGAGGTGCCGATGATAAAGTCAAGCCTCAAGATACGAAGACGCGTCTACTCGCTCATTTCTTTGATCTGCCACTATCAGTATCCCCTGAGGTAAAAGAACTTACCGCCCCCCCTCAATAACAGCCTCCAGCAGCCCCTCATACTTCCGACCACACAGCCGGTTAATGGCTAGCGCCAGTACGTTTTAACCATCCGATGCGCCGGTCGGCAAATGCTCCACCGGGCACAGGGTCAACTCTGTCATTGGACACGCACGCAGACCGTTTGAGGTGGCTCAAGACGTTCTGCCATCGATTAGGACAGTCCAGCGTGCGTTTGTGAGGAAATTAGTGCTTGTGGGAATTTTTGCTAGCGCTACGCGCAGCGCCTCCGGCGCGCCACCGCGTAGCGGTGGCAGTCGGACGATTCGGAGAGGGCTTTCCCGGTAGGGAAAGCCCTTCGAATCCCCCGCGCAAAGCCCGCAGGGGCTTTGCTTCTCTCCGCCAGAAATGCAAAAAGCCGCCCGAAGGCGGCTTTTTTCAATTCTGGCGAGAGGGGGAGCCGAATCATGCCTCAAATGTCGCATATATACTACATTTCAGGAAAATCACCTAACCTCGTACCCTAAAAAATACCCTCAAAATAATCGGATGACACTGTCTCAACTAAAAGTAATTTGGACAAATTTACGAAATCGTTGGGTCGCCTCTAGAACAAGCGAGGGTTGGCCACTGCCTTTATTTCGGAAGGCACAGGTCCTAACCAAACTTCCAATAGCTCTCTCGGCTCGATTTTTGACAGTCCTCCGGCGTGAAGTCGAGAGAACTCCTCCATAGCCTCCCATGTGGAGTTCCTAAGAATGTCGAATAGTTTGGAGGCAACGTCATTATTCTCATCCATCAACCTTCTTACGCTAGCATGAGGATATAGCATTAGATAAGTATTGGTCACGATAGCAGCTGATTTATTCCATATGAAGCGAATAGCCGGTTTGTCGCCGTGCGCCTTTCCCATGTAAGTACATAAAAATGGAGCAGGATCACGCCTCTCTTGTCGATACCAAGGAGTACGTCTACCTACCAGGTGCCCATTCTTGACTCCTTGTTCTATACCTTTTTTTAAATATTCAAAAAATTTTGGATATTTCTTTTGAATTTCATCCTCACTCATATCAGTATCGATCACGCAAAGTTGACGCGTAACTCGTGGATATCCGTCCTGATCCTGTTCAATTACATCAGATAGCAGACTCATTGCTTTGGGAAGAACTGGCCTAAGCGCTTTTTTGGGAACTCCCAGTTCTTTTGCTACATTGCGATCAAGGACAAAGAACTGGTTTGCCCCCGTAGCAATTCCCCGTCGCACAGAAAATAGGTCACCTAACTTCACTCCAGACGCATCGCGATGAGGAAGAGCTTTCTGTTTAACACGCCATTTCTGCTCAGAATCTAAGTCTTTTACAATAATGTCTTGACTTGATACAGGATTTTCTAAAGTTCCTCCGAATGTAAATTGAGCAGTATGCGAATCCATAGGAGTCACGTTCTTAAATACAACCACGCAAGGAAGAGTTTCGGCATTCTCAAACTGACGAGCATCAGAAGAGAACTGATGCACTCTAATCAATTTAACAGTTCTAGAGAGGTAATATCGAAGAGCTTTTCCATAACCAGTTTGCATAAATTCAGACGGGATCAACCAAGCAGCAATAGCTCCGGGAGCCATCCATTTATGACTTAATAAAATAAAATAAACATATAGGCCAGAGAGCCCACTGATCTTCATTCCCATATCAGTGGACGCTCGAATCCGCAACTCTCTCTTATAGTCCGGTTTGATACCTTGATGACGAAGATATGGAGGATTCGCCAATATAAAATTACGTTGAGATATATCACCCATATGAAGATAATCTGCCTCAATTACCCTAATATCTTTGCTATCCCAACGTAATCGCGTAGCTTCAACTTGTTTCGGACTGATATCTATTCCGATTGCAGACTTGATCGTTTTCTTATCTACAACAGAAAGCAAGGCTCCATAAAATGCGCCGGTGCCAACAGCAGGATCGCCAAAATCGATATTCGCACGGTCGGATTTTTCTAAAAACTTACAAGCGTAAGCAGCAATAGACTGAGCAAGCTCAGGCGGGGTTAAGTGAATTTCATAATCACTAGCCTCGCCAGGTAGCCGGTTAACTTTCTTTCGCGTAGGCACAGCTACACGGGCGAATGAACTTGTTTGGTTTAAAAGACTATCACAGACTAAAGCAGCATATCTAAGCCGCGATTTATCAGACAAAGAATGCAAGAATTCGCCACTCAATTTTTCTTGAGTAATTCTTTTAAAAAGAGATACCACTTGGGGATCGTATTCACGATCTAGAATATTTGTTTGTTTCCGACGATTTTTTGGCTTTATTTTAATTGCGGTAAGCTTCATCGCCCTTGGCAATGGGACTTGCAATGCCCAATTATATTTTCTAAAAAGGCGAGCAAGTAGACGGGCAAAATTTTGAGATTCGCCATCATATAACGTAATATGAAACTCGCTCGTAGGAAAATAAGGCTTATGCTCCAGCGGCAATAACTCATCGCAGCGACAGCGTATAAATACAGTTTTATTAGTCTGATCGCTCCCTACTTCCAAGCCAAAAGTTCCTACTTCCAGCAGATCAATATGTGATACTTGGGTACGTAAATGCGCATCAGGAATTGATAACTTGTCAGAATAGCGAACAGTAATATGTGGCTTTGATTTCGAGTTAGGCTCGCAAATATTACGCAGTAGTTCCAAATGAGGACCTACAATTTTATCTGCGAGATAGAGAACTAAGACGCTAGGCACGATTCGACAATCAAGTTTAAGGAGGGGTTAATTAATTAGATAAATTGCCAACAAGGCAATGTTTTCAGCAACCCATCATGTTGGCACAGTTACCCCAATGTGACAAGCCGATATCCCTTTACGTACTTGCCAGATGACGCATTTTAGGCCGCGAGAGGTGACTGGGCGCTAGATCGGTTTGCTAAACGTCCTGAATTTATGAATTTTACAACGTGAGACTGCTGACATGTAATTTTTCTTCTTGATAATTTTTCGTGCTTGGAACAGAATTTGGCAGAACTGTACGTAAGCTCTCCTACAACCCATATTTTACCTCTTCACTTAAGTGCGCCTATGACCTTCGTTGACATACTGGAAAATCACACATCGAGTCAGGATCGACGCGCGACCTCTCTAGAGCGCTTAGAAATGGTTAGGTCAGCATTTTCGAAAGAACCTCTCTTTAAGAAGAATAAAAAGATTTGCGTTTTCGCCGCAGGATCGTTAGGTCGGCTTGACTCTGGAGTAACTTCTGATCTTGACGTATTTGTTACGACAACGGGTGGGGACGTCGGGCGTTTGCGCGAAATTGAGGTCTTCTCATCAATTATTAAAGTAAATGAAGCACTTCAATTTCCTGCGCTTAGCAATGATGGACAATTCCTAAAGGTTTTCGATATCCCTGGCCATGAGAAAAAAGTGGGGTCAGCGAAAGATGACAATTTAAATTGGTTCACTACGCGGATGCTTTTTCTCTTAGAAAGCAATTATCTTTGCAATGAGAAAGCTTATCACCAGCACAAAACGCGAATCCTTAAACTATACTTTAGAGATTCAACGCAGGATGGCTTTAGGCCCATTTTCCTTCTTAACGATATTCTTAGGTACTGGCGCACGGTCTGCCTAAACTATGAGCAAGCCAGATCGATTCCCGGCAAATCATGGAAAAAGCGAAACTTCAACTTAAAATTTAGTCGCCTTTTATCTGTTTTTGGCACAATTCTGCCATTGATGTTAACCGAAAATGTCACGACAGAAAAAATCGAAGAGCTCTCGTCAATTAGGCCAATGGATCGGCTTGCTATGGGACTAGATCTCTTAAAAGGAGCCGACGATTTAAAACCTCGCTTTTTGGACTTTTTAGAAAACTACGAACATTTTCTGAAAATTAAAGAAAGCATGGATTTTGAAAGCGTAACGGATGAAATTCGAAACGATCTAAAATCTAAAGCAATATTAGTTGCTGAATTCATTAATGATGCGGTAACGCACGCAAGCGTACCAAAAGAATTTAGGCGCTATCTCATAATATGAGATTGCAAACAAAAGAACAGATTCGAGCGAAAATATCGCTGCTCCCTCAAGCAGGTGTGGCACGCTTTGTCGGAGCGGCGATACCTCAGGAACTAATTACCGGCTTTATCTCAACGCTTTGCGCGCTAGAAATGGGGAAGGTATGTTCAGAGAAATATATTGAAAAATATTCAGGGAAATATCATGCGACACTTATTAGCTCGATAGAATTCCCCACGACAAACCAAAAAGATATTTTAAAAATAATAGGAACGGAAGTTGAGATTAGTCCAATTGGTCTCGGCTCTGCAACCGATGGAATAGAGCGCTGTTTTTTTATAGTTTGCGATTCGAATGATTTAGCAAGACTGCGAAAAAAACTTGGCTTACCCGCTAAAGACTTTCATATTACAATAGGCTTTATCAATAAAGATGTTCATGGTGTAGTAAAAAACCGAGAGAGCTTAATCTGAAATAAGATCTTTTGGTCGGATCTCCCGGCCTTCTAGTAAAACTCAATGCCTCAGCTACTTAACCGGGAGAGCATATTATCCGAAGAGCTTTCGACAAATTAACTTGCCCATCAACAAAAACTGATGAACGCAACGTTGTCTCGCGATATCCAAAGGACTTAGTCCACTCATCTGTAACTTCAGTTAAGCACCTGTTGTAAACCGCATTTTTGTTGCGCATTCCACTCGCATTCCATATCTCGGACTTCCAGTTTGCGGCGCTAGTTCGTTCCCAATTAAGATATTTTTCAAGTGTCAATGAACGAACAGTGCCTTTTGCAGGACGGGTCTGAGTTGCTAATTCCCCTATCGACTTACTTCTCATTGAATAGTCGAGGGTGACAATATCAGCCGCATGAGCAGCAAGGAAATTTTGTTGCGCGAGCTTACTTTCATCATCAGCAAGGTTTTGCTGGGCTTCTCCGATAGCTCGATAAGAATCAAACATCGCACCAAGATACTTACAACGAGTAGTTTTGTCCGAATCTTTAAAGATTTCTGTAAACTTACGCAATCGCTCCTGCTGCATGCCTTCACTTCTCGAATCGCTAGTCGAGTGACGTTTCTCACTCTTAAGCAGCTCTCCTGCCAACCTCTCGTTGGAGAATCTCGCTAGTATTCCATCTACGTCTTTATCTTTATAGTAACTGCCAGATTTTAACGTCGCCGCGATACCATCTCTGCATTGTTCCGCTAAGTAGGCTGCGCCGCCTCTCTCAGCCAGAGCTGCCTGTTCAAATACGTCGGCATGAGCCGTCGTCGAAATCATTAAGAGTGCAACTAAAAATGCATTTTTCATCACATTTTATTCCCTTGTAGGACTGGTTTACGTATGCGTAACATGGCTTTCGAAGCCCCTGTCACGCGCCATTTGATGCGTATACACTGCAAATATTAGCAGAATAAGAACCGTCGTTATATAAGCATCAAGCGGGCATGATTGACGCATGACCGATGACACTCCCACTGAAAAACGCAATGCAGTGAGTACCGCACTAGGGAAGAGCCTTAAAGCGATACGGATTGCTGCCAACAAATCACAGGAAACGTTGGCATTCGAAGCCGAAGTGGACCGCACATTCATCTCTTTGATCGAGCGCGGCCTAGCAAACCCATCCGTGCTTACTCTTGCAAATATATGTTTTGCTTTAAACACAACAATGGCTGAGCTGTTTGCCGGTGTAAACTCCTCCGTACCAGCTAGCAGCCACATCCGGCGAAGCAATCGAGCGCAGCCCTCCTTGAAGCCGGTTAAGTCTAGGCTTCGCTAACTCGGCTCCCTATAACTACAATCTCCTGGACAGTGACTGTAAATATAAGTCCTTGATTTGTGACATAGGGAAGATAGCCTCTATGCTGACCTCCTCGTTTTTCACGCAGCTGCAAATGTCCGTTGTAGGCACTGAGAACGGGTTCCGGCGCACTCGGATCAAGACACAACAAGGCAATCGCTTCAAACTGACCAGCGCAATAAATACCCTCTATGCCGACCGCGAGCACCCAATGATCGTATCGTCCGTCTTTGCTACGCCAATTAAGTGCGACAAGCTGGCCAAATTCAAGTGCCTTGGCTGCTTGTCGTATTAAGCTTCTGTGGGTTCCACTGATCTCCTGCGCCTCAGTATGAGGTGCAACCGTATTGATTAGAGCGCGAAACATTGCGCCATCTATTCCGTCAAAGTAGGATTCAACTCCTGCACGCCACAGCAATGCTCCCGAACCGTTCTTACGCTTGAACAAGTCTGCGACTCCGTTCAAGCTTCCTAAAAGAGTCAATGCCATTGCCGCGCAGTGTAGCCCGCATGCTGAGTCCCATTCACCTTGTCGGCAATGCACCTTTATGCCACTCCGCGAGCCGATCTCTGCGCTAGGCTCAAATCCTATCCTCAGCGTAGGAAAGTACCTTTGCTGAACAAAATGGTCGACGGCATTCATTTCTATACCTTTAAACGATGAAACAATAGATTGCACATTTATCATTGCCTAAATTACAATTTTCATACAGAAAAATTGATCGTGATTTCTTTTCGTTAATCCCCCTGCTCTCGCCCTAGTATTGCACCTCTCAAATGCGCTAAATCGCCTCTTAGGGGCATTTAGAATGCGCATAGGGGTGCAACCTAGGTCAGGCGTGCGAAGGATCTCTTACCGCCGCCTTAAGAATTATTGTAATTATATCAAATGTTTTCAGGAGGAAATATTTCTGCCGATAGTGGTGATTGCAAACAAGCTAAATGCCTTGGCTTCTATCACTACAGAAGGAAGCCAAGGCATCTATCAAGAGGAGGAGGGAGAATGATAATAGCGAGTAGCGCGCAGCCAATTTGGAACGCCAAGAGCATTAGAACGGTCGAATATTTCCCCCAGATCGAGGCTAGCTAGCCGCTTGGGTCGGCAGCGGGCCATTGTATCGACTCCAATACGCTCCTTGATCGATTTTGCATATTTGTAGACCGTTGTACGACTGCTGAACTGGTCCATTAGATCCGTCCCGGCTAGCCACAGCCGGTATACGCGTCGCTCCGGTTTGCTCAACGTCCGCAACTCATCGCTGGTAAGTTGACGTTGAGCAAATGAATGGATCTGATAACTGCTCAATTTTTCAAAGTAGAGCATTGACGGGTCTATGCGGCTCCATGCCGATACTTTGTTCAAATTCTGTCTCTTCAAAAATTGAGAGAACAGCTTGATCTCCGCTCGAATTGCATCCCTTGATTCGTCCAGTAGGCGCCGCCGTACCTCCCCTGGCCGCGGCCCAAAACGCCGCTGTAATTCTTTCCATTTATAGTAGATGGAAAGCATGCTGTACTTTGAACGCCTCGTAGGAGTCCATCCTAGCGAGATCCTATCTTCATCGCTTCGATGTTTGCCAGTGCCGTTGTTAGCATCAATAGCGTCAATCACGCTAGTTATGTAACCAGCAGGACAGCTAAAGTTGGCAGTAAGATGAATTTCCAAGAGTGCAACGTCTCCAGATCCCCATGCAGCAAAGTCATCAGCGCGTACCTTTAGGCTCAGTTTTCGAGTCAGTCTATCGAAGATCGTGAATACATAATCGTCCAAATCACTATGCCCGCACCAGTTATGTCGTTGCAGCACGAGCGGTGGACAACATTCAATCAACAACTTTGACGCCATTCCAGTACTGTCTAGACTCCTTGACTGAAAGAAAATAGAACCACCGCCGTCCTCTAGCGTAGTTAGATTTGGCGTTGCCGCCGTTGGCTTCAGTTCCCCTGTTTCAGAATCTACTAAGTACCACTCTTTACCTAGCGGTTTGTGGACGCACGGGCCGAGCACCCGTATTTTGTCTATGTGAACGATATCGCGATATGTCATATTGAGAATGAAGAAAATTCAGAAAGTGAACAAAGGTGATCTTGTATAACTTCGATCTTTACCGGGTTCATCAATGCTTCCCTGCGCCAGCGCCAGAGGACTCATCGAACAGCGCAAGTATCTCGTCGCGACGCCACACTGTCGTTCGCGGCCCCAACTTGATCGGCTGCGGATACCGCCCCGACTTAACGCCTGCCCACCACGTTGAGAGACTAATAGGAAGAATTGGTCCGGCAATCTGCTTCGCACGCAAGCAGTTAGGTAAGGCTGGGGAGGGAACTGTGAGTTTGACCATAATGATCTCCTGTCGTTTGAAGTCGTACCGCACCATGCAGTTACGTACGAGGAGTATCATTTCTGGTATTAGCTGGTAAAGCTACTTAACATCGCATCAAGTAGCCCATATGAAATAAGGGCTGCATTCGCAGCAAGCTGGTATTTCTAGATCGTCGAACGAAATACCAGCTACCAATCAAATTTTTCTGTTCTTGAGGTATCTACGGACGGTCTCCGGCTCAATTGAATTGCCAGTCTTTCGCCCTACCTCAATCGAATTAATCGTCGCAGCGATCTCCAATGCAAGCCGTGCCCTACTTGGCTCGCCCCGATACAAATGGATACCTTTCTCGCGAAAAATTGCGGCTTTCGCCTTTATCATATCGTCGAGATCATGCATCTGCTGCCACCACGGCTTATCCCCGCGTCGAGCAGCGACTGCCGCAGACTGACGGTCGCCATACATAGCGGCTCTCAAAAAAACCGCGTAGCTCTCACCGCCAGCTAGTTCGCTCTCATCGGCCCAAGCTACAAACTCAATTGCCGCCGAACGCGATATGCCCCCATTCGGCAGCGCCTTGCCCTTCAATCTTCCAGCTTTCAAATGCTTATAGATCAGTGCTTGGCATCGCTGAAATTTCTCAAAAAAAGACCATTGACTCGGGAGATGGCCGTACGTGGCCGTAAATTTTTCAAATGCTTCTCCATCATCATGCTCAACTACTTTTAAGATATCTCGTGCCAACGGCCAAGTCGGCGCGGTATCTGCCATCAAGAGCGCCAGCTCTAGGGGCGAGAAATCATCTTTCATAAACCAGTCGTCATACCGTTTCATAGCCTAGTTCTCCTCAGCATTCTTATGCCAAGCGCAGACTGCGCACCATGACCGGCTCGCCACTTGCTAACCTGTCGATGTAGTCAGCCCAATCCTGCATCATTTTCTTGCGCTCCTCTAAGAACGTCGCACGGTCATACGCCGCAGCCACCTTATCCTTCTGCGCGTGCGCTAACTGACGATCAACAACTTCATGGCGATAGCCTAAGTGCTCCTTGATCGTACTCATTGCCAACGCACGGAAACCATGCCCGGTCATCTTGTTCTGATAACCCATTCGCCGCAATGCCATCAAGATCGCTCCGTTACTCATAGGCTTTTCATGATCTCGTTGATTGGGAAATAGATACATCGAACCGCCGGTCAATTGATGTAGCTCGCGAAGGAGCACTAAAGCCTGTCGCGAGAGACAAACGTGATGGTCTGTCATATCGGGGTTCACTGTAAGCTTTCCCCGCTTCATTCGATGCCACGGAACGATCCATTCCCCTTTTTCAAGATCAATTTCACTCCACGGTGTCTCGATCAGTTCGCTAGTGCGGAGGAATATCAGCAGCATCAAGCGCATGGCAATACGGGTCGGCATGTACAGCCGCTGATCATTCCTATCCATCGCATTGAGAAACACAGGAAGATCATCTGCTTGGATCGCAGCAAAGTGTCCTGCTTTTACTGGTTTTAGCACATCTTTAAGATCGGCGGCCGGATTGCGATTCTGGATTCCGAGCTGGTTCGCGTAGCTAAAAATACGTGCGCAGGTCGCCTTGATTCGATGAGCAATCTCATGCGCACCTCGCGATTCGATCTTCCGCAGAGTAGCAATCATTTCCTGATGAGTGATTGCATCGATAGCCCTAGAACCAATCGCAGGAAAAATGTCGATCTCAAGTCGACGAAGCGTGTCCCGAGCCGTACTTTCGCGCCAAGTCGGCAAGCGGTTTGCATGCCATTCCCTCGCAATCTTCTCAAACGTGTTGGATGCACGCTCTTCTGCGGCACGCCTACGCTCTTTTTTCTCTGCACTAGGGTCAATCTCAGCGTTAATTAGCTTCTTCGCATCGAGACGCTTTTGCCTCGCCTCGGCAAGCGTCACCTCAGGATACTTGCCAAACGCGAGTAGTTTTTCTTTGCCTAAGAACCGATAGGACATTCGCCAGTACTTTGCGCCGTCAGGGTTGACCAACAAGTAGAGGCCGCCTCCATCGCTGAGCTTGTAAGGCTTATCTTTAGGCTTTGCGTTTCGGGGTTGGAGGTCGGTGAGCGGAGCAGATAATTTGGGCATTTTTTAGGGTATCAACCGATAGGGTAGAAAGAAATACCCTAAAACATACCCGTACCCCTTCTGCATTTCAAGGAACGTAGCTGGACGAAAAAAAATAAAAAACCCGCATGATCACAAGGATTCATGCGGGTTAGCGGTCTATTTCGTACTACTTTAGATCATATTCTGGCGGAGAGAGGGGGATTCGAACCCCCGATAGGCTATTAACCTATACACGCTTTCCAGGCGTGCGACTTCAACCACTCATCCACCTCTCCAGGTCTTCCCTAATCTCGGGAAGCGCCGAATTATAGCAAAGATTCCCAAGAGTACAAAATTTATCAGGACGCTTCTTTCAATTGCTCCAGAATCGCCGGATTCTCCAACGTCGACACGTCCTGCGTAATCACCTCGCCCTTGGCCAGCACACGCAACAAGCGCCGCATGATCTTGCCCGAACGCGTCTTCGGCAGGTTGTCCCCGAAACGAATCTCTTTCGGCTTGGCGATCGGACCGATCTCCTTGGCCACCCAGTTACGCAATTCCAGCGCAATCTTCTTGGCATCCTCCCCCGTCGGACGCGCCTGCTTGAGCACCACAAACGCGCAAATCGATTCACCGGTCGTGTCGTCCGGCTTGCCCACCACCGCCGCCTCCGCCACCAGCGGATTGGCCACCAGCGCCGATTCGATTTCCATCGTACCCATGCGGTGACCCGACACGTTCAGCACGTCATCGATACGGCCGGTGATGGTGAAGTAACCAGTGTCTTTGTTGCGGATCGCGCCATCGCCAGCCAGGTACATCTTGCCGCCCAGCTCCTCAGGGAAGTACGAGGTCTTGAAGCGGTCCGGGTTGTTCCAGATGGTGCGGATCATCGAAGGCCATGGGCGCTTCACCACCAGTATCCCACCCTGCCCGTTCGGCACGTCATGACCCGACTCATCGACGATGGCCGCCATGATGCCCGGCAGCGGCAGGGTGCACGAACCCGGCACCATCGGCGTCGCGCCCGGCAGCGGGGTGATCATGTGGCCGCCGGTCTCGGTCTGCCAGAAGGTGTCGACGATCGGACACTGCTCGCCACCCACCTGCGTGTAGTACCACATCCACGCTTCCGGATTGATCGGCTCGCCCACCGTGCCCAGCAAGCGCAGCGAGGACAGGTCGTAATTCTTCGGATGTACTTTCGGGTCCACATCCGAGGCCTTGATCAGCGAACGGATCGCCGTCGGCGCGGTGTAGAAGATGTTGACCTTGTGCTTGGCCACGGTCTCCCAGAAACGGCCGGCGTTCGGATAGGTCGGTATGCCTTCAAACACCACCTGGGTCGCGCCCACCGCGGTCGGGCCGTAGGCGATGTAGCTGTGGCCGGTCACCCAGCCGATGTCGGCCGTACACCAGTACACGTCGGATGGCTTGAGGTCGAACGACCATTTCATGGTCAGCGCCGCCCACAGCAGGTAGCCGCCGGACGAGTGCTGCACACCTTTCGGCGTGCCAGTCGAACCCGAGGTGTACAGAATGAACAGCGGATGCTCCGCCTCCACCCACTCCGGCTCGCACACCGCCGACTGGCCATCGACCAGCTCGTGCAGCCACAGGTCGCGCCCTTCCTTGAAGCTGATCGCGCCGCCGGTACGCTTGTAGACGATCACGTCCTTGATGGTGTCGCAGCCGCCCAGTGCCAGCGCTTCGTCGACGATGGCTTTCAGCGGCAGGTGTTTGCCGCCGCGCAGTTGTTCGTCGGCGGTGATCACGGCCACCGCGCCGGCGTCGACGATGCGCTCTTGCAGCGATTTGGCCGAGAAGCCGCCAAACACCACCGAGTGCGTCGCGCCAATCCGCGCGCACGCCTGCATCGCCGCCACGCCTTCCACCGACATCGACATGTAGATGATGACGCGGTCGCCTTTCTTGATGCCGCGCGCCTTCAGGCCGTTGGCGAATTTGCAGACTTTTTCGTGCAGCTCTTTGTAGCTCACGTGGGTGGCCTTGCCGTCGTCCGCCTCAAAGATGATGGCGGTCTTGTCGGCGTTGCCGTTTTGCAGATTGCGGTCCAGGCAGTTGTACGAGACGTTCAGCTTGCCGTCCTCGAACCATTTGTAGAACGGCGCGTTGTCTTCGTTCAGGGTGCGCGTGAACGGCTGCTGCCATTCGATGTGTTCTTTCGCCAGACGCGACCAGAAGCCTTCGTAGTCGGCCGCCGCCTCCGCGCACAGCGCGTTGTATGCATCCATGCCCGATACGGCGGCCTGCGCGGCAAACGCCGCCGGTGGCGCGAAGATGCGGGATTCTTGTGGACCTTGGGTAGTAGTGCTGCTCATGGTGTCTCCAAATGTAGTAGTCGTTTGCTATCAACACTAAACGTGATCGCTTACTGCGCCCTTACAGCCATGCTCATCCCCGGCGGAGGATGGTAAGCCGGACAATTTTACCAATTTTTCATTGCAGCCTACCGATGCGGCCGCCCGGCAGCACGTGTAGAATATCGGCAGTCTTCATAGTCTGCCTCATTTTCAGGAGTTTTGCCCTAATGACCGAGCCTAATCAGAAGCTGCGCCCCCTGCCCGCTTTTATTTTCATGACCCGCTGGCTGCAACTGCCGCTGTATCTCGGCCTGATCCTGGCGCAGTGCGTCTACGTGTTCCATTTCTGGGTGGAGCTCAAGGACCTGATCGGCGCCGCGATGGGCAATGACGCCGCGCTCCAGCACATCCTGCAAGCCGTCGCCGTGCCCGGCGCGCCCATGCCCACCAAGCTGAACGAGACCACCATCATGCTGGTGGTGCTGGGCCTGATCGACGTGGTCATGATTTCCAACCTGCTGGTGATGGTCATCATCGGCGGCTACGAAACCTTCATCTCCCGCATGAACCTGGAGTCCCATCCGGACCAGCCGGAGTGGCTGTCGCACGTGAACGCTTCCGTGCTGAAGACCAAGCTGGCCATGGCGATCATCGGCATTTCATCGATCCACCTGCTGAAGACGTTTATCAACGCCAGCATCTACGATGAGAAAACGCTGATCGCACAAACCGGCATCCACATCGCTTTCCTGCTGTCGGCACTGGCCATCTCTTATACCGACCGCATCACTACGCTGACGCACAACGATTCCAAACACTAACCCCCGCGAGAACACCATGACCATCATAAAGCAAGAAGACCTGATCGAATCCGTTGCCGCCGCGCTGCAATACATCAGCTATTACCATCCGGCTGACTACATCGAGCACCTGGCCCGCGCCTACGAGCACGAGCAAAGCCCGGCCGCCAAGGACGCCATCGCGCAGATCCTGACCAACTCGCGCATGTGCGCCGAGGGCAAGCGTCCGATCTGCCAGGACACCGGCATCGTCAACGTCTTCCTGAAGATCGGCATGGGTGTGCGCTTCGAGGGCTTTACCGGCACCGTCACCGACGCCGTCAACGAAGGCGTGCGCCGCGCCTACAACTACGACGACAACAAGCTGCGCGCCTCGATCGTGGCCGACCCGCACTTCGACCGCAAGAACACCAAGGACAACACCCCGGCCGTGGTCCACATGGAGCTGGTGGAAGGCAATACCGTCGACGTCAAGGTCGCGGCCAAAGGCGGCGGCTCGGAAAACAAGTCGAAGATGATCATGATGAATCCATCCGATTCGCTGATCGACTGGGTCCTGAAAACCGTGCCAACCATGGGCGCCGGCTGGTGCCCGCCAGGCATGCTGGGCATCGGCATCGGCGGCACCGCCGAGAAGGCGATGCTGATGGCGAAGGAAGTGCTGATGGAAGACATCGACATGTTCGAGCTGAAGCAGCGCGGCCCGCAGAACAAGCTGGAAGAGCTGCGTATCGAACTGTGCGACAAGATCAACGCGCTGGGCATCGGCGCCCAAGGCCTGGGCGGCCTGACCACGGTGCTGGACGTGAAGATCATGATGCACCCGACCCACGCCGCATCGAAGCCGGTCGCCATGATCCCGAACTGCGCCGCCACCCGCCACGGCCACTTCGTGCTGGACGGTTCCGGCCCTGCCTACATGACCCCGCCACCACTGTCGACCTGGCCTGACGTATCGTGGGCGCCGGACACCGAGAAGTCCAAGCGCGTCAACCTCGACACCCTGACCAAGGAAGAAGTCGCTTCGTGGAAGCCGGGCCAGACCCTGCTCCTGAACGGCAAGATGCTGACCGGCCGCGACGCCGCCCACAAGCGCATCCAGGACATGCTGGCCAAGGGCGAAGAGCTGCCAGTGGACTTCAAGAACCGCGTGATCTACTACGTCGGCCCGGTCGATCCGGTGCGCGATGAAGTGGTCGGCCCGGCCGGCCCGACCACCGCCACCCGCATGGACAAGTTCACCGACATGATGCTGGAAAAAACCGGCCTGATCGCGATGATCGGTAAAGCCGAGCGCGGCCCTGCCGCGATCGAGTCGATCAAGAAGCACCAGTCGGCTTACCTGATGGCGGTGGGCGGTTCGGCTTACCTGGTGTCGAAAGCGATCAAGCAATCGAAAGTGCTGGGCTTTGCCGACATGGGCATGGAAGCGATCTATGAATTTGAAGTGGTCGACATGCCGGTCACCGTGGCGGTGGATTCGCAAGGCACCTCGGTGCACAACACCGGTCCTGCGGAATGGAAGGCGCGCATCGAGCAACTGAACGTGCCGGTCGTGACTGCCTGATGCAGATAGCCCGCGCTCCCGGCTCCCCCATCGGCGTCTTCGATTCCGGCGTGGGCGGGCTTTCGGTACTGCGCCATATCCGCGCGCAGTACCCTCATGAAGATCTGATGTACGTGGCCGACTCCGGCCACGCGCCGTATGGCGACAAGACCGAAGAGTATGTGGTGGCGCGCGCGCTGGCGGTGACGGAATTCCTGCTGTCGCATGGCGCCAAGGCGCTGGTGGTGGCCTGCAATACCGCCACTGTCGCTGCCATCAAGGCGGTGCGCGCGCGCCATCCCGAGTTGCCGGTGGTGGGCGTGGAGCCTGGCCTCAAGCCGGCCGCGGCCGCCACGCGCAGCGGCAAGGTCGGCGTGCTGGCGACGGCGCGCACGCTCAAGGGCGACAAATTCCTGCAACTGCGCGAGCAGATCAGCGCGGCCACCCAGGCCGAATTCCTGCTGCAACCAGCCGTCGGGCTGGTGAATGAAATCGAGAAGGGCGATCTTGAGGCGCCCGCCATCGCCGCCATGCTGGAAAAATACGTGGCGCCGCTGCTGGAACAAGGCGCCGATACGCTGGTGCTGGGCTGCACGCATTATCCTTTCGTCCGCAGCGGCATCGAGCGCGTGCTGCACGCGCATCAGCGCGACGACGTCACCCTGATCGATACCGGCGACGCCGTGGCGCGCCAGCTGGGCCGCTTGCTGGAAGCGGCCGACTTGCTGCGCCCGGCCGGTGATCACGCGGCCACCCTGCGCGGCTACACCACCGGCGATGCCGCCGCGCTGGCGCAGGCGTTCGCCGATTTGCTGGACCTGAAACCGCCAGTGGAAAAGGTTGACGTTTAAGCCAATCGAAAAAAATGCTGTAATTAAATTTGCAGGAATCGAAACTGGCTTGTATAATTCTGGCTCGTTGTTCAGCACTAGTTGAATAACAAACAGCGGTGGCTGTAGCTCAGTTGGTAGAGTCCAGGATTGTGATTCCTGTTGTCGTGGGTTCGAGCCCCATCAGCCACCCCAAGAATTAAGCGAAAAGCCCAGTCTCCGACTGGGCTTTTTGCGTTTTCAAGCCTGCACATTTGATCCACCTCCAATGCCGCGCTGATTGAAGCGTTACGCTCCCCTCAATGTCCCAAGAGGAGGCCGCCATGCGTCCCATGAGCTTGCTTGACAATCAATTGGATCAATCGGAGCATCACAGTATGGCTACGTTTACCAACTCCCATGAAGCCGCACTCAACGACCTCACGCTCACCGTGAAGGTCATGGAGTCCAATTACGCCACCAAAGAAGCGCTGGCAACACTCAGCGGCACAACCAAGGAAGCACTGGCGACCATGAACGGCAAAATCGACCTGCTCGCCAGCAATCAGCAAGCGTTCCAGGTCCAGGTCCTCCAGACCTTTGCCACCAAAGCGGATCTTGCCAATGTGATGTACCAGCTGACATGGCGCATGGCGGGGTTCACCCTCGTTCTCATGAGCACCATTATCGCCGCCGCACGTTATCTCTAGGCCTTGGACGCCACGGCGTTCAGCAAACTCAGGCCATCGCCGTCCGGCAGTTGCACGTCGAGGCAAATGAAATACCATACCCGCGTCTGCCGTTACAACTTTTCGCCTCCGGTTATTGCCCATTGGAACTAGGTTAACGCTACAATGGAACGGTCGTTTGCATTCCCATGCAAGCCAGCCATACCTCTGCTTATCCCCTGAATTCGTACAAGTCTATGTCACACGATAAACCGCTTAGTGAAGTCAGCACCTATGGCAAAGATACGCCCATAGGCCGCCCTGACACCGACGGCCGCGCCGCCGTTTTCGTCCCTTCCCCCAGCTTTGACGCCGCCAACAATGCCAATATCCGCCTGGGCGCCGGCATCGTCGGCTTCGGCAATCCCGACGGTACGCTGACCGTGTATTTCGAAAGCAACCGCTTCGATGAATCCAGCCTGCACAAATGGGAAAACAAGGCGCGCAAGGCCTACGACCGCATGGTGATGGGCGCGCCCACCGTGTCCAAGGCCAAGCTCAGCGCCAATATGCTGGAGCAGGTCGGCATCATCGATGGCATGGGCATTCACCTCAAGCAGCTGGAACGCCTGGAGCAATGGCTGGCGCATTCGAACGCCCTCGATACCGCACCGGCCGGCCCGGTCACACTCTGGAAAACCAAATAAAGTTGTTGCAAGGATAGATGACGGGCTTTAGTCCTACATGGCGTCGGACATTTGGCTGATGCCGCCCGCACCGCTCCCGGACTATGCTGGAGACATACCACTCCCCCACTCCAGGAGCCCGTCATGGCACGCTATCTACACATCGCATTTGGCGCCTTGCTGATCACGCTGGCTGGCGCTTCCGCTTACGAACTATGCTCGGAGAACGTGCTGAGCCAGGCTTCGATCTACGTGCTGCGCTAAGCGCGGTCCGCAAGAAAAAAATCCCGCTGGCCTTGGGCTCAGCGGGATTTTTTCATGCGGGGGCGATCTTAACGGTGACGATAGTAACCGCGGCCACCCCAGCGGCTGCCGCAGCACCAGCGGCCGAAGGAAAAGTCCAGGCCGATCGATACCGGCGGATAGTAGTAGGCCGGGGCTGGCGTATAGTAGACCGGCGCCGGCGCGTAATACACCGGCTGGCTGACGTAGGTAGTGGTCGAGGTGGTGTAGGCCGGCTGGGTGCTGTAGGTCACGCGCTGCGGCGGCAATTCCTCGGTCCAGGTACCGGACTGCGCCTGCGTACCGGCCGGCAGCACCGAGACGGTGTGCCATTCATAGGGATTCTGCACCTGGGCCTGCGTGTAGTAGGCGGGACGCTGCGTCGCGCAGCCAGTCAGCGCCGCCAGCGCGGCGACTGCAACAACGATAGTTTTCATGGCGGTTCTCCTCATTCCAGATCGTACTATATAAGGAAGCGCGACACAGTTCGCTAGCCATTACAGTTTATTACACTCGTTTATACAGGCGAAAAAAAGGAACCGCGCGCGGTTCCTTTGTTGCCGGGGATGTTGCCGGATCAGTCCAGTTTCCAGGCGTAGTCGACCTTGGTCCAGGTTTCGGCCGGGGCGCCGTCCTTGGTGCCAGGCTTGAATTTGCAGGCGCTCAGGGCCTTGATGGCGGCCTTGTCCAGATTCTTGAAGCCGCTCGATTTCTCGACCTTGGAATCGGCCACGGTGCCATCCGACTTGATCAGGAAGGACATCGATACCGTGCCCTGCTCTTCATTCATCAGGGACGCTTTCGGGTACTCGGCCTTGCAGTTCTTGGCATCGAACGACGCTGGAACTTCGGCGGCAAATGCTGCCGGGGCACCCGACACGAGCACTGCTGCAACCACACTCAACCAACGCTTATTTGTAGACATCTGATTTCCCCAAAGTGTAAGTATCCATCCGGCATATTGGCCATGCCGGAGCATGGCCAGGGCGAAACTGATTACAGCTTCCAGCTATAGTCGACCTTGGTCCAGGTCTGGGCCAGGGCGCCATCCTTGGTGCCTGGCTTGAACTTGCAGGCGCTCAGCGCTTTCAAGGCTGCCTTGTCGAGGTTCTTGAAGCCGCTCGATTTTTCAACTTTGGATTCCATCACGCTGCCGTCGGTGCCGACCAGGAAAGCCATGGTGACGTCGCCTTGCTCTTCGTTCATCAGCGAGGCTTTTGGATATTCCGCTTTGCAGTTTTTGTCGTTCAGCGAGGCTGGCACTTCACCGGCGAAGGCGGTCGAAGCAACGGACAGGATGACGGCGGCGAATACAGACTTGTTCATAATACGATTCCCAATAAATTGTTATTAACAACTGATTAAACGAACTCCACAGCGGGCCATGGGTCCACAAGGGCGGACGGCAGACTGCGGCAAATTAGAACTGCTTAAAACTCTTCCCACTCATCGCTGCCGGCGGTGGCCGCCGCGGCGACTTTCTTCGGTTTGGCTGCCGGTGCCGGCACTGGCTTGGCGGCCAGTTTCTTCACAGGCGCGCGGGCGGCAGTGATCGGCTTGACCACGGCCGCCTTGACGGCGGGTGCCGGCGCCGCGACCGCATTGCGCTCCTCACCTTCCACCAGCTTGAAGATGCTGACCACGCGAGCGAGCTCGCCAGCCTGATCCTGCAAGCTTTGTGCGGCGGCGGCGGCTTCTTCCACCAGCGCGGCATTCTGTTGGGTCATGCTGTCCATCTCGATGATGGACTGGTTGACCTGGGCGATACCAGCGCTCTGTTCCTGGCTGGCGTTGGCGATTTCGCTCATGATGTCGGTCACGCGGCGCACCGAGGACACCACTTCATCCATGGTCACGCCGGCCTGGCCGACCAGCTTGGTGCCGGCGCCGACTTTCTCGACCGAGTCATCGATCAGCGCTTTGATTTCTTTTGCGGCGGCGGCGCTGCGCTGCGCCAGGTTACGCACCTCCGACGCCACCACGGCGAAGCCGCGGCCTTGTTCGCCGGCGCGGGCCGCCTCGACAGCGGCGTTCAGCGCCAGGATGTTGGTCTGGAAGGCGATGCCATCGATCACGCCGATGATGTCCACAATCTTCTTGGCCGAGGCGTCGATCGAGCTCATGGTGTCGACCACTTCCGACACCACCTGGCCGCCGCGGATCGCCACGTCCGACGCGGCCGATGCCAGCTGGTTGGCTTCACGGGCGTTGTCGGCGTTTTGCTTCACGGTCGAGGTCAGCTCGTCCATGGCCGAGGCGGTTTTCTCCAGCGACGACGCCTGCATTTCGGTACGCGACGACAGGTCGACGTTGCCGGCGGCGATTTCACGCGAGGCGGTGCCGATGGTCTCGGTGCCGGTGCGCACCTGGCTGACGATGTCGCGCAGGCTGTCGCGCATTTCGCGCATTTCCGAGACCAGGCTGTCCTTGGCGGCGCCCGAGGTGTCGATCGAGATCGCGAGGTCGCCGTTGGCGATGCTGCCGGCGATCGAGGCGGTGTAGTCAGGCTCGCCACCCAGCTGTTTCAGCAGGCCGCGGGTGATCACCAGCGCGGCGGCCACCGAGATCGCCACCGCCAGCAAGCCCATCACGACCATGAAGGTGCGGGCGCTGGAGAAGCCGCTCGCCGCCTCCACCTGCATCTGCGCATTCATCTTGTCTTCCAGCGCGCCCAGTCGCTCCAGGCCTTCCGTCCATTTTTTCTGCGCCGGACGAATTTCCTTCACCAGCACGCGGGTCGCCTCCTCAGGCTTGCCCGCCAACCACAGCTCGGACGCCTTGGCGATCGCCGGCATGGCAAGCGCTTCCGCTTCCTTGATGCTGCCCAGCAGCGCTTTCTCTTCCGGCGTGGCTTCCACCGCGAACTGCGCGCTCAGCTTGTTCTGGAAACCGGCGTACGAGGCGGCCAGTTCCTTGTTGCGGTTCATGTCCTTTTCCATGTCGGCCGGGTCGGCGATCAGGGTCAGCACGCGCAGCGAGTTGACGCGCTCGCTTACGTTGTTGCGCATGTCCACCACCAGGCGCGAGACGACATTGTTCACACTGATCACATGATCCAGACGGTCCTGGATTTGCGCCATGCGCGCGATACCAACGGCAGTGACCGCCACCAGGAATACCAGCACCAGGGCGAAGCCGAGGCCCAGGCGAGTACCGACTTTCATTTTTGCTAAATTCATTTCGTCTTCTTCTTTAGTGACACTGTTGATGAAGTTGCCGTGGATGACGCGTCTTCTGGGCATGCCATCCAAACAAAACCCTTGCTGCTAAGTAATAACCTATGACAGTAGCAAACAATGACTGCGAATGCAAAAATTTGCAGCTCCACCAGCAGCCAGCATGTAGTTTTTTTGGTCCGCGATACACCACGAAAGACGGTGGATATGTGTGTATATTCAGGAATTATAGATGCAAATTTTGCCTCAAAGCAAGCAATTCCTGCCTCAAAAATACGCAAACGAACTTTCTGTAGGGAAATCCCGACAGTCCCGTCGATTCTTCGCTGAAAAGGCTTTTTCTACGGGTTAATACGTAGACGGGCTGCGGCTTCAAGCAGCAAACGGGCATCGCCGAGGGCGAGTTTTTTGGAATCCGACAGGGTCTGGCGGAAGGCGCGGGCGCCGGGCAAGCCGGTCATGATGCCCAGCATGTGGCGGGTGATGGAATTCAGCTTCAAACCGAGCGGGCCGTACTGGGCCAGTTGGGCCTGGATATACGGCACCATGGCTTCCAGCACTTGTTCGCGGGTCTTGGGCGCGCTGGTGTCGCCGTAGTAGCGCTGATCGAAATTGGCCATCACGAACGGGTTGTGATAAGCCTCGCGGCCCAGCATCACGCCGTCCAGGTGCTGGAGATGCTCGTCGATCTCGGCCTCGGTCTTGATGCCGCCGTTGATGATGATTTCGAAGTCAGGGAAATCGCGCTTGAGCTGGTAGGCGTATTCGTACTTGAGCGGCGGGATTTCGCGGTTTTCCTTGGGCGACAAGCCCTTCAGGATGGCGTTGCGGGCGTGCACGATGAAGGTGGTGCAGCCAGCCTCGGCCACTTGGCCGACGAAGTCGCGCACGAAGTCGTAGCTTTGCACGTCGTCGATGCCAATGCGATGCTTGACGGTGACGTCGATGGAGACGGCGTCGCGCATGGCTTTCACGCAGTCGGCCACCAGTTGCGGCTCGGCCATCAGGCAGGCGCCGAAAGCGCCCTTCTGCACGCGCTCGGACGGGCAGCCGCAGTTGAGATTGATCTCGTCATAACCCCACTTCTCGCCCAGCCTGGCGCTGGTGGCGAGGTCGGCCGGATCACTGCCGCCCAGTTGCAGGGCGACCGGATGCTCTTCCTCGTTGAAGCGCAGATGGCGCTCCACATCGCCATAGACCAGCGCGCCGGTGGTCACCATCTCGGTGTACAGCCAGGTGTGCTTGCTGATGTGGCGATGGAACATGCGGCAATGACGGTCCGACCAGTCCATCATCGGCGCGACGGACAGGCGGCGGCTCGGCACAACAGGTGCTGGGTCGGCGGTCGGCGAGGTGATGATGGTCATGTTGTCCACTACGGAATTGATCGGGGGCCGTCATTATACAGCGAAACGATGGCGCTTCGCCGGCAGCAGCGGCGCCAGGATGGCGCCCGCGGCCACCAGCAGCTGTAGCGCGATCACCGTCAGCACCGTGCCATTCCAGACCGCCGCCGGGCCGTAGATGTGCCGCGCGACCGGTTCCAGATAAGCCACGGTCCACAAATAGGCCGAGGTACCCAGCTCAAACAGCAGGATCGACAACACGGTGGCCGGCAGCGACTGGAACAGCAGGCTGCTGCCGAGGATGCAGGTGTAAGCGACAAACACGCCCAGGAACACCATGGTGAGGAACGGCGCCGCGCCCGGCGGGAACAGGCCCAGTCCGAAACACAGGTAGAACGCCATGGCGCTCACCAGCAGCCAGAACACGCTGAACAGCGGCACATTGACCAGCAGCTTGGCCTGCGCGTACTGGCGCGCCGTCACCGGCAAGCTCATGATGAAAGACTGGGTCGCCTTTTCCCTCTCGAACACATTGGTCTTCATCAGCACCACGATGCCGCAGGTGGCGGCCGGCCCGACCAGCAGCAGGAAGCCGATATTCACCAGGGCCCAGTGCGGCAAATGGCCGCGCAGCAGCGGCACCAGGCCGATCGCCAGCAAGCTGATCAGGCCGAAGGCGAGGATGATGCGACGGTTCAGCATGAAGTCCTTGCGCACCAGTTGCGGAATGATGGAGGTCTTCATTGTGCGAACTCCGCCTTGGCATGCTTCACATTGGCGAGGAAGATTTCTTCCAGCGTCAGCCGCTCGACCGCCTGCACGGCCAGGCCGGCGCCGCTCAGCCGCGCCGGCAACGACTCGTCGTACTCGTTGACCGTGAGGGCACACAGCCTGCCGCTGTGCTGCACGCCGCGGAGATTGGGCAGCTCGGGCAAAGGCTGGTTGTCCCGGTTGGTCAGGCGCAGCCGGCGCCAGCCATCCATGAAATCTTCCTTGTTGCGCGACTCAACGATGCGGCCGCCGTAGATGAAGGTGATGTAGTCCGAGATCTGTTCCACATCCGCCGTGTTGTGCGACGAGAACAGGATGGAGCGCGTTTCATCCGCCATCGCGTTCATCATTTCGTCGAGCACCTCCTTGCGGACAGCGGGATCGAGGCCGGTGGTCGGCTCATCGAACACCAGCAGCGACGGGCGGCGCGCCAGAGCCAGCAACAGCGTCGCCTTCACGCGCTGGCCGTGCGACAGCCCTTTCACTTTCTGCTGGCGGTTCAGGTCGAAGCGGCGCAGCAGCGTGTTGGCGTAGTCCTCATCCCAGCTGTCGAAGATCGACTGGATGAAGGCCATGTGAAAGCCGATGGTCTCGCTCTCATACAAGCGCATGTCCTCGGCAATGAAGCCGATGTTGCGCTTGGCGGCGACCTGCCGCTCCGGCATGGCGTGGCCCAGCACCCGCACCGTGCCGGCATCCGGCGCCACCAGTCCCATCACCATGCGCATGATGGTCGACTTGCCGGCGCCATTCGGACCGACCAGTCCCATCACCGTGCCCTGCTCGCAAGCCAGGTCGACGCTGTGCAGCGCAAAATGCGGATAGCGTTTGCTGATCCCCGTGCATTCTATTGCCAACGGCAAGTCCATCGCGGTCCCCTTCTATTCCATGAATTGCTTCAGCAGTTGCAGGATTTTTTCTTCGGGCAGGCCCAGCGATTTCGCCAGCTTGCCGGCTTGCTCCAGGTGCTGCATCAGCTCCTCGCGTTGCAGCACCTTCATGTCGAGCACATCGTTGACCCAGCTGCCCTTGCCCTGCTGGGTGACGATCACACCTTCCCGCGCCAGCTCCAGGTAAGCCCGCTTGATGGTGATGACGCTGACCTTGATCTCCACCGCCAGCTCGCGCACGGACGGCAGCGGCGTATGCGGCGGCCAATCGCCCACCGCAATCCGCTGCTTGATCTGCTCCATGATTTGCTGATACATGGGGCGGGTGTCAGTCTGGGAAAATACGAAACCGCTCTTCATATACACAGTATGCACAGTTAACGTGATCAGAGCAAGCTAAATGGCAAAGTCACCAGGCCCACCAGGTAGCGGGCCGGGGTGGCGCCGGGATTTTCGTAGGCGATGGGCTGGCCTTCACGGAAGGCGACGCAGTCACCGGCTTGCAGCTGCCATTGCTGTTCGCCGGCCGTCACCGTGATCGTGCCCTCCAGCAGCCACACTTGCTGGTAAATGTCGGCGCTGTGCGACGGCTGCTCGTATGACACCCGCCGTCCCGGCGGGAACACCACTTCCACCAACTGCATCGGCGAGCGCACGCCGGGCGACAGTTGGCGCCGCGTGTAGCCGGAGTCGGGATCGGTCCACACCGGCTGCTGCGCGCGCGTGCTCAGCGGCGACGGCGCCGCCGCCTCGGCCGCAAACAGCGAGGCCAGCGTCACGCCCAGCGCGCCGGCCAGCTTGTCCAGCACGGTGGCGGTGGCGCTGCTTTCGCCGCGCTCGATCAGGGAAATATTGGAACGGCTGACGCCGCTGCGCTCGGCCAACGCCGCCAGCGACAGACCGCGCGCGTTGCGCAGGGCCAGCACACGGCTGGCAATAAGTTGATTGATGTCCATGAAATCCATTATACTGGATTTATCATCCAACAAAATGACATATCATGCCTATCACCTTTGAAACGCCCGACCAGCCCGAAGTGCACACACTGATCGCCGAGCTGGATACCTATCTGCTGCAACTCTATCCACCGGAATCCGTGTACGCGCTGGATGTGCAGACCCTGCTGCAACCGAATATCCGCTTCGCGGTGGCGCGCGATGCGCATGGCGCGGCGGTCGGCTGCGGCGCCATTGTGCTGGGCGAGGAATATGGCGAGATCAAGCGCATGTACGTGCGTCCGGCCGCACGCGGCGCCGGCACCGCGCGCCAGCTGATGGACCTGCTGGAACACACCGCCCGCAACGCCGGCTGCCCGCAACTGGTGCTGGAGACCGGCCCGGACAATCCGGAAGCGCTGGCCCTGTACATGCGCCACGGCTTTGAACGCTGCGGACCGTACGGCGATTATCCGGACGATCCGCTCAGCGTCTTCATGCAGAAAAAACTCTAGGCGGCGGAAGGCGCGCCCTTCTTCTTGCGCACCACCGCCAGCGCCGGCGCCTGTGGACCGAAGATGGTGGCGATGCGCTCCAGCCGCGTGGCGGCCTCGCCGGTCAGCGTGCCGGTGGCGCCCGCCACCTGACGCACGATGCCCAGCGCTTGCTGGCGCGCGTCCGGCTCGTCCGGCAGCAGCGCCGGCAAATCGTTCACCGCCGCCTCCTCGTTCACCTGCAACATCAGATACTGCTCGCGCAGGATTTTCTTCAACAAGGTCACATTCATCACCTTGTCGTCCGAGGTGCGCAGATGCAGCTGGCGGATCGCCGCAAAGGCGCGCTCGTCGGCCGCGCTCATTTCCGGGCTGCGGAAGATGTACAGCAAGCCGCGGATAATCGCCTCGGTCACGCCGCCCTCCTTGGTGCGCAGCGCCAGCGCCGCGCGGTTGGCGCTGGTGGCCGCCTCGCGCGCGATATCGCGGCCGATGCGGCGCGGCTTGCCGCCGTCCGTGTTCAGCCCCACCAGCGCTTGCAGCAACGGCGAGCCATAGACGCTGAGGAAGATGTTCTCGGTGGCCTGGTCGCGCACATCGCGATAGCGGTCGAGTGCCTCGACAATCTGCTTGCTCCACGCCTCCTGCATTTGCAGGAACACATTGTCCTCGCCCACCGGACGGCGCTCGGCGCGCACTTTCTCGGCCAGCGCGGGAATCTGGTTCAGCAGCGGGTTCTTGCTGGAGAAGGCGGTGTAGCGCATGCGCAGCGGATGCGATTCGCGCAGGCGCTCGGCGCTGGCCTCGGTCACCATGCTCTTCACGATCGGGCTGGCAAAGGTCTGGTACAGGCCCTTGTTGATTTCGGACAGGCGGGCCACGGTGGCGAAGCGGCGTTCATCCTCGACGTCGTTGCCGCCCAGCGCGCGCAGCGCGTCCAGGTTGCGGCGCTCGAAGCGCATCACATAATCGCCGGCCGCCAGGTCGCCGGCGGCGATCTCGGCTTGCAGCATTTCCTCATCCTTATCGAGGAACACCGCTTCGTACAGGCCGGGCGGCATGATGTCGATCATGTCCATGGCGGCCGTGAATTCCTCGTGCTCCTTGTTGGCCACCGAGGCCGAGACGAAGATGCCGAGGTGGCCTATGCTCTGGTGCATGGAGTAGATGATGGTCTGGCCGCCGCTGACCAGCGCCGCGTCGTCCTCGTACAAATCCAGCACCCAGCCCAGCGCCTGCTGCGGCGGCGTGATGTCGTCGCCCCACGAGCAGAACACCACGATCGGCGATTTGATGTTGCGCAGGTCGATGCGATGCCCGGCGCTATCGAGCAGCGCCGCATCGCTCAGGCGATTGCCGACGAACAGCGAGTCGGCGATGTACTGCATCTCGCCGGCGTTCAGCAGCACTGGATTGCCCCACCATTTTTCAAACTCCAGGAAGCGCTGCGCTTCGGTGTCGATCTTGGAGTAGACGTGGTAGTTCTTGGTCCAGAAGGTGTTGGACGGATTCATCTTTTCGAAATTGGCGACCAGCTGCGCGCCGTCGAAGATGCCATTGCCGAGGTCGCCCGCCAGCGCCGTCATCCAGGTGCCGCCAAGGATGCCGCCGAGGTAGCGCAGCGGATTCTTGCCGCGCACGCCAGCCCAGTACGACAGCGGCGCGCCGGCCAGCACCAGCGGCCCGACCAGGTCGGGATTCAGTGCGCTGGTCATCATGATTTGCCAGCCGGCCTGGCAGTTGCCGATCAGCGCCGGCTTGCCGTCCGCCTCGGGATGCAGCGCCGCCACCTTGGCGATGAACTGCGCCTCGGCGCGGCATACGTCCTCGATGGTCTGACCCGGCACGGGGTGCGGCAGGAAGCCGACGAAATAGCACGGATGGCCCGCCTTCAGCACCACGCCGATTTCACTGTCATGCTTCATGCCGCCGATGCCGGGACCATGGCCGGCGCGCGGATCGAACACGATGAAAGGACGCTTGGTGGCATCCGGTTCGATGCCGTCCGGCTGCAAGATGCGCAGCAGGCCATAGTTGACGGGACGTTCGAGGTGACGGCCATCCATCACCACGTCGAACTGGAAAGTGAGGACGTGCGGGGCGGTTTGTTCGGCGCGGTGATTGCGCTCGTCACCGCGTTCGCGCAGCACGTCCATGAACAGGATGGAGCGCTGGGCGGCGTCGATCCAGTAGTCGGTAGCCTGCTGGGCAAGGTTGAAGGGATTACTGAACCAATTCACGTGATCCTCCGATGCGTTTATGCTGCCACGCACAAAAGTAACCCACCAACAAGGAAAACGCAAATGAAAAAAGCCGCCTTGCGGCGGCTTTTTCTGCACTGGCGAACGCTGGCTTACGCGCCTTCGCGCGAGGCCTTCTTACGCTCGTGCTCTTTCAGGTAGCGCTTGCGCAGACGGATCGATTTCGGGGTGATTTCCACCAGCTCGTCGTCCTCGATGAACTCGACCGCGTATTCCAGCGACATCTGAATTGGCGGCACCAGGCGCACCGCTTCGTCGGTGCCCGAAGCGCGCACGTTGGTCAGCTGCTTGCCCTTGATCGGGTTCACCACCAGGTCGTTGTCGCGCGAGTGGATACCGATGATCATGCCTTCGTACACCGGGGTGTTGTGCTCGACGAACATGCGGCCGCGGTCTTGCAGCTTCCACAGTGCGTAAGCCACAGCGGCGCCGTCGTCCTGCGAGATCAGCACGCCGTTGCGACGGCCGGCCAGTTCGCCTTTCGAGGTGTCGACCGGAGCGTAGGCATCGAACACGTGCGACATCAGGCCGGTGCCACGGGTCAGGGTCATGAACTCGCCCTGGAAGCCGATCAGGCCACGCGCAGGAATGCGGTACTCCAGGCGCACACGGCCCTTGCCGTCCGATTCCATGTTTTGCAGGTCGCCGCGACGACGGCCCAGTTCTTCCATGACGCCGCCCTGGTTGGCTTCTTCCACGTCCACCGACAGCATTTCGTACGGCTCTTCGCGCACGCCGTCCACCATCTTGAACACCACGCGCGGACGCGATACGGCCAGCTCGAAGCCTTCACGACGCATGTTTTCCAGCAGGATGGTCAGGTGCAGCTCGCCGCGGCCCGACACTTCAAAGATGGTGTCGTCGTCGGTTGGCAGCACGCGCAGCGCCACGTTGGATTTCAGTTCTTTTTCCAGACGGTCGCGCAGCTGGCGCGAGGTCACGAACTTGCCTTCGCGGCCGGCCAGCGGCGAGGTGTTGACCATGAAGTTCATGGTCAGGGTTGGTTCGTCGACGGTCAGCATCGGCAGCGCGTCCGGGGTGTCCGGCGCGCAGATGGTCGAACCGATGCCGATGTCTTCGATACCGTTGATCAGGATAATGTCGCCGGCAACGGCTTCATCCACCAGCACGCGCTCCAGGCCCTTGAAGTTCAGCACCTGGTTGATGCGGCCTTTGGTCGGGGTGTCGTCAGGACCGTTCAGGAACACGACGTCCTGGCCGGCTTTCACGCGGCCACGCGAGACGCGGCCGATACCGATCTTGCCCACGTACGACGAGTAGTCCAGCGAGGTGATCTGCATTTGCAGCGGGCCGTCCGGATTGTCGTCACGCACCGGCACGTATTTCAGGATGGCTTCGAACAGCGGCTTCATGTCGCCGCCGCGCACGGACTCGTCCAGGCCGGCGTAGCCGTTCAGGCCCGAGGCGTAGACGATAGGGAAGTCCAACTGCTCATCGGTGGCGCCCAGCTTGTCGAACAGTTCGAAGGTCTGGTTGATCGCCCAGTCGGCGCGTGCGCCAGGACGGTCGATCTTGTTGACCACCACGATAGGCTTCAGGCCCAGAGCCAGCGCCTTGCGGGTCACGAAACGGGTCTGTGGCATCGGGCCTTCCTGCGCATCCACCAGCAGCAGCACCGAGTCCACCATCGACAGCACGCGCTCCACTTCGCCGCCGAAGTCGGCGTGGCCCGGGGTGTCGACGATGTTGATGTGGGTGCCTTCGTACTCAACCGCGCAGTTCTTCGACAGAATCGTAATGCCGCGCTCTTTTTCGAGGTCGTTCGAGTCCATCACACGGGTATCGACCGCCTGGTTTTCGCGGAAGGTGCCGGACTGGCGCAGCAGTTGGTCAACCAGCGTGGTCTTGCCGTGGTCAACGTGGGCGATGATTGCAATGTTGCGGATTGCGCGTTTAGTATTAGACATGGTTGTATATTTGCGGAAAAACTGCGAGTGAGTACCTTCGAGGTACACGAAGCCCTCTAGTATAGCATGTTGCGATGCAACTTTATCGCTTTATTGCGGTGTAAATGCGATTAATCGTTCGGGCGCCAGGATGCTGTATTCGCCAAGGATGGCGCTGCCAAGCAACTTGTCGTCCAGGTAGACGCGCACCCTGCCCTGTTCCTTGGGCACGGCGATCGACGGCTCCTTGCCCAAAGGCAGACGCTGGCCATTCAGGAAGCGCTTGGCCAGGTCGGCGTTCAGCTGCACGGCCGGGAAGCTGGACAGCAAGGCGTCGACCGGCGACAGCAGCGACAGCGGCGCCGCGTGCGCGGCCAGCTGGTCCAGCGTGATCATGTGGTCGGTGGTCAGCGCGCCCACCTGCGTGCGGCGCAATGCGTTCAGGTGGGCGCCGCAGCCCAGCGCCTTGCCGATGTCCTCGCCCAGCACGCGGATGTAGGTGCCCTTGCTGCACGTGACGGACAGCTTCAGGAACGGTGCCTGGTACGCGATCAGTTCCAGCTTGTGGATCACCACGTCGCGCGCTTCGCGTTCCAGCGTGATGCCTTCGCGCGCGTATTCGTACAGTGGCTTGCCGTCGCGCTTGAGTGCGGAGTACATCGGCGGCACTTGCTTGATCGGGCCGCGGAATTGCGCCAGCACGGCGTGGATCTGCTCCAGCGTGACATTGACCTCGCGGGTTTCCAGCACCTGGCCTTCGGTGTCGCCGGTGTCGGTGGTCAGGCCGAGGTGGACGGTGGTGTCGTAGGTCTTGTCCGCTTCCAGCAAGTCCTGCGAGAACTTGGTGGCCTCGCCAAAGCACAGCGGCAGCAGGCCGGTGGCGAAGGGATCGAGCGTGCCGGTGTGGCCGGCCTTCTTGGCGTTCAACACGCGCTTGGCTTTGATCAGCGCGTCATTGCTGGACAGGCCGACCGGTTTGTCGAGCAGCAGCACGCCGTCCACCAGATCGCGGACGCGTTTCACACGGGCTTGATTCATTACTCTTGGCCGTCGTCGAGCGAGCGGGTGCTGTTGGCCTGGTCGATCAACGCCGACATCGCCATGCCGCGCGCGGCCGAGGTGTCGTGCACAAAGTGCAGCTGCGGCAGCGTGTGGATGTGCAGGCGCTTGCCCAGCTGGTTGCGCAGATAACCGGAGGCGGCGTTCAAACCGGCCAGCGTGTTCTTCACGGTTTCCGCATCGTCCTTCAGCATGGTGAAGTAGATTTTGGCGTGCGCGTAGTCCGGGGTCAGCTGCACCTCGGCCAGCGTGATCATGCCGACGCGCGGGTCTTTCAATTCAAAGGCGATCAGTTCGGACAAATCCTTCTGGATCTGATCGGCCACGCGCTGACCGCGCTGTGGGATGTTTTTGCTATGTTTTGCCATGATGATTCCATAAACGGCAAGTGGACGGGAGGGCCCGTCCACTTTACCAGATACTGCCTTGCTAACCCGAAATTACAGGGTACGCGCGATTTCCTGGACTTCGAACACTTCCAGCGAATCGCCGACCTGAATGTCGTTGTAGTTCTTCAGCGACAGACCGCATTCCAGACCGGCGCGCACTTCTTTCGCATCGTCCTTGAAGCGCTTGAGCGAGTCGATCTCGCCAGTCCACACCACGATGTTGTTGCGCAGCAGGCGGACCGACGAGGTACGCTTGACCACGCCATCGGTGACCAGGCAGCCGGCGATCGCGCCGACCTTGGACACCAGGATGACCTGGCGCACTTCCAGCTGGCCAGTAACGGTTTCGCGCTTCTCTGGCGCCAGCATGCCGGACAGCGCCGCCTTCACCTCTTCGATCGCGTCGTAGATGATGTTGTAGTAGCGGATATCCACGCCGTTGGACTCGGCCAGCTTGCGCGCCTGGGCGTCGGCACGGGCGTTGAAGCCGATGATGACCGCCTTCGACGCGACCGCCAGGTTGACGTCCGACTCGGTGATGCCACCGACGGCGGCATGCACCACCTGCACGCGCACTTCCGAGGTCGACAGTTTTTGCAGCGAGCCCACCAGCGCTTCCTGCGAACCCTGCACGTCGGTCTTGATGATCAGCGGCAGGTTCTTCACCTCGCCCTCGGCCATCTGGTCGAACATGTTTTCCAGTTTCGCGGCTTGCTGTTTCGCCAGTTTCACGTCGCGGAACTTACCTTGACGGAACAGGCCGATCTCGCGGGCTTTGCGCTCGTCCGCCATGACCATGACTTCTTCACCGGCTTGCGGCACTTCGGTCAGGCCCTGGATTTCGACCGGGATCGAAGGACCGGCTTCGTTGATCGGCTTGCCGTTCTCGTCCAGCATCGCCCGCACGCGGCCGTAGGACGAACCCGCCAGCACCACGTCGCCGCGCTTCAGCGTACCGGTCTGCACCAGGATGGTGGCCACCGGGCCCTTGCCCTTGTCCAGACGGCCCTCGACGATCAGGCCGCGCGCCGGCGCGTCGACCGGCGCTTTCAGTTCCAGCACCTCGGCTTGCAGCAGCACTTGCTCCAGCAGATTGTCGATGCCCTCGCCGGTCTTGGCCGATACCGGCACGAATGGCGATTCGCCACCGTATTCTTCCGGCACCACGCTCTCGGCGACCAGCTCCTGCGTCACACGGTCGATATTGCCGCCCGGTTTGTCGATCTTGTTGATCGCCACCACCAGCGGCACGCCGGCCGCTTTCGCGTGAGCGATGGCTTCCTTGGTTTGCGGCATCACGCCGTCGTCGGCCGCCACCACCAGGATCACGATGTCGGTGGCTTTCGCACCGCGGGCACGCATGGCCGTAAAGGCTTCGTGGCCCGGCGTATCCAGGAAGGTGATGATGCCGCGCGGGGTTTCCACGTGGTAGGCGCCGATGTGCTGGGTAATGCCGCCGGCTTCGCCCGACGCCACTTTGGCGCGGCGGATGTAGTCCAGCAGCGAGGTCTTGCCGTGGTCGACGTGACCCATCACGGTCACCACCGGGGCGCGCGGCACGGACTCGAAGTGCGCGTGCTCGCCCTGGTCGGCCAGGATGGCTTCCGGATCGTCGATCTCGGCGGCGAAGGCCTTGTGGCCCATCTCTTCCACCACGATCATCGCGGTTTCCTGGTCCAGCACCTGGTTGATGGTGCACATCTGGCCCAGCTTCATCAGCTGCTTGATGACCTCGGATGCCTTGACCGACATCTTGTGCGCCAGTTCGGCCACGGTGATGGTTTCAGGAACGTGCACGTCCTTGACGATGGCTTCGGTCGGCGCCTGGAAGTTGGTTTCGCGTTCTTCCGACTGGTGATGGCGACGGCCGCCCTTGCCACCGCGCCAGCTGTCGCGGCCGGTGCTTGCGCCGGCGCCGGCGTTGCCGCCACGGCCCTTCGAGCCGCCCGGTGCGCCGCGCTTCTTGGCGTCGTCCTGCCAGGTCGACGAGACATTGGCCGACTTGATCGACTTCTTGTCGGCGCCGCCGTTGACTGGCTTCTTGTCGTCCTTCTTCTCGCCCGGCTTGGCCGCATTGGCGGCGGTGGCCGGCTTGTGCAGCGTGCCTTCGGCAACTTTCGGCTTGGCCGGCGTCGGCGCCGGCTCAGGCGCCTTGATGGCGCGGCGTGGCGCGTTCATCATGGCCTTGATCTGCGCCACTTCATCGGCCACGGCCTGGCGCGCGCGCTCGGTGGCGGCGGCTTGTTCAGCGGCTTCCTTGGCGACAGCGGCGGCCTTCTTCCGGGCTTCCTCGGCGGCGGCTTTTTGCTTGGCTTCCTCGGCGGCGTTGTCCACGGCTGGCGCGGCAGGTGCGGCGGCGGCGGCGGCCTTGGCGGCGGCGGCCTTCCTGGCCTCTTCCTCGGCTTCGCGCTTGGCGGCGGCTTCGGCTTCGGCGGTGGCCTTGGCCTGGGCGGCTTTGTCCGCTTCCAGCTTGGCCAGACGCTCCTGTTTCTCGCGCAGTTCCGCTTCCTGGCGGGCGATCAGCTCGGCCTGCTTGCGTGCCTCTTCTTCGCGGCGTGCGACTTCGGCCGCGTCGATCACCGGCGCCGCCGGGGCGGCAGGCGTGGTGGTCAGCGGTTCGTCGCGCTGCACGAAGGTACGCGTTTTCTTGACGGCGACCTGAATCGTGCGGGCCTTGCCATTGGCGTCGGCCTGCTTGATCTCGGTGGTTTCCTTGCGCGTCAGCGTAATTTTCTTCTTCTCTTCAGCACCGGCGCCGTGGGTGCGGCGCAGGTGATCGAGCAGCTTATCCTTATCCTCTTTCGACAATGGATCTGACGCCGACACTTTCTCGACGCCGGCAGAACGCAGCTGCGTCAGCAGCAAGTCTGCAGGCATCTTCAGTTCGGTGGCAAATTGGGCTACGTTGTTACTCGCCATTCAGTCCTCTTTTCTATGTGTCGCGGAGATGATAAAGATACTCAAATTAAGCCTTTGCAGATTCGGTCAGACTCCAGGCCTTGGCTTGCAGCGCCTTGGCACGGTCGTCGTACTTCGCATCAACCAACTTCATCTCATCGTCGGTCACATCTTCAAATTCACTCGTAATCAGTGCTCGTGCGCGGTCAGACGACAGGGCCAGGATGGCGCCGAACTCGTCATAAGCCAGGCCGGCAAAAGCGTCTACCGTTTTGATACCAGCCAGGCCCAGCTTGCCGGCGGTGATGCGGTCCATGCCTTCCAGACCGACCAGCGCCTCGTCCATGCCTTCCAGGCCTTCTTCCGAAGCGATGGCTTCGGTGACCAGGGCGTCACGGGCGCGGGTGCGCAGTTCGTTGACGGTATCTTCGTCGAACGATTCGATCTCCAGCATTTCCGAGATCGGCACGTAAGCGATTTCTTCCAGGCTGGCAAAGCCTTCTTCCACCAGGATGTCGGCCACTTCCTGGTCGACGTCCAGTTTTTCCATGAACAGCGCGCGGATCGCGGCGGTTTCCTGGGCTGCCTTGTCGGCCGATTCCTCGGCCGTCATGATGTTGATCTTCCAGCCGGTCAGGTCGGACGCCAGGCGCACGTTCTGGCCGGAGCGGCCGATGGCGATGGCCAGGTTTTCCTCGTCCACCACCACGTCCATGGCGTGCTTCTCTTCGTCCACCACGATCGACGACACGTTGGCCGGGGCCAGCGCGCCGATCACGAACTGGGCCGGATCTTCCGACCACAGCACGATGTCCACGCGCTCGCCACCCAGCTCGCCGGTCACGGCCTGCACGCGCGAACCGCGCATGCCGACGCAGGTGCCGATCGGATCGATGCGCTTGTCGGCGGTGTAGACGGCGATCTTGGCGCGCACGCCGGCGTCGCGGGCGGCCGATTTAATTTCCAGCATGCCTTGCTCGATTTCCGGCACTTCCAGCTCGAACAGCTTCATGATGAACTCTGGCGCGGTGCGCGACAGGATCACCTGCGGGCCGCGCATATTGCGGTCGACGCGCAGGATGTAGGCACGCACGCGGTCGCCGATACGCAGATTCTCTTTCGGGATCATCTGGTCGCGCGGCAGGCGGGCTTCGATCTTGCCGGATTCGACGATGGCGTCGCCGCGCTCCATGCGCTTGATGGTGCCGGTGACCAGCGAGTCGCCGCGCTCCAGGAAGTCTGCCAGAATCTGTTCGCGCTCGGCGTCGCGCACGCGTTGCAGGACCACCTGCTTGGTGTCTTGCGCAAAGCGGCGGCCGAACTCCACCGATTCAATCGGCTCTTCGATGTGGTCGTCCACTTCGATATCCGGAATCTGTTCCTTGGCTTCGAAGTGCAGGATTTCCTGGTCCGGCAGTTGCAGGCCCGCTTCGTCAGGCACCACGTGCCAGCGACGGAAGGATTCGAACTCACCCGACTCGCGGTCGATCGAAACGCGGATGTCGACTTCACCCTCATAGCGTTTCTTCGTGGCTTGCGCCAACGCGAATTCCAGTGCGCCGAAAACGACATCTTTATCGACGTTCTTCTCACGCGCCAGCGCGTCTACCAATAACAAAACTTCGCGACTCATGCTTTGCGTCCCTTAAAATCCACCTGTGGCACCAAGCGTGCCTTATCCACATCGGCGAGCGTAAATTCCAACTGCGCCGGACCTTCATTGCTTTCAAATTCCAACGACAAATTCTCGCCCTCGGGTTCCAGCAGGATCCCCGTGAACGACTTCCGGTTGTTCGTACCCGGCATGGCCGCGCGCAGCTTGATGACTGCCTCGCAACCGGCAAAACGGACATAATCCGACAGCTTGCGCAGCGGACGGTCCAGGCCCGGCGACGAGATTTCGAGACGTTCGTAAGGAATGTTCTCGACCGTCAGCACGTGCGACAGCTGATGGCTGACCGTGGCGCAATCTTCCACGGTGATCGGACCTTTTTCTTCGGCATCTTCCGCGCTGAAATCGATAAACACGCGCAGCAGTCCGCGCTCGGCCCGTTCGACATCAACCAGCTCATAGCCCAGACCGGCGACGGTCTTTTCAATTAATTCCGGCAGCTGCAAGAAAATTCTCCAGTTCAAGACCTGTTTATGCAGAGGCACAAAACAAGCCCGTTAAAACGGTTCAACAAAAAAAAAATGGGCATCTGCCCATCTTTTTGAAACACCTAGCCAGATGAAGAGTTCGTCGTGTTGTAATGCACTTTGAACTTTTACTAGGCTAGACATTATAACCTTATATGAATCGCGCTGCAATGCCGCATGGGCGGCATGACAGGCAAACAACAAGGCAAAGGTGCTTCGAGGTTGTTTCAAAATGCGCGCACCGAGGCACGGCGACGAAGACAGCGCACCGGCACGGCAAGGAGCCGCAACGAAGCTGCGGACTTTTTGAAATTAACCCTTGCGGCGACGCGGCATGCCATGGTCGATGGCGCCGCCGCGCGGCGGCTGGCCACGGCGCGGCGCACCCGAGGCGGCGCCGAAGCCGAACGTGGTTTGCAGCGGGTCCGGCTGGCGCGGACCACGGCTCGGGCCCTTGGACTGCTGGCCACGTCCCTGCCCTTGGCCCTGCCCCTGGCTCTGGCCTTGCGACTGGCCGCGGTTACCCTGGCCTTGCGCGCGCGGACCCGGCGCCTCGCCCAGCGGGCGGCCGCCGGCGTAAGCACCGATGCCCTGCGGACGACCGCCTGGACGACTGGAGGTCTGACCGCCACCCTGGCCGCCCTGACCACCCTGACGGCCCTTGCCGCCACGGTTGCCATTGCCACCGCCGTTGCCGCCAAAACCGCCACCCTGGCCGCGGCCATTGTTGCGGGCCGGCTTGGCGAATGGCAGAGCGTTGGCGTTGCTCAGATCGGCGCGATTGAAGTTCGGCTCGTTTTCGTCGTCTTCATCGTCGTCGTAGAAATCACGTTCTTCGCGACGGTCGGCGCGCTCGGCATGCACGTCGCGGTTGCCGTTGCGGCCGCGCTTCTCCGGACCATTGTTCTGGGCCGGCTTGGCTTGCTGCTTGCTACTTGGCGGCTGGGCGCCGCCTTTTTTCTCGACGCTGTACGCCGCCATCAGGCCGCGCACCGCGTTCTCCTCCATTTCCTCCCAGCGGCCGCGCTTCAGGCTGCTTGGCAGGGTCATGGCGCCGTAGCGGGTACGGATCAGGCGCGACACGGTCAGGCCGATCGCCTCGAACATGCGGCGCACCTCGCGGTTACGGCCTTCGCCGATGATCACGCGGTACCACTTGTTGATGCCCTCGCCGCCGCCGTCGGCGATCTTGGAGAATTGCGCCATGCCGTCTTCCAGCTCAACGCCGGCCAGCAGTTTCTGGCGCATGCCCTCTTCCAGCTCGCCCAGCGTGCGCACCGCGTATTCACGGTCGATGCCGTAGCGCGGGTGCATCAGGCGGTTGGCCAGGTCACCGGAGGTGGTGAACAGCAGCAGGCCTTCGGTGTTGAAGTCCAGGCGGCCCACGGCCAGCCATTTGCCGGCCTTCATGGTCGGTAGGCGGTCGAACACCGATGGACGGCCGTCCGGATCGTCCATGGAGACGATCTCGCCGGCCGGCTTGTGGTAGATCAGCACGCGCGGCGGCTTCTTGCTCACGCGACGCTGGATCAGCTTGCCGTTGATGCGCACCGCATCGGTCGGCAGGATGCGCTGGCCGATGTGGGCCGGCTCGCCATTGACCGACACGCGGCCGGCAACGATCAGCTCTTCCATGTCGCGGCGCGAGCCGAGGCCGGCTTCGGCCAGCACCTTGTGCAGCTTCGGCGCATCGTCCTCGGCGGTCAGGTCGCGGCGCACGGTTTTCTGCTGCTGGCGGCCTTTGCCGTCGTCGCTGTCGAAGGCGTCCGAAGTGACGTAGGAGAATGCGGCGTCGGCGTCGTTCGGCTTGGCGCCGCCGGCGCTCTGCTGGCCGCCACGCTGCTTGCCGTTCTTTTTCTTGCCGTTGCGCTGATTTTGCTGACCATTGGTGCGCTGTTCGTGGCGCGGCTTGCCGGCCGGGGCTGCGGCGCCCTCCTCCGCTGGCGCGGCGTCGCCCTCGGCGACGACAGGCTCGGGACGCGGCATGCTGGCCTGGCGCAGCGCGCGCTGCTCGCGCATCTGGCGCGGGCCGCGTGGACGCTGCTGG
>NZ_WNKY01000099.1 GCF_009720825.1 Duganella radicis | reverse complement strand
CCGGGCCGGCACCGGGCGCCGCGACGGCGCCAGTGGCGACCGCGGCGCCTTTGGCCGGCACCACCGCGCGCGCGGCCACCGTCGATTGCGGGCCGGAGGCCTCCGCCATCTTCTGGAAGCTTTCGCGCGCCTGCGTGCCGTATTCCGCTTGCAGGGTGGCCAGGTTGCGGCCCATGTCCAGCTGGCGGCCATGCTCGTCGATCACCTTGAAGTTCATGAAGTGGTGCGCGGGCAGCGTCTCCGGCTTGAAGTCGGTGGTCAGCGGCGTCACCGTGATCTGCTTGCGGATGTCGGCGATGATGGCGTCGATCAGCTCGCCGCGGCCGAAGGCGTGCGCCGCCTCCACCCGCTCGCAGAACCGGGCCGCGTAGTCCGGCAGCGGCACGCAGTGGCGGCGCAGCTTCTGCGGCAGGGATTTCAGCAGCAGGTGCACCTTCTCCTTCAACATGCCCGGCACCAGCCATTCGCAACGCTCGCGCGACAGCTGGTTCAGCGCATACAGCGGCACCGCCAGCGTCACGCCATCGCGCACGCTGCCCGGCTCGAAGTGATAGCTCAGCGCCAGCTCCAGCCCCGACACGCTCATCTTCTTGGGGAACAGGTCGGTGGTGACGCCGGCCGCCTCGTGGCGCATCAGCTCATCGCGGTTGAGGAACAGCAGCTTGGGCTCCGCAGCCGTGACATCCTTGTGCCACTTCTCGAAGCCGGCGCCGTTCACCACCTCGGCCGGAATCAGCTTGTCGTAAAAAGCCGCGATCAGCTCATCATCCACCAGCACGTCCTGGCGGCGCGACTTGTGCTCAAGGTTCTCGATCTCCTTGATCAGCTTGTGGTTGTGGGCAAAGAACGGCGCCCGCGTCTCGTAGTCGCCGCCCACCAGCGCGTCGCGGATGAAGATCTCGCGCGCCTCGGCCGGATTGAACACGCCGTAGTTGATGCGGCGCTGACTGTACACCACCAGCCCGTACAGCGTGGCGCGCTCGGAGGCCGTGACCTGCGCCGAACGCTTCTCCCAGCGCGGCTCGCCCCACGATTTCTTCAGCAGGTGGCCGCCGACCTTCTCCAGCCACTCCGGCTGGATCTGGGCCACGCAGCGCGCGTACAGGCGCGTGGTGTCCACCAGCTCCGCCGCCATGATCCACTTGCCCGGCTTCTTGCTCAGCGAGGACCCCGGCCAGATATGGAACTTGATGCCGCGCGCGCCCAGGAAGCCGGGATCGTCCTCCAGCTTGAAGCCGATGTTGCCCAGCAGGCCGGTCAGCAGCGCCAGATGCAGATTCTCATAGGTGGCCGGGGCGTCGTTCAGACGCCAGCCCTGCTCCTTGACGATGGTCAGCAGTTGCGAGTGCACGTCGCGCCATTCGCGCAGGCGCAGCTGCGACAGGAAGTTGCTGCGGCAGTTGTCCTGCAGCTGGCGATTGGTCTTCTTGTGCTCGATCGCCTGCTCGAACCAGTTCCAGATCTTGAGGTAGCCGAGGAACTCGGACTTCTCGTCGGCGAACTTCTTGTGCGCCTCGTCGGCGGCCTGCTGGTGCTCCAGCGGCCGGTCGCGCGGGTCCTGCACCGACAGCGCGGCGGCGATGATCAGCACCTCGCGCAGGCAGACGTTGTCCAGCGCCGCCAGAATCATGCGGCCGACGCGCGGGTCGAGCGGCAGCTTGGCCAGCTTCCTGCCCAGCGCCGTGATCTGGTTGTACTCGTCGACCGCGCCCAGCTCCTGCAACAGCTGATAGCCGTCGGCGATGGCGCGCGCCAGCGGCGGCTCGATGAAGGGGAAGCTCTCGACATCGGCCAGATGCAGGGTCTTCATGCGCAGGATCACGGCCGCCAGCGAGGAGCGCAGGATTTCCGGCTCGGTGAACTTGGGCCGCTGCAGGAAGTCCTGCTCGTCGTACAGGCGGATGCAGACGCCGTCGGCCACCCGGCCGCAACGGCCGGCGCGCTGGTTGGCGGCCGACTGCGCGATCGGCTCGATCTGCAACTGCTCCACCTTGTTGCGGTAGCTGTAGCGCTTGACGCGCGCCAGCCCGGCGTCCACCACGTAGCGGATGCCGGGCACGGTCAGCGAGGTCTCGGCCACGTTGGTGGACAGCACGATGCGGCGCGCGTTGGTCAGCCGGAACACCCGCTCCTGCTCCTCGGCCGACAGGCGGGCGAACAGCGGCAGGATTTCCACATGCGGCGGATGGTGCTTGCGCAGCGCCTCGGCGGCGTCGCGGATCTCGCGCTCGCCGGGCAGGAACACCAGGATATCGCCGGCGCCGATGCGCGCCAGCTCGTCGACCGCGTCGACCACCGCGTCCATCAGGTCGCGCTTCTCGCGGGCGGCGGCCGTGCGGGCGCCGCGGCCCTCGGCGTTGGCGACGGCGGCCGCGTTGGCGCCAGCCGGCAGCTCGCTCTCGATCGGGCGGTAGCGCACTTCCACCTGATACAGGCGGCCGGAAACCTCGATCACCGGCGCCGGCCGCTCCGGCGTGCCGAAATGGCGCGCGAAGCGGTCGGCGTCGATGGTGGCCGAGGTGATGATGAGCTTGAGGTCCGGGCGGCGCGGCAGCAGCTGTTTCAGATAACCGAGCAGGAAATCGATGTTCAGGCTGCGCTCGTGCGCCTCGTCGATGATGATGGTGTCATAGGCCTTGAGCAGCGGGTCGCTTTGCGTCTCCGTCAGCAGGATACCGTCGGTCATCAGCTTGACCGAGGCGCCCTTTTGCAGGGTGTCGGCAAAGCGCACCTTGAAGCCCACGTGTTCGCCCAGCGGCGAACCAAGCTCCACGGCGATGCGCTTGGCGGTCGACGAGGCGGCGATGCGGCGCGGCTGGGTGTGGCCGATCAGGCCCCGCTGGCCGCGCCCCAGTTCCAGGCAAATCTTCGGCAGCTGGGTGGTCTTGCCGGAACCGGTTTCACCCGAGACGATGATCACCTGATTATTTTGCAACACCTGCGCGATCTCGTGGCGGCGGCCCGACACCGGCAGGTCTTCCGGGAAGGTGATCGGCGGCAGCGGATTGCGGAACGCCCGCTCGGCCTCGCGCGCCGCCAGCTCCTCCGGCGTCAGGCGCGGCGGCCGGCCGTCGCCACGCGGCGCG
>NZ_WNKY01000098.1 GCF_009720825.1 Duganella radicis | reverse complement strand
TTCCGGCTAAGCGTTACTACAGCGCGCTATGGGTTACTAAAATATCTGTGGTGCATAGTTATTAGAGCGATGACGCGCGCTTTTAGTTCCGTTTATTCCTGCGCTAGCGTGAAATATCAGCGATTAGTAGGAGATAGTACAGAGTAGGCAATTTTAGTAAAACGCCGAAAAAAAAAGACCCCTACCCTATATCCTCCCGTTTCATGGCCTGGTCATTCAGATGGTTCTTGCCCCTTTTGGCTGCGCCAAGACGGGAGTAGGATGGCTTGTCAATGAACTCATCAAGGGTGGATCATGAAATGGAGCTTGGGGTTGGTTTTACTGGTGGCGCTGGCCGGAACGGCGTTGGCGGATGATGCCAGCGGGAGCGGCAAGCAGCGGGCGCAGTTGGCCGGCAAGGCGTTGATCGGTCAGCCCGGCCCCTCCGCCGCGCTGACCTCCATCGACGGACAGCGCATCGATCTGGCCGCGCTGTATGGCAAGCAGCCGGTGTATCTGAAATTCTGGGCGACCTGGTGCAAGCCTTGCAACGAGCAGGCACCGGGCTTTGAGAAACTCTATCAGCAATATGGCAAGCGTATCGCGGTGGTGTCGGTGAATACCGGCTACAGCGAGACGGACGCCGATATCCGCGCGTTCATCGCCAGGTACCAGTTGCACATGCCGACGGTGGTCGATGACGGCAGCCTGGCCGGCAAGCTGAATTTGCGCGTCACGCCGCAGCACATTGTGATCGACGCGAACGGCCGCATCGTCCACATCGGCCACCTGGACGACGCGGAGTTGCATGCGGCGCTGGAGCGCGTGGCGAATACCGCGCCAGACAGCGACGCCATCGCGCTCGCACCACAAGGCGGCGCACCCACCACGTTCAAGCCGGGCGACAAGGTGCGCGGCATCAGCCTGGTCACGCTGGCGGGCAAGAAGATGACGCTGGGCGCCGGCAAGCCGCGTGCGCTGGTGTTCTTCTCGCCGTGGTGCGAATCGTATTTGCGCGAAACCCGTCCCGCCACCGCCGCCGCCTGCGAACGCGTGCGCATCGAGGCCGAAAAGCTGGCCAGGGATAAGGGCACCGAATGGATCGGCATCGCGTCGCCGTTGTGGACCTCGCACGCCGAGCTGGCCGAGTACGCAAAACAGAACCGCAGCACGATTCCGCTGGCGCTGGATCAGGATGGCGCGATCTTCCGCGCTTTCGGCGTGCACAATATCCCAACCATCGTCACGCTGGATGCGCAGGGCCGCGTCAGCAGGATCGCCGGCTGGGATGATCAGCTTCTGCGGTGACGGCCGAAGAATTCCACCATCATCCTGCTGGCGTCCGGGCTCCCCTTGGCGTTGAAGGGCAGCGCCGGATCGCCGCCCGACCATGCGTGTTCCAGTTGTTCGATCTGCACGGCGCGCAGCATGAGCTTGCGGCCGACGTAGAAGTCGTGCAGGCTGCTGCGGGCTTTTTGCGTGATCTTGGCGGGGCCGGAAAGGCGGTTCAGCAGCAGGCTTTGGCGCATCAATTGCGCCTGGTTGATCGGGCGGACCACGGTGTCGGCCAGGCCCTGGATCAGGATCGCGGGCATGCCGGGGAATGGCGGCTGGCGTTGCAGGATGTCGTGGGCTGCGCCGTCGGCGCGCAGGCCGGCGCCGTGGCGCATGACGCCGATGGCGGTCAGGGTGTTCTGGCCGGCGCCGAACACCGGGCCGGAGTGCAGGCCGACGGCGGCGAACAGTCCTGGGTGGTTCAGCGCCAGGATGTTGGCCATGCCGGCGCCGGCGGAGATGCCGGCCACGTAGACGCGGCGGCGGTCGATGGGATATTGCGTCATCACTTGGTGGATGATGCCGACGATGGTGGGGACGTCGCCGCCGCCGTCCTGGGTGGCGCGTTCGTACCATTTCCAGCAGCGGTGGGCATGGTGGCTCAATAGCTGTTGCGGGTAGAGGACGGCGTAGCCTTTCTTCTCGGCCCACAGGTTCATGCGCGTGCCTTGCGCGAACTGGGTGGCGGTCTGGCGGCAGCCGTGCAGCATGACGATCAGGGGCCGGCCTTCCGGTTGGGCGGGATGGTCGGGCAGGTAGAGCCAGTAGTTCATGCGCTGCCCGGCCGCGGTGGGGACGTGCGAGGAGAGCCATTTGCCCGGCGCGACGGCGGTGCGCGCCCCCGCGGCGACCGACGCGGCGGGGCGCGGCGTAGCGGTGCGAGCAGCAGCGGCGCGAGAAGCAGCGGCGCGTGGCGCGGCGGCGCCCGGCGCGGTGGCGGGGCACGGCGTCTTGGCGTGGGGTTTGGCGGCGGCGCGTTTGCGTACGGGTTTGGGCGGTGTGGTGGCGGCGGCGATCAGTTTCGCTGTGCGCGTGCCGGCGCGGATCAGGCTTCGCAGCAGCTTCCCGGTTTTGACCATCGCAACGTCCTCCTGTTGCCAATCAGTCTAGCCGAAAGCCGCCGCGGCCTGCGTACGGCAGCGCGCTTAACGCTGCATCGACTCCCACACCTTCTGCAAGCGCTTGACTGACACCGGCATCGGCGTGCGCAATTCCTGCGCGAACAAGGACACGCGCAATTCCTCCAGCATCCAGCGGAATTCGACCAGCTTCGGGTCAGTGTTCTTGCCGGCCGATTTGTCGCGGCTGGCGCGCAGCCAGGGCGCCGCCGCCTGCTGCCATTCCGCCATCAGCCTGGTGTCGCGCGCCGGATCGCCGCGCAGTTTCTCAATGCGCACGTTGATCGCCTTCAGGTAGCGCGGGAAGTGCGACAGCTGGCTGTATTCGTTCTCTTGCAGGAAACGCTTGTGCACCAGTCCTTGCAACTGCTGCTGCATGTCCTGCGCGGCCGGCTGCGGCAACCCTTGCAGGCGTTTCGGCAAGCCGTGGAACTCGGTCAGCACCTGCGACAGCAGGCGCGCGATCTCGTTCACCAGCAGCACCAGGCGCGACTTGCCTTCGTCCTTGCGTTTGGCGAAGCTGGCGGCGTCGATCGGCAGCGGATCTTGCAGGCAGGCGATGTCCAGCGCCTTGTTGATGATCTGCTCGCGCAGTTCCTCCTGCGTGCCCATGCTCATGAACTGCATGCCCATTTGCTGCAGATTGGGGATGCTCTTTTCGATGAACTTGATCTGGTCCTTCATCTGCAAGGCGAACAGGCGGCGCAGGCCGACGCGGTGGGTGCGCGCGGCCACCGTCGGGTCGTCGAACACTTCGAGGTCGCAATGCGTGCCCTTGTCCACCAGCGCCGGGAAGCCGATCAGCGTCAGCTTGCCCTGGGCGATTTCCAGCAGCTCCGGCAATTCGCCGAAGGTCCAGGAGCTCAGGTTGGTCAGCGTGATATGGTTAGCCGCGGCCGCGGCCGGGGCCTCGGCTGTGGCGGCGCCCTTGCCGCCCGCGCCGCCGGGGGCCGGGCC
>NZ_WNKY01000097.1 GCF_009720825.1 Duganella radicis | reverse complement strand
GGCCGTGGGCGTGGGCTTCGGCGGCGGCGTGGGCGGCCGCTGCGGCGGGTGCGTGTACCGGGTCGTGGGCGGCGCCGGGCACGGCGGCATTAGGCGCCGAGGCCGGCGCTGGCGCGGCCTTGTCCTCGTCCGCTGCCGGTTCGTCAAAGAGATTTGCTTGATTCATAGTCGTATTCATTAGATATCCGCTTCGGCTTCGTTGCCGTGTTCCTCGATCCAGGCGCGGCGCGCGGCCGCTTCGCCCTTGCCCATCAGCATGTTGAAGCGGGCCGCCGATTCGTGCAGGCCGTAGCCGCCCAGCGCCACCGGCAGCAGGCGGCGGGTGTCGGGGTTCATGGTGGTTTCCCACAGCTGCTCGGCGTTCATCTCGCCCAGGCCCTTGAAGCGGCTGATCGACCAGGCGCCTTCCTTGAGGCCATCCTTGCGCAGCTTGTCCTCGATGGCCACCAGCTCGCCGTCGTCCAGCGCGTACAGTTTCTGGATCGGCTTCTTGCCGCGCGCCGGCGCGTCCACCCGGTACAGCGGCGGGCGGGCGATGCAGATGTTGCCGTTGGCGATCAGGGCCGGGAAGTGGCGGAAGAACAGGGTCAGCAGCAGCACCTGGATGTGCGAGCCGTCGACGTCGGCGTCCGACAGGATGCAGATCTTGCCGTAGCGCAGGCCGGACAGGTCGGGCGTGTCGTTGGGCGTGTGCGGATCGACGCCGATCGCCACCGAGATGTCGTGGATCTCGTTGTTGGCGAACAGGCGGTCCTTGTCGGTTTCCCACGAGTTGAGCACCTTGCCGCGCAGCGGCAGGATGGCCTGGAATTCCTTGTCGCGGCCCATCTTGGCCGAGCCGCCCGCAGAGTCACCCTCGACCAGGAACAGTTCGGTGCGCTCGGTGTCGGTCGATTCGCAGTCGGTCAGCTTGCCGGGCAGGACGGCCACGCCGGAGGATTTCTTCTTCTCGACCTTCTGCGCCGAGCGCAGGCGCGACTGCGCCTGCTTGATGACCAGCTCGGCCAGCTTCTTGCCGTAGTCGACGTGGTGGTTGAGCCACAGTTCCAGCGCCGGCTTGGAGAAGGTGGACACCAGGCGCACGGCGTCGCGCGAATTCAGGCGCTCCTTGATCTGGCCCTGGAATTGCGGGTCCAGCACTTTCGCCGACAGCACGAACGAGACGCGCGCGAACACGTCCTCCGGCAGCAGCTTGACGCCCTTGGGCAGCAGCGAGTGCATCTCGACGAAGTTTTTAACCGCGCCGTACAGACCGTCGCGCAGGCCCGATTCGTGGGTGCCGCCGTTGGGCGTGGGGATCAGGTTGACGTAGGATTCGCGCACCACCGCGCCCTGCTCGGTCCAGGCCACCACCCAGGAGGCGCCTTCGCCCTCGGCGAAGCCTTCGGCGTCGGGGCCGGCGAACTGCTCGCCTTCGAACAGCGGGATCAGGGTCTCGCCGTCGGTCGATTGCGCCAGCGCCTCGGTCAGGTAGCCGCGCAGGCCGTCGTTGTATTGCCAGGTCTGCGATTCGCCGGTCTTGGCGTTGTTGAGCGTGACCGACACGCCCGGCAGCAGCACGGCCTTGGAGCGCAGCAGGCGTTGCAGCTCGATTTGCGAGATGGCGGCGGTGTCAAAGTATTTGGCGTCCGGCCACACGGTGACCTTGGTGCCGGACTTCTTGGCGTCGCGCGGCGCGACCACCGAGTTCAGTGGTTCGACCACGTCGCCGTGCTCGAACACCAGGTGGTGCAGGCCGGTGCCGTTGGGCTCCTTGCGCCACACGGTGATTTCCAGGCGCTTGGACAGGGCGTTGGTGACCGACACGCCGACGCCGTGCAGGCCGCCGGAGAAGGCGTAGGCGCCGCCCTTGCCCTTGTCGAACTTGCCGCCGGCGTGCAGCCGGGTGAAGACGATTTCCACGGTCGGCACGCCTTCTTCCGGGTGCAGGCCGACCGGGATGCCGCGGCCGTCGTCCTCCACCGTGACGCTGCCGTCGGCGTTCTGGGTGACGATGATGGTGTTGCAATTGCCGCCCAGCGCTTCGTCGGCCGCATTGTCGATGACTTCCTGGATGATGTGCAGCGGGTTCTCGGTGCGGGTGTACATACCCGGGCGCTGCTTGACGGGTTCCAGGCCCTTGAGGACGCGGATGGATGATTCGCTGTAGTCGGAAACGGGTTTTTTAGTGGCCATACGAGCAAGCTTGTTTTCTTGGTACTGGGTTTATGTACAGTTCGTGCATTGTTTGCGTATTCTATCCTCAACTGCGCAGGCTGCGCGGCAAAAATTGCGCAGCGCGCAATTTATACACGATGTTTACCACGCAGGCGGGCCTTTTTAGACCGTTTTTACGGCGTGCCCGATAAGCTTTCCGGTATCGAAACAAGCCACCGGAGCTCATCATGCATGCCTTTTTCCACCCCCAAGCCGCTCGGCGCCGTGCGCTGTTCGCCGCAGCCGTAGTTGCTGCTTTTGCCACGTCCGCCGTCCGCGCCGAGGAGGCGCCGGCCGCCGTGCCGGATAACGCGGTCAGCTTCAATGCGGTGGCGGTCAGCGATTACCGCTATCGCGGCATTTCGCAGACGCGCTTGCGGCCGGCCTTGCAAGGCGGGGGGGACTATGTGAACAACCCGACCGGCCTGTATGCGGGCGCGTGGGCGTCGACCATCACCTGGATCAAGGATGCGGGCGGCGATGGCAGCGTGGAGCTGGATCTGTATGCGGGCAAGCGCGGGCAGCTGTCGGCCGAGGTGTCGTATGACGCGGGCGTGCTTACCTATGTGTATGCTTCCAACGCGCTGCCGGTGAGCGCCGATACCACCGAGATTTACGGCCAGCTCGGTTACGGCCCGGCGTATATGAAGTACTCGCATGCGGTGACCAATTTGTTTGGCTTCGCCGACAGCAAGCAGAGTGGCTATCTTGATGTTGGCGCCAACATTGACGCGGGCGGGGGCTGGACTGTCAATCTGCACGGCGGCCATCAGAAAGTGAAGCGCAACGATGCCGCGTCCTACACCGACTGGAAGCTGGGTGTGAGCAGGGACTTCGGCGCGTTCAGCGGTGCGCTGGCGGTGATCGGCACCAACGCGCAGGAGTCGGCTTACACTTCGGCCGCCAACGGTAAATTCCTCGGCAAAACCGCCTTGCAGCTGACCGTCAGCAAGGTGTTCTAAGAGGCGGGGCGGTACGCAGCCTGCCCCTGCTGGTTGTGCTGCTTGCCATGTTTGCGGCGTTTTCCTCTCCGCTTGTGCTTGCCGGGTTTGCCTGATGCGCCAGCGCCCGGCCGGCCGGACTGCCTGGCCGGCGCCGCCGCTGTTGCTGGTATTGCCGGCGCGGCAGGCATGGGTGGCATTGCGGGGCCGGGGGCAGCGTCGCGTTGCGCTTCGGCGGCGCCAAACAGGTGCGCGATCACAGTTTTCTGCTGCGCGCGGCAGGTGTCGGCCAGTATCCATTGCTGGTTGCCCGGGAAGCGCAGCCAGACGGCTTTCCAGGCGTTGCGGTTGCCGCTGCCCTTCAGGTTGGCGAAGGCGGACGGCGACAGC
>NZ_WNKY01000096.1 GCF_009720825.1 Duganella radicis | reverse complement strand
GCCGGCTCCCGCGGCAGGGCCGGGCCCAGCATGACCGGCAGCACGGCGTCCAGCACGGCGCGGGCGCCGCCCTCCAGGGCAAAGCGCTGGGCGCCCGGCGGCTGGGCCAGGCGATAGAGGGCGCCGCCGGCGGCGATGGTTAACGCCCCGGCCACGCCGATCTTCAGAAAAGATCTGCGGGATGCTTGCATGGTCTCCGTCCATTTTTTATGGTTTGGGCTAGTGTAATGGAAGTTGCAACGCTGCTTGCACGGCAAAACTAGAGGACGGCGTCTAGTCCTGGGCGGCCACCACGGCCGGCAGATAGCCGTCGCAAAATTCGGCCGGCATGCGGCGCGCGCGGCCGCTGCTGATCTCGATGCACACCAGCGCCCAGCGCCCGCGCAGCACGGTGGCGCCGTCGCTGGCGCGCAGCAGCTGGAAGCGGCGTTCCATGTTCAGCTTGCCATCGGTGCTGTACAGCCAGGTGCCCAGCAGCAGCGGTTCGCCGGCGGCGGTGGGCAGCAGGTAGTCGTACTCGGAACGGCGGATCGCCATGGCACGGTCGAGGCGGCGATAGTCGGCCAGGCTCAGGCCCAGCGCTTCCGAGTGGGCCCAGCCGGCCTGCTCGCACCAGCGCACATACACCGCGTTGTTGGTATGGTCGAGGCCGTCAATGTCGGCGGCGCCGGGCGACAGTGCCAGAATATGGGGTTGCGGATGATCCCAGTTCATGCGCCATCCTTGCCGTGGCGGCCGCGCATGTGGCGGGCGATGCCGCGCAGGATATTCACCTCTTCCTTCTCCAGCTGGGCGCGCGCGAACAGGCGTTTCAGGCGCGGCATCAGCTTGCGCGGATTGCCGACGTCGAGGAAACCGATCTCCACCAGCGCCCGCTCCAGATGGGTGAACATGCCCTCGATCTGCTCGATGCTGGCGGCCTCGCCCTGGAAGCCGACCTCGTTGGCGTCGCCGCCCGGCTGGCGCGGCGTCAGCGCCACGCCGGCGCCGTCCAGCACCGCCATGCGGCACTCATAGGCCAGCACCTGGGCCGCCTGCGACAGGTTGAGCGAGGAATAGTCGGGATTGGCCGGGATGTTGATCAGCACATTGCACTTTTCCACCAGCTCGTTCGGCAGGCCGAAGCGCTCGTTGCCAAAGATCAGGGCGGCGCGCCAGTCCGGCTGCGCCACCAGCTGCCCGGCCAGCTGGCGCGGCGACAGCACCGGCGGCGAGAACTCGCGCAACCGGGCCGACACCGCCGCCGCGTAGGTGATGCCCTCCAGCGCCTCGGCCATGCTGCCCACCACCCGCGCGCCGCGCAGAATATCCTGGGCGCCGCTGGCAAACGCCACCGCCTCGGGGTCGTGCAGGGCGTTCTCGAAGCGCGGCGCGACCAGCACCAGATCGCTGTAGCCCATGGTTTTCATGGCCCGTGCCACGGCGCCAATATTGCCCGCGCGGCTAGTCTCGACCAGAATAAATCGCAGCTGTTTGAAAAGATTCGTGTTGATTTCGGGCAGGTTCATTTAAAATAGCGCATTCGCGCGATGTCGATACGGAAATTCAAGCAGAATTCTACCCTGTCGCCACCGCCCCGCTCTTTGTCATTTTGTCTCCCTGTCGTGCCGCCGGGCTGGAATTCCCCCGGTGGGCGTTAGCATTTTTATACGGAAAAGCCCATGCATCCAATGATCAATACGGCCGTGAAAGCCGCCCGCCGCGCCGCCGCCGTCATCAACCGCGCTTCCTTCGACCTCGATCGCCTGATCGTCACCGAGAAGAACCACAAGGACTTCGCCACCGACGTTGACCAGGCTGCCGAGCAAGCCATCATCGAGGTGCTGTCCAAGGCCTACCCCGACCACGCCTTCCTGGGCGAAGAATCCGGCGCATCGGCCAACGCGCACGACGAGGCAGAATACACCTGGATCATCGACCCGATCGACGGCACCACCAACTTCATGCACGGCTTCCCGCAGTACGCGATCTCGATCGCGCTGTCGCAGCGCGGCGTGATCACGCAATCGGTGGTGTACGACCCGGTGCGCAACGACCTGTTCACCGCCACCAAGGGCGCCGGCGCCTACCTGAACGAGAAGCGCATCCGCGTCGGCAAGCTGGACCGCATTGCCAACGCCCTGCTGGCCACCGGCTACCAGGTTGGCAACCCGGCCGCGCTGAAGGAATACCTGGAAATGTACGGCATCATGGCCGAGCGTTGCCAGGGCGTGCGGCGCGCCGGCAGCGCCGCGCTGGACCTGGCCTACGTCGCCTGCGGCCGCCTGGACGGCTTCTATGAAAAAGGCCTAAAGCCCTGGGATATCGCTGGCGGCGCGCTGCTGGTGACCGAGGCCGGCGGCATCGTCGCTGAGTTCAACGGCGAATCGGACTACCTGTACAAGGGCGACATCATCGCCGGCAGCCCGAAAATCTTCGGCCAGATGGTCGGTTTGCTGACGCCATACGCCTAAGCCTCACACGCTGTTACAAAAAAGGGAGCGTTTGCTCCCTTTTTTGTTTCCTTTTTTATTTCCTATTTGAAACAAGATGCTATACTGAAAGTTGCGGCACCGCTCAGTCCGATGCCGCAAACCAAGAATACTCGACTGAAATATCGAATTACTATGTCATTCTCTACCCTCGGTTTGTCCGACGCCCTCGTCCGCGCAGTGAGCGAAACAGGCTACACCTCGCCTACGCCGATCCAGCAGCAGGCCATCCCTGCTGTGCTGAACGGCGGCGACCTGCTGGCGGGCGCGCAAACCGGCACCGGCAAGACGGCCGGCTTCACCCTGCCGCTGCTGCACCGCCTGTCGACCGACGCCGTCGGCGTCAAACAGACCAGCAACAAGACCGCGCGCGCGATCCGCGCCCTGATCCTGACCCCGACCCGCGAACTGGCGGCCCAGGTCGAGGAAAGCGTGCGCGTGTACGGCAAGTACACCAACCTGAATTCGGCCGTGATCTTTGGCGGGGTCGGCATCAACCCGCAGATCAAGCAGCTCAAGCACGGCGTCGACATCCTGGTGGCCACGCCGGGCCGCCTGCTGGACCACATGGACCAGGGCACGGTCGACTTGGGCAAGATCGAAATCCTGGTGCTGGACGAGGCCGACCGCATGCTCGACATGGGCTTCATCCGCGACATCCGCAAAGTGCTGGCCGGCCTGCCGGCCAAGCGCCAGAACCTGCTGTTCTCGGCCACCTTCTCGGACGAGATCAAGGCCCTGGCCGACGGCCTGCTGGACAAGCCGGCCACGATTGAAGTGGCGCGCCGCAACTCGACGGTGGAAATCATCGCGCAGAAAATCCACCCGGTGGACCGCGACAAAAAACACCCGATGCTGGCGCACCTGATCAAGTCCAACAACTGGCACCAGGTGCTGGTGTTCACCCGCACCAAGCACGGCGCCAACAAACTGGTCGAGCAGCTGGAGAAGGACGGCATCGGCGCCATGGCCATCCACGGCAACAAGAGCCAGTCGGCGCGCACCAAGGCGCTGTCCGAGTTCAAGGACAACAAGCTGCAAGTGCTGGTGGCCACCGACATCGCCGCGCGCGGCATCGACATCGACCAGCTGCCGCACGTGGTCAACTACGACCTGCCGAACGTGCCGGAAGACTATGTGCACCGCATCGGCCGCACCGGCCGCGCCGGCGCCACCGGCGAGGCGGTCTCGCTGGTGTGCGTGGACGAGCACCAGATGTTGAAAGACATTGAAAAGCTGATCAAGCAAACCCTGCCGCGCGACGTGATCCCGGGCTTCGAGCCGGACCCGAGCGCGCGTCCGCAACCGATCCAGCTGCGCAGCGGCGGCCCCGGCCACCGCAACGGCCCGAGCCGCAACGGCGGCGGCGCCCGCAAGCCGGGCGGCAACGGCAATGGCAACGGCA
>NZ_WNKY01000095.1 GCF_009720825.1 Duganella radicis | reverse complement strand
GACGGCCGGCGGTTTCGTACTCGACGTGCGCGGTGTTGATGGTGATGCCGCGTGCTTTTTCTTCTGGAGCAGCGTCGATCTGGTCGTAAGCTTTGGCTTCGCCGCCGAATTTTTTCGACAGAACGGTAGCGATTGCTGCGGTCAGGGTGGTTTTGCCGTGGTCGACGTGACCGATGGTGCCTACGTTGACGTGCGGTTTAGTCCGCTCGAACTTTTCTTTTGCCATTTTGATTCTTCCTCAGAACAAAGTTTTTAAATGTGCGGCCGGATGATCTACCCGGCCGCAAAAATACCAGAATTACTTCGCTTTCGCGGTAACGATAGCGTCGATAACGTGCTTAGGCGCCTCGGAGTAGTGCTTGAACTCCATGGTGTAGGTTGCACGGCCCTGGGTTGCGGAACGCAGGGTGGTCGAGTAACCAAACATTTCCGACAGTGGCACTTCGGCTTTGATGATCTTGCCGCCGCCGCCCGGGATTTCGTCCATGCCCTGCACCATACCGCGGCGGGACGACAGGTCGCCCATCACGGTACCGGCGTAGTCTTCCGGGGTTTCCACTTCCACAGCCATCATTGGTTCCAGGATGACTGGGTTGGCGCGTTTGCACGCTTCCTTGAATGCCATCGAACCGGCCATGCGGAATGCATTTTCGTTCGAGTCAACATCGTGGTACGAACCGAAGGTCAGGGTGACTTTGACGTCCACCACCGGGTAGCCGGCCAGCACGCCGTTCGACAGGGTTTCGCGCACGCCTTTTTCCACCGCAGGGATGAATTCGCGTGGAATCACACCGCCCTTGATGGCATCGACGAACTCGAAGCCTTTGCCTTGTTCCTGTGGTTCCAGGGTCACGACAGCGTGACCGTACTGACCACGGCCGCCCGACTGCTTGACGAACTTGCCTTCAACGTCGGACACCGATTTGCGCACGGTTTCACGGTAGGCAACCTGTGGTTTGCCCACGGTGGCTTCCACGCCGAATTCGCGCTTCATGCGGTCCACGATAATTTCCAGGTGCAGCTCGCCCATACCACCGATGATGGTCTGGCCCGATTCTTCGTCGGTACGCACGCGGAACGATGGATCTTCCTGAGCCAGACGGTTCAGTGCCAGACCCATTTTTTCCTGGTCAGCCTTGGTCTTAGGTTCCACAGCCTGTTGAATCACTGGCTCTGGGAACACCATTTTTTCCAGGGTGATGATCGACGCTGGATCGCACAGGGTCTCGCCGGTGGTCACGTCTTTCAGGCCCACGGCCGCGGCGATGTCGCCGGCGCGCACTTCTTTGATCTCTTCGCGCTGGTTGGCGTGCATCTGCAGAATACGGCCCAGACGCTCTTTACGGCCTTTCACCGAGTTGTACACGGTGTCGCCAGCGTTGATCACGCCCGAGTACACGCGGAAGAAGGCCAGCTGGCCCACGAACGGGTCGGTCATGATCTTGAAGGCCAGCGCCGAGAACTTCTCGTCGTCAGCGGCCTTGCGGCTGGCTGGCTGCTCGGATTCGTCGGTGCCCGACACGGCGGCGATGTCCACTGGCGATGGCAGGTATTCGATCACTGCGTCCAGCATGGCCTGCACGCCCTTGTTCTTGAAGGCGGTACCGCACATCATCGGCACGATTTCCGAAGCGATGGTGCGCTCGCGGATGGCTTTCTTGATCTCGGCTTCCGACAGGTCACCCTCTTCCAGGTACTTGTTCATCAGGTCTTCGTTCGCTTCAGCAGCGGCTTCAACCATCTTCTCGCGCCACTCGGCGGCCGAATCAGCCAGCTCGGCAGGGATGTCGACGTAGTCGAACTTCATGCCCTGGGAAGCGTCGTCCCAGATGATGGCCTTCATCTTGACCAGGTCGATCACGCCCTTGAAGTTGTCTTCGGCGCCGATCGGGATCTGGATCAGGACTGGGTTGGCCTTCAGGCGTGCGCGCATCTGCTCGTACACTTTGAAGAAGTTCGCGCCGGTACGGTCCATCTTGTTGACGAAGGCCAGACGTGGCACTTTGTACTTGTTGGCCTGACGCCATACGGTTTCCGACTGTGGCTGAACACCGCCCACTGCGCAGTAAACCATGCAAGCACCGTCCAGAACACGCATCGAACGTTCCACCTCAATGGTGAAGTCCACGTGGCCTGGGGTATCGATGATGTTGATGTGGTGTTCCGGGAAGTTGTTCGCCATGCCTTTCCAGAAGCAGGTGGTCGCGGCGGAGGTAATGGTAATACCGCGCTCTTGTTCCTGCTCCATCCAGTCCATGGTGGCGGCGCCATCGTGAACTTCACCGATCTTGTGGTTCACGCCCGTGTAGAACAGAACGCGTTCGGTGGTAGTGGTCTTACCTGCATCGATGTGAGCGGAGATACCGATATTGCGGTAGCGCTCGATGGGGGTCTTGCGGGCCATAATTAATCCTAAATCGTTTAATGGACAAAACCGAGCGCCATTTTTTGAGTCAAAAAATGAGCCCGGCCTCGAACAACGGATAACAGCCAGCTCAGGAGCTGGCCGATTTTATTAGAAGCGGAAGTGCGAGAACGCTTTGTTCGCTTCAGCCATACGGTGAACTTCGTCACGACGCTTCATCGCGCCGCCACGGCCTTCAGCGGCCTCCATCAGTTCGCCTGCCAGACGTTGTGGCATGGACTTCTCGCTGCGCTTGTTGGCAGCTTCGCGCAGCCAACGCATGGACAGAGCCATACGGCGCACTGGGCGGACTTCAACCGGCACCTGGTAGTTTGCACCACCAACGCGACGGGATTTCACTTCAACCAGCGGCTTGGCGTTGTTCAGCGCGGTGGCGAACACTTCCAGCGGGTCTTTGCCCGACTTCTGGGCGATGTGCTCGAAGGCACCGTAGATGATGTTTTCAGCGACCGATTTTTTACCGGACAGCATCAGAACGTTCACGAATTTGGCGACATCGGTGTTGCCGAATTTTGGATCCGGCAGGATCTCGCGCTTGGGTACTTCACGACGACGTGGCATGTCATTTCCTTTTATCTTCAGTTGAGTGCCTTGCGGTCACTCGCGGCGGCCATCATAGCCAGCCACTTACTCGGTCTCTCGACCGGCTCAACTCAATTAATAATGATTACTTCTTGGCTTGCTTGGCGCGCTTGGCACCGTACTTCGAGCGAGCTTGCTTACGGTCTTTAACGCCCTGGGTATCCAGTGCACCGCGAACCATGTGGTAACGCACACCTGGCAAGTCTTTTACACGACCGCCGCGCAGCAGAACAACACTGTGCTCTTGCAGGTTGTGGCCTTCACCGCCGATGTACGAAATCACTTCGAAACCGTTGGTCAGACGCACTTTGGCAACTTTACGCAGTGCCGAGTTAGGCTTCTTAGGAGTGGTGGTGTACACACGGGTGCACACGCCACGTTTTTGCGGGCTGTTTTCCAGCGCCGGCGATTTGCTCTTCACGACCAGCTTGGTGCGTGGTTGGCGAATCAGTTGATTGATGGTTGGCATCGTTCTAAACCCAACTAAATTACAACGTTAACAACCCGGACAGAGTGCCGGGGACAAAAAACCTTCTCTCGATTTACCGGGCCACCGGAGGCGCAAGCAGCCACTCCCATGGAGCAGCCTGATTCAGCGTATACGATGTGCAGAATAAAATGAGAACTCGCGAGTATAGACGTGATGCGTGGCCCAGTCAACCAAAATCACGGCGCGATGCGGCTTGCAAGGATTAAGAAACAATTGATAATAGCAAACAAATCAATCACTGCCCTGCCCGCCGAATGCGATCCCTGCTGCGCCCCGCCCCGCTGTTTGTCCTGATCAGTTACCTGCTGCTGTCGCTGGTGCCCTGCGTGCCCCTGCTGCTGGGCAAGCAGGTGCCGGGGCTGACGCACGTGCTGCTGGTGGAGGCGCTGGCCTGGCTGGCGGTGTGGAGCGTGCTGCAACGGCCGGCCTGGTTCCACTGGCTGCTGATCCCGGCTTTCCTGGCGCTGCCGACCGAGATTTATTTGTTCATTTACTACGGCCAGGGCATCTCCACCCACCACCTCGGCATCATTGCCGAGACCAGCCCCAAGGAGGCGATGGAATTCCTCGGCCGCAAAGTGTGGCTGATGGCGGCCGTGCTGCTGGGCGTGATCGCCTGGTGGGTCGCGGTGCAGATCGCCGCCCGCCGCAGCCCGGCGCTGGCCTGGCGCGGCAAATCGCGCTGGATCGTGCTCGGTATATTGGTGGCGCTGGCCGCGCTGTGGGCCTATGGCTGGGAATTCGGCGTGCGCGCCAGGCCGCCGGCGCCGGCGACGCATGCCAGCGCCGGCAGCGGGGCCGCGCC
>NZ_WNKY01000094.1 GCF_009720825.1 Duganella radicis | reverse complement strand
CGCGCACCGGCGCCAGCCGGCGGCACCGTCGCATCGATCGCGTCGACCGCGCCGGTACCGCCAGCCGCATCGCTCACACCGACAGCATCGCTCGCGCCGCCCGCCTCTGCCGCCTTTGCCGCCATCGCATCGGCCGCGCCCATCACCCCCATCGCGCCGGCCGCGCGGCCGGACACCGTGCCCGCCGCATCCGCCGGCGCTGCGGCGGCGGGCGCCGCCCTGTCGCCCGCCCTCACGCCGCGTCCCCGGACGGACGATACGCGGCCGGCGGCTCGCCCAGACTCTCCAGCTCGACCTCGCGCCCCTGGTCCTGCATCGCCACCAGCTCGTTGACCACGGCGTACACCTGGGCCACCGCCTCGTAGCTGGCCTTGGGGATCACGCTGTCCTCGCGGCAGGTCGCGTACAGCGTGCGCGCCAGCCACACGTGGCGGATCACCGGGATATTGAATTCGCGCGCGCGCCGTATCATGGCCTGGGCGATATCGTCCTTGCCCTTGGCCAGCACCACCGGCACCATCGCCTCCGCCGGGTCGTAGAACATGGCCACCGCGAAGTGGGTCGGATTGACCACCACCGCGTTGGCCTGCTGCGTCTTGGCGGCCGGCGCCTCGTTGGCCCATTGCCGCGCCAGCTGCTTGCGCTGGCCCTTGACCATCGGGTCGCCCTCCGATTCCTTGTACTCGCGCTTGATCTCCTCCTTGTCCATCATCAGCTCTTTCTTGTGGAAGAATTTCTGCACGCCCAGGTCGACCACGCTGGTGACCAGACAGATCACCAGCACCACGTGGAACACCGCGCGCAGCATCTCGATGAAGCCGAAATAGGCGTCGCGCGGGGCGCCGCCGGACAGGCCGATGATGGCCGGCAGGTCGGCGTACACCAGCACATACACCAGCCAGCCGACCAGCGCCGCCTTGGCCACCGAGATCAGCACCTCGAACAGCTTTTTCTTGGAAAAGATGCCCTTGATGCCATTCATCGGATTGAGCTTGTCGAACTTCATGGTGGCCGCCTCGGGCGCGATCAGGATGCCGAACTGGCCCCAGTGGGAAATGATACCGACCGGGATGCACACCACGAAGAACACGCCGAACACGATCAGCAGCAACAGCCCGGCGCCGCTGGCCATCTCCTCCAGCGCCGGGCGGAACGGCCGGCCCACGCTGGCGATGCTCAGCTCCATCAGCGAATGGATCGCCTCGCGCCACAGCTGCTCCGTGACGAAGGCGATCTCGGCCACCACCAGCAGCGGCCCCAGCTTGGCGAGGTCGCGGCTCATGGCGATCTGCCCCTTCTTGCGGGCGTCGTCCAGCTTCTTCTCGGTGGGTTCTTCGGTCTTGTCGTCGCTCACGGCGTCTCCCGGGCCGCGCTAGCGCGGACTCAACTGTAGCAACTCCGCCACGAGGTCGAGCAGGCGGGCGAAATCGCCCGCGATGTAATGCGAAAAGGTGGGCCAGAACGCCAGCAGCACGAACATCCCCACCAGGCTCTTGACCGGCGCCGAGGCCGAGCTCACCTGCAGGTTGGAGGCGAACACGCTGACCATGGCGAACCCGAACTCGACGAACAGCAGCGGAATGATCACCGGCGCGCCGTACACGATGATGTGCCAGAAGAACTCGCCCACGCGCTTGATCAGCACCTCGACGTGGCCGGGCGCGAACGGCGGCGTGAAATCGAAGGCCGGCCACAGGCCGTAGCTCTCGATCAGGATGCGCGCCAGCGCCACGAACAGGCCGGCCTGCATCATCACCACCACCGTGGCCTGCAACAGCATGCCGCCCAGCGCGCTGGCGTCGCGGTCGACCGAGGCGTTGTTGGCCTGCACCTGCACCGCCGCGCGCTGGCTGTCGAGGATGGCCGCCACCGACTGCGTGGCCCAGAACGGCACCGACAGCATCACCCCCAGCAGCAGGCCCAGCATGGATTCCTTGATCGCCAGGCAGCCGGCCACGATGAAGTCCGGCGGCGTCGCCTGCACATAGTAAAAGGTCGGCACCACCGCCGGCAGCGCCATCGCCATGGCGGCCAGGTAGCGCGCCGCGCCCTGCAGGGTGCTCAGGCCGAAGCCCGGCAGGATCAGCAGGCAGACGATGGCGCGCGGCGCGATCAGCGCCATGGCGATGGCCGCGTTGTTGATGTCGATCAGCAGCGAGGTCGGCATGGGTCAGCGGCCGATGTCCGGCACCATGGTGAAGGCCAGGTTGGTCAGCTCGATCAGCTCGACCCCGATCCAGCGCCCCATGGCGGCCAGCGTGCAGCCGACCGCCACCAGCTTGACCACGTAGGGCAGGGTCTGGTCCTGGACCTGGGTCACCGCCTGGATCAGCGACACCGCCACGCCGCAGGCGGCGGCGATGATCAGCGGCGGCGCCGACAGCAGGATCGCCATCATCATGCCTTGCTGGAAGTAATTCAGGGTATCAGCCATGGGGGCACCTTTCGTCAGACATAGGACATCGCCAGCGCGTTGAGCAGCTTGGCCCAGCCGTCCACCAGCGTGAACAGCAGCAGTTTCAGGGGGATCGTGATGGTCTGCGGGCTGACCTGCTGCATGCCCAGCGCCATCAGCAGATTGGACACCAGCAGGTCGATCACCACGAACGGGATGTAGATCAGGAAGCCGATCTCGTAACCGGCCTGCAACTCCGACACCACGTGGGCCGGGATCAGGATCAGCGCGTCGCTGCTGGTGGCCTCCGCCGCCATCTCCTTGGGCCACAGCTTCTTGGCCGAGTTCAGGAACAGCTCGCGGTGCTCCGGGCGGCTGGTCTTGAGCATGAAGTCGCGCATCGGCTCGAACGCGCCGCCCAGGTGCTGCAACAGCGGCGTGCTGCGCGCGGCGGCGGTGTCGACGCTCATCACCCGCTTGCCGACCTCCTGCACCGTGGGCGCCATGACAAACACGCTCAGCGCCAGCGAGATGCCGTAGATCGCCAGCGTGGGCGGCACCTGCTGCACCCCCACCGCGTTGCGCAGCACCATCAGCACCAGCGAGATCTTCAGGAACGAGGTGGTGGTCACCACGATCATCGGGATGAAGGACAGCAGCGCCAGCAGCAGCGAGAACGAGACGACGTCGAACTGGGTGCTCAGCATGCCGCGCCCCAGTGCGTGACGCGGATGCCGAGCCGGCCCTCGACGTCGACGATCTCGCCGCGGCCCAGCGTGGTCCCGCCCGACACGATGGCGACCGCGGCCGGCGAGCCGCCGTCGAACTGCACCACCGCGCCCGCGCCCAGCGTCCTCAGCTCGGCCAGCGGCAGCGCCACGCGGCCCAGTTCGAAGCCGACGGTGACCGGAACGGCGTCCAGGCCGTCGGGCAGATCGTCCGCGTCGAAGTCCGCCGCCAGGGCGCCGGCGCCCTCCGCCGCGTACTCGGTCTCGTACTCGGCCTCTTGTCCCGCCTCGCGCCGCGCTTGCCAGGCGGCCTCGTGCCCGTCCTCATGTTCGTGCCCGTGCCCGTGTCCGTGCTCGTGCCCGCCCTCATGCTCGCGTCCGGCCTCGTACGCCACGGCGTCACCGGCGTCGTACGCCACCTCCCCGGCCCGCTCCGGCGCCATCGCGCCCTGGTGATCCAACTCGTCGCTCATCACATCATGCTCCATTCAGTATGTCGAGAAATCGCTCAGGCGGCGCCCGTCCGCGCATCCAGCACTTCCAGCGCGTTCGGCGCCGCATAGCGCAGCCGCAGCCGCACATGCCCCAGCCGCATCCAGCCGGCGCCGTCGGTCCCGAAGCAAGGACTGTCCGGCACGATGACGTCGCCGGGCGCCAGCGTGCGCAACACGCAGGCCGGCAACGTGTGCCGCGCCAGCAGCACCGTTTCCTGCGTCTCCAGCGCCAGCGACAGCGTGTCCGCCGCCGGCATGCGTTCGCGCGCCCAGCCGCCGCCGGCCAGCAAATCCAGCCACACGGCGGCCGGCGCCCGCGCGCGCGCCTCCAGCAGATGCTGGCCGGAGCTCAGCGTCAGCCGCAGGCAGCAGTTGTCCTCCGGGTCCGGCGGGCCGCCCGGCGTGGTGACGCTGGCGCCGGCCAGCGGCGTGTCCGCCAGCCGGGCCGCCAGCGCGGCGGCATACCATGGCCGGGAGGCGGCGTCCGCTTCACGCGGACCGGGATGGATGCCGGTCAGGCCGTGCAGCAGGCGCGCGCCGCCGGCGATCTCAAGCAGGCCCGCCGGGGTCGCCAGCCACAGGGAGTCGGCCCAGGGCGCAGCGTCGGCCCAAGGTGCGGCGTCGGCCCAAGGTGCGACGTCGGCCCAAGGTGCGGCGTCGGCTCGGAGCCCGGCCTCGGCACCGGCACCGGCCTCGGCGCCGGGGTTGGCGCCGGTGTCGGCGACGGCATCGACCGGCCGCAACGCCAGCACGGCCGTCGCCAGCACGGCAATGCGGCCGCGTCCCACCGCCCGGGCCAGCCGGGCCTGTTGCTGGCTGAGCCGGGTGGGCGCCGCCGCAGGGCCGGCGCGGCGCGCCTGCGGCGCCCCGGCGGGAAAAATGACAGCGGCGCTGGCGCGCGCTGGAGGGATATCGGTGTCGGCCATGGTGGGCGGTTCACGGGCTGGGTTGATCGGGATGGCGCGTGAACCCGGCCGCTACAGCACGGTGATGTTCACATTCCTTTGGGTAAGTCGCTCCATCCGCCCCTCCAGTTCCATGCGTTGCCGGCGCAGGCGGCCGGCCAGTTGCTCGGAGGCCGGCGACAGCAGGTAGGACAGCGCCGTGGCCTGGCCGTTGACGACCACGCCCATGCGCTCGCCGTTCGGCAGCACCACGTCGAAAATGCCATCGTTGCCGCCGGCCGGCAGCAGCTGCGCCAGTTCCGCGCAATCGAGCCCCGCATCCGCCGCCGCTGCCTGCCGCGCGGCATTCGGCGCCGCCCGCCCACCGCCCGCCGCCCCCTCGTCCGCCAAGCCCATCGCATCCATCGCGTCCAGCGTGCCCCGCTCGCCGAACGGCCCGGACGGCGTGCCACCGTCCCAGCCGGCCAGCG
>NZ_WNKY01000093.1 GCF_009720825.1 Duganella radicis | reverse complement strand
GGGGCGCTGGCCGACGATGCGCGCGCCGAGGCGGAGCGGTTGCTGGCCGGGGCGCGCGAGCAGGCCGGGCGCATTCTGGGCGAGGCGCGTGAGCAGGCGCGCCAGCTGAACGCCGCCGAGCAGCAGCGGGTGGTGGTGCAGGCCGCCGAGCTGCTGCGGGCGCTGGAGCAGGCCAACGAGGCGATTCTGGAGCGGGCGCAGGAGATCGTGGCCGGCCTGGCCCACGCCTTGTATGACCGGCTGGTGGCGCAGACCACGCCGCGCGAGCGGATCGACGCCGCCTTGCAGGGCGTGCTGCGGGAGGCGCCGCCTAAGCTGGTCGACGCCCTGCTGCGGGTGCACCCGGACGAGGTGGCGCTGCTGCCGCCGCTGGACTGGCCGGTCAAGGCCGACGCCGCGCTGGCCCCCGGCGCGTGCCGGCTCGAGGCCAGCAATGGCCAGTGGTGCGCCAATTTCGATCTGGCGGCGCAGGCCGTCAAGACGGCGTTCGCGCAGGGGATCGCGGCGGCCGGCGCGCGGGAAGCGGCGGTGGCGGCGCCGGAAGCGGAGGCGGGCGCGGGCGCGGTGGCGGCCTGATTACCGGGCGTGGCGGCGCGCGATTACAATGGCGGTCACGTTTTCAACTGACCGCAGGACTGCCATGATCCGCTACCTCACCTCTCTGCTGGCGCTGTGCGCGGCCAGCGCCGCATTGGCCGCGCAGCCGGCCACCATGCGCCTCGACTATCTGCACAGCGGCAACGCCAGCGAGGAGCACTACGCCGTCGAACGGGTGGTGGTCGAGCCGCTGCCGTGGCCGGGCAATATGGCCCAGACCATCGACAGCACCAACCGCGGCAACAATCTGGTGGAGGTGGTGGACGCCAAGAGCGGCAAGTTGCTGTATTCGCGCGGCTTCTCCACCGTGTTCGCCGAATGGCGCAGCACCGAGGAGGCCGGCCACGCCAGCCGCGGCTTCCAGGAGTCGGTGCGCTTCCCGCGTCCGGAGCAGCCGGTGAAAGTCCGCATCCTCAAGCGCGACGACGGCAACCGCTTCGTACCGGTATGGAGCGCCGACGTTGACCCCAACGCCATGGACGTAGTCCGCAAGCAGCCGCCGGCGCCGGTCAGGCCGATCGGCATCCGCGTCAACGGCCCGTCGCCCGACAAGGTCGACCTGCTGATCGTCGGCGATGGCTATACTCAGGCCGAGATGACGAAGTTCGAGGCGGCCGCGCGCCGGCTGGCCGACCATTTGTTCGCCACCTCGCCGTTCAAGGAGCGCGCCAAGGACTTCAATGTCTGGGCCATCGCCTTGCCGACCACCGAGTCGGGCGTGTCGCGGCCGTCGACCGGCGCCTACAGGGAGTCGCCGCTGGGCACGCGCTACGATATCTTCGGCAGCGAGCGCTATGTGCTGACCACCGACAACCGCGCGTTGCGCGAGCTGGCGCAGTACGCGCCGTATGAGTTCATCGAGATTTTGGTGAACAACGAGACCTACGGCGGTGGCGGTATCTTCGGGCAGTTCAGCACGGCGGCGGCCGACAATGACTGGGCCAATTATCTGTTCGTGCACGAATTCGGCCATCACTTCGCCGGTCTGGCCGACGAGTATTACACTTCGCCGGTGGCCTACGCCACCGGCGGCGAGCGCCGCGAACCGTGGGAGCCCAACGCCACCGCGCTGCATGACCCGGCCAACCTGAAATGGAAAAAGTTCGTGAAAGAGGGCACGCCGCTGCCGACGCCGTGGCCGAAGCAGGCCTACGAAACCGCCGCGCGCGCCTACCAGAAGGAACGCGCCGCGCTGCGCGCCGCCAACCGTCCCGAGTCCGAGATGAGCGCCTTGTTCAAGAAGGATCTGGCGTCCAGCACGGCGCTGTTCACGCCCGACCCGCATCGTCACACGGTCGGCGCGTTCGAGGGCGCAAACTACGAGGCCACTGGTTATTACCGTCCCGAAATGCAATGCATCATGTTCGACCGCAGCGAGCAGTTCTGCGCGGTGTGCGCGGAGGCGATCAGCGCCATCATCGATCTGTATTCGCGTCCTTAGTACGCTAGCGTACAGTGTGTGCGCCGGACGCGGCTTAAGCTGTGACTCACCTCATCACTGAAAGGGATCACATCATGAATAAGATCATTGCCACCCTGATCGCCGGCCTGATGGCCAGCGCCGCTTACGCGCAAACCTCGGACGTCGCCAAGGCGCAGGCTGAGGCCAACAAGGACGTGGCCAAGGCCGAGCAGAAGGAGTTGAAGGCCGACGCCAAGGCCGACAAGAAGGCCAACAAGGCCATCGCCAAGGCTGACAAGGTGCACGACGAGCAGCAGGCCAAGGTCGCGGTGGAGCAGGCCAAGGCCAATGAGAAGGTGGCCAAGGCCGACCCTGAAGACAAGGCCAAGGCCGCCGCCAAGGGCGACAAGGCAGTCGCCAAGGCCGAGGAGAAGGCCGAGAAGAAGACCGTGAAGGCGGACGCCAAGGCGATCAAGCAAACCGTGGACGCCACCGCCGACAAGGCGCTGGCCGCCAACAAGACCGCCGCCGTCAAGGCCAAGACCGACGCCGAGGTGAAGGAAGCGGCCGCCAAGCAGCACTAAAAAAGACGGGGTCAGTTCTTGCAATCCAACACGGGCTCAGCCAGTAGCGGCTGAGCCCGTGTTGGATTGCAAGAACTGACCCCGGGTTGGTTAGACGATGGGCTGGAGGCCGGTCGGTTTGATCCTGGTCGCCAGTTCCTTGCCTTTGCGCGCGCGCTTGCCGAAGTGGACCGCCAGCGCCGAGGCCGACAGTTTTTCTTCCTGCGGCTTGCCGCCGCGCCCGGTGCCGAACACGGTCACGCCTTTCTGGCTGATCGGCTTGGCCGCCAGCAGGGTTTCCTTGTCGGCCAGTTCCATCAGGATCACGCCGCGCCCGCCGTTGGTCAGCACTTTCATTTCATCCATGCCGAACACCAGCACCCGCGCGCCCGAGGACAGCACGGCCACCGCGCTGGCGCTGTCCGGGATCACGGTCGGCGGCAGCGGCACGTCGCCGTCGTCCAGGGTGATGAAGGATTTGCCGCCCTTCAGGCGGCTGACCATGTCGCCGGCCTTGGTCTCGAAGCCGAAACCGGCGCTGGTGGCCAGCATCAGGCGGGTGGCGGCGGCGCCGGCGTAGTAGTGCAGGATGCGCGCGCCAGGCGCCAGGTCGATCAGGGTGGTGACCGGCACGCCGTCGCCGCGCGCGTTCGGCAGCGCCGCCACCGGCACCGAGTAGACCTTGCCGTTGCTGCCGAAGGCCAGCAGGTGGTCGACCGTGCGGCACTCGAAGGCGCCGTACAGGCTGTCGCCGGCCTTGAAGGTGAATTGGCTGGCGTCGTGGCCGATGCCGCCGCGGGCGCGGATCCAGCCTTTTTCGGAGATGATGACGGTGACCGCCTCGTCCACCACCTTTTGCTCGACCACGGCTTTCTGCGCCTCCTCGATCAGGGTGCGGCGGGCGTCGCCGTACACTTTGGCGTCGCTCTCGATTTCCTTGATGATGGCGCGCTTCATCGACGCCGGGTTGTCCAGCAGGTCTTGCAGCATCTGCTTGTCCTTGCGCAGCTCGGCCAGTTCCTGTTCGATCTTGATCGCTTCCAGGCGCGCCAGCTGGCGCAGGCGGATTTCCAGGATGTCCTCGGCCTGGATCTCGGACAGCTGGAAGCGGGCGATCAGCGCCGCCTTCGGCTCGTCCGCGTTGCGGATGATGTGGATCACTTCGTCGATGTTGAGCAGGATGGTCTGCCGGCCCTCGAGGATGTGGATGCGGGCGTCGACCTTGCCCAGCTTGAACTGCGAGCGGCGGGTGACGGTGGCGAAGCGGAAGGTGATCCACTCGCCCAGGATGTCGCTCAGGCCTTTCTGGCGCGGCCGGCCGTCGCCGCCGATCATGACCAGGTTGATCGAGGCCGACGATTCCAGCGAGGTGTGCGCCAAGAGCAGCAGCATGAATTCGGTCTGGTCCTGGTTTTTCGATTTCGGCTCGAACACCAGGCGCACCGGCGCGGCGCGGCCCGATTCGTCGCGGATGGTGTCGAGCGAATTGAGGATCAGCGATTTCAGCGCCAGTTGTTCCGGCGACAGGGCTTTCTTGCCCAGCTTGATCTTGGGGTTGGTCAGCTCTTCGATTTCCTCCAGCACCTTCTGCGCCGAGGTGCCCGGCGGCAGTTCGGTCACCACGGCCTGCCACTGGCCGCGCGCCAGTTCTTCGATCTTCCAGCGCGCCCGCACTTTCATCGAGCCGCGCCCGGTGGCGTACATGTCGGCGATCTGCGACGGCGGCGTGATGATCTGCCCGCCGCCCGGGAAGTCCGGGCCGGGCACCAGCGCCATCAGCTCGCTGTGGGTGATTTTTGGATTGCGGATCATGGCGACCGCCGCCTGCGCCACTTCGCCCAGGTTGTGCGACGGGATTTCGGTGGCCAGGCCGACCGCGATGCCGGAGGCGCCGTTCAGCAGCACCATCGGCAGGCGGGCCGGCAGCAGGCAGGGTTCTTCGGTGGAGCCGTCGTAGTTGGCCTGGAAGTCGACGGTGCCGAGGTTGATCTCGTCCAGCAGCACCTTGGCGATCGGCGTCAGGCGGGCTTCGGTGTAGCGCATGGCCGCCGCGCCGTCGCCGTCGCGCGAGCCGAAGTTGCCCTGGCCGTCGATCAGCGGGTAGCGCAGCGAGAAGTCCTGCGCCATGCGCACCATGGCGTCGTACACCGACTGGTCGCCGTGCGGGTGCAATTTACCGAGCACGTCGCCCACCACGGTGGCCGACTTGCGCGGCTTGGCGGTGCTGTTCAGGCCCATTTCGTTCATGGCGTACAGGATGCGGCGCTGCACCGGCTTCTGGCCGTCGCAGACGTCGGGCAGGGCGCGGCCCTTGACCACCGAGATGGCGTAGTCGAGGTAGGCGCGCTCGGCGAAGGTGGACAGGGTCAGGGCGTCGCCGCCGTCGCCATCGTCGCCGCCGCCCAGCGGGCCGCCGAACATGCCGCCGCCGCCATCGCCGCCATCGCCGTTGCCGCCGGCCGCGCCGCCGTCGCCAGCGGCG
>NZ_WNKY01000092.1 GCF_009720825.1 Duganella radicis | reverse complement strand
CCGACGACGGCGCGCGCCCGTCGCCGCGCGGCGCGCGCGCGCCGGAAGCCAACCTGATCCGCGTTGACGCCGCCAAGCTGGACCAGCTGATCGACCTGATCGGCGAACTGATCATCGCCAGCGCCGGCGCCGGCCTGGCCGCCCAGCAGGCCGCCGCGCCGGCGCTGCTGGAATCGGCCACCAAGGTGACGCGCCTGGTGGAACAGGTGCGCGACTCGGCGCTGACCCTGCGCATGGTGCCGGTGGGCGCCACCTTCAACCGCTTCCAGCGCGTGGTGCGCGACGTCTCGGCCGAGCTGGACAAGGACATCCGGCTGGAGATCAGCGGCGCCGACACCGAGCTCGACAAGACGGTGGTGGAAAAGATCGCCGATCCGCTCACCCACCTGGTGCGCAACGCCATGGACCACGGCATCGAGCCGGCCGCCGCGCGCCGCGCCGCCGGCAAGCCGGCGCACGGCACCGTGCGGCTGAACGCCTACCACGACGCCGGCGCCATCGTGATCGAGGTGGCCGACGACGGCGGCGGCCTGAACCAGGAGCGCATCCTGGCCAAGGCGGCCGAGCGCGGCCTGATCGAGGCCGGCGCCCAGCTGGCCGAGCGCGACATCTACAACCTGATCTTCGAGCCCGGCTTCTCCACCGCGGACGCGGTCAGCAACCTGTCCGGGCGCGGGGTCGGCATGGACGTGGTCAAGCGCAACATCGCGGCGCTGCGCGGCAGCATCGAGCTCAGCAGCCGCGAGGGCCGCGGCACCACCGTCAGCATCCGCCTGCCGCTGACGCTGGCCATCATCGACGGCTTCCTGATCGGGGTCGGCCAGGCCGCCTATGTGGTGCCGCTGGCGCTGGTGGTGGAATGCATCGAGCTGACCGCCGCCCAGGCGGCCGAGGCCAACGGCAACCACTACATCAACCTGCGCGGCGAGGTGCTGCCGCTGGTGCGGCTGCGTGAGCTGTTCGGCGCCGCGCCGGCCACGCTGCGGCGCGAGAACGTGGTGGTGATCCGCTACGGCGGTCGGCGCGTGGGGCTGGTGGTGGACCACCTGATGGGCGAATTCCAGACCGTCATCAAGCCATTGGGCAAGATCTTCAGCCAGTTGCGCGGCATCGGCGGCTTCACCATCCTCGGCAACGGCCAGGTGGCGCTGATCCTCAACGTGCCCGAGCTGGTCGGCCAACTGATCCGCCAGCAGGCGGCGCCGGAGGCCGCATGACCATCACCCGCAAAATGCTGCTGCTGGTATTGTCGGCGCTGGCCGGCATCGTGCTGCTGGCGGCCACCTCGCGTCACCTGATCGACCAGGTCTACCAGGAGGCCAACCTCGGCAACCGCGACACCGCGCCCAGCCTGACCATCCTCGACAGCCTGCGCGCCAGCCAGATGCGGGTGCGCCTCTACCTCAACCAGCACCTCCTCAGCCGCGATCCCGCGGACTACGCGCGCATCGAGGCCCAGCTGCAACGCAAGCGGCGCGACACCTTCGACGCCATCCGCCTGTACGCCAGCACCGGCTGCGCGGGCGCCAGCTGCGTCAACGACCGCCGCGACCAGGCCTACCTGGAGCAGATCAAGACGCTGGCGACGCGCTACGACGCCAGCATCGACGCCCTGCTGCAGGCCTCGCGCGAGGGCGGCGACAAGGCCGGCGCGCGCGCCACGCTGGCCGGGCTGATCGGCGGCGCCGACCAGCTCGGCGACCTGATCAGCGAACAGTTCAGCTACAACGTCGAGCTGGGCCGGCAGGGCGCGGCGCGCGCCGCCGAGGCCAAGCGGCACGCCCTGCTGCTGTCGCTGGGGCTGGCGGCCGCCACGCTGCTGGCGGTGGCCGGGCTGGGCTGGTACATCACGGCCGACCTGCGCCGTCAGCTGGGCGACGAGCCGGCCCGCGCGGCCCGGCTGGCCCAGCAGTTCGCGGCGGGCGACCTCGACGCCCGCATCACCCTGCGCGCCGGCGACCGCCACAGCATCATGGCCGCGCTGGCGACGCTGCAAGCGACCTTGCGCGGCGTCACCGCCGCCACCGGCCAGCTGACCCGCGCCGCCGCCCAGGGCCGGCTCGACGTGCGCGCCGACCCCGCCCCGTTCCAGGGCGAGTTCCGCGGCCTGGTCGAGGGCTGCAACGCCATGGTGGGCCATATCGCCGCGCCCATGCTGGTGACCTCCGGCTACGTCCAGCAGATCGCGCGCGGCGTCATGCCGCCGCCCATCGCCACCGACTACCAGGGCGAGTACCGGCTGATCCGCGACAACCTCAACGACCTGATCGCCACCATGACCGCGCTGCACAGCGAGACCCGGGTGCTGATCCAGGGCGCCGCCGACGGCCAGCTGGGGCGGCGCGCCGACGCCGCGCGCTTTAGCGGCGACTGGCGCCAGCTGGTGGCCGGCATCAACCAGACCGTGGACAACATCGTCAACCCGCTCAACCTCACCGCCGCCTACGTGGAACAGATCGCCAGGGGCGTGATCCCGCCGCCGATCAGCACCGCCTACCATGGCCAGTACGGCGTCATCCGCGACAACCTGAACACGCTGGTCGCCACCATGGCGACGCTGCTGGCGCAGACCGACATCATCATCGAGGGCGCCGCCCAAGGCCAGCTCGGCGTCCGGGCCGACGCCACCCTGTTCGCCGGCGGCTGGCAGCGCCTGGTGGCCGGCGTCAACCGGACCCTGGATGGCATCGTGCTGCCGGTCAACGAGGCGGTGGCGGTGCTGGCGGCCATGGAACAGGGCGACCTGAGCCGCACCGTGCGGGGCGATTACCAAGGCCAGCTCAAGGACTTCAAGGACACCGTCAACCACACCATCGGCAAGCTGGCGCAGGTGATCGGCGAGGTGCGCGCGGCGGCCGAATCGCTGTCCTCGGCCTCGGAGCAAATCGCGGCCACCGCGCAGTCGCTGTCGCAGGGCGCCTCGGAACAGGCCGCCTCGGTGGAGGAAACCTCGGCCTCGATCGAGCAGATGTCGGCCACCGTGCTGCAAAACACCGAGAACGCCAAGGTCACCGACGGCATGGCCAGCCAGGCGGCCGCCGAGGCCACCGAGGGCGGCGCCGCCGTGCGCGAGACGGTGGGCGCCATGCGGTCGATCGCGCACAAAACCCGCATCATCGACGACATCGCCTACCAGACCAACCTGCTGGCGCTGAACGCGGCCATCGAGGCCGCCCGCGCCGGCGAGCACGGCAAGGGCTTCGCGGTGGTGGCGGCCGAGGTGCGCAAGCTGGCCGAGCGCTCGCAGGTGGCGGCGCAGGAAATCGGCGACCTGGCCGCGCGCTCGGTCAAGCAGGCCGAGCGCGCCGGCCAGCTGCTGGACGGCATGGTGCCGACCATCACCAAGACCTCCGGCCTGGTGCGCGAGATCGCCGCCGCCGGCGGCGAGCAGGCCTCCGGCATCGGCCAGATCAACGGCGCCATGGACCAGCTCAACCAGACCACCCAGCAGACCGCCGGCGCCGCCGAGGAACTGGCCGCCACCGCCGAGCAGATGGGCGACCAGGCGCTGCAACTGCGGCAGCTGATGCAATTCTTCACCCTGGCCGGCGGGTCGCCGGCAGCGCAGGCTTCCCCGCCCCGGAACGCGGCCTAGGCCCGCGCCCCTTCGGCACCACCATTTCATCAGGAGATACATATGGCATTTTTTGGCAAGCGCATCCCCCAGGAGCGCATCGACACCGTGCTGGAGGTCCTGCAAGCGCTGGGCGACAACGCCGACGGCCCGCTGATCCACGACCTCGGCGACGACGCGCTGGCGCCGGTGCTGGCGCAGTTGCAGCGCATGCAGCAGGCCATGGCCGCCCGCCGCGAAGACGAGCTGAGCCTGCAACGGCTGCGCAGCGGCATGGAAATCGTCTCGACCTGCATCATGATGGCCGATGCCGACCTCAACATCAACTACGTCAACCCGGCCGTGGTCGAGATGATGCGGGTGGCGGAGGCCGACATCCGCCAGATCTTCCCCTCGTTCGACGCCAACAAGCTGCTGGGCTCGAACATCGACCAGTTCCACAAGAATCCGGCGCACCAACGCAAGATGCTGAGCGAGTTCACCAAGCTGTTCCGCACCCAGATCACCATCGGCGCCCGCACCTTCGGCCTCAAGGCCATGCCGATCTTCGGCCGCGACGGCCAGCGCCTGGGCGCGGTGGTGGAATGGGAAGACCGTACCGAGCTGATGCACTTCACCGGCGACCTGACCGCCTGCGTGCAGGACGCGCTGGCCGGCAAGCTCGACACCCGCATCAATTTCGACCGCCTGCCCGAGGGCCGCCTCAAGGACGCCAGCCGCGGCATCAACGCCATCCTCGACGCCGTGGCCCAGCCGCTCAACATCACCGCCGAGTATGTGGACCATATCGCCAAGGGCGTGATCCCGCCGCCGCTGGAAACCCACTACGAGGGCTTGTACGGCGTGATCCAGGCCAACCTGAACGCGCTGGTCAAGATGATGAGCGACCTGCTGGCGCAGACCGCCACCATCATCGAGGGCGCCGCCAACGGCCAGCTCGACCAGCGCGCCGACACCGGCCTGTTCGTCGGCGGCTGGCAGCGCCTGGTGGCCGGCGTCAACCAGACCCTGGACGGCATCGTGCTGCCGGTCAACGAGGCGGTGGCGGTGCTGGCGGAAATGGAGCAGGGCGACCTGACCCGCGCCGTCGAGGGCGATTACCGAGGCCAGCTCAAGGACTTCAAGGATACCGTCAACAACACCATCAGCAAGCTGGCGCAGGTGATCGGCGAGGTGCGCGCGGCGGCCGAATCGCTGTCCTCGGCCTCGGAGCAAATCTCCGGCACCGCGCAGTCGCTGTCGCAGGGCGCCTCGGAACAGGCCGCCTCGGTGGAGGAAACCTCGGCCTCGATCGAGCAGATGTCGGCCACCGTGCTGCAAAACACCGAGAACGCCAAGGTCACCGACGGCATGGCCAGCCAGGCCGCCGCCGAGGCCACCGAGGGCGGCGCCGCCGTGCGCGAGACGGTCGGCGCCATGCAGTCGATCGCGCAAAAGATCGGCATCATCGACGACATCGCCTACCAGACCAACCTGCTGGCGCTGAACGCGGCCATCGAGGCCGCCCGCGCCGGCGAGCACGGCAAGGGCTTCGCGGTGGTGGCGGCCGAGGTGCGCAAGCTGGCCGA
>NZ_WNKY01000091.1 GCF_009720825.1 Duganella radicis | reverse complement strand
ATGCAGCTTGAAGGATTGCAAAGCTTGAGCGACAATCAGGCCGCACGGCTCTCCGCCGTGATTAACTGACCGGGGACCCAGCCCCTTGAGAATCACATCTCATACACCACGCCTGGGGACACAATCCAGCGAGTCGCGTGGTGGGTGTTGGAGAGCTGTTGAGGGGGGAGTTGGATGGTAGTCATCGTATCGACGATCCAGTTCAAGAAGTGAATTCGACAAATTTCCATGTGGAAACAACTAATTTTATCAAGTTGCCTCGCGAAAAAACTATCCAAATGTCACTATTGGGCAGAACTTGGCCGGAGCTTTATCACCCGATGACCGTCTTGGATTGACTCTGGAAGAGGCAGGTAGGCGTATGGGGATTCCGCAACCTAAAGTATCGGCCATGATGCGGGGGGACTTTACCAATTTCTCCGAACGCAAGCTAATGGATTGCTTGAACCGTCTTGGTTATGATATTGAAATCAGGGTGCGCCCGACAGGCGCACCTGTCGGGCAGTTAAAGCTGGCGATAGCTTGATCAGGCCCGGCGGGCCTGGCGTTGTGGTTCGGCGTAGGTCGCTGGCACGTTGCGGGTTGTGCCTGGGACGAGGCTGGCGCTGGTCTTGCGGGCGCCGCCTTGGGCGGGGAGCTTGAACACTTCCAGCGCCTTGGCCACCGCCTGGGTTTGCATGTCCAGCACGCCGGTGGCGGTGGAGGCTTCTTCCACCATTTGCGCGTTCTGGCGCGTGACTTCGTCCAAGTGCATGATGGCGTCCTGCACCTGATGCACGCCGCTGCTTTGCTCGCGCGTCGAGCCGCTGATGTCGCCCATGATGGAAGCCACGCGGCCAATCGCCGCGATCACCGCTTCCATGTCCTGACCTGCCGTGCTGGCCATGCCGGCGCCGATGTCGATTTTGTCGGTCGAGGCGTCGATCAGGGCTTTGATTTCTTTGGCGGCCCCCGCGCTGCGCTGCGCCAGGCTGCGTACTTCGCTGGCGACTACGGCGAATCCGCGTCCGCTCTCGCCGGCGCGCGCCGCTTCCACCGCCGCATTCAGCGACAGGATGTTGGTCTGGAAGGCGATGCCGTCGATCAGGCCGATGATGTCGACAATCTTGCGCGACGAGGCGCTGATGTCGTTCATGGCCGACACCACTTGCGCCACCGCCACGCCGGTGCGCTCGGCCAGCGCGGTCGCTTCGCTGGCGACGCCGCTGGCGGTGGTGACATTGTCGGCGGTCTGGGTGACCATGCCGGTGATCTGGCCCATGTTGGCCGATGTCTGCTCCAGGCTGGAGGCCTGTGCCTCGGTGCGCGCCGACAGATCGCTGTTGGCATCGCGCACCTGGGTGGTGGTGCTGCGCGTCAGGCTGAAGTTGCCGCGGATGTCGACCAGAATCGACGCCAGGTTCAGGTTGAGCTGGCGCACGAAGGCTTGCAACTGGCCCAGCTCGTCGTGACGGTCCACCGCCATGCGGGTGGTCAGGTCGCCGCCGGCCAGGATGCGGGTGGCCTGGATGCTGGCCTGGATCGGGCCGACGATGGCCACATGCAGGTTGCGCCAGCAGTACAAGGCCAGCGCCACCATCAGCAGCGCCTGGGTGATCAGGGTGCTGTCGGCATAGTCCAGCAGACCGTGGCATGCCATGGACAAGCCCAGCAGCGTCATGCTGCCGAAGCACAGGCTCAGGCGCTGTGCCAGGGTGATGTCGCGCAGCGCGTTGGCCAGCTTGCGCCAACCACGCGCCGCCTCCGCCCCGCGCAGGATGCGCACACCGTCCGGATTGGGGCCTTTGAGCGTGCGGTACAGCTGTTCGGCCTGCGCAATCTGTTCGCGCTTGGGCTTGGTGCAGACCGACATGAAGCCGGTGGTGTTCGATCCTTCCATCACCGGCGTGACGTTGGCGATGCACCAGAAATAGCCGCCGTCCTTGCCGCTGTACTTGACCAGCCCGCGCCAAGGCTCGCCCGACAGCACGGTGCGCCACATGTCGGCATCGACTTGCTCCGGCATGTCCGGATGGTAGAGCGAGCTTTGCAGCCGGCCCGCCAGTTCGCCATCCTCGTAACCGCTGGCCGCCGTGAAGGTGGAGTTGACGTAGGTGAGACGTCCTTTCAGGTCACTGGTGGTGACGATAGGCTTGCCATCTTCAAGAACGGTTTCGTGGCCGTGCATGTGCTGTCCTGTACAGAGATTGACCAAAGTGTGGCAAGCATCCTAACAGATTTAACTGTCAACTAATTCCACAAAGTATCATTTTTGCACAAGAACAACAAGGATTACCAGTCGCGGCGCAGGCGCAGCATGGCGAAGGGCTGGGTGCGGGTGATGTTGTGCTCGGTGAAGTCGAGGTTGCTGGCAAAGCGGTCGTTGCCGGCGTAGTGCAGACGGTCGTAGGTGATGCTGCGGCTGGCGAGGTTGTTCAGTTCCAGCGTCAGCATCAGGTTGTTGGCGGGGCGGTAGTTGATGAAGGCGCGCGCCCAGCCGCTGCCGCTGCTGGTGTCGCGCTCGCCCACTTGCCAGTTGTCGTTGCTCCAGCCGTTGTCGACCGAGAAGCCCCAGGCGGTGCGCTGGGCCGGCAAGTCCTGCGAGAATTCCACCCGCCAGGCCAGCGCCTGCTCGCCCGACAGGCGGCGCGTGGCCAGCGTGGTGGGGTCGGTCACCGACGACGAGCGCCAGGTGGTCGACAGCTTGAGCAAGCCTTGCGGCAGCGCCAGGCTGTCGGTCGGCAGGTTGAGCATGCCGGTGACGGTGTCGGCACTGGCGTCGCCGATATTGCCGGCCGCGTCGACGGTGGTGGTGGCGGAGCGGATCGGCATGCGGTCGATCACGTCGCTGATGTGCGCCTGCGTGTAGCTGAGCATGGCCGCGCCGCGATCGGCAAAGCGGTATTCCAGCGCGCCTTCGCACAGCCAGGTCTTGGCCGGCACCAGGTCCGGATAATCGGCGCGCAGCGATTTATCGGCCATGCCGTAATAGCCGGCGGCATCCCAGAAGTTGATCTGGCTGACTTCGCGCTCCATGCGCAGCCGCAGTTGCAGCGCCGGCATCGGCGACAGCGACAGCCGCAGACGCGGCTTGGGATAAACGTAGGCCTTGCCGTCCGATTGGCTGGCGCTGGTATTCAGGCTGGAGTGTTCGAGCTTGAGGCCGGCTTCGGCGCTCAGCTTGCTGTCCACCTGCCAGGCCGAGGACAGCTGGCCTTCGACGCGCGATTCCTGCACCCACGCGCCCACGCCCGGCACGGCGGCCGAGGCGGCATTGGACTGGTAGGCGTTGCTGTTGTCGTTGGTGTTGACGGCGCGTTCGATGCCGCCGCGGATCACCACGCCATCGCCCGCTTGCAGCGTCAGCTGGCCGGCCAGGATGTGTTCGCTGGCCGTGGTGGCGGAGGTGGAATGCGAGGTGACGCCGTTGGCGGCAAAGGCGGAATCGCCTTCAAATTCGGCGGTGCGGTACAGCGCCTTGAGGTCCATGCTGGCGCCATGCGCCAGGTCGCGGCTGTAGGCCAGGCCTTGTTCGACGTTGCGGCCGGCATTGTCGTTGCTGTTCAGGCCGCGCGTGGCGCCGTCGTTGACGATGTGCGACTGGTAGGTCCACGGATTGAGCGCGCCATTCCAGCTGATCTGGCCGTCCAGCAGGTCCTGGCCGTAGTTGAGCTTGACCGATTTGCTTTCGTTGACGCCGGCGCCTTCCAGCGTCACTTCGGTGCTGGGGCTGTGGTCGGCGTAGGTGGTGGTGCGTTGACTGTGGCCCAGGCCGCCGTCCGGCGAGCGGCGCCAGGCCAGCGCGACGTTGATGCTTTTGTCGCCGCGTTTCAGGTTGTAGTTGCCCTCGGCCGAAGGTTGCAGGCTGCCGTCCGGCATTACGGTGCTGGAGGCGGTGGTGCTGGCCGAGACCAGGTCCATCGGCTTGAGCACCACGTTGGAGACGGTGGTGTAGCCTTGCATGTCGATGCCGCCGGCGCCGCCGTTGATGACTTCGATGCGTTCCACCGCCGCGACCGGAATGCGGCCCAGCACGTCGCTGAGCGGTTCGGTCTTGGAAGTCGGGCGCTTGCCGTTGATGAGGACGTTACCGGCGGTGCCGCGTCCGGGATTGCCGCCTTCGAAGCTGAAGCCGGGCAGGCGCGACACCATGTCCATGGCCGAGTTGGCCTGGAACTGGGCGAAGTAGGCAGGGACATACGATTGCGCGCCGGCCGTCTCGGCGGCAATAGCCCGGCCGCCGGCAGCCAGCGTGCAGGCGAGCAGGACGATATGGCGGGCGGGTATCGTATGTCTCATAGCAATATTATGGAATGGGCACTATGATACCTGAATATTCCGCCCGCACCGCATTAGTCGAGCTTGAGTGCCTTGGCGACGTCCTCCCATGCCACATATTTGAAGTTTTGCGGGCCGTCCGGCAGGCGCTTGTAGCCGTCCTGGATCACCAGCATGCCTTTGCCGTACGGGCCGCCGAAATTGGCCGAGCTGACTTCCAGGCCGTCGGTTTCCGAGGTGCCGTCGATGCCGGCGGCCAGGTTGTAGCCGACGCGGAAGCTGCCGCGCACTTTGTAGGGCGCTTTGGCGTCCAGCACCAGATAGCTGTTGTCGCCTTGGCTGGAAACCACCAGATAGTCGCTCTTGTCGCCGTGGTACAGGCCCATGCCTTCGACGTCCGCCACCAGTTGCGGGCCGACAGGGATCACCATGCTGAGTTTGGCCGAGGCCTCGCCGCGCGCGGAGACGGTCCAGACACCGCGCTTTTCTTCGCCCAGGAACAGGCGGTCGTTGCGGTCGTCGACCACGCAGCCCTCGGGCTGGCTGGCGACCTTGAAGCGGCGCAGCAGTTTGCCGGTCATGGCGTTGCCGTCGCCTTCGATGCGGTATTGCAGGAAGCTGCCGTCCTTGTCGTTGATGAAGGCTTCCAGGCCGCCGTCTTGCGGACGGTACAGGCACATGCCGTAGATGTTGTCCAAGCCGGTGGGGAAGGCGCCGGCCGGGGTCACCACGCCGTTGGCGGCGATGGTGAACAGCATGACGCTGTTGTCGTCGCGCTGGGTGGCGACGGCCAGGTCGAGCTTGCGGCCGCCGACCGTGACATCCTGGCGCACGTCGACGTTGTTGAGGCGGCCGACTTCCAGCAGTTGCAGCTGCTTGCCGCTCAGGTCGTAGACCAGCAGGCCTTGCTTCTTGTTGGTGCCGAGGATGCGCGAACCGCTGGCGTCGGCCGGATGGCGCCAGATGGCCGGGTCGTCGGCGGCGTCGCCGGTGCGCGCCACCGGCTCGGTCTGACCGCGTGGCATGACGATGGCCTTGGCGCCTGCCGGCCACGAGGACGCTGCGGCGGGCTGCATGGCCTGCGCCGCGCTTGCCGCCGTCGCACCGCCGCG
>NZ_WNKY01000090.1 GCF_009720825.1 Duganella radicis | reverse complement strand
TTCCGGCTAAGCGTTACTACAGCGCGCTATGGGTTACTAAAATATCTGTGGTGCATAGTTATTAGAGCGATGACGCGCGCTTTTAGTTCCGTTTATTCCTGCGCTAGCGTGAAATATCAGCGATTAGCAGCAGGTAGTACAGAGTAGGCAATTTTAGTAAAACGCCGAAAAAAAAAAGACCCCCACCCTATATCCTCGCGCCCCGCGCCGCCCGCAATAAAGCGTAAATTTTTACGCTTTGTTTACACCCCGCCGCCAAGTCTTTACAAAATCTTTAGACCCTTCTGGCTAAGCTACTCCTCATCAAAACGAGACCTGTGAGGGTGTGATGGACTTTGTATTTATCGGCGCCACGGCGCTGTTTTTCCTGCTGACGGTGGCGATGGCCGCCGGCTGCGACAAATTGGGAGGCCAGCCATGAACACGTTCTACCTGATCGGCGCGATCGCGTCGGCCGGCCTGCTGGTATATCTGGTGGCGGCCCTGCTGAAAGCGGAGGACCTGTAACATGACCACCCAATCTATCGTGCTGCTGATCGTCTTCCTGGCCGTGCTGCTGGCATTGGCCTGGCCGCTCGGCATCGTGCTGGCGCGCATCGGCGACGGCAGCGCCGCGCCGGTGCCCGGCATGGGCTGGATGGCGCGCGTCGAGCACCTGATCTATCGCGCCGCCGGCGTCGACCCGAAACAAGGCCAGGGCTGGAAGTCCTACGCCGTCTCGCTGCTGCTGTTCAGCGTGATCGGCGCGCTGGTGACCTACGCGCTGCAGCGGGTGCAGGTGTGGCTGCCGCTTAACCCGCAGGCCATGGTCAACGTCAGCCCGGATTCGGCGTTCGACACCGCCGTCAGCTTTGTCGCCAACACCAACTGGCAGGGCTACAGCGGCGAGCAGACCATGAGCTACCTGACCCAGATGCTGGCGCTGGCGGCGCAGAACTTCTTCTCGGCCGCCACCGGCATCGCCGTCGCCTATGCGCTGATCCGCGGCTTTGCCGCGCGCTCGGCCCAATCGATCGGCAATTTCTGGGCCGATCTCACGCGCGCCACGCTGTACCTGCTGCTGCCGCTGTCGCTGCTGTTCGCGGTGTTCCTGATGGGGCAGGGCGTGATCCAGAACTTCTCGGCCTATAAAGAGGTGCAGTTGCTGGACGCGGTCACCTACACCCAGCCGAAAGTCGGTGCCGACGGCCAGCCGCTGAAAGACGCGCAAGGCCAGCCCGTCACCGAGACGCTGACCGCCAGCACCCAGACCATCGCCATGGGCCCGGTGGCCTCGCAGGAGGCGATCAAGATGCTGGGCACCAATGGCGGCGGCTTCTTCAACGCCAACTCGGCCCACCCGTATGAAAACCCGACCGCGCTGAGCAACTTCGCGCAGATGCTGGCCATCTTCCTGATCCCGGCCGGCCTGTGCTTCGCCTTTGGCCGCATGGTCGGCGACCAGCGCCAGGGATGGGCGGTGCTGGGCGCGATGACGCTGCTGTTCGTGGTGTGCACCGTGTTCGTGCTGGGCGCCGAGCAGGCCGCGCATCCGGGCCTGCAGGCGCTCAACGTCGACCAGAGCGCCAGCGCGCTGCAGGCCGGCGGCAATATGGAAGGCAAGGAGACGCGCTTCGGCATCAGCGCCTCGGCCCTGTTCGCGGCCGTCACCACCGCCGCCTCGTGCGGCGCGGTCAACGCCATGCACGACTCGTTCATGCCGGCCGGCGGCCTGATTCCGATGCTGTTGATCCAGTTCGGCGAAGTGATCTTCGGCGGCGTCGGCTCCGGCCTGTACGGCATGCTGGTCTTCGCCATCATGGCGGTGTTCATCGCCGGCCTGATGATCGGCCGCACGCCGGAATACCTGGGCAAGAAAATCCAGTCGTATGAAATGAAGATGACCGCGATCGCCATCCTGGTCACGCCAACGCTGGTGCTGGCCGGCACCGCGATTGCCGTGATGTGCGAGGCCGGCACCGCGGGCGTGGCCAATCCCGGCGCGCACGGCTTCTCGGAAATCCTGTACGCCTTCAGTTCGGCCGCCAACAACAACGGCAGCGCGTTCGCCGGGCTGTCGGCCAACACGCCGTTCTACAACACGCTGCTGGCGATCGCCATGTGGTTCGGCCGCTTCGCCATGATCGTGCCTATCCTCGCGATTGCCGGTTCGCTGGCCGGCAAGCAGCGCCTCGAAGCCAACGCCGGCACCATGCCGACCCACGGCGCCATGTTCATCGGCCTGCTGTGCGGCGTGGTGGCGCTGGTCGGCGTCCTGAATTACGTGCCGGCGCTGGCGCTCGGCCCCATCGTCGAACACCTGCGGCTGTTTGCCCAATAAGGAGTCACCATGTCACAAGCGAGTACATTGTTCACCAATCCGCCGGCCAGGAAGCTGCGCATGTTCGAGTCGACGCTGGTGCTGCCGGCCATCGCCGACGCCTTCCGCAAGCTGCATCCGCGCACCCAGTTGCGCAGCCCGGTGATGTTCGTGGTCTACGTCGGCAGCATCATCACCACCCTGCTGGCGGCGCAGGCGCTGGGCGGCCACGGCGAGGCGCCGTTCGGCTTCATCGCCGCCACCGCCGTGTGGCTGTGGTTCACCGTGCTGTTCGCGAATTTCGCCGAAGCGCTGGCCGAGGGCCGCAGCAAGGCGCAGGCGGCCTCGCTGCGCAGCCTGAAGCAGAGCGTCACCGCCAAGAAGCTGGCCACGCCCAAGCATGGCACCACCTGGCTGCCGGCGCCGGCGCTGGAACTGCGCAAGGGCCACACCATCCTGGTCGAAGCGGGCGACGTGATCCCGATCGACGGCGAAGTCATTGAGGGCGTGGCCTCGGTCGACGAAAGCGCCATCACGGGCGAATCGGCGCCGGTGATCCGCGAGTCGGGCGGCGATTTTTCCTCGGTCACTGGCGGCACCCGCGTGCTGTCGGACTGGCTGGTGGTGCGCGTGTCGGCCAATCCGGGCGAGACCTTCCTCGACCGCATGATCTCGATGGTGGAGGGCGCCAAGCGCCAGAAGACGCCCAACGAGATCGCGCTGACCATCCTGCTGGTGGCCTTGACCATCGTGTTCCTGGTGGTGACCGTGACCTTGCTGCCGTTCTCGCTGTTTTCCGTCGCCGCTGCCGGCAGCGGTGCGCCGGTGAGCATCACGGTGCTGATCGCGCTGCTGGTGTGCCTGATCCCGACCACCATCGGCGGCCTGCTGTCGGCGATCGGCGTGGCCGGCATGAGCCGCATGATGCAGGCCAATGTGATCGCCACCTCGGGCCGCGCGGTGGAGGCGGCCGGCGACGTCGACGTGCTGCTGCTCGATAAAACCGGCACCATCACCCTGGGCAACCGCCAGGCCTCGGCCTTCGTGCCGGCGCCGGGCGTCACCGAGCAACAGCTGGCCGACGTGGCGCAACTGGCCTCGCTGGCCGACGACACGCCGGAAGGGCGCAGCATCGTGGTGCTGGCCAAACAGAAGTTCAACATCCGCGAGCGCGAGATGGCGGCGCTCAACGCCACCTTCGTGCCGTTCACCGCGCAGACCCGCATGAGCGGCATCGACCTGCCGGCCGAAGCGGCGCAGGGCGCCACCACCGCGCCCAGCGTGGTCCGGTGCATCCGCAAGGGCGCGGCCGAGACGGTGCGCAAGTACGTCGAGTCGCTGGGCCAGCCGTATCCGGCGGCGGTGGCGCAGGCGGTGGACGACGTCGCGCGGCGCGGCAGCACGCCGCTGGTGGTGGTCGACGGCGGCCGCGTGATGGGCGTGGTCGAACTGAAGGACATCGTCAAGGGCGGCATCAAGGAGCGCTTCGCCGAATTGCGCCGCATGGGCATCAAGACCGTGATGATCACCGGCGACAACAAGCTGACCGCCGCCGCCATCGCCGCCGAGGCGGGCGTGGACGACTTCCTGGCCGAAGCCACGCCGGAAGACAAGCTGAAACTGATCCGCAGCTACCAGGGCGAAGGCCGGCTGGTGGCCATGACCGGCGACGGCACCAACGACGCCCCGGCGCTGGCGCAGGCCGACGTGGCCGTCGCCATGAACTCGGGCACCCAGGCGGCCAAGGAAGCCGGCAACATGGTCGACCTGGACTCGAATCCGACCAAGCTGCTGGAGATCGTCGAAATCGGCAAGCAGATGCTGATGACGCGCGGCGCGCTGACCACCTTCTCGATCGCCAACGACATCGCCAAATACTTCGCCATCATCCCGGCGGCGTTCGTCGGCACCTTCCCGCAACTGAAGGCGCTCGACATCATGCACCTGGCCAGCCCGGCCTCGGCCATCATGTCGGCGCTGATCTTCAACGCGCTGATCATCGTGGTGCTGATCCCGCTGGCGCTCAAGGGCGTGCGCTACCGCGCGATCGGCGCCGTGGCCCTGCTGCGCCGCAACCTGCTGCTGTACGGCGTGGGCGGCATCATCCTGCCGTTCATCGGCATCAAGGCCATCGACCTGCTGCTGGCCGCGTTCAACCTGGTGTAAGGAGCCATCATGACATCGCAACTTCGTCCCGCACTGACCGTCTTTGCCGCGCTGACCCTGATCTGCGGCGTGCTGTACCCGCTGGCCGTGAGCGGCATCGGCGCCGCCGCCTTCCCGCGGCAGGCGGCCGGCAGCATCGTCACCGTCGACGGCAAGGCGGTCGGCTCGGCGCTGATCGGCCAGGCCTTCACCTCGCCGCGGTACTTCTGGGGCCGGCCGTCGGCCACCGCGCCGATGCCGAACAACGCGGCCGGCTCGGGCGGCTCCAACCTCGGCCCGACCAATCCGGCCCTGCTGGACGCCGTGCGCGCCCGCATCGTCGCCCTGCGCGCGGCCGATCCCGGCAACACCGCCGCCATCCCGGTCGACCTGGTCACCGCCTCGGCCAGCGGCCTCGATCCCGAGATCAGCCTGGCGGCCGCGCGCTACCAGGCCGGCCGCGTCGCTGGCGCGCGCCACCTCAGCCGCGAGCAGGTGCTGGCGCTGATCGACCGTGAGACGCGGCCGCGGTGGCTGGGCTTTTTCGGCGAGGCGCGGGTCAACGTGCTGGCGCTGAATCTGGCGCTGGAGCGCGCGCAAGGGCGCGGCTGAGAGTAAAATCCGCGCATGGCCTTTCCTTCCGACCCGGTACGCTCCGACCGACTCGACCCCGATGCGCTGCTGGCGCAGGTGCAGGCGCAGGAGCGCCGCGCCGCGCGCGGCAAGCTGCGCATCTACTTCGGCGCCTCGGCCGGCGTCGGCAAGACCTGCGCCATGCTGGCGGCGGCGCGCGCGCTGCAGGCGGCCGGCCAGCCGGTGCTGGTCGGCGTGGTGGAAACCCACGGCCGCGCCGACACCGCCGCCATGCTGGCCGGCCTGCCGCGGCTGGCGCCGCGCACGGTGGACTACCGTGGCAAGCGCATCGCCGAATTCGACCTCGACGCCGCGCTGGCGGCCCAGCCGCCGTTGATCCTGATGGACGAACTGGCGCACTCCAACGCGCCCGGCTCGCGCCATCCCAAGCGCTGGCAGGACGTCGACGAACTGCTGGACGCCGGCATCGACGTGCTCACCACCGTCAACGTCCAGCACCTGGAAAGCCTGAACGACGTGGTGGGCGGCATCACCGGCATCCGCGTCGCCGAGACCGTGCCCGACACCGTGTTCGACCGCGCCGACGAAGTGGTGCTGGTCGACCTGCCGGCCGACGAACTGCTGGCGCGCCTGCAGGGCGGCAAGGTGTACCAGGCGGCGCAGGCCGAAAGGGCGTCCAAGCACTTCTTCCGCAAAGGGAACCTGATCGCGCTGCGCGAACTGGCGCTGCGGCGCACCGCCGACCGCATCGAGGGCGACGTGCGCGCCTACCGGGTGGAAAAATCGATCGCCGACATCTGGAAGACCGGCGCCGCGCTGCTGGCCTGCGTCGGCCCGCGCGCCGACGGCGAGCACACGGTGCGCAGCACGGCGCGCCTGGCCAGCCAGCTCGGCACCGGCTGGCACGCGGTGTACGTCGAGACGCCGGCGCTGCAACGGCTGCCGGCCGCGCAGCGCGAGCAGATCCTGCAACACCTCAAGCTGGCCGAGGACCTCGGCGCCTGCACCGCCGTGCTGGCGGGGCAGGACATCGCCGCCGCCGCGCTGGACTACGCGCGCAGCCACAATTTATCGAAGCTGGTGCTGGGCCGCGCCCACCGCAGCGCGTGGCAGCCGTGGCGCGCCTCGCACCGCGCGCGGCTGGCGCAGTACGCGCCCGACCTCGACCTGATCGAGATCGGCGCCCCGCGCACCCCGCCGCGCGCCGCC
>NZ_WNKY01000008.1 GCF_009720825.1 Duganella radicis | reverse complement strand
GCGGGCGCCGAGGCGGCCGGACGTGGCGCCACCGGGGCTGGCGCCGGGGCCGGCGTGGCGGCGGCCACGTCCTTGCCATTGTCGGCGCGCTGCATTTCAGCCAGATTGGCTTCGGAATACGGTTTCTTCTCGCCTTTCGGGCCGGTTTTCTTGACCACCGGGGCCGGCGGCGGCGTCTTGTCGGACGGCGGCATGATCACGGCGGCGGTTTCCACGCCATTGCTTTCCGGCGGCAGCACGCGCAGCACCTGGTCGACCTTGATGTCGTTCGGGTTGGCCAGGTTGTTCCAGGCCACCAGGTCGCGGTAATTCTGGCCGAATTCCAGCGCGATGCGGATCAGGGTGTCGCCCTTTTTCACGGTATACAGGCCGCGCTCGTCACGGGCGACCTGCGCCGTTTCGCTCGGCGTGGCCGGTTTGACGGCGGGAGGAACGGTACGGTCTACGACCGGTGCCTGGTGGGGAGTGGTACCGCAGGCGCTCAATAAAGCGAGCGCAAAGCCCATGAAGAGCAAATTGCTTTTATTCGTCATTCTCATCTTAGTGTCTAGTGGTTCGGGCGTTTATACCACGCCCGGACGCAAAGGCACGAAATGGCAGTCTTCCAGCGTCTGGCTGGCCCATTCCGTCTTGCCGATGCGGGTAATCAGTTCCAAATGCTGCGCGCGCCCCCCCACCGGCGCAACCAGGCGGCCACCGATGGCCAACTGCTCCAGCAGGGCTTGCGGCACCTCCAGCCCGGCCGCGGCCAGAATGATACCGTCAAACGGGGCCGCTTGCGGCAGCCCAAGCATACCATCTCCGTAATGCAGGCGCAGATTCGGTACCCGCAGCGGCCGCAGATTGGCCTTGGCCAGCTCGTGCAGCGGCTTGATGCGCTCGATCGAATACACTTCCTGCGCCACGCAGGCCAGCACCGCCGCCTGGTAGCCGCAGCCGGTGCCGATCTCCAGCACGCGCTTGAGCTGGCCGCCGTTGCGCATCACCTCGATCATGCGGGCGACGATGTAAGGCTGCGAGATGGTCTGGTGGTGGCCGATCGGCAACGAGGCGTCGACATAGGCTTGCGGCGCCAGTCCCTCGTCCATGAACAGGTGGCGCGGCACGCTGTCCATGGCGCCCAGCACCACTTGGTCCTTGACGCCCTGCCTGGCGATGCGCTGCACCATGGCGCGCCGCACGGCGTCCGACACCAGCGGGTTGGAGCGGGGCGCCGCGGCCGGGACCGGCTGCGACCGCTCCATCGCATAACTGTGCGACTTGGATGGCGTGGCCACCGGGCGCGGCGTCGGATACTGGGGTGGCGCGTGGCGCGCGGCGTTCTGGGTGGCGGTTTGCGGTGTCGCCACCGGTCCGAATACCGTTGCCTTTTTGGCCCCCTTGTCTACTACCGAGGACAGCGGCAAAGGAAAGGTACGGTTTTTTTCGGTCATGCCAAGGCCTTTGCCAATGCACTGAGTTGGGAAGTGTGGGTCAGATCGATTTGCAGCGGGGTGATCGACGTCTTGCCATTGGCCAAGGCATGGAAATCCGTGCCCTCGCCCGCGTCCTTGCAGGCGCCCGGCGGGCCGATCCAGTAAATATCGCGGCCGCGCGGGTCCTGGGCCTTGATCACCGGCTCCGACTGGTGGCGCCGGCCGAGCCGGGTGGCCGCCACGGCGCCAAGTTGCTCATAGGGACGATTCGGTATGTTCACGTTCCACAGGCAGGGACGCGGCAGCGATTCGTAATAGCGCTGGATCAGGTCGCGCGCGTGGCGGGCGGCATCCTCGATGTGCTCCCAGCCGTAGGCGCCCTGCGAAAAGGCGATGGACGGGATGCCGAACAGGAAACCCTCGGTGGCGGCCGCCACCGTGCCCGAGTACAGGGTGTCGTCGCCCATGTTCGGGCCGTTGTTGATGCCGGACACCACCAGATCCGGCTTGGCGTCCAGCACGGCGGTCAGCGCCACGTGCACGCAATCGCTGGGCGTGCCGTTGACAAAATAAAAACCATTGGCGGCGCGCTGCACCGACAGCGGCCGGTCCAGCGACAGGGAATTGGACGCCCCCGAACGGTTGCTGTCCGGCGCCACCACCACGATGTCGGCGATCGGCGCGAGCGCCTCGGCCAGCGCATTGATGCCGGGCGCCAGGTAGCCGTCGTCATTGCTTATCAGGATTCTCATACCGGAGATTTTACCCGAAGCAATGGCCGTACTGCGCATGGCAACGACCCGGAAAACAGATAAATTTCGATCAACGGGACGGCGTGCGCGGCGCCGACAGATGGGCGTCCAGCGCCAACAGTTCGTCGGACGAGCGCGTCCATAGTCCGTTGGCCGGCATCAGGCCATACTGGCGCGCCGGCCGCACCAGCGCGTCGCCGTAATCGTCCATGGCCGCGTTCTGGTGCAGCTCGTGCACCAGCGGCAGCCCGGCCACCGGCAGGCCCAGCTGCAACTGCACATCCATCAGCTGCTCGCGCGCCTTGCGGGTGTCCGGATGATCCGCCCCCAGCCGTCGCAACTGGCCGTGCAGCACGGCTTCCAGCAGGCTGTGGGCCGCCTCCAGCTCCTGCATGTGCAGCAACGTATGGGCCAGCGCGGCCTTGCTGCGCAGCGTATCCGCGTGCTCGGCGCCCAGCAGACGCTTGCGCACCGCCAGCACCTGCTCCTGAACACCGCGCGCGTGTTCAGTGTCGCCGCGCTGGAGCAGCAGTTCGGCGCGGACGGCGCGGGCCGACAGGGTCAGCAGATGCTCGGCGCCCAGCAGGCGCATATAGGCGTCGATCACGTCCTCTTGCAGGGCCAGCGCGTCCGCCAGATGGCCTTGCTGGCCAAGGGTCTGGGCCAGATTGCTGCGGGCGGCCAGGGTATCGACATGCTCCGGCCCCAGCTGGCGCGCGCGGGCCTCGACAATGCACTCCTCCAGGAAGCGCGCCTCCTCCAGCTTGCCCTGCTGGCGCAAGACCATGGCCAGATTGGCCTTGCTCACCAGCGTGTCGGGATGATCCTCGCCCAGACCGCGCTGGCGCAAGTTCAGACTTTCCTCGAAACAGGCCAGCGCCGGACGCAGCTTGCCTTCGCGCCGGTACAGTTCGCCCAGCTGATTGAGGTCGCGCGCCAGCGGCTGTGGCACCGCGCGCGCCATGCTGCCGCCCTCGTCCAGCGCCCGGCGCGCCTCCTCGATCGCGGCCAGCAGGTGAATCTCGCGGTTCGATTGCCATGGGAAATAACCCGGCGCCAGCCAGGCCAGCAAAGCCTCGAAGGTGCGGGTCAGCGAAAAGCGGTCGCCGCCCCGGTCCAGCCGCACCGCCACCTGCTCGCCATAGGCGAAGGTGCGGGTCTGCTGGAGCTGGACCTCGTCAAAATAGCTGTCCAGCGACACCTGCGTCATGCCGTAACACTCGCGTATCAACTCCTCGAAACTGGGCTGGTAGCCGAGGATGCGCTGGCGCTCGTCGCCGCGCCGCCATTGGGCGCGCTGGGCACTGTCGCCCATCTCTATGCGCGACGGCAAGGGATACACCAGCAGCGGCCGCTGCTCATCCTCATGGCTGCGGCGGTAGGTGGTGGCGCGCGTGACCAGCGCCTGCACCCCCTCCAGGCTCTGACGATTGGGCGTGAACACCACCACCAGCTTGCGGGGCAGCAAGGTGGTGCAGATGCCGGCGCTGTCGGTGCGGCCGGTGCGGGAATCGACCAGCACGAAACGGAAATGCCGCGCCAGCCGGTCGGCAAAGCAGCGGAACAAGGCCGGGCAGGCATTGAACAGCTCCTCCCAGTGCAACCCGGCCAGCCGCTCGCCATAACTGTCGTCAAAGCGGCCGGCGCGCATCAGGTACAACTGGCTGCCCTCGTCGACCCGGCTGACATATTGCTCCCAGCCCACCCCCGCCAGCACCTCGTGCGCCAGCGCCTCCCCTTCCAGCGGCGCGGCGCTGTGATGCAGACGCGCCAACTGCTCGCGGCAGGCCTCGAAGAACTCCAGCACGCCGGGACGCGATTCCTGATGCGATTCAGGAAAATAGTGATGCAAGCCGGGCGCCTCCAGATCCCAGTCGATCATCAGCACTGGCGTGGTGGCGTTTTGCTGGCGCGCCAGCAATACCGCTATATTAGACAGCGCCATGGTGCGGCCCGCGCCCCCCTTGTAAGAATAAAAAGTAATCACTTCGCCGCTGGTGCTGAGCGGTGGCAGGGTCAATGGATGGAGTTCCATGGCAAACCTTTATCGTGGGAAATGTGGAGGAGGAATGGCGCGCCATTCCGGCGGGATCTCCGGCAAGACGAAACGGCTACAGTCGTGCCCCGGCGGCGTGCTGCGTTTCAGACAGTGGTAATGCTCGGCAATGCGATGGACGATTTTTTCGATGTCCGGGATGAATTCGGGATTGGCTTTCAGGTCGCGGCTGGCCAGGGTGTAACGCGAAAAGTCCACGTACATGCCCGGCCCGGCGATTTGCGGCGGCAGGCCGCCGGGATGGCGCGTCAGGATGACAGGGATAATCAGATGGCTGGGCAGGCTGTACCACTGCTTGCGCTCGCGTTCGATGAGTTGCATTGCTGCAAACTCACGGCGGGTGTAACCGTGGGCCTCGTACTTCGGTGTATAAATGGCAACCATGCAGACACTCTCGCACAAGGCGCGCGCGATCTTCTCGTCCAGGTCGTCGCCGCCGCCGAGTTGCTCGCTGTCAACGAAGAGCTCGTCCTCGTTATCGAAATGGGGTTCGAGATAGCACTTCAAGGCGTCGATCAGATCGTCCTTGAATTTGCTCATATAAGTATGCTGGCCGTGGGCATAACTGAAAAAGCAGCCGTGTCGGATCGTCATCACATCCTCCCTGCGTTTAACCAACTCTAACAAGCCATAATGCAGAGACTTTGAGTTAGAACAAACGTGCGGCAGGCGGAAGTTTGCGCAAACGGCTGGTAGTTTCAGGTAAGATAAAAATATGACGACCGTTCTTTTTTATAACCAAGGAGGCCAGGATGAAAGCTGTCGTATGTGAAAGCTGGGGCGTGCCGGACACGCTAAAAGTACAAGAATTACAAGACCCACAGCCGGGACCGGGCCAGGTAGTGATTGATGTGCAAGCCGCCGGCGTCAACTTTCCGGACGTGTTAATCGTGTAAGGAAAATATCAATTCAAGCCGGAATTGCCGTTCGTGCCAGGCAGCGAAGTGGCGGGTATGATCCGCTCAGTTGCTGCCGATGTGACAACTTTCAAACCCGGCGATAAAGTCATTGCCTTCGTTCCAACCGGCGGCTTTGGGCAACAACTATTAGCTCCTGTGCAAGCTCTGATTCCCATGCCGCCGGGCATGGATTTCGACACGGCGGCAGCGATCACCCTCACCTACGGCACCTCCTACCACGCGATAGTGGACCGGGCCAAGCTAGAAAATGGTGAGAACATGCTAATTCTTGGCGCGGCTGGCGGGGTGGGACTGGCGGCCGTCGAGATAGGCAAAGCCCTGGGAGCCCGCATGATTGCTTGCGCCTCGACCGATGAGAAGCTGGAAGTGTGCCGCCAGCATGGCGCGGACGTGCTGATCAACTACAGCCAGCCGGATTGGCGCGAACGGATCAAGGCGGCGACCGGCGGCAAAGGTCCGGACGTGATTTACGACCCGGTGGGCGGGGAATATGCGGAGCCAGCGTTCCGTTCGATTGCGTGGGGCGGCCGCTACCTGGTGGTTGGCTTCGCCAACGGCGAGATCCCGAAACTGCCGCTGAATTTAGCCCTGCTCAAAGGGGCTTCGCTGGTCGGCGTATTCTGGGGCGAACACACCAAGCGTGATCCCAAAGGCAATATGGCCAATATGCGGCAGTTGCTGCAATGGTTACAGGAAGGCAAGATCAAGCCACGGATTTCCGCGCGCTACAAACTGACGGAAGCATCCCAGGCCTTAAACGACATGGCGGCGCGCAAAGTCACCGGCAAAATTATTGTATTGCCACAATGATAAAACCCGCTCCGGGGTCACGCTCCGGGGTCAGGTCCTCCATTTCAGCATGAGCTCGTGTGTGAATGGAGGACCTGACCCCGGAGTTTGAAACTAAAAGTTACTGATCGGAATTCTTGTTACGGAAGAATTCGAGGACGACTTCCTGTTCGCGGGTGCGTTTGAAGGACGGCAAACTCTGCCAGATGCGGCGGCCATAGGGCTTGGAAATCACACGCGGATCACACAGCATCAATACGCCGCGGTCTTTTTCGTCGCGGATCAACCGTCCGGCACCTTGCTTGAGATTAATAATTGCCTCGGGCAAGGTGTGGCTCATGAAGCCGTTTTTGCCCTGTTTTTCCATCACTTCGATCCGCGCCGCCAGCACCGGATCGTCCGGCGGGGCAAACGGAAGTTTGTCGATGATGACTAATGACAGTGCGTCGCCGCGCACGTCCACGCCTTCCCAGAAGCTTTGCGAACCGATCAGCACGCCATTGCCGGCTTTGCGGAACTGGTCCAGCAGTTCGGTCCGGCCTTTGTCGCCCTGCACGAACAGCGGGAATGGCAGACCGCGCTTCTCGAATTCATCCCGCAGGCGTTCGGCGGCGCGTTTGACGGCGCGTAAAGTCGTGCATAAAAGGAAAGTTTTCCCGCCCGCCGCTTCGATCACCGGCAGCGCCAGATCCAGTACCGCATCCGTGTAGCCGAAGGAATTCGGGTCCGGCAGGCCGGTCGGCACGTACAAGATGCCCTGCTCTTCGTAGTTGAACGGGCTCGGCCAAGACATCGACGGCTCGTTGCCCAAGCCCATTTGTTCGGAGAAATGGCTGAAGTCGTTTTTCACCGCCAGCGTGGCCGAGGTGAAAATCCAGCTGCGCGGCACGCCTTCGCGCTGACCGTTGAAGATGGGTGCGATCGACAGCGGCGTCTTGTGCAGCTGCAACGACGAAGCAAACGCCTCCACCCAGAACACCGCTTCCTCGCCCTTGGCGACCTTGGCTTTCGGATCGAATTTCCACGCGGCCAGCCGGCCCACCAGTTCCACGCCGCGCTGGCGGCATTGTTCCAGCGTTTCCGCCCGCTCGGCCTGCTTTTCCAGCACGGCCATCATGCCATCCAGCTCGTCTTTCAGGGTTTCCAGCGCCGGGAAGAAGTCGCTCGACGGGGCGATCTGCGGCAGCGACAGGCGCACGATGTCCTGCGGGAAGGTCAGGCGCAGATCGCGCGCGGCTTTTTCCACCACGGAAACGACCTTGCCCCAGTCGGCGCCGTCGCGCGCGTTCGACAGGCCTTCGGCCAGCACGTCGCGGCACAGTTCCAGCACCTGCGATGTCGAAAACGTATCGCCAAAGAACAAGGTGGCGGTATCCGGCAGCTGGTGCGCCTCGTCGAAGATAATCGTGTTCGCCGACGGCAGCAGTTCCGCCACGCCCGAGTCTTTCAGCGCCACGTCGGCAAAGAACAGGTGGTGATTGACCACCACCACGTCCGCCTGCTGCGCTTCCTTGCGCGCCTTCATGATGAAGCAATCCTGGTAATACTGGCATTCCGCGCCCATGCAATTGTCACGGGTGGAAGTCACCAGGTTCCAGATCAGCGCGTTTTCCGGCACGCGCGCCAGTTCGGCTTTGTCGCCGGTCTTGGTCATCTTGAGGAAACGCGAGATTTCGCGCAGGTAGCCGACGTCGTCGCGCGAGGTCATGCGGCCATTTTGCAGCGTGCGTTCCAGATGGTAGTGGCACAGATAATTCGAGCGCCCTTTCAGCAGCGCCACCGACACCGGCGCCTGCAGGGCGTTGCGCACCGCCGGGATGTCGCGCAGGAATAATTGGTCCTGCAAGTTCTTGGTCCCGGTCGAGACGATGGTCTTGCCGCCCCACAGCAGCGCCGGCACCAGGTACGCAAAGGTTTTGCCCGTGCCGGTGCCCGCCTCGGCAATCAGCGTGGTCTGGCTGGCGATGGCCGAGGCGATCGCCTTGGCCATTTCGGTCTGCGAGCGGCGCGGGCGGAAGTCGCCCACGGCCGGCCCCAACGGACCGCCAGCGCCAAACAGGCGCTCGACCTCGGAATCGTATTTGCCGGGAGGCTGTTCAGGCGTGGCGCCGATGACGGCCGGAATGGCGTCGGAAGGTGGGACGGGTTCGGTCAAAATAAATAGCGGTGCTTACGCCGGAACGTCAGGCACCAATTGCATTTTTAGCAGAGTGATATGGTCTTTCAATTGCAGCTTGCGCTTTTTGAGGCGGCGCAATTGCAGTTGATCGTGATGGCCGTCCAGCGTGAGCATGTCGATGACCGCGTCCAGATCGCGGTGTTCGACGTCGAGTTCGATCAATCGACGCTGGATATCTTGTACATCAGTCATATTTCTCAGCCAAATAGTTTCACTGGAACAACAAAAGTCTTGCACGCAAACTGGCACACGGTGCATAGTTTAATCTACGGCGGGCCTGCCGCCAACAGAATGATCGCCGACCCGCCGTTCAGGATACAGTATCGACTATGAGCGCCTATAAAATCGAAGCCGGGACCGCCCAGCATATCGGCAACCGGCCGCAGCAAAACGACCGGGTGGCGTTGTACACGGCCGCGCAAGCGCCGGGCTATGTCATGGCCGTGCTGGCCGATGGCAACAACAGTCCGATCGCCTCCGATCAGGTGCTGCTGACCGCCAAGCATTTGTTCGACGAATACCGCGTCGGCGACACCGCCAACCTGCCCCGCCTGCAAGAACTGCTGCGCAATATCGCGCAGGAGGCGCATCAGGTCATCACCATGAATCCGCTGGCCGCCACCGCCGAGCCGCAGAGCGCCCTCGCGGTGCTGGTGCTGACACCGCAGGCGCAGGCGGTCTGGGCGCATGTGGGCGACGCCCGCGTTTACCGCTTCAGCGGCGAGACTTGCGCCATGCGCACCAACGACAGCGCGTATGTCGACCACTTGATCAACCACGACAAGCTGCCGCCGGAGGCCGCAAAGAAGCACCGCGGCTCGCGCCTGCTGAGCAACACGCTGGGCAATAGTTTGAAACAGCCCTTCGTCACGGTCGGCTGGCACGAGGGCCTGCGTGCCGGTGATGCGCTGGTGTTGTGCTCGGACGGTTTGTGGCAGTTGTTCCGCCCCGAGGAGCTGGCGGCGGCGGTGCAGCGCAATACGCCACGCCAGGCGGCGGAACGCCTGATCGGCAAGGCCGGCGAGCGCGCCCAGGGCAAGGGCGATAATTGCTCGATGGCGATCATCAAGCTGGTGGCGCCGCCGCAGGAGGCGCCGGGCTACACCGTGGAGAAGATGCGGCGCGCGGTTTAAGCTGTGATTGGGTTCCGGCCTGCGCCGGAACGACGGGTCAGCGGGTGGCTGGCTGCTGCGCTTCGGCTTTTTTCTTTTCGGCTTCCGCGCGTTCGGCGGCGCGCTTGGCCTTGGCTTCGTTTTCCGCCTTCTTGCGCGCGACTTCGGCCTGGCGGCGCCCCGACTCGGCCTTCTTCTTCTCGAACGCGGCCACATTGGCCGCGCGCTGGCCGGCTTCGGCCGCCTCTTTCTGTTCCTGGCGCTTTACCTTGGCGGCATGCTCGGCCTCGCGGTCGGCCACGCGCTGGCCGGTCGGTGCCGGCGGCGCGGCTTTTTCCTCGTGCGCCGGCTTGGGCGGCTGGGCGGCGCGCAGCGCGGCTTCTTCCGCATCCTTGCGCGCGCGTTCCGCCAGATCGGCGTCGCGCCTGGCGACCGAGTCGGCACGCTTGAAGTGCTGGGCGTCGACTTCGCGCGCGCGGATGGCGGCCAGTTCCACGCGGCGCTTTTCCTTGGCCTTGTCCAGGCAGTTGTTGACGAAGAACTTGGCCGAGCATTCGCGCTCGCTGGCCGCGTATTCCTCGTGCGCGGCGGCGCGGTCCTTCGCCACTTTGACCAACGCGGCGTCGGCCTGTTCGACCGAGGTCACGTTCTGGGCCTGGGCCGCGACAGCGAATGCGCCCAGCAATGCAATCAGTGCTTTCATAATTCTGTCCGGTTACGCCAGCGAGGCGGCGGCGCCGCGCTGCTGGCGATTCATGTATTCCTGCGACTGCATCTCGACGATGCGCGACACGGTGCGGTGGAATTCGTTGGCCATGGCGCCGGTCGTGTACAGTTCTTCCGGTTCCACTTCCGCCGACATCAGCAGTTTAACGCCCTGGTCGTAGAACACGTCGATCAGCCAGGTGAAGCGGCGCGCCTCCGACGACATGGCGGCCGACATCATCGGCACTCCGGACAATATCACGGTATGGAAACGGCTGGCGATTTCCAGGTAATCGTTCTGCGAGCGCGGGCCGCCGCACAGGGTGTTGAAGTCGAACCAGATGATGGTGCCGGCGCGGCGCAGGGCGCGGATCTCGCGCGCCTCGATGCGGATCACCGGATCTTCGTCGGCGGTTTCGGCCACGCTGGCGTAGGCGTCGCGCAGCGCCTTGTCGGTGACCGCGTTGAGCGGCGTGTAGTAGGCCTCGACCTGCTCCAGCGCGCGGCCGCGGTAGTCGATGCCGGCGTCGATGTTCATCACGTCCAGCTTCTCGTACAGCAGCGCGATGGTCGGCAGGATGCGGTCGCGGTGCAGGCCGTCCGGATACAGCAGCTGCGGATCGTAGTTGGAGGTCATGATGAAGGACACGCCGTTGTCGAACAGCGCCTTCAGCAGGTTGTACATGATCATGGCGTCGGCCACATCGGAGATGTGGAATTCGTCGAAGCAGATCAGACGGTATTTCTTGGCCACGCGCTTGGCCACTTCGTCCAGCGGGTCGGCCACGCCGCGCAGCTCGTCCAGCTGGCGATGGATATCGCGCATGAATTCGTGGAAGTGCAGGCGCGTCTTGCGCACCAGCGGCACCACGGAGAAGAAGCTGTCCATCAAAAAGGACTTGCCACGACCAACGCCGCCCCACATGTACACGCCCTTCGGCACCGCCGGACGGTTGATCAGGCGCTTGAAGGTGCTGGAGCGCTGCGACTTGTACTCGACCCATTCGTCATAGCATTGCTGGAGACGGGTGATGGCGCGCTGTTGCGCCTCATCGGGTTTGTAGCCGCGCTGCGCCAGCGCGTGGTTGTAGTACTCTTGGACGTTCATCGTGTTCATTCTGCACAAACAAAAACGGCGGGCCGTAACGGCCCGCCCTGTGACTCAAGCTACATGAGTCTTAGAAGTTCAGCGTACGCTTGTCGATCGCCAGCGCGGCTTCTTTCGTCGCTTCCGACAGCGATGGGTGAGCGTGGCAGATACGCGCGATGTCTTCAGCCGAAGCCTTGAACTCCATCGCCACCACGGCTTCCGAAATCAGTTCCGAAGCCATAGGACCGATGATGTGGACGCCCAGGATTTCGTCGGTGGTCGCATCGGCCAGGAACTTGACCATGCCCGAGGTATCGCCCAGCGCGCGTGCGCGGCCGTTGGCCAGGAATGGGAAGGTGCCGGCTTTGTAAGCGACGCCGTCGGCCTTCAGTTGCTGCTCGGTGCGGCCTACCCACGCGATTTCCGGCGAGGTGTAGATCACCCAAGGGATGGTCGCGAAGTTGGTGTGGCCGTGCTGGCCGGCGATACGCTCGGCCACCGCGACACCCTCTTCTTCCGCTTTGTGCGCCAGCATCGGGCCGCGCACCACGTCGCCGATGGCCCATACGCCTGGCAGGTTGGTCTTGCAGTCGTCGTCGACGGCCACGAAGCCGCGCTCGTCCAGCGCCAGGCCTACTTTGTCGGCAGCCAGGCCGTTGGTGTTCGGGGTGCGGCCGATCGAAACGATCAGCTTGTCGAACACGGCGGTGTTGGCTTCGCCCTTGGCGTTGTCGTATTCCACGGTGACGTTGCTGTCGCCCTTGGTGACTTTGTTGATCTTGCAGCCCAGGTTGATGCTCAGGCCTTGCTTGGTGAACAGCTTGTTGGCTTCCTTGGCGATCTGTTCGTCCACGGCGCCCAGGAAGGTCGGCAGGCCTTCCAGCACGGTCACTTCCGAACCCAGGCGACGCCATACCGAACCCATTTCCAGGCCGATCACGCCGGCGCCGATCACGCCCAGCTTGGCCGGCACGTCGCCGATGGCCAGTGCGCCCTCGTTCGACAGGATCAGTTTTTCGTCGAAGTCCGCGCCTGGCAGGGCACGGGCGTTGGAGCCGGTGGCGATGATGACTTGCTTGCCGACGATGGTTTCGTTGGCAGGCGCCGACACGGTCAGCGGGTAGCCTTCGGCGGTGGCGGCGCCAGCGAAGGCGGCACGGCCGTGGAAGAAGGTCACTTTGTTTTTCTTGAACAGGAACAGGATGCCGTCGTTGTTCTGCTTCACAACGGTGTCCTTGCGCTTCAGCATTTGCGGCAGGTTCAGCGACAGGCCGGCGACGTCAATGCCGTGGTCCTTGAACGCGTGGCCGGCGTGCTCGTAGTGTTCCGACGATTGCAGCAGCGCCTTCGATGGGATGCAGCCGACGTTGGTGCAGGTGCCGCCCGGTGCGGGGCCGCCCTTTTCATTCACCCATGCGTCCACGCAAGCGACCGAGAAACCCAGCTGTGCAGCGCGGATAGCGGCGATGTAACCGCCAGGACCGGCGCCGATAACTACTACGTCAAATTGTTTACTCATTTTTTAATTTCCAATCAGTTCGTCTTCTGGAACGAAGATCCACAGCAGAATGTAGATGGCGAGGCCGAAGCCGAAGGTCAGCACAAACATCACGAACAGCAAACGCCAGATCCAGGAATCGACACCGGTGATGCGCCCCAGGCCGCCGCACACGCCGCCCAGCCAGCGGTCGGTGCGCGAGCGGCGCAGGCGCGAGATGTCGTTCGAGAGCGGCGAGGCTTCGTTGTTCAGCAGGCGGGCCTTGGCGGACGCGAACTCCTCGTCCGACAGCGCACCGGCCTGATGCAGTTCATGCAAACGCTTGATCTCTTCAGCCACGTTCATTCGTGCTCCTTAGTTAACCCCGGTTGCCCGGGGTTCCGGATTACAGGTCCAGCAGCAGACGTGCAGGATCTTCCAGCGCTTCCTTCATGGCCACCAGGCCCAGCACGGCTTCGCGGCCGTCGATGATGCGGTGGTCGTAGGACATCGCCAGGTAGTTCATCGGACGAACAACGATCTGGCCGTTTTCAACCACGGCGCGGTCTTTGGTCGCGTGCACGCCCAGGATCGCCGATTGTGGCGGGTTGATGATCGGGGTCGACAGCATCGAGCCGAAGGTGCCGCCGTTCGAGATCGAGAAGGTACCGCCGGTCAGGTCGTCCAGGGTCAGCTTGCCTTCCTTGGCCTTGGCGCCGAATTCACCGATTTTCTTCTCGATTTCAGCGATCGACATCTGGTCGGCGTTGCGCAGGATAGGCACCACCAGGCCGCGTGGCGAACCCACCGCGATACCGATGTCGAAGTAGCCGTGGTAGACGATGTCGTTGCCATCAACCGAAGCGTTCAGGATCGGGTATTTCTTCAGCGCGGCAACAGCGGCCTTGACGAAGAACGACATGAAGCCCAGCTTGACGCCGTGCTCTTTCTCGAACTTGTCTTTGTACTTGTTGCGCAGGTCCATGACCGGCGCCATGTTCACTTCGTTGAAGGTGGTCAGAATCGCGTTGGTCGATTGCGATTGCACCAGACGCTCGGCGATACGGGCGCGCAGACGGCTCATCGGCACGCGCTCTTCCGGACGGTCGCCCAGGTTGGCGGCGGCTGGCGCGGCCACTTGCGCCAGTGCTGGCTTGGCGGCTGGCGCGGCCAGCGGAGCGACGGCTGGGGTAGCCGATGCCGAAGCGGCCAGGGCGTCACCCTTGGTCACGCGGCCATCTTTGCCCGAACCGGCGACGTCGGAAGCCGACAGGCCTTTTTCCGACAGGATCTTGGCGGCGGCCGGCATGGCCACGTCGCCTTTGTTGCCGCCAGCGGCTGCGGCGGGAGCGGCGGCAGGTGCCGGAGCGGCGGCTGGCGCGGCAGCGGCCGGGGCTGCGGCAACAGCGGCGCCACCTTCGGTATCGATAATAGCGATCAATTCGTCAGCAACAACGGTGCTGCCGTCGCCCTTGATGATTTGCACCAGGGTGCCGGCGGCAGGCGCTGGCAGTTCCAGAACGACTTTGTCGGTTTCGATATCGATCAGGTTTTCGTCGCGGGCAACGCTGTCGCCGACTTTTTTATGCCAGGTCAGCATGGTTGCTTCTGCGACCGATTCCGACAGTTGAGGAACTTTGACTTCGATTTGTGCCATGAAAAAACTCCGTATATTTGTTTTTGCGGCGCCGCCCTGCGTAGCAAAGGCGGCGCTCCGTTCAATGTGTGGTTCTGATTACTTGGTCAGGATGAAACCTTTGAGCTTCGAGAAGGCGGTCTCCAGCAGCTCTTTCTGTTGAGCGTAGTGCTTGTCGTAGTAACCGACCGCTGGCGATGCCGAAGCTGGGCGGCCGGCGTACGCCAGACGTTGGCCCGACTCCATGCTCTCGAAGAGGTTGTGCTGAATCTGGAACCATGGGCCCTGATTCTGCGGTTCGTCCTGTGCCCACACCACTTCGGTCGCGGCCGAGAACTTCTTCAGTTCAGCGGCAAAGGCCTTGTGCGGGAACGGATACAGCTGCTCGATACGCACGATGGCGGTATCGGTCTGGCCACGGGTCTTGCGTGCGTTGACCAGGTCGTAGTAGACCTTGCCCGAGCAGGCGATGACGCGTTTGACTTTCTTGGCGTCGATGCTCTCGTCCACTTCACCGATCACGGTCTGGAACGCGCCTTTGGCCAGTTCGCTCAGCGGCGAACCCGCGTCCTTGTTACGCAGCAGCGATTTCGGGGTCATGATGACCAGCGGCTTGCGGAACTGGCGCACCATCTGGCGACGCAGCACGTGGAAGATCTGCGAGGCGGTGGTTGGCTGCACCACTTGCATGTTGTTGTCAGCGCACAGTTGCAGGAAGCGTTCAGGGCGAGCCGACGAGTGCTCCGGACCCTGGCCTTCGTAGCCGTGCGGCAGCAGCATGACCAGGCCGGAAGCGCGGCCCCACTTCACTTCGCCGGAGCTGATGAACTGGTCGATCACCACCTGGGCGCCGTTGACGAAGTCGCCGAACTGGGCTTCCCAGATGGTCAGGGTGTTAGGCTCGGCGGTCGAGTAGCCGTATTCGAAGCCCAGCACCGCCTCTTCCGACAGCACCGAGTCGATCACGGTGAACGGTGCCTGGCCTTCGGCGATGTTTTGCAGCGGCACGTAGGTGCCGGCGTCCCAACGCTCGCGGTTCTGGTCGTGCAGCACGGCGTGACGGTGGGTGAAGGTGCCGCGGCCGGCGTCCTGGCCGGTCAGGCGCACAGCGTAGCCCGACGATACCAGCGATGCGAAGGCCAGGTGCTCGCCCATGCCCCAGTCCAGGTTCACTTCACCGCGGCCCATGGCGGCGCGGTCAGCCAGCACTTTTTCCACCAGCGAGTGCACTTTGAAGCCTTCCGGCACGGTGGTGATGCGGCCGGCCAGGCGTTTCAGTTCGGTGGTCGGCACGGCGGTGTCGGCCGCGTCGGTCCACTTCTTGTTCAGGAACGGCAGCCAGTCAACGGCGTACTTGTTCTTGAAGTTGGAGATCACTGGATCGACGGTGTGCTTGCCGGCGTCCATGGCGTCGCGGTAAGCGGCTACCAGTTGATCGCCGCCATCGGCCGGGATCACGGTCTGGGCCGCCAGCTTGTCGGCGTACAGCTTGCGGGTACCTGGGTGCTTGCCGATTTTCTTGTACATCAGCGGCTGGGTCAGCGCCGGGGTGTCTTGCTCGTTGTGGCCCAGTTTGCGGAAGCAGATGATGTCCACCACGATGTCCTTGCCGAACTGCGTGCGGTAGTCCATGGCGATCTGCGAGGCCAGCACGGTGGCTTCCGGATCGTCGGCGTTCACGTGCAGCACTGGCGCTTCGATCATCTTGACCACGTCCGAGCAGTAGATGGTCGAACGGGCGTCGCGCGGGTCGGAGGTGGTGAAACCGATCTGGTTGTTGATCACGATGTGCACCGTGCCGCCGGTGCCGTAGCCACGGGTTTGCGCCAGATTCAGGGTTTCCATCACAACGCCCTGGCCTGCGAAAGCGGCGTCGCCGTGCACCAGAATCGGCAGCACTTGCTTGCCGGCGTGGTCGCCGCGGCGATCCATGCGGGCCTTGACCGAACCTTCAACCACCGGGTTGACGATTTCCAGGTGCGATGGGTTGAACGCCAGCGACAGGTGGACCGGACCGCCGGTGGTCGAGATGTCGGACGAGAAGCCCTGGTGGTATTTCACGTCGCCGGCCGGCAGGTCGTCGCCGTGCTTGCCTTCGAATTCTTCGAACAGGTCTTTCGGGGCTTTGCCCAGGGTGTTGACCAGCACATTCAGACGGCCGCGGTGGGCCATGCCGATCACGATCTCTTGCACGCCTTTTTCACCGGCGCGCTGAATGATCTCGTCGATCGAGGCGATGAAGGTTTCGCCGCCTTCCAGCGAGAAGCGCTTCTGGCCGACGTATTTGGTGTGGAGGTAGCGCTCCAGGCCTTCGGCCGCGGTCAGGCGCTCCAGGATGTGCTTTTTCTTTTCCGGGGTGAAGTTCGGGGTCGAGCGGATCGACTCCAGACGTTCTTGCAGCCAGCGCTTTTCGGCCGGGTCGGAGATGTACATGTACTCCGCGCCGATCGAACGGGTGTAGGTGTCGCGCAGGTAGTTCAGCAGGTCGCGCAGGGTCGCGGTTTCCGGGCCGAAGTAGGTGTTGCTGATGTTGAACACGGTGTCCATGTCCGCATCCGCGAAGCCGTAGAAGCTCGGGTCCAGTTCAGGGATGTTCGGACGTTCCTGGCGTTGCAGCGGGTCCAGGTTGGCCCAGCGGGAGCCCAGGTAACGGTAGGCTGCGACCAGCTGGGTCACGGCGACGCGCTTGCGGCCCATTTCGGCGTCGGCGGTGGCGGTAACGGTGCGCATTGGACCTGCTTTGGCGCGCTCTGCGAAAGAGGCGATGACGGAGGCGTGTGCTACGTCTGGTTTGTTGGAGCCATCGACTGCCGGTACGTGCTGCATGGCGTCGAAGTAGGCACGCCAGTTGTCTGGAACGGAACCTGGATTGTTCAGATACGCTTCGTACAGTTCTTCAACGTACGGTGCGTTCCCACCAAACAGGTAGGAGTTGGACGTATATTGTTGCATCATTCTTGCTCACCTTTCTTCGCGCTTCGCGAGGAATTAGCGGGTTAGTCTAACCTTCCGCGACACGGCCTGACCGGTTAGCGGATTGCACATCAAGTTGTGGGGAAGGGCTATTTGTTCAGTGTTACCTAAAACGGGCCATTCAGCATAGCACCGGTATTGTATCCCAACAACCATTTGTGCGGCATAAACCCGACGAATCTTTCATCATTAATGTTAACTTAAGCCGCATGAATGCTGGCCTTGTACACAATGTTTTCAGATTTTTAACGGGGCTGCGCCCCTCTTTTGGCGTGGAACCGGGTCAGCAGGAAGTCCAGCATGGCGCGCAGCGCCGGCGCCATGTGCTGGCGCGAGGCGTACACCCCGTAAATCCCCATGCGCTGCGGCGCGTATCCGGGAAGCAGCGCCACCAGCCGGCCGTCGGCGATCGGCGCGGCGGCGCTGTACAGCGGCTGCAAGGCGATGCCGCAACCCTGCTCCGCCGCTTTCAGCAGCACCAGATCCTCGTTGGCCGACAGGTTGCCGCTGACCGGCACCGACAGCGCCGCGCCATCCGGCCCGGTGAACTGCCACAGGCTTTTGCCGAAGTAGGCATAGGTCAGGCAGTTGTGGGCGGCCAGGTCCTGCGGCCGCTGCGGCGTGCCGTGCTGTCGCAGGTAGGCCGGCGCGGCGCACACCACCGAGTCGCAGTCGCCCAGCTGGCGGGCGATCAGGTTGGGCTCCAGCGCATTGGTGACGCGCAGCGCCAGGTCGATGCGCTCCTCGATCAGGTTGACGGCGCGGTTGCTCATCTGAAGATCGACGGCGGTGCGCGGATAGCGCTGGAGGAATTCACCCACCGCCGGGGCCAGCTCGGCCATCGCCAGCGATTGCGAGCAGGTGATGCGCAGCAGCCCCTGCGGCGTGTCGGCATCGGCGCCGCTGGCGACCGCCATGTCATCGGCCACTTCCAGCATGCGGCGGCAGCGCGCCAGCGTGATGTCGCCGGCGTCGGTCAAGCTCAGGCGGCGCGTGCTCCGGTGCAGCAGGCGGGCGCCGGCCCACTCTTCCATCTCGGCCAGGTAGCGCGTGACCATGGCGCGCGACATGTCCAGCGTGTCGGCGGCGGCGATCATGCTGCCGCGTTCGGCAATGGTGATGAACACACGCGCGGCGGTGATGCGATCCATGATTCGTCCGATCCAAGCAATTAATAAGCACAGATTACCGTATTTTTCTCTCGGATTGAGAAATTTAAGATGGCGTCATTCTTACTTTTCTGGAGTGACCGATCATGATCAAGCAAACCCTGCTGTCCGCCGCCCTCGCCACCACCGTTGCCGCCCAGGCCGCGCCTTTGAAGCTGGATGTGTTCAATCCCGGCGAAGCCGCCATCTTCCCAGTGGCCTCGGTCATCGTCAGCGGCGACAAGGATGCGGTGCTGATCGACGCGCAATTCTCGCGCGGCGAAGCGCTCAAGCTGGTGGACAAGATCAAAGCCACCGGCAAGCACCTGACCACCATCTACATCAGCCATGACGACCCGGACTTTTATTTCGGCCTGGATGTGATCCACGCCGCCTTCCCGGACGCGAAAATCGTCGCCACCCCGGCCGTGATCGCCGGCATCGAGCGCAAGAAAGCCGCCAAGGTCGCCTACTGGGGCCCCATCCTGAAAGACAACGCGCCGCAGGAAGTGATCGTGCCGCAACCGCTGCAAGGCAATGCCATCACGCTGGAAGGCAAGAAGCTGGAGATCAAGGATGCGCCGCGCGGCTACGTGTGGATTCCTTCGATCAAGGCGGTGGTGGGCGGCGTGGTGCTGTTCAACGACCTGCACGTGTGGATGGCCGACACCCAGACGCCGGAATCGCGCCGCCAGTGGCTGGCCACGCTGGACGGCATCGCCGCCTTGAAGCCTGCCACCGTGGTGCCTGGCCACTTCAAGCCGGGCGCGGCGCTGACCACGGAGGCGATCAGCTACACCCGCAACTACGTGACCAGCTTTGAAAATGAAACCGCCAAGGCCGCCGATTCGGCCGCGCTGATCGCCCGCATGAAAGCGCTGTACCCGAGCGCCGGCCTGCCGGGCGCTCTGGACACCAGCGCCAAGGTCGCCAAGGGCGAAATGAAGTGGTAATGCGCTGAGCGGAGGCCTCGGCCGCGGCGGCGAAGTGATACACTGCGCCGTCGTTGTTTATCGCCTCTTCCCATGCACACCCTTGAGCAGTTGCGCAGCGGCGCACTGGCAGGCATCACGCGCCTGACCTTGCGCTGCGGCCTCACCGAATTCCCGCCCGAGATCTACACGCTGGCCGACAGCCTGGAAATCCTCGACCTGTCCGGCAATGCGCTCTCGACACTGCCGGACGACTTGCCCCGGCTGCACCAGCTGCGCATCATCTTTTGCTCGGATAACCAGTTTGCGGAATTGCCTTCGGTGCTGGGCCGGTGCCCGTCGCTGACCATGCTCGGCTTCAAGGCCAACCGCGTGCGCCACGTGCCCGCCGCCGCCCTGCCCGCCGGTCTGCGCTGGCTGGTGCTGACCGATAACGACCTCGAACAACTGCCTGCCGAACTGGGCGAGCGTCCGCAACTGCAAAAGCTGATGTTGGCCGGGAACCGCCTGCGCGAGTTGCCCGCCTCCATGTCGCAGCTGCACAAGCTTGAACTGCTGCGCATCGCCAGCAACCGGCTGACCGCGCTGCCGGACTGGCTGCTAGCGCTGCCGCGCCTGACGTGGCTGGCCTACGCCGGCAATCCGCTGTGCGATCAACTGGAAGACACGCTGGTCCACACGCCCTCCGCCGCCATCAGCTGGCCGACGCTGGCGCTGCGTGAAAAACTGGGCGAAGGCGCTTCCGGCATCATCTACCGCGCCGACTGGCCGCACGACGACACGGCCGAGCCGGTGGCCGTCAAATTGTTCCGCGCCGCCATGACCAGTGACGGTTCGCCGTTGAGCGAAATGGCGGCCTGCCTGGGCGCCGGCGCGCATCCCAACCTGATTCCCATCCTTGGCCACATTGAAGATCATCCGGAAAACGCCCACGGCCTGGTGATGGAACTGATCTCCCCGGACTTCCACAACCTCGCCGGCCCGCCCAGCCTGGACAGCTGCACCCGCGACATCTACGCCGAAGACAAGCGCTTCGACCTGTCGGCGGCGCTGGCGATCGCCCGGGGCATCGCCTCGGCGGCCGCGCAGTTGCACCGCCACGGCATCATGCATGGCGACCTGTACGGCCACAACGTCCTGCACGACGACCACGGCCACACCCTGCTGGGCGACTTTGGCGCCGCCTCGTTCTACGATCCGGCCGGGCCGCATGCATCGGCCCTGCAAACACTCGAAGTGCGCGCCTTCGGCAAGCTGCTGGAAGAACTGCTAGACCGCTGCGACAGCGCCCCGCCAAGCCTGCGCCAGTTGCAAGCCGCCTGCCAGCAAGGCGGGCCGCGCTTCAACGACATCAAAGAACAGCTAGACAATCCATTCTAGATAAATTATTCTACATCCATGAGCACCTTACCGAAACCGACCGCCGCCGAACTGGAGATGCTGCGCCTGCTGTACGCGCTCGGCCCCGCGACCGCGCGGCAAGTGCACGAGGCGGCACAGGAAACGCGTCCGGACACCAGCTACGCCAACGTGCTGCGGGTACTGCAAGTGATGCACACCAAAGGCCTGCTGAAACGCGACGAAAGCCAGCGCGCCCACATCTACGCGCCGGTGCAGGAGCAGGATTCGGTCCAAACCAGCCTGTTGAAAGACCTGATCCAGAAAGCCTTCGCCGGCTCCGGCAAAGCCCTGGTGCTGGCCGCCCTGCGCGGCGGCCACGTCAGCAAAAAAGAACGCGAAGAAATCCAGGCCCTGCTGGATCAGGAAAAGTAAGCGCAGCTTCGTCATTGCCGACGGTCTTCCCCACCTCGCTTTTCGCGCGCAAGCTCCTTCGCCTTGGCCGGAAAGACATTATCCGAAATTGGCTGCGCCTATCATTGAGACACTGCCCGAGGACACGCTCCACGCCTGTCGGCGTCAAGTCGCGCGCAGGCATCTCTTAGTATGATCGCAACCTGCGGGTTGCTAATCTTGGCCAATAACTCGTCGACACTCGGCATGCCCACCAACTCAGGCACATCGTGATCGTCTAACTTAGCCTCCAAACGTTCTGCCAGACGCTCCAGCATTCGTATTAACAGCAGCTCGCTCTCAGCTGCGTTGAGGCCCGCGATGACAGGCGTCGCCCCCCAACTGAGCAAGCCCCCCGCTGGAACATTTGCCGCAGCCTCTCGCAGTTTGGCAATAGAATCCTCCGAAACACCATACTGCCGCATAAGCGGTTCAGTGGCCCAAATATCCATGACGCCCTCCCTGCTTGAAAACAGAATACGAGTTCGACTCGCGACTCAACATTAAGTTCCGTGGGGCCGCCGCAATCCAAAGCTACAATAGTGCCCTTTCATCACGCGTTTCATAATGAACAACCACCTCTCGACTTGGCCGGAACAGCCTCATCCCGTTATTGCAGTCATGCTGGCGGTGGCGATTTGCGCTGTGCCGGTCGTGCTGCCTCACTTTGATCTGGCCAACCTGCCGGTCAATTTGTTTGCCTACGTTTTCTGCTGCGTGCTGGTGTATCCGTTCGCCTCACTGTTGCGCCGTCGCGTGACCAGCTTGCCCGCGATCTGGGGCGTGGCGGCGCTGTTCCTGCTGGCGGCCTGCTTTTATCACACCAACATCATCGCCGAAACCGCCAACAGCGCCTGGCCGCAGCGGCGCGACGCCACGCTCGATAAATTCCTGTACAACCTGCCGCAACTGACCATCGGCGTGCTGTGCTGGTGGCTGCTGGTGCTGCGGCCCGATCATCGCCACCAAGGATCAAAGTAGTCATGCCGAAAAAACTACTCTCGCTCGACGATCACATTCAGGATATTTCGACATCGCGCGACCGCAGCGGCGGCGGTCGATTCCAACTGGTGCCCGCCGGCACTGAACTGGTGGGTGAGGTTGTGCTCAACAGCTGCAGCGCAGTTGCTGCGGCTTTCACTGATCAGGGTTTTCGCTGGGCGAAAAGCGGACTGCGATTTTCACGCAAAGTCGGCCCCTTCACGCACATCGTGTCATTTCAATCCGACGGCGCCAACACGTCCGGACATCACATTGCCGTTGCCATGCACGCGCAGGTGAAGTCGGCAGCCCTTGAGAAATGGCGCCTGGCGAACAACGGCGTGACGGATGGCGCCAACCTCTGGATCACGCAGGTTGGCTACTTGAACCCCACGCACGAGTATCTGAAGTGGCAACTGGTTGACCCGCAAACCCGTGCCGACGAAATCCAAAGCATGATCGGCACCGTGCGAAATCATGTCCTGCCGGCATTTGACGCTTGTTCGTCCATGGAGAAGCTGAGTGCCCGTCTTCTTGAGCGCAACGAGATCGTCAGGTTCCCTGACTGGGCACTCGACATTGCGCTCTGGGCCGGCAACGAGCAGGCGGCGAAAAGCCTTGTCAGGATCTTCCTTGAATCCAAGCCGGACCTGGCCGGCTTCTTTTATCAAGAATATGAGCGACAGCGCCAGACCCCTGCCGTTGGCATACCGGCCAACCGCTACCAGGCATTTGTGCGCCTGTGCATAGACCACGAACTGCTGATACCCGGTATGGCATGAAGCCCGCCTGTTGCGCAGTCGGAGAAATTCCGCTATATTGAACACCGGTTCGCTATAGCGGATTTTATTCAAGCATCAAGAGTCGGTTATCCGACGCCAACCTGCCTCCCCGGGCAAGGTGGATGCCTTTACGGCGATGCGGCCTTTTCACGGCAACGAAGCGGGTGCAATGGTTTGCTCCGAATCGAGCCTAGCTTTCAGGAGAAACCATGAGCACGACCAACACTGCCCCCGTTCAAGACACCAGCGCCCTGGACCACGAGTTCCGCATGACGCACACCTTCCATCTGCAACTGGGCGCCAGCGAACCTGTGGCCAGCCAGCTGGAATCGACCCTGAAAAGCGCCAACGCGCGCGTCGACAAATGGCTGATTCTGCGCCGCGGTGGCTGTTATGAGCACAGCATCACGGTCGGCGGCATCGGCGAAGCCTCGGCCCGCACCTTGCGCAAGGCGCTGGCCAGCCTGAACAGCGGTATCAAGGTCCACGTCGAACACATGCTGCACTTCGACCGCGCCGCAGCACCTCGCTAAGCCCTGCCCAGAAACGCCAGCGCTGTCGAGGTGAACGGAACCGCAGTGTCATAAATCGGCACGTGATCGCCGCCGGGAATCATCCATAACTCGGCATCGGGGATAGCGCGCTGCATATTCTGCGGAATATTGGCCGGGAAAAAGTTGTCGCGATCACCGTGCACGATCAGCGTCCGCGCCGTGATGACGGCTAAATCCGACGCGGTAAAATTCACGTCGTCGTAGTTTTCACCCAGCGCATTGAATTGCGCTATCAGCTGACGCACCTGCTCATCGCCGCGCTTGGCGCATTCGCGGTACATTTCCTGCACGGGTTGCGGCATGGTGGCAAACGATGCCCTGCGCATGATGATCCTCGCCTGCTCGGGAAAATGCGTCGTGGCGCTGATCAGCACCATGGCGTCCAGACGCGCCGGTTGGCGCGTCGCCATATGCAGCAGCGTCATGCCGCCGGAGCTCATTCCCATGGCCGAGAATCGGTCTATGCCCAGCCGGTCCAGCAACAGCCGCACATCGCCGGCGGCCTCCCGATGGGTGAACGTGTTCGCCGGGTTGGTGGAGCGGCCATGCCCGCGCAGGTCAATCAGGATCAGGCGGTAGCGCTCCGCCAACGGATCGATAAACGGATACCAGTTCTGCACACAGCCGCCAAACCCGTGAAGCAACACCAGCGGCCGTCCGGCCCCGTACTCTTCGTAGTACATCTCAATGCCGTTGATCTCAACGACATGCCCGTCGGCCCCGGACTGGCTTGGCGCGTATTGGCCCGGCATGGATATCCCCTCTCAGCGACAGACGAAAAAACGGGCCGAAGCCCGTTTTTTTTTGCTGCGTAAAACCGTGGATTAACGCTTGTCCAGCGGCGGTACGTCGCGGGTGGTGGCGCCGATGAACAGCTGGCGCGGACGGCCGATTTTCTGTTCCGGGTCGGCGATCATTTCGTTCCACTGGGCGATCCAGCCGATGGTACGCGCCATCGCGAAGATACCGGTGAACAGCGACACTGGAATGCCCAGCGCCGATTGCACGATGCCCGAGTAGAAGTCGACGTTCGGGTACAGTTTGCGCGAGACGAAGTATTCGTCGTTCAGCGCGATCTTTTCCAGTTCCATCGCCAGCTTGAACAGCGGGTCGTCTTGCAGGCCCAGTTCGTTCAGCACTTCGTAGCAGGTTTCGCGCATCAGCTTGGCGCGCGGGTCGAAGTTCTTGTACACGCGGTGACCGAAGCCCATCAGCTTCACGCCGGAGTTCTTATCTTTCACCTGAGCGATGAAGGCAGGAATGTTCTCCACCGAGCCGATTTCCTTCAGCATGGTCAGTGCCGCTTCGTTGGCGCCGCCGTGGGCAGGGCCCCACAGGCAGGCGATGCCGGCAGCGATACAGGCGAACGGGTTGGCGCCCGACGAGCCGGCCAGGCGGACGGTCGAGGTCGACGCGTTCTGCTCGTGGTCGGCGTGCAGGATCAGGATGCGGTCCAGCGCGCGCACCAGCACGTCGTTGACCTTATACTCTTCGCATGGGTTGCCGAACATCATGCGCATGAAGTTGGCCGAGTACGACAGGTCGTTGCGCGGGTACATGAACGGCTGGCCGATCGAGTACTTGTAGGCCATGGCGACCAGGGTCGGCATCTTGGCGATCAGGCGGATGGCCGAGATTTCACGCTGCTTGGCGTCGTTGATGTCCAGCGAGTCGTGGTAGAACGAGGCCAGCGCGCCAACGGTACCGACCAGCACCGACATCGGGTGCGCGTCGCGGCGGAAGCCGCGGAAGAAGAATTGCATCTGCTCGTGCACCATGGTGTGCTTGGACACGGTCTCGACGAACTCTTTCTTCTGCGCCGCGTTCGGCAGTTCGCCGTTCAGCAGCAGGTAGCACGATTCCATGAAGTCGGCGTTCACGGCCAGCTGTTCGATCGGGTAGCCGCGGTATTGCAGCTCGCCCTTGTCGCCGTCGATGTAGGTGATCGACGAGTTGCACGACGCGGTCGACATGAAGCCTGGGTCGTAGGTGAATTTGCCGGTGCCGCCGTACAGCTTGCGGATGTCGATCACGTCGGGACCAACGGTGCCTTTGTAGATCGGGAACTCGACCGCCGGGCTGCCATCGGAGAACGAGAGAGTGGCTTTGTTATCAGAGATGTTCATGGACTCTTCCTTCTTGGAGAGATGATGCAAGTAAAAGAAACTGGGGGTGCTACTAGGCCAGGCGCAACCGCTGCAACAGTGCGTGCACATGCGGCAGGTCGATCTCGCCTTCCGGCTCTTTACGGGCCAGTACCAGATCCATCAGGGCATTGTCCGACAAGTCGAGGAGCCGCGTGAGCGCGTCCACTTCGTCGTCGGTCAATTCGGTTTCATGCGCATCCAGAAAACGGGTCAGGATGATGTCGTTTTCCAGCAGACCCCGGCGGGCGCGCCAGCGCAGGCGGGCGCGGTTGGCTGGGTCGGACTGATGCGCAGATTGGTTCGATTCAGTCATAGCAGTACTACTTTACACAAAAACGGGCGGCGCTGTAGCCGCCGCCCGTGGGCGCTTTAGATCGCGCGGCGCACCATCAGCTCTTTGATCTTGCCGATCGCCTTGTTCGGGTTCAGACCCTTGGGGCAGACGTCGACGCAGTTCATGATCGAGTGGCAGCGGAACAGGCGGTATGGATCTTCCAGGTTGTCCAGACGCTGGCCGGTGGCCTCGTCGCGCGAGTCGGCGATGAAGCGGTAGGCTTGCAGCAGGCCGGCCGGGCCGACGAACTTGTCCGGATTCCACCAGAACGACGGGCACGAGGTCGAGCAGCAGGCGCACAGGATGCACTCGTACAGGCCGTCCAGCTCTTCGCGCTGTTCCGGGGTTTGCAGGCGTTCTTTTTCAGGACGGATCGAATCGTTGATCAGGTAAGGCTTGATCGAATCGTACTGCTTGAAGAACTGGGTCATGTCGACGATCAGGTCGCGGATCACCGGCAGGCCTGGCAGCGGACGCAGCACGATAGGCTCGGTCAGCTCGTTCAGGTTGGTGGTGCAGGCCAGGCCGTTCTTGCCGTTGATGTTCATCGCGTCCGAACCGCACACGCCTTCGCGGCACGAGCGGCGCAGGGCCAGCGAGTCATCGACGTCGGACTTGATGCGCTGCAGGGCGTCCAGCAGCATTTTGTCGGTGTCTTTCAGCTCGACAGTCACGTCCTGCATGTACGGCTTGGCGTCCTGGTCCGGATCGTAACGGTAAATTTTCAGTTTAAGAGTGCGTGCCATGTTGTATAGCCTTAGAAAGTACGTGGTTTCGGTTTGAAGGTATCAACCGTCAGCGGCTTGGTCACGACTGCCTTGTATTCCAGTCGGTTAGCTTCCGAGTACCACAGGGTGTGCTTCATCCAGTTGTCGTCGTCGCGGTGCGGGTAATCGTTGTGGGCGTGGGCGCCGCGCGATTCCTTGCGTGCTGCCGCCGAGACGATGGTGGCTTTCGCGGTTTCGATCAGGTTGTCCAGCTCCAGCGCTTCGACGCGGGCGGTATTGAACACCTTGGACTTGTCCTTGAACGAGACATGCTTGCGGCGCTCGTCCAGCTTCATGATCTCTTCCACGCCCTTCTGCAGCGCTTCGTCGGTACGGAACACGCCGCAGTATTTCTGCATGGCCGAACGGATGTCGTTGGCGACGCCCTGCACTTTTTCGCCGCCGGCCGAGGTTTCCAGCTTGTTCAGGCGGTTCAGCGCGAAGTCGGCAGCGTCTTTCGGCAGCGGTTTGTTTTCCTTCTGCTTCAGGTTCGATGCGACCACGTGGTTGCCGGCCGCGCGGCCGAACACCACCAGGTCCAGCAGCGAGTTGGTGCCCAGGCGGTTGGCGCCGTGCACCGAAACGCAGGCGCATTCGCCGATCGCGTACAGGCCGTTGACCACTTTCTGGGTGCCGTCGCCGTTCGGGGTGACAACTTGACCGTGGATATTGGTCGGGATACCGCCCATCTGGTAGTGGATGGTCGGCACGACCGGGATCGGTTCCTTGGTCGCATCGACGTTGGCGAACTTGTGGCCGATTTCCAGAATCGACGGCAGACGCTTCTCGATGGTGTCCTTGCCGATGTGGCGCAGGTCCAGCATGACGTGGTCTTTGTTCGGACCGCAGCCGCGGCCTTCCTTGATCTCCTGGTCCATCGAACGGGACACGAAGTCGCGCGGCGCCAGGTCTTTCAGCGTAGGAGCGTAACGCTCCATGAAGCGTTCGCCTTCCGAGTTGATCAGGATACCGCCTTCACCGCGCACACCCTCGGTGATCAGCACGCCCGCGCCGGCCACGCCGGTCGGGTGGAACTGCCAGAATTCCATGTCCTGCAGCGGCAGGCCGGCGCGTGCCGCCATGCCCATGCCGTCGCCGGTGTTGATGAAGGCGTTGGTCGATGCCGCGAAGATACGGCCGGCGCCGCCGGTCGCGAAGATGGTGGTTTTGGCTTCCAGCATCATGACTTCGCCGGTTTCCATTTCCAGGGCGACTACGCCGACCACGTCGCCTTCGGCGTCGCGGATCAGGTCCAGCGCCATCCACTCGACGAAGAAGTGGGTGCGGGCGCGCACGTTGCGCTGGTACAAGGTGTGCAGCAGGGCGTGGCCGGTACGGTCGGCCGCGGCGCAGGCGCGCTGCACGGCTTTCTCGCCGAAGTTGGCGGTGTGGCCGCCGAACGGACGCTGGTAGATGGTGCCGTCCGGGTTGCGGTCGAACGGCATGCCGAAGTGTTCCAGCTCGTACACGACCTTCGGTGCTTCGCGGCACATGAATTCGATCGCGTCCTGGTCGCCCAGGTAGTCGCCCCCCTTGACGGTGTCGAACATGTGCCAGAACCAGTTGTCTTCGGCCATGTTGCCCAGCGAGGCGCCGATGCCGCCCTGCGCCGCCACGGTGTGGGAGCGGGTCGGGAACACTTTGGAGAGCACAGCCACGTTCAGGCCGGCTTCGGCCAGTTGCAGCGATGCGCGCATGCCGGAGCCGCCGGCGCCGACGATTACCGCGTCAAAGCGGCGGGTAGGGATTGCAGATTTGATAGCTGCCACGATTACACACTCCAGATAATTTGAATCGACCACACGGCGCAACCGATCAGCCAGGCGATGGTGGCGATTTGCAGGGTCAGGCGCAGGCCGACGGCGCGCACGTAGTCCATCCAGACATCGCGCATGCCAACCCAGGCGTGGTAGAACAGGCCGATCAGGGTGACGGCGGTCACCAGTTTGAACCACTGCTGGGCGAACAGGCCGGCCCAGCCTTCATAGGTGAAGTTCTGGCCGGTCAGGAAGGCCAGCACCAGGGTGGCGGTGTACAGCACCATGATGACTGCGGTGACGCGTTGCGCCAGCCAGTCGCGCATGCCGTAGGACGCGCCGACCACGCGGCGTTTAGGGCCGATACCGTTATCGTTGATGGACATTTTTAGAAGACTCCAAACAGTTTCAGGGCGATCAGGGCGGTCAGGACCAGGCTGATGATCAGCACGGTGGCGGACGATTTACGTGCCGAGTGCTTGTCGAGGCCGATGTGCAGGTCCATCACCAGGTGGCGGATGCCGGCGATCATGTGGTGCAGGAAGCTCCACGACAGGCCCAGGATGATCACTTTGACCAGCGGGTAGGTGACAAAGCCTTCGTAGTAAGCGAACGAGATCTCGGAACGCAGGGAATTTTGCAAGAGATACAGCACGAACGGCAGCAGCAGGAACATGCCCACGCCGGAAATCCGGTGCAGAATGGACACGATCGATGCCAATGGCATGCGGTAGTTGGACAGTTCGGTAACGTGGATGTTACGGAACTCCGGCCGTTCTTTTTTAGGGGCTTCCCTTACGGCTTCTGACATAACAAGACCTCCTCAGGCTTATACAAAAATTTGGTGAGACTGCGATTTTCGCCGATTTCCACTCTCATAACCAATATCTATTGTTACATATAATAAAAATAGTGGTTGACCGTGCCGGCAGCGGCTACCTTTCCGTAGCTCAACGTATTATCAGCGCAACAATGCTACAGGCGTGTGACTAAATCCGCCCTTCTGCGCCGTATCTCCTTCAATTCAACTCATTGTGATAGTGGTGGCGTTCGGTCAGATACAAGCCGCGGCGCAATTCCACCGCCTTGTCGCCATAGGTGAACGACACCCGCTCCGACGCCAGCAACGGCGTGTTCACGGCGATTTTCAACAACGCGGCGTCGCCTTCGGTGGCGCAGACGGCGCGGATCTTCTCGGTGGCACGGATCATGCGCGTGCCGAATTCGGATTCAAACAGGCCGTACATCGGCCCCTTGTACTCTTCCAGGCGCTCGGCGGTCAATCCCTTGAAGGTCAGCCCCGGCAGCCACAGCTCTTCCACGATGGTGGGCACGCCGTCGAACGATTGCACGCGCTTGACGAAAATGACGGCGTCGCCGGACTTCAGGTCCAGCAGGCGCGCCACGTCGGCCGGCGCGCGCGTGCGCTTGACCTCGATGAACTTGCTTTCAGGGTAGTGCGGGACGCCCTCGTCCGGCATCAGGCGCAGGAAGCGGAAATGGGCGCGCGCCTCGTGGTGGGTGGACACGAAAGTGCCCTTGCCCTGCTTGCGCATCACCAGGTTCTCGGCCGCCAGCTCGTCGATCGCCTTGCGCACGGTGCCCTGGCTGACCTTGAAGCGGTTGGCCAGTTCGACTTCACTGGGGATCAGCTCGCCGGGCTTCCATTCGCCGGATTGCAGGCTCTGCGTAATGAGGGCCTTGATTTGCTGGTACAAAGGGGAGAAAGTGGGAGACGAGCCGCCCGCGCCGCCGGTGTTGACGGCGGCTGGATTGTTGTTCGAATTGGGCGGGTTGGAACTCATAGCCCAAGATTTCACCACAAAAGACCTGTGCCGTCCAGAAAAAAAGGCAATCACTGATCTGTCTTATATAAGACATAAGATAGAATTGACAGATAGTGGCGGCAAGCCTACACTCCCGAGGCCACGCTTGGCACATACATGATTATAAGCGTTGCATTTTGCAGTATGATTACGGTTTCCGGGCCGGCCGCCGGCCCTGCTTCACGAACGATTCACTTCCCACTTTGGAGATTCATCATGGCTAAAACCCCACTGCGTGTTGCTGTTACCGGCGCTGCCGGCCAGATCGGCTACGCCCTGCTGTTCCGCATCGCCAACGGCGACATGCTCGGCAAGGACCAACCAGTTATCCTGCAACTGCTGGAAATCCCTGACGAGAAAGCACAGAAGGCGCTGAAGGGCGTCATGATGGAAATCGACGATTGCGCCTTCCCGCTGCTGACCGAAATGACCGCCCACTCCGACCCGCTGACCGCGTTCAAGGATGTGGACTACGCGGTGCTGGTGGGCGCCCGTCCACGCGGCCCGGGCATGGAGCGCAAGGACCTGCTGGAAGCCAACGCCCAGATCTTCACCGCCCAGGGCAAGGCGCTGGACCAGGTGGCATCGCGCAATGTGAAGGTACTGGTGGTGGGCAACCCGGCCAACACCAACGCCTACATCGCCATGAAATCGGCGCCGTCGCTGCCGGCCAAGAACTTCACCGCCATGCTGCGCCTGGACCACAACCGCGCCCTGTCGCAAGTGGCCGCCAAGACCGGCACCCAGGTGAAAGACATCGAGAAGCTGACCGTGTGGGGCAACCACTCGCCAACCATGTACGCCGACTACCGCTTCGCCACCGTGAACGGCAAGAACGTCAAGGAACTGATCAACGACCAGGAATGGAACGCCAACACCTTCCTGCCGACCGTGGGCAAGCGCGGCGCCGCCATCATCGAGGCGCGCGGCCTGTCGTCGGCCGCTTCGGCCGCCAACGCCGCCATCGACCACGTTCACGACTGGCACGTCGGCACCAACGGCAAGTGGACCACCATGGGCGTGCCTTCGGATGGTTCGTACGGCATCCCTGAGGGCATCGTGTTCGGCTTCCCGGTCACCACCGAAAACGGCGAATACAAAATCGTCCAGGGCCTGGACATCGACGCCTTCTCGCAAGAGCGCATCAACCTGACCCTGAAGGAACTGACCGAAGAGCGCGAAGGCGTCAAGCACCTGCTGCCATAATCTTCTGTCCGCACGTGGAACCGGTTAAACCACCGATCCGCCGCACCCGCCGCGCTGCCGAGAGCAGCGCGGCGGTTATTTCTTCACCCGACCCATCACGCATGCACCCATCCGAGGTTTTATTCCAGGGTAACCGCCAGCCGCTGCTGCTGCCCGCCTGCGATCACTACGCCGGCTCCGAAAAGCTGATGCGCAAATCGATCGCCCTGCAACAAGAACTTGGTCCCCTGTTCGACATCACCCTCGACTGCGAAGACGGCGCCAGCGCCGGCAACGAGGAAGCCCACGCCCGGCTGATCGTCGAGCTGCTCAATTCCGAAGACAATCAATTCAACCGCATCGGCGCCCGCGTGCACGATGTCGGCAGCCCGTTCTTCGCCAGGGACATCGAGATCATCTGCGCCGCCGCGCCGCGCCTGGCCTACATCATGCTGCCGAAGGCGAACAGCGTGGCCGAGGTCGAGCGCGCCATCAAGCTGATCAACACCCACGCCGCCAAGGCCGGCCGCCAGGACCTGCCGGTGCACGTGCTGATCGAAACCCACGGCGCCCTGCGCGACGCCTACGCCATCGCCGCCCTGCCCCAGGTGCAGAGCCTGTCGTTCGGCATCATGGATTTCGTCTCCTCGCACTACGGCGCGATTCCCGGCGCGGCGATGCGCACGCCGGGCCAGTTCACCCACCCGCTGGTGGTGCGCGCCAAGCTGGAAATCGCCGCCGCCTGCCACGCGCACGGCAAGGTGCCGTCGCATAACGTGACCACCGAGATCAAGGACACGGCCGTCGCGGCCAACGATGCCCAGCGCGCCGCCGCCGAATTCGGCTACACGCGCATGTGGAGCATCCACCCGAACCAGATCAAGCCGATCATCAAGACCTTCACGCCGCGCCTGTCCGAGGTCAGCGAGGCGGCCGCCATCCTGCACGAAGCGGCGGCCGTGCAATGGGGGCCGATCTCCCAAAATGGCCGATTGCACGACCGCGCCAGCTACAGATATTATTGGACCGTTTTACAGCGCGCCAAACTGGCCGGGCTCACCCTGCCCGAGTCGGTCGCCCCGCTGTTCAACGGCAGCACCACCGATCACCCACAGGAAGCACACTGATGTCCATCTCCAAATTATTCATGGCTTGCAGTCTCGCGCTGGCCTCGCTGACCATGGCCGCCGCCCACGCGGAAGACGCCACCGCCAAGAAACCCGTCAAGAAGGCGGTCGCCAAGACCGCCAAGAAGGCCGCCGCCAAGCCGGTGGAACCGAAGGCGCCGGATGAGGAAGCCGACGAACCGGCCATCACCGACTCCGCCGTCACCGAGTTCGACTGCGAACTGGGCAACAAGATCACCATCTACACCAACAGCAGCGACGAGGCGCACATCGCGCTGCGCTGGAAGAAGCGCCTGCACCGCCTGACCCGCGTCGGCACCACCACCGGCGCCAACCGCTTCGAGAACAAGTTGTACGGCCTGGTCTGGATCGGCATCCCGGCCAAGGGCATGCTGCTGGACTCCAAGCAAAACCGCCAGCTGGCCAACGAGTGCCGCAACGCCGAGCAGATGAAGCCGGTTTCGACCGCCGCCAACCAGCCGACCAGCACCAAGATCACGATCCAGTAAAGCACGCTCCACCTTATCTTCACATCAACAATAGACGCTACCCACCCGAAGGAGAGGTCATGTCCCACAACACGCTTAACACGCTTCAGGAATTCAATATTTCGGGCAAGAAGGCAAAGTTCTATTCGCTGCCGGCCCTGGAAAAGAGCCTGGGCGCCAAAATCTCCCGCCTGCCGGTATCGATCCGCGTCGTGCTGGAGTCGGTTCTGCGTAACGTCGACGGCAAGAAAGTCACCGAAGAACACGTCAAGCAAGTCGCCAACTGGGGCGCCACCGCCGAGCGCGTGGACGAGATTCCCTTCGTGGTCGCCCGCGTGGTGCTGCAAGACTTCACCGGCGTGCCGCTGCTGGCCGACCTGGCCGCGATGCGCAACGTCGCTTACAAGATGGGCGTGAACGCCAAGAAGATCGAGCCGCTGGTGCCGGTGGATCTGGTGGTCGACCACTCGGTCACCATCGACCACTTCCGCGAGCCGAAGGCGCTGGACCTGAACATGAAGCTGGAATTCTCGCGCAACAACGAGCGCTACCAGTTCATGAAGTGGGGCATGCAAGCCTTCGACACCTTTGGCGTGGTGCCGCCGGGCTTCGGCATCGTCCACCAGGTCAACCTGGAATACCTGGCGCGTGGCGTCCACAAGGACGGCAACGGCGTCTACTACCCCGACTCGCTGGTGGGCACCGACTCGCACACCACCATGATCAACGGCATCGGCGTGGTCGGCTGGGGCGTGGGCGGCATCGAGGCGGAAGCCGGCATGCTGGGTCAGCCGGTCTACTTCCTGACCCCGGACGTGATCGGCGTCAACCTGACCGGCGTGCTGCGCGAAGGCTGCACCGCGACCGACCTGGTGCTGACCATCACCGAGATGCTGCGCAAGGCCAAGGTGGTGGGCAAGTTCGTCGAGTTCTTCGGCGAAGGCACCCAGACCCTGTCGGTCACCGACCGCGCCACCATCGCCAACATGGCGCCGGAATACGGCGCCACCATGGGCTTCTTCCCGGTCGACGACGCCACCATCGAATACTTCGAAGGCACCGGCCGCACCAAGGACGAAATCGCCGCCTTCGCCGCCTACTTCAAGGCGCAAGGCATGTACGGCATCCCGAAAGCCGGCGACATCGACTACACCCGCGTGCTGGAACTGAACCTGACCGATGTCACGCCGTCGCTGGCCGGTCCCAAGCGTCCGCAAGACCGTATCGAAATCGGCAACGTGAAGAACAACTTCATCGAGCTGTTCTCGAAACCGACCTCGGAAAACGGCTTCAACAAAAAAGCCGAAGACCTGAACGCCACCTACACCACCACCAACGGCGTGAACGTGAAGAACGGCGACGTGCTGATCGCCGCCATCACCTCGTGCACCAACACCTCCAACCCGAGCGTGCTGCTGGCCGCCGGCCTGCTGGCCAAGAAGGCCGTGGAAGCCGGCCTGACCGTGGCGCCGCACATCAAATCCTCGCTGGCCCCCGGCTCGCGCGTGGTGACCGAGTACCTGACCGCCGCCGGCCTGCTGCCCTACCTGGAAAAACTGGGCTTCGGCGTGACCGCTTATGGCTGCACCACCTGCATCGGCAACGCCGGCGACCTGACGCCCGAGCTGAACGCCGCCATCACCTCGAACGACATCGTCGCCTCGGCCGTGCTGTCGGGCAACCGTAACTTCGAGGCGCGGATTCACCCGAACATTCGCTCCAATTTCCTGGCGTCGCCACCGCTGGTGGTGGCCTACGCCATCGCCGGCAACATGACGGTCGACCTGATGACCCAGCCGGTCGGCAAGGGCACCGGCGGCAAGGACGTCTACCTGGGCGACATCTGGCCGACCTCGCAGGAGATCGCCAAGCTGATGAAGTTCGCCATGAACTCGAAGGTGTTCAAGTCGAACTACGCCGACGTCAAGGGCAACCCGGGCAAGCTGTGGGAAAACGTGTCGTCGACCGAGGGCCAGGTGTACAACTGGCCGGCATCGACCTACATCGCCGAGCCGCCCTTCTTCGACGGCTTCGAGATGACGCCGAAAGCCACCGATCCGAACATCAAGGGCGCGCGCGCGCTGGGCGTGTTTGGCGACTCGATCACCACCGACCACATCTCGCCAGCCGGCTCGATCAAGGAAGACGGCCCGGCCGGTAAATGGCTGAAGGAAAACGGCGTCTCGAAAGCCGACTTCAACTCCTACGGCTCGCGCCGCGGCAACCACGAGATCATGATGCGCGGCACCTTCGCCAACGTGCGCATCAAGAACAAGATGATCCCGCCGAAAGCCGACGGTTCCGCGGTCGAAGGCGGCATCACCATCCACCAGCCGTCGGGCGAACAGCTGTCGATCTACGACGCGGCCATGAAGTACGTGGCGGCCGGCACCCCGACCATGGTGTTCGGCGGCGAAGAGTACGGCACCGGCTCGTCGCGCGACTGGGCCGCCAAGGGCACCCAGCTGCTGGGCGTGAAGGCCGTGATCGTGCGTTCGTTCGAGCGCATCCACCGCTCCAACCTGGTGGGCATGGGCGTGCTGCCGCTGCAATTCATCGGCAACGACTCGGTGGAATCGCTGGGCATCACCGGCAAGGAAACCTATGACCTGAAAGGCCTGGACGGCGAGATCAAGCCGCAGCAACTCGCCACCCTGGTGATCCACCGCGCCGACGGCACCAGCCAGGAAGTGAAAGTGCTGCTGCGTATCGATACCCCGATCGAAGTCGACTACTACAAGCATGGCGGCATTCTGCCGTTCGTGCTGCGCCAGCTGCTGGCCGCGTAAGCCGGACCGGACGGACCGCAAAACACCCTGCGCCGCAGGGTGTTTTTTTTCGTCCCTGCCTGGCGCCAGACATCAATCTATGTGAATATTTATTTCCATGTGGAAATATTTCATGCATAATCACGGCTCCACTCATGGCCTATGGAGGTGTTATGCAAAAAGATGAACCGCAATTGTCCTTGCAACGCAGACGTTTCTGCACCGGCACGCTCGGCGTGGCGGCACTTGGACCGCTGGCCCTGACAGCTTGTGGCGGCGAACCGGCCACCACCGAAAGCGCCGCGCCGCGCGCCAAGGCGGCGGCCTTGCAATCCTCGACGGCCTCCGGCTCGTCCGTGCGCAGCTTTGTGCACCCGGGACTGCTGCATACCGAGGCCGACTTCGCGCGCATGCGCGCCAAGGTCGCGGCCGGCGCGCAGCCCTGGCTGAACGGCTTCAACGCCCTGCTCAACACCGGCCGCTCGCACCTCGGCAACTGGCCGCGCCCGCTACAGACCGTGGTGCGCGGCGGCACCGGCAGCAACTTCGCCCAGCTCTACATCGATATCGCCCGCACCTATCAGCTGGCGCTGCGCTGGAAGGTGACCGGCGATACCTCCTACGCCGACCGGGCGGTGGCCTTCCTCAATGCCTGGAGCTCGACCCTGACCGGCATCACCGGCAACGCCGACCGCTTCCTGGCCGCCGGCATCTACGGCTACCAGTTCGCCAATGCCGCCGAGATCATGCGCACCTATTCCGGCTGGGCGGCGGCCGACCTGGCACGCTTCCAGAACATGATGCTGACGGTGTTCTATCCACTGAACCATCAGTTCCTGGTCCAGCACAACGACGCCGACATCACCAATTACTGGGCCAACTGGGACCAGTGCACCCTGGCCTCGATCCTGGCCATCGGCGTGCTGTGCGACCGCCAGGACCTGTATGACGAAGCCGTCAACTATTACAAGAACGGACCGGGCAACGGCGCCGCCAGCCAGGCGGTGCGCTTCATCCATCCGGGCTACCTGGGCCAATGGCAGGAAAGCTCGCGCGACCAGGGCCATTGCACGCTGGGCGTCGGCCTGGCCGCGTCCTTCTGCGAAATGGCGTGGAACCAGGGCGACGACTTCTATGGCTATGACAACAACCGGTTCCTGGCCGGCGCCGAATATGTCGCCAAGTCCAACCTGGCCGATGCCAACGGCAATCTCTACTACACATCGATGCCGTTCGACGCCTACACCAATAACCACGGCACCGGCACCGGCATCTCCCCCGCCGGCCTGCCCTTCGTCCGGCCGGTGTGGGAAATGATCCACAACCACTACGTCAACCGCATGGGCCTGGCCGCGCCGTACACCGCGCTGATGGCCGCCAGGGTCGGCACCGAGGGCGACGGCGGCAATGGCGACCAGCTGGGCGTCGGCACCCTGGCCTTCAGCCGCGATCCGATCGCCGCCGGCGCGCCACCGGGCGGCCTGAGCGCGCGGCTGGTGGGCGGCAAGGTGGAACTGTCCTGGTGGGGCAGCGCCTACGCCACCAGCTACACGGTCCAGCGCGCGACCAGCCCGGGCGGTCCCTACACCACCGTCATCGACGGCGTCACCGATCCGCTGACCTATACCGACAGCGGCATGGCGGCGGGCAGCTATTACTACGTGGTGACCGCAACCACGCCGTCGGGCGTCACCGCCCCCTCGAACGAAGCGCAAATCAGCACGGCGACCACGCTGCGCGCCTGGCTGCCTTTCGACGAGAGCAGCGGCGGCACCGCCGCCGACGCCAGCGGCAACGGCGTCAACGGCGCCCTGCTCAACGGCGCACTGTGGAGCGCCGGCAAGAACGGCAATGCGGTGGCGCTGGACGGTGTTGACGACTACGTGGCGTTGCCGGCGGACGTGGTGGCCGGCCTGGCCGACTTTACCATCGCCGCGTGGGTGTACTGGGGCGGCGGGCGCGACTGGTGCCGCGTCTTCGACTTCGGCAGCGGCACCAACCACTATATGTTCCTGACGCCACGCGCCCGCAATGGCGGCATGCACTTCACCATCACCACCGGCGGCGGCTATGGCAGCCAGACCCTGTCCACCGCCACCCTGCCGGCCGGACAATGGGTGCACGTGGCGGTCACGCTGTCCGGCGCCACCGGGACCTTGTACGTGAACGGCGGCGTGGTCAGCACCAACAACGCCATGACCGCCGCGCCGTTCCGGCTGGGCGGCACCAGCCAGAACTGGATCGGCCGTTCGCAGTATCCGGCCGACCCTTATTTCAACGGCAAAGTGGATGACTTCCGCATCTATCACGGCGCCTTGAACGCGGAACAGGTGGCGGCATTGATGACCTCCTAGACCGTGCCGGCCGCACCGCTGTCCCGAACTAATGGGAAGTAGCTGAGCGAATCAACTACAATACGTCTCATAAGGGTTATCATCTGCATGACTGATCCGATTTATTCACCTTTATGAGACTCTTATTGCGCTATGCGTCGTTCATCTAAAGCTTCCTCCCAAAAATTGTCTGCCGAGAGCCAGCGCCTCGCCACCTATGCCCAGGCTGTCGGGCAGGCGGCCAGCCGTATCGAAGAGCGGGCCTGGGAACACTCTCTCGATGCACAGCTCCAGAAACTCCTGAAAACCGGTCACCAGGACACCATCGACTCGACCCTCAACGTGCTGTTCAAGGAAGACCTGAACGCCTATGACGTGTTGATGGACAGCGTGGAGGCGGTCAGCGAATCGAGCCACCTCACCATCGACACCGCCGACGGCGTCAGCAAGCAGTTCGACGTCCTGCTGGTGGCCGCGCCGATTCTGGCGTGGACCCGCTTTGCGATCGCCTCCGGCGCGATCCCATCCGATATCCTGCAAACCCTGTCGGCGCACTTCTCGGCCCACCTGCTGGCCGATGGCACGCAGATGGCCATGTCGCCCACCCTGTTCTCGATCGACCAGCTGCCGCGCAGCCACGTCGAAACCTATGGCAAGGTGCAGAAGCTGGCACAGGCCGCGCTGAAAGGCGCGGCATTGAAGGCCGACACCAAGGTGCCTGAAACCGCGCCCTTCCTGGCCGACACGCGCTACCTGCTGGTGGCGGTGGTGGCGCCGGCCGGCGCGCCGCTGTTCCGCTGGCAGATGGCCGAGCACCAGTCCAGCTTTGCCGCCGAGCGCAGCGCCGCGCTGGAGCAGTGGCGCACGCAGGCCACGCCGACCGTCAACCGTCTGTTGCCCGGTTGCGGCGTCGAGCTGCTGCTGCCGGAAGCCTATTACATGGCCTGCCGCGAGGCGGACAAGCTGATTCGTCCGGTGTCGATCCGCGCCGCCGTGCACTACCTGACCCACACCCTGGCGGTCGAGCCGAGCGAGCTGCGCGCGGTGATCGCCGGCTTTGGCGAGGAAAACGCCGACGGCCAGATCGACGAATACCGCGTGGCCTTCACGCAGCGTTCGTCGACCGATGTGATCTACGGCGTGGTATGGCCGCTGTATGGCCAGGAGGACGAGGAAGGCACGCCGCCGGAAGGTCCGGGTGTGCTGAACGCGCTGCAAAAGCCGCAGACGCCGGTGGAAGACATCACCTCGCACCTGAACGCGGCCGGCATCACGCAAGTGAAGAAGCTGGGCGAGCGCTACGTGATGGAGTTCTGCGACGACTGCGGCGCCCCGCTGTTCGCCGACCCGCAAGGCGAACTGGCCCACGCCGAAATGCCGGAAGACGCGCCCACCGGCACCGAGCACTTCCACTAACAATAAAGCCCCTTACGGGGCTTTATTCATGCTGCCGACCAAGTGGAGTACGGGCGCTTGATCAGGTTGGAATTGAGGTAGCGCGCATCGCCGGTGACTTCCTCGCCGATCCAGTCCGGCTTGTCGAACCGCTGGTCTTCCGACTGCAATTCAATCTCCGCCACCACCAGCCCGGCGTTCACGCCGAGGAACTCGTCCACTTCCCACACATTGCCGGCGTAGCTGATGCGGCGGCGGTACTTCTCGATCAAGGGCTGCTCGCACAAACCGTCGAGCAACTCGGCCGCCTCGGTGACGGGAATCTCATATTCCCATTCGCCACGCGTGGCGCCCCGGTTGGCGCCCTTGATGGTCAACACCGCGCGCGCGCCCTCGATGCGCACGCGCACCACGCGCTCCTTGTGCGACGACAGGTAGCCCTGTTTGAAGAACACCGGCTCTCCAAGCGCCATCCAGCCATCGCCGCACAACAGGAACTTGCGCTCGATCTCGACGCCCATGATCAGTAATCGTCCAGCGACAACAGGATGGGCTGCAAAATCGCCGCGCCCAGCGCCGCGCTGCGCGCGCCGTTCCAGCCGACGTTGGGATCGGGCAGATCGGCATTGTCCTTGAACGGCATCTCCAAAGTCAGGGCCAGGCAGCCGAAGTGGTGGCCGACGTACTTGGAGGCCAGCGTCAGCATGTCTTCCTTGTACTTGCTGGCGGCGTAGCCCACCTTGTCCTGGAAGTCCGGCGAGGCGTTCTTGTAGCGGTCGATGAAGGCCTGCTGCTTGAGGCGGCGTTCCTCGCTGAAGTTCTCCAGCATCTCATTGCCGGCCACGAAGTTGTACGGCAGCGCTTCATCGCCATGAATGTCGAAGAACATGTCGATGCCGGTTTCGTGCATCTTCTGCTTCACATACAGCACTTCCGGGCTGCGCTCGACCGATGGCGTCATCCACTCGCGATTCAGGTTGGCGCCGGCCGCGTTGGTGCGCAGGTTGCCGCGCACCGAGCCGTCCGGATTCATGTTCGGCACGACGTAGAACACGCAGCGTTGCAGCAGCTTGCGCGCGATCGGGTTGGCATCGTCCAGCAGCGAATCGATCAGGCCTTCGATGAACCACTCGGCCATCGACTCGCCCGGGTGCTGGCGCGCGATGAACCAGATTTTCTTTTCCGCTTCCGGCTTGCCGATGACGACCAGGTTCATGTCGCGGCCGTCGATGGTGCTGCCCAGATCGTGCACGCGGGCCAGCGGATGCTCACCCACTTCGCCCAGCAGGCGCAAATGGCGCTCGAACGAATACGGCTCGAAGTAAGCGTAGTAGATGCTGTCGGTGTCCGGCGTGTGCTTGATCGTCATGACCTCGCCATCGAAGGTGGTCGGCACGCGGAACCAGTTCTCGGTGTCGTAGCTGGCCACGGCCTTGTAATCCTCGTAGCCCTTGGCGTAGGTTGCCGAGCCGGCGTTCAGGAAGCGCATGTTCAGCTTTTGGCCGCCCGCGCCCTGGACCCGGAAGTGGAACCACTGGTGAATGTCCGCGTGCGAGTCCTTGCGCAGGTTCAGTTCAATGGTGGCCGCGCTGTCGGCGCGCAGCACCTCGATGGCGCCCGAGTCGAAGTTCTGGCTGATTTTGATGGTCATATTGATCCAATGCTAAGTGAATTGCTATGCCCCTTATTTTACCAGCATGCCCCTTCCCAGCCCCGGCTCACTTCTTCTTCCATTGCGCCTCCAGCTCGCCCAGCGCCTTCTCCGGCCCGTCCGTCACATCGTTGATGGTGTAATCGGACGGCACGGAAAACAGCGCGGCCGCCGGCTCTCCGCGCTTCAGGTTGGTCAGGCGGAAAATCGCCACGCCGGTGCGCGGATCGCTATGCTGCGAGTACAGCGTCATTTGCAGTTCGGGCGAGTACCAGCTTTCATCGGCCACCACGATAGGCTTGCGGTTGCCGGCCTCCCCGGCCGGGATTTCGTAGCTGCGCAATTTGCCTTCGGCCTTGACGCCATCGATGTTGCGGGCGCCCAGGTCCTGGGTGACGGTCTTGCCGGCCCATTTCATGTCGCCGTAAGCCCCCGCGACCAGCGGGACGATATTGGCATAGCCGCTGTCCGGCGCCGCGCGCTTGATGACGATATCCTCTCCTTGCTTGCGCTCCGCCTTGATCGCGGCGCCCGCGGCCGCACCGGCGGCGGCGGCCCTGGCATTAATCCTTTCCAGCGAAATCCTGATGGCGAGCTTGGCCGCCGGCACCAGCGTGTACATGGCGTTGTCGGTGGCGGTTTGAATCATGACGCTCTGTACGTCGCCATTCGGACCGCGCGTTTCCTGACGCGTGTTGCCGTTGCTGTCACGGTAGTACAGCGTGCTGGTCTTGCTGGTGATCTGGTTGCCGTCCGCCAGGTCGCGCCGGGTTTCCTGATCGCCCACGGCGCTGTATGGCGCGTTTTTCACCACCTTGCCGGGCGCCGGATCGACGCCGGCGGCCAGGGCCGGCACACACAGGCAGCAAAGCAAGGCTGAAAGTAGAGTGTTTTGGGTGTTCATATCATCCTCTGGTTGGTGGTTCACAGACTGGAAAGACGGAGCGCGAGCGGCCGGCCATCGGCGCCGATCAGCATTTCGGCGCGCACCTGGTCGCCGGCGTTTTCGGGGGTGATCGGCACGCCCATCCCGGCCAGCGCGGTACGCGCGATTTGCGTCTCGACGATGCGCGGATGGCTTTCGCGCCGGATGCGTTCCAGTGGTTCAAGCGCGATGAAGGCATTCCCGCTGGTTGCGGCCACTGCTGGCGGCGGTGGCCGCAGCGACAGCATGAACACCATCGCCACCAGCGCCGCGCTGGCCAGGCCGCCGGCCATGCCCCACCGGGCGAGGGGCAGTCGTTGGTACCAGCGGCGCTGGCGGTGTTGTTGGGTGAAGGCCGCCATCAGTGCGTGTTCCACGCCGCAGGGCGCGTGGCTGTCCGCCAGCGCGCCGCGCAGGGCGTCAAAGGCGGCGGCAGCAGGGCCAGCGCGCGCCGTACCTCCTCGGCCAGTTCGTTGTCCAGCATGCGCGCCAGCGGTTCGGCGGCATCGCTGGCGGCGTCGAATTCCCGCTCGCCCTCCTCGTCCGGCTCGGGCAGGCTTGGGTGGCGCAGGCGCGGCGCTTCATGCTTGAGCAGCAGATTGCGGGCGACGCCAAACAGGAAGGGACGCAGTTCGCCGCGCAGCGCATCGAAGCGGAGGCTGTCCGTCAGCAGTCCCATGAACACTTCCTGCACGATGTCGGCGGCGGTGTCGGCGGAACCGCTGCGCATCTGGCGCAGCAATTCGATATCGGTGGCAGGAGTCGGGATGGTCATCGTCTGGGCATCGTCGTCGGGTCTTACTCTTATTCCGGCCAGGCGGCCGAAAAGTTCCAACAATTTTGCGCAAGATGGGTCAGCGCTCCGGCAGTTCGTGGAGCGCGATGCCTTCGATCGGATCGATGGGCTGCTCCCATGGCTTTAGCCTGATGAAGCGCCTGGTGTCGTCATAGCCGGCCTGCCAGCGGGCGCGGATGCCGGAGGCGCTGAAGTCGATGTCCTTGGTGTGGTCCTCGCGGCCGATGCGCGGGGCGCGCAGCAGCACCACGTGCATGTCGGTGCCGCAGCCCCAGGAGGCCAGCTCGCGCACCTCCGGCGACGCCAGTTCTTCGTCCGGCAGGTGTTTCGTCAGTTCGCGGATCACATGGCGCAGGCGATGCAAGCGCCGCTGCTGTTCGATATTGCTGGCGCGGCTGGCGTACTGGATCTCCTTGTGCTTGTCCAGCACATCGAGCACGCTTTGCGGCTCGCTGCCGTCCGGGTTCCACACCTGCACCGAGAAGATCACCGAACTGCGGCGCGGCTCATCGTCCAGCACCGCCTCGATCGGCGTGTTGGAGTAGATGCCGCCGTCCCAATACGGCTCGCCGTCGATGCGCACCGCCGGGAAGGCCGGCGGTAGCGCGCCGGACGCCATCACATGCTCCACGCACAGCGGCTCCTTGCGGGTGTCGAAGTAGCGCATGGCGCCGTTGCGGGCGTTGACCGCGCCCACCGTCATGCGCATGTGCTTGTCATTGAGGTAGTTGAAATCGACCAGGTCTTCCAGTGTGCTGCGCAAGGGTGTGGTCAGGTAGAAGGATGCATGCTCGACGCCGACGCGCGCCTCGGGATTCCACCACGATGGCAGGTTGGGTTCGAAGAAGGCAGGTATGCCCTGCCCCACCGTGATCGCGTTGGCGACCGCGCGCGGCATGGTGGAGAAGCCGAAGGAATTGCGTTCCATGCGGTGCCAGAATTCGCGCAGCTGGTCCAGCCGGCGCTCCGGCGGATTGCCGGCGATGATGGCGCCGTTGATCGCGCCGATGGAGGTGCCGATCACCCAATCGGGCTCGATGCCCGCTTCGTGCATGGCCTGATACACGCCCAGCTGGTAGGCGCCCAAGGCGCCGCCGCCCTGCAAGACCAGGACGATCTGGCCCGGCAGGGATGACGACGGCGGACAAGCGGGATGAGACTTCAAGTCGGACCTCCACGGTGCACTGCAACGTCACGATTGTAGTGCACTTCGTGGTGGTCCGCCGTCGTCTTCAGGCGAGGTTGACGCCGCGCGCTTTCAGTGCCTGGCGCACGCCGGCGCCGTAGGCGGCATCGGCCTGGTCGAAGTGGGCCAGCTGGCGGGCGATGATCTCGGCGCTGACCTGGCTCAGGGGACCGGCGATGTTGTTGCACAGGTTATGCCGCTCGTCGGCCGGCATCAGGCGGAACAGATCGCCGGCTTGCGTGTAATCGTCCTCCTTGCCGCGGCCGTCGTAGCGGCCGGCCGCGCCGTCCAGCGCCAGCGGCGGTTCGCCGTGGCCCATGCCGTGCGGGTTGCTGCCTTGTGCCTGCACCGGGTCGTAGTTGACCGCCGCGCCGCCGTTGGCGCCGGCCATGGCGCCGTCGCGCTGCTGGTTGTGGAACGGGCAGCGTGGCGCGTTCACCGGCAGGTGCTGGTGGTTGGTGCCGACGCGGTACAGCTGCGCATCGTGATAGGCGAACAGGCGCGCTTGCAGCATCTTGTCCGGCGAGTAGCCCATGCCAGGCACCACGTTCGATGGCGACAGCGCGGCCTGCTCCACTTCCGCGTGGTAGTTGACCGGATTGCGGTTCAGTTCCAGCACGCCGACCGGCAGCAGCGGGAAGTCCGCGTGCGGCCACACCTTGGTCAGGTCGAACGGATTCCAGCCGGTGCGCGCTTCCCATGCGGCCAGTTCGGCCTCGGTGGCCACTTGGATCTTGACGTCCCAGCGCGGGAAGTCGCCGTTGGCGATGGCGTTGAACAGGTCGCGCTGGGCGTAGTCAGGATCGGTGCCGGCGATGCGCGTGGCCTCGTCGGCGCTCAGGTTCTTGATGCCTTGCCGGGTCAGGAAGTGCCACTTGACGTAGACGCGCTCACCGGCGGCGTTAATCAGGCTGTAGGTGTGGCTGCCGAAACCGTGCATGTGGCGGTAGCCGTCCGGCGTGCCGCGGCTGGAGAACAGCGTGGTCAACTGGTGCAGGCTTTCCGGCGTGCGGCTCCAGAAATCGAACATCGCGGTCGGCGATTTCAGGTTGGTTTGCGGATCGCGCTTTTGGGTGTGGATGAAGTCCGGGAACTTGATGCCGTCCTTGAGGAAGAACACCGGCGTGTTGTTCCCGACCAGATCCCAGTTGCCTTCCTCGGTGTAGAAGCGCACCGCGAAACCGCGTGGATCGCGCTCGGTGTCGGCGCTGCCCTTTTCGCCGCCCACGGTGGAGAAGCGCAGGAAGGTCTCGGTCTGCTTGCCCACTTCGGCGAACAGCCTGGCCTTGGAGTATTGGGTGATGTCGTGGGTGACGGTGAAGGTGCCGTAAGCGCCCGAACCCTTGGCGTGCACCACGCGCTCGGGGATGCGCTCGCGGTTGAAGTGCTGGAGTTTCTCGATCAGATGGAAGTCTTGCAGCAGCACGGGGCCGCGCGGGCCGGCGGTCAGGGAATTCTGGTTGTCGGCGACGGGAATGCCGGAGGCGGTGGTGATTTTCATGACTATGACTCCTCGTTGTTTGATAGCGTGAAGCTATTTTAAACAACGAGTGTCATAAATAAAAACTATAAATATCTATTAACCTGATAGTTACAGACTAAACTTCCTTGATGCGCTTGGCGATGTGGGCCAGCGCGTCCTCCACCTGGTCGATCAGGATCAGGCACAGGTCGCCCTCCCGCAGGCGCGCCAGCGCCGTGTCGATGGCGTTGAACTCGCCGTAGATCTCTTCGATGTGCGAGGTGCGCGGCGCGCCGTTCAGGCCCGAACGCAGCAAGGCCACCACCTCGCCGTCCACACGGCCGCGCTGGCAGGCGTCTTCGTACAGCAGCACGTCGTCAAACGCGCGGCCGAGGATTTCGGTCTGCTGCGTGATGTCCTGGTCGCGGCGGTCGCCGGCGCCCGAGATCACCACCACCCGGCGCCTGGCCGGCATGGTCTCGACCGCCTTCACCAGCGCCAGGATGGCGTCCGGATTGTGGCCGTAGTCGGCGATCAGCGTCGCGCCCTTGTAGTCGAACACGTTGAAGCGGCCCGGCGCATTGTCGGAGTCGTTGGCGAAGGTTTTCAGGCCGAGACGGATCGCGTCCCAGCCGATGCCCACGCCCCAGGCCGCCGCCACCGCCGCCATCACGTTCTCCACCTGGAAGCCGATGGCGCCGTTGCGGGTGATCGGCACGGCCGACAGCGGGATGGTGTGCTGCGCGCGGCCTGCCGCCGCCACGATCTGGCCATTTTCCACGTACACGGTGCGGCTGCCCTGCGCCAGATGGGTGGCGATCACGGGATGCGTGCGGTCGGCGCCGAAGAAGATCACCTTGCCGCGGCAGTTGGCCGCCATGCCGGCAACGATAGGATCGACCGCGTTCAGCACCGCGAAGCCGCTTTCCGACACGTTCTGCACGATCACGCGTTTGAGGACCGCCAGGTCTTCCACGGTGGTGATGTAGTTCAGGCCCAGGTGGTCGCCCATGCCGATGTTGGTCACCACCGCGACCTGGCAGCGGTCGAAGGCCAGGCCTTCGCGCAGGATGCCACCGCGCGCGGTTTCAAACACCGCCGCGTCGACGTCCGGGTGCAGCAGCACGTTGCGCGCGCTGCGCGGGCCGGAGCAGTCGCCGCTGTCGGTCTGGCGGCCTTCGATGTAGACGCCGTCGGTATTGGTCATGCCGGTGCGCAGGCCGCTGGCGGTCAGCAGGTGGGCGATCAGGCGCACGGTGGTGGTCTTGCCGTTGGTGCCGGTCACCGCCACCACCGGAATGCGGCCGTTCTCGCCGGCCGGGAACATGGTGTTGACGATGGCCTCGCCCACCGCGCGGCCTTTGCCGAACGATGGCGCGATGTGCATGCGCAGGCCGGGCGCGGCGTTCACTTCCACCACGCCGCCGCGTTGGTTTTCAATCGGTTCCAGCACGTTGTCGCACACCACGTCCACGCCGCACAGATCGAGGCCGATCATCTGCGCCGCCTCCACCGCGCGCGCCGCCACTTCCGGATGGACGTCGTCGGTGACGTCGGTGGCGGTGCCGCCGGTCGACAGGTTGGCGTTGTTGCGCAGGATGACGCGCTGGCCGTGGGCCGGCACGGAATCCGCCTCCAGGCCTTGCAGCGCCAGGCGCGCGATGGCGATGTCGTCGAAACGGATCTTGGTCAGCGAGGTGGAATGACCCGAGCCGCGGCGCGGATCGGCATTGACGATGTCCACCAGCTGGCGCACGGTGTGCTTGCCGTCGCCCACCACATGCGGCGGATCGCGGCGCGCGGCGGCCACCAGCTTGTTGCCGATGACCAGCAGACGGTAGTCGTGGCCCGGCAGGTAGCGCTCGACCATCACGTCGTCGCGGAATTCCTTGGCGGTGCGGAAGGCGGCTTCCAGATGTTCCCGGGTCATGATGTTGACCGTGACGCCCTTGCCCTGATTGCCGTCCTTCGGCTTCACCACCACCGGCAGGCCGATTTCCTGCGCGGCCTTCCAGGCGTCGGCTTCGTCTTCCACCGAGCGGCCGATGGGCACCGGCACGCCGGCCGCGTGCAGCAGCTTCTTGGTCAGTTCCTTGTCTTGTGCGATGGTCTCGCCGATGGCGCCGGTGCTGTCCATTTCAGCGGCCTGGATGCGGCGCTGTTTCGACCCCCAGCCGAACATCACCATCGAGCCTTCGGTCAGGCGGCGGAACGGGATGTCGCGCGCCACGGCGGCGTTGACGATGGCACCGGTGGACGGGCCCAGGCGCACGTCCTCATCGAGTTCGCTCAGCTCGGCCAGGGCGGCGGCGAGGTCGAACGGCTTGTCGCTCAGGGCGGCGCCGATCAGGGCTGCCGCCTGTTCCACCGCGCGGCGGCCGACCGCCTCTTCGGTGTATTCCACCACGGTCTGGTAGATGCCGGTTTCCAGCGTGGCGGTGGTGCGGCTGAAGGTGACCGGGCAGCCGGCTTGCGCTTGCAGGCTCAGTGCCGCCACTTCCAGCACGCGTGCCAGCGATACCGGGTCCGAGGTGCCGCTGGGTTGCAGGGCGCCGATGGTCGGGAAGCGCGAGCGCAGGCGCTGTTCGAAGCCGGCCAGCGTTGCGATGTCTTGTTCTTCCGGCGGGCACGAGACGATGACTTCCACCGCGGTGTGGTGGCTCCACAGGTTCGGGCCGCGAAGGGCGCGGGTGCGTATGACTTCCATATGAATCTTCTTGTTCTTTCAGTGATAACGATCAGTGATGCGTTTTCTTCGGCGAGGCTTCCCAGGTGCGCAGGCCGGCGCCGATCAGGTCCGGCGTCAGGCCCAGCGCCCAGCCGGCGGCAATCGCGGCCAGCACGGCTTCCGGCGGCACCAGCGGCGACAGCGGCAGGCTGGCCGCTTCGGTCGCGCCGTGCGCCATGACGATGCAATCCTTGCGCTGGAACACCACGCGCTTGCCGTCCTGGCGGTGCGCGGCGATGGCGGCCAGGTGCTCGTCGGCGCCGTAGAACATCACTTCGCCGTCGCACAGGTCGGCCATGTCCACCACTTGCGGATCGGCCGCGTTCAGCACCGCCACGCCGCTCGGCAGCACCACGTCCACCTGGGTGCGCAGCACGTTGTACAGGCGTTGTTCGCTGTTGATGTGGAAATCGTCCAGCGCTTCGAAGCCGTTGACGTCCGTCACCACGCCAACGGCGCATTTGTCGTAGGCCAGGCCTTCGGCCAGGATCATGCGCGCGCTGTTTTCAAACACGCCGGCCTCGACGTTCTTGTTCAGCAGCAGGCGCTCGCCGGTTTCCCATTCGCTCAGGCCATCGAGCGGCAGTTCGCGGCCGTTGACGAACAGGCCTTCGGCGCAAGTCAGGCCGGTTTTCCTGCCGCTGATTTGCAGCAGCCAGGCGACCAGGCGCGCGGTCATGGTGGTGCCGTGCGTGCCGGTGATGCCGACGATCGGCATGCGGCCGGAAGCCTCGCCGAACAGGTGCTCGACAATCGCCTCGCCGACGTTGCGCGGCTCGCCCACGGCCGGCTTCAGGTGGGCCAGCAGGCCCGGGCTGGCGTTGACTTCGATGATGGCGCCGCCCGTCTCCTCCAGCGGACGGGTGATGTCGGACGACACCAGGTCGATGCCGGCGATGTCCAGCCCCACCACGCGCGCCGCCAGCGCCGCCATCGCGGCCACTTGCGGGTGCACCTTGTCGGTGACGTCGACCGCCACGTTGCCGTTCGGCTGGATCAGCACTTTGACGCCGTCGGCCGGCACCGAGGCGTGGGTCAGGTTCTGGCGTTGCAGTTCGAGGATGATCTCGCCCGATTCGTGCGGCTTGACCAGGCCCAGTGGGAATTCCTCGGTCTCGCCGCGGCGCGGGTCGGTGTTGATCTGGGTATTGCACAGTTCCAGCACGGTGGAGTTGCCGTCGCCGGTCACCCACAACGATTCGCCGGCGGCGGCGGCGACCATGCGCTTGCCCACCACCAACAGGCGGTGCTCGTCGCCGGCGATGAAGCGCTCGACGATCACGCTGCTGCTGTCGCCCTCTTCGGCCGCCAGCGCGTAGGCGGCGGCGATGTCGGCTTCGGCGCTCAGGTTGAGCGAGACGCCGCGGCCATGGTTGCCGTCGTAGGGCTTGAGCACCACCGGCAGGCCGATGTCCTGCGCCGCTTCCCAGGCTTCGGCGGCGCTCTTCACCAGTTGACCTTCCGGCACTGGCACGCCGCAGGACGAGAGCAGGCTCTTGGTCAGGTCCTTGTCGCTGGCGATGCCTTCGGCGATGGCCGAGGTGTGTTCGGTTTCGGCGGTCCAGATGCGGCGCTGCGCTGCGCCATGGCCCAGCTGCACCAGGTTGCCGTCGGTGAGGCGGATGTGCGGGATCTTGCGCACGCCGGCGGCGTCGACGATGTTGCCGGTGCTGGGGCCCAGGCACAGGCTCTCGACCATGTCGGTCAGCCTGGCGACGGTGGCGTCCAGATCGTACGGCCGGTCTTCGATCATGGCCATCAGCAGGTCGCGGCCGGCGGCCAGCGCGGCGCGGCCGACTTCTTCCTGGCGGGTGCGGAACGCCATTTTGTACAGGCCGCTGTCGGGATGGATTTCGCGGGTCTTGCCGAAGCCGGTCTTCATGCCGGCCAGGTTTTGCAGTTCCAGCACCACGTGTTCGAGGATGTGGCCGGCGTAGGTGCCGTCGCGCAGGCGTTCGAGGAAGCCGCCGTGCTCGCCCACGCCGCAGCGGTGGACGATCAGCCCCGGCAGGATCGCCGTCAGGCGTTCATACAAACCGGGCAGCAAGTTCGAGGGAAAATTCTCCAGCTCGCCGATATCCAGCCACGCCTCGATCACCGGGCGGTAGGTCCAGATGTTGGGGCCGCGCAAGTGGGTCACGCGGAGAATTTCGATGTCTTTCTTCTTAGTCATGTATTGATTCTTGTAACTTTGTTATCGGCCTGAGCCTGCCCGCGCCGCGTATTGTAAACCCTTAAACCCTGTATCCCGGGCAAGCCGCTGTGCGGTATACTTGCCGCCAGCACAAAACACCTGATTTTATTGTTCTCTGTCAAATGTTTAATCATTGACAGAATACCGTAAAGTGGCCGTTATATCAGCCCTTTTCCCCTCTGGAGTACGCCCCACGATGACAACCGAACAACTTCCCACCGTCTCCAGCCCTGGCGAGCTCCCCGAACGCTGGCGTTCCGAGATACAGGCACAACTTTCCCAAGGGGAAAACGTTGTAAGTGCCCTGGAGGTTGACTTGGATCAGCAACTTCGTTTTTCCAAGGGGGTGGTGCTCATCACGCCAAGCCGCGTGCTGGCGCGCGCGCCAGGGGCGGCCAGCTGGGAAGCGTGGCCGTTTGCGCCGGATCTGGTGCTCAAACACCACGACCATGCCGGCGTCGGCCATCTGGAACTGGTGAACGCGCACGGTCGCCTGGGCGCTTGGCGCTTCACGCTGGGCCAGAATCTGGCGGCCATCCGTCTGGTCGAGCAGTTCGACGCCCATCTCGACAGCCACGCCAGCGGCGAACCGGTGGTGCTGGACGATAAAAACATCTGCCCCAGCTGCAAGGCGCCGATGGAACCGGATCAGGAAGAATGCCCGGTCTGCACCAAGGTGGTCTACACGCCGCCGTCGACCTGGACCCTGTTCCGCCTGTGGCGCTTCGCCAGGCCATACAAGTGGCAGCTGGCGCTCGGCTTCTCGCTGATGCTGCTGTCCACCGGCGCCCACATGATCCCGCCCTACCTGACCATCCCGCTGATGGACAATGTGCTGATTCCTTACCAGAACGGCAAGGAGGTCGATCCGATGCTGGTGGTGAAGTACATGTCCGGGCTGGTGGGCGCGTCGGTGCTGGCCTGGATTTTCGGCTGGGGCAAGACCTATGTGCTGGCGCTGGCCTCGGAACGCATCGGCGCCGACCTGCGCACCACCACCTATGAGCACTTGTTGCAACTGTCCCTGGAATACTTCAGCGGCAAGCGCACCGGCGACCTGATGTCGCGTATCGGCTCGGAGAGCGACCGCATTTGCGTGTTCCTGTCGCTGCACCTGCTGGACTTCCTGTCGGACTGCCTGATGATCGTCATGACCGGCGTGATTCTGCTGAATCTCGATCCGTGGCTGGCCATCTGCACGCTGGCGCCGCTGCCGTTCATCGCCTGGATGATCCATCTGGTGCGCGACCGCCTGCGTACCGGTTTCGAGAAGATCGACCGCGTATGGGGCGAGGTGACCAACGTGCTGGCCGATACCATCCCCGGCATCCGCGTGGTCAAGGCCTTTGCGCAGGAGGCGCGCGAGGCGAACCGCTTCCGCACCGCCAACAAGCATAACCTCGCCGTCAACGACAAGCTGAACAAGGTGTGGTCGCTGTTCTCGCCGACCGTGTCCTTCCTGACCGAATTGGGGCTGCTGGTGATCTGGGTGTTCGGCATTTATCAGGTCTCCAAGGGCAATATCACGGTGGGCGTGCTGTCGTCGTTCATCGCTTACGCCAGCCGCTTCTACGGCCGTCTGGATTCGATGAGCCGCATCGTGTCGGTGACGCAGAAATCGGCGTCGGCGGCCAAGCGCATCTTCGACATCCTCGATCACGTATCGTCGGTGCCGGAGCCGGTGAATCCGGTCAGGCTGAACAAGGTCGAGGGCAATATCAGCCTGCGCGAAGTGGGCTTCCGTTACGGCAACCGCGCGGTCAATCGCGGCATCAACCTGGAGATCAAAGCCGGCCAGATGGTCGGCCTGGTGGGGCATTCGGGTTCCGGCAAATCCACGCTGGTCAACCTGATCTGCCGCTTCTACGACGTGGCCGAGGGCGCGATCCTGCTGGATGGCGTGGATATCCGCCAGTTCGCGGTGTCGGACTATCGCCGCAATATCGGCTTGGTGTTGCAGGAGCCGTTCCTGTTCTTCGGCACCATCGCCGAGAATCTGGCCTACGGCAAGCCGGATGCGACGCGCGAGGAAATCATCGCCGCCGCGCGCGCCGCGCATGCGCACGAATTCATCCTGCGTCTGCCGCAGGGCTATGACTCCATGGTCGGCGAGCGTGGGCAAGGCTTGTCGGGCGGCGAGCGTCAGCGCATCTCGATTGCGCGCGCGCTGCTGATCGATCCGAAGATCCTGATCCTCGACGAAGCCACCGCCTCGGTGGACTCGGAGACCGAAAAAGAAATCCAGCGCGCGCTGGACAATCTGGTGCAAGGCCGCACCACCATCGCGATCGCGCACCGTCTCTCGACGCTGCAAAAGGCCGACCGTCTGGTGGTGCTGGATCGCGGCGTGGTGGTGGAAGACGGTCCGCACGACCAGCTGATGGCGCTCGAAGGCGCTTACTACCGCCTGTATCAGGCGCAGGCGCGCAACGCGGAACTGGCCAAGGAAGAATAAGATGACGACGCAATTTGAACTGATCCGCAATCCCTTCGGCAAACTGGTGCTGACCACCACCGAAGGTGTGGTGCACGAAGGCGTCTCGCCGGTGCGCGCCTTCCCGGTGCAGGCGCCGGAGGATGGCATCTCGCTGCTCAACAACGACGGCAAGGAAGTGGCGTGGATCGACCGCATCGCCGATCTCCCTGCCGCAATTGGCGCGCTGGTGAGCGAAGAGCTGAGCGGCCGCGAATTCATGCCGGAAATCGCGCGCATCAACAGCGTGACCAGCTACGCCACGCCATGCACGTGGTCCGTGAAAACCGATCGCGGCGACACCGAGTTCGTGCTGCGCGGCGAAGAGGACATCCGCCGCCTGACCATCGACACCTTGCTGATCACCGACATCCATGGCATCCACTACCTGATCCGCGACCTGCGCGAGCTGGACAAGCACAGCAAAAAAATCATCGACCGCTTCCTGTAAGCTCCTCGTCCGCCTTTTCCGTACTGATCTATCTCAAAGCAGGCGCTAAACGCGCCTGCATGATGGAATCGTGCGCCCATCGCGCGGCGCGGGAAAGGCCTACAATGACGTTCCTTGAACCGAAGTCTCATTTTCCGCAGCGTCCGCCTCCCAAACGGAAGCGCAAGCGCCGCAAGCCCGCGCCGCCAGGTCCGCAGCCGACAAAGGAGAAAACTGATCATGGATGACGACAAGGACGAGCTATATTTCAACTTCCGCTATGCGCAGCGGCTGTGTCAACGAACCGCTCGCTTTTACCGCCGCATTCAGACTACGCTTACATTCACGAGCCTGCTTGCAGGCAGCAGCGCGGTCGCCACCCTGGCGGCACAGATGCCGACACAATCGGCCTGGCTGCTGGCGGCCTTCGCGGTATTCGGTTGCATCAACCTTGCAATCCGGCCCGCAGAGCGGATTGCTGCCAACGAAGCGGACGTCAGGAAGTACGGCGCGCTGCTGGCTAAAATCAACCTGCTCACCTCGCCTGCTCTCCGGCAACTGCTTGATGAGGCACGACAATCAGACACCTCGGAAATCGAACAACTGCGGCCGGTCGCCTACAACGATATTGTGCTGGAAATCGATGCGCCGGAGGCATTGATTCCGCTAACGCCGATGCAGAAGCTCATCGGCGTCCTGGCGTGAGCGCAGCGCGTCGATGAAGGCGTCGGGTTTGTCCAGGCTGAGGTAGATTCTGGAGTGCGGCGCACCTTCGCGCAGGCGGATTTCGACGTTCAGGCGGCCGAACTGACGGTAGCGCAGGATGCCGCGCTGGCGGCGGATGTTGTCTTCGCAGCGGACCACGGATTCGATCATGCCGTAAGCGATCTCGCGGTCGCGGGCGAACGCGCCGTTGCGGATCAGCAGCGCGTTGCGGTCCAGCGAGATCGGACGCCACTGGCTGGCGCGATACTCGGCCACCAGGTACAGCATCGACCACAAGGTCAGGATATCGGCCAGCCACGCGACCCACGGCTTCACCGACATCAGGTGCAGCATCAGATGCGACAGCGGCAACTCAAACAAGATCACCATGATGAAGGCAAACTGGTTGGAGACATTGCCATCGTTCTTGTCATAGCTGAAGTGCTGCTCACCACGGAAGCGCAACTGCTCGCCCTTGCGCATGAACAGGCCGTAGTACCAGATGCGCATCTCGAACAAGGCAAACGGCGCGAAGCCGGTTTTACCAAAGCGCCCTTGTACCGCGCTCTCCAGTGCCTCATCGACATTGCCGCTCATGCGCAGCAAATTCCTCACGCGGTGCGCCACCAGCGCCAGCAAATAAATTTCCAGCGCCGCCTCGGCCATCACCAGCAGCAACCAGTACCCCTCGATGCCGCGCCACAGCTGCTTGCTCTCTTCCGGTATCAGCACGCGGCCAGCCAGCACGCCGGCGGTGGCGATCGCCAGCCACGCCATCAGGAACTGCCTGAGCGACGGCCTGAACATGCAGTAGTACAGCAGCGGGAAGGAAATCAGCGCATCGGCCAGCAAAGGCCATTCCGCCATGTTGCGGCCATAGTCGTTGGCGATGAACGGTACACGAAAAAAGAAGTAATGCGCGGTGAGCGTCACCGCAACGATCAATGCGAACCACTGCTTCCTGCCTCGACTGCCAACCATCGCGCGCTCCGTTAAACAAAACGCAACCAGTATAGGTGAAAAAGTTCTTCCAGGATTGACGGTGGGGAGTCAATCTCACTCCCTTGTGGATTTCGCTCTACTTTTCCTTCTATTTCGCCCTATTTCTTCCTTTTTTTCCTCTGCGTTGAACCTCTCCTCAAATTGCAGATCTAAATATGGAAAAGCAGGACAAAATAGAAGGAGAAATCGAATGAAATCCACAATGAGCGTCAACCTTGACACCGAAGTCCTGCTCCGCCTAATTTCCCAACTACAAATACGTGGCGGCGCGCAAGACCTCTCATCTGCCATCAATAGCGCGATTGAACTCTGGATGCGCGAGCAAGCCAAATTAAGCAAAGGCAGCGATCCAGCCAGCGTGCGCGGCTATCAATGGAAGACCCTGTTTCTGCCGGAAGGAACGGAACTGCGCTCGTGGAGCTACGGCGAATACAACTACGCACGCGTCATCGGCGACGAAATCATTCACAAAGGTAAAGCTGTCAGTCCCAATCAGTTTGCGCAGTCCTTCGCACGCAGCACGCGCAATGCATGGGAGGATGTGCGAGTCCGGCGCCCTGATGACAAGCAATTCAAGCAAGCCAGCCTGTTGCGCCAAGAGCTGGCCAAGCAGCAAGCGCAGCCGCAAACCGCAGTCGCTGCCGCGCCAGCGGCGCTGTCCGAAAGCGCGATCCTCGCCTTGCTGGCGGCCTTGCAAGTCCAAACCCAGGCTCACGCGGCGGCGCCTGCGACGGCAACGCCACGCAATCCTTCACCCGGCGAGGGCTGGGACTTACCTGAGCGCCGAAAGTTCCGCTACCGCCTGGAAGATGTCGCGTACTAATAAAAAGGCTCCCCGCAGGGAGCCTGGTTGTGCAGCAAAGCCGCTTATTTTTCGTTGTACATATTGGCGTATTTCAGGCCGAAGTACAGGATGAAGGTGTAGCACGCGGCGGGCACCAGGAAGGACAGTTGCAGGCTGATGTTGTCCGCCAGCAGACCTTGCGCGAACGGCACCAGCGCGCCGCCGACGATGGCCATGCACAGCACGCCCGAACCCTGGCCGGTCAACGGCCCCAGTTTGTTCAGCGCCATCGAGAAGATGGTCGGGAACATGATGGAGTTGAACAGGCCCACCGCCAGGATCGCCCACATCGCCAGCGTGCCGCCGCTGAAGATCGCCAGCAGTACCAGCGCGATCACCGCCGCCGCATTGAAGGCCAAGGCCTTGCCCGGGCTGATGGTGCGCATCACGGCGAAGCCGATGAAGCGGCCGATCATGGCGCCGCCCCAGTAGAAGCTGACGTAGTGCGCCGCATCGGCCGCCGCCAGGCTGGCCACTTTCGGATCGCCCAGGAAGTTGATCAGGAAGCTGCCGATCGACACCTCGCCACCAACGTACAGGAAGATCGCCACCGCGCCCAGCGCCAGGTGACGGTGCTTGAGCACCTCGCTAAAGCCGCCTTTGGCGCTGCCATCTTCCGCATCGGCGATCTTCGGCAGACGCGCCAGCGCAAACAGGATGGCCAGCACCAGCAAGGCCGCGGCCAGCGCCAGATACGGACCTTGCACGCTCGCCGCTTCCTTGGCGTGATACGCCGCCTGTTCCGCCGCCGGCAACTTGGCCAGATCGTCGGCGCTCAGCACCACGCCGCCCAGAATCAGCATGCCGCCCAGCGTTGGCGCCACGGTGGTGCCCAGCGAGTTGAAGGCCTGGGTCAGGGTCAGGCGGCTCGATGCCGTGCGTGGATCGCCCAGCACCGCCACGTACGGATTGGCCGCCACTTGCAGGATGGTGATGCCACCCGCCAGTACGAAGAAAGCAATCAGGAACAGCGTATAGCCGCTGGTCGCCGCGGGATAGAACAGCGCGCAGCCGGCAGCCGCGATGGTCAGGCCGGCCACCGCGCCGTTCTGGTAGCCCAGCTTCTTGATCAGCATCCCGGCCGGCAGCGACACGATGAAGTAGGCGCCGAAGAAGCAGAACTGCACCAGCATCGCCTGCACATAGGTCAGCGTGTAGACCGCCTTCAGGTGCGGAATCAGGACGTCGTTCAGGGACGTCAGCAGACCCCACATGAAGAACAAAATGGTGACGATGACCAGCGGCCCGGTATTGCTGCCCGTGTGCGCCGGGCTGCCCGCGACCGGCGCAGCTTGCGAATAGTGTTCCATACTTTTACCTTCTCCTCGTTTTTATTTAAAGTCCCCACATGCCAATGCGTCCTTGTCCCTGGCGGCGCCGCCAACGATCTGAATGTTGGCGAACGTCGCGGCAAACGGCGCATCGGCGCTCACGCTGAATGGCGTGCTCAAAGCCGCCAGCGGCAAGCCACGGTTGGCGAAGCACGACAGAGGGATTTTGACCGTCTGCTTGCCTTTTCCGGCCAGCTGCTGGAATACAGCGCTGGCGTCCAGTTCCACCGTTTCAATACCGATTTGTACCTTGCCCTGCGGCGCAGCCGACACGATGGCGTCGAACTGCAAGGCGCCATCCGTGCTGGCGTAGGCCGGCAGCTTGATCGCCTTGCGGGCCTGCGCCTCCAGTTTCGCCGCGCCGCTCCAGGTCAGGCGCTTGGCGTCCTGCTGGGTGTTGATCTGCGCCGTTTCCACTTTCACGGTCGGCAGGTTGAACACCGCATTCAGGTCCGCCCCCAGCGCCACCCGCTGGCCGCCGCTGCTCACATACAGGCCGTAAGTCGCGCGGTCGGTAGGATTGTACACCGGGATGGCCGTAGTTTTGCTACAACCGCCGTCAGGATAACTAGTGTCGAGCTGCGGCAGCGTGGTTTTGCTGCTGTAGTTCAGGCCAAAGCCGAATTTGAACAGCGGATCGTAATTGGCGTCGCCCACGTTCAGCGGCGTCTGGCAGGCCGACTTCGGCCACGAGAACGACAACTTGCCGCGGAAGTCCTTGTTGATCTTGCCGTTGGCCTTGCGGAACAGCACATCGGTCACGCCCTTGCCCTCGGTGCCCGGCAACCATGCGGCCACAAAGCTGTCCGACAGGTTGAGGATGTCGTTGGTATACAACGGCCGGCCGGTGATCGCCACCGTCACCACCGGCTTGCCCTTGCCCGACACCGCTTGCAGCACCGCCAGGTCTTCCGGATGACGGCCACTCAGGCGCAGTGTGCCGGCCGGGCCGATGTCGCCATCGCCTTCGGCGTACGGCGTCTCGCCAATCACCGCCACCACCGCGTCGAACTGGCTGACGTCCACGCCGGCGGCGTTTTCGCTGAAGGTGACGTTGTCCTTGCCGGCCACGTCCTGGATCGCGGCCAGAATGGTGTCGCTGTATGGATAGTCGCTGTTCTTGTTGTCGGTGCCCTGCCAGGTCAGCGACCAGCCGCCCGACTGATTGGCCATGTTGTCGGCGCTCTTGCCGACCACCAGAATCTTCTTGCCGCGCGCCAGCGGCAGCACGTTGCCGTTGTTCTTCAACAGCACCAGCGATTCCTGCACCGCCTTGCGCGCCAGCGCGCGGTCTTGCAGCGCTTCCTGCTTGCCGGCGTAGATGTTCTGCGAAGGCTTCTTGCCGTCGAACAGACCAGCGCGCATCTTCACGCGCAGGATGCGGGTCACCGCATCGTCGATGCGCGACATCGGAATCTCGCCCCTCTCCACCTGCGCGATGGTGTTGGCGATGAAGGTCTTCCACTTCTCCGGCACCATCACCAGATCGACACCGGCGTTGATCGACGCGGCGCAGCTGTCTTCCGCGCAGCCCGGCACTTCGGTGATGGCGTTCCAGTCGCTGACGATCAGGCCATCGAAGCCCATCTTCTCTTTCAGCGCCACGGTCAGCAGCTCGCGGCTGCCGTGCATCTTGCCGTGATCGGCGCCGCCCTTGACGTCGTTCCAGCTGTTGAAGGACGCCATCACGGTCTGCACGCCCGCTTGCAGCGCCGGATAGTAGCCCTGCGCGTGGATGTTGATCATCTCCGACATGGTGGACTGGTTGACGCCCCGGTCCTTGCCTTCAAACGTGCCGCCGTCGCCGACGAAGTGCTTGGCGGTGGCCACCACGGTGTTATCGGATTTCAGATCGCCTTGCAGGCCCTTGACGTAGCCAGCCGCGTAGTCGCGCACCACGGACGGATCTTCCGAGAAGCTCTCGTAAGTGCGGCCCCAGCGATCATCACGCACCACCGCCAGCGTCGGCGCGAACACCCAGTCGATGCCGGTGGCGCGCACCGCTTTCGCCACCGACTTCGCCATGTCGGCCACCAGCTTGGGATCGCGCGCCGCACCAAGGCCGATGTTATGCGGGAACAGCGTGGCGCCGTACATATTCGAGTTGCCGTGCATGGCGTCGATGCCCCAGATCACCGGAATCCGCACCTTCATATCGGTGCTCATGGAGGCATCATAGTAAGCGTCGGCCAGCCTGACCCAATCCGCCGCGCTGGCATGCTTGTTATTCTGCGGCCAGCTGCCGCCGCCATTCAGCACGGAGCCGATGTAGTAATTGCGGATATCTTCCGGCGTGCTGAATTTGATTTCCGGCTGCGTCATCTGGCCGATCTTCTGCGCCAGTGTCATGCCGGCCACGATCTGCCTGATGCGCGCTTCCATGGCCTTGTCCTGCCTGACGGCGCTGGTGATGTGCGGCCAGTCGGCCAGCGGCCTGGCGGCCGGCGCGGCGATGGCATGGGCGCTCAAAGCCAGGGTAGCTGCCAGAACAGCGCGGCGCAGGATGTGGTTATGCGAATTCATTGACGTGTGTCTCCGTTGTTGATGTTAGTTCTTGCCGCGCACGAAGGCGCTATACCATTCGCCGCTTTGCTTGACGATGCGGCGTTGCGTTGGGTAGTCGATGTAGGTCAGGCCGAAGCGGCGCAGATAGCCCTCCGCCCATTCAAAGTTATCCAGCAGGCTCCAGGCGAAGTAGCCCTTGATCTTGCCGCCGGCGGCGATCGCGTCGCGCATGGCGGCCAGGTGGCGGATCAGGTAATCGCGGCGCGCGGTGTCGGTGACAGCGCCATCGGCGCCAACCTGATCGTCGTAGGACGAGCCGTTTTCAGTCACGTACAAATCGCCGGTCGGATAATCGCGCGCCACACGCTCCAGCAGATCGACCAGCCCTTCCGGCGACACTTCCCAGCCAAAGTCGGTGCGCTGGCGGTCCTGCGGATAAACGATCTTCGTGCGCAGTGGGTACTCGTCCGGCGCATCCGCCACCACCTCCGGGAAGTAGTAGTTCACGCCGAGGAAATCGCACGGCACGGCGATGGCTTCCATGTCGCCCGCCGCGATCGCCGGCGCGTCCTTGCCCACCAGCGCCAGCGCTTCCGCCGGATAGCCACGCCCATACAGCACATCGAGGAACCAGCGGTTGCGCAGCGCGTCGTGGCGCGACACGGCGGCGATATCGGCCGCGCTGTCGCTGGCCGCCTTCACCGGATGCAGGCTGAGCGCGATGCCCACCTTCGCATCCGGCACATTGGCGCGGATCAGCGGCACGGCGCGGCCGTGCGACACCAGCACGTTGTGGCAGACCTGTAGCGCCAGCGGCAGCGATTTGTTGCCCGGCGCGTGCATGCCGTCCCAGTTGCCGTGCATGGCCGTGCACCATGGCTCGTTGTGCGTAATCCAGTGCTTGATGCGGCCGCCCAGATGTCTGGTGATCACGTCGACGTACCGCAAATACGCGGCGATGGTGGCGCGGTTGTTCCAGCCGCCCTGGTCCTGCAGGTACTGCGGCAGATCCCAGTGATACAACGTGCACCACGGTTGCAGGCCGCGCGCCAGCATGCCGTCCACCAGCTTCGAATAGAACGCCAGGCCCTGCGGATTGGGCTCCGCATCCACGCCATCGAAGATGCGCGTCCAGGCGATCGAGAAGCGGTACGCATTCAGCCCCATCGCCTGCGCCAGATCGAGATCCTCCTCCCAGCGGTGATAGTGGTCGCAGGCGACTGCGCCGGTGGCGCCGTCGCGGATCTTGCCCGGCGTGGCGGCGAAAGTGTCCCAGATCGACGGCACGCGGCCATCCTCGGCGGCGGCGCCTTCAATCTGATAGGCGGACGTCGATACCCCCCACAGGAAGTCGCTGGCAAAGTCGGAGCGCTTGATCGCCGTAGGCAGGTCGGTAAGAATCATGGTCATAGTTTTATTTGGCGAAGGGGGTAGGTGGCACGGTTGCGTTCATCCATTTGATGGCGGTTTGCTGCGGCTGATACGGCACGCTGCCGTACAGCCGGAATAAGCTTTCAATCTCGGCCAGCGAAGCCTTGGTGAAATCGAGTTTGGGAATGGCGGCGCCGGGCGCGTTGGTGACCAGGCCCCAGGTGCCCTTGCCCTGCCCGCCCTTGTTGGATAACACTTTCCACGCCCACGCGGTGGCGGCCCAGCCATTGGCGACGTAGGTGTCGTAGGTGACGCGCATGACTTGTCCGCCATGCTCCGCGCCCATGAAAGCCCACGGCTGGAATTCGCCGACGAAGAAGGCGGTATCCAGCCCTTCCAGCCTGGTCTTCCATTTGCAAACGTTGTCACCTTCGCCCTCGCATTGCAGCCAGCCTTTGTGCACGGCCAGTCCCGGCTTGCCCCAGCCGAAGTGGCCGGGATAGGGATGCATCTCGAAGGCGACATTGCGCATGCCGTGCCCGGACGGTTTGCCATAAGCGTCGATGCCCTTGCTATGGCCCGGCAGGATGATCACGTGGTTCCGGTCCACTTCGCGGATCGCCTGGTACAGCGTGCCCATGACCACGGCCAGATTCTCCGGCGTGGTGCCCCACGGTTCATTCAGGATGCTGTAGCCCGCCACCGCGCCGCGGTCCTTGTAGCGCGCGGCGATCTGCTGCCACAGCCAGATGGTGCGCTCCTGATACTCGGGCGTGTCCCAATACTTGTTCTTGCCGGCGCAGCCGCTGTGATGCTCCCAGCCCTGGCCGCCCACCGCGCCATGCAGGTCGAGAATGACGTAGATGCCGCGCTGCTCGGCTTCATCGATCACGCGGTCCAGATACTTCCAGGCGTCGGCGCGCAGCTGGCGCGGCTTCTTCTCATCCTCCACCACGCTGTAGATGAACGGCAGGCGCACCAGATTGAGGTTCATCTTCGGCAGCAGATCCCAGTCGCGCCGCGTGATCCAGTTATCGCGGAACAGCCCATATAAACGTTGACGTTCTTCGTAGCCAAAGCGCTGGTCCAGCACCGCCTCCAGCTTGCATTGATCGTCAACCGCCCTGGTCTCCTGGCCCATCATCCAGAACTCCTGGATCAGGTAATTGCCGAGATTGACGCCGCGCAGCGCCGGCTGCTTGCCCTCGGCGTCCAGCCACTTCGTGCCTTCCGTGTGCAGCATCGGCAACGCGGCCTGTGCGCTCCCCGCCAGCAGCAAAACCGTACTCAGCAATCGTTTTACGAACATACCGCCTCCATTGCATGGAATCGTTTCCAAGTGAGTTTAAAAAAAGAGCACGCGACTGCGGCCTGCTCTTTTGAATCTTTACTTCGTTTTACGCTTCAGCGGCGCCAGCGACGCCCGTTCCGCCACATGCAGCCGGTATTCGCGCGCCACCGGACGCTTCAGGTCATAGCACTGGTTCAGCAAATAATTCAGCCCATTCAGCGTCATCTCGCTCCACGGGATATGCACGCTGGTCAACTGCGGCGCGGTGAATTCCGCGCTGTGCGTATCGTCATAGCCAAGTACCGACACCTGCTGCGGCACCTGCACGCCGGCCTTCTGGAACATCGACAAGGCCCCCACCGCCATCTCGTCATTGGCGCAAAACACCGCCGTAAATTCCTCGCCCGATCGCAGCAGCTGCTCGGCGCACGCCAGGCCGCCTTCCGGCGTGAACTCGCCGTCGGCCATCCACATCTTGCGCGTGTCGACGCCGGCCGCCTCCAGCTCCGCCTTGAAACCGGCGATACGCTGCTGGTTGTCGGGCGCCGCCGCGCGGCCCGCGATCACCGCGATCTTGCGGTGGCCCAGCTCCAGCAAGGTGCGCGCCGCCAACCGTCCGCCGGCTTCGTGGTCCACCGTAAAGCACTGCGCCGCGATGCTGGCGAAATCCTGATTGATCACCACCACCTTGGACTGGAACGGGCCCAGCGCCACAAAGTCCTCGTCCTCCATCGCGTTGCTCATCACGATCAGGCCATCGCTGCCGCGCTCGATCAGGAAATTCAGGCCGTCGATCGCCTGATTGCGCGCATCGCCGTCGCCGACGCCGAACGCCACCACCATGTTCAAGCCGGCCGCGCGCAGCGCCGTGTAAATCGATTGCAGGATGGGCGTATAAAACGTCCCGCTCAGATACGGGATGTAGACACCGATCATCTGCGAGTTGCCCGACAACAGCGAGCGCGCCGCGTGCGACGGCCGGAACTCCAGCTCCTCAATCGCCTTGCGCACCTTCTCGGTCGTGGACTGCGATACCGATCCCTTGCCGCTGATGACGCGCGAAGCGGTGCCCAATCCCACGCCCGCCAGCCGGGCTACGTCTTTGATAGTTGCCACGAGTTCCCTTATCCGTTCTGTCTATGCGGCGGCAAGGATAACGCGCGCCCGTCAATCTTGCAACGCCGCGACGACCCCCTTCTGCGCCTTCTCCACCGGCATGCGGGTGTTCCAGAACGTGGTCAGCACATCCTGCAATGCGCCGTTCTGGTCGGGCGTCAGGAACACCTCGATCATGCCGACCGCGCGCGACTTATCCTTCAGAATCGCCATGCCGGCCTGCGCGCAGACATCCATGCCGGACGCATCGGCATTGCTCAGGATCGGCAGCGAGCCCTTGATCTTGTTGAACTCCAGCTGCGCGCCCGGCGTCAGCATGGTGGTGGCCAGCAGCTTCTGCGCGCGCACCGCGTCCGGATTGCTGGTCTTCGGGAACACAAAGGCATCGCCCTGGATCAGGTAAGGCACGTTGGCGCCCAGACCGGGAATGCAGCCGAAGTCCTTGCCGGCCGTCTGCCTGGCGGCGGCGAATTCACCCTTGGCCCAGTCGCCCATGATCTGCACGCCGGCCTTGCCGCTGATCAGCATGGCGGTGGCGTCGTTCCAGTTGCGGTTGGGCGAGCCGGTGTCCACATAACCTTGCAGGCGCTTGAAGGCCAGCAGCACTTTCTTGAACGCTTCGGAATTGATGGCCTTTGGATTACGGTCGCGCAGTACTTGCAAGTACAGTTCCTTGCCGCCGACATTGGCCAACATGGCCTGGAACAGGATATTCTCCTGCCAAGGCTGGCCGCCATGGGCCAGGCCGACCAGGCCGGCCGCTTTCAGTTTGTCCAGCGCGGCGAACAGTTCGTCCGGCGTGGCCGGCTCTTTCACAATGCCGGCTTTCTTGAAGGCGGCCTTGGAATACCAGATCCAGGTCGACATATGAATGTCCACCGGCACCGCGTAGAAGTGGCCCTTCACCTTGATCACATCCAGAATCGGCTGCGGCATCAACTGGTCCCAGCGGTCGCGCGCGGCGATGTCGTCGACATTGTTGAGCGAACCCTGGTCGATCAGGTCGCGGAACTGCTTGGTGGTGTTGAACTGGGCGGCGGTGGGCGGGTTGCCGCCGACGATACGGTTGATGGCCACCGCCTTGGCCTGATCGGCGCCTGCGATCGCGGTATCGCCCCAGACGCCGCCGGCGGCGCGGTAAGCATCGGCGAACTTGCGCACGGCGGCCGATTCGCTGCTGGAGGTCCACCAATGCATCACTTCCGCCCTGGGCGCGGCAGCGGCCGCTTGCACGGCGCCGGCGCCGCTGACGCCCAGCGTCAGCATGGCCAGCAAAGTCCCTGCACGGCGCAGCGCGCCCACGGTGTGCTTGTCCATCCAGTCTCCATATATGCTTGTGACAACCAGATACTAGCGTCTTCCTGCGCGCAAAAAAACCGGCGCCGCCCAAGGCGCCGGTAACTTCGCGGGGCGAAGAGACGAGGGTGAAATTGGAAACGTTACCAATCACAAGAGAAATATAGCATCCCTTGATTTTGAGTGTCAACGGAAATGAAAAAAGGCGGCCGCGGCCGCCCCTCTCACATCTCCAGCGCCAGCACGCGCAAGCGGTGACCATCGCGGTCCAGTGCCACAAAGGTGTAGCCAAAGTCCATGGCGGTGGGGCGCTGGGCGATCGCCAGGCCGCGCGCAGCCCAGTCGGCGTGCATGTCGTTGACCACGCTGCGGTCGGGCACCGCGAACGCCAGCTCGCTGCCGCCGCCCGAGGCCAGCACCTTGGGTTCGGCCGTGTGGCGCGACCACAGCCCCAGCTTGAGGCCGGACGGCAGCACGAACAGCACAAAGGTCGGCGACGACTCCACCGGTTGCAAGTTCAGTAGGTCGGCATAAAAAGCGCCGCTGGCGGCAGGCTGGTCGACGTACAGCAGGACGTAATCCGGGCTCATGTGATTCTCCGTTCAACATTGATAACGAAGCCAGTTTACGAGGAGGCTGTGACAGTTTCTGTCAGGAGCATGCTTGCGCCGCGTCAAGCGCCGATATTTCCTGCTGGATAGAATCAAACCGTCAGTCCACCCAGGAGACCGTCGCATGCGCCCTACCCGCCTGCCGCGTCAGCGCGGCGCCATCTTCGTTATGTTTGCCGTGATGGTGGTGGCCTTGCTGAGCATGGCCGGGCTGGCGCTCGACCTGGCGCAGGCCTACAACCGCCGGGTGGAATTGCAGGCGTTGGCGGACGCCGTGGCGCTGGCCGCCGCGCGCGAGCTGAACGGCACCAGCGCCGGCATCGACAAGGCCGTCAGCGCGGCCGCCACCGCCGCGCTCGGCTACACCTACCAGTACAACACCCAGTCGGTGCCCTGGTCGAGCGCGGCGCTAAGCTTTGCCGCCGCCCCGGCGACGCCCGACGGTGGCTGGAGCGACGCCGCCAGCGCCTCATCGGCCCCGGCCGGCCTGCTGTACGCCAGGGTCGACACCGCCGCGCTCGATGCCAGCGTCAGCAACGTCGCCACCCTGTTCATGCGTTTTGGCGGCGCCGTGCCGGCCAGCATCTCCGCCGCCGCGCGCGCCGTGGCCGGACGCATGACCATTCCGGTGACGCCGCTGGCCATCTGCGCCCAGGCCGCCGCCCCGGCCGCCTCGCGCGCCAACAGCGCGAACCCGGCCTACAACGAACTGGTGGAATTCGGCTTCCGGCGCGGCGTGGCCTACAACCTGATGAACCTGAACCCCAACGGCAGCACGCCGGAGAACTTTCTGATCGATCCGCTGTCGCCGCCCGGCGTACCGGGCGCCGCCGGCAATTTCAGCACCAGCGTGGTCGGTCCCTTCGTCTGCGCCGGCACCATGCTGATGCCCGGCGTGACCGGCGGCACGCTGAACGTACAGCGCGGCTTTCCGCTGGCCTCGCTGTACCTGCACCTGAACTCCCGCTTCGACAACTACAGCGGCGGCAACTGCATGCCGGAACCAGCCCCGCCCGACAGCAACATCAAATCCTTTGCCTACAGCGGCATCAGCTGGATGTCGCCGGCCGCCGCCACCCAGACCGCCGCCACCTGGACCAGCGGCGGCGTCAAGCTGTGGACACGCGCCGATCCGCTGCCCGGCGACAGCAGCAACACCGCGCCGCAATACGGGCCCCTGTGGTCGTTTGCCAAAGCCGTGCCCTACTCGGCCTACAGCGCCTCGCCCACCGAGCCGGCGGCCGGCTACACGCCGTTTGCCACCAGCGCCTGGTCCACCCTGTACACGCCGGGACCGCCGTCCGCCAGCGGCTACCCGGCCGGCGCCGTGACCGCCACGCCCTACAGCAGCGGCAGCGCCAATTTCCAGGCGCCGTCGGCCGCCCACCAGCCGGGCCAGGCCAAACGCCGCGTGCTGAATGTGGCGCTGCTGTCCTGCCCGGTCCCGGCCGGCGCCACCGCCAGCGCCACCGTGCTGGGCGTGGGCCGCTTCTTCATGACGGTGCCCGCCACCACCACCGTTATCAGCACCGAGTTTGCCGGCGCCGCCCCGCTGTCGTCGTTGACGGGCGCGGTGGAGTTGCAGCGATGAAGCGCCAGCGCGGCATCGTGGCGCTGGAACTGGCCCTGATCCTGCCAGTGCTGCTGAGCTTGCTTGCCAGCGTGGTGTTCTATGGCCGCCTGGCCTACGACTATGAGGTGGTGCAGAAAGCCGCGCGCGAGGGCGCGCGCTACCTGTCCAGCGTGGCGGCCATCAACCTGAAAAATACCACGCTGGCCAACCAGGAAAGCCTGCTGACGCAAACCATCGTGCAATCGGCCCTGGCCCCCTTGGGCAACGACGCCGCCACCGTGCTGGTAACCTGCGATAGCGTGCCCTGCTCGGCGCTGGGCGCCGTCCCCAGCGAGGTCTCGGTCACCGTGATCCTGCCGGTATCGAACCTGTTCGCCGGCGACGCCTTGCGGCTGGTCACCCGCCGCAGCATGCGCTATGTCGGCAATTAATCTTCACCGCCAGCGCGGCGCCACCGTGGCGGAATTTGCGCTGAGCGTGGTGCTGTTCTTTACCACCATGTTCTTTGTGATCGAGGTGTCGCGCCTGCTGTATCTGTGGAACACCTTGCAGGAAGCCACGCGCCGCGCCGCCTATGCCGCCGCCGTCAGCGATTTCAGCAACACGGCCGTGATGGATGGCGTACGGCAGGCGGCCGTGCTGCGCACCACCCCAGGCACACTGGCGCTGGGCACGCCGGTGACCGATGCACACATCCGCATCGACTACCTGTCGCTAACGCGCAATGCCGACAACAGCCTGAGCATGACGGCCATTCCGGCCGCCGGCCTGCCCAGCTGTCCGGCGCGCGCGCACATCAACTGCATTGCCAATCCGAACGGCGCCAGCTGCATCCGCTTCGTGCGCGCGCGCGTATGCGCGCCCGGGACCGACTGCGACGCCGTCAGCTACCAGCCCCTGTTTCCTTTGACCGGCCTCAATTTCGCCCTGCCGCAGGCGACTACGATAGCCAAGGCCGAATCGCTGGGCTATCAACCGGGGAGCACCTTATGTCCATGAAATTTGACGATGAAAGACCAGAGACATACCATTGGCGCGTACATACCGAAAAACGCATTGAGCGCCTGGAGACGGATAATATGTCGCACGAGGTTGATATCGCCTTCCTGAAAGCGCATTACGCCACCAAGGACGATATTGCCGAGCTCAAGGCAGCCATCGCCGCGCTGGAAGCCAGAATTGACACAAAGATCGCCGAGGCCAAGACCACCATCATAATCTGGGTGGTGGGCGCGGTGTTTCTCGGGCAATTGCTGCCAGCATTGCTGAAACTGCTCATCCCTGGCTGAACGGCTCACCTGCAAGCCCATTATGTCCACGCAATTTGACAAGGAAAAATCGGAAGCCTACGATAAGACTCCCGAGGCACGTCTGGACAAGCTCGAAATGGAACAACTCAGCATCAAGGTTGACATTGCCGTCCTGAAGGAAACCTGTGCCACCAAGGTCGCTCTCTCCGAAATGGAAAGCCGGCTCAGGACTGAAATGGCCGAGATGGAAAGCCGGCTCAAAACGCAAATCGCGGAAACCAAGTCCACCATCATCATCTGGGTGGTGAGCTCGGTTTTCCTTGCGCAGCTGATACCGGCGTTGTTGAAATACCTCCTGCTTTAAATCACCGCGGCATACCTATCCTCGGCTGCCCATTCTCCTGTGCCGGAGGAACATCGGCGCTTTCATTTTTCATGGCTTAGAAGCGGTAGTCAACCATCATGCCCACGCGGTGGAACGAGTTCTCGCCCAGGCTATACGCAAAGCCCGAACCAGCGCCCTTGCCCGGCAGCGGATAGATGATGCCGTTCGGGACATGCCATGCCCGGCATAGTTTCTCATAGCGTGAATATTTTTGACGGCAGAGGCCCGCTGCCGGGCGTCAGCGCGGTGCGCATTGAAGGTTCCAGCATTGTCGAATTGGGAGCGGAAGTGGCGTCGCTGGGCGGTGTGGCGGATCGCATCATCGACGGCGGCGGCCGCACGCTGATGCCTGGCTTGGTAGAGGCGCATGCCCACCTGTCCTGGCCCAGTTCCGTGAGCGCATGGTACCGCGCCTGTCGCTGCCGCCGGAAGACCTGATCCTCAGCACCGCACGCAACGCGCGCATCCTGATCGATCACGGCTATACCAGCGCTTATTCCGCAGGTGCCTTGAGCAAGACCATTGAAGTCACTTTGAATTCTTTTATCCAGAGCGGCGGCATGCCGGGGCCGCGTCTGATCGCATCATCGATCGAACGCGAACCGCCAAGCACCGCATGCTGCCGGGCGGCGACTACGGCTTCCCCTTCAACCCGACCGGCCGCAATGCGCGCGACCTCGAACTGTTCGTGCGCCACTTCGGCTATACCGCGCGCGAAACGCTGGAAGCCGCGACGCGGCTGGGTGGAGAACTGATGGGCATGGGCCACAACCTCGGCCGCATCAAGCCCGGCTACCTGGCCGATCTGCTGCTGGTGGACGGCGATCCGCTGCAAGACGTCACCATCCTGCAGAACCGCCACCCCCTGCGCGCCATCATGAAAGACGGCCGCTTCCACAAAGAGCCCGTTTGATCTGCATCAAACCTTCATTGGACGACTGGCGCAGCATGAAGAACTGCCGAGGTCTGATGAAGGAGTACGTTATGTCTGCGCAATTTGACGACGAAAAGCCGGAGGCCTACCATTGGCGCATGAATACCGAGACGCGCATTGAGAAGCTGGAAACGGATGAGACCGTTCATACAGAGGATATAACCGAGCTCAAGATTCTTATCGCCAATCTTGAGAATCTTATTTCACTGAACAAGATTGAGCTCAAGGCAGACTTCGAAACTCAAGCCGCTGTGACCAAGATAAATTTTGAAGCGCTCGCTACTCAGTTGAAGTCAGATTTCGAGGCGCTGGCTAAAATGACCAAACTAAGTCTCGAAGCTCACGCAATGAATGTTGAAGCTCATGCTGCCGCAACCAAGCTGAGTTTGGAAAATCAAGCTGCTACAACCAGGCAGAGTTTGGAAAATCAAGCTACTACAACCAGGCAGAGTTTGGAAAATCAAGCCACTGCAACCAGGCTGAGCTTGGAAACTCACGCTGCCCAAGTCAAAGCAGACTTCGATATTCTCGCGGCTGAGACCAAGGCTGAGATCGCGGAGGCCAAGGCCCATATTGCCGAATCCAAAGCTTCCATCATCGCGTGGTCGGTAACAGCGATTTTCATTGCCCAATTGCTACCGGCGTTGTTGAAGCTGTTCCTGCCGGGCTAAAAAAAAGACCTACCTGCCAAAGTCAGGTAAGTCCTTGATTTTATTGTTGGTCGGGGCGAGAGGATTCGAACCTCCGACCCCCTGCACCCCATGCAGGTACGCTACCGGGCTGCGCTACGCCCCGACTAACCACACGATTATAGCAGCCAGTTTAAGTATTTGTCATGTTTGCTTTGCGAGGTTAAGATGAACGAATGAATCTTGTCTCTCTTGAACATGCCGCCGCCCTCATCACCCAGGCCGATCTGCTGGTTGTGGCCGCCGGTGCCGGCATGGGCGTGGACTCGGGACTGCCCGATTTTCGCGGCAATCAGGGCTTCTGGAAAGCCTACCCCGCGCTGGCCCGCGCGCGCATGGAGTTCGCCAGTGTGGCGTCGCCCGGCACCTTTCACCAGAATCCAGCGCTGGCCTGGGGATTTTACGGACATCGGCTCAATCTCTACCGCGCCACCGTGCCGCATGCAGGCTTCGGGCTGCTGAAAAAATGGGGCGAGCGCCGGGAACAGGGCTACGCCGTCTTCACCAGCAACGTGGACGGCCACTTCCAGGCCGCCGGCTTCGACCAGCAACGCATCCACGAATGCCACGGCTCCATCCACCACCTGCAATGCCTGGAACCCTGCGGCTCGCACATCTGGAGCGCGGACGACTACACGCCGCAAGTCGATAACGATGCCTGCCGCTTGCTGAATCAGCCACCGACCTGTCCGCACTGCGGCGCGCTGGCACGGCCGAATATCCTGATGTTTGGCGATTGGGGATGGAACGAACAGCGCTCCGCAGCGCAGGAAGCACGCTTGCAGGGGCTGCTGCGCAAAGCCAACCGTCCGCTGGTGGTGGAGCTGGGCGCCGGTGTGGCGATTCCTTCGGTACGCCATTTTGGACAGGCCGTCATCAGCCATCACAATGGCCGCATGATCCGGATTAACCCGCGCGAACCGCAAGTCGCCAGCCCGCGCGACGTCGGACTGGCGGCGGGCGCCTATGAGGCGTTAAGCGCCATCGATGCTTTACTATAAACGGTTTATACCAATTTCACGGTGATCGGCGATAAGCCGGTGACCTTGCCTTCCAATACCTGGCCGCGCACCACCGCGCCCACGCCTTCCGGTGTGCCGCTGAAAATCAGATCGCCCGGCGCCAGCGTGAACAGGGTCGACAAATTGGCGATGGTCTCGTTGATGGACCAGATCAGATGCGCAATGGTGGACGACTGTTTGGTCACCCCGTCCACATCCAGCTGGATGGCGGCGTTGTTGATATCGCCGGCATCGGTGGCCGGATGAATCAGGCCAATCGGCGCCGAGTAGTCGAACGCCTTGCCGATCTCCCACGGACGGCCCGCATCGCGCATCTTGAATTGCAGGTCGCGGCGCGTCATGTCGAAACCGACCGCGTAACCGTAGATGTGAGATGCCGCATCCTCCACCGCGATATTCGCCCCGCCCTTGCCGATGGCCACCACCAGCTCGCACTCGTAGTGCAGGTTATTGGTCTGCGGCGGATAAGGCAGCTCCAGCACGCGGTTCGGCGCGGCCGGCACCACGGCTTGGGCGTCGCCCGGTTTGCAGAAGAAGAATGGCGGCTCGCGCTCTGGATCGGAACCCATTTCGCGCGCATGGCCGGCATAGTTGCGGCCAACGCAGTACACGCGGCGTACAGGGAACAGGTCGGCCGTGCCGGCGACCGGCAAGCCAACGATGTCATGGGCGGGAATTACGTAGCTAGTCATTGATGCTCCAGTAGGCAGGAAAGAGACATCAATCATGGTACAACAGCAGCCGCGCGACTGCAGCGGCCGGATACATTAGGAGACAAATCAGGTCAGCAGCAGCGCCTTCATGGCGACCCGATACCCCTCCACCAGGGAGTTGCGGTCCATATTGGGACGATGCAGGGCGCGGATCGGCAGACCATGGAACAGCGACACCATGGTATTGATGCGCCCATCCAGCAACTCATCATCCACCGGCAAGCCGCGCCGCTCCCGTTCGCGCTTGATGATCGGCCGGAACTCGGCCATGGCCGCCACGTCGGACGCGCGCATCGCCTCGGCGATCTTGGGATTGCGCGCCGCCTCGGCAAACATCTCCATCGGCAGCTGGAAAAACTGCGGGTCCAGATTCTCATCGATATGGCGCGGCGCCTCATCGATCATCGACTGTAAAGGATCTTCCTTGCTGCCCAGTTCACGCAACTGCGCCGCCACATGCTCCGACTCCAGGTCCACAAAAGCCATGATGATGGCCTCCTTGCTGTCGAAGTAATTGTAGATGTGACCCGCGCTCATGCCCGCCTCTTTCGAGATTTCGGACATGCTGGCGCCATGGAAGCCGCTGCGGGCAAAGCACACAGCCGCCGCCTGCAACACCTGGCTACGACGACTCTGTGCCCGTTCGGGGTCACTGCGTCGTTTCACTTCGGTTTTCATGAGGAGCGATCCTTGGATATTTATTAGGCAGATTATAACGGCGGGCGCACCGCAATGCACCCGCCGTACCGGATTAACCGCGCGGTTGCGGCAATTCCGGCTGCCAGCCGCCGCCCAGCACCTTGTACAAGGTGACGGCGTTGCTGCTTTTTGCAAGGCGCGTGGTGATCAGGCCCTGTTGCGCCGCATACAGCGCGCGCTGCGACACCAGCGCGTTCAGGTAGGAATCCGCCCCCTTGCGGTAGCGTGCTTCGTTGATGGTATAGCTCTTCTGCGCCGCATCCACCAGCGCCTGCTGCGACGACAGGCGCTCATCCAGCGTGCCGCGCGTGGCCAGGGCGTCGGTCACCTCGCGGAACGCGGTCTGCACCGTCTTCTCGTACTGCGCCACCGAGATGTCGCGCTGCGCCTTGGCGATATTCAGGTTGGCGCGGTTGACGCCTCCGTCGAAGATCGGCAGGTTGATGGCCGGCGCGAACGTCCACGCCGAAGAACCGGCCTTGAACAGGCCGGACAAGGTGGAACTGGCGCTGCCGCCGGAAGCGGTCAGCGAGATGCTCGGGAAGAAGGCGGCGCGCGCCACGCCAATATTGGCATTGGCGGCGCGCAGCGAACGCTCGGCCTCTTGCACATCCGGACGCGATTGCAGCAGGTCCGACGGCAGGCCGGCCGGAATCGCCGCCAGCTGGGTCACCTCGGCCAGATCCCCGGCCGGCAGCAGCTCTTCCGGCACGGCGCTGCCGACCAGCAGCGTCAGCGCGTTCTGGTCCAGCGCCACTTGCGCGGTGTAGACCGCGGCGTCGTTGCGCGCCGATTCCAGCGTGGTCTGCGCGTCGTACATATCGGTGCCGGCCACCACGCCCGAAGCGAAACGCTTCTGGCTCAGGTCATAGCTGGTCTGCTGCGACTTGAGCGTCTCCTGCGCCAGCTTCAAACGCTGCTGGTCCGCGATCAGCGTCAGATAGGCGTTGGCCACTTCCGACACCAGCGTAATCTGCTGCGTGCGGCGTGCTTCCTCGGTGCCGAGGTAGCTCTGCAAGCCGGCCTCCGACTGATTGCGCACCTTGCCGAAGAAGTCCAGCTCATAGGAGGACATCACCAGCCCGCCGTTGTACTGGCGGTTGATGGCCGCGTTGCCGGTGCCGGTCATGTTCGATGGCGTGCGCGACGCGCTCTGGTTCACGTTCGCCGACAGTTTCGGCAGCAGCGCCGCCGTGTCGATGTTGTACTGCGCCTTGGCCTTCTCGATGTTCAGCACCGACACGCGCAGGTCGCGGTTGTTGGCCAGCGCCAGCTCGATCACCTTGCGCAGCTTATCGTCGGCGAAGTATTCGCGCCACAGGATTTGCGACACCGGCTTGGCGTCGGCCGCCGCCGCAGGCACGCCCTTGTAGGCCTCGCCCGCCGGCCAGGCCTGCGCCACCGGTTGCGCCGGGCGTTCGTACACCGGCGCCAGGCTGCAACCGGCCAGCATCGCCAGCGCAGCTAACGTAATAACAGACTTTTTCATATCAATGCACCTCTACAGTTGCGGGAGCAGCCTTCTTCGGCGCGAAGTAGCCGCGCACCAGCACAAAGAACAGCGGCACGAAGAAGATGCCCAGGAAGGTCGCCGTCAGCATCCCGCCCAACACGCCCACGCCAATCGCGTTCTGGCTGCCGGAACCGGCGCCGCTGCTGATGGCCAGCGGCAGCACGCCCAGGCCAAACGCGATGGAGGTCATCAGAATCGGACGCAGACGCAGTTTCACCGCTTGCAGCGTGGCCTGTTTCAGCTCCACGCCCTGCTCTTGCAGCTCCTTGGCGAATTCCACGATCAGGATCGCGTTCTTCGCCGCCAGGCCAATCACGGTCAGCAGGCCGACCTGGAAGTAAACGTCGTTCGAGAGCTTGAACACAAAGGTCGCCAGCACCGTGCCCACCACACCCAGCGGCACCACCAGCAGCACCGAGAACGGCACCGACCAGCTTTCATACAGCGCGGCCAGGCACAGGAACACGATCAGGATGGAGATCGCATACAGCTGCGTGGTCTGCGAGCCGGAGTCGCGTTCCTCGGTCGACAGGCCGGTCCACTCGTAGCCGATACCCGGCGGCAGTTGCTCCGCCAGCTTCTCGATTTCCTTCATGGCGGCGCCAGACGACTGGCCCGGCGCCGGCATGCCCAGGATCTCGGTCGACGGCAGGCCGTTGTAGCGCTCCAGGCGCGGCGAGGCGTAGATCCACTGGCCGGTGGTGAAGGCCGAGAAAGGCACCATCTGGCCATCGGCGTTGCGCACGAACCACTTGTTCAGGTCTTCCGGCGTCATGCGCGATTCCGCAGAACCTTGCAGGTAGACCTTCTTCACGCGGCCACGGTCGACGAAGTCGTTGACGTAGGCGCTACCCCATGCGGTGCTGAGCACCTTGTTCACATCGTCCACTTTCAGGCCGAGGGCAATCGCCTTCTGCTGGTCGACGGTGACCTTGTATTGCGGCGTATCTTCCTGGCCGTTGGGACGCACCCCCACCAGCACAGGACTCTGGGACGCCATGCCCAGCATCTGGTTACGCGCGGCCATCAGCGCATCGTGACCGACGCCGCCGATATCCTGCAACTGCAAGTCGAAGCCGCTGGCGTTACCCAGCTCCAGCACCGCGGGCGGCGCAAAGGCAAACACCATCGCATCCTTGATCTGCGAGAAGTTGCCCATGGCGCGGCCGACAATCGCGCTGACGCGGTTGGCGGCGCCCGGACGCTCGGACCAGTCCTTCATGCGCACGAAGGCGATGCCGCTGTTCTGGCCATTGCCGCTGAAGCTGAATCCTGCCACTGCGAACACCGAGGCGACAGCCTGCTTCTCGTTGTTCAGGAAGTGGTTCTCGACTTTTTCAATCACTTTCAGGGTACGTTCCTGGGTAGCGCCGGTCGGCAGTTGGATCTGCGAGAACAGCACGCCCTGATCTTCCTCCGGCAGGAAGGAAGTCGGCAGGCGCATGAAGACCACCGCCAGCACCGCGACGATGATGCCATACACCGCCAGCGAGCGGCCGCCGCGATTCAGGATGGAACCGACCATGCCCTGGTACTTATTGGTGCTGCGCTCGAAGGTACGGTTGAACCAGCCGAAGAAGCCCTTGTCGGTCAGGTGATGACCCTTGGCCACCGGTTTCAGGATGGTCGCGCACAGCGCCGGCGTGAACACCATCGCCACCAGCACCGACAACACCATGGCCGAAACAATCGTAATCGAGAACTGGCGGTAAATCACGCCGGTCGAACCGCTGAAGAACGCCATCGGCACAAACACCGCCGACAGCACCATGGCGATCCCCACCAGCGCACCGCTGATCTGGCTCATCGACTTACGCGTGGCTTCGAGCGGCGACAGGCCCTCTTCCGTCATCACGCGCTCGACGTTCTCCACCACCACGATGGCGTCATCCACCAGCAGGCCGATGGCCAGCACCACGGCAAACATGGTCAGGGTATTGATCGAGTAACCTAGCGCCGACAGGATGGCGAAGGTACCCAGCAGAACGACAGGCACCGCCATGGTCGGAATCAGCGTGGCGCGGAAGTTTTGCAGGAACAGGTACATCACCAGGAACACCAGGATCACCGCCTCCACCAACGTCTTCACCACTTCCTCGATCGACAGCTTGACGAATGGGGTGGTGTCGAACGCCACCACGGCCTTCAGACCGTGCGGGAATTGCTTCTCCAGTTGTGCCACTTTGGCTTTCACCGCATTGGCGGTATCCAGCGCATTGGCGCCGGTGGCCAGTTTGATGGCCACGCCGGATGCCGGCTTGCCGTTGTAGCGCGCCAGGATGTTGTAGGTCTCGCTGCCCAGCTCCATGCGGGCCACGTCGCGCAAGTGCACGGTGGCGCCGTTGGTGGAGGTCTTGAGCAGGATGGCGCCGAATTGTTCGGCGGTTTGCAGGCGGCTTTGCGCGGTCACAGTGGCGTTCAGCTGCTGGCCGGCGACGGCTGGCAGACCGCCCAGTTCACCGGCGGACACCTCGGTATTCTGGGCGCTGATGGCCGTCGATACGTCGGCTGGCGTCAGCTGGTAGCTTTGCAGTTTGGCCGCGTCCAGCCAGATGCGCATGGCGTACTGCGAACCGAAGTTGGTCACGTCGCCCACGCCTTCCACGCGCGAGATCGGGTCGATCACGCTGGCGGCCACGTAGTCGCCGATGTCGGCCTGTTTCATCGAGCCATCTTCGGACACGAAGCCCAGCACCATCAGGAAGTTCTTGGTCGCCTTGGCCACCACCAGGCCCTGCTGCTGAACGGCGGCAGGCAGCAACGGCGTCGCCAGTTGCAGCTTGTTCTGCACCTGCACCTGCGCGATGTCAGGATTGGTGCCGCTCTTGAAGGTCAGGGTGATGCTGATACCACCGGTCGAATCGCTGGCGGACGACATGTAGCGCAGGCCGTCGATACCCTTCATCTTTTGTTCGATGATCTGGGTCACGGCATCTTCCACCGTCTTGGCCGAGGCGCCCGGATAGGTGCCGCTGATCGAAATCGACGGCGGCGCAATGCTTGGATACTGCGATATCGGCAGGCCGAGAATCGCAATCACGCCCGCAAGCATGATGACGATCGCGACCACCCACGCAAAAATCGGGCGATCAATAAAGAAACGGGACATGTGTTATCTCCTTACTGCGCGCTCTTGGCGTTGGCGGGCATAGCGCCGCCGGCGCCCGAAGCGATAGCGGCGGCAGGCTTGGCGACGTTGGCCGGCGCGCCCGGCTTCACTTTCTGCACGCCTTCCACGATCAGCAGATCGCCTTCGCTCAGGCCCGACTTCACCAGCCATTTGGCGCCCAGCGTGCCGCCGGTGACCAGGGTGCGCTGTTCGACCTTGCCCTCCTTGTTCAGCACCAGCGCGGTGGCTTCGCCTTTCGGATTGCGGGTCACGCCCTGCTGCGGCACGGCGATGGCATGTTCATTCACGCCCGACTCGATCACCGCGCGCACGAACATGCCCGGCAGCAGATCGTGCTTCGGATTCGGGAACAGCGCGCGCAGCGTGACGTTGCCGGTGCCCGGATCGACCGTCACGTCGGAGAATTGCAGCTTGCCGGCTTCGGCGTATTTGGTACCGTCCGACAGCACCAGCGTCACTTTGGCCTGGCCGCCATTCGTTTTCAGGCCGCCGTTTTCGATCTCGCGCTTCAGGCGCAGCATGTCCTCGCTGGTCTGGGTCACGTCGACGTAGATCGGGTCCAGTTGCTGCACGGTGGTCAGCGCGGTGGCCTGATTGGCGGTCACCAGCGCGCCCGGCGTCACCGCCGAACGGCTGATCCGGCCGCTGATCGGCGCATCCACATGGGTGTAGTTGAGATTGATCTTGGCTTGTTCCAGCGCGGCGGTGGCCGATTCCACGTCGGCCTTGGCCTGCTCGTGGGCGGCGACGGCGTCGTCGTAATCCTGGCGGCTCACGCCTTCGATCGCCACCAGATCCTTGTAGCGCGCCACTTTCGGCGCGGCCGCCACCAGGTTGGCTTTAGCCTTGGCCAGCGCCGCCTTGGCCGAGTTGTACGCGGCCTGGTAGGTGGCCGCGTCGATCTGGTACAGCGGCACGCCGGCTTTGACGTCGGCGCCTTCAACAAACAGGCGTTTCTGAATCAGACCGCTGACCTGCGGGCGCACCTCGGCCACTTGATAAGCGGCGGTGCGGCCCGGCAGTTCGGTCGTGATTTGCAGCGCTTCCTGCGCCACCTTGAATACGCCCACTTCCGCCACCTGCTGCTTGTGAGGTGCTTCGGTCGTGGATTTGGAGCAACCGGCCAGGACGGCGATCGCGGTGATCATGGCTGCGGCGCCAGCGCTCCGCAGCAGAGGTTTTTTGCAGAAAAAGGCTTCCATAAGATTGGGCTTTCTGTATAAAAAATAAGCACAGACTATAGAATGAACGATCATTCTAATTAAGTCAAGCCACTTTCTGCTGCGATGCGGCAAACTTAAGCGTGGTTTAAGCCGCCAAAATTGGTCGGGTAAGCACTTTACGCAGGGACACCGATGTTACAATTAGTAACTTTCTTTCTGACATCATTTGGTCCGCCAGTGCAGCCCATGCCTCAGCTGTCCTCTTCCACTCGCCCCCGGTTGACCACGCTGGTAACCGTCGGCGTGAGCGCGACGGTGCTGCTGACGGTGTTGTCATTGCTGATACTGGTCGACCATTTCGCCCTCGGCTACGCCCAGCGCGAGGCCGAGCAGCGCCTGCAACAGCTGTCCTGGCAGGTGCGCGGCACGCTCAACGGCGTGGTGCGCAAGGCCGGCAGCGACGTCCAGTTGCTGACCGAACTGCCGCGCGTGCGCGAGGGCCGCACCCCGGCCGAGGTGCGGCAAGTGCTGGAGAGCCTGCAAAAAACCTTCCCCGACTACGCCTGGATCGGCCTGACCACGCCGGACGGCAAGGTGTTTGCCGCCACTCAGGGCGTGCAGGAAGGCGTCGACGCCAGCGAGCGCGACTGGTTCAAGCACGGCCGCGACAAACTCTACGCCGGCGACTTCCACCCCATCCCGCCGCTCGGCAAGAAGCTGCCCTACAGCGCCGATCCGTGGCGCTTCGTCGATGCCGCCGGCCCGGTGCAAGACGCGGACGGCAAGTTCCGCGGCGTGCTCAGCGTGCACATGAGCTGGGGCTGGGTGCGGCGCATGGCGCAGACCATTCTGGCGCCGGCCGACCAACAGTATTCGGCCGATATCTTTGTGGTGCGCGCCGACGGCACGGTCATCCTCGGCCCGCGCGGCATGGAGGAACAAAAGATCGACACCGAGAGCCTGCGGCTGGCCAACAGCGGCGCCTCCGGCGCGCTCAAGGAAAGCTGGACCGATGGCGTCAGCTACCTCACCGGCTACGCGCGCAGCGGCACGCCCGGCGATCCGGCCACCCTGAGCTGGGCCATCCTGGTGCGCCAGCCGGAGGCGCTGGCCTTGTCCGGCGCGCGCGCGCTGGAACACCAGATCCTGCTGCTGGGCGCCGTGCTGGGCGCGGTGATGGCGCTTGGCGGCGCCCTGTTCGCGCGCCGCCTTACCCGTCCGCTGAATGCCCTCAGCCGCGCCATCGAGGAACGATTGGCCGCCGCGCCGGCCGATGGCGCCGTGCTGCCGGATGTGCGCCAGCACGACAGCTATCACGAGGTGCAGGTGCTGTCGCGCGCCCTGAACGAGATGCTGCGCAACGAACAAGGCCACCTCGACGCGTTGCGCGGCCTGAATGAAAAGCTGGAATCCACCGTGGGCGAGCGCACCCGCGAGATCGCCCGCAAGGCGCTGCAACTGGAGCGCGCGCTGTCGCAGGAACAAACCACGCAGCAGTTGCTCCAGGAACGCGCCGCCGAGCTGCGGGCGATTCTGGACAACGCGCACGACGCCTTCATCGCCCTCGATCCGGGCGGTGTGGTGCGCGAGTGGAACCTGCAAGCGGAACAGCTGCTGGGCTGGCGGCGCACGGAAGTTATCGGCCAGCCGCTGGCCGCCATGATGCTGCCGCCGCTGCTGCGCCGCGCCTATGAACGCGACATGCGCCAGCTGGCCGAGCGCGGCGACGGCGCCGCCGCCATGAGCCGCCGGGTCGAGCTCACGCTGCACAACCGCGCCGGCCAGGAATTGCCGGTGGAAGTCTCGCTGGCCTACGTGCCGCGCAGCAGCGGCCATTTGTTCATCGCCTTCCTGCACGATATCAGCGAGCGCAAATCGCTGTTCGCGTCGATGGAAGCGATGGCGCTGAACGATACCCTCACCGGCCTGCCGAACCGCCGCGCCCTGATGCAGGCCCTGCCCGAGGCGCTGCAACGGGCCAACCGCCTGCGCCAGAGCTGCGCCGTGTTGTTCCTCGACTTGGACCGCTTCAAGCAGGTCAACGACCGCTACGGCCACGAGGAAGGCGACGAGCTGCTGCGCCAGTTCGCCGAGCGGGTGCGCGGCGCCGTGCGCAAGACCGACACCGTCGGCCGCCTGGCCGGCGACGAATTCGTGGTCATCCTCGAAATGCTGCACAGCGACGCCGACGCCCAGGAGGCGGCCGACAAGCTGCTGCCGGCCTTGCAGCGCCCCTTCATCCTGAAGACCGCCACCGTCTCGCTCAGCGCCAGCATCGGCGTCGCCATCCACCATCCCGACGATCCGCAGGATACCGAGATGCTGCTGGGCCGCGCCGACCGCGCCATGTACCGCCAAAAACAGCAAGGGATGCAATTGCGCGCGCGCCGCTAAGTGCGCTATCGAACATCGTGTTTTTGTGCGTTCGGGTAGGATAATCGGCATCGGAGTTTTGTTTGGATTCTTACTCATGGAAGAGCAAAACAGCATCACTAGCGATTTTCTATCCACCGGCGTGCCGGGCCTGGACGACGTCCTCGCCGGCGGCCTGACCAGCGACCGACTGTACCTGGTCGAGGGTGAACCGGGCACCGGCAAGACCACGCTGGCGCTCCAGTTCCTCAACGAGGGCGTGCGGCGCGGCGAGTCCACCCTGTACATCACCCTGGCCGAAACCATGGTGGAGCTGCGCAGCGTGGCCGCCTCGCACGGCTGGAACACGGAGGGCATCCACATCGAGGAAATCATCCCCGACGAGAAGGCACTCGATCCGGACCAGCAGTACACCATCTTCCACCCCTCGGAAATTGAGCTCAGCGCCACCACCCAGCGCATCCTGGCCGCCATCGACCGCTATCAGCCACGCCGCGTGGTGCTCGATTCGCTGTCCGAGTTGCAGCTGCTGGCGGAAAGCCCGCTGCGCTACCGGCGCCAGGTGCTGGCGCTCAAGCAGTACCTGAGCGGGCGCCACTGCACCACCATCTTCCTCGACGACCGCACCGCCCTCTCCACCGACCTGCAAGTGCGCAGCGTGGCGCACGCGGTGCTGACGCTGGAGCTGGCCGACCAGGCCTATGGCGCCGAACGGCGTCGCCTGCGCGTGGTGAAGTATCGCGGCGTGGCTTTCCGCGGCGGCGCGCACGACTACAAGATCGTCAAGGGCGGCCTGCACATCTATCCGCGCCTGGTGGCGGCCGACTCGCGCGAGACCGGCCAGCGCCAGCAACTCTCCAGCGGGCTGCCGGAACTGGACGCGCTGATCGGCGGCGGCCTGGAAGAAGGCATGAGCACCCTGATCAGCGGGCCCTCCGGCACCGGCAAATCCTCGCTGGCGGCGCAGTTCGTGCACGCCGCCACCCAACGCGGCGAATGCTGCGCCATGTTCCTGTTCGAGGAATCGCGCAACAACATGCTGAACCGCTGCCGCGGCTTGGGCATCGACCTGGCCGGCGCCATTCGCCAACGGTTGCTGACGGTGCAGCAGATCGATCCGGCGGAACTGTCGCCCGGCGAGTTTTCCGCCGCAGTGACGCAAGTCGTGGAGCAAGGCGCGCGGGTGGTGGTCATCGACAGCCTGAACGGCTATCTGAACGCGGTGCCGGACGAGCGCTTCCTCATCATCTACCTGCACGAGCTGCTGACCTATCTCGGCCAGCGCGGCGTGGTCAGCATCCTGGTCGGCGTCCAGCAAGGTGTCGTCGGCAACAACATGAACAACACGGTGGATGCCAGCTACCTGGCCGACAACGTCATCATGCTGCGCTATTTCGAGGCGGCCGGCGAAGTTCACCAAGCCATCTCCGTGTTCAAGAAACGCGGCAGCACGCACGAACGCAGCTTGCGCCGCTTTGAAGTCGGTGCTCACGGGTTGCGCGTGGGGCCGGTGTTGAAAAACTTTCATGGCGTGCTGACCGGCGTACCGACCTTCCACGGCGCCGTCAAGGTGGAGTGAGCGACATGGAAGCGCGCATCCTGATCTACGCCCCCACCGGACAGGATGCGCCGCTGGCCGCCCGCGTGCTGGCCGTGGCCGCCATCGACAGCCACGTGTGCGCCACCCTGGCCGAGTTGGCGGAAGAACTGGAACGCGGCGTTGGCGCGGTGCTGACGGTGGAAGAAGCGCTGGCGCCCGGCGGCTACCAGCTGCTGCAAAAATGCGTGGCGCGCCAGCCCGACTGGTCCGACCTGCCCATCATCCTGCTGACCCGCGGCGGTGCCGACTCGCCCACTGTGCGGCAGGCGGTGGCGGGCCTCGGCAACCTCGCCCTGCTGGAGCGGCCGGTGCGCACGCTGACGCTGATCACCGCGTTGCATGCGACGCTACGCGCGCGCAACAAGCAGTACCAGATGCGCGAGGCGGCGCGGCGCAAGGATGAATTCCTGGCCAGCCTTGGGCATGAGCTGCGCAATCCGCTGGCGCCGATCCGCACCTCGGTGTCGCTGCTCACCCATCTGTATCCGAACGCGGCGCCGGTGGCGCGCATCCGCGACATGGTGGAACGCCAGGTGCGCCTGCTGACGCGCCTGGTCGACGACTTGCTGGACGTGGCGCGCATCACCAGCGGCAAGATCAAGCTGCAATGCCAGTTGGCGTCGCTGGCCTCGGTGATGAGCCACGTGAGCGAATTGTGCCAGCAGGCGGCGGACGCCAAGCGCATGCACATCGTGTTCCAGCTGCCGCCGCAGGAGGTGATGCTGAACGTGGACTACGCGCGCGTGGTGCAGATCTACGCCAACATCCTGTCCAACGCGGTCAAGTTCACGCCGCAGGGCGGGCATGTGGTGGTGCGCGCGACGGTGGATGAAGACGACCTGCTGGTCAGCATCCGCGACGACGGCATCGGCCTCGATGGCGACACCATCCCGCGCATTTTCCGCATGTTCGAGCAAAGCAATACCGTCAACGGCCAGTTCTCCAGCGGCCTTGGCATCGGCCTGAGCCTGTCGCGCCAGTTCGCCGAAATGCATGGCGGGACGGTGGAAGCCTACAGCGAAGGGCCGGGCAAAGGCAGCGAGTTCGTGATCCGCCTGCCGGTGCTGGAGCGCGAGGGCCGGCGCGACGCCGTGCCGCTGGCGCAAGACGCCGGCACCGATGGCCACAAGATGCAGGTGCTGGTGGTGGACGACAACCAGGACGCCGCCGATTCCCTCACCGCCCTGCTGGAGCTGGACGGTTTTGACGTGCGCACCGTGTACGACGGCGCCGCCGCCGTGGCCTCGGTGCAGGCGCAGGCGCCGGACATGATCATCATGGACCTCGGCATGCCCGGCATGGATGGCTACGAAACCGCGCGCGCCATCCGCCAGATCGCCGGCGCCGAGCGCATCCTGTTGCTGGCCCTCACCGGCTGGGGCCAGGGCGACGCGCGCCGGCGCACGGTGGAAGCGGGATTCGACCATCATCTGGTCAAGCCAGTGGAACTGGAACAGATTGTGCGCCTGGCCGGCGCGCACCACAACCGCGACCAGGTGCAGGCCGCGCGCTAGCGCTTACTTCCAGTCGCCGCGCAGCGCCGCCACGCGCTGCTTGAGGTCCTCCGGCGACACGTCCTGCGGCGCCACCGGCGCGCCGACCGCCAGTTCCAGGCGCGAACGCAGGCCCTTGCGGAACACGCGTTCGAACACATTGTCCTTGTTGCGGCTCAGCAGATGACCCCACAGGCCGCGCAGCGCCAACGGAATCACCGGCACCTTGGTGCGCTCGATGATCTTGGCGACGCCGCCCTTGAATTCATTGATATCGCCGGTGCGGGTCAGCTGGCCCTCGGGGAAGATGCACACCAGTTCCCCCTCGTGCAGCGCCTGCGCGATATCGACGTAAGCCTTCTCCATCAGCCACGGGTCTTCCTTGGCCGGCGCGATCGGAATCGCGCGCGCGGTGCGGAAGATCCAGCCCAGCAGCGGCAGTTTGAAGATGCGGTGATCCATCACGAAGCGGATCGGGCGCGGCGCCGCCGCCACGATGACGATGGCGTCGACATAGCTGACGTGATTACACACCAGCACCGCCGCGCCCTCGGCCGGAATGCGCTCGGCATCCACCACGTGCACGCGGTGGATGGTGTGGATCAGCAGCCAGGCCAGGAAGCGCATCAGGAATTCCGGCACCAGCGAGAAAATGTAGATCGCCACCACCGCGTTCAGCAGCGCGGTGACCAGGAACAGCTGCGGAATGGTCAGGCCCTGCCCCAGCAGCACGATCGCCAGGCCGGCCGCCGCCACCATGAACAGCGCGTTGAGGATATTCATGCCGGCGATGGTGCGCGAGATATGCGCCGGGTCGCAGCGCAGCTGGATCAGTGCGAACAGCGGCACGATGAAGAAGCCGCCGAACATGCCGATCATCAGCACGTCGAACAGGATGCGCCACATGCCGTGCTGCGCCAGCAGCGCAAACGCATCGAGATGCGCGCCCGCCACGGCGGAGCCGCTGAACGCCAGGCTGGCGAAATACAGGTCGATACCGAACACCGTCAGGCCGATGGAGCCGAACGGCACCAGGCCGATCTCCACCTTGCGGCCGGACAGGCGCTCGCACAGCAGCGAACCGCTGCCCACGCCCAGCGAGAAAATGGTCAGCAGCAGCACGAAGGCGCCGTGATCGCCGTGCAGATAATCCTTGGCATACACCGGGAACTGCGCCAGCACCAGCGCGCCATAGAACCAGAACCACGAGTTACCCAGCATGGACAGGAACACCGTGCGGTTCTTGCGCGAGAAGTTAATATTGCGGATCGATTCGGCGACGAAGTTCCAGCTGATCTTCAGGTCCGGCGCCGGCGCCGGCGACAACGGGATGCGGTAAGCGGCGGCCAGGCCCAGCGCGGCCACGCAGACGGTGGCGGCCGCTTCCAGCATCAGGCCATGCGGCTGCTGCACCACCAGAATCGCGCCCAGCACCTCGCCCATCAAAATGCCGACGAAAGTGCCCATCTCGGTCACACCGTTGCCGCCGATGAGCTCCTCGGGCTTGAGCTGCTGCGGCAGATAGGCGTATTTGACGGGGCCGAACAGCGTCGAATGCACGCCCATGCCGACCACGGCGGCAATCAGCAGCCACAGATGATGCGTCACCCAGCCGATGCCGGCCACGCACATGATGGCCACCTCCAGCCACTTGACGAAGCGCGTCAGGCCGGACTTCTCGAACTTGTCGGCCAACTGGCCGGCAGTGGCGGAGAACAGCACATAAGGCAGGATGAACAGGCCGGGAATCAGATTGGTCACCAGCGACGGCGACATGGTGGTCCAGCTGAGCGCATCGAAAGTGATGATCACCACCAGCGCGGTCTTGAACAGATTATCGTTAAACGCGCCGAGGAACTGGGTCCAGAAAAACGGCGCAAAGCGGCGTTGCTTCAACAGCGAGAACTGATTGGGCTGGCTCATGAGGACGTATCCGTTCAGGAAAGATTGAGCGGATTATAACCGCAGCCGAAAAGCCACAGGCCCGGGCGGAATCAACCGGTCCATGCTTTCAATTCGTCCGCCGCCCCGCCGCTGGCAAACGCACCGGTGGCACGCGCCGTCGGGCCGCGGACAGCGGTGGCACGGTCAAGAATCGCCTCCGCATCGGCGATCAGCTTTTGGGAAAACTCGGCGAATTCCTCGGTGGCGCCAATTTCCACCCGGCCGCGATTCGCCGCCAGCCAGGTCACCAGCGCTTGCGCGCCCGGCTTATCGGCATGCCGGGTGACTTCAAAATGCACCATGTCGGGAATGACGACCCGTGCGCCCAGCAGCGTCAGCGTATCGAGCGCATCCGCCACCGCCAGCGTGATCAGCGGTCCGGCATCGGTGACGATCAGGGTGATGCTCATCCGAACACCCGCTCAAACAAGCGCCGCTGAGCTTCATTGAAATGAACGCGCGTATCGACGCGAGGAAGCGGCAAATGACGAAATGCCATTTCTGACAGTATTTCCCCAAACCACAGCCCGGTGGCACGCTCCAGCTCGCGACGGCTGGTGTTCCCGGCGGAATATGCCGCCAACAGCGCATCTAGCTTGCTTTCCATGACAAACCCTCCGCTCACATCATGGATTGACTATACACCTGTTAAGCCCCGCCCTTTCAGGCTGACAGCGCGAGGGTTGATCGCAGTGCTGGCTGCACCACTGGCCGCGCCGGCGCCGCGCCTTGTTTTTGGTGGGCGGCTGAGAAGGCACGCGCAGCCTCAATAGCTGGACGATGCTCTTGTGCCCACAGCGATAGCGCTTCCAAGGGGCCGATCAATGAACCGCCCATTTCGGTAAGCTCATACTCGACTTTGGGTGGCACGGTTGGGTACACCGTCCGCTTAACGAGTCCGTCCTGTTCCAAGCCACGCAGTGTCAGCGTTAGCATTCGATGTGAGACTCCTCCGATCAGGCGAAGCAAGGAATTGAAACGGATTGGTCCTTTGGACAGGGCTCCAACCACTCCGATCGTCCATTTGTCACCGATACGATCAAGTACCTGACCTAAGGCCTTGCACCTTGCGTGATCGTCATCAGCGGTTTCGCATCCTATCGGATCTGCGATATGCGTTTTGGCCACTTCTTTCTCCCTCTCTTTACATGCACATTTTTGATCGTTAAGAACAGAAATGTGCATTCTTGTCAGCACGCAACACAAGCGATGTCATTATCGGCATCTCCCGAAGCCCCTCGAAGATCGCCGCGCCGGCCGAAGGCCGCGAAGGGGATTATGATCGCCCGGATTTGCTGGCGCAGGCTTACCAAGGGCTTGATCGCTTGCTCATCATTCCCAGTGCCGACCTGCGCCCCGGTGTGCGAGGCCGCCAGTTGAAGGCGGCCATTGACGCCGCGCGACAGGCCGGTGTGGCACATGTCGTGCTCGTCTCTGCGGCGGGAACCAAGGAGGCGGCGGAGCCTTCCATTGTTGCTCCATACTGGGATGGCGAGCAGCACCTCATTCGGACGGCACCGCGCTGGACCATTCTCCGGATGAACTACTACGCCGAGTCGATGGCCGACGAGATCAAGAACTCGCTCGGCGCCGGGGTGCTCGCGGGATTGGGTGCGGAGCGTGTGGCCTATGTGTCCCGGAACGACGTGGCTGCGGCAGCCGTGGGCATTCTGACCGGTGAAGGCCACGGCGGCGCCATTTACAACGCGACAGGCTCGACCGCCATCACCGGCGAAGAGCGGGCCGCGATCGTTTCGGAACTCACCGGCGCGCCTGTCGGCTTCGTCGCTCTTGCGCAAGAGCAACTCGCGGGCGGGCTTGCCCAGGCCGGCCTTCCGGAACTGGTCGTTAATGTTGTCTTGGACATCAAGCGCAAGTTCGTAGCCGGCGCCTTCGATATCGTGACCGGCGACGTGGAGCGTCTTGCTGGACATCCGCCAACGCCACTGCGCGACATTCTTGCCACGGCACTGAAAGCGTAGCAGCGTACCCTCACACAAACTACGCGCCTTCGAGCGCCATCGACGATGGTTCTCGCTCTGCTCCCCTTAGTTTAAGCTCCGCGTTAAGCGCCGCGCAATTTACACGCAAGGCTTGCCCAAGGCAATTACGCCTGGAGCGTCACCAGCTCGATGGCTGGCGGACGCTCCAGCGGTTTGTCGGTACACAGCACCACCGACAGTTCGGCATGCGGCAGCACCAGACAGTGGCCGCCGCCGGTGACACCCAGTTTGAAGCGCGCTTCTTTTTCGCTCCACAGGCGGTAGAAACCTTCCACCCGCTCGGCGTCAGGCAGTCCTTGCAGACGCTCCCATTGCGACATTTCGACGCTGTCGAAAGCCTGCGCGGCCAGCGCGCTGAGATCGCGCGCCCCGTCCTTCATTTCAATGTCGAGTCCCAGCGCGGTCTGCGCGCTGACCGCGCACGCCACCCAGCGCCCGCTGTGGGCGATGCTGAAACCGGGCTGCGCGCCCTTGAGCAGCGGCGCGGCCAGACGCGGCGCCTTGCCGACCTGCTCTTCCAGCCGGATCTCCTGCGGCGTCACGCCCAGCAGCCGGCCCAGCGCCATGCGCAACAGCACGCGGCCGGCCACGAACTGGCGCTGGCGATGGGCACGGACGAAGCGCTGGTGGCGCGCCATCTCGCCCGGCGACAGCCAGCCGCGCAAGCGTTGCAGCTCGGCGTCCGTCACCGCGTCCGCATCCACCATCCAGAAAAAAGCCTTCGTCATGTCTCGAATAATTGCCCTAAGTCAAAGGAGCATTATAAACGAGGCCGCGCGGCCTTCCCGGTCATCAAATTCACGTACAATGCCGGACTCTTTTTATCGAATGCACCTGTGATAGCACCTCGCCTACGTCCGCTGCTTGCCGCGCTAACGCTTGTACTATGCACCGGCGCCGGGGCGGCTCAGGCAGCCCCTGCGCCGCTGCGTTTCCTGCTGACCTTCGATGACGGCCCGGCGGCGGCTGTCAATGACAACCCCACCGTCCACATTCTCGAAGTACTGGCACAGCGCCACATCAAGGCGGTCTTCTTCACCCAAACCCGCGCCTGGAATGGCGGCGGCACCGACATGGGCCGCTGGCTGATACGGCGCGAGTACATTGAAGGCCATGTCATCGGCCTGCATTCAGCCACGCCGTTCCACTCCAACCACCGCTTCATGGACCGGGAACATCTCGACCAGACCATGCAGCTGGGCATTGACGATCTGCGCGCCGAAACCGGCGCCGCCCCCAAGCTGGTGCGCCCGCCATTCTGGGCCTACGACGCGGACACACTCGCCTCTTATCACGCACATGGCTTGCGGATGCTGCTCACCGATCTCAGCGCCAACGATGGCAAGATCTACGGGGTCAATTTCAGTTGGCACAAGCGCTCCAACATGCTCAACCATCTAACGGAAACGCGCCAGCGCTGGGCCGAGGGAAAAATGCCCGAGGTCGACGGCTTCACACCTGTCGTCGTCACTTTCCACGACGTGAATACCTACACCGCGCGCCACATCGAGGAATACCTGGACATCCTGCTGGACGTTGCCCGCGAGCTCAACGTGCCTCTGGCCGACAAGCCGTTCTACGACAACCACGATGAACTGGAGCGGGCGGCGCTGGCGGCCACCGTGAGCGGCGCCGACAGCAAGCCCAAGCTCCCCGGTCTGTGGAATTGGCTCTGGCGTTAATCAATCTTCACGAAACCGCCTATTTGACGTAACGTTTAAAGATCAGCGACGTGTTGAGGCCGCCAAAAGCAAAGTTATTCGACATGACGTAGTCACAATCCAGATGCCGCCCCTCGCCCACGATGTAGTCCAACGGGGCGCACGCCGGGTCAACCTGCTCCAGATTAATCGTCGGCGCAAACCAGCCCTCGCGCATCATTTCAATGCTGATCCAGGCCTCCAGCGCGCCACACGCGCCCAGGGTGTGGCCCATGTAGCTCTTCAAAGAACTGATGGGCGTCGCGCCACCGAACAATGCATGGGTCGCCTGCGATTCGGCGACGTCGCCTTGCGCCGTGCCGGTGCCGTGGGCATTGACGTAGCCGATGTCCGCGGCCTGCAAGCCGGCATCCTGCAAAGCCAGCTGCATCGCCTTGCGCATGGTGACCGCGCTCGGCTGCGTGACGTGGCTGCCGTCGCTGTTGGTGCCGAAGCCAACCAATTCCGCGTGAATGGCGGCGCCGCGCGCGACCGCATGCTCCAGGTCTTCCAGGATCAGGCAACCAGCGCCCTCGCCAATCACCAGGCCATCGCGTCCGCCGTCAAATGGACGCGGCGTGGTGTGGCCCGCGTCATTGCGGGTGCTGGTGGCAAACAAGGTATCGAACACCGCCGCCTCGGTCGGGCACAATTCCTCGGCGCCGCCCGCCACCATCGCGATCTGCTTGCCGCTCTTGATCGCCTCATACGCATAGCCTATGCCCTGGCTGCCCGAGGTGCAGGCACTGGAGGTGGTAATCACCCGGCCGGTAATGCCAAAGAATACGCCGATGTTCACCGGCGCCGTATGTGCCATCATTTTGATGTAGGTGGTGGCGTTAATGCCCCTGGTGGTGCGCTCCACTATCATGTGGCCGAAGTCGCCGATGGCGCTTGTCGTACCGACCGACGAGCCAAACGACACGCCCATATCGCCACTTTTCAGCAGTGGATGGTCGAGCAGGCCGGCATCCGCCAGTGCCAGCTCACTGGCACGCGTCGCCATCAGCGCCACGCGGCCCATGCTGCGGACCGCCTTGCGGTTGTAGCGTTCGCTCAGTTCAAACGGTGCGGCAGGAGCGCCCAGGCGCGTGTTGAGGCCTTCGTAGTCTTCCCAGTCCGCCATGCGCACCACCGCGTTGCGGTACTGGCCCAGACGTTCGCGGATGGCGGCCCAGTCGTTGCCGATCGGGCTGATGCCGGCCATGCCGGTGACAGCGACACGGCGGCTCATGCGAGTCCTCCGTTGACTGAAATGACCTGGCGCGTGATGTAGCCGGCGTCTTCGCCGATCAGGAAGCTGACGGCGGCCGCCACCTCCTCCGGCTTGCCCACGCGGCGCGCGGGAATCAGCTTCAGCGCTTCCTCCATCGGCACGTCCTCAATCATATCGGTTTCGATGAGGCCAGGCGCCACGCAATTGACGGTGATCGAACGCTTGGCCAGCTCCAGCGCCAGCGCCTTGGTGGCGCCGATGACGCCGGCCTTGGCCGCGCTGTAATTGACCTGGCCGCGATTGCCGATCAGACCCGAAACCGACGCCAGCGTCACGATGCGGCCCGGCTTACGGCGCTGCACCAGCGGCATCATCAAGGGATTCAGCACGTTATAGAAGCCATCCAGATTCGTTCGCAGCACGATGTCCCAGTCCTCGCCGGACATGGCCGGGAAGGCGTTATCGCGCGCGACGCCGGCATTGCACACCACGCCGTAATAGCAGCCATGTTCGGCGATGTCCGCCTCCAGCGCGGCGGCGGTGGCGGCGCGGTCGCCGATATCGAATTGCAGCACGCGGGCGGCGCGGCCCATGCCGGCGATCTCCTGCGCCACCGCATCGGCTTCCGCGCGCTGGCTGCGGCAATGCAGCACCACATCGTAGCCATCGCGAGCGAGGCGCAGCGCTATCGCCTTGCCGATGCCGCGCGACGATCCCGTCACCAGCACGCTCATGGATTTATTCTGACTCATCCTACGTTTCCATCTTTAAGAAATTGATTGACATTGTGAGGCTGGAACACCGTCACCGTGGCCGTCGCCGCATTGACCAGGCCATCGACGATATCGATGCCGCACTCGAATGCGCCCAAGCCGTTGTCGCCTTGCAGTACGCGGTGCACATGCACCCGCAAGACGCTGCCCAGCGCGAACGCCGGCACGCTGGCCTCATATTTGCGCGCGCCAAGCAGGAAACCCACCTTCACCTCTTCGCCCCGTTGCAGCGCAAGCCAGCCGGCGTGTGCCGCCACCGCCTGCGCCATGTATTCGATACCGACCCACGAACCGACGCCGGTTTCTCCAGCCAGCATGCTGCCCTCGTGAATCCGCACTTCGGCGCACAGATTGTCGGCGTCGGCGCTGACCGCGCGGTCCAGCAGCACCATCTGGCCGGAGTGCGGCACCAGCATGCGGATATCGGGCAGCATCAGGCGTCCCTCCCCAGCACCAGCGCGGCGTTGGAGCCGCCGAAGGCGAAAGAACTGCTCAGGATACGGCGCAGCGGACGGCCCAGCGCCGCACCGGCGGGCACCAGGTTCAACGCCGGCAACGCCGGGTCGATGGCGCCATCCCACAGATGCGGCGGCAGCTTGCCCAGCGGATTATCATCCTGCATGGCCAGCCAGCACAGCGCCGCCTCAATCGCCGCGGCTGCCCCCAACGTGTGCCCGGTGAACGGCTTGGTCGAACTGACCGGCACCTCCGCGCCAAACAGCCTCTCGGTCACCCTGGACTCCATCGCATCGTTCTGCGGCGTCGCCGTGCCATGCATATTGATGTAGTCGATCTGCGCGGCCGTGAGGCCGGCCCGCCGCAACGCCTGCGACATCGCCAACTCAGCGCCCGCGCCGGCCGGATCGGGCGCCGACATATGATGGCCATCCGAGGTTTCACCCCATCCCATCAGCCTGACCGGCGACGCGTCCCCGGCCTCCGCGCTCATCAGGAACAGCGCGGCGCCTTCGCCGATATTGATGCCCTTGCGGTTGACGCTCATCGGATTGCATTGCGCCGTGCTGACCGACTCCAGCGCCGCGAAACCGGCCACCGTGAACGCGCACAGCGAATCCACGCCGCCAGTCAGCACCGCGTCGCACAGGCCCATGCGGATCAGGCGTGCCGCGCTGGCCAGCGCTTTGGCGCTGGACGAACAGGCGCTGGAATGCACATAGGCCGGACCTTTCAGTCCCAGCTCCCGCGCCAGCATTTCCGCTGGCGAACCCATTTCCTGCACGCTGTAGTGGAAGTCCGGCGGCAGGCCGCCGTCGATGGCATGGCGCATCAGCGCCTGCTCCGTCTCGCCGATGCCGGAGGTGCTGGTGCCAATGACGACGCCGACCCGCTCCGCGCCATGGCGCGCGATCGCCGCCTCCACGGCGGGACGAATCTGCGCCAACGCCGCCAGCGCCAGCGCGTTATTGCGACTGCGCTGATGCGGCGGCAGATGCGCCACCGATGGCAGTTCGCCCGGCACTTCGCCCAGCGGCAGCTCGCGTCCCGCCGACCAACGCGTGCTTGACACCACGCCGGTCCGGCCTGCGTACAGGCGCGTCTTCACCTGCTCATGTCCATCGCCGAGCGCACAGGTGATACCGCAGGCGTTCAAGTAAAAATTCAGCATGCCCTCATTCCGTCGCCGCGAACTGTATCGTCAGCTTATAGTGATATCGCAAGTTATCCAAGACCACCGTGCCGCTCCAGCGCGGCTCACCGCTGTAGACTATGCGCATGACAGGTTCACCGGCCAACGTCAGCGTCCTTACCCTGCCCTGCTCCGCCACCTGCCACTCCGGCGGCAGCGCCGCCGCCACGGCGTCCGCTGGCCACAGCGTCAGCTGGATATCTTCCAGCACATCCTCCGCCCGCACCTGCGAAGGCAGCATCACATGGCGCCACGAAGTCAGCTCCTTGCCATCGTAATGCAAAGTCAGAACGCGCTGGCCAAATGCCAGGCCGACCACGTCGACGGCATCCGGCTCCACCTGCAAAGCCACGTCCAGGTCATCTGTGCGGCCGGCGCGCTCCACCTTCAGATGCTGCTGCACGCTGATGGAGCTACCCAGCGCCGCCGGCGCCAGCTTCAGGCCCAGGCGCGCCTCTGGCGTCTTCGGCGCGGAAGCGCAGCCGGCCAGCACCACGGCGGCAGCGGCGGCGATCAGGCGGGCGTGCATAAAGCCTCCAGCGCCGCCAGCCTGCGCGGTGTTTCCTTCACCAGCGGATTGGTCTGGTCCCACGCATAACCGGCCAGGATGGCGGAGATCATGCGGCGCACATCCGGCTGTTTATCCTGGTGGAAGATGATCTTCTGGAAGCCCCCCGCGTACCATGATTCGACAAAGGCGCGGAAAGTATCGACGCCACGGCGCAGCGGCACGCCGTAGTCGGCCTGCCAGTCCACCGTCTCGCCATTCAACTGGCGCTCCAGCGCGGCCACCGCCAGGCTGGCCGACTTGAAAGCGATGGTCACGCCGGACGAGAACACCGGGTCGAGGAATTCGCCCGCGTTGCCCAGCAACGCGTAACCCTCGCCCCACAGGCGCGCCACGTTGGCCGAATAGCCGACGATCTGGCGCGCGGGGGTATCCCACTGTGCGTTTGACAGCAGCTCACGCAGCGATGGCTCTTCGGCGATGATCGCTTGCAGGCGCTCGGTTGGCGTGCCCTGGTACTGGTCGAGGAAATCCGTCTCCGCCACCACGCCCTGCGAGCAGCGGCCGCCGGCAAATGGGATCGTCCAGAACCACACATTGCAATGCCGGGGATGCACGGTCACGCGGATCTTGTTGCGGTCAAAGCCCTTGTCGCGGATGCCGTCTTCGACGTGCGTGAAGATGGCGCCGCGCACCGGGAAGTTGGACGGGGTCTCCAGTTTCAGCAAACGAGGCAGGATGCGGCCAAAACCGCTGGCATCCAGGATGAAGCCCGCGTCAACCTGATACACCGCGCCATCCGGCGCCTTGACCGTCACGCGCGCGCCGCCCTCCGCGGCCGCGCCCAGCGCGATATCCAGCACTTCGTGGCGGTAGCGGATCTCGGCGCCAAAGCGCTCCGCCTCTTTGGCCAGCACATGATCGAAGTCGGCGCGCTGCACCTGATAGGTCGTGCCCCAGCCTGGCGTATGCTTGTCGCGGAAATCGAAATCCGTATAGCAGCCGTCGCGCATGAAAGCCGCGCCGTTCTTGAACTGGAAGCCCGCTTCCACCACCGCTTGCAGCATGCCCGCCTGTTCGAGATAGGCCATGCTTTGCGGCAGCAGGCTTTCACCGATGGAGAAGCGTGGGAACTGCTCACGCTCGATCACCAGCACCCGCCTGCCCTGCTGGCGCAGCAAGGCGGCGGCGACCGAGCCTGCCGGTCCGGCGCCCACGATCAGGATTTCCACGTTCTCACTCTTGATTGTCTCAGTCATGCGCACTTTCTTTGATAGAACCAAAACACGGAACAAACAGCCAGACCAGCGCGGTCCCCATCAGCATCGTCAGGCCGAACGCCCGCAATGCCGGTGTGGAGCTCAACCCCAGCAAGCCAAAGGACAAAATCGTATTCGCCGCCGACATGCCGACCGCCAGCCAGGGCGTATGATCACGGCGATCCGGATGTTCCTGCATGAAGATACCGTAATCGACGCCGACGCCGAGGAGCAGCATCAGCGCCAGCACATGGAACAGTTGCAGGTTCTGGCCGGCGTAGCCGAACAGCGCGAGCGTCACCACGCTCGCCAAAGCGGTCGGCGCCAGCACGCGCCAGGTACGGCCGCGATAGCGGTGGAACAACAGCGCGAACACCACCGCATAGGCCCCCAGCACCACCCAGCTCATATCCTGACGATAGCGACCCAGCACCGAAGAGATCTCAGCCACCTTATCCACCCATTGCACGCCTTCCAGCTTTTCCGCCGCCAGCGAAACTTCCGGCGCGGCGGCATTGCTCAGGCCACGCAGCGCCACAATGCTGGCGTACACGCCGTTGCTCCCTCCCAGCCACAAATGGCGCCACGGCTCGCTGGCCGGCGATTGCAGGAAGGCGTCCAGCGGCAGCGGCGCCGCCGCTGCCAGCAGGCCGGCACGGGTGGCCGCGATCCATGCGGCATCCTCGCCGATCTGGGCGGCGATGGCGTGCAGCGGTCCGCCATCCGCCAGCAACTTTTCTTCCACCAGCGCGCGGTGCGCAGCCTGTGTGCGCTCCGATGGCGCCCAGTTCGATATCGCCTGATAGCCGGTGATGCGCCTGGCCGTGACAAATTGATCCAGCCGCGCCTTCAGCAGTTCCTCGCGTTGCAGCACCTGTTCCGCCGACGCGCCGCGCACCAAAAAATACTGCACCGGCGTCGGCGCATCCAGCAGCTTGCTCAGTTTGAGCTGATCGTCGATCAGATGCCTGGGCGGATTTTGCAGCAGACGAATATCGTCATTGGCGCCAAGACGTGCGATGCCGTAGCCAGCCACCAACACAAACCCCGCGGCTACAACCAGTGTCACGCGGGTCAGCCGCGGCTGCGGCCAGCGCCGCAAGGCCGCGCCATAAATGCGTACCAGACCGCCGCTCTGCAGCGAGCGGCCGCCAATCAGCGCCGGGAACCAGCACACCACCGTTAGCCATGCGAACACCAGGCCCAATGCCGAGAACACCGCCATCTGGCGCAAGCCAGGGAACGGCGTCAGCGCAAGGCCCGTATAACCTATCACCGCGGCCAGCAACGTCAGCCCCAGGCCCGGCAACAGGCGCTTGAGCAATGCCGGCGAATCGAGCTGTTCGTCCGCCGCAAGGCGGTTGCACAGGAAGTAGATGCCGTAATCCTGAGCCACACCGATCAGGCTCGCGCCAAACACCAGCGTCATCAAATGAATGCGGCCAAACAGCAGCCAGCACACCGACAGCGCGCCCAGGCAGCCAATGCCGATCGACAGCAGGATCAGTGAAATCGGCTTAAACGAATGAAAGGCGAGCCACATCAACAGAATGATGCCCAGCAGCGAACCGATGCCGATGGTCGACACTTCGCCACTGGCCTGTGCGCTGGCATTGGCCGCATGCAGGATCACGCCAGCCTGTATCACTTCGGCTTGCGGCGCCGCCTTGCGTGCCGCATCCGCCGCCTGTTTCAACAAGGGTAGCACGGTCTCCTGCGCCGTCATCGACAGCGCGGGCACTTTCAGTGTCAGTGGCAACAGCACATACTGGCGCCGCGCGTCTGCGACAAACAAATGGCCATCGCGCGGACGCACAGGCGTCTCTCTTGCACGCTCCTGCACCCAGTCCGCGAACAGGCCAAACGGGTCCTCTTGCCACGAGCCGAGCTTAGGTCCGCCAAACGGCGCATACAGCCTGGCCAGCGCCGCCTCCAGCCAGAACTGCGATGGCTGCTCGCGCAGTTGCAGCTCCTGTTGCGCCGTCAGCAATGCAAGCCGGTGCCGCTGGAACAGCGACAGCCAGTCGCTCTGCGTCTGCTCGTTGACTGGCGTGACATCCAGCATATCCTTGCGCGCCGCCAGCGCGGCGCCATACGCGTCGGCGGCGCGTTTCGCATCCTCCCACTCCGCCGCGCCAATCAGCACCACTACCCGCTGCTGCGCCGCATCGACCATATGATTGAACGACGCTTGCAGCACCGGATCGCGCTCCTGCACCGGCAGCAGCGCCATGATGTCGGTATCGGGCACGATACGCTTGACGGCCCACAGCCAGGCGTTATGCCCCAGCAGCAGGCCGACCGCCAGCACCCACAACAGCGCGAGTTGTCGGGTACGGATCAAAACAGCGCCGCCTCTTCCTTGCTCATCGCCGCTTCACCGGTTTTGATTTCCGAGAAGACGATGGTGGTGCGGTCGCCACCGCCCTCGTTCATGACGATGGACTTCACATAGGCGCCGCCTTCCAGCTTGATGGTGCCGATGGCTTTTTCCAATGCCGCCTGACGCGGCTTCAACGCCACGTTCCAACTGGTGGCATCCACATTGCCATCGCCTTCAAACAGCGCATCCAGCTGGCCCAGATCACCGGACAGCAAGGAAAACAGCACATTGTTAATCATGCGAACGGTCGGTTCCGTCTTCGCATCCAGACGCATGGCAACGCGGTCCCCCTGATAGTTGACGATCTCGTCGCGCGTCAGGCGCAGCGTGCTGGGGAAAGGCTTGAGGGTGCGCCACAACACGCCCTTGCCGGCGATGACGCAGAAGCGGCCCTCCGAAGCGAGCGGCTTCTTCATGCCGACCAGTTGCTTGGTCTGGTCGAAGCGGCCGCACATGACGGCGGGCTTGGCCAGCATGGCCTGGATTTTAGCGGATGGAATGGCCGCCTGCACGCAGGCGGTACTGGCCAGCAGCGCGGCGGCGGCGATGGTTTTAAGCTTGTTCATCAGGCGTGATCCCCAGTTTTTCAAACAGCACCGGCGGCGAGACGTAGCACATCTCCCTGGTGGCGATATCGACAGCCACCATGGTGGTGGAGGCGCGGTTCAGGCGCTTGCCGGTGTCCGCATCGGTGATGAGGTAATCGATCTTCAAACGATTTTCCCACTCGACGATATCGGCGCGCAGCCGCAGTTTCTGGCCGAACGTGGCCGAGCCGACATAACGCAGCTGCATGTCGATCACCGGCCAGACATAGCCGGATTCCTTCATCTGCGGGTAGTTGTAGCCGATCTTGTCGAGCAACGCGCAGCGCACCACTTCCAGATACTTGACGTAGCGGCCGTGCCAGACGATCTCCATCGGGTCCAGGTCGAAGAACTGCACCTGCATCTCGACTTCCGCGAACCAGCGGCTTTCTTTCTTCTTACGCATACAGATCCCAGGCTTGCGCGCGGATACGCTCCAGCATCAGGCGCAGATCCGGCTCCAGGCGGCGGTCTTCTTCCACCGGCTTGATATCGGCCGCCAGCGCATCCTGCATTGCCGCCAACGCGGCGTGCGCTTGCAGTTCCGGGCTGACCTGCCGGCGCAGCCACACGCCCTGACGCACGGTGATCAGCAAGGCCGCCACCACTTGCTCGGTCAGATCCAGCACGCGCAGGCAGTCACGCGCGGCGATGGTGCCCATGCTGACCTTGTCCTGGTTGTGGCACTCGGTGGAGCGCGAGAACACGGAGGCCGGCATGGTGGCTTTCAACGCTTCCGCCGTCCATGCCGAGGCGCTGATCTGCAGGGCCTTGAGGCCGTGGTTGATCGGCGCGCGCTCGCCTTTGGCGCCGGACAGATTGGCGGGCAGGCCGTGGTTGTAGCGGCTGTCGACCAGCAGCGCCATCTGGCGGTCCAGCAGGTCGGCCAGATTGGCGACCGCGTTCTTCATGCCATCCATGGCGAAGGCGATGTGGCCGCCATAGAAGTGACCACCGTGCAGCACGCGCTCATTGTCCGCGTCGATCAAAGGATTATCGTTCGCACTATTCAGCTCATTCTCGATCATGGTGCGGAACATCGGCATGGCATCGGCCAGCACGCCGATGACGTGCGGTGCACAGCGAATCGAATAGCGGTCTTGCAGGCGCTTGCCGTTGCGCTCCCACTGGCTGGTCGGCAGATCGCCGCGCAGCCATGCCGCCACCTGCTGCATGCCGCCGTGCGGCTTGGCCGCGAACAGCACTTCGTCGAAGTGATGTGCATTGCCGTCCATCGCAAATGAAGCCATGGCGGTGATGCGGGTGCTCAGCTTCGTCAGATATTCGGCGCGGGCGTAGGCCAGGCAAGCCAGCGCCGTCATGACAGCGGTGCCGTTCATGATGGCCAGGCCTTCTTTCGGACGCAGGCGCAGCGGCGCGATTCCAGCTTCCCGCAAGGCTTGCGCCGCAGGCACCTGCGCGCCATCGCGCCACACTTCGCGCTCGCCGCACAGCACGGCCGCCAGATACGACAGCGGCGTCAGGTCGCCACTGGCGCCCACCGAACCTTCGGATGGAATCAGCGGCAGCAGGCCGGCGTCCAGCAGGCGCGTGATCTGCAACAGCAGCTCAACGCTGACCCCTGAGTAGCCCTTGCTCAGCGAAGCCAGGCGCGACGCCAGGATCGCGCGCGTTTGCGCCGGCGTGAAGTACTCGCCCAGGCCGACGCCGTGATAGGTGTACAGATGATGCGGCAGGTCCGGCACCAGATCCAGCGGCACGTTCACGGTGCAGGAATCGCCATAGCCGGTGGTCACGCCATAGATGGTGCCATCCTCGCGCAGCAGCCGGTCGAGGAAGTCGGCGCCGCGCTGGATGGCGGCCCGGAAAGCCGGATCGTCCGACAGCGCGGCGTTCGCACGGCCGTGTGCGATATCGACGATGTCTTCGATCGTCAAACGATTCTGGTCGAAGCGCACGGTGCGCGGCGTGAGTTGAGCGATGTCAGCGAGGTGCATCGGTTTTTTCCAGTTGAGGTAAATGCCAGAAATCGTAATAGTTGAACCACTGGAGCGGCGCGCGCAAGGTGTAATGTTGCAGGCGCTGCGCGTAATCCGCGGCCAGCGCGTTCAGCGCGGCATCGCGGCCCTGGCGTGGAATGCGGACTTCATCGCGGAAGCGCTCGAAGTACACCTCCGACTTGTCGCCACGGCGGATGGAGAACAGCAGGAATACCGGGCATTGCAGCACACTGGCCAGCACATACGGGCCGACCGGGAATGCCGCCGGCGCGCCGATGAAGTCCGCCATCGCCACACGCGGATTGTGCGAGACCGGAATGCGGTCGCCGGCGATGACGACAAACTCGCCGCGCGCCACGCGTTCGGACAGCAGCATCGCGGTGGCCGGCGACATGTCGGTCACTTGCATCAGATTCAGCTGGCTCGCCGGATTCAGCTTGCCCAGCATGTCGTTGAATGCCTGCGCGTGTTTGGTATGCACCAGCACCGTCAGCCTGATATCGCGGCGCTGGCGCGACAGCACACGGCACAGTTCCAGATTGCCGAGGTGGGCGCAGATCATCAGACCGCCCTTGCCTGCCGCTACCGCATCCGCGATCAAATCGCCGCCATGCAGCTCGACCTGGTCCAGCTTGAACAAACCGCCCCACAGCATCATCTTGTCCAGAATGCTCTCGCCGAACGCGGCGAAGTGGCGCATCACGCCCGGCAGGCGCATGCCCGTGTGCGCCGACACGCGACGCAGGTATTCACGCGACGCGCGGCGCGGCAATGGCTTGGTCAGCACATACCACGCCAGCACCGGATACAGCACCACGCGGAACGGCCAGCGGCCGAAAACGCGGTAGATGCGGAACAGCAGGCGCATGCCGGCCACGAAGCTGATTTCGTTGATGGAGGCCCAGTGCAGACCGCGTGCGCTCATTTGGCCTGCCATTTCCGCGCCAGCAGTTTGGGGATACGCGACAGCATGCCGAAAAACAGTACCGTGTGCATCCACGAGATCAGCACATTGTCGCGCCATACGCGGAAGTGGGACACGCCGTCGCTCGGGTAGGACACGCTGGTGCCAATGTTGATGACACGCAGGCCGTTCCAGAACAGGCGCACCACGATGTCGGTGTCGAAGTTCATGCGAACGCCGATGGCGTGGCGCGCCGCCAGCGTATTCACCGGCGCCACCGGATAAACGCGGAAGCCGCACATGGAATCGCGGATCTCCAGCGACAGCGTGTTAATCCACACCCAGATGTGCGTAGCGTAGCGGCCGTACAGGCGCGCTTTCGGCACCGACTCGTCATACACCGGATAGCCGCAAATGATGGCGGCGGGATTCGCTTCCGCCAATGCCAGGAACTTCGGCACATCGGCCGTCTCATGCTGGCCGTCGGCGTCGATTTGCAGCACATGGGTATAGCCGCGCACCGCGGCCTGACGGAAGCCCGCCAGCACGGCCGCGCCTTTGCCCTGATTATATGGAAGGCGCACCAGTTCCACCTCGGCCGGATGTGCGCGCGCCAAGGCATCCAGCACGGCTGCGCATGACACGGAGCTGCCATCGTCCACCAGCATGCACGGCACGCCATGGCGCAGCAGACCAGCCAGCACCGCGCCGATGGCGTGTTCGTGGTTGTAGACCGGGACCACGATGACAGGTTTAAACATCGCCCCCTCCGAACAGAATGCGGCCACTGGCATGCTGGCCCGCGCCGGACACATAGCGGAATTGCAGGTAGTCCTTGACCGGATCGTGCGTCAACTCCAGCCGCACCGGGGTCTCGGGCGCCACCACTTGCTGGAACTTCAGCTGCTGCATGCCTTTGAATATCGGCGGCAACTTGAAGTACCGGCGGCCGAAATGAATTGCCCAGTCGAGCTGCACCACGCCTGGCAGTATCGGCGCGACATCGAAATGACCATCGAAGTACAGCAGGTTCGCGGGTGCGGTCAGTTCCAGCACCACGCGCTGGTGGCCGCATTCCAGTTCGGTGATGCGCGGGAACAGCGGGCGCTCTTCTTCCAGCAATGCCAGCAAGGCGGCCATGGTGGTTTTGCCTTGCGCATTGACCGGCATCCGCTCCAGATAGCGCCAGCGGCGCGGCAATGCGACGGCGTCCACCACCGCCGCCAGCACCGCGCGCAGGCGCTTGTTCAGCGCGTTCTTGCCTTCGCTGTCCAGCAACGCACGGCCTGCCGCGGTGGGAACGACAAACGCGGCAAGGCGCTGGCGTTCGCCCGCCTCCGGCTCGCACGGCAGCACGCGCGCTTCGGCCGCCAGGCCGGATGCGGTCAACGCCGCCTCCATGGCGCTCAGCGAGATGCGTTTCTCTTCAATTTTAACGATGCGGTCGCGGCGGCCGAGCAGCAGGAAGCGCCGCGCGCCCTCGTGCTCAACGCGCTCCGCGCGGTCGGCCAGCGCCAGCCAGCCGTCATCCGCCAGATGCGGCGATCGCACTTCCAACGCGCCATCCTCCTCATCGAGACGCCAGTCGACGGTGGGGAACGGCGTCCATGCGTTATCCTCAAGCGACGCGCGCTGGCGCCAGGCGACGCCACCGGTCTCCGAACTGCCATACACCTCCACCGGCACACTGCCCAGCAACGCGCCCGCCGTCAACGCCGCATCCGGCGCCAGCGGGCCGCCGGAAGAGAACACCGCGCGCAGCATGGCGGCGGCGCCGCGCCAGTCCAGATGCTCCGGCAGACGCTTCAAATGCGCCGGGCTGGCCACCAGCACGCAAGGCGCGGCGGCCAGCGCCTGCGCCAGTTCCTCGGGATAGCTCACGCTCAGGGCGTGCATCGCCCGTCTCGTCGCCAACGGCCACAGAACCTTGAACAGCAAACCGTAAATGTGCTGATGCGACACCGTCGCCCACACCGCCGCAGCGGGTGCGCGCTCGCCAAACAGCAGTTCCAGCGTTTCCACCTCGTTGGCCAGTTGCGACAGTTTCTTGGGAATCGCCTGCGCCGCGCCGGTGCTACCGGAGGTGAACACCACCAGCGCCGGCATGTCGCCATGCAGATCCGTGGCGAGGCCCGCGCTCAATGACACCGGCAACGCGGCCAGCGGCCGCATCGGCGACATCGCGGCCGGAAACTCGCCGAGGAAGCCATCCACCGATGCCCTCAGGGATTCGCAGGTCGCGGGCAACGCATCGGCGCTCAGCCAGACCGTCTTGCCCGCATGCCAAGCGCCCAGCAACGCCGCGCTGAACTCAATGCTGTCATCCATGTACAGCGCGAAGTTGCGGCCGGCCTGCGCGATCAGCAGGCCATGCCATGCATGCAAGCGCGCCAGGAATGCGGAATTGCTGATACGCTCCGCTCCGCGCCAGCCGACGATACCGTCAGCCGGACGCGCCACCAGCGCCGAATATAAATGTTCGATACGGTCAGACATGATGCAGCCGCTTGAACCGCAGACGCACCAGGTACTCCGCACCAAACAAGATACCCATCAGGGCATACGACACCACCCCGGTGTACAGCGACCATACGGCCTCCGACGCCCACAGCGCGGTGCCAAAGGCGGTCGCGCCATTCAGCACGAAAAAAACGCACCACACCTGCGTCACCTTGCGCATATAGGCTTGCGCCACCGGCGGAAAATCCTGCCCGCTCAGACGCGCCATGCGTTCGACTGCGGACACCGGCGTCGTCAGGCTGTAGCCGAAACCGGCCAGCAAAGCCATATTCACCAGCACCGGATACAGTTTCAATGGCAGCAGCAGATTGCTCCAGATGGCGCAGCCGACCAACACCAGCGCGCCGGCCACAGACCAGCGCGCGACGCCGCTCAGCTTCAGCGCCGGCAAGCGCGTGGCCGCCGCCAGCAGCAGCAAACCGGCCAGCCAGCGCGGCTCCACCTGTCCGTGACCGAACCAGATCGCCAATGGATACAGCAGCGTCACCAGCACCGTTAAAACTGTCATCGGCATCGCGCTTAAGCCGCCTGCTCCGTCATGCCGGCCAGCGCATCGACGACGTCGCCGATAGTGCGGATGCTCTTGAACACTTCCGGCGCCAGGCGCTTGCCGGTCATCTGTTTCAGTTTCACCGCCAGGTCGACCGCGTCGATACTGTCGATATCCAGATCCGCGTACAGATTGGAGTCGGCGCGCAGTTCGGACTTGTCGAGTTCGAACATCTCCGCCAGCAGATCAACCAACCAGTTTTGCAGCTGGTCTCTGCTCATTTCATTCAAATCGATCATTTCTAGCTATCCCTTCTTTTTTATTTACTTCTTTCTGTGACTTTCAATCATGGCCGTCAGCGCCTGCACCGAGGCGAAATGACGGCGCGTATCTTCCGAGTCCGCCGACAGGGAGATACCGTACCGCTTTTGCAGGGCCACACCCAGTTCCAGCGCATCGATCGAATCCAGGCCGAGACCTTCGACGAACAGCGGCTCTGCGCTATCGATATCCTCCGGCGTGATATCTTCCAGTTGCAGAACATCGATAATCAGTTGTTTCACTTCCAGTTCAAGCATGGCTTTGGCACTTCACGGTAAAATAATTTTGTAAAAACTCAGTCAGCCGGCGCGCCGCCATCACTTCGCTGACGCCATTGTCAGTGAAGCTTGCAACCGCCAGGTCATCCTGCACGTCTATCTGTATCAGCACGCGCCGAGGCGGCACACGCCACCACTTCCCTCCCTTGCCCAGCGTCGCCGGCTCACAGCGGATCAGCACCGGCGTCATATCGCGCGCGCCGCGCACCGCAATATTGGCGGCGCCGCGCTTCATGCTGATGACGCCGTTGCCCGGCGTGCGCGTCCCTTCCGGGAACACGATCAGGTTATTGCCCCGTTCAAGAGAAGCGATGCAGTCGTCCACCAGGCCCGCCCCGCTGTCATTGCTGATGTAGCCGGCGGCTCGCACCGGCCCGCGCGTGAACGGGTTGTTCCACAGCGCGCTTTTAACAATGCAGTCGGCATTCTTGACAAACGCCATCAGGAACACCGTATCGATCAGCGTCGGATGATTGGCCAGTATCAGCAGGCCACCTCGTTCCAGCTTCCCCAGGCCGCGCACCTCATAACGCAGCACCCCCAGCACGCGCATCAGGTCCACATAAGCGCGGAAAGCATGGCGTATCACCGCACGCGCCGCCGTCACGCGCAGCGCCGGCGTCCAGATGAGAACATTCAGCAGCGGGAACACCAGCACGCGCAGCAGCAGGCCGCCGATGCCGAACACCGCGAAACTCAGGCCGGTGGCGAGTACCCGCCAATAAAGCGACAGACGCGCGATCACGTCAGCCCTCCCGCCGCCAGCGCCAGCGCAGGCGGCCATCGCAGCGCTCCATGGCGCGCGCCTCGCCCAGCTGGAAAGCCGCCACCCGCAGGCCGCCCGACATGCCGGCGGACGGTGCTTCATCGCTGGCGGTCCAATCCAGCGACACCACATCGCCTTCGGCGGCGGTCATCAACCATGCCCACGCGTACGGCTGTTCTTCGCAGTCCCGGAAGGGCGCGAACAATTCCGGCAGCGGACAATCGCAGGCCACCAGCAGCACCGCCGGCGCGCCATCGGCCAGCAGTCCGCATGCCTCAATCACCGCGTGCTCGATAGAGGCCGCCCCCGCCGCCAGCGCGATGTGATTCGCGCGGTCGCCGCGCGCAATGGTGAACAAGCCGGGTATCGCGTTGTGCACCGCCATGCCGAATGCGGTCGGCGACAGCGCTTCGCCACGCGCCAGATCGGCCAGCAATTCCACCGCGCGCGCCACGTCGCCATGGCGCGAACAGAACACGGTGGGAATATCGCCACGGCCATCCAGACATTCATACGCCACCTCCAGCGCCATCTTGCCGAGGAAGCCGGCACGACGGCGCAGCATGGCCGGCATGGCCTTTACCCCCGGCTCCTCGCCTGCGGCGATGCCGTGCGGCGCCTGCGCCCAAGCGGCCCATGCTTCGGGAGTGCTCAACCCAGGCGCCCAGTGGGCGTGCCTGGCAATAGAGAAACGAACGCCTTGAGTGCGCATGTGTTAATAATTTATCCAGAAAAGCGCCGGCCGGCGTGCTGTGCAAATTATAGACTAGCAGTCAAGGGCTGGGATTGGAAAAATAGATACAAAGCAACTATTTTATACATATAGATTCAGAATCGTGAGGAATTCCGCGGGAATTCTCTCCGAAAATCACAATTCTTGGCAGATTTCGATAAAAAAAACGGCCCCGCACGATTGCGGAGCCGTTTGTCTCAAGGGCGAAGGAGGATGGGAGTCAAAACACCCAGAGCTTGTCTGACGGCAGTTGCAGCCAGTAGCGGCCGGAATCCAGGCGATATTTGGAATAGGCGCGCAGGCTGATCTCGCCGTTGGCGCTCTTGAACAGGCACTCGAAGCGGTCGCCCAGGTACATGCAGGTCAGCAGCGGCAGCTCGATGGCGTTGTCCACCTGCGTGGCGCTGACCTTGACTTCCTCGACGCGGATCAGGGCCGCCTCGCCGCCGCCGTTGCCGCGCGCGGTCGCTTGCAGACGCGTGCCATTGACTTCCAGCTGCACCTGCTTGCCGTCGCGCTGGACCACGCGCGCCGGCAGGCGGTTGTTACTGCCCATGAATTCGGCCGTGAACAAGGTATCCGGCGTTTCGTACATGCTTTGCGGCGTGCCTTGCTGCTCGATCTTGCCGTTATTGAGCAGCAGGATGCGGTCCGAAATCGCCATCGCCTCGGCCTGGTCGTGCGTGACCATCAACGCGGAAAGGCCCATGCGCACAATCAGCTCGCGCAGGAAGGCGCGCGCCTCCTCGCGCAGCTTGGCGTCGAGGTTGGACAGCGGCTCGTCCAGCAAAATCACCGGCGGGTTGTAGACCAGCGCGCGCGCGATCGCCACACGCTGCTGCTGGCCGCCGGACAGCTGGTGCGGGAAGCGTTCCGCCAGATGGCCCAGGCCCAGGTTCTTCAGCACGTCGCTGACCTTGTCCTTGATGTCGGCCGCGCCCAGCTTGCGCAGCTTGAGGCCATAGGCGACGTTGTCGAACACCGTCTTGTGCGGCCACAGGGCGTAGGACTGGAACACCAGCCCGAGGTTGCGCTGCTCGGCCGGCATCTCGAAGCCTTTCGCGCCGTCGAACACATTGCGCTCACCGATGGCGATGGTGCCGGCTTTCGGGCTTTCCAGCCCGGCCACGGCGCGCAGCAGCGTGGTCTTGCCGCTGCCCGAAGGGCCCAGCAGCGCCACCACTTCGCCCTTTTGCAGGTGCATGGACACGCCCTTGAGAATCGGGTTGGCGCTGGCGCCGCTGCCGTAGTCCAGATGCAGCTCGTTGACAGTCAGTTCGTTGGTCATGATGTCTCGTTTCATAATATGTACCTCAGTTATGCAGCTTGACGCCGAAGCGCAGTGCCACGCCCAGGCCCACGGCCACCAGCGAAATGTTGATGAACGAAAGCGCCGCCACCAGATCGGTGGAGCCGGTCGCCCACAGCGACACCAGCAGCGCGCCGATCACCTCCGTGCCCGGCGAAAGCAGATACACGCCGGTCGAATATTCACGTTCAAAGATCAGGAACACCATCAGCCACGCGCCCAGCAGGCCATATTTGATGAGTGGCACCGTGACATCGCGCGTCACCTTGCCGCGGGTGGCGCCAACCGCGCGCGCCGCCTCTTCCAGCTCCGGCCCCACTTGCAGCAGCGCGGTCGAAATCAGGCGCATGCCGTAGGCCAGCCACACCACCGAATACGCCAGCCACAGGGCGAAGATGGTGGAACGCAGGGAACGCAGCATCGGGATCGCATGCTCGCTCAGCCAGATCGCCACGCCGTTGTCCATGCCTTTCAGGGCGCCATCCAGCCAGCTTGGCACGAACAGGAACACCCACAGGAAGGACAGGCCGGCCAGCAGGCCAGGCACGGCGCGCGGCACCAGCACACTGTAGTCGAGGAAGCGGGTGATCATGTCCGGCTTGCGGTGCATGGCCAGCGCGATGGCGCAGTAGCAGATCACCGCGCAGGCGCCGCCGATCACGCCGATCAGCACCGTGTTGAAGATGCCGCGCACCAGCGCCGGTTGTTCGATGATTTCGCGGAAGTGCTGCAAGGTCAGCACGTCGGCCAGCTTCACGCCCTCGCCCCAGTACTGCACGAAGGAGCGCAGCACAATGCCCGACATCGGCATGATGATGGTGAACATCAGCCAGCCGAAGATCAGCGCGAACGCCAACCACTTCCAGCGGCCCAGCGGCATGGCCTTGGTGCGCGCGCCCTTGCCCTTGATCGAGACGAATTTGTTGGACGACTTGAGCAGCCAGCGCTGCACCATCACCAGCGGCATGGTCACCATCACCAGGCAGACCGCAACGGCGGCCATCAGGTGATACGACGGCGTGCCCAGCTTGTTGGTCAGCTTGTACAGATAGGTGGCCAGCACCATGTGGCCTTCCGGATCGCCCAGCACCAGCACCAGGCCGAAGACTTCAAAACCGAGGAAGAACACCAGCACGCCGGCATAGGCCAGCGCCGGGGTAATCATCGGCAGCGAGACGTTGAACATCACTTGCAGCGGCGAGGCGCCGGTGACGCGCGCCGCCTCTTCCACGTCCGAGCCGAGGCTCTTCAGGGCCGAGGAAGCGTACAGGTAGACGTGCGGCACGTGCGTCAGGCCGGCGATCACCACGATGCTGGTGAAGGAGTAGATATTCCACGGGATGAAGCCAAGCAGATCCTTGGCCCACAGCGAGTAGAAGCCCACCGGCCCCATGGCCACCACGTAGCCGAAGCCCATCACCATCGGCGACACGAAGATCGGCACCAGCAGGCAAGGCGCGATGAAGCCCTTGCCCGGCAGGTCGGTGCGTATCATCAGGAAGGCCAGCATGCCGCCCAGCGGCACCGCGATCAGCGCCAGCCCGGAGGCCAGCCAGAACGCGTTCTTGAACGCCACCGCGAAATCGGGATCTTCAAAGATGAAGCGGTAGGCGTCCAGGCCCAGCTCCTTGGCCGGCATGAAGAACGGCGCGTTCAAAAAGCTTTGATAAAAAATCAGGATCAGCGGCAGGAAGATAACGCCGGCGGCCAGCGTTACCACCACGCCGCGCGGCCAGTTCAGGCTTGGCCGGCTGGAGTGAGCGAGTGTTTGCATGATGCGTACCTCTTACTTTTTACCTGCGGTTTCTTTCCACTGCTTGAGGAAGGCCATGCGCTTGGCCGGTCCGAGGAATTGCAGCAGGATAGGATGGACTGGCACCGGCTTGATCTTGTCGTTGCCGATTTGCTTGATCAGCTCCGCCGAGGTGGTTTCGCCGGTGACGTCGGCGCGGATGGCGAACAGCTTGGAGTCGTTGGCGATGATGGTCTGGCCGCGGTGCGACAGCATGTAGTCGAGCCACAGCTTGGCGGCGTTGACGTTCTTGGCGCCCTTGTTGATGAAGAACACGCGCGACATCACCAGGGTGTAATCCTTCGGCAGCACCACGCCGATCGACGGATCGGTCTTGGCGCGCACCAGCGCGTAGGAGCCCAGCACGTTGTAGCCGATCAGGTTTTCGCCCGAGGAGATACGCTCCATCATGGTGCCGGTCGACGATTGCACGCGCACCTTGGACACGCCGAAGGCGTTTTCCAGCTCCAGGAACTTCGAATACTCGCGTGCATCCTGCGTCATGAACATGAAGCCGACGCCGGATTTTTCGATATCGTAGGTGGTGACCTTGTCCTTGAACTTGGGTTGCTGGATCAGCGTCACGAAGTCGGCGTGGGTCTGCGGCACTTCCTTGGCATCGACCAGGCGCTTGTTGTAGACGATGGCGGCCGGCTCGAAGGTGGTGCCGTAAGCCTTGTCGTCCCACACCGCCCAGCCAGGGATCTTCGACGCTTCCACCGACTTGTATTGCAGCGCGTAGCCATCCGAGGCCAGACGCATTTGCAGGTCCATGGCCGAGGACCACATGGCGTCGGCGGTGTTGCCGCCGGCCGCCACTTCGGAGATGAAGCGGTTATACACCTCGGTCGAATTCATGTCGTTGTACTCGACCGTGATGCCCGGGTACATGGCGCTGAAATCCTTGATCAGCGGCTGCGTGGCCTTGCTGTCGGTGGCGCCGTAGATCACCAGTTTGCCCTCTTTCTTCGCGGCGTCGATGATCTTCTGGTAGTCGGCTGGATAGCCGGCCGGCACCTGCGCCAGCACGGAACCGGCAAAAAACGCGCATGCGGCGGCCACAGTGGTCTTCACAATCATCATAATCTCCAAAAGTTTTTGTTTAGCGCACCAGTCCCAGTTCGGCGGCGCGCCTGCCGTAGTCGTCCACGGCTTTCTTGACATAGGCCGCCAGCGCATCGCCGGTCAGCCCGAAGGGATATAAACCAGATGCGGCACGCATCTGCGCAAACTGCGGGCTGGCCAGCACCCGGTCGAAGGCCGACACCCACTGCCGGTAATCGGCATCCGACACGTTGGGCCCCATCCACACACCGCGGATGATGGGCCACACCACATCGAAGCCCTGCTCGCGCGCGGTCGGCACATTGGCCAGCACGCCGGGCAGGCGCTGCTCGGACAGCACCGCCAGCACGCGGGTGTTGCCGCTGGCGGCGTACAGCGTGGCTTCGCTGGCGTCGCCTGACACCACGTGCACAAAGTTGGCGTGCATGGCGGTGAAAGCCTCGCCGCCGCCCTCCAGCGCGACGAAACGCAGCGCCTTCGGATCGATGCCGGCGCTGCGCGACAGCAGCGCCATCTTCAGCCAGTCCTGGCTGCCGATGGTGCCGGACACGCCGATCAGCACCTTTTCCGGATTCGACTTCAAGGTCACCACCAGCTCGCGCAGCGTCTTGTAAGGCGAATCGGCGCGCACCGCGATCATGCCGTAGTCCGCGCCCAATGCCGCCACCCAGCGCACATCCGACGATTTCACCTTGCCGAACTTGCCCTGCGCGAGATTCAGCAACGAGCCGCCGGAAAACGCCACCAGCGTATTCGGCTCGGTGCGGCGGCGCTGCACCAGCGAGTGCCACGCCACCGCGCCGATCCCGCCCGGCAGATAGCTGATGTGCATGTCCGACGGCGGCGGATTCGGCGTATCGTGCAAGCCTGCCAGACCTTTCTGCGCCAGCTTGCAGGTCAGGTCCATCGCGCCGCCCGGTTTGGACGGCACGATGCACTCCAGTCCCGCCGCCTGGGCCGCCGCACCGAACAGCAGTGCGCAGATGAGTGCCAGCAGGGCTTTCATCGCCAGTCTCAGTAGCGGTGCTGCATGCCGATGGTCAGGCCGTGCTGGCTGGTGCCAAAGCCGGCGTCGTCACGCGACAGGCCGGTGAGCTGGCCGTTCTTTGCCTTGGCGTAGGCCGCCGTCACATGCAGGTCGGTGCGCTTGGACAGCGCGTAGCGGTAGCGCGCCACGTACATGGTCGGATCGGCGTCCTTGCCGGCGGCGACGTTCTTGACGTTGACGTGGTAGACCGCGCCGGTCAGGGTGGTGGCGCCGGTCTTGTAGGCCACGCCAGCCCAGGTGGTGGTGGCGTCGACGTCGGCGGTCAGCGCCTTGCCGGCCACCAGCTTGTAGTCGCGCAGCACGGCCCACATTTTCCACGGACCGGTTTCGTAGTTGCCGCCGATGTGCCAGACGGTGTTCTTGTCACGGTTGCCGGTGGCGGCCACAGTGTTGCCGTTGTTGCGCTCCCAGGTCGCCATCACGTTGGCGTCGCCAAATTTGTAGACGGTGCTGAAACCGGTCTTGGCGCTGTCCTGGGTGCCGGTGGTCTGCTCGCCGGCGGCGTAGTTGGCGCCGACCTTCCAGTCGCCGAAGGTGCCGGCGTACTTGATGATGTTGTCGTACTGGGTGGTGAAGCCGTATTTGCTTGGGCCGGTGGCCGGACCGGAGGTGGCCCACGAGTAGAACGGCGCAAAGCCCATCGGATCGAAGGCGATCACGGTGTCGTACACGGTGGTGAAGGAGCGGCCGACCACCACGCGGCCGTAGGCGCCTTCCAGGCCGACGGTGGCCTGGCGCTTGAACAGCGCGCCGTCCTGGGCGCCGGTGTCCATCAGGATGCCGCCCTCCAGGTTGAAGACGGCTTTCAGGCCGCCGCCCAGGTCTTCGCTGCCGCGCAGGCCCCAGCGCGAGGTGTTCATGCCGCCGGAGATCACGCGGGTCATGCTGCCGCCGGTTGGGGTCTGGTTGTTGGCGGTTTCCATGCCCATGTCCAGCAGGCCGTAGACCTGCACGTTGGATTGAGCCTGGGCGCCACCGGCGGCCGCAAACAATGCCAGGACCGCGAGGGCCAGGGAGGATTTCTTCATGAGTTGTCTCCAGATATAGTTTTATGTGTGCCTGATTTCTCAATCAGTGCTGCCACTATAGGAGCGTCAATCTTTCAATTGCCTTTCAGTGTCGCCGGATCGCCACATTCGCCGGCGGCTCTTCCTTTTTGGCGGCCGGCGGCCCATGATGCAGTCCTTACCCTGCACTTATTTGAACGAACTGGCAAGTCCTCATGCGCATACTGTTAGTTGAAGACCACACTGAATTGCAGCACTGGCTGGCCAAGGCCCTGCGCGACGCCCATCTGACGGTGGAATGCGCCGATAACGGCGCCGATGCCGACGCCCTGCTGCACACCCAGGATTACGCGCTGGTGATCCTCGACCTGACCTTGCCGCGCATGGACGGGCTGGATGTGCTCAAGCGCCTGCGCGCCCGCGGCGGCGCGCGCGCCAAGACGCCGGTGCTGATCCTGACCGCGCGCGGCGGGCTGGAGGACCGCGTGCAGGGCCTGAATCTGGGCGCCGACGATTATCTGGCCAAGCCGTTCGAGCTAGCGGAGCTGGAGGCGCGCGTCAAGGCATTGCTGCGCCGCAGCGTAGGCAACGAGGCGCTGGTGCACAACTGCGGCGCGCTCAGTTTCGACACCGTGACCCGCATGTTCAGCTACGCCGGCAATCCGCTGGCCCTGACGCCGCGCGAGCACGCGGTGCTGGAAACGCTGATCACCCGCAGCGGCCGCGCCGTCTCCAAGGAAAAACTGTTCGATGAAGTGTTCTCGCTGGGCGACGACGCCGGCATCGACGCCATCGACCTGTACATCCACCGCGTGCGCAAGAAGCTCGACATCCCCGGCCCGGACGCCGCCGTCATCACCACGCTGCGCGGCATCGGTTACCTGCTGCAACCGCGCAGCGCCGTCGGCGCCCCCGCCACGCCGGGCGGCGCCTGACCGCCATGCCGCTGCTGCCCGCACTCGCCCGCCGTCTCGGCCCCGGCGCCACGCTGGGCAGCCTGCGCGGACAGCTGCTGCGCTGGCTGCTCGGGCCCCTGCTGGTGCTGGTGGCGCTGAACACCATCTCGGTCTACCACAACGCGCTGGACGCCGCCGACACGGCCTACGACCGCTCGCTGCTGGCCTCCACCCGCGCGCTGGCCGAACGCGTCTCGGTGGTCGACGGCAAGGTGGTGGCCGACGTGCCCTACGTGGCGCTGGACAGTTTCGAGACCGACACCCTGGGCCGCATCTACTACAAAGTCACCGGCATCGCCGGCGAAACCGTGTCCGGCTACGCCGACCTGCCGCCGGTACCGGCCAACGTGCCGCGCTCGGAAGCCTATCCGGCGCTGGTGCGCTTCTACCACGCCAACTACAACGGCCAGCCGGTGCGCATCGCCGCCCTGCTGCAACCGGTGTACGACGATTCGATGCGCGGCATCGCGCTGATCCAGGTGGGCGAAACGCTGGAGGCGCGGCGCGTGCTGTCCAACCAGATCCTGTTCGACACCCTGGTATGGCAAGCGCTGTTGCTGGCGGCCGTGGGGTTGCTGGTGTGGTTCGCGGTGCGGCTGGTGCTGCGGCCGCTGATGCAGCTGAAAACCGCCGTCGAAACGCGCGGCCCGAACGACGCCTCCGACGTCGACCCGACGCTGGTGCACAAGGAAGTGCGTCCGCTGGTGGCAGCCCTGAACAGCTCGCGCCTGCGCATGCACATGCTGATCAACAGCCAGCGCCGCTTCATCGCCGACGCCTCGCACCAACTGCGCACGCCGCTGACCGTGCTGAAAACCCAGGCCGAACTGGCGCTGCGCGAGTGCGGCAAGGCCGACACCGATCCGGCCGCGCTGCGCGAAATCGCCGTCAGCATCGTCGCCACCACCGACTCCACCGTCAATCTGGCCAACCGCCTGCTGACACTGGCGCGCATCGAACACCGCAGCGACGACAGCGGCGAGCCGGTCTCCCTGCGCGGCCTGGCGCGCCAGGTCGGGCTGGAACTGGCGGTGGCGGCGGTGGCGAAGAACATCGACCTGTCGCTGGAGGCCGAACAGGAAGGCATGGTGCAAGGCCAGTCCCTGCTGCTGCACGAGTTGCTGGCCAACCTGGTCGACAACGCCCTGCGCTACACGCCGGCCGGCGGCAGCGTCATCCTGCGCGTGCGCGAAGCGGCCGACAGCGTGCTGCTGGAGGTGGAAGACAGCGGCCCCGGCATCGCCACGGCGGAGCGCGAACGGGTGTTCGCGCCCTTCTACCGCGCCGCCGCCACACTGGAACGCAACCCGGGCGGCCACGGCCTGGGCCTCGCCATCGTGCGCGACATCGCCACCCTGCACAACGCCGCCATCACCCTGGACGACGCCGCCAGCGGCAGCGGCCTGAAAGTCAGCATCGCCTTCCACGCGGTAAAATAGCACCATCATGGGCGAGCACCATATCCGTTGACTGCAACGACTGTCGAACTATCGGCTGGCATTGGCACAGCTAAGGAAATTCATCGACAAAGACCAGTTGAACGAGCTTGAGCAGCAAGGCATGATCAAAGCGTTCGAATTCACCCACGAGCTGGCGTGGAACGTGATGAAGGACTACCTGCACCTTTCCGCAGGTCGAGCAGGCCATCCTGCACGGCTCCCGCGCTCGCGGCAATTTCCGTCCCGGCTCGGATATCGACCTCTGCCTGGATGGTACCGGCCTGACCGTGTCGCTATTGTTTAAAATAGAGCATGCGCTGGATGAACTGCTCCTTCCCTACAAGGTCGACCTGCTCATCCGAGATCAAATTGACAATCCAGAACTGCTAGCCCAGATTGAGCAACTGGGTGTCCGCATCTATTGCCGCTCAAGGAATACATCATGATTACCAAAGAAGAAATGGTCACGCTGTTTGCGGACATGAAACAAAACGCGCCGTGGGATATCACCAAGCCGCTGTTGTGGGGGTACTTCTTCGCCGATGCCGACAAGGCCAGGCTGGAGGGCGCGGTGCCGGCCTTGCAGGCCAAGGGCTATCAGTTCGTCGGCATCTACGACTCCCAGCCGGAAGCCGGCAACCCGGCGCTGTGGTGGCTGCACATTGAAAAAGTCGAAAAGCACACAGTCGACACCCTGCACGCCCGCAACCAGGAATTCTACAAGTTCGCCGAGGAACACCAGCTCGAATCCTACGACGGCATGGATGTCGGCCCGGCCGGGCAAGCCTAGGTCAATCGAACGCGGGGCTAGCGCTATTTGATCATATGATACAAATAGCGTAACTTTTCCTCAACCCGCATGCTCTCGAAACTCTCGTTTCGCCAGTTGCTGCTGGGCGTCTTCCTGTTGATTGCCGTGCTGCTGAGCGCCGCCTCGCTGCATGCCCTGTGGACCCTCGACCGCCTGGCCGCCCACAGCCGCGACAGCGGACGCCACGCGCTGGCGCTCACCGAAAACACCCAGCAACTGGCCGAGCGCAGCGTCGCCATGACGCGCAGCGCCCGCCAGTACCTGGTGCTGGACGATCCCGCCTTCCGCAAACGCTATGCCGACGCCTGGCGCGACGCCCGGTTGTCGCTGGACGCCGTGGCCGCCGCCCTGCCCTACACGCCGGAGGCGCTGTTCACCCGCTGGCGCCAGTCCGGCGACATGGCCTGGGATATCCTGCAGGCGCCGTCGCGCCCGCCCGGCGCGCGCACGGCGCGCCAGCAGGCGCTGGAAAAAGTGCTGGCGCCGCTGCCCGAGGTCAACCAGCAGCTGGCCGACGAGGTCAAGCAGGAGGTGGAACGCCGCAACGCCGAGCTGCTGGCCGAGCTGGACCAGCGGCGCGCGGTGCTGAAGGCGCAGGTGATCGGCTCCATCATCCTGGCCGCCGCGCTGGCCTCCGGCTTCGGCCTGTGGCTGTCGCGCCCGCTGGCGCAGATCGAGCAAGCCATCGACACGCTGGGCGAGAGCCGCTACGACCAGGTGATCGCGGTGCGCGGCCCCAACGACTTGCAGCGGGTCGGCCAGCAACTGAACTGGCTGCGCCAGCGCCTGGCCGAGCTGGAGGCCGACAAGGCGCGTTTCCTGCGCCACATCTCGCACGAACTGAAAACCCCGCTGGCCGCCCTGCGCGAAGGCGTGGCCCTGCTGGAGGACGGCGTGGCCGGCGCGCTGTCGCCCGACCAGCGCGAGATCGCCGGCATCCTCAACCAGAACACCGCCGCCCTGCAATCGCAGATCGAGGCCCTGCTGCGCTACAACGCCGCCACCTTCGACGCCCAGCACCTGCAACGCCAGACGATCGACCTCGGCGGCCTGCTGGAAAAGGCCATCGACAGCCAGCGCCTGCAATGGCAGGCGGCGCGCCTGACCGTGGTCAGCGAGGGCAAGGCGCGGCCGATCGCGGTCGACGCCGACAAGCTGGCCATCGCGCTGGGCAACCTGCTGTCGAACGCCGTGCGCTTCAGCCCCGCCGGCGGGTTGATCGGCTTCCGCCTCGGCGAGCTGAACGGCAAGCTGCTGCTGGAATGCGCCGACCAGGGTCCGGGCGTGGCGCCGGAGGACGCCGCCCGCATCTTCGAACCGTTTTACCAGGGCCAGCGCCAGCCGCCCGGCGCGCGCCGCGGCAACGGCATCGGCCTGTCCATCGTGCATGAATACGTGGCCGCGCATGGCGGCGTCCTGAAACTCCTGCCCTCCGAACGGGGCGCCCATTTCCGCATTGAACTGCCTTATGAACACTAAGCACCTTCCCCTGCTGCTGGCCTGCCTGATGCTGGCGGCCTGCACCCTGAACTCGCCGCTGCCGGACGACCCGGCGCCGGCGCCCGCGCCGCCGCCGGTGGTGCAGGTGGTGATGCCGCCGGCCGCGCCGCCGGACGAGATCGGCCCGCTGCTCAGCTATCACCAGGCGCTGCGGCGCATGAGCCAGGGCGAGCTGGTCAAGGAATTGAGCGGCCTCGGCCTGCAACAGCGCAGCCCGCGCGTGGCGCTCCAGATGGGCATGGCGCTGATGCTGACGCGTGGCGGCGGCGACCTGGCGCGCGCCCAGACCCTGCTCGACAGCGTGGCCACCTCGGCCGAGGTGGAGGCGGCGCCGTTCCGGCCGCTGGCGCAGCTGCTGTCGGCCAATTGCGCCGAGATGCGCCGCTGGTACGACCACGCCGACAAGCTGGCCGTGCAGCAAAAGGAAAGCCAGCGCCGCATCGATCAGCTGAATGACATGCTGGAAGGCCTGAAGGCCATCGAACGCACCCTGCCGGCCCGGCCGGCGCCCGGACCACAGGTGACCAAATGAGCGCGACAACAGGACAAGGCGCCCACCTACTGCTGGTGGACGACGACGACGACCTGCTGCGCCTGCTTTCCATGCGGCTCAGCGCCAACGGCTACCGGGTCACCGCGGTCGGCAGCGCCGAGGCGGCGCTGGCGCGGCTGTCGATCGAACTGCCGCGGCTGGTGATCAGCGACATCCGCCTGCCGGACCGCGACGGCATGGCGCTGTTCCAGGAAATCCGCCGCAGCTACCCGGCGCTGCCGGTGATCCTGCTGACCGCGCACGGCACCATACCGGACGCGGTGGAAGCCACCACCCTCGGCGCCTACGCCTACCTGACCAAGCCGTTCGACGCCAAGGTGCTGCTGGAGCGCATCGCCCAGGCGCTCAGCCTGGCCGCCCCGGCCGCGCGTGCCAGCGAGGCCGGCGAGGCATGGCGCAGCGCCATCATCAGCCGCAGCCAGTGCATGGATGAATTGCTGGCCGAGGCGCGGCTGGTGGCCGCCTCCGACGCCAGCATCCTGATCCGCGGCGAAAGCGGCACCGGCAAGGAGTTGCTGGCACAAGCCATCCACCGCGCCAGCCGGCGCGCGCAGGCGCCCTTCATCGCCGTCAATTGCGGCGCGATCCCGGAGGCGCTGCTGGAGTCGGAACTGTTCGGCCACGTCAAGGGCGCCTATACCGGCGCCGTCACCAGCCGCGAAGGCTTGCTGCAAGCGGCCGACGGCGGCACCCTGTTCCTCGACGAGATCGGCGACATGCCGCTGTTGCTGCAAGTAAAGCTGCTGCGCGTGCTGCAAGAGCGCGTGGTGCGCCAGCTCGGTTCGGACGTGGCGCGGCCGGTGGACGTGCGCATCCTGTCCGCCACCCACCGCGACCTCGACGCCGCCATGCACGAGGGCCAGTTCCGCGAAGACCTGTATTACCGCCTGAACGTCATCACCCTCACCCTGCCGCCGCTGGCGCAGCGGCGCGAGGATATCGCGCCGCTGGCCACGCAATTCCTGCAAACGCTGGCCGCCAAGTACGGCAAGACCGTGCGCGGCTTCGCGCCCGACGCCCTGGAAGCGCTGACCACCTCGGCCTGGCCCGGCAATGTGCGCCAGCTGTACAACGCGGTCGAGCATGTCTGCGCGCTGGCCACCTCGCCGCTGGTGCCCTTGTCGCTGGTGCAGCGCGCCTTGCGCGTGCCGTCGCTGGAGGTGCTCAGCTACACCGAGGCGCGCCAGCGCTTCGAGCGCAACTACCTGGTGCAACTGCTGAAACTCACGGATGGCAACGTGGCCGACGCCGCCCGCCTGGCCGAGCGCAACCGCACGGAATTCTATCGCCTGCTGCAAAAGCATAATCTGGACGCCAGCATGTTCCGCGCCGATGTCGCCAGCGAGCGACAAGACGACGCCCTTAAAAATCAATAACTTGGCGCGAAACGGCGGGCAGGTGTCGCCGTTTCCCGACAAATTCCCGGCAATATGGCCGAAAACTTCACGATGTCGTGATTTCCCATTAGAAAAATATATCCAAGTCTTTGAATTTAAAGTAAAAATAAGAGCTGGCACGGGGTTTGCAAAGAGTTGGGTACGTCCCAGACGTTTTATCCTCAAACTCGATAAAGGAAGCAAATCATGATGACTAACAAACTGATCGCCCGCCTGATGGTTGCCGCTGCCCTGGGCGCCGCTGCCGTGACCGGCACCGCCTATGCGCAACAGGAAGGCGCACTGGCTGGCGCAGCCAAAACCGGCACCGCTACCAATGACGAGGCTATTACCAGCAAGATCAAGGCTTCGCTGGCTGATCAAAAACAGATTGGCGTCACCACGGCCGATGGCGTGGTCACGCTGAGCGGCACCGTGGCCAACACCGACATCGGCACCAAGGCTATCCAGGTGGCGTCGGCAGTGCCAGGTGTGAAGGAAGTAAAAAGCGAACTGACCGTCGCTTCGAAGTAAGCGGTACCCGCTGTAGAAGTATCCCGGGCGTTAATAGGAGTAACTGCCCGTAACCCCTTTTTCCCGGACAGTGTGCGTAGACACTGTCCGGTTTTTTTTTGTGGGTTTAGCTCAGGTTTTCCAGACGGATCTTGGTGACGCTGCCGCACACCGTCGACAGCCCTTCCATCTTGGCGATGGCCGCCGTCACCTGCTTCTCCTGGGTCTGGTGGGTCAGGAAGATGATGTCGGTGCGGGTCTCGCCGTCGGCCGGCTCCTTTTGCAGCATGGCGTCGATCGAGATGCCGGCGTCGGCCAGGATGCGGGTCAGGTCGGCCAGCACGCCCGGCTGGTCGCTCACGTTCATGCGCAGGTAGTAGCTGGTGGTCACTTCCGACATCGGCAGGATTTCGATATCGGTCAGCTCGTTCGGCTGGAACGCCAGGTGCGGCACGCGGTGCTCGGCATCGGCGGTGGCCAGGCGGGTGATGTCGACCAGGTCGGCAATCACGGCCGAGGCGGTCGGCTCGGCGCCGGCGCCCTTGCCGTAGTACAGCGTGGCGCCGACGGCGTCGCCCTGCACCAGCACCGCGTTCATGGCGCCTTCCACGTTGGCGATCAGGCGCCTGGAGGGAATCAGGGTCGGATGCACGCGCAGCTCCACGCCTTCCTTGCCGTTGACCTTGGCGCGCTTGGCGATGCCCAGCAGCTTGATGCGGTAGCCCAGCTGTTCAGCATACTTGATGTCCACCGCGGCCAGCTTGGAAATGCCTTCCACGTGGGCCTTGTCGAACTGCACCGGAATGCCGAAGGCGATCGCGGCCAGGATGGTGGCCTTGTGCGCCGCGTCCACGCCTTCGATGTCGAAGGTCGGGTCGGCCTCGGCGTAGCCCAGTTCCTGCGCCTGCTTGAGCACGGTGGCGAAGTCCAGGCCCTTGTCGCGCATCTCGGACAGGATGAAGTTGGTGGTGCCGTTGATGATGCCGGCCAGCCAGTCGATGCGGTTGGCGGTCAGGCCTTCGCGCAGCGCCTTGATGATCGGGATGCCGCCGGCCACGGCCGCCTCGAACGCCACCATCACGCCCTTGGCCTGGGCGGCGGCGAAGATTTCATTGCCATGCACGGCCAGCAGCGCCTTGTTGGCGGTGACCACGTGCTTGCCGTTCTCAATCGCCTTCAGCACCAGCTCGCGCGCCTGGTCGTAGCCGCCGATCAGCTCGACGACGATCTCGATGTCCGGGTTGTTGACGATGTCCATCGGGTTGGCCACCACGGCCACCTTGCCGCCGGTGCGCGTCCTGGCGCGCTCCAGGTTGCGGGCCGAGACCGCCACCACCTCGATGCTGCGGCCGGCGCGGCGGCGGATTTCTTCCTGATTACGTGCCAGCACGTCGAACGTACCACCGCCGACATTGCCGACGCCTAACAAGCCTACTTTGATTGGTTTCATAATGTGTTTCCAGAGATCTGACTTAGAAGCTGGCGCCGTGACGCTTGCGGTAGCTTTCCATGAATTTGGCCATGCGGCCGAAGGCTTCCACCATATCGTCCGAGTTCGGCAAGAACACGACGCGGAAGTGATCCGGCGCGATCCAGTTGAAGCCGCTCCCCTGGACGATCAGCACTTTGGTTTCGGCCAGCAGCTCATAGGCAAACTGCTGGTCATCCGCGATCGGATAGATCTTCGGATCGAGACGCGGGAACATGTACAGCGCCGCTTTCGGCTTGACACAAGTGACGCCCGGAATCTCGGTCAGCAGCTTGTAGGCCAGATCGCGTTGCTTCAACAGGCGCCCGCCCGGGCCCACCAGGTCGTCGATCGACTGGTAGCCGCCGAGCGCAGTCTGGATCGCAAACTGCCCCGGTGCGTTGGCGCACAAGCGCATCGAGGCCAGCATGTTGAGACCCTCGATGTAATCTTTTGCGTGCGATTTTTCGCCCGACACCACCATCCAGCCGGAACGGTAGCCGCAGGCGCGGTAATTTTTCGACAGGCCGTTGAAGGTCACGAACAGCACGTCGTCCGCCAGCGAGGCGATCGACACGTGCTGGGCGCCGTCGTACAGCACCTTGTCGTAGATTTCATCGGCGTAGATGATCAGCTGATGCTGGCGCGCCAGCTCGACGATTTGCAGCAGCAGCTCGACCGGGTACAGCGCGCCGGTCGGGTTGTTGGGGTTGATCACCACGATGGCGCGCGTGTTCGGCGTGATCTTGCCGCGCATGTCCTCGATGTCCGGGAACCAGTCCTGCTGCTCGTCGCAGACGTAATGCACCGGCTTGCCGCCCGACAGCGACACCGCCGCCGTCCACAGCGGATAGTCGGGCGCCGGCACCAACACCTCGTCGCCGTTGTTGAGCAGCGCGTTCATCGACATCACGATCAGTTCCGAGGCGCCATTGCCAAGGTAGATATCGTCGATGTTGACGCCGCGGATATTCTTGCCCTGGGTGTAGTGCATCACCGCCTTGCGCGGCGCGAACATGCCCTTGGAATCGGTGTAGCCGGCCGCGTTGGACAGGTTGATCTTCATGTCCTGCACGATCTCGTCCGGCGGATCGAAGCCGAACACGGCCAAGTTGCCGATGTTCAACTTCGTGATCTTGTGGCCCTCTTCCTCCATTTGCCGGGCTTTTTCCGGCACCGGGCCGCGGATCTCGTAGCAGACTTCCGCCAGTTTGTTCGATTTTTGAATCGGTCGCAAAATAAAATCCTGTTTATGTAAGGCAAACTTCCCTGACCTGCCAAAACGCCCAAGCCGGCCCGTGCTGCAATGCGAAAAGAACCATTCTGCCGAAAGGCTCAGATTTAATCAACCTTTCAGGCCGAAGCCCCCTTGAAAACGCTACAATGATGCTTCTTTTGCCGTTTAAAATCCGCGATTTACGCCATGAAGCTCCACCAAAGCGATACCCAAAAATACCAGACCGTGACCGGCTACGATGAAACCGGCGTGGAAATCAACGCCGAACGCTACAACTACAGTCTGATTGTGCTGCCGGAAACGCCGCCGCGCCCCTGGAACGTGCCCAACTTTGAATCGATCACCGCCCAGCATTTCGACCTGATCGGCGCCGACAGCCCGGACGTGGTCATCCTCGGCACTGGTGCGCGCCAGCGCTTCATCCACCCGAAGCTGACGGCCGCCCTGACCATGCGCCGCATCGGCGTGGAATGCATGGATAGCCAGGCCGCCTGCCGTACCTACAACATCCTGATGGGAGAGGGCCGCAAAGTCACGCTGGCCCTGGTGATCGACGCCGACGAGGGCAAAACCGCCTGATGAACGACCTGTATAACTCGAAAAAATTCGTTTGGGGACTGTTGGCGGCGTTTGCCGTCGTCTGGTTGTACGCGCTGGGCATCCGCACGCTGGTGCCGCCCGACGAGGGCCGCTATGCCGAAATGGCGCGCGAAATGTGGGCCACCGGCGACTGGATCACCACCCGCCTGAACGGCATCAAGTACTTTGAGAAGCCGCCGCTGCAAACCTGGATGAACGCCCTGTCGTTCGGCCTGTTCGGCTACGGCGAATGGCAGGCGCGCCTGTGGACCGGCCTGTGCGGCCTGGGCGGCGTGATCTTCACCGGCTACGCGGCCAGCCGCGTGTTCGGCGCGCGCGCCGGCTTCTACGCCGCGCTGGCGCTCGGCTCCAGCCTGTTCTGGGTGGCCTCCGGCCAGATCAACTCGCTGGACATGAGCTTGTCCGGCATGATGACCATCGCCCTGTGCGCCATGCTGATCGCCCAGCGCGACGGCGCCACGCCGGCCGAACAGCGCAACTGGATGCTGCTGTGTTGGGCCGGCATGGCGCTGGCGGTGCTGGCCAAGGGCCTGATCGGGCTGGTGCTGCCGGGTGCCGTGCTGACCCTGTACAGCCTGCTATCGCGCGACTTCGCCATCTGGACGCGCCTGCACCTGGGCAAGGGCCTGCTGCTGTTCTTCGCCATCGCCACGCCATGGTTCGTGCTGGTCGGCCTGAAAAACCCGGAGCAGCCGCACTTCTTCTTCATCCACGAGCACTGGGAACGCTTCTTCCTCAAGACCCACCACCGCGAAGGCCCGTGGTACTACTTCCTGCTGATGCTGCTGCCCGGCCTGATGCCGTGGCTGGGCGTGGCGCCGCAGGCCCTGTTCAACGGTGTCCGGCGCGCGCCGGGGGTGTTCCAGCCCAAACTGATGCTGGTAATCTGGGCCGTGTTCATCACCTTCTTCTTCAGCTACTCCAGCTCCAAGCTGCCGGGCTACATCCTGCCGGTGTTCCCGGCCATGGCCATGCTGAGCGCCACCTATCTGGAGCACGCCAGCCGCCTGAACCGCATGCTGGCCGCCGGTCTGCTGCTGCTGGTGGGCGTGGGCGGCTTGGTCGCCGTGCCGCAAATGGTGGAGATGGCGGTGCGCCATCCGGACGAGCGCGCCCTGCTGGAGGCCTACCAGCCATGGGTGCTGACCGCCGCCATCGTGGCCGCCGCCGGCGGCGCGCTGGCCCTGCTGCACGCGCGCCAGCTGCGGCGCGACCTGACCGTGCTGACGCTGGCCATCGCCGGCTTCATCTCGGTGCAACTGATCCTGACCGGCTTCGAGCCCTACGGCAATATGCGGGCCGGCAAGGCGCTGGCGCTGAAAATGGCGCCCGAGCTCCAGCCCGACACCCGCATCTACTCGGTCGGCACCTACGAACAGTCGATGACCTTCTACCTGCGACGCACCGTCATCCTGGTCGATTACTGGGACGAATTCACCTTCGGCCTGCGCCAGCAGCCGCAGCTGTCGCTGAATATGCAGGGCTTCGTCGACCAATGGAACCAGCTGAGCGCGCGGAATACCAAGGCCATGGCCATCCTCGACCAGCAAGCCCACGACGAGCTCAAGGCGCGCGGCATCCGCATGCGCGTGGTGGCCGAAGACACCCGCCGCCTCGTCATTACCAATCTGTAATGAACAAAACCACAAACAATGAATATCGCAACTTTTAGCTTCATCGTGTCCGGCGTGCTGCTGAACGCCGTGGCCCAGCTGCTGCTCAAGGCTGGCGCCCGCAACGTCGGCGAAATCCACCTGAGCTTGAGCAATCTGTTCAGCGTCGGCTGGCGTGTTGCAAGCCAGTTGCCCATTATTGGCGGGCTCGCTTGCTATGTACTGTCGGTGGTGCTGTGGATTATCGCGCTGTCGCGGGTCGATGTTTCCGTGGCTTATCCGATGCTGTCGCTGGGCTACGTGGTGACCGCCATCGGCGCCTGGTATCTGTTCGGCGAGGCGCTGTCGATGCAACGCCTGCTTGCCATTTTCGTCATCCTGATTGGGGTAGCGTGGCTGGCGCGGACCTGACGAACAATTTAGAATTGCGGCCATACGTTTATATAAAACTACCATAACGAGCTAACCACCTCATGAGTGCTGACCTGCCCTTCCTGCCCTTTTCCAAGCCTACGATAGACGAGGCCACCATCACCGCCGTGGGCGAAGTCCTGCGTTCGGGCTGGATCACCAGCGGCCCCAAAGTGGCGGCGTTTGAAGCCCGGCTGTCGGAATACTTCGGCGGCCGTCCGGTGCGCACCTTCAATTCCGGTACCTGCACCATGGAAATCGCGCTGCGCATCGCCGGCATCGGCCCCGGCGACGAGGTGATCACCACGCCGGTGTCGTGGGTGGCCACCGCCAACGTCATCATCGAGGTGGGCGCCACGCCGGTGTTCGCCGACATCGACCCGCGCACCCGCAACATCGACCTCGACAAGCTGGAAGCGGCCATCACCCCGCGCACCAAGGCCATCATCCCGGTCTACCTGTCCGGCCTGCCGGTCGACATGGACCGCCTGTACGCGATCGCGAAAAAACATAATTTGCGCGTGGTGGAAGACGCGGCCCAGGCCTTCGGCTCGGAATGGCAAGGCAAGCGCATCGGCTCCTTCGGCGACTTCATCTCGTTCAGCTTCCAGGCCAACAAGAACATCACCACCGGCGAAGGCGGCGCGCTGGTGCTGAACAACGAGGAAGAGGCCAAGCTGGCCGAGAAATACCGCCTGCAAGGCGTGACCCGCAGCGGCGTCGACGGCATCGACGTCGACGTCCTCGGCGGCAAATACAATATGAGCGACATCATGGCCGCCATCGGCCTGGGCCAGTTCGCCAACATCGAACAGATCACCGCCCACCGCCGCGCGCTGGCGCGCCGCTACTACGAGGCCTTCGGCCCGGACTTCGAGGCGCAGTCGGGCGCGCAACTGCCGCTGCCCGCCTTCGATTCCAGCAACTACCACCTGTTCCAGATCATCCTGCCGGACCACGGCCCGGCCACCCGCGCCGACTTCATGCACGCCATGAAGGAACGCTTCAACATCGGCACCGGCTACCACTACGCGCCGATTCATTTGTTCACCATGTACCGCGAGCGCGGCTTCCGCGAGGGCATGTTCCCGGTGGCGGAAAAGATCGGCCGCCTGACCGTGACGCTGCCGATGTTCTACGCCATGACCACCGCCGACGTCGACCGCGCGGTCGCCGCCGTGAAAGCCATCCTGATCAAATGACCGATATGACTGTTTCCCTGACCAGGCCGGAAATTTCGGTCGTCATCCCGATCTACAACGAGCAAGCCGGCCTGGCCGCCCTGTTCGCGCGCCTGTATCCGGCGCTGGACCAGCTGGGCACCAGCTATGAGATCGTGTTCGTCAACGACGGCAGCCGCGACAACTCGGTGTCCATCCTGGCCGAGCAGTTCCGCGCCCGCCCGGACGTCACGCGCGTGGTGCTGTTCAACGGTAACTACGGCCAGCACATGGCCATCCTGGCCGGCTTTGAGGCGGCGCGCGGCGAGATCATGATCACGCTGGACGCCGACCTGCAAAACCCGCCGGAAGAAATCGGCAACCTGGTGGCCAAGATGCGCGAGGGCTACGACTACGTCGGCTCAATCCGCCGCAAGCGCCAGGATTCGGCCTGGCGCACCTACGCCTCCAAGGCCATGAACAGCCTGCGCGAACGCATCACCAACATCAAGATCACCGACCAAGGCAATATGCTGCGCGCCTACGGCCGCAATGTGATCGACCTGGTCAACCAGTGCGCTGAAGTGAACACCTTCGTGCCGGCGCTGGCCTACCGCTTCGCCCGCAACCCGACCGAGATCATCGTCGAGCACGAGGAGCGCTCGGCCGGCGAATCGAAATACTCGCTGTACAGCCTGATCCGCCTGAACTTCGACCTGGTCACCGGCTTCTCGCTGGTGCCCTTGCAGTTCTATTCCATGATGGGCATGCTGATGTCGCTGATCTCCGGCCTGCTGGTGGTGGTGCTGCTGGTGCGCCGCCTGTTCCTCGGCGCCGAGGCGGAAGGCGTGTTCACGCTGTTTGCCATCACCTTCTTCTTCATGGGCGTGATCCTGTTCGGCATCGGTTTGCTGGGCGAATACGTGGGCCGCATCTTCCAGCAAGTGCGCGCGCGGCCGCGCTACGTGGTGCAGACCATCTTGCAGCAGAAACCGGGCGAGGCGCTGGACGGCGTCCAGGCCGGCGTGGAAAAACGCACCGTGGGCCGGTCATCATGAATGATTTCGATACGCGCCAGCGCGCGGTGGTGTTCGGCTACCACAACGTCGGCGTGCGCTGCCTCAAGGTCTTGCTGGCCGGCGGCGTGGACGTGGCGCTGGTGGTCACCCACGAGGACAGCGCCAGCGAAAACATCTGGTTCGAGTCGGTGATTTCGCTATGCCAGGCCGAGGGCATCCCCTACATCACCCCGGCCGACGCCAGGTCGCCCGAGCTGCTGGCCCAGGTCCAGGCCATCGCGCCGGATCTGATGTTCAGCTTCTACTACCGCCACATGCTGCCGGCCGAGCTGCTGGCGGTGGCGCCCGCTTTCAATATGCACGGCTCGCTGCTGCCGGAATTCCGCGGCCGCGCGCCGGTCAACTGGGCGGTGCTGCATGGCGCCACCGTCACCGGCGCGACCCTGCACGAGATGACCGTCAAGCCGGACGCCGGCGCCATCGTCTCGCAGATGGAAGTGCCCATCCTGCCGGACGACACCGCGCACGAAGTGTTCGGCAAGGTGCAGGTGGCGGCCGAGCAGGCCCTGTGGCGCGTGCTGCCCTCGCTGCTGGACGGCACGGCGCCGCGCCTGCATAACGACCTCAGCAAGGGCGGCTATTTCAGCGGCCGCAAGCCGGAGGACGGCCGCATCGACTGGAGCCAGCCGGCCCAGCAGGTCTACAATCTGCACCGGGCGGTCGCCCCTCCTTATCCGGGCGCCTTTACCGACATCAACGGTGTACGCTACGTGATCCAGCGTGCCCGCCTGAATGGCAATTTCGGCAACGTTATTTCTCTCAGTTTGCCACCGGGCTTGACCGTGGTGGATAATTGCATCTTTGGCGTCTGCGGCGATGGCCGCATGCTGACGATTTCCTCTCTGACGGCGGACGGCGATCCCATCACCGCCGAACAATTACAAGCCCGCCTGGCGGCATAAGAACATCCATTGGAAACCAAAACATGAAAAAAGTACTCATTCTCGGCGTGAACGGTTTTATCGGCCACCACCTGTCGAAGCGCATCCTGGAAACCACCGACTGGCACGTGTACGGCATGGACATGAGTACCGACCGCATCAGCGACCTGCTGGCGCATCCGCGCATGCACTTCTTCGAAGGCGACATCACCATCAACAAGGAATGGGTCGAGTACCACGTCAAGAAGTGCGACGTGATCCTGCCGCTGGTCGCGATCGCCACGCCGTCGACCTACGTCAAAGCGCCACTGCGCGTGTTTGAACTGGACTTCGAAGCCAACCTGCCCATCGTACGTTCGGCCGCCAAGTACGGCAAGCACCTGGTGTTCCCGTCGACCTCGGAAGTGTACGGCATGTGCCACGACGAAGAGTTCGATCCTGAGAACTCGGAACTGATCTGCGGCCCGATCAACAAGCCGCGCTGGATCTATTCCAACGCCAAGCAACTGATGGACCGCGTGATCTGGGGCTACGGCATGGAAGGCCTGAACTTCACCCTGTTCCGTCCATTCAACTGGATCGGCGCCGGCCTGGATTCGATCCACACGCCGAAGGAAGGCTCCTCGCGCGTGGTGACCCAGTTCTTCGGCCACATCGTCCGTGGCGAGAACATCTCGCTGGTCGACGGCGGCCACCAGAAGCGCGCCTTCACCGACATCGACGACGGCATCGACGCGCTGATGAAGATCATCGAGAACAAGAACGGCGCCGCCACCGGCAAGATTTACAACATCGGCAACCCGGTCAACAACTACTCGATCCGCGAGCTGGCCAACATGATGCTGGAACTGGCGCCGAAGTACCCCGAGTACGCCGACGGCGCCGCCAAGGTCAAGATCGTCGAGACCACCTCGGGCGCCTACTATGGCGCCGGCTACCAGGACGTGAAGAACCGCGTGCCGAAGATCACCAACACCTGCGAAGAGCTGGACTGGAAGCCGACCACCACCATGGCCGACGCGCTGAAGAAAATCTTCGACGCCTACCGCGGCCAGGTGGCCGAAGCACAGAAACTGATGGACTAAGCAGTTGAGCAATAAACCACTGATGGTGTTGAAGATCGACGTCGACACCTATCGCGGCACCCGTGAGGGCGTCCCCAACCTGGTCCGCATGCTCACGGCGCACAACGCCGGCGCCACCTTCCTGTTTTCGCTCGGGCCGGACCATACCGGCTGGGCGATGCGGCGCGCGCTGCGTCCGGGCTTCTTCAGCAAAGTCTCGCGTACCTCGGTGGTCGAGCATTACGGCTTCAAGACCCTGATGTACGGCGTGCTGCTGCCCGGCCCGGACATCGGCAAGGACTGCGCGGCCGAAATGCGCGCGGTGCGGGACGCCGGCTTTGAATGCGGCATTCACACCTGGGACCACGTGCTGTGGCAGGACAACGTCGCCAGGCGCGACGCCGCCTGGTCCGCCAGGATGATGCGCAAGGCCGCCGCCCGCTTCACGCAAGTGTTTGGCGTGGCGCCGTGCACCCACGGCGCGGCCGGCTGGCAGATGAACAACGGCGCCTTCCACGAACACGACACCGCCGGTTACGCCTACGCCTCCGACGGCCGCTGCGTGCTCAACGCCGACGGCACGCTGGCCAATCCGGCCGACGGCCCGCACCGCCTGTCCGACGGAAATAAAGTGCTTGCGCACATACAGATGCCGACCACCCTGCCGACGCTGGACGAGCTGCTGGGCTGCGAGATCGGCGGCGTCACCATCGGCACCGCCAACATCGCGGCGTTTCTGCTCAAGCTGACCGAGGGCGCCACGCGCGACCATGTTTATACTTTGCATGCAGAGCTTGAAGGACAGAAACTCGCCCCCATATTCCAGCAGTTATTGGCAGGTTGGCAAGCACAGGGATACCAATTGGCGTCCATGGCGGACTACCACCAGAAGATCCAGCACCTGCCGATGCCTGTTTGTCCCATCACCTGGGGCGAGCTGCCGGGACGTTCGGGCCAGCTGATCGTCCAGGGCGCCGCCCTCGCCTAAATCTTCAGGAGACGCCAGTGGCTGACGTAGTAAGCAATTTTTCCGCACCGATGACCAGCGGCCAGACCTTCGAACTGTCCGGCCGTCCGGCCCGTTACACCGTGCTGTTCTTCTACCCCAAGGACAACACGCCTGGCTGCACCACGGAAAACATGGCTTTCCGCGATCTGCACGAACAGTTCCTCGCGGCCGGCGCCGAAGTCTACGGCATCAGCCGCGATTCGCTGCGCTCGCACGAAAGCTTCAAGACCAAACTGGGCCTGCCGTTCGAGCTGATTTCCGATCCGGATGAAGCGGTGTGCCAGCAGTTCGGCGTCATGAAGATGAAGCAAATGTATGGTAAGACTGTACGCGGCGTCGAGCGCAGTACGTTTGTGATTGACGCTAACGGCCAATTGATGAAAGAATGGAGAGGCGTGAAGGTGGCGGGTCACGTCGACGAAGTGCTGGAATTTGTAGCGCGTCAGGCTTGAGTGGTGCGTTGCAGTTCCGGTTTGCTCAACCAAGCAGGAACGTAAGCACATTTTGAGTCATCACTGTACCTCTTACCCTCCTCGGTGGCCAGCCGGCCACCTTGCGGTACTCACCGGGCTGGAACCATGCCCATCGGCAGTCTTTCACCTGTTTTCCCTTAAAGCATCCACCCCATGTGGCCGACCGCCCCATGGCGGATTCCTCCTTTATTTTTCCAATTGAGATCCTGATGCCACTGCCAAAAATCCCAAGTAAGCCAGCGACTATACTGTTGGCAAAAGATTACCCCAAGGCCAGCGGCCGCGTAACGCCTGCCCTCGCGGCAGTTGCCGATATCCCGGAGCCTGCCCCAGCGCCGAAGAAAGCGGCGACCGTTAAGACAGTACCCGCGGCAAAGAAACCTGCGGCAGCCAAGACCCCGGCCGTCAAAGGCAAGGCCGTGGCCGCCGTATTGAAGGCCGCGCCGGCCGTGCTGCAAGCCGCCGCCGACACCGTGGAAGCGAAAGGCAAGTCCTCGCCACGCGGCAAGGTCACGCCGATCACGGCCGAGGCGCCGCATCCGGCCAAGCACAAGCCGAACGAGGTGACCATCAAGTCGTCCACCAGCCGTCACGCCGACCAGACCGGCGCGACCAAGATGTTTGTGCTGGATACCAACGTGCTGATGCACGATCCATCGTCGCTGTTCCGCTTCGAGGAACACGATGTCTACCTGCCGATGATGACGCTGGAAGAGCTGGACAACCACAAAAAGGGCATGACCGAGGTGGCGCGCAACGCCCGCCAGGTGTCGCGCACCCTGGATGCGCTGGTGTCCAACACCGACGACGACGCCATCGAGAACGGCATCCCGCTGTCCAAGCTGGGCAACAAGGACGCCAAGGGCCGCCTGTACTTCCAGACCCGCCTGCAAACGGCCGAACTGCCGGTCGGCCTGCCATCGGGCAAGGCGGACAACCAGATCCTGTCGGTGGTGCGCTCGCTGGAGGCGGAGCAGGAAGGCCGCGCCATCGTGCTGGTGTCGAAAGACATCAACATGCGCATCAAGGCGCGCGCGCTGGGCCTGCCGGCCGAGGATTACTTCAACGACCACGTGCTGGAAGATACCGACCTGCTGTACTCGGGCATCGTCCAGCTGCCGGATGATTTCTGGACCAAGCATGGCAAGGACCTGGAATCGTGGCAGGAGAACAAAAACGGCCAGAGCGCGACGTTCTATCGCGTCACCGGTCCGTTCGTGCCGTCCATGCTGGTCAACCAGTTCGTGTTCCTGGAGCCGAAGAATGGCGAGGCGCCGTTCTATGGCCAGGTCAAGCAGATCAACGGCAAGACCGCCGTGATTCAAACCCTGCGCGACTTCAGCCACAACAAGAACAACGTCTGGGGCGTCACCGCGCGCAACCGCGAGCAGAACTTCGCCCTGAATCTGCTGATGAATCCGGAATGCGACTTCGTCACCCTGCTGGGTCAGGCGGGCACGGGCAAGACCCTGCTGGCCCTGGCGGCCGGCCTGGCGCAAGTGCTGGAAACCAAGCTCTACAACGAAATCATTGTCACCCGCGTGACGGTGCCGGTCGGCGAAGACATCGGTTTCCTGCCGGGCACCGAGGAAGAGAAAATGTCGCCTTGGATGGGCGCGTTTGACGACAACCTTGAAGTGCTCAACAAGTCCGATTCGGATGGCGGCGAGTGGGGCCGCGCGGCGACCCAGGACCTGATCCGTTCGCGCATCAAGATCAAGTCGCTGAACTTCATGCGCGGCCGCACCTTCGTCAACAAGTTCCTGATCATCGACGAGGCGCAGAACCTGACGCCGAAGCAGGTCAAGACCCTGGTGACGCGCGCCGGTCCGGGCACCAAGATCATCTGCCTGGGCAACATCGCACAGATCGACACGCCGTACCTGACCGAAGGTTCGAGCGGGCTGACCTATGTGGTGGACCGCTTCAAGGGCTGGTCGCACAGCGGCCACGTCACCCTGGCGCGCGGCGAACGCTCGCGCCTGGCCGATCACGCCAGCGACGTCCTGTAACGATATAAACTGTTTAGCTCGTTTAACAGCCCCGCCCGCAGCGATGCCGGCGGGGCTGTTTTTTTGTGTCTTGTCGGGCGAAGGCAACAGCGGCGTGCAAGGGCGTCGCGGCCGGGCCTCATAGTGCGTGCGCGATCCTTATGGCAACAGTCGATAGCAATCACACAAATTGCCGTTAACGTCATCCAAGAAAACGCTTGAAACCGGCGGCGACCTGTATAACACTAAACTCCCAAGTCATTGATTTTGCCCGTCTTTCGCGCCCTAGCTAAGGTTGAGACATCATGGACATCCCTATCCTGATCCAGAAGACGGTGGACGCCAAAAAGAAGTATGACGTGACGGTGCCGGACATCCCCGGCTGCGTCACGACCGGCGAGACAGTGGACAAAGCCATGAGCAACGCCACCAAGGCCATCTACGGCCACGTGGGCCAATTGGTCGAGCAAGGCAAACCCTTCGAAATCCGCCCCTCCGAGGTTGAAACCCTGGCGCAGGAACCCGACTACGCCGGCGGCATCTGGGCCCTGATCAGCCTCGACCTCGCCAAGCTGGACGATCCGCCGGAAGATTAAGCTTGACCTTCCCACCGCTGGAAGGATTAAAGTGTACTCATCGAAACTGTTTGGGAGTACACGATGTATCAGCTTCAAGTAGAAAATATGAGCTGCGGCCACTGCGTGGGCGCGGTGACCAAGGCCGTGCAGACCGTGGACGCGGCGGCCAAGGTGGAAATCGACCTGGCCACCAAATCCGTCAAGATCGACAGCGCCGCACCACTGGCCCCATTCAAATCCGCCATCGCTGACGCCGGCTATCCCGTCGCCAGCACGGCCTGACTACTTATCCAGCTCCGGATAGCGGCGGAAAATGCCGGTCTCGTTGAAGGGGATGCGGCGTTTGGATTGCAGGTAGGCGGCGATATTGGGACGCGCCGCCACTTTGTCGTGCAAGGCGATCAACTTGGGATACGAGGGCTCCAGCCGCGCCATGGTTTTCGGGAAGGCGTAGCGCAGGCCTTCGATCAATTGGAACAGCGACAGGTCGACATACGACAGGCGCGAGCCCACCGCCCAGCCGCCCTGCACCACACCCTCAAAGTAATCGAGGAACTTCGGAATGCGGTGCTCGCGGAAATCCTTCGCGCGCTTTTTCGCTTCCGTCTTCTGGTCTTCGTAATACAGATTGGTGGAGATCGGATGGTGGGTCTCGTGCGCCTCGTTGACGATGTCCGCGATCGTCAGTTGCAGCTGGTTGGCCCATAAGCGGCCAGCCTCCGCGCGCGGCGCCAGCTTGTGCTTCGTCCCCAGGTACATCAGGATGTTGGCGGTCTGCCCGATCAGCAATTCGCCCGCTTGCAGCACCGGAGGCGCAAACGAGGGGTGATCGGTCTGCTCGAAATCCAGGCTGGCCATCATCTTCGGCATGCCGCCCTTCTGCCGCGCCACGTCCACATAGGGCACGCCAGCCTCCTCCAGCGCCAGCCGGACAAATTCGCCGCGCCCTTGCAGGCCTGGCCAGTACAGCAGTTGATAGGGAGTCGTCATGCCCTCATGGTAGCATCATCGCGCGCAATCCGTCGCACAGACGGCCACGGCGTTACGATGCCAAAACCAGCCTGTCCCCATTGAGCTTGAAGACGCTGACGCACTGACTCAGGCCGCGCGCCTGTTCCTGTAACGACTGCGAGGCCGCCGCCGCCTGTTCCACCAGCGCCGCATTTTGCTGTGTCATGCTATCCATTTGCGTGACGGCCTGATTGATCTGGCCGATGCCATGCGACTGCTCCTGACTCGCCGCCGAAATCTCGCCCATCATCCCGGTCACGCCCTTGATGCTGTCGACCACCTGCCGCATGGTCTCCCCCACTTGGCCGGCCAGCTTGCTGCCCTCGGCGACTTTGGCCGCCGAGTCGGCGATCAGGCCCTGGATTTCCTTGGCGGCGCCCGCCGAGCGCTGCGCCAGCGTTCTCACCTCGGCCGCGACAACCGCAAAGCCGCGTCCCTGCTCGCCGGCACGCGCCGCCTCCACCGCGGCGTTGAGCGCCAGGATATTGGTCTGGAACGCGATGCTGTCAATCACACCGGTGATGTCGCCGATATTGCTGGCGGCCTGGCTGATGGCCTCCATGGTGGCGGTCAGATGCGCGATCTCGTCCCCGCCCTGGCTGGCCACCTGCGTCGCCGAAGCGGCAAGCTGATTGGCCTGGTGGACGTACTCGGCGTTGTGCTGCACCGCTGCGGCCAGCTGCTCCATCGATGACGCGGTCTCTTCCAGCGAACCGGCTTGCTCCTCGGTGCGCGACGACAAATCCAGATTGCCGGCGGCGATCTGGGCCGACGCGGTGTCGATGGTATCGGCGCCGCCGCGCACGCTGGTGACGATGCGCACCAGACTGTCCTTCATGTCGCCCATGGCGTGCAACAACAGCCCGGTCTCGTCTTTCGAGTCGGCGGCGATCGCGCCGCGCAGATCGCCCTCGGCCACGGTGCGGGCGATCCCGACCGCCTGTTCGAGCGGCACGGTAATGGAACGGGTGATGATGTACGCCATGGCCACCGCCAGCGCCAGGGCCAGCGCGGCCAGTCCCAGCACCATTTTTTCCGTCGAGCGGTACAGCCGCTCCGCCTCCTCGCCGCTTTCGATCAGGCTATCGTCCTGATGCTTGATCAGGACCCGCACAACATCAACGTAGCGGCGCTGGTCCTGCTCCATGCGGGTTTGCAGCAAGGCCGCCGCTTCCGCCTTCCGGTCCTCGGCAAGTTCCAGAAACGCCTTCTGCGACGCCTGGTAGACCACGTTGGCCTCCTGGATGGCCTTGAACTGGGCCTTTCCGGCCGGCGATTTGACCAGGGAGTTCAAGCGATCGAAATCAACCGCCAGCGCATCGTTGTTATCGCCCAGGATGCGCCGCTCGCGCGCGCTGGCTTCCGGGCTCTCCTGCGACAGCATATTGCGCATAGCGCTGGCGTTGCGATTGACGATGTCCAGCACTTCGTAAGCCAGCACGGTCTTGGGATATTTGTCGTGAACGATTTTTGCTGTGCGCTCATTCAGCAGGCCCAGGCTCCAGATACTCAGCCAGACACATCCTGCCATGAGGATCAATATCAGCCCGAACGCGCTGCCGAGCCGGATACCGATTTTCCAGTCCTTGATTTTCATGCGGCTCTCGAAGACAAACAAGCATCTTACGGCAGACACCTAAGATTTCCCATCAGGAAATCCCTATATTCAGATCAGGAAGAACTGATTTCATGGCGCCTGCGGCGGCTAGAACACCGCCTTCACCGTCAGGCGGAAGGTGCGCCGTTCGGCCGGATGGTAGTGGATGTCGTCCACGCCCTCAGCCGGCTCGCCCGGCAGGCGCGAGGCGTAGTAGTAATCCACGTCGCTGACCTTGCGGTCGAACAGGTTGAAGGCATCCAGCTGCGCTGACCAGCGGCGGTTAAACTTGTAGCCGATGCGCGCATACGCAATCGCCGTGGTGGCCGAACGCCGGCTGTTATCCTCAATCAGCGGACGCGGGCCGAAGTAACGCATCTGGAACGCCGCCGACCACGGACCGAGATCCGTGATGGTGGCGCCGAACGACGCCACCTTGCCGATCGCGCCGGGAATGTAATCGCCCGCCTCGTCATGTTCGGTGTAATGCCCGCGCGAGTAGGCCAGATCCAGATCCAACAGCAGCCAGGCATTGGCGATGTAGTGGTTGTTCCACTCGACGCCGGACCGGTAGCTGCCCCGGCTCGGCGAGGTATCGCCCGCATCGCCGGAGAATACCAGCTCCGAATCGGAGCGCAGCTTCCATACCGCCAGCGAACTTTGCAGGCCGGTCAGGAACTCGGTGCGCACACCGAGTTCCGCGCCGCGCGTTTTCACCAGCGGCGTGACCGGATCGACAGGCTCGCGCTCCTTCGGCGTCAGGTGCACCGTGGTGCCGCGCGCGTCGTTGCTGTGGAAGCCCTCGCCGTAGTTGACAAAGAATTCGGTCTTGGCCCATGGTCCCAGCACCACCGACAATTTCGGCGAGGTGGTGCCGGCGCTGACCTTGCCCGCGTTCTCGGCGAGATTGGTGTTCACGTCAAAGCGATAGCGGTCATAGCGCAGGCCGGCCGTGGTGCGCAGCCAATCTTGCCACTGCACGGTGTTTTCAAGATAAGCCGCCACGCTCCCCTCCTTCACCGTGGATTCGGTGATCGCGCGCAGCGGCTGCTGGTTGCGCGTGGCATACAGCGACAGCGGCGACAGGTAATCGTAACGTCCCTGCACGCCCACCTTGTTGCTGACATCCAGTCCGCCCCAGTGACTGAACCAAGTCTGCGCCACATCGAAGCCACCCATGCGGCGCTTCTCGTTCTGGCGTGACTGGTCACCATTCACCGGATCATCGAGGAAGTAGGTGAAGTCATTAAACAGCGTCAGCTCCGATTGCACCAGATAGGCATTGGCCTGCAACAGCGCATCACTGCTACGCTTGCGCAGCGTGGCGGACACGCTGTAACGCGAAGTGCGGCCGCCATCGCTGGCATCGATCGCGCCATACGGATTGAGCTCGCCGCTTTCCACCGCACGCAAAGGGATCTGGTTGCTGGCGTGCCACGCGCCTTTGTAGAACATGCCGGTCACGCTGAACTGATCGTCGCTCGCGCCCTGCGCGTAGCGCAGCACACCGAGACTTTTGTGGAAGGCTTCCGGCGTCACCCATGGGCCATTGTTGTGGCCCAGCTCCGCGCCGTACACCAGATTGCCCGCGCCCCAAGGTGTGGAGCCAGTGACCACGGAGCGCACGTACTGGTTTTCGCCCACGCTAACGCTGGCGGTATTTTCCTTCAGCTTATTCGCCAGCGTCATATGCGCTGCGCCGGCGGAAGCGAAGTCGCCTTCGTCGGCGTAGTACGGGCCTTTCTTGTAATTGATGCGGTCCACCAGTTCCGGGACCAGGAAGTTCAGATCCGTATAGCCCTGGCCATGCGCGTGCGTCCGCATATTGATAGGCATGCCGTCGACGAAAGTGGCAAAGTCAGTGCCGTGATCGAGATTGAAACCGCGCAGGAAGTACTGATTGGCCTTGCCGTCGCCGCTGTGCTGCGTGACGATCACGCCCGGCACAAACTCCAGCAACTCGCCCGGACGCAGGGCCGGACGATTGGCGATCAGGTCCGCCGTTACCGCGCCCTGGCTGGCCGCGACGGAAGTGCCGACGCCGTTGTCGTAGTGGCCGCGCACTTCGATGGTGGTGCTGACATCTTCCGCATGCGCCGCCAGCGGCAGCACTGCCGCCAGCGCGACGAGGGACTTACCGATCATACAAAGCCTTTCAATTGACGAAGTTTGTTCTTGCGGCTGACGTAGCCGACGCCCACCAGTGCAGTGGCAAGCGCCAGCAGCACAAGCGTGCCAACGGTCTTTTGCACCGGCGTCAGGTTGGACAGGGTTTGCATCTCAAAGCCGCTGACTTTTGCGTCGGCTGCTTCGGGCTTGGTTTTGACCGCTGGCCTCGGAGCGGGCTGCGCTTGCTGGACTTCGGCCTTGGCCTGCAAGACCTTCAACTCGGCGGCGGCGTTTTGCATCGCCACCTGCGGTGATGGCGCCGCGCCGCCAACGCGCGCGGCATTTGCAGCACCGCGAACGATGGCAGCATTGGTTCCGACATTTGGAACGAAGTCCGCAGTGAATTGCGGCGCTATTTTTAACGTCGCCTTGCTGCACGAGTCGGCACTGCACGACACGCCGGCATCTTTGATGGCGACGGCATTCATCTGCTCCAGTTTCCTGAACACTGCGTCGCTTGGCTTCCAGTAGCCGCGTTCGATAGCGCTCAGCATGCGGTCGGTCATCGCCTGGAATGCGCGCAGGTTGCCGGCGGCGGCAAAGCGCTCGCGCACCTTCAAGCCGTGGCGGTCCGCCACGTAGGTGTCGTACATGCGCTGCCACTTGCCATCGTCGACCACTTCCGGCACCGTCACCTGCCACGCCCACAAATAGTCCACCACGCGGTTGATGTAGCGCGCGCCGGAATAACCTTCCTTCAGCATGGTGTCGGCCCAGCGCGGATTCAGGTAGCGCGACTGCATCTCCTGCCCCATGTACTGCTCCAGCGTTTTGTGGGTGGCGCGGCGCGGATTGGCGAGGTCGCTCACCATCACCTCCGGCGTCTTGCCGTCCACGCTGCGGATCGCCATCGCGGTGCCGCCGAGGTACTGGAAGAAGTCATCGTTATCCAGCGTGGCGAACAGATTGCTGGAGCGGCTGTGCAACGCGATCTGGCTGCCGGACAGCGCCTGCTTGAACAGCGCGCGGCGCTGGTCCGGATTGGCCTTGTCGTCGCCCCAGTAGCCGGCGCCGAACGGATGGCTCATGCGGTTGATGAAGACATCCGCCACTTCCTTCTCGTTCTGCCACGCGTTGGTCAGCGGGATCAGCTTCTCGATCTGCGTGCCGTAAGCGCCGCTCGGCACGCCGAAGATGCGCACCGACGCCATGCGCTGCGCCTCTTCCGCCGAAATGCCGCTGGCCGTCAGCGCGGCGGCGGTCTTGCGGCTGTGCGCCGCCATGACGTTGCCGCCTTCGTCGTCCTGCTTCTGCGCCAGCTGTGCGGCTTGATCCATCAGCGTGAGCAAGTTGGGGAACAAGTCGCGGAACAGGCCGGAGGACACCAGCGTCACATCCACACGGGGACGGCCCAGTTGCTTGCGGCTCAGGGCCTCCACGCCGGTGACGCGGCCACGTTCGTCCCACGTTGGACGGATACCCATCAACGCCATGGCCTGCGCTTCCATCACCCCTTCGTGGCGCGAAGTCTCCACGCCCCACAGGTTCATGCTGAGCTTTTCCGGATAAGCGCCGTGGCGCTTGCGGTAATCCTCCACCAGTTGCTGCGCCAGTCTGGCGCCGGCTTCGTAAGTGGTCTTGCTCGGAATGCGCGAGGGGTCGAGGCCGAAGAAATTGCGGCCAGTCGGCAGCGCGTTCGGATTGCGCACCAGGTCCGCGCTGGCGCCGGTCGGAATGTAGCGGCCCGACAGCGCTTGCATCAGGCGGTCCAGCTCCAGCTGCGCGCTTTGCTCGATGTCCGTTTCCAGCTGCGCGATGCGCCGGGTCTTCTGCTCCGGTGTGGAGGCATTATCGAGACTGACCACGGCGCGTGCTGTCGCATTGCGCTGTTCCGCCGCCGGCGCCACGCCGAAGGTATGCAGGCCGAAAGGCGTCAGCTTGTTGCCTGTGTCGTCGAGATATTCCTCCAGCCCTTCCATATCGGCTTCGGATTTCAGCTCGGTCTTCCTCATGTCCTTCAACACACCGCTCTTTGCCGCGAGACGGTTGATAGCCTTCAGATGGCTGGCCGCCAGCAGCGGGCTTTTTTGCTCGGCCACGCGATAGTCGTTGAGTAGCGCACCCAGTTCGCGCAAGTCGGGATTCAGGCCTGCCACATCAAACGGCGGCGTCATATGGTCGATGATGGTCGCCATGCCGCGGCGCTTGGCTTGGATGCCCTCGCCCACATCGTCCATCACATACGGATAGATGTTGGGCATGGCGCCGATCAGCGCTTCGGTTGGATCGCTGTCGGACAGGCCGGCCTCTTTACCAGTCAGCCACTCCTGCGTGCCGTGTGTACCGATGTGCATGACCGCGTGCGCATTGAAGTCCTTTTGCAGCCACAGGTAAAACGCGATGTACTCGTGCGACGGCGGCATGCTGACTTCATTGTGCAGCTTCTCCAGATTCTGCTCCCATGCGCGGCCCGGCTGCGGCGCCATCAGCACATTGCCGAAGCGGCGCGCGGGATAAACGAAGAAAGCCTCACCTTTCACGTTGCGCCACAGGACCGGCGCTTTCTCCGGCTTGCCCCACGATTGTTCGATCGAGGCGCGCAGCGGCTGCGGCAGGCGCGCGAACCACCGCTGATAATCGGACAGCGGCACCAGCAAGGCCTGGCCGCTTTCGGCGAGGTGCTTCAGGCCCGCCATGTAATCGCCTTTGGACTTGCCGGGATAATTGCCCCACTTCTGGATTTCGCCTTGCAGCTCGCCCTCGCTGGCAGGCAGCGCGTCGCCGGTGCGATAGCCGTCGTGCTTGAGGCGCCGGACGATCTGCCACAGGCTCTCCGGCAGCACGTTCAGGTAGGCCGCGCCGATGGTCTCCGAGCCGTGCGGATAGTTAAAGTAGATCATGGCTACGCGCTTGTCGCCATTGGCCTGCTGGCGCAAGGCCAGCCAGGCGGCCACGCGTTCGTTGAGGCGCTCGATGCGCTCCGCGATCGGCGTCTCCTCCACGTAGGCCAGGCCGGTCTGCGCATCGCTGATGCGTTCGCGGCTGGCGACCACGGTAGGTTGGATCAGGCCCGCCGCTTCCGCGCCGGCCAGTTGCCAGGTGCGCTCGATGATGTCGAGCCCCACCTTGGAGTCCTGCCACTGCGCCAACGATTGCTGGCTCAGTGTGATGGCGTTAATCGCCGGCACGCCGATCTGGTCGAGCAGCGCGCCCACGCTGGCGGTGCCGCCCACCTTCATGCCCAGCGCGACGATCAGGTCGACGCGGCTCTTGCCGTTTTCGTCCAACAGCAGCTTCAAAGGCACCTCATATGGATAGCCGAACACCGGCGCCACGTTATAGCCACTGGCCTCCAGCCGCGCGACGATGGCGGCCAGCGGCAGCGTCTGTCCCGCCACCAGGCTGGCGCGGTAGAACGGCACGGCAATCCATGGCGCGCCCGGTTGATGGTGAGCATAGCCACGCACGTATTCGTCGTAGCTGCCGACGGTGCGGTTGGCTTGCACGTCGTACAGGCCAAACTCCGGCATGGCGTGCACCGGCGCCACGCTCACTTTGGAGCCAAAGCTGTTGCGCAGGATGTAGCGCAGCAGATTGCCAATGTTCTCCACACCGCCCTCGGCGTGATAGGCCTGAATGGTTTTATCGTCGCGCACACCGAGTTCGCGCAGACTGTCGTCAATCGCGCCCACCGCGAACACCGGCTTGTGTGCTTTTTGCAGGGCTTGCAGTTCGGCGGTCAGGCCGGCCATGGCCTGGCGGCCCTTGACGCTGATGACCGCCACGTCGGCGGCAGCCAGCGCACTGCGATCGGCCGGCGTCAGGCCGTTCACCGGCACGATGCGGATACTGAGATTCAACGCCTTCAATTCATCCTGCAAGCCGCGCACCGCCAGCACGGTCGGCCGCGATTCGACATCACCCAGCATCAGCGCCAGCGTGCGCGGTGCGGACGCGGATTGCACGTAGCCGGCCACGCATAGCAACAGCAGGAGCACAGCCCAAAGCTTATTCCGGAACATAAACCACCTTCCCATCTGGCAGCTGGTATGCAGTGCCCAAACGTTTGCCGGAGCCGGACAGCGGCTTGTCGCTTACCTTGCTCACCTTGATCTCCGCACCCTTCTTGGTCAGCACCTCGACGCGACCGTCGGCGGTTTTTTTGGCGATGGTGACTTCGGAGTTCGGGTCTAGCAGGTCCATCATGTTCCAGGCCGAGAACAGCGCCAGCATCATCGCCACAATGAACACGATGCTGGCGTCGAACAGATTGGCCACGCCCGATAGCGGATCTTCGCCATGCTCGCCGTGGCGGCTATAGCGATGCTTGTTCAGATAGCGCATCTCAGCCCTCCGCTGCCAGCAGCGTTTCGGCGGCGAAGGCGATCTCGGTCAGGTCGCTGCGCAGCCAGTGCTCTCGCACCAACGTCAGCACGTACGCGCTGACGCTACACGCCAAGCCGACCACGGTGGCGGTGAAGGCGGTGGTCATCGACTCGGCCATCTTCGGCAGGTTACCCTGTGCGAGGCCGGCCAGTGAGATGCCCATCGGGATCAGGGTGCCCATCAGACCCAGCGCGGGGCCGACGCGCACCACGAAGCGCACGCCATCGAGGCGGCGTACGCCGCTGGCGTCGGCACGCTGCACCACACGTTCGAGGCGGGCGTCCAGCGCCGGCTGGCCTTCCTTGGCGGTGAGCGCGGCGGCCATCTCTTGTCTGGCGGTGGCGACCAGCATGCGCACGCCGCGGCGGCGTTCCAGCCACTCGGCGGCGAAGATGCCGAAGCAGACCAGCATGTGCAGCACCAGTGCGGCGATGCCGAGCAATACCGGCAGATAAAGCACATTGGAAATAGAATACAGCAGCGATTCAATCGAATGAATCGCCGCGTCAGCAGGCAGATTTTGCATAGACGGATTGTGAAAACAGCGCGCAAACCGCTCACCTCCCCGTGAGCGGAATGAACAGAAATGCTGGTAACGCTTTAGCATTCCCACCTGTTTGGCCGGTATCCGGGCTTGCAAGCGTACCCGCCTGACCTTCCCATGCACGAGGCACAGTGGTGTAGCGAAGCGGGTTGTCGTCGCGTGACGACGCTTGATTACCGTTGCGGGGGCAGCACAGGTTGGCCGGTATCGGCTTCCTATTTCCCGTTTAACTGCGCATCCGGACGGACGCGCGGGCACCAAAACGTGACGGGATTATACGTTAGTCCGCAAGGCTTTGGAGGATCGGGCAGTCGGGACGATGGTCGCCGTGGCAGCAGCTGGCCAGTGTTTGCAGGGTGTCGCGCATTTCGGTCAGCTCGGCGATGCGCTGGTTGAGTTGCGCCACGTGGCCCAGGGCGATGGTTTTGACGTCGGCGCTGGCGCGTTCCTTGTTCTGCCACAGGGACAGCAGGTCGCGGATCTGGTCCAGCGAGAAGCCGAGCTGGCGGGCGCGCTTGACGAAGCGCAGGGTGTGCAGGTCGTTGTCGCTGAAGATGCGGTAGCCGGCGTCGGTGCGCTTGCCGGGTGGGATCAGGTTGATGCTTTCGTAGTAGCGGATCATTTTGGCGGAGACGCCGGTGGCGCTCGCGGCTTGGCCAATGTTCATTGTTGGTTCTCCGGTTTCCAGCGGCGCAGCAGCAGCGCGTTGCTGATCACGCTGACGGAGCTCAGGGCCATGGCGCCACCGGCGACCATGGGGTTGAGCAGGCCGAAGGCGGCCAGCGGGATGCCGATCAGGTTGTAGATGAAGGCCCAGAACAGGTTCTGGCGGATTTTGTTGTAGCTGCGGCGCGAGATCTGGATGGCGGCGGCCACCAGTGCCGGATCGCCGCGCATCAGGGTGATGCCGGCGGCATGCATGGCGACGTCGGTGCCGCTGGACATGGCAATGCCGACATCCGCCGCGGCCAGTGCGGGCGCATCGTTGATGCCGTCGCCGACCATGGCGACGGTTTTGTCGTCTTGTTTGAGCGCCGCCACTGCGCTGGCTTTATCGGCCGGCAGCATGTTGGCGATGACGCGCCGCACGCCGAGCTGCTTGCCGACGTAGTCCGCGCTGCCCTGATTGTCACCAGTGAGCAGGATGGTTTCAATGTGCAGGGCGTGCAGCGCATCGACTGCCGCGCGCGCTTGTGGTTTGATGCGGTCGCCGAAGGCCAACAGACCAATGAGTTGGCGGGCGTCGGCGTCGGCCAGCCAGGAGATAGTGTGGCCGGAGCGCTCCAGTTCCCCGGCTTGCGCCGAAAGCGCAGTCAATGCGATGCCCTGCTCTTGCATCAGCCGCGAGCTGCCCAGCACCAGCCGCACACCGTCCACCGTCGCCGCCACCCCGCGCCCCGGCAACGCGCTGACATCAGCCACCAGCGGCACGGCGCCAGTCGGCGCGGCTTGGTGGACGGCGCGGGCCAGGGGATGTTCGCTGCCGCGTTGGATGGCGGCGGCCAGCGCCAGCAGGCGCGCTTGGTCGACGCCGGGTGCAGGTGTCAGCGCGGCCAGCGATGGCTGCCCCTCGGTCAGCGTGCCGGTTTTGTCGAAGGCCACGGTGGTGATGCGGTGCGCCAGTTCCAGCGCTTCGGCGTCCTTGATCAGAATGCCGTGGCGCGCGGCGACGCCGGTGCCGGCCATGATGGCGGCCGGTGTCGCCAATCCCAGCGCGCACGGACACGCGATCACCAACACCGCCACCGCGTTAATAATCGCCTGCTCGACGTCGCCGGCGGCCAGCCACCAGCCGGCAAAGGTCAGCAGCGCCAGCACCAGTACCACCGGCACAAACACGGCGCTGACACGGTCCACCAGATGCTGCACCGGCGCCTTGGCGGCCTGCGCGTCTTCCACCAGCCGGATGATGCGCGCCAGCGTGCTCTCGGTGCCGACCGCTGTCACGCGCACCAGCAGCAAGCCTTCGCCGTTGATGGCGCCGCCCGTGACGCGCTGGCCGGCATGGCGTGCCACCGGCAGGCTTTCACCGGTGATCAGCGCTTCGTCGACGTGGCTGGCGCCTTCGGTGATCACGCCGTCGGCGGCGATGCGTTCGCCGGGACGGACCACGATGATGTCGTTCACGCGCACGGCGTTGATGGCCACCTCCACGTCCTGGCCATCGCGGCGCACGCGCGCGGAATCGGGACGCAAGGTTTGCAGGGCGCGGATGGCGTCGGCGGTCTGGCGCTTGGCACGCGCCTCCAGCCATTTGCCCAGCAGGACTAGCGTGATCACAACGGACGAGGCTTCGAAATAAAGGTGCGGCTGCGCGTCCAGCAGCTGGTAGATGCTCAGGCCATACGCGGCACTGGTGCCGAGGGCCACCAGCAGATCCATATTACCGCTGCGGGCGCGCAGTGCCAGCCAGCCGGCACGATAGAAGCGCGCGCCCAGCCAGAATTGAACCGGCGTGGCGAGCAGCCATTGCACGCGGCCGTCCAGCATCCAGTGGACGCCAGCCAGTTCGAGCAGCATCGGCAGCAACAGCGGCAGGGAGAACAGCGCGGCCAGCAAGACGGCGATACCGCCGGCGGGCGCTGGGAAGGCGCGACGGCGGAGCGGCGCAGTGGCGATGGCGCCGCTGGCTGGGGCGCCAGCGGCCGGGATGCCGGTGTCAATCGCGCCGGTGTCCGGGGAGATCGCACTGTCGGCAGCAGCGGCGGGCGCAGCGAAGGTAGGTTCGGGTCGGGAGGCCTGGTAGCCGGCTTTGTCGATGGCTTGCGCCAGCACGGCGAAGTCCACCGGCTGCGACGATTCCACCCGCGCCATTTCGGTGGCAAGGTTGACGCTCACCTTGTCCACGCCCGGCACGGCCGCCAGCACGCGCTCCACCCTGCCAACGCAGGAGGCGCAGCTCATGCCTTCAATTTTGATCGCTTGCTGATTCATGGGACACCCAATGCTGTTACAACATCTACAGCATCAAGTATCCCACGGTTGGAAGGTCAAGGTTTTTTTAACGAACTTCACAGTCCACGTTGTTCGACTTGGCGGGAGCACTGCTGGTGCCCGGCTGCGGCGTCGACGTGTTGAAGATCGGCGGCGGGTTGAACTTGAGACCCGGATTCTGCGGGATGATAATCGGCGGTGTCTGGAAGTTAGGCGTAAAACCGAACTGGCCCGCATTGAATACCAAGCTGCCGCCCTGGTTGCTCAGGTTGATGATGCCGTCGATCACCTGCACGTACAAGCCCGGCGCCATGGTCGGCAGGATCGGCACCGGTCCCTGCGCCGGCACCGGCCCCTGCGCCAGCATCAGCGGCTGCACCGGCAGCGCGTCGCCCAGCGCGGCGGTGCTGGCCATCAGCCAGGCCTGACGGGCGGCGGCGGCCTGCGCCACCGCTTGCGGCGACGGCTCGACCCATTCGGCAATGAAGGTGGTGCCGCGGATGCCAATGGTGGCGGTCGGCGTCTTCATCGCGAACTTTTCCTTGTTGCGCTTGCCCAGCAGGCCGGTCACCGAGCGCAACCCGCCCTTGACCAGGTTGAACGAGGCGTTGTCGCCGTCCGGCTTGCCGGCGTCGAAGGAGAAGTTCTCCACTTTGAAGGTGGTCGACGGCTTGAGCGTGATCTCGCTGTTGTCGATGAACTTGACCATGGCGTAGGTGTTCTTTTCCGTCACCAGCGTGTCGCCGCTCTCCACCTCGGACTTCATGGAGAGAATGCGCACCGCGCCATCGGCCTTCTTGGCCAGCAAGGGGCCACTCAGCTGGATGATGGTGCCCGCCACCTGGGCGGCCCAGCTGACGCCGGCCGTCCAGAACAGCGCCATCAGCACCAGCGCTTTAATTACAGTAGAGTTTTTTAACTTGATCATTTTTGGTTCCGGTCTTTTCCTTGGATGCGTCAGCCGTCTTGTCGCTTGTTTTCTGATCCTCCGGCGTGCTGGAGTTGGCCGTGCCTCCCGAGGACGAGCCGCCACTGGTCGGGCTGGTGGTCGACGTGCTGTCAGCAGCCGGGGTGGTCGAGGCCAGGGTTTTGATCACTTCGGTCGAGGCCTGCTGCACCGGCTTGACCGGCTCCGAAGCCGTCGGCGGCGACAACACCTGGCACAGCGCCGAATTCGGCGCGATGGTGCAAATGTCGGCCGATGGCGCCGGGGTCGGAACTGGCGTCGGAGTTGGCGTCGGTGCCGGAGTTGGCGTCGGCACCGGGGTAGGCGTCGGCGTAGGTTCCGGCGTTGGCGTTGGTACCGGCGTCGGGGTGGGTACCGGCGTTGGCGTTGGTTCGGGCGTCGGCGTCGGTACCGGTGTTGGCGTTGGTTCCGGCGTCGGCGTTGGTACAGGCGTTGGCGTTGGTTCCGGCGTCGGTGTTGGCACCGGTGTTGGTGTTGGCGTTGGCGTCGGAGTAGGCGTCGGGGTAGGCGTCGGGGTAGGTGTCGGCGCTGGCGTCGGCGCAGGGACCAAGGTTGGCGATACCGGGCTACCCGAGGCGGTCACAGTGCCGCCGAGATTGGTGTAGCCGGTAGCAGTCATGCTCACACTGCCGCTGGTCGAGCTGACGCTGGCGCCGCTGCCAATGGTGATGATGTTATCGGTGCCGTAGCCAGTGCCGGCCGCCAGCGTGATGCTGCCGGAATCGGAAATCACCGTGCCGTTGATCACCAGCGGGCTGTGAGTTTGCAGCGTGATGCCGCCACTTCTGGTTTCCACCATGCCAGCGATGGTCATGCCACCGATGTTATCGATGGTGATGGCGCCGCCGTTGCCGGCGCCGGCCTGCTTCACATCGTTCACCGTCAGGACCGAGGCATGCGCGGTGTTATTGGTATTGGCGATATTGATCGGCGCGCTGCCGCTGCTGGCGACATTGGTCACCTGCAGTTGCGACACCTTGGTCGACAGCGGCAAGCTGGCCGTGCCGACGCCATCGGTCGCATTGATGAATAACGAGTTGGCCGTCAGCGTGCCGCCCGTCACCGAGCCGCTGCCCGTCACCAGCGACGCCACGCCAAAGGCCGCGTTACCGTTGGTGCTGACGCCGTCGATGTTGTACAGCGCGTCCGTGCCAGCGGCACCGCCGGTCAGTCTGGCGATGGCCAGCGCGCCCGAGTTGGCGAAGGTGATGTTGCCGCTGCCGGTCTGCGCCACCGCCAGGTTGCTGACGTTGTTGCCAGACTGGTTGAGAATGATGGAACCGGCCGTTTCAATACCCAGGTCCCGCACGCTCAACAAGTTGTTTTGCGTAATGCTGCCCGTGGTGTTCAGCAGGCCGATGCGGGTGGTGGCGGCATTGATGTCATCCACGTCCGTCCCGACGCCGGCGATGCTCTCCACCACGATATTGCCCACGCTGAGCGCACTATCGGTGGAGCCCAGGCCCAACGTCGGCGCCACCACGTGCCACAGGTTTTGCACCGCCATGCAACCGGTGCTGCAACCCGAGCCGCCACCGATCTGCATGCTGTAGCCGGAGCTGTACGGGTGGATGCTGGCCACCGTGGCCGTGATATCGCTGTTCAGCGCCAGCGTATTGGCGCCGATCTCGAACAAGCCGGCCGAGCTGGCCGCGTTGATCGTCACGAGATTGCCTTCCAGCGTCACACGCTGGGATTTGCCGTCGATGGCGTGCGCCACCGTGAGGGTGGGCGCCGCAATGTCCAGTTGGCCGCCGCTGAGGGAACCGGTCAGGGTGATGGCGTCCACCGTCAGCGCGGTGCTGTTCTTGAAGGTCAGCGAACCCACGCTGGTGGCGCTCAGGGCGCCAATCTGGTTGGTTTCGCCCAGGATGCTCACCGCGCCTGGCGTAGTCACGCTCATCGCGCTGGCGCTCAGGATGCCGGAACCGGACGACTGGGTGATATTGCCGCCGCCGCTCAGCGCCAGCGTGGTGGCGGCGCTGATGTTGTTCAGCGCGACATTGCCGGCCGCGTTGTAGGTGAAGCTGCCATTGGCCGTGCTGCCGCCCACCGAGCCGGCCAGGTTGGCGCCGGTCAGGCTAACGCTGTTGCCGGCGTTGGCGGTCAGGTTGCCGGCCGTGATCGCGCCGGTGCCGACGACGTTGCTGCCGCTCAGGAGAACGCTCTGTGTCTTGCCATCGAGCGCGCCGGACACCGTGATGTCGCCGCCGGCCGCCACATTGATGGTGCCGTCGCCATAGCTGCCGCTCAGGGTGATGGCATTGAGTGTCATGCCGTCGGTGTTCTTGACCACCAGCGAACCGACGCTGGTGGCCGCCAGCGCATCGATATGGTTGGTGATGCCCACCAGGCTGGCCTTACCAGGAGTGGTCAGGGTCAGCAGCGGTGTCTCGATGGCGGCGCCGGGGTCTTGGGTGATGTCGCCGCCGGCCTTCAGGCTCATGCCGCTGTCGCCGCTCAGGTTGTCGTTGATGTCGAGCTTGCCGCCGGACGTCAGGTTCAGGTTGCCCTTGGCGGTGATGGTGTCGGTGACCTCCATGTCGCCCGCCGTGGTGAACTCAAACACGCCGCCGCTGGCGTGGCCGCTGACGCCGGTCACCGTGCTATTGCCGGTCAGCGACACCGAGCTGGCGGACGCGGTCAGGTTGCCGGCCGTGATCGCGCCGGCGCCGCTGATGGTGCCGCCCATGGCGCTGAGGTTCAGCTCGCTTTGCACCTTGAGCGCGCTGTTGATGGCGATCGCGCCGCCATACAGGTTCAACTGACCAACGGGGCTGCCGCTGCTCAGGTCGACCGCGCCGTCCACCGACAGCGTGCCCGCGTAGCCTTCGGCGCCTCCGATGCTGAGGAAGCCCGATCGCAGGTTCTTCAGCTCCGCCTCCGTCAGGCTGAGCTTGCCGGTGGTTTCCGCGCCCAGGCTGATGCCGACGCCGCTGCCATAGGCATTGACCGAAATGCCTTCCGCGCCGACCTCGGCGGCGATATCCATCTTGTTGGCGGTCAGCGAGACGCTGGTGGTGCCGGACAAGTTGAAGCCGGTGGCGGTGCTCAGGGTGCCGCTGCCGTCCACGCTGACATACAGGTAGGGCGCGCCCTCCAGGGTCTTGCTGAGGGTGATGTCCTGGCCGCTTTCCAGCAGCACGTTGCGAATACCGCTCAAGCTGATGTCGCCGGCGGTGGTGATGCTGCCGACGCCGCTGTGGCCGATGATCAGGCTGCCGGCCGAGACCGATTGCAGGCCGGCCGCGCTCAAGCCCAGCTTGCCGCTGTCGCTGCCGCCGAGGACGATGTCGCGACCGCTGGTGTAGGTGGCGAACGACACCGAATCGCTGCCATCGGAAGCGCCGCTGCCGATGGTGGCGCTGGCGCCGTTCAGGTTCATATTGTCAGCGATGAAGGACAGCGTGCCGCCGCCGCCGCCGGTGGTGGAGACCTTGCTGTTGGCGCCCAGCGTGATGTAGCCGTTGGCCACATTGGCGCGCGCGTCCAGGCTGCCGCCAGCCAGCTGGACGATGCCGTTGTTGGTGACGTAGCTGCCGCTCAGGTTGAGGTTGGCGCCGCCGGTGTCGATCATGGCGCTCGAGCCGCCGGAGGCAATCGTCACGCCACCCAAGCCAGTGGCGCTGCCGCTGGCGGCGTCGTTGGCGCTCAGCGTGATGTTGCCCAGCATTCCGATGGCCGCATTGACCTTGATGTCGTTACCGGCTTGCGCCGTCAGGCCGATGCCGGCGTTGGTGTTACCGATGGCGCTGCTGAAGGTGATGTCGTGCTTGGCTTGCAGCACCACGCTGTTGACCGACTCCGAAATCAGGTCGGCGCCGACGCTGCTGGTGCCGTCGGCGGAGGTGGAGGTGCCGAACACCTTGACATCATCGAGCGAGCCGCCGCGGCCGGACACCACTTCGATATCCCATGGGTCCAGCAGCCAGGTGCCGGTACGCCCCTTGGCGGCGCTGGTGCTGACGCGCGCGCCGTCCAGGTTGAGATAGTGGCCCGAGGTTTCGATCAGGCCGCCATTGCCGCCGCTGGCGCCGCCGCGTGCCGACAGGGTGCCGTGCATGCGGGTGGCGTCCTCGCTCCAGATCACCACCGTGCCGCCATTGCCGTTGCCGCCGGCGTCGGCGCGGATCGCCGCGTCCTTGTCGACATAGGTGTACAGCGCGTTCTGGATGGCCGCGTTCTTGCCCTGGTAGTCGCCGCCGACCAGCACCTTGCCGCCGCCGGCTTCACCGCTGGCGTCAACCACGGCATTGCCCATCACGCCGACCTGCTGCCCCAGCAGCACGATATCGCCACCGGTGTTGAGGTTGCCGCCGGTGGCGGTGGTCTGGCTGCCCGCCTCCACCAGCGTGGTGCCGCTGGCCTTGAGCACGATCTTGCCGTTCTCGCCGCGCACCGCGCTGTTGGCGTTGATCACGCCACGCTGATTGACCAGCGCGCCAAACACGCCCACGCGGCCGCCCTGCGCCACGATCTGGCCCAGATTGACGGCCTGGTCGGACGGCGCCGACACCACCACCTGCACATTCGGATCGCTGGAGTCGAACAGCTGCACGCTCTTGCCGGCCGCCAGCACCACATCGCCGTTCGGCGACGAAATCACGCCGCTGTTTTCCACCGCCGGCGCGATCAGGAAGATCTGGCCGCCGGACGGCGTGGTGATGGTGCCCTGGTTGCTGACCTTGCCCGCATTGGCGGCGCCGTCGAAGTTGTTCTTGCCGGCCAGGAAATCGGCGTTGGAGATATTCAGGCTGGAGGCCACCAGGCCGTTGACGTCCACGCGCGAACCGGCGCCGAAGATCACGCCGTTCGGGTTAATCAGGAACACCTTGCCGTTCGATTGCAGCGAGCCGAGGATCTGGCTCGGGTCCTGGCCGGTGATGCGGTTCAGCACCTTGCTGTCGGCGTTCTGCTGGATGAAGCGGGTGATCTCGCCCGGTCCGATCGAGAAGCTGCGCCAGTCGATGATGGTGTTGGGTGTGTTGGTGATCGAGTACAGGCTGCCTTGCTGATTGAAGGTAGCCATGCCGTGCACCACGGTTGGCGCCACCGGATTGGCTTGCGCGCTGCCAAACGCGGCGGCCACCACCACGGCCAGCACCTTGCGGCGCAATTTATAGGAGGTATGCGGTTTCATATGGGGTCTTCTTCAATCAGTAAGCCAGGCCGAGGCGCAGGTGCAGGCGGTTGGCGCCATCGCGGGTGGTGGCGCCGGCCTTGGTGACATGGCCGTAATCCAGTTGCAGGTTGACATTGGTCGACAGCACGAAGCGGGCGCCGACACCGGCGCTGGCGATGGACGTACTGCTCAGTTCGCTCGGCAGAGCCTTGTTGCGACGGATGTAGGCGCTGTCGTAGAAGCCCAGCAGGCGGCAATTCCAGCCGGCGCGCGAGCACAGGTTGGGCGTGTAGGCTTCGAGGTTGGCGCTCAGCCCGGAATCGTTGGAGATTTCACGCTCAATGAAGCCGCGTACCGAGGTGGCGCCGCCGGCGCCGAACTGCTCGCCGGGGATCAGCGCATCCGGGCTGTACTGGCCGTTGACGATGGCGCGCAGCTGCCATTCGTTGCTCAGCGCGCGGGTGACGCTGCCGCCCACGCGCAGGATGGTGTAGTTGGCCTTGGCGCCGGTGCGCACCGCGAAGGCCTCCTGGCCGCCGTTGGAGCCGCCCGAGATATTGCGCAGCAGGGTGATCTGCCCGCCCATCTCGCCCAGCTTGATCGGCGTGCTGGCCTGGTAGCTGATGCTGACCGGGTGCACCGTGACATTGTTGCCCAGCTCGGTGCCGGACAGCACCACGCTGTTCTTGAAGGCCTTGATGTCGACGCCGTAGGACAGGTGCGATTCCAGCTCGCCGCGTTTTTCCAGCGCCTGGTTGTAGCGGGCGCCGTACACCGCGCCCTTGCCGCTGACGGCCAGGTTGAAGGCGCCGGCGGTGATGGTGCCGGAGTCGACATTGGAATAGCTGGCGTAGAAGTCCAGCGAGTCGCCGCTGGCGTACAGCGGAATGTGGTAGCCGGCGCCGTACACTTTCACCCGGCCCGGTTCCTCGGCCGAGGTGGTGTATTGCAGCGACGCCAAGTGGTCGCGGCCGAACAGGTTGGCGTTTTGCAGGATCACGCCGACGTGGGTCTTGCCGGTGGCCTCGGTACCGGTGTTGTCGACATTGGCCATCAGCTTCCACGGCGATTCATCCACGACATCCAGCACGGCGTCGACTTCATCATCCTTCTCGCCGCTTTGCAGCTTCATGGTCACCTGCTTGGCCGGATTGTCGTTACCCTGCTTGAGGTTGGCCGACACGGCTTTCAGGTTGGGCGACTGGCCTTCCTGCAAGGCCGGCAGGCTGCGGCGGATATTGGCTTCGTCGAAATACTTGTTGTTCTTGACCGTCACCCGGCCGACTTTGGTTTCCACCACGCGCAGCAGCACCACGCCGCCATTCAGCTCCTGTTCCGGCAATTCAATCGTGACGACATTAAAGCCGCGTTGATGGTAAGCTGCCTCCAGCGCTTCCAGAGCGCGCTGCACATCGCCAAAGTCGCGCTGCTTGCCGCTGTAGCCGGCCAGCACGGTATCGATCTGCGCCTGCGGCAGCAACGTGTTACCCTTGACTTCAAACCGGGAAATTTCAAATCGGATGGCGCCGTCGTCAGGCACCTCCGCGCCCCATGCCGAGGCAACGGCAGCGGCGAGAACGGAGCCTGCAAGCAGGCGCGTTAAGCTGTTTGTCATGTTATGGACTCTGGTGATCTTGGCGTTTTGTTATTTTACAATAACAATCTTTCCCCGATGCTAGCATAGCCACCCCTCCCGCTGAGCGCGATCTTGCCCGGGTGGCCGCAAGTGTTGGATTTCTGCGGCACCAAATAATGTAGCCCACAGGAAATCAATATTCCCTAAGTTTAATCCTATTTAATCAATTCGCCACCTGATTTTGCTGAAACTGTGGCTACGTTATTTTTGCATCAAAATTGCCTCATCGACATTATTTCGTTTCAAAGGTGGTGACGCCATCCCAACCCTCGCCCGGCGGATGCTCACGGAAGTAGGCGATGCGCTCAACGTACAGTTCATACAGTCCGCGTTGCGGCGACAGCGCCCGCAATTCGGCGACGATGGCCGAAGCCTCGTCCCAGCGCTGCGCGCGCACGGCGGCCAGCGCCTCGTGCCAGCGCTGCACTTCGCGCCGGGTGGCATCGTCGGTCTCCTGCGCCAGCGCGATCGGCTCGAAGATGGCGACCGGCTCGTTCTTGCCCTTGACCCGCACCAGGTCGAGCTCGCGGTAGGTGAATTCCGGCGCGGCGGCGCGCGTGCTCTCGCCCACCGCGATGCCGACGCCATACACCTTGGTGATGCCTTCCAGCCGCGAGCCCAGGTTGACCGCGTCGCCCATCACCGTGTAGGCGCGACGGATGTTGGAGCCCATGTCGCCCACGTGCATCAGGCCGGAGTTGAGGCCAATGCCGATTTTCAGCTCCGGCCAGCCGCGCGCGATGAAGTCCTGGTTGAGGCGTTTGGCGCTGGCCTGCATCAGCAGCGAGGTGGCGACGCCGCGGCTGGCGTGATCGTCAAACGCCACCGGCGCGCCCCAGAACGCCATCACGGCGTCGCCGATGTACTTGTCCAGCGTGCCCTGGTGGCTGCTGCGGATGTCTTCCGACATGGCCGTCAGGTAGAGGTTGATGTATTCGCGCAGCTGCTTCGGCGTCAGGCCTTCGGAAATGGTGGTGAAGCCGCGCACGTCGACGAACATCACGGTCAGCTCGCGGCTTTCGCCGTCCATGTTGTACTGATCGGGATCTTCCGACATCTGCTCCACCAGCTCCGGCGCCACGTATTCGCCAAAGCGCGACACCAGCCCGCGGTTGCGCCGCACCTCGCCGAAGTAGCCCCACACCACGTTCATCACGAACAGGCTGAAGATCACCAGCACCAGCATGGCCAGGTTAAAGATCAGGTCTTCCTCGCTGTACTGGTAGTAATTCAAGCCGACCGCCGCCGCCAGCACCGCCACGCCCAGCAGGCTGGCCCGGATCGGCGACAGCGCCGCCAGCGCAAAGCTCAGCGCCAGGCCGAGCACCAGAATCTCGCCGGCCTCGGCCACGAAGGCCCAGTACGGCCGCGACTTGAAGCGGTTGTCGAGGATGGACTTGATCAGGTTGGCGTGGATTTCCACGCCCGGATATTCAGGATTGACCGGCGTGGCCCGCAAGTCGACCAGCCCCGGCGCCGTGGTGCCGATCAGCACCACCGTGCCGTTCAACAGCTCGGCCGGCGCGCGCCCGGTCAACACATCGGCCGCCGACACGTAGCGGAAGGAACCGCCCTGCGGACCGCCACGGCCGCGATACTGCACCACCGTGCTCATCGCCTCGCCCACCGGGATCACGCGCTGCTTGCGGCCCGGCAGCAGGATGGTCAGGGCATCGTAGCCACCGCTGTCGAGCTGGTTCTGCGACAGCTGGTCGGCCGTCTCCGTCATCAGCGGCTTGACCGCCAGCGCCTTCAGGTACAGCGAGGCCGTGGCCAGCGACAGCGAGGGATAGTAATTGTCGCCAACCTGCTGGATCAGATAGGCGCTGCGGACGATGCCGTCGGGATCGGTCACCACCGAGAAACTGCCGGCGCCGGCCGCCGCCTGCGTCAGCACCGACACATTGGCTTCAAAGCCGGGCGCGTTGTAGGCCAGCAGTTCGCGCCCGTTCAGGTCGGCCTCGGAAAACAGCGGCTTGGGCAGCGCGCCCTTGATCTGGTCCGGCGACAGGTTGAAGCCGAGGATCACCGGCTTGCCTTGCAGCGCGCCGGCAAACACGCCGTCGTAGTCCATCATCGGCTTGAGTTCCTCCAGCCGCTGGCGCAGCACCGGCACGTCCTTCAGCTCGGTTTGGGAGAGTTTTTCCAGCACGTTGTAGCCGGACGACGTGTCCGGCTCGGGAAAGGAAATATCGTAGCCGACCGCCGCCACCTTGTAGTGATCGACCAGCTGCGAGATCAGGCTGGCCTGGACGTTCCGGCTCCACGGGAAGCGGCCGAACTCGGTCAGCGATTTGCCGTCGATGTCGACAATCACAATGCGCTTGTCCAGCGTCGGCGCTTCCAGCTTCATGCGCTCGCCGGCCCACAGATTGTCCAGCCGGGCGATGGTGTCGTTGCCGAACAGCGCCAGCGAATAGGCCACGCCGATCGCCGTGATCAGCATGCCCAGCAGCCAGCGTTTCCAGTATTTGGAGAGGGTCTTGGTGAATTTGGCGGGCAGCAGGCGCATCAGGGCGTGTAGCCTGGAATCTTGGCTTCGTCGATGAAGTCGATCTGCTTCTCGTCCATGTTCTTATGGGCGAATTCCATGTAAATCTTGTTGCGGATGAAAATATCGAACAAGTCCGGATCGATGTGACCGTTAAGCGAGAAGTTGCCGAGGATGCGCAACGACTCGGACAGCATCTTGCCCTTCTTGTACGGGCGGTCCTTGGCGGTCAGCGCCTCGAAGATGTCGGCGATCGCCATCACCCGCGCCTGCACCGACATCTGCTCCTTGGTCAGGCCGCGCGGATAGCCCTTGCCGTCCATGCGCTCGTGGTGGCCGCCGGCGAACTCCGGCACGTTCTTCAAGTGCTTGGGCCATGGCAGCGCCTCCAGCATCTTGATGCTCATGACGATGTGGTTGTTGATTTCCTTGCGCTCGGCGTCGGTCAGGGTGCCGAACTTGATGGTCAGGTTCATCAGTTCGTCGTCGTCGAGGAAGGCGCGCTCGGCGCCGTCCGGGCCGGTCCAGCGGCGCTGGCCGATGCCACGCACGCGCTCCTGGTCTTCCGGCTTCATGCCCTCGCCGCCGACGTTGGCGCCCCGGATGAAATCGCGCTCGGCGCGCAGCGTGGCCTGCTGCGCCGCCAGCTCCTGGTCGATGGCGGCGTGGTCCGAGCCCGCTTCCAGCTTGCGCCGGAGGGCGGCGATCTCGGCGTCGCGCAGCAGCACCTCGAAGCGGGTGTCGATCAGGGCAATGCGGTCGAAGATGGTTTCCAGCTTGGTGGCCTTGTCCACCACGTGCACCGGGGTGGTGATCTTGCCGCAGTCGTGCAGCAGGCCGGCCAGCCACAGTTCCTTGCGGTCGGCGTCGGTCATGCGGAAATCGGCCAGCGGGCCGGTCTCGGTGTGGTGCACGGCTTCGGCCAGCATCATGGTCAGCTCGGGCACGAACTGGCAATGGCGGCCGGTGTATGGCGATTTTTCATCGATGCCGATGTTGATCAGGTTGACCAGCGACTCCAGCAGCTCCTCCAACTGGAAGATCAGACGCTGGTGGGTCAGCGCCACCGCCGCCTGCGCCGCCAGCGCTTCGATGAAACGCTGGTCGGTCTGACTGAAGGCGCAGATCCCGCCGGTGGCCGGGTCCTTGGCGTTAATCAGTTGCAGCACGCCCACCAGTTCGCCTTCGTGGTCGCTCATCGGCACCGTCAGGATGGATTGCGAATGGTAGCCGCGCAACTGGTCGAACTTGACCATGCCGGAGAAGTTGAACACATCGGCCTTGTACACATCCTCGATATTGACCGACAGGCGGAAATGGGCGGCGTAGGCCGCCACCGCCGACAGGTTCTTCTCGCCCTGGTCATCGTACAGCGGCACGCCGCCGGACACCGGCACGCCGCTGGAGCCGCCCTGGTGGATATTCAGCGTATCGTTGAGCAGGATGTGGAAATTCAGCTGCCGCATGTCCTCGCCGGGGCGATACAGCGTGCCGCCGTCGGCATTGGTCATGCCTTTGGCCACCAACAGTATGCGTTCCAGCAACGAGTCGGTATCGTGATTGCTGCCCAGCTGGACACTGAGCTCGGTCAGCTGGTCCAGGCGCGCAGCGATTTGGCTTTGATTCAACTCTTGCATGGTTGTTATTTTTGACAACGTTTTGGACGGGCGCAGTGGCGCGCAACTTGCAAGCGCAGTTCCAGAGTGTAGCTCCAGCGCAAGCTGTTGTACATCGGGAAATTGGCGATGCGACGAATTTACATCGGCTTTTTGCCTCTTCCGGAAAAAAAAAGCTATTATCGAAGGCAACAAATTAACAACAATAAGAGCGGCTATCAGGGATACACGTATGAAATTTAAATTTTGGGGAGTCCGTGGTTCCATACCCTCCCCCGGCCCGCGCACGGCGCGGTATGGCGGCAACACCACCTGCATCGAAGTTCGTACCGACAACGACACCCTGATCGTCATCGACGGCGGCACCGGCCTGTTCGCGCTGGCGCAAGCGCTGATTCAAAATAAAACCCGGCCCATCCACGCCAACATCTTCATCACCCACAGCCACTGGGACCACATCCACGGCCTGCCCTTCTTCACCCCGCTGTTCATCCGCGACAGCCGGGTGCGCCTGCATGGCGTGACCGATCCGGTCACCGGCAACGGCATCGAGCACGTGATGGGCGTGCAGCTGCAAAACAGCTACTTCCCGGTCAGCGAAACCCAGATGGACGCCACCATCGAATACCAGACGCTGGACATCGGCCAGCCCATCGCGGTGGGCGACGCCACCGTCGGCAACGTGGTGATGAACCACCCCGTGACCGACCTTGGCTACCGCATCGATTGCAACGGCCGCTCGCTGTTCTTCACCGGCGACCACGAGCCGCACTACAACATCCATCCTGCCGGCCATCCCGAGCATGCCGCCTACGAGCAGTGGATGGCCGAGCGCAACGCCGCCATCGATGCCACCGTGCGAGGCGTGGATGCGCTGATCGTCGACTGCTCCTACACGCGCGAAGAATATCCGGCCAAGCAGGGCTGGGGCCACGGCACCTTCGACTCCGCGCTCTCGCTGGCGCTGCGCACCGGCGTCAAGGCGCTATACTGCACCCATCACGAACCGACCCGCAGCGACGACGAGCTGGAAGCCGTCTTCGCCGAAGTGATGGCGCGCCACGCCCCGCTGCTGGGTGAACTGAAAGTATTCCTCGCATACGAAGGCATGGAAGTCCAACTCAACTAGCGGAGCGATCATGAATGACGCCGGTACACGTCCTCGCGATGTCGATCTCAGGCTGGCGTTTTTCCAGAAGCTGCAAACCGTCACCACCAAAATCCACGCCACCAGCAACCTCGACGAGATCATGCTCGACCTGGGCATGGAATTCTGCGACCTGTTCAACTGCGACCGCTTCACGCTGTACGCGATGGACAAGGAAAAGGACTACATCGTCTCCAAGGTCAAGACCGGCCTGACCTCGTTTCGCGACCTGAAGCTGGCCATCACCCCGGCCAGCATCGCCGGGTACGTGGCGCTGACGCGCAAAACCGTCAACATCGCCGACGTCTACGACCAGGCCGAGCTGGCGCGCTACTCGCCCGAGCTGCGTTTCCAGCAGGGCGTCGACCAGCGCACCGGCTACCGCACCAGGCAAATGCTGGTGGCGCCGCTGATCGCGGTACAGTCGCGCGAGCTGCTGGGGGTGGTCCAGTTCATCAACAACCGCGACCGCGTGCCCTTCTCCCGCATCGCCGAGGACGGCGTCAAGGACTTGTGCGAAACCCTGTCGGTGGCCTTCTCGCAGCGCATGAAGCCACCGCAGATGGTACGCACCAAGTACGACGGCCTGGTGACGGAGGCGGTGATCTCGGCGCAGGAACTGGAAGCGGCCACGCGCAGCGCGCGCGCCAGGGAGGTCGACATCGAGGACGTGCTGATCGATGAATACGAGATCAAGCCGGCCACCCTCGGCGTCTCGCTGGAGAAACATTTCGGCGTGCCGTACGAGCACTTCCGCGCCGATCGCCTGAAGCCGGTGGAGCTGCTGAAAAACCTCAAGCGCCAGTATGTGGAGGAATCCGGCTGGCTGCCGCTGGAAGACGGCAAGGAAGGTTTGCTGGTGGTGGCGCTGGACCCGGAGCGGGTGGCGCATACCCACATCGTCGAACAAATCTTCCCGCGCGCCAAGCCGGTGTACCGCGTGACGTCGCAGCGCGAATTCCGCCAGATGATGGAACTGTTCTTTGGCGCGGGCGACAACGCCAGCGTGGGCGACCTGCTGTCCGGCATGGACGACGCCTACGACGAGGATGGCGAAGGCTCGGCCGAGGTATCGGAGGCGGTGGAAAACGAGCTGGTCAAACTGCTCAACAAGATCATCACGGATGCCTACCGCCAAGGCGTGTCGGACATCCACATCGAACCGCTGCCGGGCAAGGGCAAGACCGGTATCCGCTTCCGCAAGGATGGTTCGCTGGTGCCGTATATCGAGATACCGGCCAGCTACCGCGCGGCGCTGGTGGCGCGCGTGAAAATCATGTGCGACCTCGACATCTCCGAGCGCCGCAAGCCGCAGGACGGCAAAATCAAATTCAAGAAATACGGTCCGCTGGATATCGAACTGCGGGTGGCGACCATCCCGTCCTCGGGCGGCGTGGAAGACATCGTCATGCGTATCCTGGCGGCGGGCGAGCCGATCCCGCTCGACAAGCTGGGCGTGCTGCCGTTCAACCTGGAGCGATTGCGCGAGACGGTGAGCAAGCCCTACGGCCTGTTCTTCGTCTGCGGCCCGACCGGTTCCGGCAAGACCACCACCCTGCACTCCGTGCTCAACTTCCTGAACACGCCGGACACCAAAATCTGGACCGCCGAAGACCCGGTGGAGATCACGCAGAAAGGCCTGCGGCAAGTGCAGGTCAACCGCAAAGCCGGGCTGGACTTCGCCACCGTGATGCGCGCCTTCCTGCGCGCCGATCCGGACATCATCATGGTCGGCGAAATGCGCGACAAGGAAACCGTCAGCATGGGCATCGAAGCCTCGCTGACCGGGCACCTGGTATTCTCGACGCTGCACACCAACAGCGCGCCGGAATCCATCGTGCGGCTGCTGGACATGGGCATGGACCCGTTCAACTTCTCCGACGCGCTGCTGGGCATCCTGGCGCAACGGCTGGCCAAGCGCCTGTGCGGCAAATGCAAGCAAGCCTACGAACCGTCGGCCGAGGAACTGGACGCCCTGCTGGGCGAATACTGCGAAGACCTGCTGGACAAATCCACGGTGCTGGCCCGCTGGCGTCAGCAATACGCCAAGGACGGCAAGTTCACGCTGTACCGCGCTGTCGGCTGCGACGAATGCAACAAAGGCTACAAAGGCCGCGTCGGCCTGCACGAACTGATGCTCGGCACCGACAAAGTCAAAAAGCTACTACAGGAACACGCACGGGTGGCTCAACTGCTGGCTGCGGCACTGGAAGACGGCATGCTGACGCTGAAAATGGACGGTATCGAAAAAGTCCTCCTCGGCATCACCGACATCAAAATGGTGCGCGCGGTTTGCATCAAGTGAGGCGCTGTACATTCAACAGCATCCGCTGTACTATCAACAGCACCGTTGATAGCAGGGGAAACGATGAACTCAGCGATGTTTGCCGAACTCTTTGGCGGCGCCGCCCGCTTCCGGGCTTTGCGCTGCCTGTTCGAACAGCCGGGGCGTACCTTCGGCCTGCGTGAGCTTGCCAACGAAGCCCAAGTGGATTCAGGCAACTTGAGCCGATGGCTACAGCGCTGGTCCGCACTGGGCCTGGTAACAACAGCGGAAAAAGCAGGCTATCGGGCCTCACCTGATCCCGCACTCCAGCCATTGGTGCAGCTATTCCAGCAATCCAGCGAGATAGTGACCGCGCTAAAACAATTATTCGCAGAGCTACCGAATGTGGAATCCGCTGTCCTATTTGGCTCAGTGGCCCGCCAGCAGGAAAGCGCGCATAGCGACGTCGACATTCTCATCATCGGAGATACTTCCGAAATAAGGATTAATGCACTGCTGAGGCCTTTGGAACGACAATTTGAACGCGCTTTTAATGCGTCCGTTTTCTCCAGATCAATGATCAAGCAATTGCAGAATCAGGGAAACGAGTTCGTTGCTACACTGCTTGACGGCCCCCTCCTCCTCTTGAAAGGAGATCCGCATGGTCTTGCCCCTGGCCGTCCTACGAAACAATGGTTCGCTCGGCACCACGCTACACTGCTCCAGCCGTAAGGTAAGAACTGCTAAAAAGGCCAGGCATAGACAAGGTCCTCTTCGGCATCACCGACATCAAAATGGTGCGCGCGGTTTGCATCAAGTGACCGCGCGGCTTGCGGCGACGGTCGGCCAGCAGGCGCAAGCGCGCAAGGCCGGCCTTCAGATTGTAGGAGCGGCCGGCCAGCATGGCGTTCAGCAATTGCGTCGCCATCGCCAACGCCGGCGCGCCGGCTACCGAGGGCAGCACCAGCCGATAGCGTCCCGGCATGTTCGGCACCACGCCGACGAAGCCAATCGCGACCTCATTCAAGGCCAGGCGGCGCAACTCGATCGCGGTCTGCTGCACCAGCTCCACCACGGGCGGCACGGCGTCGGCGCGCTTGCCGACCACGCCACGCAAACGACGCAGGCCGGGCAAGACGTTGTACAGGCGCTTTTGCAGCTTCTCGCTGGCCTCGGGCGTGACCGGTTCCAGCTCAAGAATACTCAATAAGCACGGTTGGGTGGAATAGCGGTTGCCGCTTTCCAGATAGCGTTGATCGATGATTTTCATGCGCTACATTGTGCCGCTGGCACCGCCCGCACGTAAGCAGCGTCCGTCGCGACGGCGTGTAAGAACATGCTTACATCCGCTTAAGCCGGTTCCAGCAGGGATGGCAACTGTTTCTCGAAGCACACCGCAAGCGGATTGCCGATGTATTTGCCATAGTTGGCGATGCGGGAGTAACCACGCGCCTCGTAAAAATCGACGGCGCGGCGGTTGACCAGTCGGGTTTCCAGCCAGATAGCCTGATATCCCATCGCCACCGCCTCCTCCTCCAGATAGCGCAACACCGCGCTGCCGACGCCGCTGGTGCCGTGACGCGCATACATGCGCTTGATTTCCGCCACGCCGGGTTCGAGCGGACGCAACGCGCCACAGCCGAGCGCCGCGCCACTGCGATTGCGCGCCACCACAAAACAGGCCATGGGGCCGCGTACATCCTCGACATCGAACGAAGCCCTGCCGCCATCGCCGGTAATTGCCTCCAGCGCCGTCGACAGCTCATCCATCAAAGCGACCGAATCGGCCGCGCCGGGATCTTCCTCTGCAAGTTGGATCTCATACGCCATGCCCCGCCCTCCCGAATAGCAGAGCTCATTGTAAATCAAGCACTGTGCATCTAACGAGTTACATGTCGCCTTCACAGGTCTAAAATGATCAACGGAGGACATGTGCGTAAAACACGTCTATTGCGGAGAGATGTTGTGGTAAGTTTTGCCGGGAAAGTAACCATTCAGTATGCGGCGGGGACAAACCCGCCTATCGTCGACGGCTGCAACATCTCAGATTGGATCTGGAAGCTTGCGGGAGCATTTGATGGTTCTACGATTTTCGTCAAGAGGAGGAAAACCCGCACTGTCTTTGGTGTTGTCGATGCTCTTGTCTTGGAAGTTGACGCTCCAGAAATACTTGAGCGTCGTATGGAACGAAAGATACTTGAGCGCCAAGATCAAGACGGCTCTGTAACCATCATTGACAATGTTGCATTTTATATAAAGAAAGAATATCGCGGCCAAGGGATCGCAAGCTACTCTTTGCTTACGGAAGCATTGGCTGCGAACGAACTTGGATTTGCGATGATTGTTGCTACAGCTGCAAATGATCCTGCAGTGGGGTGGAAAGTGTGGCCTAAGCTAGGGTATGACGCAGAGATACCTGATGACATCCTTGCGAAGATGATGCCTGACCTCTTGCTGGATGGGCGGTTTGACTTGAACCAACCAATGCGCATTTCCACGCTTTTGGATGGTGGTCGCTACGATCTTTGGGAGCGTGATGGAAGTGGGTGTATCATGGAGTTTGACGTGAGCGATTTAGACAGTTGGTCGATGACACGTCTTATCGCTAAAGTGTGAAGCAGGAGGGATAAAATGAGACGAATTTCAGTAGGAGGCCAATTTTTGGCGCCGGCCTCTGGCCGAGCTATCCGTGAAATGATGCGTGTGGATGCGGAGGCAATCGCTGCTGAGCGTCGGGAGGCGTCTGAACGTCAACAACCCTCAACACCCCAAAACACGCTGGAACGCCCGAGTGCTCAAGTTCGCATATACGCGCCGCATATTCAAGCTTTCTTGGCTCAGCGCAAGAAGAAAGCGGAGCCAAGTTTTTGACTACCAGGGCGCGAGCCCCTCGAATTGCCCCTCACTCCAAGTCCTCGAAACGCAGAGGTCGGTCGTAAAGCCCTTGAACCAATATGCTTTAAGCCCCTCGTGAGGAATACCTCGGCGTAGGCAGGCTCAATGATTTCAGAGCGCAGGTAGCTATTGCAACGTGCAGATCACCAACTCCGGGTCGGCGTTGATGCGGACGGGGATGCCGCTGCAACCGACGCCGCGACTGACGATGAGGTCGCCATTGCCGGGGACGGGGAAGCGGGCGTAATAGTAGGGACGGGACAGCGGACCTCGCGGCATCACCAGCGGTGTGCCGTCCGGTAAGGCGATCTGGCCGCCGTGGGTGTGGCCGGCGAAGCCGATGTCGTAGCGGTGGCCGTTCAGCAGCAGCAGGCCGTCCGGGGCGTGCACCAGCAGGATGCGGGTCTCAGCGGCGTTGGCAAAGGCGGCGTCGACATCCGTCTCGCCGGTCCACGGGTCGTCCATGCCGCAGATGGAGACGCTGTCGAACGGCGCAGGCAGCGTAACCGCGCGGTTGACCAGCATGGCCACCCCGGCCTCGCCAAACAGGCGGGCGATTTCCTGGTCGTCGGTGGACAGGTCGTGGTTGCCGAACACGGCGAATTTGCCCAGCGGCGGCCGGCACGCCGCCAGCCCCGGGCACAGCAAGGCGGCGTTGCGCGCCGGGCCGGTGACGTAGTCGCCGCCCAGCAGCAGCACGTCGGGCTGCTCTTCGGCGATTTCGGCGAACAGGTCGGCGAAGATGCCCGGATGGGTCGGACGGCCGGCGTGGAAGTCGGAGGCGAAGCCGATTTTCAGCGGTCGCGGCAGGCGGCGTTCGGCCGGCAGTGTGACGCTGTAGCGGGTGACGCCCATGCGGCCATGCAGTCCGCAGTGGTAGCTCAGCGCGCTCACGATCCCGCCCAGCATGGCCACATCCAGCATGGCCTGGATGCCAAGGCGGAGTCGGGAGTAGCGTTTGCTGCGGTGAGGAGGCATGTCGATCTGGGCTGGTTTAAAACGGACCCGGGATGATAGCGCATCCTGGCGCCGTGTGCGCTATAAAGCGGCGTCCGCCAGCAGCGACGGCCGCAATGCGCGCATGCGCACTTCGCTGAAGTAGCCGCCGCCTTCGGTGTAGCGCAGGTAGTGGCGGCCGCATTGCACGCAGCGCACGAGGTGGCTGCGATTGCTGGGGAAGTAGCGTGGGGCGATGGGGGCGTCTTCACTGTCGTAGCGGGTGCCGTGGGGGTGGTATTCGGCAAAGGTCGGCTCGGTGTATGGATCCTCCACCAGCGTGGCCACTTCCTCGAACTGGTCCAGCTCCAGCGTCAGGGGCACGGCGCGCCATGCCAGCAATGCGGCATCGTGGCAACTACACGGTACAGCCACCGCAGCCGACCGCTCGGCCAACTGCTTCAAACCCGCAAAATCAATCGCCATCATCCGCCGCTCATCAAAAGAATTCGATTCTACTGCAATCCAAATCCACTGGCCGCCGAGTGACTCAACATTATTTATCCGGTTGCTCAGATATCACGAATCCTATTGGTCGTTTCACGGGTGATGGCGGGCTGGCGGTAAGTTGGCGAATGGCGGCAATTACTTGTGCAAGTTGCTGCGCAAGAGAATCATGTCTCGCAGATAAATTGACCGTCTGGAGCTCCAGCTCCGACAATTTCTTCGCCAACTCCAGGTTATTGGCCAGCAGGCTGCGCATTTGAACAAAAGCGCGCACCACGTACAGCGATGTCTCAATTGCTCTGGCTGACTTTAGAACCGTCGCAGCCATGATGGCGCCATGCTCAGTAAAAGCCAGCGGCCTTGAACGTCTCCCACCCCAACTTGAAGTCGCAAAATGCGACCTCAAGTTTTCGAGCTCTTCGACGTCAGCAAACATAAAAAAAGGGAGCCGCGGCTCCCTTGGTGTTACATGATGTGGTGCCCTATCCACCAGGCGATCGCAGCGACGAAGGCCGAGGCCGGGATGGTGAAGATCCACGCCCACACGATGTTGCCCGCCACGCCCCAGCGCACCGCCGACATTTTCTGCGACGAGCCCACGCCGACGATCGCGCCGGTGATGGTGTGGGTGGTCGACACCGGCACGCCCAGCGCGGTCGCGGTGAACAGGGTGATGGCGCCGCCGGTCTCGGCGCAGAAGCCGCCCACCGGTTTCAGCTTGGTGATTTTCTGGCCCATGGTTTTCACGATGCGCCAGCCGCCAAACAGGGTACCGAACGAGATCGCGGTGTAGCACGAGACGATCACCCACAGCGGCGGCTCGGTGGCGCCGGCGGTCGAGTAGCCGGCCGCGATCAGCAGCATCCAGATGATGCCGATGGTTTTCTGCGCGTCGTTGCCGCCGTGGCCCAGGCTGTACGACGCGGCCGACAGCAGTTGCAGGCGGCGGAACCAGCGGTCCACCCGGCGCGGCGTCGAGCGCACGAAGATCCACGACACCAGCAGCATCATCAGCGAGCCGAACACGAAGCCCAGCAGCGGCGACAGCACGATGAACAGCACGGTCTTGATCAGGCCGGCCGAGATCAGCGCGCCGGTGCCGCTCTTGGCCACCGCCGCGCCCACCAGGCCGCCGATCAGCGCGTGCGAGGACGACGACGGGATGCCGTAGTACCAGGTGAAGATATTCCACACGATGGCGCCCACCAGCGCGCCAAAGATGACGTACTGGTCGACCACGCCCGGGTCGATGGTGCCCTTGCCCACCGTGGCCGCCACGGTCAGCTGGTGGAACACGAAGATGGCGACGAAGTTGAACAGGGCCGCCATGGCGACGGCGGTCTGCGGCTTGAGCACGCCGGTCGAGACCACCGTGGCGATCGCGTTGGCGGCGTCGTGGAAGCCGTTCATGAAGTCAAATATCAGCGCCAGGGCGATCAGCATGCCCAGCACATAGATACTGATTTGTAGGGTTTGCATGGGTACTCGTCTTTGTAATTATGCGTTTTCGACGATGATGCCTTCGATGATGTTGGCCACATCTTCGCAACGGTCGGTCACGGTCTCCAGGATTTCGTAGATGGCCTTCATCTTGATCAGGTTGCGCACGTCCGGTTCGTCGCGGAACAGCTTGGACATGGCGGCGCGCATCACGTGGTCGGCGTCCGATTCCAGGCGGTCGATCTCTTCGCAGATGGAGACGATCTGGCGCGAGTTGTCCATGTTGTGCAGCATGGCCACCGCTTCCTTGAGCTTCTCGGTGCAGGCCAGCACCAGCTCGGCCAGGCGCTTGGCTTCCGGCGTCACCGAGTGCAGGTCGTACAGCGACACGGTCTGGGCCGCGTCCTCCAGCAGGTCGAGGATGTCGTCCTGGCGGGTGATCAGCTTGTGGATGTCGTCGCGGTCGATCGGCGTGATGAAGGTCTTGTGCAGCATGTCGACCGTCTGGTAGGTGATCTTGTCGGCTTGCTTCTCGATGCTCTCGATCGCGTGCACGCGATTTTCCAGGTCATCGAAATTGGACATCAGGCCCACCATTTCTTTCGCGCCTTTGACGCACAGCTCGGCGTGCTGATTAAACAGGTCAAAGAATTTGCCCTCGGTGGGCATCAAGCGTCCAAACATTGTTTTCTCCGTTTTATTACTACTGCTAAGCGCCAGCCCGGGGTGCGGGCCGGCGTGAGGATTAGTCGCCCTGATAGATGGACAGGTTACCGACGTAATTGCCAAACTTGGTGTACTGGCCGATCCAGGTCAGACGCACCGCGCCGATCGGGCCGTTACGCTGCTTACCGATGATGATCTCGGCCGTTCCCTTATCGGGCGAGTCGGCGTTGTAGACCTCGTCGCGATACAGGAAGATGATGACGTCCGCGTCCTGCTCGATAGCGCCGGATTCGCGCAGGTCGGACATGACGGGACGTTTGTTGGGGCGTTGCTCCAGCGAGCGGTTCAGCTGCGACAGCGCGATCACCGGGCAGCCCAGCTCCTTGGCCAGGCCCTTGAGCGAACGCGAGATCTCCGAGATCTCGGAGGCGCGGTTGTCGCCGGCCTTGGAACCCTGCATCAGTTGCAGGTAGTCGACGATGATCAGGCCGAGCTTGCCACACTGGCGCGCCAGGCGGCGCGCGCGGGCGCGCATCTCGATCGGGTTCAGCGCCGGGGTTTCGTCGATGAAGACCTGGGCGTCGTTCATCTTCTGGATGGCGTGCGTCAGGCGCGGCCAGTCCTCGTCGTTCAGGCGGCCGGTGCGCAGGCGGTGCTGGTCCAGCTGGCCCACCGAGCCCAGCATACGCATGGCCAGCTGGGCGCCGCCCATCTCCATCGAGAAGATCGCCACCGGCAGGCCGGCCTCGATGGCGACGTTTTCGCCGATGTTGACCGAGAACGCGGTCTTGCCCATCGACGGCCGGCCGGCCACGATCACCAGGTCGCCCGGTTGCAGGCCCGAGGTCATGCGGTCGAGGTCGATGAAGCCGGTCGGCACGCCGGTGATCTCGGACTGGTTCTCGCGCGAGTACAGCTCGTCGATGCGCTCCACCACCTGGGTCAGCAGCGGCTGCACCGCCAGCCAGCCGGCGGCGCCACGCGCGCCCTGCTCGGCGATGGCGAAGATGCGCGACTCGGCCTCGTCCAGGATTTCCTTGGTTTCCTTGCCCTGCGGACTGAACGCCTGGCCGGAGATGTCGTCGGCCACGGTGATCAGCTGACGCAGCACCGAGCGGTCGCGCACGATCTCGGCGTAGCGGCGGATATTGGCGGCCGACGGCGTGTTCTGCGCCATGGCGTTCAGGTAGGCCAGGCCACCGACGTCCTCGGCCTTGCCCAGCTGGGTCAGGTTCTCGAAGACGGTGATGACGTCGGCCGGCTTGGAGCCGTTAATCATGCGCACGATCTGTTCGAAGATGATGCGGTGATCGTAACGGTAAAAGTCTTCCGGCTGCATCATGTCGGCGATGCGGTCGAACGACGCGTTATCGCGCAGCAGGCCGCCAATGACGGACTGTTCTGCTTCGATGGAATGCGGCGGGACGCGGAGCGACTCGACTTGCGGATCGGAGGGGGCGTTCATGGCGCGAATTATACCTGCTTGCTTGTGCCAGATTACAATTTTATGACGAGAAAAAAGCCGGGCGAGCCCGGCTTTTTCTAGGGTGTTGCAAAACCAGCCAGGCGTTGCCGCCCGGTCCAGTCTTAGGCGGCTTCGCCCACCACGGCAACGGTCACTTCCACCACCACGTCGGTGTGCAGAGCAACGCTGACCGGGAACTCGCCAGTGGTCTTCAGCGGACCGGTTGGCATGCGCACAGCGGCTTTTTCAACAGCGAAACCGGCTTTGGTCAGGGCTTCGGCGATGTCGAAGTTGGTTACCGAGCCGAACAGACGGCCATCAACGCCGGCTTTCTGGGCGATGGTCACGGTCATGCCGTTCAGTTTTTCGCCCTGGGCTTGCGCGGCGGCCAGCTTGGCGGCAGCAGCTTTTTCCAGTTCAGCGCGCTTGGCTTCGAATTCCGCGATGGCGGCGGTGGTAGCACGACGCGCCATTTTTTGCGGGATCAGGAAGTTACGTGCGTAGCCGTCCTTCACTTTAACGACTTCACCCAGGTTGCCCAGGTTGACAACTTTTTCCAACAGAATGATTTGCATAGTTCTTCTCCAGGTTCTCTGCCGCGATTAGGCGTTGTGCAGATCGGTGTACGGCAGCAGGGCCAGGTAACGCGCGCGCTTGATCGCGGTGTCAACTTGACGCTGGTAGTGAGCTTTGGTGCCGGTCAGACGTGCTGGCATGATTTTGCCGTTTTCCTGGACGAAGTCCTTCAGGGTATCTACGTCTTTGTAGTCTACTTGCTCAACGCCAGCGGCGGTGAAGCGGCAGAACTTCTTGCGCTTGAACAGTGGGTTTTGTTGCTTGCGCTTTTCTTTCAGCTTGAGCTTGTTTTTGTCGAACTTTTTACCGAATGCCATTTTAGGCTCCTGTATTTAAATTGAGCTGTCCGGGACAGCACTAAAATCAATGATGTGAAACACCAGGCTTTTGCTATTGCGGCTTTTCTTGCTGAGGAAACCGGAGAACTGGTACATCCCGCCCAGCGGCGCCTGATGGAAGCGGCCTGAAATCTCGCCCGCTGCGACAGCGGACACTTCAAACTCGGTCAATCTGGCGATCCCCGCCTCCATCTGCTGCGATCGGTGCTGGAGTACAGCGTTCACGATCGGCATGCCGGCCGGGGTATAGCGTATGGCATCCCGTTCGGCGATGAGGGCGATGAACTGGAGCTGGTTCAGCTCGGTTCCTTCTCAGTCAATCAGGCGGCTGGAGCAGCGGCTGCGGCTTCCGCGCGGTGCGATTTCGCCGCGTCTTCGCGTTGTACCGATTTCATCATCGGCGAAGGAGCGGTTTCCGCTTTCTTCATCTTGACGGTCAGGTGACGCAGAACGGCATCATTGAATTTGAATGCGGTTTCCAGCTCGACCAGGGTCTCGTTGTCGCACTCGATGTTCAGGCAGATGTAGTGAGCTTTCGCCAGTTTCTGGATCGAGTAAGCCATTTGACGGCGGCCCCAATCTTCAACACGGTGAACGTTGCCGCCGCGGGTCGTTACGGTGGTTTTGTAACGCTCGATCATGGCGGGCACTTGCTCGCTCTGGTCCGGGTGGACGATAAATACGATTTCGTAGTGACGCATGTATAACTCCCTTAAGGACTTGATAAATAGCCCACCCTGGCGTCAAGACAGGTGTGGGAAGAGGTAAGCCCGCGACTATATCACCTTTGCGGGCAAAACGCCAGCCCGGCCGTGGCTATGGCGCTTTCAACAACAGCCGGATCAGCTGCCGGTGGGTTTCCCGGGTCTTCAGGCATTCGGCCTCGGCCACCGCCGGCGTGAAGATCAGCTTGCAGATCACGGCGTACAGCACCGGCGCCATGACGATGTTGAAATTGTCGGTCAGCGGCGTCTTTTGCAGCGCCCCCTCGGCCACGTACTGGTCGATCCGGGCCTGCTGCGCGCGGTGCGCCGGCAGCACCGTCTCGTCCTGCCAGCGGCGGATCAGCTCCGGCACGCGGTGCCCCTCGGCGATCACGAGTTTCATGATCGACATCATCTGCGGCGTCATTTGCTCATATTGCTTGTCGATGTAGGCGTCCAGCTCGCTCTGCACATTGGCGCCGGCCGGCGGCAGCTGCCAGGCGCCCAGCGCCGGTTGCAGCACATCCCTCAGCAGCGTCTCGAAAATCTCGTCCTTGCTGGCGAAGTGAACGTACAGATTGGCCTTGGACATGCCAGCCCGGGCGGCGATCTTGGCAATGCTGGCGGCGTTGAAACCCAGCGCGGTGAATTCGGTGAGCGCCGCGTCCAGGATCTGCTGACGCCGCACCTCGGTGGTCAGACGCACGCGTTTCTTGGCTGGAACATCCATGATGAACGATCGGTTAGTAAAAAACAGTATCTTAGCCGCGAACACTAATGACCGATCGATCATTATCGTGTTAGGATAAATATGATCGATCGGTCATTAGCGGATTTTCCGAGCGCACCGGTCGACCAAACGCATCTTCATCCACTCAAAGAGGAGTATCTTGACCACTCACTTCCCCCTTCCCGCCCTGCTGGGCAGCGCCGCCTTGGTGGCGCTGGCCGGTTGCGCCGGCACGCCGCCGGCGCGCTATACCGACCTGCCGGTTTCACCCTGGCTACGGCCCGACAGCGCGGCCACGCGGCCGTATTCCTACGCCGACAACGCGCGCCGGGAGCACTACCACGCCATCATCATCGAACCGGTGGCCATTTATCGCGGCGCCGACCACCAGTTCGGCGACCTGCCGGAGCGCGACAAGCACGAGCTGGCGGCCGCGATGCAACAGCAATTCGGCCAGGCGCTGAGCACGCGCTTCCGCCTCGCCGACAGCGCGCGGCCCGGCACGCTGCGCCTGCGCCTCACCCTGACCGGCGCCAGCACCAATACCGCCGTGGTCTCCACCTTCACCCGCTTCGACCTGGTCGGCCTGCCCTACAACACCGTGCAGTCGCTGCGCGGCAGGGAGGGCATCTTCATGGGCTCGGTCAGCTACGCGGTGGCGGTGTACGACGCCATGGACGACCGGCTGCTCAAGGCTTATCAGGCCCGGCAATACCCGAACGCGATGAATGTCAGCGCGACCATCGGCGCGCTGAGCGCCGCCAGGACCGGACTGGAAAAAGGCGCCGAGGAATTACTAACCCAACTGCAATAAGGAGCGATCTATGATGAACAGCAAATTCCTGCGTGGCGCCGCCGCGCTCTGCGGCCTGAGCGTCTGCCTGCTGGGCGGCGCGGCCGAACCGTGGAGCGGCTTCTACGGCGGCATCAACGGCGGCCGCGGCACCACCGACAGCGACACCGTCACCACCCGGCTGGGCCGCTTCAATGGCGACGGCAGCGGCGCGCTGGGCGCCGTCCAGCTGGGCTACAACTACCGCATCAGCCCGGCGTTTGTGGTGGGGATCGAAAACAGTTTCGGCGCCACCCGCATCGAGGCCGGCCCCGGCGGCGCGTTGTCGCCGCACGTCAAGCTGCCGCTGCTGGCGAGCGGCCGCGTGCGCGGCGGTTCGCTGATGCTGGACGACCGCCTGTTCCTGTACGGGACCGGTGGCGTGGCGATCGGCCGGCTGGACGATGCCGGCGTGAGAACCGGCAAATACGGCTGGACCGCCGGCGCCGGCGCCGAGTGGGCCTGGTCGCCGGCGCTGAGCACCAACATCGAAGTGCTGACCTACAACCTGTCCAAGGACTGGAGCAAGGACGACAACCTGGGCAGCGGCCTGAAATTCAAGACCGTCACCTTCGGCATCAACTACCACTTCTGATGCACCGCGCCGGGCTGGATGCGCAAAAAAGCGCCATCCAGTCCGGCGCGCGATGCTACGATTAGCTGCATGAAAATATTTCCTGCCCTGCTAGCCCTAGCCATCGCCCTTCCCGCCACCGCCGCCGACCACGCCTACAGCACGCCGCAACTGCTGCTGGCCTTGCGTGGCGATACGCAAACACTGGCCCGGCTGACGCCGGTCAGCGATCCCAGCTTCGACTTTGTGCCCGGCACCCGCGCCGACGAGCGGCGCGGCAATGGCTACCATCACATCGGCGACCTGACGCTGCGCCTGCGCAGCGGCAACGGCCCCTGGCAGGAATACGATACAGCGCGCGCCCGACAGCCGCTGCGCATGCTGCCCGCCGCCGGCGCGCTGGCGGCGGCCGACATCACGGCCACCTTGGGCGCCGACCTGCCGCTGGCGGTGGAGCGGCGCTGGCTCAATGTGAACGGCACGCTGGTGCTGCGCTTCACGCTGATGAATCGTTCGGCGCGGCCGGTGGAAATCGGCGGCCTCGGCATGCCCATGGTGTTCGACAACATCATCACCGACCGCACGCTGGAGCAGGCCCATGCCAGCGCCAGTTTTACCGATCCCTACATCGGCCGCGACGCCGGCTATGTGCAGGTGACGCGCCTCAACGGCAAGGGTCCCGCCCTGCTGGTGCTGCCGGACGGCCGCACGCCGCTGGAGGCCTGGCGTCCGATCAAGGATGGCAGCCAGCGCGAGCAGACCGCCGAAGGTTTCTACGACTGGACCGTGGCCAGCAAGGCCTATGCCGAAACCGACTGGAAAAACGCCGGCGAGCAATGGAATGCGCCCAGCAGCCTGATGCTGCGGCCCGGCGAGCGGCGCGAGATCGGCGTACGTTTCGTGACCGCGCGGTCGATCCGCGCCATCGAGCAGACGCTGGTCGCGCAGCGGCGGCCGGTGGCGGTGGGCGTGCCCGGCTATGTGGTGCCGACCGACCTGGACGCCACGCTGTTCCTGCATAGCCCGCAACAGGTCGCCAGCATCAGCGCCGAGCCGGCGGGCTCGCTGACCGTCACGCCCGTGGCGGGCGGCGACGGGCACGGGACGGCCTCAGCGGCCCACAGGGGCGGCGCGGGCGCTGGACACGGGATAGCGTCAGCGCCCGGGGGCGGCGGCACGGCGGCGGCGGCCGGCGGAAGCGGCGGCGACTGGGCCGCCAAGGGCTGGCTGCGCTACACCATCAGGAGCCAGGGCTGGGGGCCGGCGCGCCTGAGCATCACCTACGCCGACCACAGCGTGCAAACCATCAGCTACTTCATCACCAAGCCGCTGGAGCAGACCGTTGCCGACCTCGGCCGCTTCGCCACCACCCGCCAATGGTTCGACGACAAGAACGATCCTTTCCAGCGCGCGCCCGCCATCCTGACCTACGACCGCGAGGCCAACCGCATCGTCACCGGCGACACCCGCGTATGGATCTCCGGCATGAGCGATGAAGGTGGCGGCGGCAGCTGGGTGGCCGTCATGATGAAGCAGCTGGACAATCCCGACGCCGCCGAAATCGCCAGGCTGGAACAGCTGGTCAACGAAACCGTGGTCGGCAAGCTGCAAGTGGCCGACGGCCCGCAGGCCGGCGCCGTGCGCAAGAGCCTGTTCTACTACGACCCGCAAGCCTTCCCCAACTATTACGATCCCAAGGCCGACTGGACAAGCTGGACCTCGTGGAGCAAGAAGGACGCCGCCGACCTCGGCCGCGCCTACAACTATCCCCACGTCGCCATCGGCCACTGGGTGCTGTACCGCCTGGCGCGCAACCATGTCGGCCTCATAAAAACGCACGACTGGCGCTGGTATCTGGAACACGCCTACCAGACCGTGGTGGCCATGGTGCGCGACGCGCCCGAGTACGCGGAATTCGGCCTGATGGAAGGCGACGTCTTCGTCGACATCCTCAAGGACTTGCGGCGCGAAGGCCTGCAAGCCGAAGCCGCCGACATGGAGCGCCTGATGAAGCAGCGCGCCGACCACTGGCGCACGCTCACCTATCCGTTCGGCAGCGAGATGGCCTGGGACTCCACCGGCCAGGCCGAGGTCTACGCCTGGATGCGCCACTTCGGCTACCAGCCGCAAGCCGACATCACGCGCGAGGTCATCCTCGGCTACGACCCCACCATCCCGAGCTGGGGCTACAACGGCAACGCCCGCCGCTACTGGGACTTCCTGTACGGCGGCAAGACACAGCGCATCGAGCGCCAGATCCACCACTACGGCTCGACGCTGAACGCCGTGCCGCTGTTCGAAGCCTACCGCTCCAATCCATCCGACCTGCATCTGCTGCGCGTGGCCTACGGCGGCCTGATGGGCGGCATCACCAATATCGACCAACAGGGCTTCGCCTCGGCCGCCTTCCACGCCTGGCCCGACATGATGCGCTGGGACGCCTACAGCGGCGACTACGGCATGGGCTTCTACGGCCACGCCTACGCCAGCGCCACCTACGTGGTGAACGATCCAACCTTCGGCTGGCTGGCCTTCGGCGCCAACCTGCGGGTGGCGGACGACGGCCGGCTGCACATCACGCCGAAGGACAGCGCCCGCACGCGCCTGTTCATCGCGCCGCAACGCATCTGGATCACGCTGGAGGCCGGCAAGTACGACAGCGCCGTCTACGATCCGCGCAGCGGCGCGGTCACGCTGCAACTGGCGGCGCGCACGCCGCACACGCCCCAGGCCCGCATCATCACCGAGCGCGACGGCAAGCGCAGCGAGTACCTCGGCACGCTCGCCGACGGGCCAAGCAGCTGGGCCAGCAAGGGAATCGGCGATTGAATATGAATTAATTTCGCGTAAAGCAACAAATTCCCTTGCTTTTCGCTTCACACTGTACAAAAATACAGACTGTTCATATACACAGGCTCACTGTACTCATGCTCAAGCTCACCGCACGCCAGGAACAAATCCTGAACCTGATCAAGGACGCCATCGAAAACACCGGCTTCCCGCCGACCCGCGCCGAGATCGCCAACGAACTGGGCTTCAAATCGGCCAACGCCGCCGAGGAGCATTTGCAGGCGCTGGCGCGCAAGGGCGCGATCGAGATCGCCGCCGGCACTTCGCGCGGCATCCGTCTGCTGGGCGCGCACGCCGAACCGCCGGCGCCGAAGGTGCCGGCGGCGCTGATGATGTCGCTGCCGCTGATCGGCCGCGTGGCCGCCGGCTCGCCCATCCTGGCGCAGGAGAACCTGGAAACCAGTTACAGCGTCGACCCGGCCATGTTTGCCTCCAGGCCGGATTACCTGCTGAAGGTGCGCGGCGAATCGATGCGCGACGCCGGCATCATGGATGGCGATCTGCTGGCCGTGAAAAAAGTCGACAGCGCCAAGAACGGCCAGATCGTGGTGGCCCGCATCGGCAGCGAAGTGACGGTCAAGCGCTACCGCAAGACCGGCTCGACCATCGAGCTGTTGCCGGAGAATCCGGACTTCAAGATCATCAAGGTCGATCCGGAAGCTGACGAGTTTGCGCTGGAAGGCCTGGCAGTAGGCCTGATGCGGACCTGGCACTAAGCACATCCCCCTGCGCCAGCAAGACCAGATCGGCTTGCTGGCGTGCCTCCTGTGCGACCTGCACAAAGACCTGATTCATCAATTGCTGCGCGGCGGCCAGTTCGGCCTCGCTCATGGCGTCCGCCACTTCCACGGGGATGGTGCGTCCTACCGGCAGCGAGGCCTTGTAGTTGACCGCGAAACGGCCATAGCAGGCCAGCCAGGCGCCGCGCTCTTCGGCGGTGTGCATGGCGCTGGCCACGCCGCAATGAAAGCGCGACAGCGCGATGTCGGCGCCGTCGTAGTGATGGGTGTAGTAATCGATTTCAACGCGGTGATCGCCGGCCTGGGCCGCCGCAGCGGCTGCCATCAGGCCGGTGGCGATCAGCGCTTTCATCGTCAGCAGCCTTCGAGGGCGCAGCAGAAGTCGTCCAGCAGATCGTCGGTGTCTTCGATGCCCACCGACACGCGGATCAGCGATTCGGCGATGCCCATCGAAGCGCGGCGCGCGGCGCCCATCTCGTAGAAGATGGTGTGGGCGACCGGGATGATCAGCGTGCGGTTGTCACCGAGGTTCGAGGCTGGAATCGCCAGTTTCAGACGGTTCAGGAAGTCGAAGCAATCGAGGCCATCCTTCAGCTCAAAGCTCAGCAGCGAGCCGTGCGCGCGGAACAGTTCCGCGCTGATGCCGTGCTGCGGGTGCGATTTCAGGCCCGGATAGTAGACCGCCGCGACGCGCTCATCCTTCTCCAGCATCTCGGCCAGCGCCAGCGCGTTGGCGGTGGTGCGCTGCATGCGCAGCGCCAGCGTTTCGGCGCCGACGGCGATGTGGTGCGCGGCGTCCGGCGCCAGCGAGGAGCCGAAGTCGCGCAGCGCCTTGGCGCGGATCTGCGCCAGGCCCCATTGCGGCGGCGCGGCTTTCTTGTAGTTCTCGTAGATGTTCGGGAACCGGGTCCAGTCGTAGGCGCCGGTGTCGGTGACGCTGCCGCCCAGCGCGTTGCCGTGGCCGCCGATCGACTTGGTCAGCGCGTTGACCACCAGGCCCGCGTGCACCGACTTCGGCTGGAACAGGTAAGGCGTGGTCATGGTGTTGTCCACCACGTACAGGATGCCGCGCGCCTTGCACAGTTCGCCGATGCGCTTGAGGTCCGCCACTTGCGTGCGCGGATTGGCGATGGTTTCGACAAACACCACGCGGGTATTGTCGGTGATGGCCGCTTCGACATTGGCCACCTCGGTGGCGTCCACGAAGGACACGCCGATGCCCTGGCTCATAGCGGTCTGCCACAGGCTGTTGGTGTTACCGAACAGGAAGGACGACGACACCACGTGGTCGCCGGCGCGCAGCAGTGCCTGCACCACGGCGCCGATCGCGCCCATGCCGGTGGCGAAGCAGATGGTGCCGACGCCCTGCTCCATCTTGTTGACCTTCTCTTCCAGCGCCGAGATGGTCGGGTTGCCCTGGCGGCCGTAGCGGAAGCCCGGCTCCTTGCCCTGGAACACCGACGCCAGCTGGCGCGCATCGGCGTAGCCGAAGGCGACCGAGGTGTGGATCGGCTTGTGCAGCGAACCGTGCTCGATGCCCTTCTGGCGGTCGCCGTGCAGGATGGTGGTAGTGAAACCGTAGTTCTTCTTGTCGCTCATGGTTACGCTTCGCTGGCCGCCAGGTTCAGGTTCAGTTGCGAGCGGGCCGCGTCTTCCGGCGCCCTGGCCTTGGTCGGGTGGTGACGCTCGTATTCCAGTTTATCCAGATACTCGCGCGTCACGTCGCCCGTCACGTAGACGCCGTCGAAGCACGAGGCTTCGAAGTTTTGCAGCGCCGGATTGACGTCCGAGATGGCGCGTTTCAGCGCGTCCAGATCCTGGTAGACCAGCGCGTCGGCGGTGATCTCGCGGCACACTTCCTCCACGGTGCGGCCGTGGGCGATCAGCTCGTCGCGGGTCGGCATGTCGATGCCGTACACGTTCGGATAGATCACTGGCGGCGCGGCCGAGGCGAAAATCACTTTCTTGGCGCCGGAGTCGCGCGCCATCTGCACGATCTCGCGGCTGGTGGTGCCACGCACGATGGAGTCGTCCACCAGCAGCACCACCTTGCCCTTGAATTCATCCGGAATCGCGTTCAGCTTCTGGCGCACGGATTTCTTGCGCGCGGCCTGGCCCGGCATGATGAAGGTGCGGCCGATGTAGCGGTTCTTGATGAAGCCTTCGCGGTATTCTTTTTTCAGCGCCAGCGCCAGCTGGATCGCGGCCGGACGCGACGAATCCGGAATCGGCATGACCACGTCGATATCGTCGGCCAGGCCTTCGCGCTTGATTTTCTCGGCCAGGTACTCGCCCATTTTCAGGCGGGTGTTGTACACCGAGGCGCCGTCGATCACCGAATCCGGACGCGCCAGGTAGACGTACTCGAACACGCATGGGTTCAGGGTGGGATTGTCGGCGCACTGGCGCGCGTGCAGTTGCTTGTCGTTGTCGATGAACACCGCCTCGCCCGGCGCGATGTCGCGCACGAAGCGGAAGCCCATGCCTTCCAGCGCCACCGATTCCGAGGCGATCAGGTATTCCACGCCCTCCGGGGTTTCGTTGATGCCCAGGCACAGCGGACGAATGCCGAACGGATCGCGGAAGGCCAGCAGGCCGACGCCGGCGATTTGCGCCACGGCGGCGTAACCGCCGCGCACACGGCGGTGCAGCACGGTCACGGCGTTGAAGATGGTGTCGGCGTCGATCGAGATGTCGACCGTGGCCTTCTGGATTTCGTGCGCCAGCACGTTCAGCAGCACTTCCGAGTCGGAGTCGGTGTTGATGTGGCGGCGGTCATTGATGAACATCTCTTTCTTGAGCTGTTCCCAGTTGGTCAGGTTGCCGTTGTGCGCCAGCGTGATGCCGAACGGCGCGTTGACGTAGAACGGCTGCGCCTCTTCCTCGCTCGACGAGCCGGCGGTTGGGTAGCGGCAGTGGCCGATACCGGAATTGCCTTGCAGCGTACGCATGTTACGGGTACGGAACACGTCGCGCACCAGGCCGTTGGCCTTGTGCATGGCGAACATGCTGCTGTGATTGGTCGCGATACCCGCCGCATCCTGGCCGCGGTGCTGCAACAGCAGCAAGGCGTCATACAGCATTTGATTGACAGGTTGATGGGATACGACGCCGACAATGCCACACATGATGGTGCTCCTGGACAGGTACTACAGATTTAAAGAATTCAAAAATTCACATGCTGCGCCATCGCAGCGGGAAGATACGGCTTGACCATGCGCGCGCCTTGCTCGGCGTATGGACTCAAGACCGCATGCTTCCAGAAATCCTGCTTCGGCAACGACGTCATCCCGCTCAAGATGACGGCGGCCAACACAATTACAAGCCCGCGCGCCACGCCGAACACGGCGCCCAGCGCGCGGTCGATGAAGCTCAGGCCGCCCGCGTCGAGCAAGGCGTCCAGCGCCAGCGACAACAGGCCCATTAGAATCCGCGCACCGATGAACAGTGCGATAAACGCCACGATCAGCCGCAGCACCTCGCCGGGAATCACCGACGGCAGCATCTGCGCCAGCGCCGCCGCGTAGGCATTGGCGACCACAAAGGCGATCACCCAGCTCAGCACCGAGAGCACTTCCTTCACCAGCCCGCGCACCACGCCGATGATGACCGACGTGACCAGCACGAAAATAACCAGGTAATCGAAGATCGTCACGTTATGCCGCGGCTCAGACGGTTTCGATGCGGCCTTCCAGGCCCATGCTGCTCAACTTGGCTTTCACCTTTTCCGCTTCTTCCTTGCTGCTGAACGGGCCCACCCGCACGCGCGTCACGCCGGTGGGCGTTTTCTGCGTGAAGGAGCTGATGCCTGCGTTTTTCAGCTTGGCGCGCAATTCATCGGCCTTGGCCTGGTCGCTCAGGGCGGCGACTTGCAGCACGAATTTTTCGGCCGGCGCGGCCGGCTTGCCTTCGAGGATGGCCAGTGCGCGCGCGTCTTCGGTTTTTGCCGCCGGCTTGACTTCGGCGGCCTTGGCTTCCTTGGCCGCCCTGGCTTCCGCCAGCTTGCGTTCGGCTTCCTGTTTTTCGGCTTTCAGCTTGGCTTCCGCCTTGGCCTCGGCCTGCTTGCGCTCAAGATCCCGCTTGTCGTCGGCTTCCTGGCGCGCTTTCAGCTCGCGGTCCGCCTTGGCTTGCTGCTCGGCCTTGGCGTCCGCCTTGGCCTTGGCGTCGGCCGCTTGCCTGGCGGTGTCGACGGCGGCGACGGCCGGCGCGGCAGCGACCGGCGCAGGGGCCGGCTTGGCAGCCGGCTTCACGTCTTCAACGATTTCTTCCTTGCTGTCGAGCGAAGCGCTGGCGGCCACCGGCGCCGGTGCGGCGACCGGCGCGGCTGGTTTGTCCTTGGATGGGATTTTGATATCGATGTCGGACGACAGCGGCTTGGGCTCGGAATCCAGCACCATCGGCAAACCGACGGCCACCGCCAGCGCCAGCGCCACCGCGCCCACCAGGCGGCGGCGCGCGCGTTTCTTTTCCGGCAACACGGCCTCATCCTCTTCGCGCTCGCGCGTGCGGCGCTTGGTGGCGCCGCCGTCGGCCGACGAGGCGCGCTTGGAGCGGGCGCGTTCGGTCGCCGCCCGGTCATCTGCGCTGGTGTAATAGCCGCTGTCTTGACCAGCGTCTTGCTTGTTTTTACCGAGTTTCGAGAACAAGCCCATGCGTGATTTCAGTCCTGTGCGTTCAATGGAGTGAGGATTTTCGCGCCGCCATGACACCGGCGACGGTCAGGAAAGATCCAAAGACCACAATTCTATCATCCTCACCGGCCCGGCTGATGGCATTTGCGTAGGCCGCGCCCGGATCGTCGAACACATTGATGGTGCGTTCGTCGCGTTCCGGCTGCACCAGCTGCACCTTGGCGGCCAGCTCCGAAGCGCTGGCCGAGCGGGGCGACGGCAAGGTCGCCAGGCACCAATGGTCCACGTGTTCGGACATGGCGGCGATCACGCCGTCGATATCCTTGTCGTGCATGGAGCCGAACACGGCGTAGGTGTAGCGGTGGAAGCCCATGTTGCCGAGGTTCTGGTTCAGGGCCGCGGCGGCGTGCGGATTGTGCGCCACGTCGAGGATGATGGTCGGGCGGCCCGGCAGCACCTGGAAGCGGCCCGGCAACTCCACCGTCACCAGCCCGGTGCGCACTTCCTGCGCGCCCACCGGCAGCACCAGCTTGAGCGCTTCCAGCGCGGCCAGCGCGGCGCAGGCGTTGAGGATCTGGTTGGCGCCGCGCAGGCTCGGGTAGGCCAGCGAATTGCGGCGCTGGCCGCGGCCGCCGTAGCTCCACTGCTGCTTGTCGCCGGAATAGTTGAAATCGCGGCCCATCAGCCACAGGTCGGCGCCGATGGCGTTGGCGTGGTCGATCAGCGATTGCGGCGGCACCGGGTCCGAGCAGATCGCGGTCTTGCCGGCGCGGAAAATGCCGGCCTTTTCGAAGCCGATCTTCTCGCGGGTGTCGCCCAGATAGTCGGTGTGGTCGATATCCACGCTGGTGACGATGGAGACGTCGGCATCGATGATGTTGACCGCGTCCAGACGGCCGCCCAGGCCCACCTCCAGAATCACCACATCCATGCCGGCTTCCGACAGCAGCTTCATGATGGCCAGCGTGGTGAACTCGAAGTACGTCAGCGAGGTATCGCCGCGCGCCGCCTCGACCGCATTGAAGGCGGCCACCAGCGTCTCGTCGCTGGCCATGTCGCCGTTGATACGGGCGCGCTCGTTGAAGTCGAGGAAGTGCGGCTTGATGTACAGGCCGACCTTGTAACCGGCGCGCATCAGCACCGATTCCAGCATGGCGCAGGTCGAACCCTTGCCATTGGTGCCAGCCACCATGATGGTCGGGCAGCTAAAGCTCAGCTGCAAGCGTTCCTTGACGGCCAGAACGCGGTCCAGGCCCATGTTGATGACGGTTTCGGCATGGCGCGATTCAAGCAGCGCAAGCCAGGCGGGCAAAGTAGTTGGGAGGTTCGACATGATGGTGACTCAGAAATGAAAACGGCGCGCAGGCCGGATGATATCCGATTGCGCGCCGTCGCGTGAGAGGGTAGCCGGTTTTTAGGCCAACACTTCCACTGGTTGATTTTGCAACAGAGCCAGCAGGCGGGCGATCTCCTCGCGCATCTTGCGGCGATCGACGATCATGTCGACGGCGCCCTTCTGCACCAGGAACTCGGCGCGCTGGAAGCCTTCCGGCAGCTTTTCGCGCACGGTGTTCTCGATCACGCGCGGGCCGGCGAAGCCGATCAGGGCCTTCGGTTCAGCGATCACCACGTCGCCCATGAAGGCGAACGAGGCGGACACGCCGCCCATGGTCGGGTCGGTCAGCACGCTGATGAATGGCAGTTTCTTCTCCGACAACTTGGTCAGCATGGCGGTGGTTTTCGCCATCTGCATCAGCGACAGCAGGCCTTCCTGCATGCGGGCGCCGCCGGTGGCGGTGATGCAAATGAACGGCACTTTCTGCTCCAGCGCGACCTGCGCGCCGCGCACGAAGCGCTCGCCCACCACCGAACCCATGGAACCGCCCATGAATTCGAATTCGAAGCAGGCCACCACGGCCGGCAGGCTCATGATGGAGCCGCCCATCACGACCAGCGCATCGGTCTCGCCGGTGGCTTCCATCGCTTGCTTGAGGCGGTCTGGATATTTCTTGCTGTCCTTGAACTTCAGCGTATCGACCGGCAGGGTATCCATGCCGATTTCATAACGGCCGCCGGCGTCGAACAGGCTGTCGAGGCGCTCGCGGGCGCGGATGCGCATGTGGTGATCGCATTTAGGGCAAACGTGCAGGTTCGACTCCAGGTCGGTGCGGTACAGCACGGCTTCGCACGATGGGCATTTGACCCACAGGCCTTCCGGCATGGTCTTGCGCGCGCCCGCGTCGGAACGCTGGATACGTGGGGGCAGCAGTTTTTCCAACCAACTCATACATTCTCCTTGCAGCTAACTCGTGGCCCGAAGTGTAGCCGTTTCTCGCCCCCCTGTCGAACTTTAGAGGATTTCCACTACTCCTCCAGAGGGAGCTTGCCCTCCGCCTCCAGTGATTTCTTCAATTCTTCACGTTCTTTCAAGGTAAGAATACCAAGATTGGCTTTATAACCAGATCCCGCCATGTGACGAAGATACATCCTGATCATATCTTGAGCAGGCAAGCCGTACGGCCTGCCCAACCCCTCAAAATACTCTATCGAGCGGAAGTCCAGCCTGAACGTAATTTCCGCGCTAAGCTGTTCGAAAAACGGATTGGGTACCGCATGAGAGAAATCAACCTGTTTGTGCTTGTTGCGCATGATGTCACCTATTCAGATAAGCTAGCTTCTTGCCACGCGAGGCCTTGCGCGCTGAAATAATACGGATGACATCAGCATCGCGATAACAGAACGAAACTACAAGTGCTCGGTCTTTATCGCTCCGCGCCAAAAGGCAAAACCGGTCCTCAGTATCAGAATGAAGATGGTCGAATTCCATGCGCGCTTCCGGGTCATCAAACGCGGTAACGGCTTCATCAAAGCTGACGCCATGCTGGCGCAGGTTGGCTTTGGCTTTGCGGGGATCCCAAATGAAGCGCACGACCGCTCCCTTTCAACATAGCGAGTACTTAACTATGTATCAAGGTGAGCAGTCGGGTTTTGCGTGACGTCAGGCGTCGAGGGCGGTGCGGATGGAGGTGGTGAAGGCCTGCACGGCGGCGACGGCGCCGTCTTTGCCCGCGGTTTCAATCTCCTGGATGATGCGGCTGCCGATCACCACGGCGTCCGCCACTTCGGCCACGGCGCGCGCGGTGGCGCCGTCGCGGATGCCGAAGCCCACGCCCACCGGCAGTTTCACGTGCTTGCGAATGGCTTGCAGGCGCTTGGCCACGTCGACGGTGTCGATATTGCCGGCGCCGGTCACGCCTTTCAGCGAGACGTAATAGCTGAAGCCGCCGCCCACCTTGGCCACCTGTTCGATGCGTTTTTCGGTCGAGGTCGGGGCCAGCAGGAAGATCAGGTCCAGCTCGGCCGCGCGCATGGCGGCGGCGAACTCTTCGCACTCTTCCGGCGGGTAGTCCACCACGATCGCGCCGTCCGCCCCCACCGCCACCGATTGCGCGATGAAGGCCTTGGCGCCGATGCGTTCGATCGGGTTGGCATATCCCATCAGCACCACCGGGGTGGTCTGGTTGGTCTTGCGGAACTCGGCCACGTAGTCGAACACATCCTTGATGCCGACGCCGTTGGCCAGCGCGCGTTCGCAGGCGCGCTGGATCACCGGGCCTTCGGCCATCGGATCGGAGAACGGCACGCCCAGCTCGATGATGTCGGCGCCGCCAGCCACCAGTGCGTGCATCAGCGGCACGGTGGATTCGCGGCCCGGATCGCCGGCGGTGATGAAAGTGACGAGCGCGGTTTTATTGTGCGCCTTCAAGGCGCTGAAGGTTGCTGCGATTTTGGACATGTCGGTTTCCTTAGTTGAAGTTCAGACCCATACGCTCAGCGACCGTATGCATGTCCTTGTCACCGCGGCCCGACAGGTTGGCCAATACAATCTTATCTTTCGGCAGCGTGGCTGCCAGCTTGGCCGCGTAGGCCAGGGCGTGCGACGACTCCAGCGCCGGAATGATGCCTTCAATATGACAGGAATCGTGGAAGGCCTTCAGCGCTTCCTCGTCCGTGATCGACACGTACTCGGCGCGGCCGCTATCCTTCAGGTACGCGTGCTCCGGGCCGACACCCGGATAGTCGAGGCCAGCGGACACCGAGTGCGTCTCGATGATCTGGCCGTTTTCATCTTGCAGCAGATAGGTGCGGTTGCCGTGCAAAACGCCGGGATAGCCCTTGGTCAGCGAGGCCGCGTGCTTGTCGCCGTCCAGGCCCTCGCCCGCCGCTTCCACGCCCACCAGCTTGACGCCCGGCTGGTCGATGTACGGGTAGAAAATGCCCATCGCGTTGGAACCGCCGCCGATGCACGCCACCACGTAGTCCGGCTGGCGGCCGGCCAGTTCCGGCATCTGCACCAGGCATTCCTCGCCGATCACCGACTGGAAGTCGCGCACCAGCATGGGATACGGGTGCGGACCGGCCACGGTGCCGATGATGTAGAAGGTGTTTTCAATGTTGGTGACCCAGTCGCGCATGGCTTCGTTCAGCGCGTCTTTCAGGGTCTTGGAGCCCGATTCCACCGGCACCACCGTCGCGCCGAGCAGCTTCATGCGGTAGACGTTCTGCGCCTGGCGCTTGACGTCCTCGCTGCCCATGTAGACCACGCACTCCAGGCCGAAGCGCGCGCAGATGGTGGCGGTGGCCACGCCGTGCTGGCCGGCGCCGGTCTCGGCGATGATGCGCGGCTTGCCCATGCGCTTGGCCAGCAATGCCTGGCCGATCACGTTGTTGATCTTGTGGGCGCCGGTGTGGTTCAGGTCTTCGCGCTTGAAGTAAATCTGCGCGCCGCCGGCCAGTTCGGACCAGCGCTTGGCGTGATAAATCGGCGACGGACGGCCGACGAAATGCTTGAGCTCGTAGCGGAATTCTTCGAGGAATTCAGGGTCCTTGCTGTATTTGGCGTAAGCCTCGTTCAGCTCGGACAGGGCATAAGTCAGGGTTTCTGCGACAAAGCTGCCGCCGTAAGGGCCGAAGTGGCCTTTGGCGTCCGGCAGTTCGTAATCTTTAGCGTGGAACAGCGCTTTCATGATGGGTTTGGCTTTCGATAGTAGTATCTCCGGCCCGCACCGCCGTGACAAAGTCGGCAATCTTGCGGGCATCCTTGATCCCCTTGGACGCTTCGACACCGGAACTGATGTCGACCGCGTAAGGGCGTACACCGACCACCGCGTCAGTCGCGTTGTGTACGCTCAAGCCACCACTCAAAACGACCCGAGGCGCGAGATCTTTTGGAACGAGAGACCAATCAAAACCCTTTCCTGCGCCACCGTAGGCGTCCACATAAGTATCCAGCAACAGGCTGGTGAACAGGGGACTGGTGGCGCGGTTTGCCTGCTCGTATTCTAGCAGTTCATCCGGCCGCGTGTCAGGTTTGACGCGGAACACTTTCAGGTACTGTCGCCCGGCCGCCGCAGCAATGGCCGCGCCCTGCGCCACCGTTTCATCGCCGTGCAGTTGCAATAACGACAGCGGCGCGATCTTCACAGCCGCCGCCACTTCTTCCGGCGCGGCGTTCACGAACAGGCCGACGGTGGTGATGAATGGCGGCACGGTGGCGATCAGCTCGGCCGCGCGCTCGGGCGTGACGTAGCGCGGGCTCTTGGGATAGAACACGAAACCGATCGCGTCCGCGCCCGAGGCGATGACCGCCTGAATGTCTTCCTCGCGGGTCAGTCCGCAAATTTTGATACGGGTGCGCATGCGTCTATCCTTTTAAAACCACGGCAGCTGGCTGGCGCTTTCCTGCGGCAGCGCCCATTTTTCATCGTAATCGATCTTGGCCAGGTACAGGCCGTCCGGCATGAAGGTCGGCGCCGCCAGCTGGCGGTTCCGCGCTGCCAGCAGCTCGGCCATCCAGTGGACGTCCTCCCTGCCCTGGCCGATGTAGACCAGCGAGCCGACCAGGTTGCGCACCATGTGGTGCAGGAAGGCGCTGGCCTTCAAAGTGAAAATGATCAGGTCGCCCTGGCGGCGGATCTGGATGTCATGCATCTGCTTGACCGGCGACTTGGCCTGGCAATGCGCCGCCCGGAAGGTGGTGAAGTCGTGCGTGCCGATCAGCGGCTTGACCGCTTCCCGCATGCGCTCCACGTCCAGCGCGTGATGGTAGAAACCGGCGCGGCCGTTCAGCAGCGGCGAGCGTACCTGGTGGTTGTACAGCACGTAGTGGTAAGTGCGCGCCTGCGCGCTGAAACGGGCGTGGAAGAAGTTTTCGGCGGTGGGATCGCCCTCCAGCTCCCTGGCCCAGCGCACGCCGATCGATGGCGGCAGGAAGGCGTTGACACCGCGCACCCAGGCATGCGGCAGGCGGTTCAGGTCGGTATCGAAATGGACCACCTGCTCGGCAGCGTGCACGCCGGCGTCGGTGCGGCCGGCGCAGGTGGTGGCCAGCGGCACGGTGGCGAACTCCAACAGCGCCTGCTCCAGCTTGTCCTGCACGGTGAGGCCGTGGTCTTGCTTCTGGTAACCGTGCCAAGCCTGGCCGTCGTACTGGAGCCCGATTGCTATCCGTTTCACTACTGCCCAATCCAAATGTCTGAATCAGCCATTATATAACGGCGCGGATTTATCCCAGCTGAGCCTTCATGGCGTTGGCCTTGGCGATCTGCTCGTCGCTGCCGCCGCGCAGCACCTCGTCCAGCAGCTCGCGCGCGCCTTCCTTGTCGCCGATTTCCTGATAGGCGACAGCCAGGTCCAGCTTGGTGTCCATTTCCATGTGATGGGCGGACAGCGGTTCGTTGCCGGCTGGGGCCGGTGCCGGTGCCTCGGCTGCGGCTGGCGCGGCGCCCAGGTTGTCCAGATCCAGATCGATGCCCGACAGGTCGAATTCCTGCGCGGCCGGCGGCGGCGCGGCGGTGATGTTTTCCACTTCCGGCGGCAGGTCGAGCGCGGTGTCGAAGTCCAGCGCGCCCGCTTCGGCCTTGGGCGGCTCGGTGAAGGCCGGCACTTCCGGAATGTCGAAGCCGGCCAGGTCCAGGTCCAGCGGATCGCTGGTGTCGGCCGGCCGGGTGTCGGCGGCCGGCGCGGTCGATGGCAGGTCGAGGCCGAAGTCCATGCCGAGATCGTCGGCCGGCGCTGGCGCTGGCGCCGGGGCTGGCGTTTCCGAGGCCGGCAGTTCGATGGCCGGCGCCGGCGCCGAGACTGGCTCGAAGCTCAGGCCGCCCAGGTCGAAGTCCATCAGATTGTCGGCTTCGGCCGCGACCGAGGCTGGCGAAACCGAGGCATCCGCTGCTTGCGGCAGCGCGGTGTCCATGTCGGCGCCGAAGTCGAGGTCGTTGAAATCGGTGGCCACCGTAGCTGGTGCGGGTGCCGGCGCGGCGGCTTCGGCCGGCGCGGCATCCTGGCCCAGGTCGAAGTCCAGCGTCGAGGCGGCGGCAGGCGGCTCGGCAGGCGCGAAGGTGCTGGCCGGGTCGTTGCCGAAATCGCCGAATGGCGGCTCGGCAGCGGCGGCCGCCACGGCGGCGCCGGCGACAGCGGCACCAGCGGCTGCGGCTGCGGCTGGCGCGGCAAACGACGAGCCGCTATCGGCGCCCATGGTGTACAGCGGATTGGACGGATCGAGCGTCTTGCCCATGGAAGCGGCTTGCTCCCACTCGCCGCCCTGGCCGCGCGTCAGCGCATACAGCTCGGAGGCCTGGGTCTCGAACGCGCGCGCATCCTTGCGGGTGACGTAGATTTCCAGCAGTTTCAGACGCACCGCGTGGCGTTCCGGATGGGTGCGCAGCGCTTCTTTCAGGATCTCTTCGGCCTGGGCGTCGCGGCCGTAGGCGATGTAGACGTCGGCTTCCGCCACCGGATCGACCTCATTGGTGTCCAGCTGGCTGGCCGATGGCGCGAAGTTGGAATTGAACACGCTGTTGTTGGTGTCGACGCTCTGGCCGCCGGCATCGGCGATCAACGGCTGTTGCGGCGGAATGGCGGTGTCGCCAAGGATGGACGGCTCTTCGGCCGGCACCGTGAATTTCTTGCGGCGGCGCGAGGCCATGATGCCAACCGCACCCAGCAGGATGGCCGCGGCGGCGGCGCCCACGTAGGTGATGTTGTCCATCAGGATTTCGAAGAAGCTTGGCTCGGCCAGTTTCTTCGGCGGCAGCACCAGCGTGCGCTTCGGCTTGTGTTCCTGCTGCGGCGTGACGTCCAGCGTCGGCACGCCGGGAGCGGCGGCGGAAGCTTCGGCGGCGGCCGATGGTTTCTTGGCCTCGGCCGCGGTCTTGCTCTTCAAGGCCATCAGCTTTTCGAGGTCGTTGACGTTCTTTTCCAGCTCCTTGACGCGGGCCGAGGCTTCGTCCACCGCCTTCTGCTTGGCGATCTTGTCCTCTTCCGCCGCCTGGCCGGTCTTGCCCTGCTGCGGCGCGCTGGCGGTGGCTTTGGACAGGGTCAGCTTGTCCTTGGCGGTGTTGGTGGCGTTCGGCTTTTCTTCCACCTTGGCGGTGATCTTGCCGGACACGTTTTGCGAGGCGTCCGGCTCCTTGGCCGGCGTGCTGGCGGCCACCTGCCCGGCCAGCTTGGAGCGGTAAGCGTTGAAGTCGGCCGCGTGCGCGACCACCACGCCGCGTGCCTCGCTTTCGCTGCCGGCGGAACGGACCGCGTCGCTATCCGGCACGGCCAGGATCTGGCCCGACTTCAGGCGATTCATATTGTTGCCGCTGAACGCTTCCGGATTGGCGCGGTATAGCGCTACCAGCATCTGGTCCAGGGAAACATCGACGGGCTTGACCTGATTGGCGATGCGGGTCAGGTTGTCGCCAGCCTTGACGGTGTATTCGCTCGCGGCGGCCCTGGCCGGTGCGGGCGCCGGCGCCGCGGATGGCTGCGGGCGCGCAGGCGCGGCCGGCTGGGCCGGAGC
>NZ_WNKY01000089.1 GCF_009720825.1 Duganella radicis | reverse complement strand
ACCTGCCGCCGGTGCCGATGCCGCCACCGGGCGCCACCGGCGCCACGCCGGCCCAGGTGGTGGTGGCCGCCGTCGCCCCCACCGCCAACGCCCCCGCCGCGCCAGCCGAAAGCGACGATCCGATGCTGGCCCCCTCCGGCGGCGTCAACCGCGCCGTGCAGCAGGAACTGGAACAACGCATCGCCCGCACCGAGCAGGAGCTGGCCGCCACCCGCCAGGCCATGCAGGCCGCCGCCACCGCCGCCGTGGCGCCGCGTCCGGAACAGCTGCCGCCACTGGCCGCGCCGGAAAGCCCGGAAATCCGCGTCGCCCGCAGCATGCAGCAATCCCCTGTGGCGCCCACGCTGGACACCGCCTACGCCGCCTTCAACAGCGGCGATCTGCCGGCCGCGCAGCAGCAGTACGACGCCGCGCTGGCGCAAGACCCGAACAGCCGCGACGCCCTGCTCGGCGCCGCCGCCGTGGCCGCGCGCCAGAACCAGAAAGACAAGGCCGCGTCCTATTACCTGCGCCTGCTGGAACTGTCGCCCAACGATGGCGCCGCCACCGCCGGCCTGATCGGCCTGCGCCAGGGCGACATCAGCCAGAGCGAAAACCGCCTGAAAGCCATCCTCAACAACAATCCCGAAGCGGCGCCGGCGCTGTTCGCGCTGGGTAACCTGTACGCCCAGCAAAACCGCTGGACCGACGCCCAGCAAGCCTACTTCCGCGCGGCCGGCGCGGCGCCGGACAACCCGGACTACGCCTACAACCTGGCCGTCGGCCTGGACCGCCTGAACCAGCCCAAGCTGGCGCTGACCTATTACCAGCGCGCGCTGGCGCTGGCGCAGGACAAGGCCGTCGGCTTCGACCGCAACACGCTGCGCAAACGCATGCACGAACTGAGCACGACCGCACGCTGAACCCATGGCAGAACAACCCAAACTCCCCCTCGGCAAACTGCTGATACAGAAAGGCATCATCAGCGAAGACCAGCTGCGCATCGCGCTGATCGAACAGAAAAGCACCAACGAGCCGCTGGGGAAATTGCTGATCACGCTGGGCTTCGTGACCGAAGCCACGGTGCGCGAGGCGCTGTCGGAAAACCTCAACACCCAGAGCGCGGACCTGAACAGCCTGGTGGTGGACGCCATCGCCCTCAAGCTGATCCCCAAGGACGTGGCCAAGCGCTACCGCGTGTTCCCCATCGTCTACGAGCGCGCCACCGACAACCTGATCCTGGCCATGTCGGACACCAGCAACATCGTGGCGCTGGACCAGATCAGCGCCATGCTGGTCAAGGGCATCACCATCACGCCGCTGCTGGTGAACGAATCCGACATCCAGCGCGCCATCGACCAGTACTACGGGTTCGAGTTATCCATTGATGGCATCCTGCACGAGATTGAAACCGGCGAAGTCAATTACGCCAGCCTCGGCACCACCTCGGACGAATACAGCCAGCCCATGGTGCGCCTGATCGACGCCATCCTGGCCGACGCGGTGCAGAATGGCGCCTCCGACCTGCACTTCGAGCCGGAGCAATCGTTCCTGCGCATCCGCTACCGTATCGACGGCATCCTGCGCCAGATCCGCAGCCTGCACAAATCCTACTGGCCGGCGATGGCGGTGCGCCTGAAGGTGATGTCGACCATGAACATCGCCGAGACGCGGGCGCCGCAGGACGGGCGCATTTCCATTAAGTTTTCCGGCCGCCAGATCGACTTCCGCGCCTCGGCCCAGCCCACCACGCACGGCGAAAACTTCGTGCTGCGGGTGCTGGACCGGCAGAAAGGCATCGTGCCGCTGGACGGCCTGGGCCTGGCCGAGGACGAGCTCAATCTGCTCAAGCTGATGATCGCCCGCCCCGACGGCGTAATCCTGGTGACCGGCCCCACCGGCTCCGGCAAGACCACCACCCTGTATTCGATCCTGAACCACATCAACACCGAAAGCGTCAACATCATGACGCTGGAAGACCCGGTCGAATACCCGATGAACATGATCCGCCAGACCTCGGTCAACGAATCGGCCAAGATGGGCTTTGCCGAAGGCATCCGCTCGATGATGCGGCAAGACCCGGACGTGATCCTGGTCGGCGAGATCCGCGACAAGGAAACCGCCGAAATGGCGTTCGCCGCCGCCATGACCGGCCACCAGGTGTACTCCACCCTGCACACCAACTCGGCCATCGGCGCCATCCCGCGCCTGCTGGACATCGGCGTGCTGGGCGACATCATGTCCGGCAACATCATCGGCATCATCGCCCAGCGCCTGGTGCGCAAGCTGTGCCCCAGCTGCCGCGAGGCCCACCTGGCCGACGAGATCGAACGCAAGCTGCTCGGCATTCCGGACGACAGCGGCCCGCAAACCCTGTACCGCCCGGTCGGCTGCGACAAGTGCGCGCACCAGGGCTACAAGGGCCGGATCGCCATCATCGAACTGCTGAAGATGACGCCCCAGCTGGACGAGCTGGTGGCGCGCCGCGCCTCCACCCGCGAACTGAAGAACGCCGCCGCCGAAAGCGGCTTCCACAGCCTGATCGACGACGGCCTGCGCCGCGTGCTGGAAGGCGTGACCACGCTGGAAGAAGTCGGCCGCGTGGTGGACCTCACCGAAAGGCTGGGCTGATGCCGCAATATCTCTACCGCGCGATGAACGCCGCCGGCGATATCCAGCCGGGCAATATGGACGCCGCCAACGAGCCGGACCTGGAGCTGCGCCTGCACCGCATGGGGCTGGACCTGATCGATTGCCGCGTCTCGCGCACCCGCGTGATCGCCCTCAAGCGCCTGATCACCCGCAAGGACCTGATCAACTTCTGCTTCCACATGGAGCAGATGACCGGCGCCGGCGTGCCCATCCTCGACGGCCTGAACGACCTGCGCGAAAGCATCGACCACCCACGCTTCCGCGAAATGATCACCGGCCTGATTGAAAACATCGAAGGCGGCAAGCAGTTGTCGGCCTCGATGGCGGCCTATCCGGAAGTGTTCGACGTCACCTTCACCAGCCTGATCATGGCCGGCGAGCAAAGCGGCAAGCTGACCGAGGTCTTTAAAAACCTGTCCGAAACCTTGAAGTGGCAGGACGAGCTGGCCTCGCAGACCAAGAAGATCGTGATGTACCCGGCCGCCGTCGGCCTGTTCGTCACCGGCGTGATGTTCTTCCTGATGATCTATCTGGTGCCGCAGCTGACCTCCTTCGTCAAGAACATGGGCAACACCCTGCCGCTGCACACCAAGGCGCTGATCTTCGTCTCCAACATCTTCATCGATTACTGGTACATCATGCTGGCGCTGCCGGTGATCGGCTACTTCGGCCTGCGCGCCTGGCTGGCGAGGAGCGAACAGGCGCGCTACACGGCGGACGCCTTCAAGCTGCGCATCTGGCTGGTGGGACCGGTGCTGCACAAGATTATCCTGGCGCGCTTCGCCACCTTCTTCGCCATGATGTACGCCTCCGGCATCACCATCCTGGAGTGCATCCGCCTGTCGGAAGGCATCGTCGGCAACCGCGTGGTGGCGGCCGGCCTGCGCCGCGCCGCGCAGCAGATTTCCGAGGGCCAGGGCATCACCGCCGCCTTTGCCAACACCGGGATTTTCCCGCCGCTGGTGATCCGCATGCTCAAGGTGGGTGAATCGACCGGCGCGCTGGATGGCGCGCTGCGCAACGTCAGCTACTTCTACAACCGCGAAGTGAAGGAGATGATCGAGAAAGTGCAGTCCATGATCGAGCCGGCGATTACAGTGGTGCTGGGCGTGATGGTGGGCTGGATCATGTTGTCGGTGATGGGACCGATCTACGACACGATCAGCAAGATCAGAACCTGAGGCCACCGTGTTCAGCAAACATTTACTCTACGTGACCAGCGACCAGCTCTGCGCCTACCTGTGGCGCGGCGGCCGGCTGACCGGCGGCGCCTGCTTCGTCAACAACGGCGGCGGCGTCGACGATTTCATGGACTATCTCGACAGCCATCACCGCGCTTCGCCAGTCTACCTGCTGGCCGACCTGATCGAGGAGGACTTCCAGCGCGTGACCATGCCGCACGTCAGCGGCGGCGCCGCCCGCAAGCTGCTGCAACGCCGGCTGTTGCAGCAGTACCGCGAAACGCCGTTCCGCCACCACGAGGTGCAGGGCCGCGAAACCGAAGGCCGGCGCGACGACAAGGTGCTGCTGTCGGCGCTGACCAATCCGTCCTCGGTGCAGCCGTGGGTGGAGGCGCTGGAGCAATTGCGCATCCCGCTGGCCGGCCTGTACAGCACCACTTTGCTGAGCGAAGACCTGGCGCTCAAGCTGGGCCTGCGCGACGAGCACCTGCTGCTGGTGACGCAGCAGTCGGCCGGCTGGCGCCAGAGCTACTTCCAGAAAGGCATGGTGAAGTTTTCGCGCCTGACGCCGGCCATCGACCGCGACGGCAATCCGGTCAACATCGGCACCGAAACCGCCAAGACCCAGCAATTCCTCACCAGCCAGCGCCTGCTGGGACGCGGCCATGTGCTGCAAACCGTGGTGGTCACGCCCGCCGCCGACAGCGAGGCGCTCGACGCCCAATGCGAGGATGGCACGGAAACCGAATTCCGCTTCCTGACGCTGGAGTCGGTGGCCGAACGCGCCGGCCTCAAGACCGGCGAGGGCGAAGTCGCGCAGCGCGCCGCCAGGCTGGCCGAGCCGATGATGCTGGCCTTCCTGGCGCGCCGCCAGCCCGACACCCATTACTCGCTGGGCGAATGGCAGCGCTACTTCAAGCTGTGGCGCACCCGCGTCCAGCTGTACGCCACCAGCACCGTGCTGACCGTGGTGTGCGCCAGCTGGACCGGCATCAACCTGTGGCATCACATCGAGGCCGACAGCGACGCCGCCCGCCTGACGGCGGAAGCGGCCCAGCTGGACCAGCGCTACCGCGCCACCATGGCCGAAATGCCGCCGCGCGTGACCAGCACCGCCAATATGCGGGCCGCCGTGAGTGTCGAGCGCATGCTGGCCACGCAGTCGGCCACGCCGCTGGGCATGTCCACCGTCATCAGCCGCGCGCTGGACGCGTCGCCGCAGATCCGCCTGTTGCAGCTGGACTGGAAAGTCAGCGTGCCGGCCGCCAACACCCCGGCGCCGGGCCAGGAAGACAATCAGGCCGCGCCGATTTCCTCGCTGGTGGCCGGCATTCCCGGCCGCGCGCCGCAGCAGTTGTTGCTGGAGGCGGAAATCCTCGGCCAGCCGGACGACTATCGCGGCGCGGTCGACAGCATGAACAAGTTCGCGCAGGCGCTGGCCACCCATCCGCACATGACGGTGGAGATCGACAAGCCGCCGGTCGACACGCGTCCCTCGGTCAAGCTGGCCGGCAAGGCCGGGCCGCAGGCGGTGGACACCGGCCGCGCCAAATTCACCCTGAACCTGGTGTGGAAGCCATGAGCCCGAATCCTGCCCCCGCCCCGAAGAAACCGGCGGCCACCGTCCCGCTGCCCTACTGGATCAATGAGTTCGGCCTGATCCGCACGGCGGCGCTGACGCTGGTGGCGGCCGTCACCATCTCGGTCACCGGCGTGCTGCTGAGCGACATGAAGAAGAACGACGCCATCGACCTGGCCGAACACGCCCAGCGCACGCGCGACGCCGCCGCTTCGCGCTACGCGCAGGTGGACAATGAAAAACGCGACATCCGCAATTTCCAGCGGCGCTTTGTCGAGCTGCGCCAGCGCGGCCTGATCGGTGACGAGCGCCGGCTCGAGTGGCTGGACGCGATCCGCCGCGCCCAGGCGGAACTCAAGCTGCCGCCGCTGAGCTATGAGATCGAACCGCAGCAAGTGGTGCAACTGGAAGCGCCGCTGGACCTGGGCGAGTACCAGCTGCGCGGCAGCCGCATGCATCTGCACATGGAACTGCTGCATGAGCTGGACCTGTTCAACTTCTTCCAAACCCTGCGTGAGAACAGCTACGTGGCGGTGCAGGATTGTTCGATCAAGCGGCTGGGTGTGGTGGCCGGCACGCCGGGCGCCTCGACCCTGGGCGCCGACTGCACGCTCAACTGGATCACGCTGAACACCGCGCCGAAAGCGCCGTCGCTGGTGGTCAACCGGCCGGCGACGCGGAAAGGCCGGTCATGATGCGCGCCGCCATACTGCTGGCTGTATTGGCCGCCGGCGCGGCATCGGCGCAAGTGAGCATGGGCCGCCTGTTCGCCACGCCGGCCGAACGCGCCACCATGGACGCGAGCCGTGGCGGCGCCGCCGCCCTGCCGCCCAATTCGCAGGGCGTGGCGCCGGCGCCCGGCACGCCGGGC
>NZ_WNKY01000088.1 GCF_009720825.1 Duganella radicis | reverse complement strand
GGGCCGGAGCGGCAGGCGCAGGCGCCACGTTGGCGGCCGGCGCCGGCGTGCCGGCGCTGCGGTTGCCGACGTCGATCGGCGCGGTCACTTGCGGCGCTTGCGTGGCGCGCAGGTCTGGCGGGTCCAGCAGGAAGGTGTATTCGCGCACCATGCGGCCGCCGGTCCAGGTCAGTTCCAGCAGCATGTCGACGAAGGGTTCGTTGATCGGCTGGCTGGAGCTCACTTTGATGACTTGCCTGCCGTTGCGCTGCTCGACCTCAAAGCGCAGCGACATCAGCGCCGGATTGAAGTCGATATTGGCGGAGCGGAAGGCGTCGGTAGGCGCCAGCCTGGCGACCAGCGCGCTGGCTTCGTCCGCGCTGACGGCGGTGAGTTCGATTTCCGCCCGCAGCGGCTGCCCCAGCGACGACAGGACAGTCAGCTTACCCAGTCCCGCCGCATTTGCAGACGCGGCCAGCAAAACCGCGCTGGCCACCGCGCTGGTGAGTGACTTCAACGCGAACGAAACAAAGGGACGATTTTGTACTGGCATAGTGGGGCGTTTTTATGATTGTCAGAGGGAAAACATAACATCATGCTCAGGAGCACGCAAGCTTTGCACCACTGTAAACCAACAAAAGGGGTTTTCCCTATGAAAACACATAGGAAAAACCCCTTCTCTTGTGGCGATTGACGCCCTACGGCGGGATTACTGGTCCAGCACGATGCGCAGCATGCGGCGCAGCGGTTCGGCCGCGCCCCACAGCAGCTGGTCGCCGACGGTGAAGGCCGACAGGTAGTCCGGGCCCATGCTCATCTTGCGCAGACGGCCGACCGGGATGGTCAGGCTGCCGGTCACGGCCGCTGGCGACAGGTCTTTCATCGACGCTTCGCGGGTGTTCGGCACCACCTTGGCCCACTGGTTGGCCGAGGCGAGGATGTCGGTGATCTCGTCCAGCGGCACATCCTTGTTCAGCTTGATGGTCAGCGCCTGCGAGTGGCAACGCATGGCGCCGATACGCACGCACAGGCCGTCCACCGGGATCGCTTTGGAGCCGAAGTCCGGGCCCAGGCCCAGGATCTTGTTGGTCTCGGCGCCGCCCTTCCACTCTTCCTTCGACTGGCCGTTGCCCAGGTCCTTGTCGATCCAGGGGATCAGGTTGCCGGCCAGCGGCACGCCGAACTGCTTGGTTTCCTCGGCCGACAGGCCGTGCTGGGTCGCCAGCACCTGACGGTCGATTTCCAGGATGGCCGAGGCCGGATCGTCCAGCAGCGGCTTGACGGCGCCGTTGATGGTGCCGAACTGGGTCAGCAGTTCGCGCATGTGCTGCGCGCCGCCGCCCGAGGCTGCCTGATAGGTCATCGAGGTCATCCAGTCGACCAGGCCGTGCTGGAACAGGCCGCCCAGGCCGATCAGCATGCACGACACGGTGCAGTTACCGCCGATGAAGTTCTTCACGCCCTTGCCCAGCGCGTCCTTGATGACGTGCATATTGACCGGGTCCAGCACGATGACCGCGTCTTTTTCCATGCGCAGGGTCGATGCGGCATCGATCCAGTAGCCGTTCCAGCCGGCCGCGCGCAGTTTGGGGAACACTTCGGTGGTGTAGTCGCCGCCCTGGCACGAGATGATGATCTCGCACTTTTTCAGTTCGTCGATGTCGGTCGCGCTTTTCAGCTTGGTTTCGTTCTTGGCCATGGCCGGCGCGTTACCGCCCGGATTCGAGGTGGTGAAGAACACCGGTTCGATGTGGGCGAAATCGCCCTCTTCCTGCATGCGTTGCATCAGGACCGAACCCACCATGCCGCGCCAACCTACCAGACCTACGAGTTTCATTTTGCTCTTCCTTGTCGATTAATTTTTATGCCAGTGCCTTGACCACCGCGTTGCCCATCTCTTCGGTGCCCACCTTGGTGGTGCCTTCCTCGTAGATGTCGCCGGTGCGCAGGCCTTGCGCCAGCACCTTCTTGACGGCGTTTTCGATGCGGTCCGCCTGCTCGGCCTTGTTCAGCGAGAAGCGCAGCATCATGGCGGCCGACAAGATCGTCGCTAATGGATTCGCGATGCCCTTGCCGGCGATGTCCGGCGCCGAACCGTGCGACGGCTCGTACAGGCCCTTGTTGTTGGCGTCCAGCGAAGCCGACGGCAGCATGCCGATCGAACCGGTCAGCATGGCGGCCTGGTCGCTCAGGATGTCGCCGAACATATTGCCGGTCACGATCACGTCGAACTTCTTCGGCGCGCGCACCAGTTGCATGGCGGCGTTGTCGACGTACATGTGGTCGAGCGCGACGTCGGGATATTCCTTGTGCACGTCGGTGACGATGTCTTTCCAGAACTGGAAAGTCTCCAGCACATTGGCCTTGTCCACCGAGGTCAGGCGCTTGCTGCGCTTTTGCGCGGCCTGGAACGCCACGTGGGCGATGCGGCGGATTTCGCCTTCGGCGTAGCGCATGGTGTCGAAACCTTCGCGCTGGCCCTTGAACGGGCCGTCCGGGCACTCGCGCACGCCGCGCGGCTGGCCGAAGTAAATATCGCCGGTCAGTTCACGCACGATCAGGATGTCCAGGCCCGACACCACTTCCGGCTTCAGCGTCGAGGCGTTGGCCAGTTCAGGGTACAGGATGGCCGGACGCAGGTTGCCGAACAGGCCCAGGTTCTTGCGCAGGCCCAGGATGGCTTGCTCGGGACGCAGCGGACGGTCCAGGGTGTCGTACTTCCAGTCGCCGACGGCGCCGAACAGCACCGCATCCGCCTGCTTGGCCAGCTTCAGCGTGGCTTCCGGCAGCGGGTGGCCGCTGGCTTCGTAGCCGGCGCCGCCGACCGGGGCGGTTTCCATTTCAAATTGTTCGCCCAGCGCGTTCAGCACCTTGACTGCCTGCGTGACGATTTCCGGGCCGATGCCGTCGCCCGGGAGGATTGCGATTTTCATGTTGGGGTTTATCCAATGAGTCTTTAGATGACGTTAGCCAACCAGGGTTGGTTTGCCAGATGGCGCTCTTCGAAACCGCGGATAGCGTCGGCGTGGCGCAGGGTCAGGCCGATATCGTCAAGCCCGTTCATCAGGCAGTATTTGCGGAAGGCGTCGATCTCGAATTGGTAGGAGACGCTGCCGTTGCTGGTGGAAATGCGCTGCTGCTCAAGATCCACCACCAGTTTGTATCCGGGGAAGGCCTTGACTTCATTGAACAGATGATCGATCTGTGCCTCAGTTAAAACGATGGGCAGCAAGCCGCTCTTGAAACAGTTGTTGAAGAAGATGTCGGCAAACGATGGCGCCACGATGGCGCGGAAGCCGTACTGGTCCAGCGCCCACGGCGCGTGTTCGCGCGAGGAGCCGCAACCGAAGTTTTTGCGGGTCAGCAGGATCGAGGCGCCCTGGTAGCGCGGCTCGTTCAGCACGAAGTCCGGATTCAGCGGACGCTGGCTGTTGTCCATGCCCGGCTCGCCGTGGTCGAGGTAGCGCCACTCGTCGAACAGATTGGGGCCGAAGCCGGTGCGGTGGATGGACTTCAGGAACTGCTTCGGGATGATGGCGTCGGTATCGACATTGGCGCGATCCAGCGGCGCCACCAAACCTTCATAAATCGTAAATTTTTCCATGATGTTTTTTCATGCGACGGCGCCCGCCACGCGGGCGCGTCAAGTCAGTTAATGGCCTGAGGCGCCCTGGACCGCCTGCCCCGCTTTTTGCACGTCTTTGCCGATGCCGGCAACGGTGTTGCAGCCGGTCAGTGCGAAGGTAGCGATAATGGTCAGAGCGATGATCTTTTTCATGATATTTCCTGTCTGTTTTGGATGCGGCGCCTCAGCCGCGTTTTAATAAAATCAGTGCAGCGCGCGCACGTCCACGAAGTGGCCGGCGATACCGGCTGCCGCGGCCATCGCCGGCGACACCAGGTGGGTGCGCCCGCCCTGGCCTTGACGACCTTCGAAGTTGCGGTTGGAGGTCGATGCGCAGCGTTCACCCGGTTCCAGGCGGTCGGCGTTCATCGCCAGGCACATCGAGCAGCCCGGTTCGCGCCATTCAAAACCGGCGGCCTTGAAGATCTGGTCCAGGCCTTCGCGTTCGGCCTGTTCCTTCACCAGGCCCGAGCCCGGCACCACCAGCGCCAGCTTGACGTTGGACGCGCGGTGCTTGCCGCGTACCACGGCGGCCGCCGCGCGCAAGTCTTCGATGCGCGAGTTGGTGCAGGAGCCGATGAAGACCTTGTCGATGCGGATGTCTTCGATGGCGGTGTTGGGCTTGAGGTCCATGTAGACCAGCGCCTTTTCCATGGCGCTGCGCTTGACGCTGTCCTTTTCGTGGTCCGGGTCCGGCACGCGGCCGTCGACCGGCAGCACCATCTCGGGCGAGGTGCCCCAGGTGACTTGCGGCTTGATCTCGGCGGCGTTCAGGGTCACCACCAGGTCGAACCTGGCGCCCGGGTCGGTGTGCAGGGTGCGCCAGTAGGCCACCGCCTGATCCCACTGCGGACCGGCCGGCGAGAAGGGACGGCCCTTGACGTAGTTGATGGTGGTGTCGTCCACGCCGATGATGCCGGCGCGCGCGCCCGCCTCGATCGCCATGTTGCAGACCGTCATGCGGCCCTCCATCGACAGCGCGCGGATGGCCGAGCCGCCGAATTCCATGCAGTAGCCGGTGCCGCCGGCGGTGCCGATCTTGCCGATGATGGCCAGCACGATGTCCTTGGCGGTGACGCCGGCCGGCAGCACGCCGTTGACTTCCACCAGCATGGCCTTGGATTTCTTTTGCAGCAGGGTCTGGGTGGCCAGCACGTGCTCCACTTCCGAGGTGCCGATGCCGTGCGCCAGCGCGCCGAAGGCGCCGTGGGTCGAGGTGTGCGAGTCGCCGCAGACCACGGTCATGCCCGGCAGGGTGGCGCCCTGCTCGGGGCCGATCACGTGCACGATGCCCTGGCGCTTGTCGTTCATGTTGAAGTAGGTCAGGCCGTAGGACTTGGCGTTCTTGTCCAGCGTCTCCACTTGCAGGCGCGAAACCGGGTCGGCGATGCCTTCGGCGCGCGAGGTGGTTGGCACGTTGTGGTCGGCCACGGCCAGGTTGGCCGACAGGCGCCATGGCTGGCGGTCGGCGGCGCGCAGGCCGTCGAACGCCTGCGGGCTGGTCACTTCGTGCACGAGGTGACGGTCGATGTACAGGATCGTGGTGCCGTCTTCCTCGGTGCGGACCACGTGGGATTCCCAGAGTTTGTCGTAAAGCGTCTTCATGATGTCATTTGCATACTGCTACGATTATCCAACTTGATTATGCCATATTGTGCAATGCAATAGCAGCCACCGCTGTCCGACCTCTTGAGCCCGATGCCTTCTGCATACCGATACACGGGGTATGACTCCTAAAAATAAAAAAAGCCTGCGTGTGGACGCAGGCTTTTGGTCTTGCTGGCCTGGTCTTCCGACTCAGGCCGCCATGCGTACACTACCTCGACAACCGTCCATTAGGAACGATAGGCCCACCACTAGCACCAGCTCGCCCTCGGCGGAGCGCGCCGTGCCGGTAATGCCCTCGACCGTAATCGCGGTCATCGGCTTAATCACCAGATCGGCGGTGCCGTCCACCGCTTCCACCGCCAGAATGTAAGGCTGTGGCGCGGAGACAACAATACCCACCTTCTCGCGGCAGCTTTCATAGCCCAGCGAGTCGGCCAGCGAGCGCACCGGCAGCGGACGGCCCTGATCTTTGAGGACCGGGGCGCCGCCCACTTCCATGAACACCTCCGGCAGCTCGACCACGCGCTGCACCACGGCCATCGGCAGCGCCAGCGCGGCGCCCGAGGTCGAGACCAGCATGGTCGGCACGATCGACAGCTCGATCGGCAGGCGGATCGAGAACTTGGTGCCCTGACCCAGCACCGACTCGATCTGGATCGCGCCGCGGTTTTTCTCCACGGCGGTCTTCACCACGTCCATGCCGACGCCGCGGCCGGACACGCTGGACGCCACTTCCTTGGTCGAGAAACCCGGTAAGAATACCAGTTGCAGGCAATCGTCGGTAGATAACTGCGCCGATTCGGAGATCAGGCCTTTCTGCAAGGCCTTGGCGCGCAGCTTGACCGGGTCCATGCCCTTGCCGTCATCCTGCAGCACGATCATGACACTGTTGGCCTCCTGCCATGCCTTGAGCTGGATGAAGGACTTGATCGGCTTGCCCGCGATGGCGCGCTCTTCCGGCGTTTCCACGCCGTGGTCCAGCGAGTTGCGCAGCATGTGCACCAGCGGATCGTACAGCGAATCGACCACCACGCGGTCGACTTCGGTCTCCGCGCCCTCGATGTTCAGGTCGACTTCCTTGCCCAGATCCTTGGCCAGCTCGCGCACCAGGCGCGGGAATTTCTGGAACAGGCGGCCGACCGGCTGCATGCGGGTCGCCAGGGTGGCGCGTTGCAGTTCGGTCGAGTAGCGCGAGGCGCGTTCCAGCGTCTCGGCCAGCGTCGACATCAGGGTCTGCGCCTGGCCTTCGAACTTGAACTGCATCAGGCGTTCCAGCAGCACGGCGGCCTGGTTGGCGGCCTGCACCGATTCGCCGGCCACTTCCAGCAGCGCGTCCAGCTTGACGGCGTCGATACGGATCGATTCTTCCTTGGCCGGCGCGCTTTGCGGACGCTCGTCCTTCTTCTCGGCGGCCTCGCGGCGGGCGCCCGGAGTGGCCTTGACCTCGGCGGCCACGGCGGCGATTTCAGCGGCGCCCGGGGCGGATGGCGATGGCGCCGGCGCGGCCACGGCGACGGCGCCATCGCCATCCGCCCCGGGC
>NZ_WNKY01000087.1 GCF_009720825.1 Duganella radicis | reverse complement strand
CGGCGGCGCTGCCGCCGGAGCCGCCGGCGGCCGGCGACGACCTGTCGCCGCGCGCCGCCCGCGTCTATCACGAGTTGCAGCAGGCGCTGCGACAACAGCAAGAACAGCAAGAAACGAGAAAACACTGATGCGCATCGTCATCGACCTGCAAGGAGCCCAATCGGAAAGCCGCTTTCGCGGCATCGGCCGCTATTCGCTGGCGCTGGCGCTGGCGATCGCCCGCAACGCCGGCCAGCATGAGATCTGGCTGGCGCTGAACGGCGCGCTGCCGGCCATCGCCGACCTGCGCGCGGCCTTCGCCGGCCTGGTGCCAGCCGCGCGCATCCGCGTGTTCGACAGCGTGCCGCAGGTGGCCGAGATGGACGCCGCCAACCACGGCCGCGCCCGCGCCGCCGAGTTGCTGCGCGAATACGCGATCGCCCAGCTGCAACCGGACATGGTGCTGGTCACCAGCCTGTTCGAGGGCTATGTCGACGACAGCGTCACCTCGATCGGCGCGTTCACCAGCGGCGCCGATACCGCCGTCATCCTGTACGACCTGATCCCGGCGCTGAATCCGGACGCCTATCTGTCGGTGGCGACCCAGCGCCAGCACTACGAAGGCAAGCTGGCCTCGCTCAAGCGCGCCGGCCTGGTGCTGGCGATTTCCGACTACTCGCGCCAGGAAGGCATCGACCTGCTGCAACTGGCGCCGGCCACGGTGCAGGCGATCTCCACCGCCGTGGACGACAGCTTCCGCCCGGCCGAGCTCAGCCAGGAGGCCCTGCAGGCCTTGCGCGCCCGCTTCGGCCTGACGCGCGAGGTGCTGATGTACGCGCCCGGCGGCATGGACGCGCGCAAGAACATCGACGGCCTGATCCGCGCCTTCGGCCTGCTGCCGGCGGCGCTGCGCGCGCGCCATCAGTTGCTGATCGCCAGCAAGATCGGCGAAGGCGACCGCCAGCGCCTGCTCCAGGTGGCGCGCGAGGCCGGCCTGGCGGCCGACGAGCTGGTGCTCACCGGCTATGTCGACGACGCCACCCTGATCGCCCTGTACAGCAGCTGCGCGCTGTTCATCTTCCCCTCGCGCCACGAGGGCTTCGGCCTGCCGGCGCTGGAGGCCATGGCCTGCGGCGCGCTGGTGATCGGCGCCGACAACACCAGCATTCCGGAAGTGATCGGCTGCGCGGAAGCCCTGTTCGACGCCGCCTCGGCGCAAGCCATCGCCGACAAGATCAACGCCGTGCTCAGCGACGACGCCCTGCGCACCCGCCTGCGCGCGCACGGCAAGCGCCAGGCCGCCAGCTTCTCGTGGGACGCGTCGGCACGCAAGGCGCTGCGCGCGATGGAAGCCCACGTCGCCGCGCGCGGCGTCGCCCGGCCGCCACGCCAGCGCCGCAAGCTGGCCTTCGTCTGCCCGCTGCCGCCGGAACGCACCGGCATCGCCGACTACGCGCTGGAAGTGCTGCCGGCGCTGAGCACCCACTTCGAGATCGAACTGATCCTCCAGCAAAACGACTGCACCCTGCCGCCGTCGCTGGCCGGCCTGCCGCGGCGCGACGTGGCCTGGTTCCGCCAGCACGCGCACAGCTACGATCAGGTGCTCTACCAGTTCGGCAACAGTCCCTTCCACAGCCACATGCTGGCGCTGCTGAAGGACTACCCGGGCGTGGTGGTGCTGCACGATTTCTTCCTCAGCGGCATGCTGTCGTACGAGCAGATCACCGGCGCCATGCCCGGCGTCTGGAACCAGGCGCTGTTCCACGCGCACGGCTATCCGGCGCTGCTGTCGGTGCTGGGCGAGGACGGCGTCGAGCGCACCAAGAACGACTATCCGGCCAGCCTGGGCGTGCTGGAAGGCGCGACCCGCGTGATCGTCCATTCCGAACACGCGCGCACCCTGGCGCGCGAATGGTACGGCCCGCAGGCCGGCCATAACTGGAGCATGGTGCCGCATCCGCGCGCGCTGGCCAGCCACCACGACCGCGCCGCCGCGCGCAAGGCGCTGGGCTTGCCCCAGGACGCCTTCGTGGTGTGCAGCTTCGGTTTCATCGCCCCCACCAAGCTGACCCAGGAACTGGTGCGGGCCTGGCTGGCCTCCAGCCTGTTCCGCGACCCCGCCTGCGTGCTGGTGCTGGTCGGCGCCAACCATGGCGGCGACTACGGTGTGCAGCTGAGCGCGATGATCGAGGCCGCCGGCGCCGGCGAGCGCATCCGCATCGCCGGCTGGACCGACGATCCGGTCTATCACCAGTATCTGCAAGCGGCCGACCTGGGGGTGCAGCTGCGCAGCATCTCGCGCGGCGAGACCTCGGGCGCGGTGCTGTACTGCATGAGCTATGGCATGCCGACCATCGTCAACGCCAACGGCGCCTTCGCCGCCCTGCCCGACGATGCGGTGTGCAAGCTGGCCGACCGCTTCACCGAGGCCGAGCTGGTGGCGGCGCTGGAAAACCTGCGCGCCGACCACGGCCGCCGCGCCCGGCTGGGCGAGGCCGGCCGCGCCTTGCTGCTGCGCCAGCACAGCCAGGAACATTGCGCCCAGCTGTATGCCGACGCGCTGGACCTGGCGCTGGCCGAGGCGCCGTTCAGTCGCGCCGGCCTGCTGCGCGCGCTGGCCGCGCAGCCCGATCTGCCGCGCGACGAGGCCACGCTGCAACAACTGTCCACCTGCATCGCGCGCGCGCCCGACCCGCTGGCGCCGCGTCAGTTGCTGGTCGACGTCACCGCCATCTCGCGCCATGACCTCAAGACCGGCATCGAGCGCGTGGTGCGCACCCAGTTGCTGGAACTGCTGCGCCACCGCCATCCGGGCTGGCGCGTGGAGCCGGTCTACCTGAGCGAGGAAGGCGGCCACTGGCACTACCGCTACGCGCGCCGCTACGCCTTCGGCCTGCTGGGCATGTCCACCGAGGGCGTCAGCGATGCGCGCGCCGACGTCAACGCCGGCGACGTGTTCTACAGCGGCGACTCGTCGCCGGCCGCCATGATGGCGGCAGCCGGCCAGGGGCTGTATGCCCGCTGGCGCGCGCGCGGCGTGCGGGTCCACTTCGTGGTCTACGATTTGCTGCCGGTGCTGCGGCCGGAATTCTTCCCGTCCGGCGCCGGCGAGGGCCATGCCGCCTGGCTGACCAGCGCCGCCGCCGAAGCGGACTGCCTGATCAGCATTTCCGACGCCGTGCGCCAGGATCTGGCCGCCTGGCTGGCGCAGCGGCCGGAACTGCCCCGACCGGCGCTGGAAGTGCTGCACCTGGGCGCCGATATCGACCGCGAACCGGCGGCCCGCGAAACCACGCTGGCGGCGGCCGACGCCGCGCGCCTGGCGCAGCTGCGCAGCAAGCCCACCTTCCTGATGGTCGCCACCATCGAGCCGCGCAAGGGCCATCTGCAAGCCATCGCCGCGTTCGACCTGCTGTGGCAGGCGGGCGTCGAGGTCAACCTGGTGATCGTCGGCCATGAGGGCTGGACCGCGCTGCCCGATCCCGAGCGCCGCACCATTCCGCAGATCGTCGCGCGCCTGAACGGCCATCCGCAACGCGAGCGCCAGCTGTTCTGGCTGCGCGGCATCGATGACGCCCACCTGCAACAGGTCTATCAGGCCAGCACCTGCCTGCTGATGGCCAGCGAAGGCGAAGGCTACGGCCTGCCGCTGATCGAGGCGGCGCGCTACGGCTTGCCGGTGCTGGCCCGCGACTTGCCGGTGTTCCGCGAAGTGGCGGAACAGCATGCGTATTATTTCGACGGCATGGACGCCGCCGACCTGGCGCGCGCGCTGCGCGACTGGCTGGCGCTGCACGCCCAAGGCCGCCATCCTGCCTCGCGCGAGATGCGCTGGATGAGCTGGCACGACAACGCGCTGGCCCTGCTGACCATCCTCAACGAGGGCAGTCAGGCATGAACGAGCCGCTGCGTTCCCCCGTCGTCGCTGACGCCGCCCCCCGGCACGGTCCCCGCCGCCGACTGCGTGCCGCGCTGCGCGGCAGCCGCCTGCTGCTACCGCTCACGCTGCTCGCGCTGAGCATCGCGCCGGCGCTGCTGGCCGGCATCAGTGCCGTGCCCAAAGCCGACGCCTGGCTGGAGGGCCGCATAGCCGGACGATCGGCGGTGCGCGCCTACCGCGCGCAAGTGCCGCCGGTGGAAGAACTGCGCCCGCTGGCCGCCCTGCCCGAGATCAAGGACTGGTGGCCGGTCGAGCGCTATTACAGCCGCTTCGAGCGCTGGTTCAGCGACCACCTCGGCTGGCGCAACCTGATGATACGGGGGAAGAACGAGCTCGACTATCGCCTGTTCAACTCCTCCACCCGCGTCTACTTCGGCAAGGACGGCGAGCTGTATGGCCGCAACCTGATCGACAATGAAATGCCGGCCACCGAGCAACTGCTGGCCGATCCGGCGCGCGCGCAAGCGGTGTACGACGGCGTGCTGGCGTTCAGCGAGCAGTTGCGCCAGCAGGGCGTGACCATGCTGCTGGTGGCGCCGATCCAGAAACAGTACTACACGCGCGAGCGCCTGCCGTCCTTCGCGCCGCAGGTGCCGGACGATTCGCACTTCATGGCGTTGTATCAGCGCCTGAAGGCGGCGCCGCGGCTGCACTTCATCGACGTCAAGCGCCACCTGGACCAAAACCGCGACAAGTTCCCGATTTTCTACAAGCAGGACTTCCACTGGACCGACCTGAGCGCGATGGTGGTGGCGGCCGACGTCACCGACAGCATCGCCAGGCTGGAAGGCAGCCCGCTGCGCTGGCGCCATGCCATGCAGCCCGACTACCAGCCGTTCGTCGGCTCGGAAGCGCGCTTTGCCGCCCGCCTCAATCTGAAGGAACAGGTGATCGAGCCGCAGCTCAAGCAGACCTGGACCCCGCGCCACCACGACACGCCGGCCGCCGCCAACAGCGGCTGGGAGTTCAGCACCGACGCGCTGGACGATCCGGCGCTGCTGCCCGCCACCTGCATGTATGGCAACAGCTTCAGCGACGGCATGCTGCGCGCCGGCCTGACCGAACACTTCAGCCAGTTCCACAAACTGAGCCGCACGCTGCCGCTGACGCAAGTGCCGGCCCTGCTGCACGGCCAGTGCCGCTACCTGATCGTGCAAGTGCTGGACATCCAGACCGACCGCTGGGCCTCGCTGGCGCCGGCCAAATAACCCGACGACGACACCATGGTCTTTTCCTCGCCAGGCTTTCTGTTCCTGTTCTTCCCGCTGTTCTACCTGCTGTACTTTGTGCTGCCGCGCGGCTGGCGCAATAGCTACATCCTGCTGGCCAGCTTTGTATTCTATGTGCTGGGCGCCGGCGCCCTGACCGCCGTGGCGCTGGTGCTGCTGCTGGCCAACTGGCTGCTGGCCGGGGTGATCGGCGCGCGCCGCGAGGCGCAGCCGCTGCTGGCGCGCCGCCTGCTGGCGGGCGGCATCGCGCTCAACCTGCTGCCGCTGGTGTTCTTCAAGTATCTGCTGTTCCTGGCCCAGCTGGTGCAGGACGTGAGTGGCTGGCAGGCCACCGTGCCGGTGCGCGAGCTGGGCATCGTGCTGCCGCTGGGGATTTCGTTCTACGTGTTCCACTTCCTGTCCTACCTGCTGGACGTGCACGCCGGCCGCATCGCGCCCGAGCGCAGCTTGCAGAAGTTCGCCATCTACATCTTCCTGTTCCCGCACCTGATCGCCGGGCCGGTGGTGCGCTACGCCGAGGTGCGCGAACAGCTGCACATCCGCCATCGCGCCACACTGGGCCGGGCGCTGTTCTGGGGCTTGCTGATCTTTATCGTCGGCCTGTCGAAGAAACTGCTGATCGCCGATCCGCTGGGCGTGGTGGCCGACGGCATCTACCGTCCCGGCGCCGAGCTGAGCACCTACTCGGCCTGGCTGGGCGCGATCTGCTATACGTTCCAGATCTACTTCGATTTCTCCGGCTACACCGACATGGCGATCGGCCTGGCGCGCATCATGGGCTTCCGCTTCCCGCGCAACTTCAACCGCCCGTACGCGGCCCACAGCATCACCGAATTCTGGCAGCGCTGGCACATGACGCTGTCGCGCTTCTTCCGCGACTACGTCTACATCCCGCTGGGCGGCAACCGCGGCAGCCCATGGCGCACCTACCGCAACCTGATGGTGGTGTTTGTGCTGTGCGCGCTGTGGCACGGCGCCGCCTACACCTTCCTGGCGTGGGGCGTCGGCCATGGCCTGCTGCTGGTGCTGGAACGCGCCGGCTGGCTGAAACTGGACAAGCTGCGCCTCGGCAGCCTGCCGGTGTTCGTACTGGCGACTTTGCTGTGGGTGCCGTTCCGCGCCACCAGCCTGGAGCAGGCCGGCCGCGTGCTGCACGCCATGTTCGGCGGCGCGCCGCTGTCGCTGCCGCACGACCGCATGCTGGCCGATCCCAAGGTGATGTTCGTGCTGGCGCTGGCGGCGCTGGTGTGCCTGCTGCCGGACCGTCCGCTGCGCCGCTTGTACCAGCACAGCTTCCGCCTCGGCGCCACGCCGGCGATGACGGTGTACTGCCTGGCCCTCTACCTGCTGTCCTGCATGGCGGTGGTGGAAGGCGGTTTCAATCCGTTTATTTACTTCCAGTTCTAGGCGGCTGCACCGGGCACAACTGATAAGGATGGTCGTTGCGGCCCACGGCCGCGCGGTATTTCACGCAGTCTTCCGGATTGAAGGTGATGCCGTAGCGGCCCAGCACTTCCTGCGCCGCCGGCCAGATCTTCTGATTGTCGCCCTCGGCCTGCATCATCACGTAGAACGGGCCGCTGCGCGCGGCCATCATCTCGGCCGCCTTGGCCGCATAGGCCGGCGACTCCGGGAAACCGCCGCCCAGCGCCACGAACGCCAGCTCGCGCGGGAACGATGGCACCAGCCAGCTCATCGGCGGATCGCCATGCACGGTGAACACCATGTTTTGCGCCGGCGCCGGCAGCGGCGGCAGTTTGAATCGCCCCGGAAATTTAGGAGGCCGTTTGGTGTGAGTCAGGCGACTTAGCCTGCTCGGAAAGTTGTCGGTAATAGTTTGCCTCAGCTTCGGCCGGCGGTATATAGCCAAGCGGTTCGAGCAG
>NZ_WNKY01000086.1 GCF_009720825.1 Duganella radicis | reverse complement strand
GGCTGGCCGCGCTGGGCTGGCTGATGGCGCTGGCGCCGGGCTGGCCGCTGGCGGCCGCGCCGGCGCACTGGGCCGGCCTGGCGCAACCGCTGTTCCACACCCTCGGCGCCCAGCAGGGCCTGGTCAACGTGATCGTCACCGCCGTCGCCCAGGACCAGGACGGCTTCCTGTGGGTGGGCACCCAGGGCGGGCTGGCGCGCTGGGACGGCTACCGCTTCCGCAATTACACCGCCGTGCCGGGCGACCCGCGCACCCTGCCGGACGGCCTGGTCGGCCCGCTGCACGTCGACCCGCGCGGCCGGCTGTGGATCGGCACCGGCAGCGGCGGGCTGGCGCGCTACGAGCCGGCCAGCGACGGCTTCGTCACCTACAACGTGCGCAACGCCGGGCTGGCCAGCCTGGGCGTGCTGGCCCTGGCCGGCGACGCCGCCGGCGGCCTGTGGGTGGGCTCCGACAACGGCCTCGATTACCTGCACGAGAGCGGCGCGCCGGCGCGCCCGCGCCTGAGCCACTACCGCCAGGACGATGGCAGCGGCCTGCCGGCCGACATCGTCAAGTCGCTGTGGCTGGACGGCGGCGGCACGCTGTGGGTCGGCACCGCGCGCGGGCTGGCGCGGCGCGACCCGCGCGGCGGCAAGTTCGTCAAGGTGCCGGTGCCGACCCGCACCTCGGACGCCCCCAGCGTGGAGGCGCTGTTCATGGACCGCGCCGGCCAGCTGTGGATCGGCACCAACGGCGACGGCCTGTTCGTGCTGGACCCGCAGACCGGCGTGGCGCGCCGCTTCGCGGCCGGCGCGGCGGCGGTGGCGCTGATGAAGAACGAGGCCATCAACGGCATCGCCGAGCCGGTGCCGGGCGAGATCTGGATCAGTTCCTACGCCGGCGGGGTGGGCGTGGTCGACCGCGCCAGCGGCGAGACCCGCGTGATCCGGTACGACCCGCAGGCCGTGTCCGGCGTGCCCAGCGGGCTGCTGCGCGGCATCTACGGCGACCGCGCCGGCACCCTGTGGCTGGCCAGCGACGCCGGCCTGGCCCAGCACCAGCCGGCCCAGGCCGCGCTGTCGCTGGGGCGCGGCTCGCCGGGCCGCCCCGGGCTGTCCGACGGCGACGTCATGTCGGTGGCCGAGGCGGCCGACCAACGGCTGTGGGCCGGCTTCGCCCGCCGCGGCGCCGACCTGGTCGATCCGGCGCGCGCCAGCGTCACGCCGTGGCGCCAGAGCAGCGCGCCGCACCGCGGGCTCAAGCCGTCGAACGCGGTGACCGCGCTGTTTCCCGAGCGCGACGGCTCGGTGTGGCTGGCCACGCCGTCCGGCCTGTACCGCGCCGACGCCAGCGGCCAGCGCAGCGTGCGGCTGGAGGCGCCGTGGCTGGACGACCGCTGGTACATCCACACCCTGGTCCGCAGCGGCGAGCTGCTGTGGCTGGGCACCAGCGCCGAAGGCCTGTTCCAGGCCCGCCTCGACGCCGGCGGCCGGCTGCAACTGGTGCGCCACATCGAGGGCCTGACCGGGCGCGACGTCAACGTCGTGCTGCCGGGGCCGGACGGTTCCGGCTTCGTCTGGGTCGGCACCGCCACCGGCCTGAACCGGGTGGCGCGGGACAGCGGCGCGGTGTTGCAGCGCATCGAGGCCGACGTCGCCGACCCGGGCGCGCTGACCAACGCCTATGTCACCGCCCTGCACAGCGACCGCCGCGGCCGTCTGTGGGTGGCCAACGGCGCCGGCATCGACGTGATGGAGGGCGGCTACGCCGACGGCCAGCGCCGCTTCCGCCGGCTGGGGGTGGCGCAGGGTTTGCCCAACAGCAACATCGCCGCGCTGGTGGCCGACCGCCAGGGGCGGATCTGGGCCAGCAGCGACGACGGCATCGCCGTGATCGATCCGGAATCGCTGGCGGTGGGGGTGATCGGGCGCGCCGAGGGGGCGCTGTATTCGCCGTACTGGTCCGGCGCCGGCATCGCCACCGCCGCCGGCGACATCGTGTTTGGCGGCTCGGGCGGCATCACCGTGGTGCGGCCGGAGCGCTTCCAGGCCTGGACCCTGCGCCCGCCGGTGGTGCTCACCGAGGTGCGCCTGGGCGGCCGGGCGGTGGCGCCGGCGCCGCACAATGCCGGCGCCGGGCTGGTGGTGCGGCCCGACGCCAACAGCTTCGCGGTGGAGTTCGCGGCGCTCGACTACACCGCGCCCGAGCAGAACCGCTACGCCTACCGGCTGGAAGGCTACGACCGCGACTGGATCGGCGCCGACGCCGCCCACCGCACGGCGGCCTACACCAACCTGCCGCCCGGGCAATACCGCCTGCTGATCCGCGGCTCCAACCGGCGCGGCCTGTGGGCCGCCCAGCCCTTGCAGCTGGCGGTCACGGTGCTGCCGTGGTGGTACCAGACCTGGTGGTTCCGCGGCGCCGCGCTGCTGCTGGCGGCCGGCGGCCTGTACGGCGTCTACCGGCTGCGCACCTGGCAGCTGGCGGCCCAGCGCAAGGCGCTGGAGCGCGAGGTGGCGGCGCGCACCGCCGAGGTGGTGCAGCAAAAGGCGCTGGCCGAGCACCAGCACCGCGAGGCCAGCGAGCGCAACGCCGAACTGGCGGCGGTCAACGCGGTGGCGCAAATCCTGGCCGGCAAGCTCGACCTGGCGCAGCTGATCGCGCAGGTGGGCGAGCAGGTGCGCCACACCTTCCTGGCCGGGCGCACCCACATCGCGGTGCTGGAACGCGACAGCGGCGCGCTGCGCCTCGGCTACGCCAGCGGCGCGTCGGGGTCGGCGCCGGACCGCGGCGAGCAGCTGTGCCGCGAGGTGATCGACAGCGGCGCCGGCGTGCTGGGCGCGCACGCCGGCCTGTCCAGCCTGGGCGTGCCGATCGTGGCCGGCGGCGCCGTGCTGGGCGCGGTGGCGGTGCAGCGCGCCGCCCCCTACAAGGCCAGCGACCAGCGCCTGCTGGAGACCATCGCCGCCCACATCGGCGCCGCCCTGCAAAACGCCTTGCTGTTCCGGCAGGCCGAGGCGGCGCGCGCGCGGGCCGAGGAGGCCACCCAGGCCAAGTCGCTGTTCCTGGCCAACATGAGCCATGAAATCCGCACGCCGATGAACGCGGTGATCGGCCTGTCCTACCTGGCGCTGAACACCGAGGTGCCGTCGCGCCAGCGCGACTACGTGCAGAAGATCCACAACGCCGGCAATTCGCTGCTGGGCATCATCAGCGACATCCTGGACTTTTCCAAGATCGAGGCCGGCAAGCTGGAGCTGGAGACCGCCGACTTCGACCTCGACGACCTGCTGGCCCACGTGGCGGCCGTCAGCGGCGGCGGCCTCGGGCGCAAGGGCCTGGAGTGCAACTTCGACGTGCCGGCCGAGGTGCCGCGCGGCCTGCGCGGCGACGCCCTGCGGCTGGGGCAGGTGCTGGTCAACCTGCTCAACAACGCGCTCAAGTTCACCGCCCAGGGCGAGGTCACGCTGGCGGTGCGGGTGCTGGAGCGGCGGGCGGCGCGGGCGCGGCTGGCGTTCAGCGTGCGCGACACCGGCATCGGCATGTCCGAGGCGCAGATCGGCCGCCTGTTCCAGGCCTTCACCCAGGCCGACGGCTCCTCGACCCGCCGCTACGGCGGCAGCGGCCTGGGGCTCAGCATCTGCAAGAACCTGACCGACCTGATGGGCGGCACCATCCGGGTCGACAGCCGCAGCGGCGCCGGCAGCCGCTTCGTGGTCGAGCTGTGGCTGGAGCACGCCACGGCCGCGCTGGCGCCGCCGCCGCCGTTGCCGGCCAACAGCGCGGTATGGCCGGCGCCGCCGCCGCTGCCGCCCACCGCAGTGACCGTCAGGCTGGCGTTGTTGGCGCCGCTGGCCGTCAGCGCGCCGCTGGCGCTGGCGTGGCCGCCGTTGCCGTTGTCGCCGGTGTAGTAATAGTAATCGGATTCGTTGCCGTTGCCGCCGCGCGCGTAGCTGGTGCCCGCCACGTTGCCGGCCGCCGTCAGTTGCAGCCGCGACTGCGCCGCGCCGCCGTCCGAGGCCGCGCCGCTGACGCTCGACTTGCCGGCGCCGCCCACCGCTTGGCTGTTGCCGGTGACGGTGGCGCCGCTGCGGGTGGAAGCGAGTACCAGCTCGCTGCTGGCGCTGCCGGCATTGGTGGGCAGGCCGGCCGTCAGATTGGCGCCGCCGACCCCGCCCACGGCGATGACCGTGCCGTTCAGCGTGCTGGCGTCGCCATCGGTCAGCGTCAGGCGCGACTGGGCGTCGCCGCCGCGGCCGCCCTGGCCGATGGCGCTTTCGCCGCCGCGGCCGCCGGTGGCGCTCTGGCTCAGCGTCAGAGTGCCGCTGGTGTGGCCGCCGGCCAGATTGACCGCCAGCGCCTGCGCGCCGTTGCCGCCCTGATTGTCGGCATTGCCGTAGCCGCCGTTGCCGCCGGCCAGCGTGACGCTGGCGCTGGCGTTGCCGCTGTCGGACTGGGCCCAGGCGTTGGCGCTGGCCGTGCCGCCGTTGCCGGCCGCCAGCTGGAAGCCGTGCCATGGATCGCTGTCGCCGCCGTGGCCGCCGTAGGCATTGGCGCTGGCGGCCGCGTTGGCGCTGCCGCTGGCGCTGACGCTGGCCTGGGCGGCGCCGTTGCCGCCGTTGGCGTTGTTGCCGCCCCGGCCGCCGCTGCCGCTGCTGGTGGCCGAGGTGTTGGCGTTGTTGACCACGCTGGTGGCGGCGACGCCGTTGCCGCCCACCGTGCCCGCGCCCGCCGCGCTGTTGCCGCCAACGCCGCCGCCGGCGCCGGCGCTCAGCGACAGTTCGGCCTGGCTCACCGTGCCCAGGGCGAGGGTGGAACTGGCGTTGCCGGCCTGGCCGGCGCCGGCGCCGCTGCTGTCGCCGCCCTTGCCGCCGTAGCCGGTCTGGTTCAGCACCAGGCCGATGATGCCGGCGCCGGATGCCGTGTTGACCAGGTCGACGCTGGCGCCGTCGCCGCCGCTGGCGCCGCCATAACCGTCGCCGCCGCTGCCGCCGGTGCTGTTGCTGCCGACGTAGCCCGAGCCGCTGCCGGCCAGCAGGGTGGCGCTGCTGCTGGCGGCGCCGCCGTTGCCGGCCTGCTGGCCGGCGCCATAGGCCATGCTGCCGCGTCCGCCGCTGGCGTTGGCGATCAGTTGGCCCCAGCCGCTGCTGCCGGTCTGGCCCTGCACCGTGCTGGCGGCGCCGCCGCCGTTGCTCGCCTGGGCCGCGCCCGAATAGGCCGGATTGTTGTTGCCGCTGCCGCCGCCGGCGTTGCTGGTGATGTACAGGCTGCCTGCGCTGCTGCCGCTGACGGTGGCGCTGCCGTTGCCGGCCACGCCCAGCACGCCATTCAGGGCCGCGCCGCCGGCGCCGCCGTTGGCGGTGACCTCCAGTTGCAGGGTGGCGCCGCCGCGGCTGGTGCCGGCGTTCAGCAACACCAGTCCGTTGCCGCCGTTACCGCCGTTGCCGCTGCTGTTGCTGTTGCCGCCACTGCCGCCGATGGCGCGCAGATTCAGGCCGACGCCGCTGGCGCTGTCGTCGGCCAGCGTCAGTTGCGAGGAGGCGTTGCCGCCATTGCCGCCGTTGGCATCGCCGCTGCCGCCGCTGCCGCCGTAGGCCAGTTGCGACAGCTGCACGCTGCCGGTGGTCAGGCCGCTGGCGGCGTTGAGCAGGGCGCTGTCGGCGCCGTGGCCGCCACTGGCGCCGTTGTAGCCGGCGCCGCCGTTGCCGCCGTTCTGCGTCACGCTCAGCTGCACGCCGCCGATGGTGGAATTGCCGCTGGCGCTGGCGCTGGCGGTGGCGCCGTCGCCGCCGCGCTGGCCGGCGCCATAGCCGGTGCCGCCGCTGCCACCGGTGGCGGTGGCGCTGACATACACCGCGTTGCCGCTGCTGTTGGCGCCGTAGGCGCTGCTGCCGGCGCCGGCGCCATGCTGGCCGCTGGCATTGGCGTAGCCGCTGGCGCTGCCGCCATTGCCGCCGGTGGCGGCGCTGTAGACGTTGACGCCGGCGCTGCTGCTGGTGCCGCTGACGTTGCCGCTGGCGTAGCCGCCGGCGCCGGTGACGCCGCTGTCGCTGCGTCCGCCAACGCCGCCGGCGGCGCTGACGCTCAGGGCCAGGTAATTGGCCGTGCTGTCGTTGACGCTGAGGTTGGAGGCGGCGTGGCCGCCGGCGCCCGCCGTGCCGCTGTCGCTGTAGCCGCCGGCGCCGCCGTAGGCGTATTGGTTCAGACTCAGGTAGCCGGGCGTGGCGCCGTGCACCGCGTTGTCCAGCGCACTGCCGGCGCCGGCGCCGCCGTTGGCGCCATTGACGCCGCTGCCGCCGGCGCCGCCGTACTGATAATTGCTGAGCGAGAGCTGGCCGCCGCTGTTGCTGACATTGCCGGTGACGCTGCTGGTGGCCGCGCCGCCGTTGCCGCCACTGTTGCCGGCGCCCGAACCCTGGCCGCCGGCGCCGCCGGTGGCATAGGCCAGCAGGCTGAGCGCCTGGTCGGCCTGGCCCTGGGCAATGGCGCTGGCGTTGCCGCCGTTCCGGCCGTTGCCGCTGCCGGCACTGCCGATACCGCCGCCGGTGCCGCCGTTGCTGTAGGCCTGGCCGTTCACGTTGTAGCCGCTGATGACGCTCACCTGACTGCTGGCCGCACCGGCCTGGCCGGCCAGGCCGCCATTGCTGGCGTTGCCACCGTTGCCGCCGGTGCTGTTGGCCTGCACCGTGGCCTGGCCGCTGCCCGGCGTGGCGTCGAGCTGGAGCGAAGCCGCACCATTGCCGCCGTTGCCGGCGATGCCGCTGGCGGTGTCGCCGCCATGGCCGCCGTTGCCAGTCGAGCGCAGGGTGGCGTAGGTGCCGATGGCGCCGCCCAGGGTCAGGCTGGAGCTGCCGCTGCCGCCATGGCCGGCCTGCGCGCTGTCGCTGTAGCCGCCATTGCCGCCGTAGGCGTATTGCCCGAGGTCGCTGATATAACCGGTGACCGAGGCGGTGAGGGCGTTGCTCAGGGCCGACTGCGCGCCTTGTCCGCCGCTGGCGCCGCTGTAGCCGTAGCCGCCATTGCCGCCGGCCTGGCTCACATTCGCCGAGGTGGAGTAGGCATCGCTCTGGATGCTGCCACTGCTGCTGGCGCTGCCGCCGGCGCCGCCCTGGGCGCCGCTGCCGGTGGCGCTGCCGCCTTGGCCGCCGCTGCCCGCGACGCTGAGCGCGCC
>NZ_WNKY01000085.1 GCF_009720825.1 Duganella radicis | reverse complement strand
GCATGAAGGTGCTGCTGACCGGCAGCACCGGCCAAGTGGGGTACGAACTGGCGCGCAGCCTGCAAGGCGTGGGCGAGGTGGTGGCGGTGGACCGCAATGTGATGGACCTGTCCAATCTGGATCAGGTACGCGACGTGATCCGCAGCGTCAAGCCGCAACTGATCGTCAATCCGGCCGCCTACACGGCGGTGGACAAGGCTGAAAGCGAGCCGGAGCTGGCGCACCGCATCAACGCCGAGGCGCCGGGCGTGATGGCCGAGGAAGCCAGGGCGCTGGGCGCGGCGCTGGTGCATTATTCCACCGATTATGTGTTCGACGGTGCGCAGCCGTCGCCGCGCGTGGAGGATGATCCGGTCGGCCCGCTCAACGTCTACGGCGCCAGCAAGCTGGCCGGCGAACAGGCGATCGCGGCGGCCGGCATTCCGCACCTGATCTTCCGCACCAGCTGGGTGTACGGCATGCGCGGCAAGAACTTCCTGCTGACCATGTTGCGCCTGGCGAAAGAGCGCGACGAACTGCGGGTGGTGGCGGACCAGCACGGCGCGCCGACCTGGAGCCGCACCATCGCCGACATCACGGCGCAGGTGCTGTCGCAGGCACATGCCGGCGGACGCGAGTGGTGGGTGCAGAACAGCGGCGTGTATCACCTGAGCGCGCAGGGCCAGACCACCTGGCACGCGTTCACCGAGGCCATCATTGCCGAGGCGGGCCTGAACTGCAAAGTATTGCCGATCACCACCGCCGACTATCCGACCCCGGCGCGCCGTCCGCAGTATTCCGTGATGTCGTCCGAGCGCCTGATGGCGCGCTTCTGCCATCTGCCGGACTGGCGAAGCGCGCTGCATCTTTGCATGAAGTAGAGCTTACTGCATCTGCTCGATCATCACTTCGCCAAAGCCGGAGCAGGAAACCTGCACGGCGTTTTCCATCAGGCGCGCGAAGTCGTAGGTGACGTGCTTGGAATCGATCGCCTTCTCCATCGATCTGATGATCAGGTCGGCCGCTTCGGTCCAGCCCATGTGGCGCAGCATCATCTCGGCCGACAGGATCATCGAGCCCGGGTTGACGTAGTCCTTGCCGGCGTACTTCGGCGCGGTGCCGTGGGTGGCTTCGAACATGGCCACCGAGTCCGACATATTGGCGCCCGGCGCGATGCCGATGCCGCCCACTTGCGCCGCCAATGCGTCAGACACGTAATCGCCGTTCAGGTTCAATGTTGCGATCACGCTGTATTCCGCCGGACGCAGCAGGATCTGTTGCAGGAAGGCGTCGGCAATCGAATCCTTGATGGTGATGTCGCGGCCGGTCTTCGGGTTCTTGAACTTGCACCACGGGCCGCCGTCGACCAGCTCGGCGCCGAATTCCTTTTGCGCCAGCGCGTAGGCCCAGTCACGGAAGCCGCCTTCGGTGTACTTCATGATATTGCCCTTGTGGACAATCGTCACCGATGGCTTGTCGTTGTCGATGGCGTACTGGATGGCCTTGCGCATCAGGCGCTCGGTTCCCTCCACCGACACCGGCTTGATGCCGATGGCCGAGGTGTCCGGGAAGCGGATCTTGTTGGCGCCCAGCTCATTGACCAGGAAGTCGATCAGCTTCTTCGCGCCTTCGCTGCCCTGGGTGTATTCGATGCCGGCGTAGATGTCTTCGGAGTTTTCGCGGAAGATCACCATATTGGTTTTTTCCGGCTCTTTCAGCGGCGACGGCACACCGGTGAAGTAGCGCACCGGACGCAGGCAGACGTACAGGTCCAGCTGCTGGCGCAGCGCCACGTTGAGCGAGCGGATGCCGCCGCCCACCGGCGTGGTCAGCGGGCCCTTGATCGAGACCAGGTAATCCTTCACCGCCGCCAGGGTTTCCTCCGGCAGCCACACGTCCGGGCCGTACACCTGGGTCGATTTTTCACCGGCAAAAATTTCCATCCAGCGGATCTGGCGCGCGCCGCCGTAGGCCTTGGCCACCGCCGCGTCCACGACTTTCAGCATCACCGGCGTGATGTCGCGGCCGGTACCGTCACCCTCGATATAGGGAATGATCGGGTTATCTGGTACATTCAGGGAAAAATCCGCGTTGACGGTGATTTTCTGGCCGTCCGCCGGTACTTTGATATGTTGATACATCGTGGGGTTCTCCATGGTCCAAGTCTTCTATAAGATATAAGACGAGTGTTTCACATTATGCACGAGTATGTCGCGGCGCGCCAAGGTTTTCAAGCCTACACTACTATAGCTTTCAATAATGTCCTTAATTCTATTCAATAAGCCTTTCCAGGTGCTGTGCCAGTTCTCCCCGCAAGATGGCAAGGCCACGCTGGCCGACCACCTGCGCATCCCCAAGATCTATCCCGCCGGCCGCCTCGACTACGACAGCGAGGGCTTGATGCTGCTGACCGACGACGGCAAGCTGCAACACGCCATCGCCCACCCCGATCACAAGGCTGGCAAGACTTATCTGGTGCAGGTGGAAGGTATTCCCGATGCGGAAACCATGGCGCGGCTGCAAGCGCCGCTCAACCTCGGCGACTTCGTCACCCAGCCCTGCCAGGCGGTGCGCATCGCCGAGCCGGAATGGCTGTGGCCGCGCAATCCGCCGATCCGCCAGCGCACCGACCAGCCCACCAGCTGGCTGGCGATCACGCTACAGGAAGGCAAGAACCGCCAGGTGCGGCGCATGACGGCGGCGGTCGGCCTGCCGACCCTGCGGCTGGTACGCAGCGCCATCGGCGGCATCTCGCTGGCGACCCATCCCCTGATGCCGGGCGAGTGGATGGAAGTGTCGCCGAAAGACCTCAACCGCTAGCAATCCAGCAACAGCTGCCTTAATATTGAGCAGGTGGGCGCCGAGGCGCCTGGAGGATGCCATGCCTGCCGAACCCAGCGCCGCCGACTACACCGAAAGCCCCTACTATCTCCAGGCCGTGGCCGCGCTGGCGCGGCGGCAGGCCGTGACCGCCCATCAGGATATCTACTGCGACAGCGGCATGAAGCTGGTGGCGAAAGGCACGGCGCTGGGTGAGGAGCAATTTCAGCGGCTGGCGCGCCACAAGCTGGCCGAACCGCTGGACAACATGCTGATCAGCGAGCGCGCCATCGACGCCGCCAGCCTGTCGAGGCCGGCAAGATCCTCGACCACGACCCCGTCTACACCCGCCTGGCCAACCGCAGCGGTGACGCGCTGGCCATCAAGCACGACTTGGCGGCGCTGACGCTGCCGGCGCCGCTGCTGATGCGCCTGACCGTGCTGCGCGACCAGCGGCCGGCCATGTTCCAGCACGCATTGCGCACCGCCATGATCGCCGGCACGCTGGCGCAGCGCCTCAAGCTGCCGCCGGCCGAGCGCCCGGCGCTGCCGCTGGGGCACGCCTGCATCAACACCGTTTCGACCGCGCCGCCGCCAGTGCGCTGCGCGACCTGATCCACGCCACCGCGGAAGACGCCCAGCGCATGCCGCAGGAGCAACTGGACGCGGCCACCAAGCTGGCCCACCTGACCGACGTGCTGCGCACCTGGCTTTCCCAGCGCGCCGTGCTCGAACAGCTGGTGGCGCCGGCCGAGCAGGGATGAAATCGCATGGCTGCAACGCGACCTGGCGATCGAAATCGACCGCCGCGGCGGCGAGCTGCGCGCCGGCTGAAGCGGACGCACCAACGACAAAAGCCGCACTGGCAAGGCCAGCGCGGCTTTTTGCTTGGTCTTCCTTGAGAGGAAAATTAAGCGGACAGTGCTTTCAGGGCAGCTGCCAGACGGCTCTTGTGACGAGCTGCCTTGTTTTTGTGGATGATCTTCTTGTCAGCGATGCTGTCGATGGTCGACACCGAAGCCTGGAAGATGGTCGTCGCAGCAGCTTTGTCGCCGGCTTGGATGGCCTTACGCACAGCTTTGATAGCGGTGCGCAGGGTCGAACGCTGAGCCGAGTTGTGAGCGTTTTGCTTAACTGCTTGACGAGCGCGTTTACGCGCTTGTGCGGTATTTGCCATGAAATTTCCTAAACAGGTAAATGATGCGTTTGCAAACGTTAATGTTTGCCAAACAGGTGCGTCCAAGGTTGCCATCAGAGCGAACCGTGTGAGTCAAACTACTGCCTGCCAAACATTAATGTCTGCGCAACAGAATTTTGTACAGCCTGTGATTATAGCGATATTTATTGGCAGGAGCAACTATAATCACGTCCCATGAACTTGCTTAAGACACTCTCCGCCATTTCCAGCATGACCATGCTGTCCCGGATTACCGGCCTCCTGCGTGAAACCCTGATTGCCCGCGCCTTCGGCGCCGGCGGCATGACCGACGCCTATATTGTCGCCTTCCGCATCCCCAACCTGCTGCGCCGCCTGTTCGCCGAAGGGGCCTTCTCGCAAGCCTTCGTGCCGATACTCGCCGAATACAAGAACAAGCAGGGCCAGGAGGCCAGCAAGCAGCTGGTGGACCATGTGGCCAACACCCTGGTGTGGTCGACCCTGATCGTGACGGTGATCGGCATTATAGCCTCGCCGCTGTTTATCTACCTGATCGCCAGCGGGCTGGAAGAGACCGGCGCGGCGGTGTGGATGACGCGTCTGATGTTCCCGTATATCACCTTCATGGCGTTTGTGGCCATGGCCGGCGGCGTGCTCAACACCTGGCGCGAGTTCAAGATACCGGCCTTCACGCCGGTGCTGCTGAATATCTCGTCCATTCTCGCCTCGCTGTTCCTGCAACAGCATCTGGAGACGCCGATCTACGCCATGGCGATTGCCGTGTTCGTGGGCGGCGTGTTACAGGTGGCGATACAGATCCCGGCGCTGATGCGCATCGGCATGCTGCCTTCGCTGTCGTGGAACCCCGCCGCCGGCCTGGGCGATCCCGGCGTGCGCCGTGTGCTCAGGAAAATGGGGCCGGCGGTGTTTGCCGTCTCGGCCGCGCAGATCAGCCTGATGATCAACACCAGCATCGCCTCGCGGCTGGAGGAAGGCAGCATTTCCTGGCTGTCCTACGCCGACCGCCTGATGGAATTCCCGACCGCCCTGCTGGGGGTGGCGCTGGGCACCATTTTGCTGCCCAGCCTGTCCAAGGCCACGGCCGACGAGGACCATCAGGAATATTCCGAGCTGCTGGACTGGGGCCTGCGCCTGACCTTCCTGTTGTCGCTGCCGGCGGCGGTGGGACTGGCGGTGCTGGCCGAGCCGATGATCGCCACCCTGTTCCACTACGGCGCCTTTACCGACGAGGCGGCGCGACAATCGGCGCGGCCGCTGATCGCGTATTGCGTCGGCCTGCTGGGGATCATTCTGGTGAAGACGCTGGCGCCGGCGTTTTATGCGCAGCAGAACATCCGCACCCCGGTGCGCATCGCCACCGGCGTGCTGGTGGCGACGCAGTTGATGAACCTTGTATTCGTGCCCTACTTCCAGGTGGCCGGGTTGGCGCTGTCAATCGGCATGGGGGCCTGCCTGAACGCCGTTCTGCTGTACGTGGGACTGCGCCGCCGCAATATCTACCGTCCGCGGCCGGGCTGGCTGCTGTTTTGCGTCAAACTGGTGATCGCCTGCGGCCTGATGGGGGGCACGGCGTGGTTCGGCAGCCAGCAGATCGACTGGATCGGCTTGCAGCACCATGCTTTCCTGCGCTTGGGCGCGCTGTTGCTGCTGGTGGGGGTATGCGCTGTGGTGTATTTTGGCGCGCTGCTGGCCATGGGCTTCCGCCTACGCGACTTCAAGCGCATCGCGCGCTGAGGCGGCAAAACGCCGGACGAAAAAAACCCGCACAAGTGCGGGTTTTTTAATGTCAGCAGAAATTAAGCTGCTTTTTTGGCTTTGCGGCGAGCGATCGCGCCGACCAGGCCCAGGCCGCCCAGCAGCATGCCGTAGGTAGCTGGTTCTGGAACAGCGGTCACCGAAACCGAGCCGTTGAAGAAGGCTTGCGAAGCGGTGCCAGCGGTGTAGCCATGCACGGTCAGGGTCAGCGGAGCCGAGCCGTCGTAGATCAGGTTGCCCGAACGCAGTTTGCCAGCGGCGTTAGCTGCCAAGTCAAACACATGACCGTCCAGAACCACGCCGCCGGCCGCGAAGTCCAGACGGGTTGCCGAGATCGATGCGTCGATGTTGTAGATGCCAGCCGCCAGACCGGTGAAGGTCACGGTCTGGAAGAACTCGGTGCCCGAAACGACGGACGAAGCGAAAGCGTCGCTGTGGAACGAAGCCAAACCGTCAGCATCGAACACGGAAGTTGCTGCGCTGGCAGCCTGGGAAACGAAACCGGCTACGGCGAACAGGGCCGCTGCCAGGACAGTCTTGGTCATTTTCATGTATGTGTCACCAAAAAAGGATGCCGTACTGGCATCGGGGGTTAATAGGAGTACTTCGGACAGAATAATAACATAAGAACACAAGTTGCAATTGCAATATATTTATTTTTAATTTCTTTTTTGCAATTGCAGCTGTAGTGGACAGTTATTTTTGAGCGGCGCACCATTTTCGGGCGGATTTCGTTACTTTTAGTGAGAAAGTTAGCGGGTTTGCGGCTCTTCCGGCGGGTCCGGTGGCGCGGTCGGCGGCGTTGTTTCGGCTGGGGCGACTTGTGCTTCGCCAGGAACGGCAGGAGCATTTTCAGTTTCCGACTGGACAGGCGGCGCCGGCGGCGTTGACAAAGGGTTGCTTTGCGGCGTCATGGGGGAAGTCTGTTGTGTGACAACCACATTTCCCCCGGCAGGTGCTTCGGCAGCGGGCATGAATTTCCAATCGGAAATATGACTCTTGCCTTCAAAACCAGAATATCGTGCGGGGAAATTCCCAATTTTCACAGGTTTTGCATCGGACAGGCTGTACACCGCCAACACGCCGATTTTATCGCCCCGGTAGACAATGCCCCACTCCGCCTTCCCCGTCATGGGATCGACAAAAATCTTGCGCAGGTGGCGCCGGGTGCCGGGAAAACGGGGGTCCTTGAGTAATTCTTTCAGCGATGGCGGCTGTGTCGGCATGCCTTGCGGGGTGGCGTCGGCATAGCTTTTCAGCGCGTCGCTAAACGCGGCGCCGATGTCCAGCAGCTCTTGCTCTGCTCTGCTGCGTTGCAGCACCGAACCCAGTTTAACGGCCGAAGCGGCCACCAAAGCAATGATCGCAACGACAATAATCAGGCTCAGATAGGTGAATCCGCGCGCGTTTTGCCGTCGCCGCGCAAGGTGCTGCAATGTTGACGGTTCGGCCATATCACCAGTCGGCGTAAGGCTTGCCGCCGCGGTCGCCGCCGGGCGCGCCGCTGCGGATGTTGTAGACGCCGCCCTTGGCGCCGTCTTCCGGCGGCACGATGATCCAGCTGGTGTCGCTTTCGGTGATGGGATCGTAAGGCAACGCGCGCAGGTATTTTTTCTCCACCAGCTGCTCCAGCGAATCGGGATAGCGGCCGGTGTCGCCATAGTACTGGTCCAGCACCTGGCGCACATTGCGCAGGTTATCGGCCAGCACCACTTCCTTCGACTTGTCGATGCTGGGGAAATAGCGCGGCACGGCCAGCGTCAGCATCAGGGCGACGATGCCCAGCACCACCAGCAATTCGATCAGCGTGAATCCTTTGCGCTTCATGGTCACCACTTTTTATACGGTACGCCGTTCAGGCCCGGTTTTTCACTGAGGCTGTAGACATCGTAGACGTCCTCGCCCTCCCTCGGCTGGTCGGCCTCGCTGGCGTAGCTGCGCTTGCCCCAGGTTTGGGCGTCGCTCAGGGTGCTGTCGGCGTTGAACGGATCGCGCGGCACGCGGCGCAGGAAGTAAATCTTGGCGTGCTTGGGATTTTGCAGGTCCGGCACGCCCTCGACCAGTTGCTCCAGCGTTTTCGGATAGCCGCTGGCGGCCAGTGTCTTGGCGATGCGGCCCTGGTCGTAGGCCAGCTTATAGGCATCCAGCGCATGGCGGATCTCGCGCAGCGATTCGCGCAAATCCTGCTCCTGGCGGCGCTGCACCACCACTTGCGCGGTCGGGATCACCAGTGCGCTGAGCAGGCCGAGGATGGCCAGCGTCACCAGCAGCTCGATCAGGGTGAACCCACGCGCGCGCATCGTCAGGCCCGGCTTATTGCTGCACCGGCGGCGCGGCTTCGGTGGCCGGCGCCGGCGATGGCGATGGCTCGGCCGCCGGCGGCTGCACGGCTTGCGGCTGCGCGCCTTGCGTCGGCGGCAGCGGCGCAGGCTGCGTCTGCGACAGCGG
>NZ_WNKY01000084.1 GCF_009720825.1 Duganella radicis | reverse complement strand
CTGCCGGCCTCCTGGACCATGCGCACGGCGCGCTCCATCACTTCGGGGGAATATCGGACTGATTTTTTCATGGTGGCTCCATTTTCTCAAATGTTGGAGCCTCCTTCAAACCCGGGGCGATTCACTTTTTGCCTCGTCGGGATGCCGTCCTTCGCGCCGATTCTCTCCATTGATAGCCAACTTGCCCGGCGCTTTCCGATGCAGTTTCAGTTGGATTCGTTTACCGCTGGCACGAGCGAGAATCCGGGGAATCTGATTCCGTTTTTGAACGAGATTCGCCACCATGCCATGCAAAAGCTCGAACTCACGGCATTTCCTCGATTCGATCAGACGCATCAAGCGCATCAGATGCATGCCGCCACAGGCGGGAGCCCCGCATTCGTAATGTCGTTGATCAAAGAGGGCATTTTGCACGCGCTTAAGGCGGGAAGTAGGACTGTCACGCTTGAAGATTTTGCGACTGCGTGGGAAGGGGGCATTGCCGCGCATGCGAGCCTTTGCAGAGAGAATCCGTTTCGCATGTCGCCGGGCTCGTTGGCCACCGCTTTGCGGGGCGCGTTATGAAGCGAACCATCCTGCCAAACGCACCTATCGTCTTCGACGACGAAACCGCCGCAAGCGTGCTAATCAGGGCGGCAGAGGCAAACGGACACACCAACGTCTATCAATTGTTGTCCGGTACCGGGATAAAAATAAACGAGCCCTCTTTGAAAGCTTGCCTGATAGATCGTGAAAGATATCGGCACCTCGTTCGAGCGGTCGGCTTCAACGATGAGACGGCAACGCGTGCATTTAAGCGCGTTGACGAATCACGAAACTCGCCGCGCCATTACGGCACCGTAACCATACCGGATCGATGTTTCCGACGTGACGACGCGAGTACGTTCTGTGCTCAATGCTTGAAGGACCGCCCGTATTGGCGACAGCTATGGCTAATTCGCCCCTTCGCTGCCTGCATTGCCCACAAATGCCTCCTCGTTGATCGTTGCAGAAACTGCGGGAGAGTGCCATCCATTGGTCGCGGCGAGCTGGCAAGATGCAATCATTGCCGGGCAAGTCTCTTACTGATGCACGGAAGTTCCATCGACATCGATTCGATGAGTGCAGTCCAGCAGATGCTGGACTCCGGTGACGCTGACGCGTTGAACAGCGTACTTGAATTCTGGAGTGCATTAGAGCGATTTGATGGTTTGAAAAATACCCCCGCCGACGAGTACACTCGACTTCAAGCCGCCATCTCATTCTCCCGCGGCGAAGTTGCGGCTTTCGAGCATGTTGTTACGCTGGTCGCTAAAGGACTGCCGCTCATGAATCCACGGGTCCAGCTATTGTCCTTTTTGTCGGGGAGTAAATCGCTCATTCGCTTTGCTGAAGACGTAATAAGCCACGTCTCACCGCTCGTGAGGGTTGGATCAGGTGACTCACGGCTGGCCTACTTAAGCAAAAGTGAGGTGTGCACGCTTCTGCAAATGCCCCCAGCAAAGTTAGCTCAGCTTATTCGATGCGGGCAGATAAAATGGCCAAGCGGGGGCCGTCGTCAGCAGAGGATACCTTCGACAGAAATCGAAATGTACATGCAGGGCTTTTCCCAGACTGAAATCTTTTACGTGCATTCAGCGGAGCCTTACGGCCCCCTGCATCGGCATGACAAATAGCGCTCCCAAGCAATTTCCAAAGGACCGCGCAAACCAATCAATTTCATCGCTGGGATACCACTTGCTGGCCTCCTCTAGCCGTGGAAGGGCATGAACAGTGTCCCAGCGGCAGGGCATGATCATCATTACCGTCAGCGATCCACTACTGGCGGCCTGCGATCCGCTTTTCAGGGTAATATCGATACATCACTTCGACGGCCTCTTCCCAGCACGCCAAAATTTCAGACCTGTTTTCTGCGATCCAAGCTTGCACGGGTGCATGGTCCAAGCCTTTTTCACGTTCGAAGCAAGGACGGCCATCCTTGACGATGAACGCCGTAAAATAGTTCGCTCCACGAATCAAGACGATCGGTTCCCGCTCAGGCTTGTCACACAGCAGGATCGCCTTTACGAGGTCGAATTTGTGGCCCGGCATCACGATCTTGTTTAGGGTGGCAAGCGACTCCTTCGACACCACGCTAAATCCCGCATCAAGAAATGGCTCGCGACCATGATCTTCAAACGAGTACGGGACAAACCCGCTGGCCGAGTTGAAATCGACAGCTACGATCCGATCTTGAAGAACAGGATCGGCGCTCACCCACCAAGTATCCTCCATTGTTTCGGTGTCCTTGAACCGCGCTAGCGCCGCCGCAGTATCCATGCCCTTGAGCTTGTGGAAAACGGTCAATCCTGTCCGACGCGCAAAGTGCGGTGGTTCGTTTTGTATGCAGAAGTCGTTGAACGAGATCAGGCCCGGCGTGTTTTCGGGAAGGTCAACCGCGATACGCATAGCCGTCTTGTTGTGAGTAATTCCATTGCGGGGTGGTTCGCCTTCAACTCTGGTAAGGAACGCGATATCTTCCTCGCTGTATGTTTCCTTACCGGTTAGCAGTCCATGGCCCTCGTGGCTCGGAGAGGTCGTAAGCCAAACAACTGGCTTAATGATTTCGCCGTTCGCCCGGACCAGATGCCCATCGTTGATGCCACCGTTGGTCAGAATGGCCTCGGCAAGGGGAACGGAAGTGTAGTGATAGAAAAGCATGTATAGCGCCGTGGTTGGAGGATCAAGTGTTGATGCACAGCACTACTTTAGCGGCGAAGCGCGATCTAGGGAATCGCTGATTAATTCGTCAGACCGCGCTCCCGCCGACGTGCCGACCTGAGACAATATCGCAACGTTCACCGCTTGCCACCGATCATGCAAAAGAGCTTCGCCGACCTCGAATACGCCGCCAAGAAAAAGCTCACGCGGCGCGACCGTTTCCTCGCTGAGATCGACAGCGTGACGCCATGGGGCAAGCTGCACAAACTGGTCGAACCGTTCTATCCGAAAGTCGAAGGCGCGGGCCGGCCACCGATTGGCTTGGCGCGTATGCTGCGCATGTATGTGGCCCAACAATGCTTTGGTCTGTCGGACGAAGGCATTGAGGACGCGATCTACGACAGCCAGGCCATTCGCGCTTTCGTCGGCATCGACCTGGGCCGAGAGTCGGCGCCGGACGCGACGACGCTGCTCAAGTTTCGCCACCTGCTCGAATCGAAGGAACTGACGCGGAAAATCTTCGACGCGATCAACGGACACCTGGCCGAAAAGGGCTTGATGATGCGCGAGGGGACCATCGTCGACGCGACGCTGATCGCCGCGCCGCCATCGACCAAGAACAAGGACGGCAAGCGCGATCCAGAGATGCACCAATCGAAGAAGGGCAATGACTGGCACTTCGGGATGAAAGCCCACATCGGCGTTGATGCTGCGTCGGCCTGGTGCACACGGTCGTTGGCACGGCCGGCAACGTCTCGGACGTGACGCAGGCGCACGCGCTGCTGCACGGCGACGAGACAGCAGCGCTCGGCGACGCCGGTTACCAAGGCGTCGAGAAACGGCCCGAAAATATCGGCAAAGCGGTGACGTGGCATGTGGCTTTGAAGCGTTCCAAACGCAAGGCCTTGCCCGGTAACAAACTGGGGCGCATGCTCGAAAAACTGGAGCATCTGAAGGCCAGCGTGCGCGCAAAAGTTGAGCATCCCTTCCATGTCATCAAGAACCTGTTCCGCCATCGCAAAACACGCTATCGCGGCTTGGCAAAGAACACCGCGCAGCTGTTCACGCTGTTCGCCTTCGCCAATTTGGTTCTGGCCGGCAGGCGCTTTACGGTCACCGAAACCCGAAGAGCGTCTTGATCGCCGAAAGGCACGAGCCACGGGCTTAAATCGGCAAAAAGGGCTTCATTAAACCCCAAGAATCGACCCGCGTCGTCAGCGTCTGCGTTCGTCCGCACTGCTACCGATTCTTGGATGAGAGAGCGAATTGATCAGCGGCTCCATAGGCAAATGAGCATGTACTGGCTGACTGACGGTCAGCTATGGGACTTTTCGCCGATGACAAATAGGGACCATTTTGCCCTACTTGGCTACCCATTCTAAAAAGGTCATGCCAGCGCAGAACAAGATGAAGCCGAAGAATGCGATTACGGCTAGCGTCGCGATCAGTTTGCGATAGGCATAGCACATCAAGAACGCGATGATGCCTACGCCAACATAGATCAGTTTGGTCGTGGTGGTATGTACGACGAAAAAATGAAATTTCGGCAAGAACTCAGTCAGAATCCAGACAATGATTCCCGTTGGTACAGACGGCACTGCGATATCAAGAAATTCGCCGCTCTTAGCGTGCATTTCCTTGTCGGACAGTATCCGATTGCCAAGTATGTGCCAGCCCATGCGTTTTCTCCGAGACATTGAGGATTGTAGATTATATTCTACAAATATGGACTATAGTCATCATTTGTCGAATATAATCCGTGGATTGATAGTCCCGCCACCGGCATCCTCCCTTGCATGGGACGGGACTATGATCAGATACGCAAGCAGCTTGCGGTCAACATTCGGGTACTGCGAGGCCAAAAAGGGTTGTCGCAGGAGGCGCTCGCCCTGAGCGCTGATCTCGACCGGACCTACATCAGCCAGATCGAGCGTGGTGTTGGGAATCCTTCCTTGCTGGTGCTGTGCAAGCTGGCGACCATTCTGGAAGCTGATGTCAACGACCTAGTTGGCGTACCTCTACCTCCACAAGCCTGAGCAGCGATTCGAGCCGTTTCCATGTGGCGGATCGAATTTTGTTTGCCCGCACTCCGTGCCCCCTTGCTCAGGAAATTCGCGCCATAACGGAAATCTAAAGGTTAAGGAAGCCCCCGCGCATAGAGGAACAGCGTCGCGGAGTTACTTCCATGATGGTAGTCTCATGAAAGAAACTGTGAGTTTCCATCGATTAAAAAAGGTGTATATTAAGCACCAAGCAAGCATTCACTTATACCAAGACTTATCAGCGCGGGCGACAAGTCTAAAGAGCGGGGGCACGATGGTCACAGTAACAATTGAGAAATTTGTTGAAGATTTTTCCAACGAACTCAGGGAGCGGAATGTCGCCATTTTCGCCGGGGCCGGTCTATCCGTTGGTGCGGGATTTGTTGACTGGAAAGGCTTGCTCAAGCCACTTGCGGATGAACTAAGTCTCGACGTGGAAAAGGAGCATGATCTTGTCAAAATTGCACAATATCATGTGAACCACCACAGCAATAACCGCAACGACTTGAGCAATGCCATTCTCAACAACTTTTCAAAGAAAAAAACAGAAATAACGCCTAGCCACCAAATCTTGGCCAGATTGCCGGTTTTTACGTATTGGACTACCAACTACGATACAACCATTGAAGATGCACTCCGCGCAGTCGGAAAAAATGCTGATGTCAAATACGAGGTAGCGCAATTGCTACATACCCTGCATGGGCGGGACGCAATCGTCTACAAGATGCACGGCGACGCATCCAACCCGTCTTCCGCAGTTCTATGTAAAGAAGACTACGAGACCTACCATTTGAACCGAGGCGATTTTTTGACAGCATTAGCAGGGGATTTGTTGTCGAAAATGTTCTTGTTCGTAGGCTTCAGTTTTTCGGACCCAAACTTGGACTACGTCCTAAGTAGGCTACATACGCGGCATGGCAACAATTTGAGGAAGCACTACTGCTTCGTCAAGAAAGAAAGCGCGCACGCTGACGACAAGGAAGGAGATTTGGCATATCGGACTGCAAAGCAAGATCTATTTGTTCGAGATCTTCAGCGATATAACATTCGCGCTGTAATGGTTGATCGCTACGAACAAATCCCAGAGATATTGGGAATGGTTGAACGACGCCATAAGAGTGATACGGTCTTCGTGTCCGGCGCTGCGCATAGCTACGGTAGCCAGTGGTCTTCAGAAGAAGCTCTCAGCTTCGTTCATAAACTGGGCATGACCCTGATTGAGAAGAAGTTTCGTATTGTTACTGGGTTGGGGCTCGGTATCGGCAGCACCATCGTTGACGCAGCGTTACAGCAAATTTATCGAAATGAACGACGCATACTGACTGATGAATTAGTGATACGGCCGTTTCCGCAATCGACCGAAGGAAAGCAGCTTTGGACTGAGTACCGCAAGAATATGCTCGATTTCGCTGGGCTATCTGTATTCATGTTTGGCAACAGATTGGCTACCGCTTCAGGCGGCATCGAAGAATCGCCCGGAGTTATCGAGGAATTTGAGGTGGCTCATGCGAAAGGTGTCAAAGTCCTTCCCTTGGGATTCACAGGCTTCGCCGCCAAGACACTATGGGAAAAGGTAAACACGAATTTCGACACATATTATCCATCCGCGAGTCCGTCGTTCAAGACGTGGTTCACAGAACTTGGCGACCCAACGAGATCGTTAGACGATCAGTTGAAAACGACTATTTCAGCATTGACGGAATTACAGAAGGCATAGCATGAAATATTTCACAAAAAGCGAAGCACGTGCCGCAGCTCAGGCAAAAAAGACCGTACTAAAGAAGGCGTTTGAGGCGCATATCATGGACTCGGTAACAGCATCAACCGATGCTGATACTTTTGATATTTTTCTTTCGCATTCAATTCACGACGCGGAGCTAATTACGGGCGTCAAAGAACTATTGGAAAAGATGGGTTTTTCGGTTTACGTCGATTGGGATGCTGACCCACAGATGGATCGCAGCACCGTTTCAAAGAAGACGGCTGAGATTCTTCGCAAGCGAATGAAGCAATCGAAGTCACTAATATATGTTGCGACCGAAAAGGCAACTGCGTCTAAATGGATGCCTTGGGAATTGGGCTTTTTCGACGGGCATAAACCGGGGCAAATCGCAGTCCTCCCATTAATGGATTCTGAATCTGGGACCTTTCCGAGCCAAGAGTACCTTGGCCTGTATCCTCAAGTAACCAAGGACACATATAAGGGATCGAATGTAGAAGACATTTTTGTTGAGGATAAGGGAAACCGCTGGGCAACTCTCGCCAAGTTTGGAAAAGGTGCAACTAGCTGGAATTCCTATGGCTGATCTTTTTGTGGGCTGATAACTTAAACTAGGGAGAAAATAATGGCACGTAAGGCGTTCTACAGTTTTCATTATGTTCCGGACAATTGGCGCGCTTCGCAGGTGCGCAACATAGGCGTTGTTGAAGGCAATCAACCGGCATCGGACAACGATTGGGAAGCTGTCAAAAAGGGAGGAGACGCAGCTATTCAGAAATGGATCGACGGCCAACTCAGTGGCCGCTCATGCACGATTGTGCTTATCGGGGCTGAGACGGCACGTCGTAAATGGATCGACTATGAAATCGAAACATCGTGGAATAACAAGAAAGGCGTCCTTGGAATTCATGTCCACAATCTGAAGAATTCGGCCGGTCAGCAATCGTCCAAGGGCGCAAATCCATTCGCACATTTCACCATGGGCGCAAACAAGACTGCTCTGTCGTCAATCGTGAAGACTTATGATCCCCCGTACACAGATAGCAAGCAGGCGTATGACCATATCAGCTCGAATTTGAGTGCTTGGATTGAGGAAGCGATACAAATTCGAAATAAATATTGAGTGACTTGATTGCGGTCAACACAGCCGGTGCATGGCCCTCTACTTGAAAGAGCGATTTCAAATGAAAGGATTACGACATGGCTAGATGCACGGCTCCTGTACACGGCCATCGCACGGCGAGCGCAGCAGCAGCCTGCCCGGCATGTGGTGGTCGCTATGGCCGCTCTTACTCGTATTCTGCTCCGTCCTACTCTTCTTCGGGCGGCGGCGGGAGTGGTCATAGCCGCGTCACTGGGTCAGGTGGTGGCGCAAGGCCGCGCTGGTCGCGAGCCAGTTCGCCTGTGTCGTACACAACCGCCGAAGTGCTGGCGCTCACACCAATCCGCCGCACAGTTGAGAACCGCGCCACGCAGCCTGACCTTCGAGACGTATTTCTCTGCCATGCATGGGATGATCGACAAGGAGCCGCCAAGGAGCTGCACGATTTGCTCGTGTCGTGTGGTGTCTCCGTTTGGTTCAGCGAGAAGGATGTCGGCCTTGGAGTGCCGTTGATGCGCGCCATTGACAAGGGATTAGCGAACTCGCGAATCGGGCTTGTCCTAGTGACTCCAGCTCTACTGTTGCGCCTTCCCAAAGAGGGTATAGCCGACAGAGAGCTTTCGGCATTGTTGGCGCGTGACCAGTTAGTGCCTATCGTGCATAACACGACCTATGAAGCGCTCCGCGAAGTTAGCCCGCTTCTCGGCTCGCGAAGCGGGCTAAGCACCGCTGAAGATACGATGGCAAATGTCGCGGCCAAGCTAGCCGAGCTAGTGGCCCTATAGCCTTATTGTCCACACACCTTCGCCATTCAACTGTTAAATTTGGCCGCTGAAATACTGGTCGCTCCTTCTCGTCGGGAGAGGCGGCCAGCACCCAGCGTTCCACCGGCCACATCGAGTGGTTTGGGCACCTCAACCAACTGAGCGGCAAAATAAAGCTGGCTTTGTGTTCATTCAGTAGTCCGGTCTGAATAATTCAAATTCTGCCGGCACCCAGCAGCCAATGTACGCCTGGACTGGAGGGCACATCCGACACAGTGGCCTTGTCCCGGCGCAAGGGGCGGCACAACGCTAATCGCAGCAGG
>NZ_WNKY01000083.1 GCF_009720825.1 Duganella radicis | reverse complement strand
GCCGGCGGCGCGTAGGCGGCGCGCACGGGGTCGGCATCGGCTGACGCGGCGGCAGTGGCAGGCGCGGGCGGCGTGGCCGGCTGGCAGGCCGCCAGCAGCGTTGCCAGCACAACGGTATAAATCATTTTCATGCGCACAGCCTAGCAGCACGACATGACGGCTACATGACTGTTAGAAAACGATACAAATCGATACTTTTATGCCGGTTTCATTTCATCGTCCTGACATATTTGCTGCCTAGCATGAGCCGCTTTCATCCCCACCCTCAAGGCAGACCATGAAACCCTCTTTGAAAACGCTGCCGCTGCTGCTGGCGGCGGCCGGCATCGGCGCCGGCCTGATCGCCTGCGGCAGCTCGTCCGACAGCGCGCCCTCGTTCTCCGGCCAGGTGGTCGGCAGCTATTATGAAAACGCCGTGGTCTGCCTGGAAAGCAGCAGCGCCAAGCTGACCTGCGACAGCAATTCCGGCACGGTGCGCACCGGCGCCGACGGCAGCTTCACCATCACCGGCGCCAGCCACGGCGCCCTGCTGGTCACGGTCGGCACCGACGCCATCCGCCACGAGGCGCTCGGCGACGCCGGCACCAAGGTCACGCAAAAACTGGTGTTGCGCGCGCCGGACGGCCACACCGGCGTGATCGACGCCATCAGCACCGAGCTGAGCGCCCTGATGGACGCCAACGGCGGCGATTTCGCCAAGGCCAATGCCCAGCTGGCCGCGCGCCTCGGGGTGTCGGAAGCCAATCTGCTGGCCGACGTCAACAAGGTGTCCGGCGACGACCAGGCCAGGCTCAAGGCCGAGAACGACGTGATGACCGGCATCATCGCCAACGCCGCCGCGCAAACGGCGCCGGCCGACGTGGCCGCCACCATCACGGCCGGCGCGGCGCTGGCCAACATCAAGAACATCGTGGTGATTTACGCCGAGAACCGCGGCTTCGACAATCTGTACGGCCTGTTCCCGGGCGCCAACGGCGTGCCGGGCGTGAACCCGAGCTCCACCGGCGGCTACGTGGCGCAGAAGGACGTCGACAACAGCACCCTGCCGGTGCTGCCGCCGACCTGGGGCGGCATGACCGCCGCCGGCCAGTCGCTGGTGGTGACGCAGGCGCAGTCGGCCAACTTGCCCAACAAGCCGTTCCAGATCGACGACGCCAGCAGCCCGATCGCCCTCCCGCAATCGGTGATCACGCGCGACCTGGTGCACCGCTTCTACAACAACCAGATGCAGATCAACGGCGGCGCCAACGACAAGTTCGCGGCCTATTCCGACGCCGGCGGCCTGACCATGGGCTATTACGACGGCAGCAAGATGAAGCTGTGGGACATCGCCCGCCAGTACGCGCTGGCCGACAATCTGTTCATCGGCGCCTTTGGCGGCTCCTTCCTGACCCACCAGTACCTGATCTGCGCCTGCGCGCCGCAATACCCGAACGCCGACAAGTCGGTGGCGGCCGGTTCGATCGCCAAGATCGATGTCGACAGCAAGGGCAACTTCCTGCGCCTGACGCCGTCGGCCAGCGCGCCCGGCAGCGTGCTGAATGGCGCGCCGTCCTATGCCAACGATGGCGCCATCACCCCGGCCGACGCCAGCGGCATGTTCTACGCGGTCAACACCATGCAGCCGCCGTACCAGCCAAGCAGCAACGCCCCGGCCGGCGACGACAGCACCCATCTGTACGCCGACACCGCCAAGGCCACCACCCTGCCGCCGCAGACGCATAAGAATATCGGCGATCTGCTGACGGCCAAGAGCGTCGACTGGGCCTGGTACGCCGGCGCCTGGAACAGCACCAGCGCCAACGCCACCTCGGCCACGCGCGGCGCCTTCGCCAATCCGCCCAACTTCCAGTTCCACCACCAGCCGTTCAACTACTTCGCTAATATGGACCCGGTGAAGTTCCCGGCCAACCGCGCGGCGCACCTGAAGGATTACGACAGCCAGTTCGTGGCCGATGTGGCCAACGGCACGCTGCCGGCGGTGGCGTTCTACAAGCCGCAGGGCAATCTGAACCAGCACGCCGGCTACGCCTCGGTGGCCGACGGCGACGCCCACATCGCCGATGTGATCGCCAAGCTGAAGAAGAGCCCGCAGTGGAAGAATATGCTGGTGATCGTCACCTACGACGAGAACGGCGGCTTCTACGACCACGCCGCCCCGCCCAAGGGCGACCGCTGGGGTCCGGGTACGCGCGTGCCGGCGATCATCGTTTCGCCGTACGTGAAGAAGGGCACGGTCGACCATACGCAATATGACTCGGCCTCCATCCTGCGCGCCATCACCCACCGCTTCAACCTGCCGGTGCTGGACGGCCTGACCATGCGCGACAAGGCGCTGGCGGCCAACGGCGCCAAGCCGATGGGCGACTTCAGCGCGGCGCTGGCGCTGACGCCGCAGGAGTAAGGCCGCGCCCGCCGGGTCATGGTAGGCTATGCAGCCTAATCATGACCAGGGCAGGCGGATGGAGACAATACAGAAGGTGGTCATCGTGGGCGGCGGCACCGCCGGCTGGATGGCGGCGGCCGCGCTGGCGCGCGTGCTGGGCGACAAGGTGGAGCTGACTCTGATCGAGTCGGACGACATCGGCACCGTGGGCGTGGGCGAATCGACCATCCCCATGATCAAGCTGTTCAACCAGGTGCTGGGCATCGACGAGAATGAATTCGTCCGTGCCACCCAGGCCACCTTCAAACTGGGCATCGAGTTCCGCGACTGGGGCCGGCTGGGCGACCAGTATATGCACGGCTTCGGCATCTTTGGCCAGGACCTGGCCACCCTGCCTTTCTATCAATACTGGCTGCGCCTGCATCAGGCTGGCCGGGCGCCGGATCTGGCGCGCTATTCCATCAACCGCATGGCGGCGCAGGCCGGGCGCTTCATGCGCGCCGACCGCTCGCATGGCAATTCGCCGCTGGCCGACATCGTGCACGCCTTCCACTTCGACGCCGGCCTGTATGCGCGCTATCTGCGCCAGTATGCCGAGGCGCGCGGAGTGCGCCGCATCGAGGGCAAGGTGGTGGACGCACTGACGCGTGCGTCGGATGGCCATGTCGACGCGGTGCGCATGGAGCACGGCGAGTTGATCGGCGGCGAGCTGTTCATCGATTGCTCGGGCTTTCGCGGCCTGCTGATCGAGCAGGCGCTGCATACCGGCTTTGAGGACTGGTCGCACTGGCTGCCCTGCGACCGCGCGTGGGCGGTGCCGTGCGAGCCCGGTGGCGGGCTGCTGCCGTACACGCGGGCGACGGCGCGGCCGGCCGGCTGGCAGTGGCGCATCGGCTTGCAGCACCGCACCGGCAACGGCCATGTGTATGCGTCGCGCTTCATGAGCGACGATGAGGCGGCGTCTGTGCTGATGGACAGTCTGGATGGCAGGCCGCTGGCGGAGCCGAAGCTGCTGCGCTTCACGGCCGGCAAGCGCAAGCGGACGTGGAACAGGAATGTGGTGGCGCTGGGCCTGGCCTCGGGTTTTCTGGAGCCGCTGGAGTCGACCAGCATTCATCTGATCCAGTCCACCATTGCGCGTTTGATTTCCTTCTTCCCCGACACGGGCTTTTGCGCGGCCGATATCGCCGAGTTCAATCGCCAGTGCGATTTCGAGATCGATCGCATCCGCGATTTCATCATCCTGCATTACCACGCCACCGAGCGCGATGACACGCCGTTCTGGCATTATGTGCGCACCATGGACATCCCGCAGACGCTGCGCGACAAGCTGGATTTGTGGCGCACGCGCGGGCGCATCGTGCGCGTCGATAACGAGCTGTTCGCAGAAGCGGGCTGGTTGCAGGTGCTGCACGGCCAGCGCGTGGCGGCCGCCGGCCACCATCCGCTGGCCCATCTGCTCAGCGAAGCGGAGGTGGCCGACTATCTGGGCGATATCGCCGCGGTGATCGGCAAGTGCGTCGACCAGATGCCGACGCACGAGGCCTTCATCCAGGCCCACTGCGCCGCGCGCCGCTGAGGGCTTGGTGAAATACAGCGCCCCTATATACCTCCCTGTAGAGCAGCGGCAGCGCCAGCAAAGTCAGGGCGGTGGATGAGAGGATGCCGCCGATGACGACGGTGGCCAGCGGGCGCTGGACTTCGGCGCCGGTGCCGGTGGCGATCGCCATCGGGATGAAGCCGAGCGAGGCCACCAGCGCCGTCATCAGCACCGGCCGCAGGCGCGCCAGCGCGCCCTCGCGCACCGCCTGCTCGACGCTCCGGCCCTGCTCGCGCAAGGCGCGGATGGCCGAGACCAGCACCAGCCCGTTCAACACCGCCACGCCCGACAAGGCGATAAAGCCCACCGCCGCCGAAATCGACAGCGGAATGCCGCGCAAGGCCAGCGCCGCCAGTCCGCCGGTCAGCGCAAACGGAATCCCGCTGAACACCAGCAAACCATCCCTCAGATTGCCGAACATGGCGAACAGCAGCAGCATCACCAGCGCCAGCGCGGCCGGCACCACCAGCCGCAGGCGCTGCGAGGCCGATTGCAACTGCTCGAACTGCCCGCCCCACGCGGTCCAGTAACCGGCCGGAATCCGCACCTGCCGCAAGCGCTGTTCCGCCTCCGCCACAAACGAGCCGAGATCGCGCCCGCGCACGTTGGCGCTGACCACCACGCGCCGCTTGCCATTTTCGCGGCTGACCTGATTCGGCCCCGGCGCGACGTGCAGGCTGGCCACCTCGCCCAGCGGAATGAAACCGCCGCCCGCCGGCAGCGCCAACGGCAAGCGCCGGATCGCATCGAGATCGCCGCGCAGCGCGTCCGGCAGGCGCACCACGATGTCGAAGCGGCGGTCGCCCTCGAACACGGCGCCGGCCGGCGTCCCGCCCACCGCCGTGGCGATCACCTGCTGCACATCGGCGACGTTGAGGCCATAGCGCGCGGTGCGGGCGCGGTCGATATCGATGGTCAGCACCGGCAAGCCGCTGGTCTGCTCCACCTTCACCTCCTGCGCGCCGGCGACCTGGCCCAGCATGGCGGCGATGCGCGCGGCGGTGGTGTTGAGCACCTCCTCATCGTCGCCAAACAGCTTGACCGCGACATCGCTGCGCACGCCCGAGATCAGCTCATTGAAGCGCAACTGGATCGGCTGCGAAAACTCATAGGCGTTGCCTGGCAGCCGCGCCACCGCCGCCTGTATCGCCGCCAGCAATTCGGCGCGCGACTTCCTCGGCCGGGGCCACTGCGCTTCCGGCTTGAGCATGATGTAGCCGTCCGAGATATTCGGCGGCATCGGATCGGAGGCGATTTCCGCCGTGCCGGTGCGCGCGAACACCCGTTCGATCTCGGGGAACTGGCGCAGCAGCGTGGTCTCGATCCGTTGTTGCATTTCGACCGACTGGGTCAGGCTGGTGCCGGGGATGCGCAAGGCTTGCATGGCGATGTCGCCCTCGTTCAGGGACGGCACGAACTCGCTGCCCATGCGCGTGGCCAGCAGCAGCGACAGCGCCACCGCGATGGCGGCAAAGCTGAGCACCACCGGCACGTTGGCCAGCGCCCGCTCCAGCAGCGCGCCATACCAGCCGGTCAGACGCGGCGTGTGCTTTTCCGCCACGCGGTCGCCGATGCACAGCGCCAGCGCCGCCGGGATGAAGGTGACCGACAGCAGCATGGCGCCGGCCAGCGCCAGCACCACCGTCAGCGCCATCGGATGGAACATGCGGCCTTCCACCCCGGTGAGCGCGAAGATGGGCAGGTAGACCACCATGATGATCAGCTGGCCGAACAGCAGCGGCCGGCGCGCCTCCTGCGCCGCGCCGAACACCTCTTCAAATTTTTCCGCCCGCGTCAGCGGCCGGCCCAGCGTCGCCTGCGCGTGCGCCAGACGGCGCACACAGTTCTCGACGATCACCACCGCGCCATCGACAATGATGCCGAAGTCCAGCGCGCCAAGGCTCAGCAGGTTGGCGCTGACCTGGTACGCCACCATGCCGCTGAAGGTGAACAGCATGGACAACGGAATCACCATGGCGGTGATCAGCGCCGCGCGCAGATTGCCGAGGAAGACAAACAGCACCGCGATCACCAGCACCGCCCCTTCCAGCAGATTTTTCCTGACGGTCCGGATGGCCTTGTCCACCAGCGCGGTGCGGTCGTACACGGTGACCGCCACCACGCCCGGCGGCAGGCTGCGGTTGATGGCGGCCATCCGCTGGTCGACCGCCTGCGCCACGGCGCGGCTGTTCTGGCCGATCAGCATGAAGACCGTGCCCAGCACCACCTCGCGGCCGTTCTCGGTGGCGGCGCCGGTGCGCAGTTCGCGGCCGACGTCCACTTCCGCCACGTCGCGCACGCGCACCGGCACGCCGTCGGCGCTGCGCAGCACGACGTCGCGGATGTCGTCCAGCGTGCGCACCTGGCCCGGGGCGCGCACCAGCAGTTGCTCGCCGCGCTTCTCGATGTAGCCGGCGCCGGCGTTGCCGTTGTTGCGCTCCAGCGCGGTCAGCAGGTCTTGCAGGGTCAGGCCGTAAGAGGCCAGCCGCTGCGGCTGCGGCGCCACGTGGTATTCGCGCGCGTAGCCGCCGATGGTGTTGATCTCGGTGACGCCGGCGACGTTGCGCAATTGCGGCTTGACGATCCAGTCCTGGATCTCGCGCAGATCGGTGGGGGTGTAGGGCGTGCCGTCGGCCTTGCGCGCGTCCGGCCGCGCCTCCACCGTCCACAGGTAGATTTCACCGAGGCCGCTGGAGAGGGGGCCGAGCGCCGGCGCCACACCGTCCGGCAGCTTGCCGCGCGCCTGCTGGAGGCGCTCGCCCACCAGCTGGCGCGCGAAATAGATGTCGGTGCCGTCCTTGAACACCACGGTGATCTGCGACAGGCCGTAGCGCGACAGCGAGCGGGTTTGCTCAAGGCGCGGCAGGCCGGCCAGCACGCTTTCCAGCGGCACGGTGATGCGCTGCTCGACCTCCAGCGGCGCGTAGCCGGGCGCTCCGGTGTTGATCTGCACCTGCACATTGGTGATGTCGGGCACGGCGTCGATCGGCAGCTTCTGGTAGCTGTAGAGGCCCAGCGCGGCCATGGCGGCCACCAGCAGCAGGACCAGCCAGCGCTGCGCGATGGCGTAGCGGATAATGCGTTCAAACATGATCGGTCCTCCGCCTCAGTGCGCGTGTTCGGCGCTGTCCTTGCCCAGCTCCGCCTTCAGCACGTAGCTGTTGGCGGCGGCGTAGCGGGCGCCGGCGGCCAGGCCCTGCAGGATCTCGGTCAGCTTGCCGTCGCTGCGCCCCGGCACCACCGGTTGCACCGCGAAGCCCTGCGCCGTGCGCACGAAGACGGCCGGGCGGCCGTCAACGGTGTGCACCGCGTCGGCCGCCACCGTGACGGCCGCGGCGCTGCGGCCGGACTGCACGTCGACGTTGACGAACAGGCCGGGGCGCCAGGCGCGCGCGGGATTGGCCAGCGCCACGCGGGCGTTGGCGGTGCGGGTCTGTTCGCCCAGCAGCGCGCCGACGTAGATGATGGTTCCCTCGGCTTGGGCGGCAAAGGCGGTGGCGCGCACGGTGACGGTGTCGCCGACGCGCACGCGGTTCAGATCCTGCGGCGGCACGGCGAAATCGGCCCACACGGTGGACAGGTCGGAGAGGGTGAAAACGTTGGCGTCCTCCTTGATGGCTTCACCAAGCGCCAGATGTTTTTCCATCACCACGCCGTCGAACGGCGCGCGCAGTTCCAGCTGGTTGAGCCGGGCCCCGGCCGCCGCGCCGGCACCCAGCACGCTGAGTTTCTGACGCGCGTTTTGCACCGCCAGCTCGGCTTCCGCGTGGGTTTGCCTGGCTTGCAGGTAGTCCTGTTCGGCGGAGATCCGGTCTTGCCACAGCCGGCGTTCGCGCTCCAGCGTGGTGCCGGCCAGCGCCAGCCGCTGTTGCGCGGTCAGCAGCTCGCTGCGCTGCTCGGACAAGGCGCTGCTGGCCAGCACCGCCAGCAGCTGGCCGCGCCGCACGGTCTGGCCCAGCTGCGCGTGCACGGCGGTGACCACGCCGGCCAGCTTGGGCACCACGTGGGCGGTGCGGTCGTCGTTGAAGCGGATTTCGCCCGGCAGGGTGAGGATGGTGCTGATCGGCGCCGGCGCGGCCGTGGCCAGCCCGATGCCGGCCGCCTGGCGCTGCGCCTCGCTCAGCGCAATGGTCTCCAGCGCGCCGCCCGCGCCACCGGCAGGCGATGGCGCGGCGGTGCGCGGCGATGCGGCGGCCGGCGGGGCGTCGCTGTGCGGGCCCTCGTCGTGGCCATCGTCGCCCGGCTTGAGGATGAGCGCCGCCAGCAGCAGCGCGATGGCCGCCATGGCGGCGACGGTGATGGTTTGCCGCTTATTCATGATCGGCTCCGAGGACGCGGGTGATGGCCGCCTGCGCGCGATGAGCGTCGGCCAGCGTGGTGAGGTAGTGCGATTGCGCCTGCAACAGCGTGCGCTGCGCATCGAGCACATCGAGGAAGCCGAACTTGCCGTAGTCGAAGCCGGTGCTGGCCGCCTCGTAGGCGCTGCGCGCACCCGGCAGAATCTCGTCCCGCAAGGCCAAAGCCTGCGCCCGCGCCGCCGCGTAGTCCTCGCGCGCCTGCACCAGTTCCAGCTCCAGCCGCGAGGTCACCGCCGCCACCTCGTCGCGCGCCTGCCCGACGCGGGCCGCGCTCTCCAGCACGGCGCCCTGGTTGCGGTCGAACAAGGGCAGCGGCAGCGACAGGCCGATCACCGCCTGCGTGCGGCCCAGCTCCTCCGAACGCTTGCTGCCGACCGTGAGCGCCACGTCCGGCACCCGGCGCGCGCGCTCGAGCTGCGCCAGCGCCTGCCGCCGCGCCAGCTCGGCCTGCGCCATCTGCAAGCCCGGCGCCCGCGCCA
>NZ_WNKY01000082.1 GCF_009720825.1 Duganella radicis | reverse complement strand
CTGGCCTGCGCCGTGATCTGCTCCGCCTGCGCCGGCGTCATCGCACTGGCCAGCGGCACCGGCGGTGCCACCGGCGCGGCGGGCGCCGGCGGCGGCGCCGGATTCGGGTCCGGCTGCAACCACACCGTGGCCAGCCGCACCTCCTGCTTGCCCGGCACCCCCAGCGCCACATACAAATGCAGATACTCCGCCTCCACCGCCCGGGTGGTGGTCACATGCAACACCGGCTTGCCGCCGCGCCGCTCCACCTGCATGCGCACCGAACCCAGCGCCGGATTCATCACCGTATTGGCGCCACGGTACACATCCGGCGCCGCCAGCCGCACCTGCAAGCCGGACGCCTCCTCCGGCGTCAGCGACACCAGATCGATATCCACCGCCAGCGGCTGCCCGATGTAAGAGCGCGGCGCAATCTCGCCCAGCTCGGCCGCATGCACAGCGCCAGCCAAGGCCAAAGCGAAAATCGGGGTCAGGAAATTGCGCTGCATCATCTTTTAAAAGCAAGAATCTCTAAAGTGTAATCGCTATAACGGCCGGATTTTCCGATTTTGTAGCCCTCGGTCAATTTTTCCAAACTGCGCTACACTCGATCACCTCATTCCCCACCAAGGACAACCCATGAGCACCCGCAGCGAACGCGACAGTTTTGGCCCGATCGACGTCCCCGACGCCCAGCTTTGGGGCGCGCAGACCCAGCGCTCCCTCGAACACTTCCGCATCTCCACCGAAAAAATGCCGGTCGAACTGATCCACGCCCTGGCCAGCGTCAAGCGCGCCGCCGCGCGCGTCAACCTCGACCTCGGCCTGCTGGACGGCCCCAAGGCCATCGCCATCACCCAGGCCGCCGACGAAGTGCTGGCCGACAAACACCCGGGCGAATTCCCGCTGGCCGTGTGGCAAACCGGCTCCGGCACCCAGTCCAACATGAACATGAACGAAGTGCTGGCCAACCGCGGCTCCGAGCTGATGGGCGGCGTGCGCGGCGAACGCCGCATGCTGCACCCGAACGACGACGTCAACAAAGGCCAGTCCTCGAACGACATCTTCCCCACCGCCATCCACGTCGCCGCCGCGCTGGCGCTGGCCAACAACGTGCTGCCAGCGCTGAAACAGCTGCGCGCCAGCCTGCACGCCAAGGCCGCGGCCTTCGCCGACATCGTCAAGATCGGCCGCACCCACCTGCAAGACGCCACGCCGCTGACGCTGGGCCAGGAATTCTCCGGCTACGTCGCCCATCTGGACTTTGCCGAACACGCCATCAACGCCGCCCTGCCCGGCGTGCTGCAACTGGCGGCCGGCGGCACCGCCGTCGGCACCGGCCTCAACGCGCACCCGCAATACGCCCCCCGCATCGCCGCCGAGCTGGAGCACGCGCTGCACCTGCCGTTCAAGACCGCCGACAACAAATTCGCCGCGCTGGCCGGCCACGACGCCCTGCTGTCGGCCCACGGCGCGCTGAAAACCCTGGCCGCCGCCCTGATGAAAATCGCCAACGACGTGCGCTGGATGGCTTCCGGCCCGCGCTCCGGCCTGGGCGAAATCACCATCCCCGAAAACGAGCCGGGCAGCTCCATCATGCCGGGCAAGGTCAACCCGACCCAGTGCGAGGCGCTGACCATGCTGGCCTGTCAGGTGTTCGGCAACGACGTCGCCATCACCATGGGCGGCGCCTCCGGCAACTTCGAGCTCAACGTCTACAAGCCGATGATCGCCCACAACTTCCTGCAAAGCGCGCGCCTGCTGGCCGACGGCATGCGCAGCTTCGAGGAACATTGCGTGCACGGCATCGAGCCGAATCGCGGCCGCATCGCGGAATTGATGGAGCACTCGCTGATGCTGGTCACCGCGCTGGCGCCACACATCGGCTACGACAAGGCCGCCGCCATCGCCAAGCAAGCCCAGCACGAAGGCACCACGCTGAAGCAGGCCGCGCTGGCGCTGGGCTACGTCAGCGCCGAGCAGTTCGAACAGTGGATCGTGCCACTGGACATGACCAGGCCGGGCGCCAAGGGCTGATCAGAAGCCGTAGGAATAACGCACGCCCATCAGCAGATCGGGCCTGGCGTTGGCATCATGGCCGGGATTGACGCGGTACATGATGGCCCCGGTCACCCGCCCCTTGCTGCCGTCGCGGCCGAGGAAGCGGGTGTAGCCGAATTCCAGGTCGCGCTCGGTGGCGGTCGGCCGCAGGTTCAGGCGCGGCCCGCCAAACGCCGCCACGCCAGGATCGGCCGCCGGCGTCAACACGCCGCTGTAGTCGAGCGAACTGGTGCGCACCTTGGCCGGGATCGACAGGGTGAATGCCAGCCGGTCGTTGCGGGTGAAAATCTGCCGCTGCACATAGCCCAGGCTGTACGCCACCGTGCGCACCGACGACACCTGCGACAGCAGGCTGTCCGGCGCGCCGATGCCCTCGGTCTTGCCGTACGACGCCATCGCCATCAGCGAGCCGGTCGAGGACAGCGCGTAACCCAGCGACAGCGAGGTGAAGCGCGTGGTCGGCCGCGTGTTCCACATCATCGACAGGCTGTGCTGCCAGCCCGGCGCGCCGCCGTATTCGCGCAGGATGCCGAAGGTCAGGATGCCGGTGCCGCGTCCCATTTTCTTTTCAAATTCGGCGCTGCTGAGGAAGCGTTTGCCGTGCTCGTTGAGCAGCGGGCCGAGCGGATCGAGCAGCGCCAGATGGTCCGGCAGCGCGCCAAAGTGCAGGCGCGGCGAACCGGCGAAGGCGGCATAACGGGGCGTGCTGGAGAGCGAGTCGGCCAGCGCCCCCTGTCGGTCGGCCGCCTCGAACAGCAGGGCCGAGTCGGCGCGCTTTTCAAACCATGGCGGGGTCTGGGACGCGGCAAACGGATCGGATGCGACGGCGTTGGCCGCGTTCAGGGCCAGTGTCGCCAATGCCAGCAGAAGCTTGTTCATGATGCAACTCGCTACGGTCTTTGCGCCCTGCCAAATGGGTGGCAGTTGAATCCAGCATATTCCTTTCTTTGCCCCCTAGCAAACCAAATTACTTTGCGGTGATGCGGTAAACTGCGCGCCTGTCGGAATGCCGCTACACTAGACAAACCGATTTCACATCATGGCAACAGAGGATAAAATGCAGAAAGTAAGTTTTGAGTTAAACGGCGAATTTGTTGAGTTGAATCAACTTCTCAAGCTGGTGGGGCTGTGCGACAGCGGCGGCGCCGGCAAGCAAATCGTCGCCAGCGGCGATGTCAAAGTCGACGGCAAGCAAGAGCTGCGCAAGACTGCAAAAATCCGCGCCGGCCAGCAGGTCAGCGTCGGGGACGTTAGAATCAGCGTGGTTGGCGTGTAATTTTTCTTGCTTTTGAGAAATAATATTCTAAGCTGCAAGTGTGGCCTTGCAGAGCGTTTGAGCGCGCGCAAACCAGTGTGCGCCGGCACGGTTATATTGGCTTAGTTTTCCGCCCGGCTTTTTCAACCAGTTTTGACAGGGGGACGTCATGGACGGTCCTGAACCAGGCAGCCCGACCCAGGAGCGATTGCTGGACGATTTGCGCCAGGTGATCGAGAACGCCGAGGAGTTGCTCAAGAATACGGACCAGTATCATGGCGCGCTGTACCAGGCTGCCCGCAACAAGCTGGCCGAAGCGCTGGCCACCGCCACCGAGGAACTGGCGCGGTTTGAGGATGTGCAGATCGACCGCATGATTGAGCTGACCGCCATCGCCAACCGTCTGCACCGGGACCTGACCGGCGAGGCCCGCCTGCTACGCGCTTTCCGCCGCGACAACTGATTCCGCCAACGCCGCATGCGTCAGCCAGTGCCGCAAGCTGGCGCCGACATCGAATGCTTCATCCTGCGCCAACGCGGCATCCAGCGCCGCGCCGAAGTTTCCACCTTCCGACAATACTTGTAACGCGGCATGGCTGGCCGCGCTGAGCGGCTGCGCACCCGCCTGCCATGCCGGCCGGCTGACCAGCGCGTGGCTGGGCACGGCCAGCTCCGGCGGGAAACCCACGCCGCTTTCCTGCTGATGAGCTTGCCACAGCGGCACCACCGCCCACTCCGAGCGAAACAGCTGCGCCGCCGGATGCAGCGGGAAGACGGTGGCCTCGACCTGCTCCGGCGCGATGGTGGCCAGTTGCCGCGCGCTGAGCGCCGGCGCTTGCGGCGCGTAGTGAGCCCGGTGCAGCAGCCATTCCAGCTTTGCCATGTCCGGCAGGTAGGGCAAGTCGGCCGTATGCGGGAAATCGCGCAGGAAGGTGGCGAAGTGCGCGCCGAAGCGATTCAGATCGGGATTGTCGGACGGATGGGCGCGGCCGTAGGCGCGCGCCAGGCCGCCGAAGAATTCCGCGCCGACCAGCGCGAGCACCACCGGGTAGGTCGCCGCCAGCGTCTTGGTCCAGGTTTCGGTCAGGTTGCCGCGATACAGCGCCAGCCCGTGCTCGGCAGCGGTGGTGGCGGCGTCAGCGCCGGCACTCGCAGCCGCAACGACGACATCCGCCTCGGCGCGGCCGGCCCGGCACAAAGCCAGCGCCGCACCGGCCTGCCGCACGTCGAACAGCGCGCTGGCAAACAGCTGCTGATCCCGCGCTGCATCGCCCCCGCCGACGTCTCTGCCATCGTCCTTGCCTTCGCGCTCGCCAGCAGCCACGACGCCGGCTGCGGCCGACCGGCTGGCCGACAGCGGCGCGGCGCGGGCGTGCAGCGCCGCTGCCCGGTCGGCCTCGGCCAGCAGCACCTCCAGCGCCGGAATATCGGTATCCCACTCGATCAAAGTCGGCACCGCGCCAAAGCGCGCCAGCGCCGCCTCATACAAGCGCCACACCGGCTCCGCCACGCGGTCGCCATGATGATCGATCACCGCCTGCGGCGTCACCAGATGCCCGGCCAGATGCATCTCGCCCACCATACCCGGCTCAATGGCGGCCAGCGCAGCCAGCGCATCCTCGCCATGGTTGCACTGATTGACGTACAGATTATTGATGTCCAACAGCAGCCCGCAACCGGTGCGCGACGCCAGCGCCGCCATGAACTCGGCCTCGCTCATGGCGTCCGCATGGAAGCGCACATAAGTCGACACATTCTCCAGCAACAGCTGCCGCCCCAGCGCATCCTGCACCCGGCCCACGCGTTCGCTCATCAGATCGAGCGCGGCCCGGTCCAAAGTCAGGGGTAACAAATCGTTGAAATGCCGGTCCGCCACCGCGCCCCAGCACAAATGCTCGGACACCAGGACCGGTTCCACCTGCCGCACCAGCGCGGCCACGCGCGCCAGATGATCCGAAGAAAAACCGCGCGCCGAGCCCAGTCCCAGGCCCACGCCGTGCAGGCTGACCGGATAATCGCGCCGCAATTGCTGCAACACGTGCCAGTCCCAGCCACCTTGATCGAGATAGTTCTCGCTATGCACCTCCAGCCAGCCGACAGGCGGCCGCTGGCTCAGAAACTGCCGGTAATGCGGAGCGCGCAAGCCAACGCCGACACCCAGGCCAGACATCCCTGCCGCTCCGCGCGCGCCTGTTACTTGGCTGGCGGCGTGGTCTTGCCGCCGGCTTTCTCGCAGGTGCCTTTCGCGACGAACTTCCACTCATCCGGCTCGTTGTCGGCCTTGGCCTGACCCGAGCAGGAGTGCTTGGCGGTGCCGCAATCGTTCTGGCCAGCCTTGGCGACGCCGTAGCATTTTTCTTTTTCTTCGGCGGCGGCGGCAGTGCCCACCTGGGCAGCGCATACGGTGGCCAGCGCGGCCGCGATCAAGGCTTGACGTTTATTCATGAAGAGTCTCCTGTGGAAAAAAATGACAGCACCCGCAGCGTACCAGCAATGCGGCCGTTATGCACCTGTCTACACATGGGAAGGAGGAATGCGCGAGACCGCGCCGCGCAGCCGACGCTGCGCAGGAGAAATGGCGGCGCCTGGATGGGCCGCGGCAGCCGCTCAGGCCTTGGTGTTGATGTTGTTGCCGAGGTGAGACGGCAGATTTGGCACCGGCGGAATCGCCTCGATCAGGGCGGAAGCGCTGGAAGCCTGGATATCCTGAGCTTTTTTCAACACAGCAACGCCAACAGCCTGCTTGGTGCCGGTGTCAGCGATTGTGGTTGCGGTCTGAGCAATACCGGTAACGTCCATTTTTCGGTCCTCCTGAGGGCTATCACTTCATTATCGGAGGTTTGCGCGCGAACTTTAGCCGTTCGCTGAATTTTTTTTCAGATGGGTGAGCAGCCAGGCAAGTACCTGCTGCGGCTGGTTCAGGTCCAGCCAAGTCAGACTGTCGCGCAGCCCGTCCGGACGCGGATGGTCGGCCGCCACCGCCAGCACCCGCTCGTCGTGCGGATACAGCGGCGCCCGGCCGGCTTCCACCCGGTACACTTCCAGCTTGTCGATGGCGTAGGACTTGAAGCCCTCCAGCAAGGTCAGGTCGGCCGGCGACATGCGCGCCAGCTGCTCCTCCAAGGTGGGCTCGGGCGCCCCGCGCAGCTCGTGAATGATGGCGTAGCGGAATGGCGAGCCCACCATCACCTCGGCCGCGCCGGCCATGCGCAGGCGCGCGCTATCCTTGTGCTGCGGCTCGAATTGCAGATCGTGGTGGCTGTGCTTGATGACATTGACCTTCAAGCCCTGTTGCGCCAGCTGCGCCAGCAAAAATTCCAGCAGGGTCGTCTTGCCACTGCCGGAAGTTCCTACCACCCCGAGAATAGATTGCATTGCCTGCCCTTTGAAGCCCTATGTTGATACCCAACATTATACGCAGCAAGATTCATTGCCGCAGCAGGCCAGGTGACAGGGTTTATTGCTGTTCAGGCTTGACGACGGCGCTGTGACGCGGCGCGGCTGCCGACAGCAGCACCAGGCCGAAACAGATCAGCAGCATGCTGACGCCGCTCGGCTCGGCGGACTGCGCCACTTCCGCCGCATGGGCGCGCGGCATGTAGGAGGCGGCGGCGATCAAAAAAGGCAGGAACTTCAAATGTTTCATGATATCTCCATTGCTGAGTTCACAATGGTAACAAAATATCATGACTTTGTGACGTGCGAATTACAACTCAATACGGAACGCGGTAACGATAGCCACGGAAGTTGAACACCGCCTCCTTCGGCTGCAATTTCTCCAGCAGCAGCCCGGGCGCGACCTCCTCGCCTTCGTGGCGCAGCACTTTATCGACCAGCAACAGGCGGTCGGCGGCGTTTTTGGAATAAATGTAACCGCCCACCGTCACCGGGGGAATGGCGCGCTGGATCGGTTCCGGCAGTTCGCGTAGATTGACGACCGGCTCTTCCGGTACCGCCGAGGACTTGGCAGGTGCGCCGGATGCCAGCGCCGGCGCCACGGTTTGCGACAGCGCTGGCGACGCTGCCTGCGAAGTCGATGCCGCCGGAGCTGGGACCGGTTGCGGCGCGGATGCCGGCGCGCGCGCCAGATTGGCGACCGACGGCGGCAGGTCGGCGTCAGGCGCCGGCAGCGGCGTCGGCGCGACGGGCGCCACTGCCGACGCCATTGCCGGCGCGGGAGCAGGCGCAACGGCCGGCGCGGCGGCCGACGGCGTCGATGGCCCAGCCTTGGGCTCGGCCGCAGGCCGCAACACCAGCACCAGCAGCACACCGATCACCACCGCCATGCCCAGCACCGCCAGCAGCATGGGCTTGCTGAACCGCGCCGTGGCCGACGCCGTCCCGGCCGTCTGCAAGGTCGGGGCGTGGATGGTGGGCGAGCTGCCCAGCTGACGTTCTGCCTGCGCCTTTTTCAAGGCTTCCAAAATATAAGACATAGCTTTTAATGAATCGGAGTTCGCGCTATCTTACACGTCACAACAACCCGACGGAGACAACTCATGAAATACACCGGCAGCTGCCATTGCGGCCAGATCAAATTTGAAGCGGAAGGCGACATCGGCACCGCCTTGTCCTGCAATTGCTCGATGTGCCAGCGCAAGGGTTCCTTGCTGTGGTTTGTGCCACGCAGCGCGCTGCGCCTGCTGACGCCCGAAGCCAACCTCAGCACCTACCTGTTCAACAAGCACGTCATCAAGCATCACTTCTGCGCCAAGTGCGGCATCCACCCGTTCGGCGAAGGCACCGCGCCGAATGGCGACGCCACGGCGGCCATCAACCTGCGCTGCATCGAGGGTATCGACCTGGAAGCCATTCCGGTGCATCACTACGACGGCCGCTCGGTCTGATCAGCGCAGGCGCGGTTCCTGCACCCCGCCCAGCTGATACAGGCGGATGAAGGTCTTGGGGCCGGCCACGCCGTCGGCCTTGAGCTGCTGCGCGGTCTGGAATTCAATCAGACGCTTGCGCAACGGCGCGTCCAGCGGCTGGTTTTCCTGTGGCTTTTTCAGATCGTAGATTTGCGACAGGCGCTTGGCCAGCCAGTCCACGTCCGGGCCCTGATCGCCGCCGCGCACCTCGTCGCGCCAGCTGCGCGGGGCGCGCCAGTACGTGGTGAATTCGCCGTCGTAGCGGGCCGTGAGGGCTTCCAGTGAGAGCGTTTGCGGCTTGCCGCCGGCAGCGGTGATGGTGGCCGTGTGCTCGTCGAGCGCGGTCAGCAGCACGTAATTGGGCGCGGCCGGATCGTCATGCAGCTTGAGCATGGCGGGACGGTCGAGCAGGCGCAGTTCTTCCAGCGTGCCCTTGACTGGCAGACAGCGCAGATTGGCGCGCGCGGCGGTCGGGCAAGGATCGCCATCAACCAGCGTCAAGCCCCACAGACCGGCCAACTGGCGCAAGGCCGCCGCGCTGTTACCGCCTGGCGGCAGCGCGCCAGCCGCGGCGCCTCCGGCTGACGCAACCGCGCCTCCCACGACGCTCCCCGCAGCCGCCCCTCCCACAGTCATTCGCCCCACCGTCGCGTCTCCCGCAGCACCGCCTGCCCCCGCCGATGGGACGCCTGCCGCCACGCCGGCTCCGGCAGGCGCAAGCACCGCGCCGGATGCGGCGACGCCCCCTGCCGTGCGGCCCGGCTGTGCGTGGCCGGCCTCTGCCGCTTGCACCGGAGCGACGACC
>NZ_WNKY01000081.1 GCF_009720825.1 Duganella radicis | reverse complement strand
CCGGCCGCCGCGGCCGCCGGCCCGGCTGGCGCGGCCGAGGCCGGCAGCGCCAACGAGCGCGGCGTGTCCGGCCTGAAGTAAGCCGGGCGCAAACAATTTCACTCAATAGGATGGCGTAGATCATGAAAAGATGGGCAAAATGGATGGTGGCAGCGATGCTGGGGATGATGGCCACGCTGGCCTGGGCGGGCGATGTCCTGCTGGGCGGCGGCGATCTGATCAAGGTGTCGGTCTACGGCAGCCCCGACCTGGGACTGGAAACCCGGGTGGCGGAGGATGGCAGCATCACCTTCCCGCTGGTCGGCAATGTCAAGGTGGGCGGCCTGCCGGTCTCGGCGGCGGAACAGAAGCTGGCCGGGCTGCTGGAAAGCGGCGGCTTCCTGCGCAAGGCGCAGGTTAACATCGTGGTGACCGCGCTGCAAAGCCAGCAGGTGTCGGTGCTGGGGCAGGTGAACCGTCCCGGCCGCTACCCGCTGGACACCCGCCGCACTGTGCTGGACATGCTGGCCCAGGCCGGCGGCATCGGCGCCGAGGGCAGCGACGTGGTGGTGCTGATCCGCAAGCAGGGCGACAAGCCGACCAAGCAAAACATCGACATCCTCGGGATGATGCAAAGCGGTAACGTGGCGCCCGACGTCACGGTGGAAAGCAACGACATCATCTTCGTCGAGCGCGCGCCGCGCTTCTACGTGTACGGCGAAGTCCAGCGTCCCGGCACCTTCCGCCTGGAGCGTTCGATGACGGTGTTGCAGGCGCTGGCCGCCGGCGGCGGCCTGACCCAGCGCGGCACCGAGCGCCACATCCGCATCAAGCGCCGCGACGCCGACGGCAAGCTGCAGGTGATCGACGCCAAGCAGGACGACCTGCTCAAGGCGGACGACGTGGTGTACATCAGCGAAAGCTGGTTCTGAGCCGCGCTCACATTGTTAAATATGGAAGTCTAAAATGAACGCTACTCTGTTTTTCCTGATCCTGCGGGCGCGCCAGCGCATCGTGCTGACCGCCTTCCTGGTGACGGTGCTGGCGACCGCCGCGGTCAGCTTCATCCTGCCCAAGACCTACACCGCCACCAGCTCGGTGGTGCTGAACTTCAAGGGCATCGACCCGCTGACCGGCCTGACCATGCCGGGCCAGCTGCTGCCCGGCTACATGGCGACCCAGGTCGACATCATCAGCAGCCGCAACGTGGCGCTGCGCGTGGTCGACGCGCTCAAGCTGGCGCAGAGCCCGGCCGTGCTGGCCGAGTTCAACGCGTCCACCGGCGGCCGCGGCGACGTGCGCGACTGGCTGGCCGAGCTGCTGCTGAAAAAACTCGACATCGCGCCGTCGCGCGAGAGCAGCGTGATCGACATCACCTTCAAGGGCTCCGACCCGCAGTTCGTGGCGGCCGTGGCCAACGCCTTCGCCGATGAATACCAGCGCGTGGCGATCCAGCTCAAGGTCGATCCGCTCAAGCGCGCCAGCGCCTACTTCAACGACCAGATCAAGACCCTGCGCGACAACGTCGAGGCGGCCCAGAGCCGGCTCTCCAAATACCAGCAGGAACACGGCATCGTCAGCGTCGACAACCGCCTGGATGTGGAAACCAACCGCCTGAACGACCTGTCGGCGCAACTGGTGGCGGCCCAGGGCCAGCGCATGGAGGCGTCGTCGCGCCAGAACATGGCGCTGGGCGCCAGCGGCTCGGAATCGCCGGACGTGCTGACCAACCCGCTGATCCAGAACCTCAAGGCCAACCTGTCGCAAAGCGAGGCCAAGCTGGCCGAGATGGCGCAGCGCCTGAGCCCGAACCACCCGCAATACCAGAGCGCGGCGGCCGAGACGGAAAAACTGCGCAACGAGCTCAAGGCCCAGCTGCGCCTGGTCGCCAACAGCGTCGGCAACAACGCCACCGTGCTGTCGCAGCGCGAGGGCGCGATCCGCGCGGCGCTGGAGGCGCAAAAAACCAAGGTGCTGGAACTGAACCGCACCCGCGACGAGCTGAGCGTGCTGGCGCGCGACGTCGACAACGCCCAGCGCGCCTTCGACACCACCTCGCAGCGCTTCTCGCAGACCCGCGTCGAGGGCCAGGCCGAGCAGTCCGACATCGCCGTGCTGAACCCGGCCAAGCCGCCGATCGAGCCGTCCAACCCGAAAATCGCCCTCAACATCGCGCTGTCGGTGGTGCTGGGCGCCATGCTGGGCATCGGCTTCGCCGTGCTGGCCGAGGTGTTCGACCGCCGCGTGCGCGGCGAGGTCGACCTGGTCGACACGCTCGACATCCCGGTGTTCGGCGCGATCGACTGGAAAGATACGCCGGCCCGTTCCGTCAACGGCCTCCAAGCCCTCCTGCGCCCGCGCCGTGCGCGCCTGACCTAACCGTGACCATAGCCATGAACCAACCTCTCTCTCCGGCGCCGCTGCGCGCCGCGCCGCCAATGGGCGACTCCAGCATCGGCGGCCTGCTGCTCGCCGCCGGCAAGATCACGGCCGAAAACGCCGAGCACGCGCTGCGCATGCAGCGCGAACTGGGCATCCGCTTCGGCGAGGCGGCCAAGCGCCTGGGCCTGATCACCGAGGCCGACATCGAGCAGGTGCTGGCGCGCCAGTTCGACTACCCCTACCTGCGCCAGGGCGAAGCCAGCTACCCGGACACCCTGAAGGCCGCTTACGAGCCGTTCAGCCCGCAGGTGGAAATGCTGCGCGCCGTGCGCAGCCAGCTGATGCTGCGCTGGTTCGCGCTGGGCCACAAGTCGCTGACCATCATGGGCGCCGGCGCCGGCGACGGCACCAGCCTGCTGGCGGCCAACCTGGCGGTGGTGTTCTCCCAGCTGGGCGAACGCACGCTGCTGGTGGACAGCAATATGCGCCACCCGGCGCAGCACCAGATCTTCAGCCTGGAGGCGCGCCAGGGCCTGTCCGACCTGCTGGCCGGACGCGCCGACTTCGACAGCATCAGCAAGATCGACGCCTTTGTCGCGCTGTCGGTGCTGAACGCCGGCACCCTGCCGCCCAACCCGCAGGAACTGCTCAGCCGCAGCGCCTTCGCCGCCGCCAACCTCGAGCTCGAGGCGCGCTTCGACGTGGTGCTGTATGACGCGCCGTCGCTGGCCGCCGGCGCCGACGCGCTGGCCATCGCCGCGCGCACCAAGGGCGTGCTGCTGGTGATCCGCAAGAACAAGACCGGCCTGGCCGAGGTGCAGGCGCTGCAAGAGCAGATCAAGCGCAGCGGCGCCGAAGTGGTCGGCTCGGTCCTCGTCGACTTCTGATGAACGCGCCCGTCATGCCCAGCAAGCTCGACCCGCAGCCGGCGGCGCCGTCGCCGGCCCTGGCGTTGCCGCTGGCCGAGTGGTGGCCGGTGCTGGTCGGCCTGCTGGCCCTGTTCGTCCCGACCTTCTACCACCTGTTCACCGGGGTCTGGCGCACCGAGGAGCAGGCGCACGGCCCCATCATCCTGGCGCTGTCGCTGTGGCTGGGCTGGCGCAACCTGCCGCGCGCGGTGGCCGCGCCGCGCCCGGCGCCGTGGGGCGGCTTCACGCTGCTGCTGATCGGGCTGCTGTTGCACATCCTTGGCGGCTCGCAGGAAATCGTCTCGCTGGAAATCGCCGCCTTCATCCTGATCCTGGGCGCGCTGGTGCTGATCAAGTTCGGCCGCCCGGCGCTGGCGGTGCTGTGGTTTTCCTTCTTCTTCATGCTGTTCATGATTCCGCTGCCGGGCTCGCTGGTCAGCATGCTGACCATGCCGATGAAGATGGCGGTGTCGTACGTGGTGGAACACCTGCTGTACGCGGCCGGCCTGCCGATCGCGCGCGCCGGCGTGATCCTGCAGGTGGGGCAGTACCAGCTGCTGGTGGCCGACGCCTGCGCCGGCCTGCAGACCTTCCTCACGCTGGAGGCGCTGGGCCTGTTCTACCTGAATGTGGTGCGCCACACCTCGGCCCTGCGCAATGTGCTGCTGGCGCTGCTGATCATCCCGATCTCGTTTACCGCCAATGTGATCCGGGTCATGGTGCTGACCCTGATCACCTATCATTTCGGCGACGCCGCCGGCCAGGGCTTCCTGCACGGCTTCGCCGGCATGGTGCTGTTCATCAGCGCCTTGCTGCTGATCCTGGCGCTCGACTCGCTGTTGCAATTGTTCGTCAAATGGAAGCGCGCAGGAGTGACCCCATGAGGAATAAAGCGTTTACGGTCAGCGTCGTGCTGGGCCTGCTGATGGTGACCGCCTCCGGCCTCACCAAGGTGATGACGCCGTCGCAGAAAATGGCCGACACCCAGCCCAAGTTCAAGCTGGAAACCCTGATCCCGACCCAGTTCGGCGACTGGCGGATCGACCCCACCCTGGTGCCGCTGGCGGTCGATCCCGACACCCAGGCGCGGCTGGACGCCATCTACAACCAGACGCTGTCGCGCACCTACATCAACCGCGACGGCCAGCGCGTGATGCTGTCGATCGCCTATGGCGGCGACCAGAGCGACAACATGGGGGGGCACTACCCGGAAACCTGCTACACCGCGCAGGGCTTCCAGGTGCAGCATTCGGCGCCGGGCAGCGTCAGCACGCCGTATGGCGCGATCCCGGTCAAGCGCCTGTACGCCGTGTCCGGCCAGCGCCACGAGCCGATCACCTACTGGATCACGATCGGCAACCGCGCCGCCCATCCCGGCATGGAGCAGCGCCTGACCCGGCTGCGCTACGGCCTGACCGGCATGATCGCCGACGGCATGCTGGTGCGGGTGTCCACCATCGGCACCGACGAGCCGGCCGCCTACGGGGCGCAGGAACAGTTCATCAACGCCATGCTGGGATCGCTGGACGAGCGGGCCCGCACCCGCCTGACCGGGACCCTGGGCATGTGATCCGCCACACTGAATCGATTTTATGAAACTGCCATTTTTCCGCCGCAGCCGCCTGGCGGCGCCGACGCCCTTCCAGCTTTCCCGCGCCCGGCCGGCGGCCCGCGGCGGCCTGTCCTGGCTGTTCCTGCTGCCGGTGCTGCTGGTGTCGCTGTTTGTCGGCCTGATCGGCGGACTCGACTCGCCGGCCCTGCTGCTGATCGTGGTGGGCGCGGTGTTCGCGCTGCTGCTGTTCGTGATGGCCAATTTGTACGGCCTGATCACCATCCTGTTCGTGGCCGCCTTCCTGGTGCAGGGCAGCGCCCTGTACTTCGTGCGCATGAAGGCCGCGGTGTGGGTGGCGGTCGGCTTCGCCATCATGTTCCTGGCGCGCACGCTGCTGGAATTGCTGCTGCGGCGGCGCCCGCGGGGCGAGGATATCCCGCGGCCCGAGGGCGGCGGGGTGCTGCTGGCGGCCGCGCTGTACGTGCTGTGCTTTGGCATCAGCGGCGTGATCAACCGGGTGCCGACCGGCCAGCTGCTGTCGGCCTTCAAGTCGACCCTGCCGATGTTTGGCGTGCTGCTGGCGCTGTACTGGATCCGCTGGCAGCCGCAGCAGCTGGAGAAACTGTGGCGGCTGCTGGTGGTGGTGGCCCTGATCCAGCTGCCGGTGGTGCTGTACCAGCACTTCTTCATCGCCGACGGCCGCACCTACGACTCCATCGTCGGCACCTTCGGCGGCACCCCCGGCTTCGGCGGCAACAGCGCCGGCATGGTGATCTTCATGCTGGGGATGCTGGTGTACGCGCTGGCGCGCTGGGACCGCGGCCTGCTGTCGCTGCCGCGCATGCTGGCGGTGGCGGCGGTGGTGCTGGCGGTGGTGCTGCTGGGCGAGGTCAAGGCCGCCTTCATCTGGCTGCCGGCGGTGACCTTCTGGGTGCTGCGCAAGCGCATCATGAAGAACCTGCTGTTCATGGTCGGCTACGCCATGCTGATCATGGTGTTCATGGCCAGCACCTACGCCGTGTACAAGGCGCTGTACTGGGGCAAGAATTTCAACAAGGGCCACACCGTGGCGGAGGAGCTGGACGCGCGCGGCGGCTATTTCTTCGACCCGCGCAGCATCAACTACAAGACCGGCGAAGTCAGCCGCGGCGCCTCGCTGGCCATCTGGTTCAACGACAAGGGCAGCTCGCTGCCCAAGCGGCTGGTCGGCTTCGGCCCCGGCGCCAGCAAGCCGGCCGGCGGCGTGGTCAGCGCCGGCGAGGTGGCGCGCCGCTACGCGCCGCTGTCGATCGACGCCACCGCGCTGGCCATCCTGCTGTGGGACGAGGGCGTGCTGGGGGCGCTGGCCTACGTGGCGCTGCTGCTGGCGGCGCTGCGGCTGGGCTGGAAGGTGACCAAAAACAAACAGCTGGACCCGGGGCGCCAGGCCATCGCCGAAACCTGCGTGCCGCTGCTGGCCCTGCTGCTGTCGACGCTGATCTACAACCGCGGGCTGGTGGAGGAGTGCACCGCCGAGCTGTTGCTGATGTTCTGCATCGGCAGCATCGTGCAGATCGCCCGTTACAGTGGCGCCGCCGCCACAGTCGCGGCGGCCCCGGAAACGGCGCCGCCGCTGGCCGCGCCAGCGGTGAAAAGCGGGTTGGCCAGGCCCTTACATGCAGCGTGATATGAAACAAGGATTACTACAGAGAAATTGATTTCTGGCGGGAATAGTGTACACTTTGCGTATGCTTGATTCCTGCCCAGGGTTCCGGATCTGGGCGAGCAGCGGCAGACAGAGCCGCTTTTTTGCGTCAGTCACATCCTGGAGAAAACATGAATCCCTTTAAGTTGACCGCCTGGCGCTGCGCCGCGCTGCTGTCGTTTGCCGTCAGTGTGCCCGGCTTCGCCGCCGACTGGGTGGTGTCGACCGACCCGACCGCCGTGCGGCCGACCCCGGCCAACCTGGACGTCCAGGTGCAGAATCCGCCCAGCTTCGCCTGGTCGCGCCTGCCGACCGCGACCGCCTCCACCACCTATGTGCTGGAGCTGACCCGCACCGGCGCCACCAGCCCCATCACCTACAGCGGCCTGTCGCGCAACTGGTACATGCCGTCCACCACGCTGGAGCCGGGCACCTACAGCTGGCGCGTGCGCCCGACCGCCGAGCCGACCAACTGGTCCACCCCGCGCAGCTTCGTGATCCCGACCACCGCCACCGCCTTCGTGGTGCCGGAAAACGCCACCCTGCGCGCCTACACGCTGGCCCATCCGCGTTCGCGCATGCTGCCGACCACCTTCCTGCCGTACGCCAAGTGGACCCCGGCCATGATCGCCGAGCGCGGCGCCGCCTACAAGGCGCTGGTGAGCGACGTGGTCGGCCACATGCCGATGACGCCGGTGCTGGACGCCAACTGGACGCTGGTGGCCACCACGCCGATGACCGCGGCCTATGTGGCGCAGCTGGGCGATATCCGCAACCGCATCAACAACACCGGCCACCAGCTGGAGGCGGCCGCGCTGCTGTACCGCCTGAGCAATGACGTCACCTACCTGAACGAGGCGATCAAGCGCGGCGACGAACTGGCCGCGCTGGCGCCGGACGGCGTGACCAGCTATGTCAACCAGGACCAGGCCACGCGCGTGATCTGCCTGTCGCTGTCGAAGGCCTACGACTACCTGTGGAACAACCTGGACGCCACCCGCCGCACCAGGTGGATGAACGTGGTGGCCTACCGCACCGCCCAGATGTACGCCGACCTGGCCGGCTCCAATGGCCGCATGGACCAGTATCCGTTCGACAACCACGGCGGCAACAACATCGGCTTCCTGGCCCTGATCGCCGCCCTCAACCTGGGCGACGTGCCGGCCGCCACGCAATGGTACGACTTCTCGGTGCGCTACTATGTGCACTCGGTGTTCGCCTGGAGCGGCGCCGAGGGCGGCTTCTCCAACGGCACCGCCTACGGCCAGGCCGCGATGGACCTGTCCTTGCAGATCTGGGACCCGCTGGCCGAGATGACCGGCGTCAACCTGTTCAAGAAACCCTGGGCCAAGGGCTTCAAGGACTTCTTCACCATGTTCGTGCCGCCGGGCGCCAAGGTGCACGCCTTTGGCGACGGTTCGGAGGACACGCCGACGCCGAAGTTCCTCAAGGCCTTCGCCTCGCGCTTCGCCACCCCGGAAGCCAAGTGGTACTACGATAACATCGCCGGCCAGGAAGACGCGCTGACGCTGCTGCTGGCGCCGTCGCCGCTGCCGGTGAGCCGGGTCGCGGCCGGCGCGCCGCCCGCCAACTCCGGCGTGTACCCGAGCATCGGCTGGGTCGCCATGCACAACAACCAGGCCAACCCGATCGCGCCGGCCGCGTTCAACCCGAACCGGGTGTCGCTGTACTTCAAGTCCAGCCCGTTCGGCTCGTACGCCCACAGCCATGGCGACCAGAACGCCATCCTGCTGCACGCCGGCAGCCGCGTGCTGCTGACCCAGGCCGGCTACTACGAATATGGCACGCCGCTGTTCTACGACTGGTACCGCCAGACCAAGTCGCACAACGCCGTCACCTACGACGGCGGCATCGGCCAGGCCATCGACCGTGACAACTATCCGGTCAACCTGCTGCGCACCGGCCGCATCAACTCGTTCGCGCCAAGCGCCGACCTCGACTACGCCGAGGGCGACGCCACCGCCGCCTACGGCGGCAACCTGACCGCCGCCATCCGCCGCGTCTGGTTCTCGCGCAAGCTGGGCGGCGCGGCCGTCATCATGGACACCCTGGCCTCGCCGTCGACCCTGCCGGCCCGCTCGTTCGAATGGAATCTGCACGCGGCCGCGAGCATCGTGTACGACCCGACCACCAACGTCGCCAGCATCACCAATGTCGACCGTTCGGTCTGCATCCGCCCGATCAGCCCGGGCCTGTCGTACAAGGTGACGGTGGCGCCGCCGCCCAAACCTGGCACCGTCGAGGGCCATGGCGCCTACTACCTGCCGGCGTCGCGCAGCGCCGAAATCCTGATGCTGCTGGACGTGGGCTGCGCCGGCGTCACCGGCAAGGTCAACACCGTCAGCGGCGCCCGCGTGCTGACGCTGAGCAACGCGGCCAAGACCGTCACGCAGGATATTCCGCTGCCGTAAGCGGCTGCCGGGGCCCTGCGCACCAAAGGCGATTGCCATCAAGGCAATCGCCTTTTTTGTTATAATTTCGAAATCTATTGTCTTCCGCCAGAGCCGCTTTTGAACCAGCCCAAGCCTATTAATATCGTGCAAATTGTGCCCGAGGTACTGCCCACGCACCGCGCCGATGTGGCTGTTTTATTTGGAAAATATTTGCCGCGCCACGCGATCCGCTGCGCGCTGCTCGGGCTGGGCGACCCGGCCGCGCCGGCCAGCATGCCCGGCTTCGCCAGCGTGCGCCGCGTCGCGGCCGGCGGCAGCCGCCTGCTGCGCGACGCCCGCTTCGCCCTGGCCAGCCTGCGCACCGCCGTTGGCGTGCCGCGCGCCGAGTGCGACCTGATCCAGGTGCGCGACATGGTCAGCATCGGCTTGCTGGTGATGCTGGTGGCGCGCCTGCGCGGCATCCCGTTTGTCTACTGGATGTCGTTCCTGATGTGCGAGGGCCGGGTGCAGCGCGCCCGCGCCCAGCTGGCGGCCGGCGGCGGCCTGCGTTCGCGCCTGATCCTGGCCAAAGGCCTGGTCGAGCAGGTGCTGCTGTACCGCGTGGTGCTGCGCGGCGCCAGCCATGTCTGCGTGCAAAGCGACGCCATGAAAGACTATGTGGCGGCGCGCGCCATCCCGGCCGCGCGCATCAGCGCGGTGCCGATGGGGGTGGACACCGAGCTGCTGGACCAGCAGCAGGGCGCCGCGCGGCGCCTGCCGGCCGACCAGGGCGTGCCGCTGATCGCCTATCTCGGCACGCTGGACCACATGCGCCGCCTCGACCTGGTGATCGACGCCCTGGCGCTGGTGCGCCAGCGCCACCCGGCCGCGCGCCTGCTGCTGGTGGGCGGTTCGCCGGATCAGGCCGACACCGATAAATTGCTGGCCCACGCCGCCGCGCTGGGCCTGGCCGACGCCGTGCACATCACCGGCTGGATGCCGGGCGAGCAAGCCTGGCAGCTGCTGCGCGGCGCCGACGCCGCCATCTCCTACATCCCGCGCGGCGTCATGTACGACTACAGCTCGCCGACCAAGCTGCTGGAATACCTGGCGCTGGGCATCCCCAGCGTGGGCAACGACAGCCCCGACCAGCTGCACGTGCTGGGCCGCAGCGAGGCCGGCTGGCTGTCCGGCAACACCGCGCCCGAGCTGGCCGGCGTTGGCGTGCTGGCTGGCGTGGCCATCGCTGGCGGCTGGTGGATGCTGCGGATGTGGCACACTTTCGGC
>NZ_WNKY01000080.1 GCF_009720825.1 Duganella radicis | reverse complement strand
CTCTGGTTGAGTTGAGTCTTCGCAAACCCAAATTTACCTTAAGAATCACAATGGCCGCCCTCAAGCTGCCTTCCTAAACGCCGATTCCGGCGAAGTCTTCATACACCACGTCGTGGGACACAATCCATCGTTGAACTTGCCCAGCTCATATTTCACCTGTGAGAGACTATGAGCCAACCAGATCCAGCCACTCTTATCTTCAATTGTCTCCAGGATGGCCTCTGCCTCTTCGTAGCGGCTAAGTCGGTAAAGTACCTCCCCCCATTTTCGCTTCTGATAGTGATTCGGCACTTTCAGTGCCTCATACGCTTCAAGTGCTTGGTTCAGGTAAATGGATTCGTCGCCAACATTCGACGCGAGCAGCATGATCTCCGCGTAGCTACCGCGGCTCTGGTCATCGTCCAGCATCCAAGGTGACGGCTCGGGCAGACGATCTAATACTTTCCCTACCTGGTCTGGTGCATGCCAAACCAGCGCCCGGACGAAGCTCGCGACCGAGTGATAGCCTTGCGGTATACCGATGGCGGCACTATATAGCGCCTCCGAAAGAAATAGCTCCTCGTGTTCTGCGATGAGTTCTCCTGCCCAAGTCTGACGCGCTCCATTAAGCGCGTCCCCCAAAGCTAGTGTCAGCGACGGGGAAACGCTGCCACTCAGCTTCGCCTTGATAATCTCTGACGCATATTGCTTTGCTTTTTCGTACTTTCGCGGCTGACGGCTGTATGACCGCACTAGTTGAAGCTTTGCCTCGTTCAGTGGATAGGCTGCGACCACTTCTTCGAATAGTCGCTCGGCTTCGAGGTCTTCGCCCACGGCGCTGAGCGTCTTAGCACGGTGATGCTTTATCTCGGCGGTTTGCCGGGGACTGAGGCCTTCCATGGCCGCAAGGTCGTCGTAGGCTCGTACGACTGTCGGCAGCCAAGCACTGACAGCTTCGTCTCCCGATGCCTGTCGAAGACTGCGTCCGCGCGCCTCGATTGACTCAAGGACTACCAAGATGGCCACTTCGTTACCGACCGCACCCAACGACTTGAGCCGCTGGGCTTCTTTTTGAGGATCCGGCAACAAATGGATAGGAATCGCACTGCCCATCCATACCATCGACAAAACGTATAGGAAGGCCGCACGTCTATCACCCTTTTCGACATTGCTAGTGATCTTGCCTCTCAGCTGCGAAGCGATCAGTTGTAGGCCATACCCGTCTCCGCGAATCTGTTGGAGAATGAACGCCTCAAGCTGACCATCAATCTCTCGTGCCTTTTCGTCGGTTAGCCAATTCAACGATTTCAGAGCTGCGAAGACGATATCATGAATGCGGATCGACGCATCACCTTCTGGGGCGGTCAGACCATATTGTTCGAAGGCTTTTAAGCGTATCACTCCGACGACATGCTTAAAGAAGGCTCGATCGCAATGGCTCTGTCCCGCCCACTGAAAAAGACATAGTTCCTCCTCAATCGCAGGTTTCAGTCGCCCGAGGATACGGTCTGCAAGTCGCGCGCCGTCAACCGGCAGTTTTGCGACATTGGCGCAGTCATCGGCAAGGTCGTCCCACAAAACGCCTTGGCAAGCAGCGGTGTTAAGCAATGCAAGACTAAGTGGATGCCCTCCAATAGCGCGCCAGATCGCTCGAAACGCTTTTTCAGGTACTGGCTGATCGAGGCCTCTACCCAGCAGTGTACGAGCTTGCTGAGCGTCCATTGTAGGCATGGCGAAGGCTCCAAATGACGGATTCTGCCGTGTGATCAAGATTCGTGAATCTGGGCCGCACAAGTTAGCAAGCTGCTCGACCGAGAGACTAGGGCTCGCATCGTCCACAACCAAAAAAGTGCGATTTCTGCGCAGTAGGGCACTGACATTGCGCTCGGCTCCGCCACGTCGGACTGGTACCGACGAGAGCTGCTCCACGCTCGCGATGTCTCGACCACTCACCCAAAATCTATAATGGAATCGGCCCTCGTTACGTAGCAGGCACGCAGCGGCTGCCTGTGATTTGCCAATACCACCAATTCCGACGACCTCTACACAAACCTCGCTATCAAGTCGTCGGTCCAACTCTCTGTCAACCGCCTCATTTTTAACATAAAACGTGCTCAGCGGTGGGGCATTCAATGACGCTGGGTGATCATCGCGGATCTCGGCCAAGATGTGCAGATGTTGGGCCAGGTCATCGACGGCATCGTCGTAGAGCATTAGCGTATCAATGATAGCCTCTGCAATAGACCGGCTGTCCATGAGGTGGAGTCTCCGGCCGGCCATCCGAGGTTGTTGCAGGGCAGTGTTATTCATCGCCTCTATCACCCCCGTTTCCGCCCGTTGAGAACTCAACAGATAGATATCTTTGGCGAGTGGCGCCAAGGTCAAGGCGTGATCGAGATCGCCCCACGGTTTGGACATCGATCCGGCAAAATATCCCTTCGCTATCGAAGCCTCGACTACGACGCTACCATCTTCCGACACCGCATCCAGCGCACCGCCGACCGGACTACCGCCAACCGACGACCCTCGCTGGACAAGCCTAACATCACATAATCGTTCAATAAGCACAACGCCAAACCGTTCAAATATCGAGCCAGGTCCCATACCCGAGAGAGAGTCGATCAAACGTTGGATAAGCAAGTTGCGGGTCTGCGGATTCATGAAAAGGCTCTGGCTTTTATACTTGTGATGATTCAAAATGCCGCGCTAGCGTAGTCGACCTGCGCTCTATAGCAAGTTTTCCACTATGCGCCAGATATCACACGCCACCGCGTCCACCGTCTGGTTTGCGTCAACAACATGGCAGCGCTCGGGAGCCTCGCGTGCCATCACGAGTAAGCCATGGCGGATTGCGGCAAAATCCCTAGTAGCTTCAGCTGGATCGAGAACGCCGTCACGGCGCAGTCCCCTTCGCCCAAGAGCCACTTCAAGCGGAAGATCCAAGATGATCGTCAGATCCGGGAGCGTTGCCCCTACGACGATCTCGCAAGTTGACCGGAAAAGCTGGTGGAGATCCACATCGGAAACCGCAACCTGAAACGCGTAAGTTGAGTCGATGAAGCGATCTGAGATAACCCATTTTCCATTCGCCAAAGCTGGACGGATAACACTTCGCACATGATCAAATCTAGCCGCACTAACTAGCAAAAGCTGTTCTGCTGGAGTAAGTTGACGATCTGGAGCAACCAATATCGCCCGCACCTCCATACCTAAGCGACCGCCATCTGGTTCCTTCGTTTGCAGAACAGTCTGGCCGGCATTTCTGAGGCGTTCAACAAGCAGCCTAACCTGTTCTGTCTTCCCACTACCGTCAATACCCTCGATACTTATAAATGGCACGTGTATCCTTCCTTCTAAACTCAAGTAATCAATGGTATTAATGAAGCGCTCAAATGTAGTTATATTTGTTTCCGCCGGCATGTTATCACCCAAGAAGCGCGATCATATTCTTGCGCGCCGACAGCTCTATCTTAACTACGGCGCATTGTCGCTGGCAACGATCCTTGATTCAAGGGGTACCGAAACTTTGTTGGTACATGGCGAGCATAGCGAGCCCGCCGAGGTGCTCACTATGCTGTTGGAAAAGGGGGTATTTCCGTCCCGGTTGCCCGTGATGCTGTCGATTCCTAGTTTCTATGCCCTTCCGTGGGCGCAGACCTTTTGCCGATTGGTGCGCAGCGTTGACCCGGAGGCTAGAATCGTTGTCGGCGGACGGTGGGTTGTAGGTCCAGATCCTGACTGGCTGCACGCCAAACTTCCTGAGGCGAACGTGCTAGTACCAGGGCTAGCAGAACCCGTTATCGCAAGTCTGCTCACAAGCTCGCCAGATTTACGGCGCCTGCCTGCCTCGACACCAGATAACGCCCTAAATCATCCTCTGGTGATCGGCTTCAATCGCTATCAACCAAGTATTGAGGCATCCCGGGGGTGTGGTATGGGCTGCTCATTTTGCGAGGAGCGGGATATCCGTCTGGAGAAGTTGCGTGCACCGGAGCAGATCGCCAGTGTGCTCGCGGCAGTCGCTAACCAGTACGGCGACAATGACATCCGGCCCTATTTCCAATCATCGATGTTCGCCCCAAATGAGAAATGGGGTACCGCCCTCGCGAATGCGGTTCGGGCCGCCGGCCTCAATATCTCATGGCGGACAGAGAGCCGCGTTGATGCGCTCACGCCTGGAACGATCGCCTGTCTCGCTGAGGCTGGCATGAAAGTGCTAGATCTTGGGCTTGAAACGGCATCGCCTACACAAATTCTAAGCATGCATAAGTCACGCGACCCTGACCGCTATCTAAAACGAGCTTCTAGCTTGCTTCGAGCATGTAGCGTTCACGGTATCGCAGCTAAGGTCAATGTCTTGCTATATGCCGGAGAAACGACAAAAACGCTCGACGAAACTCGGGCGTTTCTCGACGAGCATAAAGATTCGGTCTCTGGAGTGTCGGTGGGCCCAGTCGTGGCCTATGGCCCGCCGAAAACCGCGAACATTCTTTTGCAAGATTGGTCAAGGAGCGGTGCTGTGCCTGTCGACCCAGACAGCTCGCACGATAGTGGGATATCGATGATTCACCTCAGTCACGATTTCGACGCAGGATCGGCTGAGGCCGCTAGCTTAGAATTGTCTCGACGCTACATGGATGCAGATGCATATTTCAAGTTGAAAGCTTTTTCCTATTATCCGCGCGATTACACACGGGTGGACTTTGATCGCGATGTTGCAGCAAGCGATACATCTCAGTTGCCGTTCGCGTTTCCCCGCACATCCTGTCCTAACTGAGGTGCCAATTAATACACACCTGCAGTGTTGAACGACGTGTATGAGCGCGCCACGGCACTGACATCTGGCCGCAAGACCGCTTGATGCTATGCCATGAGAAAGGCCGGGAACACAACCTTTTCAACGCCGCACCTGTTGCGGCGTTTTATTGTCTTTCACAGCCACCCCATCAGGCGCGCGATCTGAACCAAGTACCACGCCGCCGCCGCGCAGCTAGCCAGCGTCGTAGCCGCTAACCGGGCACCGCGCGCCCACTTCATCAAATTTCCCATCTCGTCAATCTCCATCAAAGGCCCAATTGGCGGTATTGCACCATGACGCGACACCAATTTCTTGTGGTGGGATTTCCGCGCCACGCCTCCAGTCATCTGACTGTCACGACGCCATTTAAGCAATCTTATGGGTGATTTTCGAAAAACTTGGAATTTAACGACTGTGCTTGTTACACGCCGCCGCCCGGTACCGGGTAATCAAAGTTGGCCAGCAGCTCGGCAATGTGGCCGCCCTCAGCAACAGACCACTAAGGACGGCCTATTCAGCTAACTCAGAAGAGCTCGCTGTGAGACCCAAGCCGGGAAAGACGCAGGACGCCTTCCTCCGCCTTGCTGTAAATCAACAGCAAGTCCGGCTTGATGTGACACTCCCGATACCCAGCCCAGTCACCACTCAAATCATGGTCACGGTACCGAGGCTCCAGCGGGATATCGGCCAACAGCGCCTCCAACACCGCCAGAAAATCATCTGCAAGGGTGGCACGGTGCCGTCCCTTAGACTCACGCTTATAATCCCGCTTAAACTCACCTGCTCGTTCTACTTCACGCATTACACGTCTCCTTAAATTTACTATTTATGATCAATTTTCGTTGACTTCTTAAGGAGCAGTGTTTAGAATTAGTACTGTCACGTAGTAAAATCGCTGTCACTGCAACTTAAGAATCTAATAGTATACAGCAAAAGCTATTACTCTGTCAAGTTTTTTCTTGGCAATTTCGTACTCAGGTCGCTCTCCAGCGACTTTTTTTTCTTGCAAGGTGGTCGCATTGTGACTACAATTGCTTGAAAATGACCCAGAGGACACTATGACTACCGCAGATACCTACGTACGCGCTCGCATTGACACTGACACCAAGAACCGTGCTGCTGAGGCGTTGGAAGCAATGGGACTATCGATTTCTGACGCCATCCGTCTACTCATGCTGCGCGTGGCCGACGAGCACCGCCTACCCTTTGAGGTGAAGGTACCGAATGCCACGACCCGCAAAGCCATCGCCGAGCTGGAGGCTGGACAGGGCAAGCGTTTTGCCAATGCAGCGGCGCTGATGGCCGATCTGGAGTCGGACGACGACTGAACAACAACATGCCGACGGCATCGAGCATCCCGAGGTGATAGGTGTCCTGCACGGACAGCCAGCTTGTGGTCACGCTGCCCGATGGTTGTCAGCTGAGCGACGCGGCCCCGATGCAACTGGCCCACAAGCTGCTATCTGAGTGTTTCAGCGTAGATCAGGTCCACATGCTTCACCGGGACAGCACGGCGAACTGTCCCCCGACACCGGCCACAAGACTTTGGGCGCATGTCGCGCTGCCCAACCTTCATTTGAGGTTCCCATCGCTGCCGGAGGGCTATTAGTGCGACTTGGCGGCGCCCCTATCCTTCGTATTCCGATAGAAACAACACTGAAAGAGCAATTCTACGGCCCAATTCGCACCGTGGAAGGCGTCCGGCAGCGGGGACGACTTATGCGAACGTGCGGCGGCGACTTTCGAGTGAGGTGGCGGTGACGGTGAGAATATTCTGCTTACAGTGAACGCAGAATCCATTTAGCTTCGTCGGCCTCGCACCAAAAGGGCAATGTCCTGAACCAAAGGATTATCGCTAGCTGTAGCACCGGATAGATTTTGCTCTTGCCATTGATGTAGCTTGCCAGACTATAGTAGGCATGAACGGCACTTACCGGAAATGATCTACATTCTGGAAGCTCTTGTAGCAAGTTGGTAGCGTGGAGGAAATCCGCGCAGAGTTGCTGAACATCGGATCTGTCAAATGCCTTTAGCCGCTTCGACGAATTGAGTAAGCCTTGCGCCTCAAGATGAGCCAGAAATCTCAACCTGAACTCGGCTATCGCGGCGACGCCTTCTTGCTTAGTGTCCGTGAGATTCTCGATCAGCCTGGCAAAAGAAAATAAGACTGTTTTGTCTGTCGCGACGAACGGAGGTTCTAGTGCGTCGGCATCTGGGCAGTGAAGATTGAACCGTAGCTGGCTTGATGTCTTAACTGACGTGCGTTGCAATATGCGCTTATGCGCCAAGCAGATCCATACTCCTGGGTACTGATGAGACAGGCGCCAGTAAGGCATGCCTAAATCGGCTAGATCTGCTTCCATGCATTCAATACAGGCCTTCAACGGATGCCTTGCTGTAAACAACCCGTTCCATAGAGCCATCGGGTACTTCAGCTGAGATTCTGCTGTGGTACTGCTCGGCGCCAGCAGATTCTTCACTTCACTCGGCTTCATGAAGAGACGATAGAATCTGAACAGGGTGTGATTCTGGAAGATTTCAATTGGACTGCCGAGACACCCTTCAGTCCTTGCTACCAGGTATTCGACGTCAGAGCAGGCAGGCCCTAATGCTCGTTCTTTACGCGTACCAAAAAATACACCGACCGTGTCAGCCGCAGCGCGATAGCCCCAGTACGCGTGGTTTCGCGACACAAGGCTAAACAGGTACTCTCTTTCGGGCAACCATCCAAGCATCGGCCTAGTAATCGGAACAATGGCGGGCGCAACAGCACTTTGCTCAGCCGGCCGTTCTTCAGGTCGGTCGCTGTTTTTGCGACTATTTTTGTTCGTTTGCGACTTTATTTGTATGTTTGTCACTTTATTTGTTCCGAATAGCTCCCTTGATGCCGCTTGCCACGCGACAAATTAATTAAAAATTGCTTGCTATTAGATCGCACACTATGTATAGTGTGGTCATGGGCGCTGCAAACAGCGCAGGTTGTAGTAAATTAGCAAGCTGTTATACCCTTAGGTAGATAGCGCGCGATTGAATAGCCAACTAAACTTGGCCGTACTCACTCACTGAAAGGAAACATCATGTCGATCGAAAAAGTACTGTACACCGCACACGCTAAAACCACCGGCGGCCGTGAAGGCCAATCCGCTTCGTCGGATGGCAAACTGAGCGTGAAACTGAGCACGCCAAAAGAACTGGGCGGCGCCGGCGGCGAAGGCACCAACCCGGAACAGCTGTTCGCATCCGGCTACGCCGCCTGCTTCATCGGCGCGATGAAATTCGTCGGTGGCCGCGACAAGATCGCCGTGCCGGCTGACGTGTCGGTGGAAACCTCGGTCGGCATCGGCCCAGTGCCAACCGGCTTCGCGATTCAAGTCGAGCACAAAATCTCGCTGCCAGGCCTGGACCGCGAAACCGCGCAGAAACTGGTCGACGCAGCGCACATCGTGTGCCCATACTCGAACGCCACCCGCGGCAACATCGACGTGACCCTGACCATCGTTTAAATCGGGCTTCCGCTACAATCATTGCTTTGATCACGAACGAGAGAAGCAATGATTGAGTGGCACTGGCTGGCTTTTGACGATATTCCGCGCGCTGACTGGTACGAAGTACTGCGTCAGCGCCAGGCCGTTTTCATCCTCGAACAAACCTGTCTCTATCCCGACATCGACGGCGCCGATCCGGTCTGCCATCACCTGATGGGCTGGCGCGAGATCGACGGCCAGCGCACGCTGGTGGCGTATCTGCGCGTGGTGCCGCCGGGTGTGAAATTCGATGAGATGTCGCTGGGCCGCGTGCTGACCACGCAGGCCGGCCGTGGCTCGGGCGTGGGCCGCGAGCTGCTGGCGAAGGCGATTCCTCTGGCTGAGAAACTGCATCCCGGTTGGGATATCCGCATCGGCGCGCAGGCGCATCTGGAAAAATTCTACGGCAGCTTTGGCTTCAAGACGGTGACCGATCCTTACGACGAAGACGGCATCATGCACGTCGATATGGTGCGCGTTAAAACGTCAGGATGAAGCGCGCGCCGGCGCCAACCGCGCGCGCGTAACGCACGGTGCCGCCGTTGGCGTGCACCAGATGGCGCACCATCGCCAGACCGATTCCCCTGCCCTGCTTCCTGGTCGAGAAGAATGGCGTGAAGATGTGCGTCACCAGCGCATCCGGCACGCCTGGGCCATTGTCCGATACTTCGATGCGCAGGCGTCCGCCGCGGCTCAGGCGCGCGCTGACCTGCGCTTGCGTTGCCGCTTCGGCGGCGTTCTTCAACAGGTTGATCAAGGCTTGTTCCAGCTGGCCGGGATCGATCATCACTTCCAGCGACGCCGGTTCGACCGAGAAGGTCAGCCGGTCTTGCCATTGCGGCTCCAGCAGGGCTTTTAAACGTTCAAACAATTCTTCCAGCAGCACGCGTTGCGGCTGCGCTTGCGGCACGGTGGAAAGGCTGCGGTAGCTGCTGACGAAATCCACCAGGCTGGCGGCGCGTCTGGCGATGGCGTCCAGCGCGGTGTCCAGATCGGCGTGGATGTCTTGCGGCAGCTGGCCGCTGGCTTCGTCCAGCAGGCCGCATGCGGTGCGCGAGAGCGAAGCCACCGGCGTCAGGGAGTTCATGATTTCGTGGGTGAGCACTTGTACCAGTTCGCGCCAGGCGTTGAGGGCTTCGGCTTCCAGTTCGCTTTCCACCGGCATCAGGGCGGCCAAGCGGTGTGCCGAGCCTTGTAGCGTCAAGGCGGAGACGGCGACCAGGGCGCGCTCGGCACCGCGTTCGGTGTCGAAGCTGACCAGGCGGCGCTGGCCGGTGGGCTGTGCGGCCAGCAGTTGATGCAATTCTTGCGGCGCGATGGCGCGGCCGGGCGCCAGCAGCCGGCGCGCGCTGGCGTTGAGCGGGATCACTGCGCCGTCGCCGCTGGCGTGGTCGATGCGGAACAGCGCGATCGGCGCATGTTCAAGGCGGGCTTCCAGCGCGAGCAGGCCTTCCTCCAACGCGGGTGCGGCGGCGCCGGCAAGGCCGTTGGCGGCTTCCATGCGCGGCGTGAGCGGGGCGAGTCGGCGCAGGCATTGCCATAGCAGGCTGGCCGGGGCCAGTGCGAGCAGGCCGCACACGACGATGCGGCGTGGTTCCGGCGTGGCCGACAACACATCGGCTGCGATGGAGAGCGCCATCAGGCCGGCCGCGCCGGCCGCCACGCCCAGCTTGAGCGCGTGCTCAGATGCCATGCTTGCCCAGCTTGCGATACAGCGCGGCGCGGCTGATGCCGAGCGTCTTGGCCGCGTGGCTGATGTTGCCGTTGAATTGCGCCAGCGTCGCCGCAATCGCCGCCCGTTCGATGGCATCCAGCGTCAAGTCGCCACCACCGCCAGCCGGCGGCGACGACGAACCGGCCGCCGGGACCATGCTTGCCACAGCGGTTGCCGCCGCGCCGTGGACCTGGGGCATGGCGGCCGGGTCGCCCGCCATCGCCGCAAACGCCGCCGGGCCGGGCGCCGGCATGCC
>NZ_WNKY01000007.1 GCF_009720825.1 Duganella radicis | reverse complement strand
GGCGCGGGCGCGGGCGCGGCCGCGGCCGGTCTGGCTGCCGCGCCGCCGCCGGCAACCTTGGCCAGCGCCAACGGCTTCTTCACGCCTTTGCTGTAAATCTCGGGCTGTTCGGCGCCGCTCACCGCCAGCAGGCCGATGGCGCCCTTGTTGAAGGCGCGGGTCAGCGAGTGGTCCACCAAGGTCAGGTTGCCCGGCACGCGCGGCGTGAATTCCACGATGGCCGAGCCCCCGGCCGGCACCATGGTCGTCTGCACCTGTTCCTGGTAGTGCAAGCCGCCTTCGGTGTACACCTTGTCGAAGATGGCGCCGATGACGTGGAAGCTGGACGTGATGTTCGGTCCGCCGACGCCGAAGAACAGGCGCACCTTCTCGTTGGTCTTGGCGGTCAGCGCGTTGGCGCCGGTCAGCGCGCCGTCGGCGCCGTTGAACACCACGTACGTCGGCTTCTCGTCGATCGCCTTCTGCAGGTCGAACGCTTGCGGGCCGGGCGCGCGGTAGGCGCCGGCGGTGTAGAAGTCGCCCTGCATCACATAGTATTCGCGGTCGACCCTGGACATCCCCTCCTTGGGCTCCACCAGAATCATGCCGTACATGCCGTTCGCCACGTGCATGCCGACCGGCGCGGTGGCGCAGTGATACACGTACAGGCCCGGATTCAGCGCCTTGAAGCTGAAGCTGGCCTCGTTGCCGGGTGCGATCAGGGTCTGCGCCGCGCCGCCGCCGGGACCGGTGACCGCGTGCAGGTCGATATTGTGGGGCAGCTTGTTGTCGGGCAGGTTGGACAGATGCAGCTCGACGGTGTCGCCTTCGCGCACCCGTATCATCTTGCCCGGCACCGTGCCGCCGAAAGTCCAGAAGGTGTAGCGCGTGCCCGGCGCGATCTCGCGCTCGACTTCCTCCACCGTCAGGTTGACCACCACGCGGGCCGGCGTCTTGCGGGTGATCTGCGGCGGCAGGCCCGGTGGCGCCACCAGTTCCTGGGTGATGACGGGCAGCGCCGGTTCGGCGAAACTTTGCGATACGGCCAGCAGCGCGGCGGCGGCGCCGGCTGCGGCAAGCTTGAATTGCGTTTTCATCTGATTCACCTTGTGGTTGTTTGCGATTGTTATTGCGCTGCTTGTTCCCCGGTGGCCAGGAAATCGATCACCACCTGTCCCGGCTCGCGCGAGACGTAGGTGATACGGATGTAAGGCCCGTAGCGGTGCTGGATCTGCGCCAGCAGGGGCAGCGGGTCGTGGTCGTTACAGAAGCGCATGGCTTCGCCGGGGTGCAGCGCTTCCAGCGCGCCAAAGATGGCGGCATGGCGGAAGCGCCGGGCAACGCCGCGCGCATCGAAGGGATAAATACCGCCGGGGATTTGAGGCGTCGAGCAATCGTGAGGCATGATGAAACTCCTTGGTTGGGATCGGAATCAGGCGCGGTCGGCGACCGCGGCGGTGCGGCCCTTGCGTGCGACCAGCAGGCGCCACGCGAACAGGGCCAGGAACAGGGTGCCGATGGCGAACACCACGTCGCCGGGTACGCGCAGCCATACCAGGGTTTCCATCAGCCTGGAATGGACGATCTCGGGCGAACGGGCGAACCACATGCCGTGTTCGACGCTGGCCCAGGCCTGGTAGATGCCGGCCGGGACCAGCGAGATGAACACCATCATGGCCAGGCCGATGTTCAGCAGCCAGAACATCGGGCGCAGCAGGGCGTCCGACCAGGCGGCGCGCTCGCTGAGGCCGCGCAGGCAGAACAGCAGCAGGCCGATGCCCAGCATGCCGTACACACCGAACAGGGCGGCGTGGCCGTGGGCCGGCGTCATGTTCAGGCCCTGCATGTAGTACAGCGCGATCGGGGTATTGATCGAGAAGCCCAGCAGGCCGGCGCCGACGGTGTTCCAGAAGCCCACGGCGATGAAGCACAGGATGGACCAGCGATAGGTGCTCACCCATGGGGCGGCGCGCAGGCGCTGATAGCTGCGCCATGCTTCGATGCCGATCATCGACAGCGGCACCACTTCCAGCGCCGAGAACATGGCGCCGATGGCGATCACGAAGGTGGGGGTGCCGGTGAAGTACAGGTGGTGCAGCGTGCCCAGGATGCCGCCGAACAGGAACACGATGGTTTCGGCGACGATCGCGCGGTTGGCCGAGGCGGCGCGGATCAGGCCCAGGCGGGTGAACAGCAGGGCGATGACGGCGGTGGCGAACACTTCGAAGAAGCCTTCCACCCACAGGTGCACCAGCCACCAGCGCCAGTACTCGATCATCGCATAGTGGGTATGGCGGCCCCAGGTCAGCGAGGTGGCGTAGAAGCCGCCGATGCACAGCGCCGACAGGAACACCATGGCGATCAGGCCGCGGCTTTCCGACGGTTTTTTCAGCGCCGGCCACAGCGCGCGGCCCAGCAGGGCGACCCACAGCAGCAGGCCGACGAACAGCAGGATCTGCCAGAGGCGGCCCATGCTGGTGAATTCCAGGCCCTGGTTGCCGAGCCAGAAGGCGAAGGCGCTGCCCTTGTGTTGCAGCGAGCCCAGCCAGCCCATGGCGGTGGAGCCGGCGACGATGAACAGTAGCGCGTAGAACAGGAAGTTCACGCCCAGCTTCTGGAAGCGCGGCTCGTGGCCGGAGATGGCCGGCGCGATGTACAGGCCGGTCGCCAGCCAGGCGGTGGCGATCCACAGCACGGCGAACTGGGTGTGGATGGTGCGGCTCACTACGAACGGCAGGATGTCGGCCAGCGGATAGCCGAAGAAGCTGTGGCCCTCGACCGCGTAGTGGGCGGTGATGGCGCCCATGCCGACCTGCGCCAGGATCAGCGCGATCACCACGAAGAAGTACTTCTTGGTGGCCTGCATCGACGGCGTGGCGCGCAGCTTGAACAGCGGGTCGGCTGGCGGCGGCGCCGGGTCGTCCTCTTCCTTGTCCCTGGCGTGGTTCATCACCATGGCCGCGATGGCGGCGATCATCAGGATCACGCTGGCGATGGACCAGATGCCGGCGCCGGTGGTGGGGCGGTTGCCGACCAGCGGTTCATGCGGCCAGTTGCTGGTGTAGCTCAGCATGCTGGCGCCGGGACGGTCGGTGGCGGCGGCCCAGGCCGACCAGAACACGAAGGCGGGCAGCGCCTTCAGGTCGGCCTGGTCGGGGATGGAACCGGCGTTCATCGCATATTGCACGCGCAGCTGTTCCAGGCTGGCGTCGTCGCCGAACAGGCCGATGTAATGGGCCGCCACCGCGCGCACGGCGGCGGCGCGCTCGGCCGACAGCACGATCACGCCGCGCGCGCCGTCATAGGTGTTGCGGCGCATCTCGTCCTGCAGGCTGGCGTTGAGCGCGGCCTGGCTGGCGTGGTCGAGATCCTCGAAGCGGGCGCGGTACTGCTGTTGCGCCCGGATGTCGCGCAGCGCCAGGGCTTCGCGGTGCAGCCAGTCGGCCGACCAGTCCGGGGCGACATAGCTGCCGTGGCCCCAGACGGTGCCGAGCTGCTGGCCGCCGGCCGCGAGCCAGGCTTGCTGGCCGCGGTCGACCTGGCCGGCGTCGAACAACACCTCGCCGTCGGCGCTGATGACTTGTTGGGGGATGGGTGGCTTCGCCAGGTAGATCTCGCTGCCCACCCAGCCGAGGACGGCGAAGGAGAGGGCGCAGATGATGGCGAGCCAGGTCCAGAGCTTGCGGGTAGCGTGCATGACGTTTTCCTTTTCTGGTGGCTGGATCGGATTGGATTGCCGGCGATTCTAGGCGGGCGGTTTAAACATGTATATTCGATCCTGATTTTTCTTGATCCAGGTTATGCGCGCTGCGGACGGAGGCGTGAATAATCGCTGTCATGCGACTGACACTCTTCACCAACTGCGCTTTGCGCACACTGATCTTCCTGGCGCGGCGGCGTCCCCACCGGAGCACCGTGGCGGAAATCGCCGCGCACTACGGCATCTCGCGCTGCCACCTGAGCAAAGTGGTGTACAGCCTGACGAAGCTTGGCGTGATCGGCTCGGTGCGCGGGCGCGGCGGCGGCATCGTGCTGGCGCTGCCGCCGCAGGAGATCCGCGTCGGCGCGGTGGTGCGCGCCAGCGAACCGGGCTTCGTCATGGCCGGCTGCTTCGAGGAACATGCGGCCGGCTGCCGCCGCAGCGGCGACTGCCGCCTGCAGGGCGCGCTGGCGCAGGCACTGGACGCTTACCTGGCCGCGCTGGACCGGGTGACCCTGGCCGAATTGGCGGACGGCTAGTCATTTCGGCCTATGCTCGTTTAGCCGTCGTACCGATGGTCACTTGCCGCGCCGCCGCGTACTCTGATGCCATCCCAATCCGGATCAGGAGCTTGAAGTGGCAAATCAAAACAAGGCAGTGCGCGTACTGGCCGGCAGCACGGTGGCTTTCACCATCTGCTTCATGGTCTGGATGATGTTCGCGGTGCTGGGCATCCCCATCAAGAAGATGCTGGGCCTGAACGAAACCGAATTCGGCCTGCTGGCCGCGATGCCGGTGCTGAGCGGATCGCTGGTGCGGGTGCCGCTCGGGATCTGGTGCGACAAATACGGCGGCCGCATCGTGTTCTTCCTGCTGATGCTGGTCACCGTGCCGCCCATCTACCTGATCGGCAAGGCCACCGCCTACTGGCAGTTCCTGGCGCTGGGCCTGTGCGTGGGCCTGGCCGGCGGCTCGTTCTCGGTCGGCACGCCGTACGTGGCGCGCTGGTTCTCGCAGCAGCGGCGCGGCCTGGCCATGGGCATTTTCGGCGCCGGCAATTCCGGCTCGGCGCTGACCAAGTTCGTGGCGCCGGCCATCATCGCGGCCTGGGGCTGGCAGGCGCTGCCCACGGTGTACGCGCTGACCATGCTGGCGACGGCGCTGCTGTTCTGGGCCGTCACCGCCAGCGACCCCGCGCACCTGAGCGGCGCCGGCGCCAGCTTCACGCAGCAGATCAAGGTGCTGAAGGACCGCCGCGTGTGGCGCTACTGCCAGTATTACTCGGTGGTGTTCGGCGGCTACGTCGGGCTGGCGCTGTGGATGACCAAGTACTACGTGGGCGAATACGGCTACGACCTGAAGCTGGCGGCGCTGCTGGCGGCCTGCTTCTCGCTGCCGGGCGGCGTGCTGCGCGCGCTGGGCGGCTGGATCTCGGACCGCTACGGCGCCTACCAGGTCACCTGGTGGGTGATGTGGGTGTGCTGGGTGTGCTTCTTCCTGCTGTCCTATCCGCCGACGGCGATGGTGGTGCAGACCACGCGCGGCCCGCTGTCGCTGCACCTGGCGCTCAACCCCTGGATGTTCACCGCGCTGCTGTTCGTGGTCGGCACCGCGATGGCGATCGGCAAGGCCTCGGTGTTCAAGTTCATCGCCGACGACTTCAGCGACAACATCGGCGCCGTCTCGGGCGTGGTCGGCCTGGCCGGCGGCCTGGGCGGCTTCATCCTGCCCATCCTGTTCGGCGCGCTGCTGGACCTGACCGGTGTGCGCTCCAGCGCCTTCATGCTGTTGTACGGCACCGTGTGCGTGTCGCTGGTGTGGATGCACTACTCGTTCCGGCCCGCCGCGGCTTCGGGCGCGGCGCCGCAAGCTGTCTGAATAACCCAAGGAGAAAACAATGAGCAAATACATGATCAGCACCTGGGAGCCGGAGAGTCCGGCGTTCTGGGGCAGCGGCGGGCGCAGCACGGCCAACCGCAACCTGTGGATCTCGATCCCGGCGCTGGCGCTGGCCTTCGCCGTGTGGATGGTGTGGAGCGTGGTGGTGGTGAACCTGCCGGCGATCGGCTTCAAGTACAGCACCAACCAGCTGTTCTGGCTGACCGCGCTGCCCGGCCTGTCGGGCGCCACGCTGCGCATCTTCTACTCGTTCATGGTGCCCATCTTCGGCGGGCGCAAGTGGACCACCATTTCCACCGCCTCGCTGCTGATCCCGGCCATCGGCATCGGCTACGCGGTGCAGGACCTGAGCACCGGCTATCCGACCATGCTGATCCTGGCGCTGCTGTGCGGCTTCGGCGGCGGCAACTTCGCCTCGTCCATGGCCAACATCAGCTTCTTCTTCCCCAAGGCGCAGAAGGGCTATGCGCTGGGCATGAACGCCGGCCTGGGCAACCTCGGCGTGTCGGTGGTGCAGTTCGTGGTGCCGCTGGTGATCACCGCCGGCGTGTTCGGCGCCCTCGGCGGCCAGCCGCAGACGGCGCTCAAGGCGGGCGTCAGCAGCACCATGTGGTTGCAGAACGCCGGCTTCATCTGGGTGCCCTTCATCGTCATCAGCAGCCTGCTGGCCTGGACCGGCATGAATGACCTGGCCTCGGCCAAGGCCTCGTTCGCCGACCAGGCGGTGATCTTCAAGCGCAAGCACAACTGGCTGATGTGCTGGCTGTACACCGGCACCTTCGGTTCCTTCATCGGTTACTCGGCCGCCTTCCCGCTGTTGATCAAGACCGCCTTCCCGGACGTCAACCCGCTGCAGTTCGCCTTCCTCGGCCCGCTGGTGGGCGCGGTGGCGCGCGTGCTGGGCGGGATCATCGCCGACAAGCTGGGCGGCGCCCGCGTCACGCTGTGGACCTTCGTCGGCATGGTGGCCGCCGTGTATGGCGTGATCGGCTTCCTGCCGCACGGCGACGCGGCCGGCAGCTTCCAGGGCTTCTTCTGGATGTTCATGCTGCTGTTCGCCGGCACCGGCGCCGGCAACGCCTCGACCTTCCGCATGATACCGGTGATCTTCATGACCGAGCGCCAGCGCGCCGCGGCCGGCCAGCCGGCCGCCGTGCAACAGCAGGCGGTGGTGGACGCCAACCGGGAAAGCGCCGCCGTGCTGGGCTTCACCTCGGCGGTGGCGGCCTACGGCGCCTTCTTCATCCCGAAGAGCTACGGCACCTCGATCGCGCTGACCGGCAGCGCCGACGCCGCGCTGTGGTGCTTCATCGGCTTTTACCTGAGCTGCATCGCCATCACCTGGTGGTGCTATGCCCGCAAGAACGCGGCCATGCCGTGCTGACCGGCCGATGGGGCCAGACGGGGTGAAAATGGACCGGAACAGGATCAAAGTCCAGGATTTCCTGGCCAGGGTCCCGCTGTTTAATTCGATGGGGCCGGAGGAGCTGAGCCGCATCGCGCTTGGCACCACCGAGCTGCGGGTCGAGCGGGGCGACATGATCTTCCAGCGCGGCGATCCGTGCGAGGGCTTCCACCAGGTGCTGTACGGCCAGGTCAAGCTGTCGTTCACCTCGTCCTCGGGGGTGGAGAAGGTGATTGAACTGATCGGGCCGGGCGGCAGTTTCGGCGAAGCCCTGATGTTCATGGGCCGGCCCTACATCGTGTCGGCCCAGGCCATGGAGGACAGCCTGCTGCTGCACGTGGCCAAGCCGGCCATCTACCGCGAGATCGCCAGCGACCCCGAGTTCGCGTGCAAGATGCTGGCCGGCCTGAGCCAGCGCATGCATGGCCTGATGTGCGACATGGAGTCGTACGCGCTGCGCAGCGGCACCCAGCGCGTGGCCGCCTACCTGCTCAAGGAAGTGCCGGAGCAGGGCGCGGCGCAATTCACGCTGCCGACCACCAAGGCGGTGCTGGCCTCGCGGCTGAGCCTGACCCCCGAGCATTTCTCGCGCATCCTGGCCGATCTCAGCGCGCAGCATCTGATCGCCTTCAAGGGCCGCACCATCGACGTCCTCGATGCGGCGGGTCTGCGCGATTGCGCGGGATGAGGAGGCGCCATGCGTGACATCGAAAAATTCATCAGCGGCTTCTGCCGCTTCCAGCAACAATATTTCAACGACCGGCCGGCGCTGTATGGCAGCCTGCGCGGGGGACAGCGTCCCGCCACCTTGCTGATCGGCTGCTGCGACTCGCGGGTCGATCCCTTACTGCTGACCGGCGGCGATCCCGGCGATCTGTTCGTGGTGCGGAATATCGCCAACCTGGTGCCTCCCTGCACACCCGACGCCTCGGCCGGCGTCAGCTCGGCGATCGAGTTTGCCGTGTGCGAGCTGGAGGTCGAGCGCGTCATCGTGCTCGGGCATGCGCGCTGCGGCGGCATCCGCGCCCTGATGGCGCCGCGCGAGGTGCGGCGCGAGACGGATTTTGTCGGCCAGTGGATGCGCATCGCCCGTCCGGTGGCCGAGCGCGTGCAGCGCGAGCTGGCGCACCGCGACAGCGACGCCCGCCATCACGCCTGCGAACTGGCCAGCATTTTGCTGTCGCTGGATAACCTGCTGACCTATCCCTGGCTGAAGCGCCGTGTCGACCAGGGCCTGCTCAAGCTTCACGGTTGGTACTTCGATCTGGAGAGTGGGGCGCTGCTGGCGTACTCGGCGCGCCGGCAGCAGTTCCTGCCGCTGGTGTGTCCGCTGCCGGCGCGTTGAGGCCGAACGACTCCCAGCCTTCGCCGAACAGCTCGTAGGGGTGCTGGACACGGTCGGCGCCGTTGCCGCAGGCCAGATCGCCGGCCGGACAATAGCGGTCGCATCCCCAGCAGATCGATTCCGGCTTGGCCGGACGCAGTGGGAAGATCTTGGCCATGGCGTCAGGCCTGGCGCAGCAGTTCGCCGTCGCGGTCGAAGGCCAGCAACTGGGTCATGCGGCCCTCGCGCACCAGCTGTATCATGCGCCGCAACGCCTGCTCGACGCGGCTGGCGTCGCGCGGCTCGCTCGCCAGCGACGTCACCAGCATCACGTCCCACGGCTGGCCCATGCTGTCGGCTTCGCCGGCCAGCTGGCCGAAGCTCTGTACCGCGGCGGCCGCTTTATCGACACACAGGGTGGGAACCAGCGTCACGCGCGGCTGCGCGCCCGGCGCGGTGTCGGGTTCCGGTTCGGCGCGGGCAAAGGCCAGCAGCAGGGTTTGCGGTTCCGCCTGGGCGCCGGCGGCCGACAACAGGTCTTCAAAAGTGCTGATGTGCATCGGCGTTCTCCTCTCGTTGTGGCGGCCGGTTTGCCGCCTGGGCGTATGTATACCGCGCCGCCCGCGGTTTGCCCACTGGCAGTAAGAACTAGGCCGCCTAGTCCTTTTGCCGCGTCCCATGCCGGAAAAACTTGCGCTGGATCATGGCGCGCCGGCCGCGCGGCCCGCCACAATGGCCGCGAAAGGAGAATCACATGGACTGCAAATACCTATGGGCCGGCCTGGCCCTGGCCGCCACGGCGGCGCTGGCATCGGCGCCCTACCGGACGGCGGAGGGCGAGCCGATCCGCCCGCGCCTGGCGTCCGCCGACGACGCCTGCCGGCAGGGGCCGGCGCGGGTGATCGGGCGGATACGCTATGACAGCGGGCTGGAGCTCGACTACTGCGGCCTGCCGGCGATGTTCGAACAGCTGGTGGCGATGGAGCAGCCGGGATTGATACGCGCGGCCAGCGTGCGCATGGACGATGGCCGCTGGCAGGACGTCCGCCGGCTCCGCTACCGGCGCGACGCCGCGGCGTGGCGCGCCTACCACGAGGCGGCGCCGGCGGGCACGGCGTCGACCACCTACCAGCAGCTGCTGCAGGCTTGCGCGCGGCGCAATTGCGGCAACGGCTAGTCATTTGGAACTAGGCCGCCTAGTCCTTCTCGCCGCCGCCGGCGGCCTTCTTGCCGATACCCATGGGCGGCGGCGCTCCGTAGACTGCACTCATTGTCGCCTGAGGAGCTAGCATGAGTCACTTTCTGGACCGCCTGAAGTTTTTCAACAAGACCACGTCGACCTTCGCCGACGGCCACGGCGCCGTCGTCCATGAGGACCGCACCTGGGAGAACGCCTACCGCCAACGCTGGCAGCACGACAAGATCGTGCGTTCGACCCACGGCGTGAACTGCACCGGCTCCTGCAGCTGGAAGGTCTATGTCAAGAACGGTTTGATCACCTGGGAAACCCAGCAGACCGATTATCCCCGCACCCGTCCCGACCTGCCCAACCACGAACCGCGCGGCTGCCCGCGCGGCGCCAGCTATTCCTGGTACGTGTATTCGGCGCAGCGCGTGAAGTACCCGATGGTGCGCGGCCGCCTGATGGAGATGTGGCGCGAGGCGCGCCGGCGCATGGACCCGGTCGCGGCCTGGGAATACGTCAGCCAGGACCCCGAGCGCGCCCGCCAGTACAAGTCGGTGCGCGGCCTGGGCGGTTTCGTGCGCGCCAGCTGGGATGAGGCCAACGAGATGATCGCCGCCGCCAACGCGCTGACCATCAAGAAGTACGGCCCGGACCGCATCGTCGGCTTCTCGCCGATTCCCGCCATGTCCATGGTCAGCTACGCGGCCGGCACGCGCTACCTGTCGCTGATCGGCGGCGTGGCGCTCAGCTTCTACGACTGGTATTGCGACCTGCCGCCGGCCAGCCCGCAGATCTGGGGCGAGCAGACCGACGTGCCGGAATCGGCCGACTGGTACAACTCGACCTACCTGATGGTGTGGGGTTCCAACGTGCCGATGACGCGCACGCCCGACGCCCACTTCTACACCGAGGTGCGCTACAAGGGCACCAAGACCGTGGCCGTGTCCTCGGACTTCGGCGAGATGGCCAAGTTCGGCGACATCTGGCTGGCGCCCAAGCAGGGCACCGACGCCGCGCTGGCCATGGCCATGGGCCACGTGATCCTGAAGGAATACCATACCGCCGCGCAGTCGGCCTACTTCAACGAATACGCCCGGCAGTATACCGACTTCCCGATGCTGGTGCTGCTGAAGGACCACCAGGGCACGCTGGCGCCGGACTACTTCCTGCGCGCCTCGCACCTGGACAACAACCTGGACGAGAGCAACAACCCGGAATGGAAAACCCTGGTGATCGACGAGGCCAGCGGCCGCATCGTGGCGCCGGCCGGTTCGATCGGCTTCCGCTGGGGCGAGAGCGGCAAGTGGAACCTGGAGATGAAGGAGGGCGGCAACGGCGCCCCGGTGCATCCGCGGTTGTCGCTGCTGGGCCGCGGCGACGACGTGGTGGCGGTGGGCTTCCCTTACTTCGGCGGCCAGGACGCGGGCGAGCTGTTGCCGCGTAACGTGCCGGTCAAGCGCATCACGCTGGCCGACGGCAGCAGCGCGCTGGTGGCCACCGTGTTCGACCTGACCATGGCCAACTACGGCATCGACCGCGGCCTGGGCGGCGGCAACGTCGCGGCCAGCTACGCGGACGACGTGCCCTACACCCCGGCCTGGCAGGAAAAGCACACCGGCGTCAAGGCGGCGGACGTGATCACCGTCGCCCGCCAGTTCGCCGACAACGCCGACCGCACGCGCGGCAAGAGCATGGTGATCGTCGGCGCCGCGCTGAACCACTGGTATCACATGGACATGACCTACCGCGGCATCATCAACATGCTGATGATGTGCGGCTGCATCGGCCAGTCGGGCGGCGGCTGGGCGCACTACGTGGGCCAGGAAAAGCTGCGCCCGCAGACCGGCTGGACGCCGCTGGCCTTCGCCCAGGACTGGAACCGTCCGATGCGGCAGATGAACGGCACCTCCTTCTTCTACAACCACACCAGCCAGTGGCGCCACGAGAAGCTGCACACCGGCGAAATCGCCTCGCCGCTGGCCGGCGCCGACGTCGCGCCGATGTCGCTGCTGGACTACAACGCCAAGGCCGAACGCATGGGCTGGCTGCCGTCGGCGCCGCAGTTGCAGACCAATCCGCTGGAGGTGACGCGCGCCGCCGCGGACGCCGGCGCCAAGCCGGTCGATTACGCGGTCGAGCAGATCCGCCAGGGCAAGCTGGGCTTTTCCTGCGACGATCCGGACAACCCGGCCAACTTCCCGCGCAATATGTTCGTGTGGCGCTCCAACATCCTGGGCAGCTCGGGCAAGGGACACGAGTACTTCCTCAAGTATTTGCTGGGCACCCAGAACGCGCTGATGAGCGACGAGGACGAGTGCATCAAGCCGCGCGACGTCAAGGTGCGCCCGGCCGCCGAGGGCAAGCTGGACCTGCTGGTGGTGCTGGATTTCCGCATGTCCACCACCTGCCTGTACGGCGACATCGTGCTGCCGACCGCCACCTGGTACGAGAAGGACGACCTCAACACCTCGGACATGCACCCCTTCATCCACCCGCTGTCGGAAGCCGTGCAGCCGCTGTGGCAGTCGCGCTCGGACTGGGAGATCTACAAGGGCATCGCCAAAAAGTTCGAGGAAATCGGCGGCGCCTACCTGGGCAAGCAGCAGGATCTGGTGCTGACGCCGCTGATGCACGACACCCCGGGCGAACTGGGCCAGCCCTTCGATCCGAAAGACTGGCGCGCCGGCGAGTGCGAGCCCATCCCCGGCAAGACCATGCCCAACTTCACCGTGGTGGAGCGCGACTATACGCAGATTTACCAGAAGTACACCTCGATCGGCCCGCTGCTGGAATCGATCGGCAACGGCGGCAAGGGCATCAGCTGGAAGACCGGCCATGAAGTCGACATCCTGCGCGGCATCAACCGCACCGTGACCCGCGACGGCGTGGCCCACGGCCAGCCGCGCCTGGAGACGGCGATCGACGCCGCCGAGATGATCCTGTCGCTGGCGCCGGAAACCAACGGCCACGTGGCGGTCAAGGCCTGGGACGCCTTGTCGAAGATCACGGGCCGCGACCACACCCACCTGGCGCTGCCGCGCGAGCATGACAGCATCCGCTTCCGCGACGTGCAGGCGCAGCCGCGCAAGATCATCTCCTCGCCGACCTGGTCGGGGCTGGAATCGGAAGAGGTCAGCTACAACGCCTGCTACACCAACGTGCATGAGCTGATTCCATGGCGCACCCTGACCGGCCGCCAGCAGTTCTACCAGGATCACCGCTGGATGCGCGACTTCGGCGAGGGCCTGTGCGTGTACAAGCCGGCCATCAACACCAAGACCACGGCCGCCATGCTGGGCGCCAAGCCGAACGGCAACAAGGAGATCGCGCTGAACTTCATCACGCCGCACCAGAAGTGGGGTATCCACTCCACCTACTCGGACAACCTGCGCATGCTGACGCTGTCGCGCGGCGGGCCGCACGTGTGGCTGTCGGAAGTGGACGCGCAGGCGGCCGGCATCGTCGACAACGACTGGATCGAGGTGTTCAACGTCAACGGCACGCTGACCGCGCGCGCCATCGTCAGCCAGCGGGTGCCGCAGGGGATGACCCTGATGTACCACGCCCAGGAAAAGATCATCAACGTGCCCGGCGCGGAACAGTCGGGCAAGCGCGGCGGCATCCACAACTCGGTGACCCGCGCCGTGACCAAGCCGACCCACATGATAGGCGGCTACGCCCAGCTGTCGTGGGGCTTCAATTACTACGGCACGGTCGGCTCCAACCGCGATGAATTCGTGTTGGTGCGCAAGATGAACAAGGTCGAGTGGCTGGACGGCCCTTTGAAATAAGAACGGAGCGATAGATGAAAATCAGAGCACAAATCGGCATGGTGCTGAATCTCGACAAATGTATCGGCTGTCACACCTGCTCGGTCACCTGCAAGAACGTGTGGACCAGCCGCGACGGCGTGGAATACGCCTGGTTCAACAACGTCGAGACCAAGCCGGGCATCGGCTATCCCAAGCACTGGGAAGACCAGGACAAATGGAACGGCGGCTGGCGCCGCACGGAGAATGGCAAGATCGAACCGCGCCAGGGCAGCCGCCTGAAGATCCTGGCGCAGATCTTCGCCAATCCCAACCTGCCGCAGATCGACGAGTACTACGAGCCGTTCACCTACGATTACGAGCACCTGCAGCACGCGCCGCTGATGCAGACGCCGCCGACCGCGCGCCCGATCTCCGTCATCACCGGCAAGAAGATGGACAAGATCGAGTGGGGACCGAACTGGGAGGACGACCTGGGCGGCGAATTCGCCCAGCGCGGCAAGGACAAGCTGTTCGAGAACGTGCAGAAGGAAATGTACAGCACGTTCGAAAACACCTTCATGATGTATCTGCCGCGCCTGTGCGAGCACTGCCTGAACCCGACCTGCGTGGCGTCCTGCCCGTCGGGATCGGTGTACAAGCGCGAGGACGACGGCATCGTGCTGATCGACCAGGACAAGTGCCGCGGCTGGCGCATGTGCATCTCCGGCTGCCCGTACAAGAAGATTTATTACAACTGGTCGTCGGGCAAGGCGGAGAAATGCACCTTCTGCTATCCGCGCATCGAGGCTGGCCAGCCGACCGTGTGTTCGGAAACCTGCGTCGGCCGCATCCGCTATCTGGGCGTGCTGCTGTACGACGCCGACAAGATCGAGGCCGCCGCCTCGGTGGCCGATCCGCGCGACCTGTATCCGTCGCAGCTGGAGTTGTTCCTCGATCCGCACGACCCCGAGGTGATCGCCGAGGCGCGCCGCCAGGGCATTCCGGATTCCTGGCTGGAATCGGCCCAGCGCTCGCCGGTGTACAAGATGGCGGTGGAGTGGAAGGTGGCCTTCCCGCTGCATCCCGAGTACCGCACGCTGCCGATGGTGTGGTACATCCCGCCGCTGTCGCCGATCCAGTCGGCCGCCGAGGCGGGCCACCTGGGCCGCAACGGCATCCTGCCCGACACCGCCAGCCTGCGCATCCCGCTGCAGTACCTGGCCAACCTGCTGACGGCGGGTGACCAACTGCCGGTGATCAAGGCGCTGGACCGCATGCTGGCGATGCGCGCCTACATGCGAGGCAAGAGCGTGGACGGCAAGCCGGACCTGGAGGCGATCAAGCAGGTCGGCCTGGCGGCCGAGACGGTGGAGGACATGTACCACATCATGGCCATCGCCAATTACGAAGACCGCTTCGTGATCCCGAGCAGCCACAAAGAGATGGCCGAGGACAGCTTCAACGAGAAGGGCAGCTGCGGCTTCAGCTTCGGCAACGGCTGCTCGGACGGCGTCAGTGACGCCAGCCTGTTCGGCAAACGCAAGCACGGTTCGGAAATCTTCATGATGATGCCGAAGTCGCGCAAGAAAAAGGAGGGCGCCGATGTCTAATCCAGGCTACCAGGTATTGTCGGCGCTGCTGCTGTATCCGGAGGCGGAATTGCAGGCCGGGCGCGGCGCGCTGGAACGCGTGCTGCTGGACCGGCTGCCGGCGTGGCACGCGGCGCTGGGCGAGCTGTTCAGCCACATCGCCGCGACCCCGCTGATCGAGTTGCAGCAGCAGTATGTGCAGACCTTCGACCGCAACCCCTCGCATTCGCTGCATCTGTTCGAGCATATCCACGGCGAGTCGCGCGACCGCGGCCAGGCCATGGTGGACCTGATGGCGGAATACCGCCGCCATGGCCTGCAGATGGTGGGCGACGACCTGCCGGACTACGTGCCGCTGTTCCTGGAATTCCTGTCGCAGCAGAGCGCGCGGGAGGTGGAGCCGCTGCTGGCCGACGCCATCCACGTGCTGGCCCACATCGGCCGCAAGCTGCGCGCCAACGGCAGCCCGTACGCCTGCGTATTCGAACTGCTGCGGCGGCAGACGGCGGTACAGGCCGAGGAATTGAGCGAGCCGCCGGTGCGCGACATGGACGAGGCGCTGGAAACCTTCGGCCCCGGCGCCGACGGCATCGAGCCGCTGCTGGGCGCCAAGGGCATGCCGCCCGGCGGCGCCCACCCGATCAACTTTTATCCCAGGGCGGCCGCGTCGCGGCAACCCTGAAGGAGAGCGCAATGAACTACCTGCACCAATTCCTGTTCGGGATTTATCCCTACATCGCGCTGGCGATCTTCTTCCTCGGCAGCCTGATACGCTTCGACCGCGAGCAGTACAGCTGGAAGTCCGAATCCAGCCAGACCCTCCACACCGGCCTGCTGCGCCTTGGCAGCCCCTTGTTCCACCTCGGCGTGCTGGGCCTGTTCTTCGGCCACGCGGCCGGCCTGCTGACCCCCGTGTGGGTGTGGGACACGCTGGGCGTCAGCCACAGCGTCAAGCAGCTGGTGGCCATGAGCGCCGGCGGCCTGATGGGCTCGATCTGCCTGATCGGCCTGCTGATGCTGGCGGCGCGCCGCCTGGGCAACGAGCGGGTGCGCGCCCGCACCACCTTCAGGGACAAGCTGGTGCTGGGCTGGCTGCTGGCGACCCTGCTGCTGGGCCTGAGCACCATCTTCGCCTCCGCCTCGCACCTGGACGGCCACATGATGGTGCAACTGATGGGCTGGGCCCAGCACCTGCTGACCTTCCGCGGCGACGCCGCCGCCCTGATCGCCGACGCGCCGCTGATCTTCAAGCTGCACCTGTTCATGGGCATGTCGCTGTTCACGATCTTCCCGTTCACCCGCCTGGTGCACGTGTGGAGCGGCTTTGGCGCGCTGGGCTACCTGAGCCGCGCCTACCAACTGGTGCGTTCGCGCTGAGGAGAACGACATGGGCATCGCAGTCAACGGCGTCGATATCGACGACAGCGCCATCGCGGCGGAAATCGGCCACCACCAGCAGGCGGACAACCCGCTGCGGCAGGCCGTCCATGAGGTGGTGCTGCGCCAGGTGCTGCTGCACGAGGCGCAGCGGCTGGGCGTGCACGGCGAGGGCGAGGACGAGCGCATCGAGGCGCTGTTCCAGCGCGAAGTGCGGGTGCCGCAGGCCGACGAGCAGGCTTGTCTGCGTTACTACCTGGCGCAGGCCGAGCGTTTCCGCAGCGGCGACCTGGTGGAGGCGCGCCACATCCTGTTCCAGGTGACGCCGGCGGCGCCGCTGACGCTGTTGCGGCATACGGCCGAGGCGGTACTGGCCGAGCTGCAGGCCCGGCCCGGGCGTTTCGAGGAACTGGCGGCGCAGTATTCCAACTGCCCGTCCGGCGCCATCGGCGGCAACCTGGGGCAGCTCGGCCGCGGCCAATGCGTGCCGGAGTTCGAGGAACTGCTGTTCCGGCTGCGGCCGGGCGAACTGGCGGGGCGGCTGCTGGAGACGCGCTTCGGCCTGCACATCGTGCAGGTACGGCGCCGTATCGAGGGCGCGCCGGTCCCGTTCGAGACGGTGCGGGCGCAGATCGCCGACGAACTCCAGCGCGCCGCCTGGCAGCGGGCGCTGCACCAGTACCTGCACCTGCTGGTCGGCCGGGCCAGGATCGACGGGGTGGAGCTGGGCGGCGCGACCTCGCCGCTGGTGCAATAGTGAATAGTCAATAGGCATAAAGGACTAGGCGGCGTACGCCGTCCTGCGAAGTGGCGGGCGCGTCGTCCGCCGCTACAATGCGCCTATGCCATCAGACAGGGGAGCCACGATGTTAAGCGACCGCTTTGGTCGTTCGATCGACTATCTGCGGGTGTCGGTGACGGATCGCTGCGATCTGCGCTGCACCTACTGCATGCCCAAGGATTTCAAGGGCTATGAAGACCCGCCGGACTGGCTGAGCTTTGCCGAAATCGAACGTGTGGTGGGCCTTTTCGCCCGCTTGGGGACGTCGCGCGTGCGCCTGACCGGCGGCGAACCGCTGACCCGGCGCCACCTGCCGCAACTGGCCTCGCGCCTGGCTGCGCTGCCGGGCGTGCGCGACCTGTCGCTGTCGACCAACGGCACGCGGCTGGCGCGCCACGCCGAGGCGCTGCGCGCGGCCGGCGTCGGCCGGGTCAACGTCAGCCTCGATTCGCTGGACCGCGACTGCATGGCCAACATCACCGGGCGCGATTGCCTGCCCAGCGTGCTGCAAGGGCTGCGGGCGGCCAAGGCGGCCGGACTGGCGCCGGTCAAGATCAACATGGTGGCCATGCGCGGCGTGAACGACGCCGAGATCGACGCCATGGCCGCCTTCTGCATCGAGCAGGGCTTCATGCTGCGGCTGATCGAGGTGATGCCGATGGGGGACACCGGCCGCAACACCGCCTACCTCAACCTGGCGCCGGTGCGCGAGCGGCTGGCGCGGCGCTTCGGCCTGCGGCCGCAGGCGCTGGAGCTGGGCGGCGGGCCGGCCCGTTACTGGAGCACGGCCGACGGCCGGGCCAGCATCGGCTTCATCACGCCGCTGTCGCAGCACTTCTGCGCCAGCTGCAACCGGGTGCGGCTGGCGGTGGACGGCACGCTCTACCTGTGCCTGGGGCAGGAGCAGCAATACCCGCTGCGGCCGCTGCTGCGCGGCGGCGCCAGCGACGCCGAACTGGAACAGGCGATACGGGCGGCGATCGAACTCAAGCCGCAGCAGCACGATTTCAACCGCCGGCCGGAGCGCATCGTGCGCTTCATGTCGCAGACGGGCGGCTGAGCCTCGTTTATACTAGCCGGGCAGATTGACGGAGGCTTGATGACACACCCTTACACCGCCGCCGGGCGCGCGACGCCATGCTGAGGTCCGCGCTATTCGCCGGCTGGCATAAACTGTCGACCCGCATCGTCGGGCTGCTGCTGAGTTTTATGGCGGTGGCGCTGATGGTGATCGGCTCGACCCTGTTCCTGTCCTGGCAACTGGAGGGCAGCGCCGCCGTGATCAACGTGGCCGGCAGCCTGCGCATGGAAAGCTACCGGCTGGCCATGCTGGCCGGCCGCCTGGCCGACCGCCAGGCCCGCGCCGCGGCCGAGGAAGGCCTGCGCGGCCAGCTGCGGCGCATCGACGACACCCTGGAGCTGGTGCGCCAGGGCGATCCGCAGCGCCCGCTGTTCCTGCCGCCCACCGCCGCCATCCGCGACGGCTTCGCGCAGTTGCAGGATGAATGGCGCGGCGCGCTGGCGCCGCGCGTGCGCGCCCTGATGGCGGCGCCGGCGGTGACGCCGGCGCAGGGCTACGAGGTCCAGCAATATACCGAGCAGTTCGTGCGCCGGGTCGACAACCTGGTGCAGCGCATCGAGCGCGACAGCGAGAGCCGCACCTTCTGGCTGCGCGCCTCCCAGCTGCTGCTGCTCGGCCTGGCCATGGCCGGCACGGTCAGCATCATCTACCTGCTGTTCGATATGATCGTGGCGCCGGTGACGCGCCTGCAGGGCGGCCTGGAACGCATGCGCGAGCAGGACTTCGGCGTGCGCCTGCCGGTGGACAGCAACGATGAATTCGGCATGCTGGCGCTGGGCTTCAATCAGATGGCGGACAAGCTGCAGGATTCCTATGGATCGCTGGAGGCGCGGGTGCGGGAAAAGACGTCCGAGCTGGAACGGCAGAACCGCGAACTGGCGCTGCTGTACGACAGCGCCGCCTTCCTGCAGCAGCCGCAGGCGGCCGAAGCCATGTGCCGCGGCTTCCTGCGGCGCATCTGCGACTATTTCGGCGCCGACGGCGGCTCGGTGCGCGTGCTGGACCCGGACCGCGACAATATCCACATGCTGGTCCACCAGGGCATTTCGGCCGAGCTGGTGGAATCCGAGCGCTGCCTGAAGGTGGGCGACTGCCTGTGCGGCGAGGCGGTGGTCAACAAGCTGGCGGTGGTGCACGACCTGCGGCGCATGGACAGCGGCCATAACCTGCAGTGCCGGCGCGAGGGCTTCGCCACGGTGTCGATCTTCCATATCTTCGGCCGCAGCGCGTACCTGGGCTTCTTCAATCTGCACTTCCGCCAGAACACGGTGTTCTCGGCGGCGCAGACGGCGTTGCTGGAGACGCTGGGGCAGTTGCTGGGCGCGGCCATCGAGAATCAGCGCCTGCAGGGGCGCGAGCGCGAGCTGGCGATTTCCGAGGAGCGCAACCTGGTGGCCCAGGGCCTGCACGACAGCATCGCCCAGGGCCTGAACTTCCTCAACCTGCAGGTGCAGATGCTGGAGCAGTCGCTGCGGCGGCAGCGGCTGGACGAGGTGGAAGGCATCGTGCCGGCCCTGCGCGCCGGTGTCGAGGAGAGCTACCAGGACGTGCGCGAGCTGCTGCACAATTTCCGCACCCGGCTGCAGGAGGGGACGCTGGCCGCGTCGCTGGCGACCGTGATCGACAAGTTCAGCCGCCAGAGCGGCATCGAGGTGGCGTTCGAGGCCGACAGCGACGGCGCGCCGTTCCCGCGCGAGCACCAGCTGCAATTGCTGTTCATCGTGCAGGAGGCGCTGTCCAACGTGCGCAAGCACGCGGCCGCCCGCCACGTGTGGATACGGCTGGCCGACCAGCAGGACTTCACTCTCAGCATACGCGACGACGGCCAGGGCTTCGATCCGGCGTCGCTGGCGTCGCTGGACGAGGCCCACGTGGGGATCAACATCATGCGCGAGCGCGCCCAGCGCATCGACGCCCGGCTGCAACTGACGTCCGCGCCCGGCGCCGGCACCGAGGTGGTGCTGCATCTGCCGCGCGCCCAGCGCCGCGCGGCCTGAATCAGAAAGGAATCCATGGAAAGCACCCAACCCGCGATCAGCGTGCTGCTGGTCGACGATCACACCCTGTTCCGCAGCGGCATCCGCTCGCTGCTGCAACGCCATCCGGAGTTCGCCGTGGTGGGCGAGGCGGCCGACGGCTTTGAAGGCGTCAAGCGCGCGCAGCAGCTCAAGCCGCAGGTGATATTGCTGGACCTGAACATGCCCGGCATATCCGGGCTGGAGACGCTGCAGCTGCTGCGCACGGATTGCCCGGACAGCGCGGTGGTGATGCTGACCGTGTCCGAGGATGCGGAAGACCTGAGCACCGCGCTCAAGGCCGGCGCCAGCGGCTATCTGCTGAAGAATATCGACACCGACTACCTGACCCGCGCCATCCGCCGCGCCGCCGCCGGCGAGACGGTGGTGGCGGAGGCCATGACGGCCAAGCTGGTGGCCCAGCTGCAGAGCGGGGCGGCGGCGCCGGCGCCGTCCGAGCTGGACCGCCTGACGCCGCGCGAGCGCCAGATCCTCGACTGCCTGGCGCGCGGCGACAGCAACAAGGGCATCGCGCGCAGCCTGGACCTGGCCGAGAGCACGGTCAAGATCCATGTCCAGAGCGTGCTGAAGAAACTCAAGCTCAGCAGCCGCGTGCAGGCCGCCGTGTACGCGGTCGAGCACCGCAGGCAGCACGGCGGCTGACACGGCGGCCCGGCGCCCGCGTCAGCCGCCGCAGCAACCGCCGCAGCAGCCGCCGGCCGCTTCCCGCGCGGCGGCGGGGTAGCCCGCCGCCGACAACTGGCGCGCCAGCATCGGCGGCGTCACCCGCGACGCGTCCAGCAGCACGCTGGCGATGCTGTCGCGCAGCGAGACTTGCGCGTCGCTGACGCCCGGTATGCCGCGCAGCAGTTCGGTGATCTTGTCGGCGCAGGCCACGTCTTCCATGCCTTCGATATTCAGTACGGCGGTTTGCATCTCGGTTCCTCGTTTCAGTGGTTAACGCCTTCAGACTAAGGCAAGCGCCGCGCGCGGGCCACCCGAGCCTGGAATTTCTTGATCCAGATTATGCGTATCGGGGATACCTCTTCACGCCGCCCGGTAGCGGGGGGACAATGCAGCCATCTATCCATGGGAGTTGATCATGACCCTGTTACGCATCGAGGAACCCGCACGCATGACGGCCGGCGCCAGCCGCCCCTTGTGGCGCCTGGGCTTCCGTCCTTTCTACCTTGGCGCCGCCGCGTTCGCCGCGCTGGCCGTGCCGCTGTGGCTGGCGCAATACCTGGGCTGGCTGCCGGCGCACCTGGGCGAGGTCTTGCACCTGGGCTTTGGCTGGCATGTGCACGAGATGGTGTTCGGCATGGCGGTGGCGGTGGTGGTGGGCTTCCTGTACACCGCCGGCTATAACTGGACCGGCCTGTGGACGCCGACCGGCGCCCATTTGCGCGCGCTGGTCGCGCTGTGGCTGGCGGGACGCCTGGCCATGCTGCTGGCGCCGCCACCGCTGGCCATCGCCGTCGACCTGCTGTTCCTGCCGGCGGCGACCTGGCCGCTGTGGCGCGTGATGCGCCAGGCCGGGAACCGCCGCAATTACTTCCTGGTCGGTCTGCTGGGATTGCTGGCGCTGGCCAATGCGGCCTTCCATGCCGCCTCGCAGGGCTGGATCGCCATCGCGCCGGGCGCGCCGGCACAGGCCGCGGTACTGGTGATCGTGATGATGGAGGCGGCGATCGGCACCCGCGTGATCCCCATGTTTACCCGCAACGGCGCGCCCGGCACCACCCCGCTGGTGCAGGCCGGGCTGGACCGCTGGTCGCTGGGAACGCTGGCCGCCGCCGCGCTGGGATGGATCGCCGGCGCGCCGGCCTGGCTGTTCGCGCCGTTGGCGCTGGTGGCGGCCGCGCTGATCCTGCTGCGGCTGTGGCGCTGGCAGGCCCTGCGCACGCTGCAGGTGCCGCTGTTATGGATCATGCACCTGTCGTATGCGTGGATCGCGGCCGGCCTGGTGCTGCTGGCGCTGGCGCGCTGCCAGCTGCTGGGCAGCAGCGCCGGCTTCCATGCGCTGACGGTCGGCTCCATGGCCGGCCTGATACTGGGCATGATCACCCGCACCGCGCTGGGCCACACCGGCCGGATGCTGAAGGCGGGCGGCGGCGAACGCGCGATGTTCGTGCTGATCCAGGCGAGCGCGGTGGCGCGGGTGGCGGCGGCGCTGGACCTGGGGGCGCAGCCGCTGCTGCTGGCTGTCAGCGGCGTGTGCTGGACGGTCGCCTTCCTGGCGTACGTGGCGGTCTACTTGCCTTACCTGTGCGCCGCCCGGATCGACGGCAAGGCTGGCTGATATGGGCCGGAGGTCCCGCCGGTCAGGCCGGGGAGTGTTGTAGAGCTGCCAATCTTGCTGTGATTTTTCAGCAAAAACAAGGGTTTGCTATTGCGTTCGGGGAACGACGCTGCCATAATACGCGCCTTGGAAATGTCCCCATCGTCTAGAGGCCTAGGACATCACCCTTTCACGGTGAGTACCGGGGTTCGAATCCCCGTGGGGACGCCAAAAGACATTTCCAAAGGCCAGTACGGACAGCTTTCTGTCCCCATCGTCTAGAGGCCTAGGACATCACCCTTTCACGGTGAGTACCGGGGTTCGAATCCCCGTGGGGACGCCAAATCATGCAAAAAGCCGCCTTGTGCGGCTTTTTGCATTTCCGGCCCTACCACGTCAGCGGCGCGTACGGCATCGGCGGCCGGTAGTAGGGCAGCACACCCAGCGCGAACGGATCGTAGGCCGGCGCCGCCATCATCGGCATCATGCGCAATTGCTGCGGCTGTGGTTGCGAAGCGGCGGTGTTCAATCCCACCGACAGCAGCACATCCGGCAAGCCATATCCCGTGCGGCTCTGGTCGCCCAGGCTGACGCGGCGCGCGCTGGCGCGGATGACCTGGAACAGCCGCTCGACCCGCTCCGGCCCGCGCGTCTTGTATTGCGGCGTCTGGAAGTCCGGATGATGCGCCAGGCACAGCGCGGCCAGCCCGGTCACGTGCGGCGTCGCCATCGAGGTGCCGTCCCACGCGGCGAAGTTATTCGGCGGCACGCAGGAGGTGATGGCCACGCCCGGCGCGCACACCGCCACCTGCGGCCCGAAGCAGCTGAACCTGGCGGTGAAGTAGCCGTAGGCGTCGACGTTGCTGTCCAGCGTTTGCGCGTGGTAGCTGTCGGCCGGGAATTCATCGAGCTTGCCGATGGCCGCCACCGCCAGCACATTCGGCGACGAGGCCGGATACTGCACCGGTCCGCCCGAATTGCCGGCCGCCACCACACAGGCGATCCCGGCCCGCTTGGCGCGGATGATTTGCTGCTCCAGCGCTTCCGATACCTCGGCGCCGCCCAGCGACAGATTCACCACGTCGATCTGCTTGTCGATGCAGTACTCCAGCGCGTCGATCAGCTGGCTCACCTGCCCGCCGGGGAACAGCTTGCAGGCATGGACTTCCGCGTCCGGCGCAAAACCGCGGATGCCGGAGGCGATGTCGGCCGCCGCGATCACGCCGGCGCAGTGGGTGCCGTGGCCCAGCGTGTCCTGGTCCCAGCCGTTGGGATTGGTCTTTTTGTTGATGATGTCGAAGCCGGCGCGGATGCCGCGCAGATTGTCGTGGGTGGTGGCGGCGCCGGAATCGATGATGGCGATCTTCACGCCCTGGCCGCGATACGAGCCGGGCAACTGGTCCAGCCGCATGGCTTTCTGGCCCCAGCCATAGCAGCGCTGGCGCGGAAAGCCGCTCAGCGCCGGCCAGTCGGACAGGGCGCGCAGGGCCACCACGTTGGCTTCGTCGGGGCTGATGTCGGGATCGCGCTGGTAGAAGCTCCAGTAGTCGGCCTTCGGCTTGACGTACAGGCCGCGCACGGTCTCGCGCGTTTCGCCAAACAGCGACAGGGTGACCTGGCCGTTGGCATCGGTCACGCCGCTGGCCGGCAGCATGCTGCCAAACAGCGACACTTCGGCATTGGCCTGCGGCGCGCCATCCTTGCCGACCACGCTGATCACGGCGTTCAGCACCGGCCCGCCGCTGTCGGTCGGCGCCACGCCGGTGACCATGGCCGGCTGGCGCAGCGCGGCTTCCATCAGGTTCAGCGGCTGATCGTGTTCGACCAGCAGCCGGCCCTGGCCTTGCTGGTGCAGGGTGGTCGCTTTCTGCTCGGTCATGCGCGCCACCAGCACGCCGTGGCCGCCGCCCATGCCGTCGGCCAGCGCGCCCAGCACGGATTTGGGGCCGACCTTGTCGACCACCTCGATATCGCTGCTGTTGCGCAGCGCCTGTTCCAGCGCGTCAAACTGCAAAGGCTGGAAGCCCAGCGCCTGCAAGCCTTCCGGCGCCTGACGCGGGGCGATGACGTATTGTTTCTTGCGCGCGCCGATGTTGCGGCCGGCATGGCCGGCGTTGCCGGTGCTGGCTGTGCTGCCATTGCTTTGCGGCGTGACGCTGCTTTCCGCCGTCGCGGTGGCATCCGTGTCGGCGGGGGAGGGCGAGGGGAGGTCTGGCGGCGTGGTGCTGCCGCCACTCGGATTTTTAGGCATGATCTTCCTTTCAAAAGGGATCGAGCGGACCGTCGCCGAACATGGTCAGCGGCCTGTCCGGCTCGATCGTGAGTTGATGCGTGGGGGTGCCGGTCTGGCGGAAATGCTGTTCCAGCAGCTGTGCCTTGGCCGGCGTGATTTCCACCACCGCCGTGTGCGGCCGTTCGCGCGGACCGATGACGTCGAGTACCGTGATGTCGTCGTCGGTGGCGGCCACCGCCAGGAAATCGTTCAGCGGCGCGCCGCGCGCGGCGTGGACCAGGAAGCGCGCCTTGTCGGACAGGGGCTGCGGCGGGCCGGAAGTGCTGGGCGTGTTGGGCATAAAGATTCTCCTCAAGGCAGCGCCCTCCGGCGGCCGCGGCCACCGGAGGGCAGGGTGGCGGACTGTGTCAGTGCAGGGTTTGCTGACCGCCATACATGGCGGTGTTGCCCTGCTGCGCGGCCAGTTGCGCCAGTTGTGCCTGTTGTTGTGCGTAGGCGGCGCTGACCGGGTCCATGCCAAACGGCAGCATGCCGCCCAGCTGACCGGCGATGCCGCCGATGGTGCCGCCCAGGCCGGAGTTACCGAAGGCGCCGCCGATCAAGCCGCCCAGCGGACGTCCCACGCTCTTGATGATGTTGCCGAACCAGCCTTGCGGCGCCAGGCCCTGTTCCTGCATTTGCTGCGCCAGCGCTTCCTGTTGCGCTTGTTGCGCGTAGGCGGCCGTCACCGGGTCCGCGCCGAACGGCAGCAGGTTGGGCTGTTGCGGAATGAAGGGGTTGTAGACGCTGGTGTAGGGATGGTTCTTGCGCCACAGGTCGCCAAACAGGCTTTGCGGCGCCAGCCCTTGCTGCGCATAGGCGGCCGTCACCGGGTCGAGGCCGAACGGCAGCATGCCGCCCAGCTGGCCGGCGATGCCGCCGATGGTGCCGCCCAGGCCGGCGTTGCCAAAGGCGCCGCCGATCGCGCTGCCCAGCGGCGCACCCACGCTCTTGATGATGTTGCCGAACCAGCCTTGTGGCGCCAGCTGGCCCATTTGCGCCTGTTGCAGCAGTTGCTGTTGCTGTTGTTGCTGCGCGTAGGCGGCCGTGACGGGATCGACGCCAAACGGCAGCAGGCTGCCGCCAATGCCGCCGGCCGCCTGGCCGATCTGGCGGCCAAGATTGGCATTGCCGAACAGGCCGCCGATGCCGCGTCCGATCAGGCCGCCCAGTGGCGCGCCCAGCAGGCCGCCAAGAAAGCCTTGTGGCGCCAGGCCGCCGTATTGTTGAGGGATGAGTGGTTGTCCATAAAATTCATTCATGACATCTCCTTGTTGTAAGTGACAGCGGGCCGGTGGGCCGCGCTGGTAGGATTGGACTGACAGCCCCCCGGGAAGTTTTGGTATTCTTGGTTGCCGCCGCGCGTTAATCAGGTATCATCCAGCCTCGATTTTTCAGCTCGCTTGCCATGACCCCTTTCCGCCGCCTCGATTTGTTCTGCCGCGTCGTCGACAACTACGGCGATATCGGTATTTGCTGGCGTCTGGCCAAACAGCTGGCGCACGAGCATGGGCTGGCGGTGACCTTGTTCGTGGACGACCTGGCCAGCTTCAAGCGCATCTGCCCGCAGGTGGACGTGGCCGCCGACCGCCAGCAGGTGGACGGCGTGACGGTGCGGCACTGGCGCGACCAGGACGGCGTCTACACGCCGGCCGAGGTGGCCGACATCGTGATCGAGTTCTTCGCGGTCGACATCCCGCCGGGCTACATCGACGCCATGGCCCAGCGCGAGCCGCGCCCGGTGTGGTTCAATCTGGAGGGCTTGACGGCGGAGGAGTGGGTGGAAGGCTGCCATCGCCTGCCGTCGATGCAGCCGCGCGCGATGACCAAGTACTTCTTCTTCCCCGGCTTTACCGCGCAAACCGGCGGCCTGCTGCGCGAGGCCGGGCTGGAGCGGCAGCGCGCGCAGTTCGAGCCGTCGGCCTTCCTGTCGCAGCTGGGGCTGACGCCGGCCGAGATCACTTCGCGCAAGCTGTCCTTGTTCTGTTATCCGCATGCGCCGGTATCGGCCTTGTTCGAGGTGTGGCAGAACAGCGGGCAGCCCATCACCTGCCTGGTGCCGGAGGGCGTGGCGGCCGACGCGGTGCAGGCGTTCACCGGTGGCGCCGGCGTGGCCACGCAGGGCGCGCTGACGGTGCGCGTGCTGCCCTTCGTGCCCCAGCCCGACTACGACAAGCTGCTCTGGGCCTGCGACCTGAACTTTGTGCGCGGCGAGGACTCCTTCGTGCGCGCGCAGTGGGCCGGCAAGCCCTTCATCTGGCATATCTACCCGCAGGACGAGAACCTGCATCACAAAAAGCTGCGCGCCTTCCTGCAACGCTACGCGGCAGATCTGCCGGGACTGGCCGATTTCTCGCTGCGCTGGAATGGCGCCCCCACGCCGGGCGAGGCCGATAGCTGGACTGCGTCGTGGGCGGCGTTGGCGGCCGAAGCCGATGCCGCCACCGCCCGCGCCGCCGAGTGGCAACAGCAAATGCTGGCGCACGGCGACTTGGCCACCAATATGCTGTCGTTTGCAGCCACGCTGAGATAGGCGCTCAGCCAAAAAACAGGTACAATGCCGGGTTTAGCTCTGTATCGCTTTTTTTCGATCAAACGTCAGGCGACGATGATCTTTACGCAACCACTTTATTAAGTAGAATCGCTATGAAACCAGCAAAAGAAATTCGTGTCGGCAACATTATCATGGTTGACGCTAAGCCATTCATCGTACTGCGCTCCGACGTCAACGGTTCGAGCCGCACGGGCTTCACCTACAAATGGAAAATGAAGAACCTGCTGACCAACGCCCCATTCGAGAGCGTGTTCCGCGGCGACGACAAATTCGACGTAGTGGTTCTGGACAAGAAGCCAGTAACCTACTCGTACTTCGCGGACCCGCTGTACGTGTTCATGGATGCCGACTACGAGCAGTATGAAATCGAAGAAGAAAACCTGGGCGACGCCCTGAACTACCTGAAAGACGGCATGGAATGCGAAGCCGTGTTCTACGACGGCAAGGCGATCTCGGTTGAACTGCCAACCACCATCCAGCGTCAGATCATCTACTCGGAGCCAGCGGTTAAAGGCAACACCTCGGGCAACGTGACCAAGGAAGCCAAGATCGAAAACGCCATCGAGTCGAAACAGTTCACCATTCAGGTGCCGCTGTTCGTGTCGCAAGACGACATCGTCGAGATCGACACCCGCACCAACGAATTCAAGAAAGTGGTTCGCGGCTAAGTAGCCCGTCCCCCCAAAAAGCACCTGCGTGCTGAGACGGCCAAGGCCGTCTCATGGCCGCAGGTGTTTTTTTTTGTTTATTTTTGTGGTGCAACTTGCAAGCTGCTGATATATTAATGCGACGCAACAAACGCGGTGCATTAGTGAAACCACTCACGGGGATGGCATGAATCGCAGGGATTTCGTAAAACTCGGCAATCCGCCGGGTCGGCAGCTGGGCACTGGCGGTATCCTCGACGCCGGCGTCCGCGAGCAGCAGCGCTTGATGGAGGTTGGCAAACTGACCTCGCATTGGCTGACTTCACAATATCTGGCGCGCCTCCGGTTGAGCGGCAAGGCGGTCGAGATCCATCCGCACGCGCTGAAATTCGCGCTGGACATGGACCGTGAGCGCAACCTGAAACGTGTGCGTGGACCGCTGCACGGCATTCCGGTGCTGATCAAGGATGGCGCCGAGCCGCTGGCGATCCAGTTGCGCGCGGCCGGCGCGGTCATCATGGGTAAGCTCGCGCAAGGCGAGTTTGCGTCCCTGACCATGTCCTCGATTCTGGGCATGGATCCGATCATGCGGCAGCATGACGGGGCAGTCCAGCGGGTGCTGCTGGATTTGAAATCGCATGGCGCGCTGCTGGTTGATACCTCGACGCCGGCTTCCGGCGCCGACAAGGGGATCAACGTGCTAGTGTTTCAGCACATGGCGGAAGGTCGGCTCGATGCCCATCGCGTGCAGGTGCCGGACGATGTCTTCCAGCGTGGCGTCCCGGAGCAGCAGGTCTTGCCGCTCAGCGCTTGATGGCGCGGTGGCGGGTGAGGGCGCCGGCGCGGCATCGTGCTTGCGGCGCAGCGTAGCCAGCGCCTGATTGAATTCTTCTTCCGTGATGCTGGCCAGGGGCTCCAGGAAGACCGCCTGCGCGGTTTCCGGTGGCGCCATTTCCAGTCCAAGATCTTCGGCCAGAGCGCCGCCCATGCCGGGGTTGACGAAGGCCGCCCACAGGCCGGTGGCGCGATTCTGCGCCGGCGGCAAATCGACGCGGTTGCGGCCGAAGTCAATCGGCTCGTCTTCAAAGTAGGCCTTATGCAGCAAGGCGAGGAATTGTTTTGCCTGCGCTTCCGGTATCGGCCGTGCCAGCGACAGCCACAGTCGGTAACACTCTCCGCCCGATACGCTGACCGCCGGCGCGGGCAAGCCCAGTTCCGTTTGCAGCGCGTTGGCCACATCGCACAGGCGCGCCCAGTGCTGTTCCTCGGCCGCCTTGGGGAAGTCGATCACCAGCGTGCGCATGAGGCCATCGGTGCTGACCAGGTCTATCGCCTGGCCGCCGTATTGCTGGCCGGTGAGCAGATAAAGTCTTTGTAGTTCAGAAGTCAATTTTTGCATGAATCCATTGTACTATCAGCAGGTCGCAGCCGTGGCGCTGCATCGCTTGGGGAACTGACAGAATGTTTGCTGCATTGGCTTTGAGTGTGTGATGGGCGATGGCGGGCGAGTTCGCCGTGCCGCATCGGTTGATCGACGTGGGCGGCGGCCGCAAGATGAATTTGTATTGCAGCGGCCACGGGGCGGTGACCGTGGTGTTCGACGCGCCATCCGGCGACGCCGGCTGGTCGTGGTATCGCGTGCAGCCGGAGGTTGCGAAGCACGCGCGCGCCTGCGTGTTCGACCGCGCCGGCTTCGGCTTCAGCGACCCTGCCGCCACCCCGAATACTTCCGAGAGCGTGGCGGCGGACCTGCACAAGCTGTTGGCGGCGGCTGGCGAAAAAGCGCCGTACATTATGGTTGGCAATTCGCTGGGCGGCGCGAATGTGCAGGTGTATGCGTATCGCCATCCTTCGGATGTGAAGGGCTTGGTGCTGGTCGAGGCACAGCACGAAGACGAGACGGCACGCCTGAATAAGGTCACGGACGGCAAGGTCAAGCAGATCTACGCGATGGTCGAAGGGCAGGGCCAGTACTGTCTGGCGGCGGCGCGGAAAGGTTTTGCGCAAGATGCCGAGGCGCAGGCCAACTGTATCGGTAAGCCACTGGACACTTTTGGCCCGCAGCTCGGCGCCGCGCTGTTAGCGTCAGAGTCCAAGCTGTCCTACTGGCAGGCCAACGTGGCGGAGTATGCGGCCATTGCGACCAGTGATGAACAGCTGCGCAAGCTGCGTCGCCCGTTTGGCGATATCCCGCTGGTGGTGCTGACGCGCGGTGTCAGCCCGTACGCGGTGCCGGGCCAGCCACAAAGCGCGTTGAATAAAGCCTTCGAGGATGAGAACTACGCGGTGCAGAAGGAGTTCACCAAACTATCAACGCGCAGCACGCAGCGCGTGGTGGCCGGCGCCGGCCACGTGATCCAGGCCGACAAGCCGGAGGCGGTGGTCGACGCCGTGCTGGAGGTATTGAAGCAGGTCACACCGTAACGCCCAGCTCTTGCAGGATCTGCTCCTTCATCTGCTGTAGCTCCGGATTGGAGAGCTTGCGCGGATGTGGGTGCGGGACCTCAAACACGGCCTGGATGCGTGTCGGACGCGGTGACAGTACCAGCACGCGGTCCGCCATGAACAGGGCTTCTTCCACATCGTGCGTGATCAGCAGCACGGTGTGGCGCTCTTCGCCGAGGATGCGCAGCAGCTCGTTGCGCATCTTGAGGTTCATCAGCGCGTCCAGCGCGGAGAAGGGCTCGTCCATGTAAAGGATTTCGGGCTTGACCACCAGCGCCCGCGCGATCTCCACCCGTTTCAGCATGCCGCCCGAGAGTTCGTGCGGATAGCTGTTCTCAAAACCCTTGAGGCCGACCATCTCCGCGTAGTGATCCGCCAGCGCGGCCTTGTCGCCGTGGCCGTCGCCGGTCAGGCCGAACATCAGGTTTTGCTGCACCGTCAGCCACGGGAACACGGAGCCGTGTTGCGAGATGGCGATGCCTTTCGGGCTGGGACCATGGCGCACGGCGCCATCGATGCGCACTTCGCCTTCGCTCGGCGGTTCAAAGCCGGCGATGATCTTCATCAGCGTCGACTTGCCGCAGCCGGATGGACCGACGATGGCGACGAATTCGCCATCCTTCACTTCCAGGCTGACGCCGCCCACCACCGGCAGGTCCTTGAATTGTTTCTGGATGTTGTTGACGACGATCTTAGCGTCCATAGCGCCACCTTACCGATTTGAGTCCTTCGAGCTTGCGCATCACCACGTCCAGTATCAGGCCGATGATGCCGATGATGATCATGCCGGCCACCACCAGGTCGTAGCGGTTGCCGGCGTTGCGCGAATCCATGATGAGGTAACCGAGGCCGGAGCGCAGCGCGATCATTTCCGCCGCCACCACTACCAGCCATGCCACGCCCAGCGCGATGCGCATGCCGACGATAATCTCCGGCAGCACGGCCGGGATGATCACCTGCCTGAATAGCACCAGGCGCGAGACGCCGAAGTTCTCGGCCGCGCGCAGGTAGCGCCGTTCGATAGTGTGCACGCCGGCGGCGGTCTGCACGATCATCGGGAACACCGAGGCGATAAAGATCAGGAACACCGGCGACAGGTTGCCGACGCCGAACCACAGGATGGCGATCGGTATCCAGGCGATGGGCGAGATCGGGCGCAGGATCTGGAAGATGGGATTGAGCGTGATATAGGCGGCGTCCACGCGGCCCATCCACAGGCCGAGCGGAATCGCCACCAGCGCGGCCAGGCCGAAACCGCAGCCGACGCGGAACAGCGAGGCGCCGATGTGTTCCCACAGCGTGCCGTCTTCCACCAGCTCCATGGTGCCGGTGACGACTTGTCCCGGTGTGGGGAAGATCACGCTTTCGGTCTGCACCACGACCACCCACCACAGGGCGATCAGTGCGACCAGCACCGCCAGCGGCGGCAGGATGGTTTTGAGTTTTTCCATAATGGTCCTTTAACTGTGCATCTTCTTCCATGCGCGCGCGGCGCGCCATTGCAGGCGCGGCCAGCCCACGGCCGGCATCTCGTCGACGACCACGCGCATTTGCCCGCTGGCGTGCGCGGTGCAGGCGAAGTCGTTGACGGAGACGGTTTCGAACGGCAGCCGGAAACTCTGGCCCGGCATGATCAGCACCGGGCCGAAGATCTGCGGCACGTTGTCCAGGTTACGCAGCAGGAGCACGTCGTTGGCGCCGTGGGTGAGGTAGATTTCGGCCGGCAGGATCTCGACCTTGTCGCCTGCCATGCGGCGCGCGTAGGTGCCGGCCGGGATTTCAAACAGTTCGTCGCGCGATGGCAGTTTGATCGGCGCGAACGCGGCCCATCCGGCGGCGGTGAGCACGGCGCTGACGACGATCAGCAGGAGGGCGCGCAGCGTCTTCAATTCTTCAGCAGCAGTTTGACGTCGTGCACCACGTCGTCGGCGGTGCGGCCGTAAGGCAGCAGTGCGCGCAGCTTGCCGGCGCTGTCGACAAAGTACAGGTAGGAGGAGTGACCGACGATGTAATCCTTGCTGCCTTCGATCGGCTTTTTGGTGGCGGTGATGCCGTAGTCCTGCCGTACCTTGGCCATTTGCTGCGGCGTGCCGGTGGCGCCGATGAAAGTAGGGTCGAAGGCGCGCAGGTAGTTGCGCATGCGTTCTTCGGTGTCGCGCTCCGGATCGACGGTGACGTAGATGACTTGCAGCTGGTCGGCCTGCGCGCCCAGTTGCTTGCGTGCCTGCGCCAGCATCGCCAGCGACACCGGGCATACGTCCACGCAGGAGGTGTAGCCGAATTCCAGCAGCACCAGCTTGCCGCGGTACTGGCTGAGCGTCAGCGGCTTGCCGTTGGAACCCTTGACGGTGAAGTCGGGCGCCATGCGCGGCGGGTCGAAGGTGCCGGCTTTGAGGCCCAGCGGTTCGGCGGCGTGGACGATGGTGGCTGCGGCCAGCAGCAGTGCGGCAACGAAGGTCTTCACAGGCTGATCGTCACAGGTTTGATGGCTTTGACGAAGCTGTCGTCCACGTAGTTTTCGTAGGCGATGGGGCGCTTGATGGTGCCTGCCTCTATCGACAGCTGCATCAACTCGTCGAATTCGGCGCGGATCATGCGCAGGTCGCCGTAGGTGACGCGGTCGGCCGGGTTCTGCATCACGAAGCGCAGCACGTTCGGATCCTGATTGAAGTACTTGCGGCCGGCGGCGATGGTGACGGCTTTCTCGCGGCTGGCAGGTCCGGCGTCCAGCCAACTGCCGGCGGCCTGTATGTAGTTGACCAGTTCCTGCACCAGCGGGCGGTTTTCCTTGATCAGTTCCTCGCGCACGGTCAGCACGCAGCAGATGTAGTTGCGCCATTCGTCACGCGTCATGGCCAGCGGGCGGGCGTAGCCGGCGCGCTGCGCGGCGGCCCCGAATGGTTCGCCGGTGCAGTAGCCATCCACGGCCTTGGCGTACAGCGCGGCCGGCATGTCGGGCGGCGCCATCTCGACGATCTCGATGTCTTTAGGCGACATTTTTTCGCGCGCCAGCATTTTGCGCAGGAACAGGAAGTCGACCGCAAAGCGGCTCGGGATGGCGATGCGCTTGCCTTTCAGGTCGGCGAACTTTTTATAGCTGGAGTCGGTACGCACCATGATGACGGCGCCCGAGCGGTGGCCCAGCGAGACGATCTTCACCGGGATGCGCTTGTCGGCCAGGTCCATCACCAGCGGCGCCAGCATGTAGGCGGCCTGGATACGGCCGGTCATCAGCGATTCTTTCACCTCCGGCCAGCCGTTGTATTTGCTGTATTCGAAGCCGCGCGGCAGGGAGCCCGGCTTGCCGGTGGCGGCTGCCTTGGCCACGCAGGCCACCGGCAGGGTGAGATTGCAGGTGACAGGCAGGCCGCCGACCTGAATTGGGGATTCGGCGGCGCTGGCGCTGGAGGAGGTCAGCAGCGGCAGCGCCGGGACGGCGGCGGACAGCATCCCGCCAAGCAGCTGGCGGCGCAGGGGCGAATCTACTTCCTCGGTACTGTGCATGGCGTGTCTCTTCCACCGTATTGTTACTGTAATTGTACTACAGGGTATTACGTAACAGTACAGCATCGGCTCTGTACAGGTCAGGCGATATGCGCTTCAGGTTGGCGACCTTGGGCAAATCGTTGTAGACGATGTACGGATCGTTCGGGTGCAGGGTCAGGTAGTTCTGGTGGTAGGACTCCGCGGTGTAGAACTTCTTGTCCATTTCGATTTTGGTCACCAGCGGCTTTTTGAAGGCGTGCGAGGCGTCCAGTTGGGCGATGTATTTTTCCGCCACGGCGCGCTGCGACGCCGTCTGCGGGAAGATGGCCGAGCGGTATTGCGTACCGCGGTCCGGTCTCTGGCGGTTCAGCTGCGTCGGATCGTGCGCCACCGAGAAGAACACTTGCAGCAGTTTGCCGTAGCTGACCTGCGTTGGATCGTAGGTGATCTTCACGGATTCGGCATGGCCGGTGTCGCCGGTTTCGACGGATTCGTAGTTGGCGGTACGTGCTTCGCCGCCGGTGTAGCCGGAGACGGCGCTGGTCACGCCTTTCACGTGCTGGAATACGCCTTGCACGCCCCAGAAGCAGCCGCCGGCGAAGATGGCGGTAGCAGTGTGCGTGGCGCCGGCCGGTTCGTCGACGGCTGGCGGGGCGATGACGACCGCTTGCTCTGCCGCGCAGGCGGTGAGGGCAGTCAGAAGGGCAAACGGTGCGGCGAGTTTGAATGCGATGTTTTTCATGTTCGTTCTCCTGAATTAACCAAAGGTGAAGGCGTAGGCTTGTACGCCGGGATCGAGAAACTCAATGCTGAAGGTGCGGTCGCCCACGGCGCCCGACTGGCGCACCAACTGGTACAGACGCTGGCTGTCGATGGTGCCGGTGCCGTCGGCGGCGGTGTCGGCGCCGTGATTCTTGCCGGGCGCAGCGCCGTCGATGGTTACGCGGAAGCGCACCGGTTTGCCGTCCTTGGCCGGGCCGAGCACCAGGTGCAGGTCGCGGGCATGGAAGCGGTAGACGATGCTGCCGGTGCCGTTGTTCAACGTGACCTGTTCCGCTTGCGACAGCCAGTTGCCGGACAGGCCCCACTGGTTGAGTGCCGGTTTGGCGGGCGCCGTGTACTGGCGGGCGGCGTTGGCGGCTTGCTTCTCCGGCGAAGCGAAGTTTTCAGCGCGCTCGTAGCCCAGATAGGTTTCCGGCGAGCCGACAAGTCCCATGTCGGACTGCCGCTGGATGCCTTGCACGTCCTCGGTGCTGACCACGGAAGTGCTGACGTTTTTGCGTCCGGCTTCTTCCAGCAGTTGCTGGATCACTTGTTCGGAGCGGGCGTATTCGCCTTCGCCGAAGTGGTGGTGGCGGATCTGGCCTTTGGCATCGATGAAGTAGTGTGCGGGCCAGTACTGGTTGTTAAAGGCGCGCCAGATGGCGTAGTTGTTGTCGATCGCTACCGGGAAGGTGATGCCCTGGTCTTTCACGGCCTTGCGGACGTTGTTGACGTTGCGCTCGAAGGCGAATTCCGGGGCGTGCACGCCGATCACCACCAGGCCCTGGTCGCGGTATTTCTCGGCCCAGGCTTTGGTGTAGGGCAGGCTGCGCAGGCAGTTGATGCACGAGTAGGTCCAGAAGTCGACCAGCACCACTTTGCCTTTTAGCTGCTCGGCGGTGAGCGGGGCGGAGTTCAGCCACTCGACAGCGCCGTTCAGGGAAGGCAGCTTGCCTTCGACCGGCAGCACATCCGCCTCCACTGCCGCCGCCCGCCGCGCCATCATGGCCGGTCCAGCGCCATCCGCGCCCGATAACGCCGCACTGCGCATCATCGCACCGCCGTCCGCCGCCTCGCCACCCGTTGCCGCCGCAGCGCTGCGCATCATCGCACCGCCCGCCGCCGGCTCGTCGCTCGCCGCCGCAGCCGCGCTGCGCATCATTGCGCCACCGGCTGGGGCTTCGTCGCCACGCGGGGCGAGGGTGTCGATCAGCTTTTGCTCGATGCCGGCGGTGGCGACCGTCGACACGCGGGTCAGCACCCCCGTATCGAGCCCGGTCGCAATCGCGCCCACGCCAGTCAGCATGGCCAGGCCCAGGCCACGGCGTATCCACTCGCCGGCGCCCAGCGAGCGCTTCATCGCGCCAAAGACCTTGCCGCCCACGAGCAGCGCCAGCGCCAGCGAGGTCGCCGCACCAGCCGCATAGGCCAACAGCAGGAGGGTGGTACCCGCGCTGGCGCCGTTCAGCGCCGCGCCGGTCAATACAAGCCCCAGCACCGGGCCGGCGCACGGTGCCCACAACAAGCCAGTCGCCACGCCCAGCAGGAAAGACGAGCGCGCGCTGCCGCCTGTCGCGCCGTCAGCTGCCGCTTCGGCCGTATTGCCGTTGCCCGCGCCCACCTCGTGCGCCTTGTTGGATAGCTTATCGCCCAACGCCACCAGCGGCTTGGTCAAACGGTCCGCTACCTTCGGCAGCATCAGCGTCACGCCGAAGAAAGCCATCAACGCCAGCGCCAGCCAGCGACCATATTGGTTGGCCTGCACCACCCAGCCGCCGCCGACCGCAGCCAGCGTCGCCACCAGCGCGAACGTCAGCGCCATACCGGCCAACAGCGGCAAGCCGCTGCGTACAAACGGCTGCCCCGTGCGAGCAAATACAAACGGCAGCACCGGCAAAATGCAGGGACTCAGAATCGTCAGCGCGCCACCAAGATAAGAAAGCAGTATCAATAACATGATGCGGTCCCTCCTCAAGCTTCGCCAGGAACAAAATTCAGCGCCACACCATCGATGCAGTAGCGCAGGCCGGTCGGTTCCGGGCCGTCGTCAAACACGTCGCCGAGATGGCTGCCGCAACGGCGGCACTGCACCTCCACGCCATACAGGCCAAGCGAGGTGGTACGGCTGGTGAGGACACCGCGATCCAGTGGCTTCCAGAAGCTCGGCCAACCGGTGCCGCTATCGAACTTGTTTTTCGACGAGAACAACGGATTCTGGCAGCCGGCGCAGAAGAATTTGCCGGCGCGATGCTCCTTGTACAGCGCGCTGCTGAACGGCCGCTCGGTGCCGTGCTTGCGCAATACCTCATACTGCGCCGCCGTGAGTTGTGCGCGCCATTCGGTATCGGTGCGGGTGACTTCCCACGCGGCGGCGGGAGCCGCCATCGTGGCGCGATAGGCAAGACCGGCCAGCAAAGCCGCACCGCTGGTCAGCATGAAAGAACGTCGGGTAGTCATGATGTGCTCCATATGTGGAATATCGATGGAGCCATTCTGCGCCGGCAGTGCTGACAAAATCCTCACGTAAACGTAAACTAATTGTGATACTTTTCAGCCCAGGAATCCTGCACAATGACGGTCATGGAACCAGCTAAACGCGTACTCATCGTCGAAGACGACATCCACATCGCAGACCTCCTGCGCATGCACCTCCAGGACGAGGGCTACCAGGTCACCCATTGCGCCGACGGCAGCCAGGGCCTGGCGCAGGTGCGCGCCGGCGGCTGGGATGCGCTCATCCTCGACATCATGCTGCCGGGCGTGGACGGGTTGGAAATCTGCCGCCAGGCCCGCGCCATGACCACCTACACTCCCATCATCATCACCAGTGCCCGTTCCAGCGAGGTGCACCGCATCCTCGGTCTGGAGCTGGGCGCGGACGATTACCTGCCCAAGCCATTCTCCGTGCTGGAGCTGGTGGCGCGCGTGAAGGCGTTGCTGCGCCGCGCCGCCGCCATGTCGCGCAACCAGGCCGCGGCCGCCGGCATGCTGGAACTGAACGGCGTACGTGTCGACCCGTTGACGCGCCAGGCCCACCTGAACGGCGAGGCTCTTGACCTGACGCCGCGCGAATTCGACCTGCTGTACCACTTCATCAAGCACCCGGAAAAAGTCTTCTCGCGGCTCGATCTGCTGAATCAGGTGTGGGGCTACCAGCACGACGGTTACGAACACACCGTCAACACCCACATCAACCGCCTGCGCGCCAAGATCGAAGCCGATCCGGCCGACCCAACGCGCATCCTTACCGTGTGGGGCAAGGGCTACCGCTACGCGGGCGGCGGCGCGTCATGAACCTGACACTGTCGCAGCGCCTGTCGCTGGCCTTTTGCCTGCTGCTGCTGGTGTGCTGCGGCGCCTCCGCATGGCTGCAAATCCGCGCCAACATCATGCACGAGAAGGAAGTGGTGCAAGGTCTGTCGCGCGGGCTGGCGCGCAGCATCGCGCTGGACGCGCAACTGATGCAGGCCGATGAAGACAGCAGTGGCCAACCGCCCAGCGATGGTCTTGGCCCCGCTGCCGTGCGCCGCCTGTTCAACAAGCTGATGTCGGTGAATCCCAGCGTGGAAGTCTACCTGCTGGACAACGATGGCCGCATCGTCGGCCACGCCGCGCCGGCCGGACACCTGAAACGCGATCGCGTCGACCTTGCCCCCATCCGCCGCCTGCTGAACAACGAACCGCTGCCGATCCAGGGCGATGATCCGCGCAGCGATCGGGGACGCAAAGTCTTCAGCGCCGCCATTCTGCGCTCCGGCGAACAGAAGATCGGCTACATTTACGTCATCCTGCAAAGCGAAGAGCACGACCGGCTGGCGGCGCGCGCCACCGCCAGTTCCGTGCTGCGCACCACATTGTGGTCGATGGCGGTGGTGGCGGCACTGGTGCTGGTGGCCGGCCTGATCGCCTTCCGCCTGATCACGCGCCCGCTGCATCGCCTGACCAAGACCATGCAGCAGCTGGACACCAGGGCCGACCAGCTGGCGTTGCCCGAACCGCAGCGCGGCGGCCCGCGCGACGAGATCGCGATTCTCGAACAATCCTTCTCCGACATGGGCGCGCGCATCAACGAACAGTGGAAGACCATGCGCCAGCTGGACAACGACCGCCGCGAGGTGGTGGCCAACATCTCGCACGACTTGCGCACGCCGCTGGGTTCCATCCATGGCTACCTTGAAACGCTGTCGCTGAAAGACGCAACGCTGACCGCGGCGGAACGCCAGCATTACCTCGGCATCGCGCTGTCGCAGAGCCAGAAAGTGGGGCGGCTGGCGCAAGCCCTGTTTGAGCTGGCGCGCCTTGAACACGGCGCGGTGCAACCGGAACTGGAGCCGTTTTCGCTGTCCGACCTGATACAGGACGTGTTCCAGAAATTTGAACTGCAAGCGCAGGAGAAGGGCATCCGCCTGATGGCGACCCTGCCGCATCCGGCGCCGATGGTGCGCGCAGACCTGGGCATGATAGAACGCGTGCTGACCAATCTGTTCGATAACGCCATTCGCCACACGCCGTCCGGCGGCGAGGTGGAGATCATCGTCAAGCCCGCAGCGGCAGGCAAAGTGGAAGTCACGGTGGCCGACACCGGCCCCGGCGTACCGGCCACCATGCGCGAAAACCTGTTCCGCCGTCCGGTCGCGCTGCAAGGCGAGTATCGCGTCGGCGGCCTTGGCCTGTTGACCGTTAACCGCATCCTGCAACTGCACGGTGGCGCGATAGCATTGGTCAGCGAGCCGGGCGCCGGTGCGGTGTTCCGCTTTACGCTGGACGCCGCGTAGGCTGCGACTGCGGCAGCGGTGTGCGCCACTCGGTCATGTAGTGCTGCGGCGTCTTGCCGAGAATCCGGCGGAACATGGCGCTGAACGCGCTCGGACTCGCGTAGCCCAGCGCCGTGGCCATCTCGCCCACGCTCTGGCCTTGCGCCAGCCTGCTGAACGCCTCGGCCAGATGCACCTGCTGGACCCATTGCCGGTAATGCAGGCCGGTCTCCTTGGGGAATAGCCGGATCAGCGTGCGCGCGCTGGCGCCCACGTCATCCGCCCACTGCTCGATATTCCGGCTGCTGCCCGGATCGGCCATGATCGCCGAGCACACCGCCACCAGCCGCCGGTCGCGCGGCCATGGAATCGCAATCGGCACCGTCTCCGCCGCCGCCAGCTCGGACAGGATCAGCATCGCCACGTGCTCGCCGCGTCCCGGTATCGGATATTCGATCGGTTCGTCCAGCAGCGCCAGTATCAGCTCGCGCAGCAGGGGCGTGACTTCGATCACGCGGCAGCTATCGCCGAAGGCCCGAGCCGTGGCCGCCTCCACGTAGATGGTGCGCATGGTGACCTTGCTGAGCGACGTCCAATGATGCACCACGCCGGGCGGTATCCACAGCGCGCGGCGCGGCGGCAGTATCCACACGCCGGAATCGGTACGCACCCGCATCAGGCCTTCGGTGGCATACAGCAGCTGCGCGCGCTCGTGGCTGTGCGGTTCGACCGAGACGCCGTGCACCTCGTCGCGCGCCATGGCGGTGACGACGCGCGGCACGCGCTGATAATCACAGTGATCGCTGCTGCGGGCGGAATTTGTCATTTATTCGACGATAGTTGGAATATCAGGAATTCGCGACCATATTACACTGATCCCATGAATACTACTGCCACTACCTCGATCAGCCGTCCACACGGCGAAACTGTCATGCGGATACTGGGCGCCGTCGCATTGGTCCACCTGCTGAACGACCTGACGCAGGCCATGCTGCCTTCGATCTACCCCATGCTCAAGGCGGAATTTGGCCTGAGCTTCACCCAGGTCGGCCTGATTACGCTGACTTTCCAGTGCACCGCCTCGCTGCTGCAACCGTGGATCGGCCTTTATACCGATCGCCGTCCCATGCCCTTCCTGCTGCCGATGGGGATGGTGGCCACGCTGATCGGCGTGCTGATGATGTCCTTTGCCTCGTCCTTCCATGCGCTGCTGCTGTCGTCGGCGCTGATTGGCGTCGGTTCCTCGACCTTCCACCCCGAGGCGTCGCGCGTGGCGCGTGCCGCGTCGGGCGGGCGCTTCGGTTTTGCGCAGTCGCTGTTCCAGGTGGGCGGCAACGCCGGCTCCGCGCTTGGCCCGGTGTTGGCGGCTGCCGTCATCATCGGCCGTGGCCAGGCCAACATCGCCTGGTTTGGATTGCTGGTGGCCGCCGCCATCGCGGTGCTGGTGTACGTGAGCCGCTGGCATAGCCATCATCTGGCGCAGCCGCGCAAGGCCGCCGCGGTTGCGGTGTCGCCTCTGCCTAAAGCGAAGGTGTATGGCGCGCTGACCGTGCTGGCGCTGCTGGTCTTCTCCAAGTACGTCTACATGTCCAGCCTGACCAGCTACTACACCTTCTATCTGATCGATAAATTTGGCGTGTCGGTGTCGTCGGCGCAGATGTATCTGTTCCTGTTCCTCGCCGCGGTGGCTGCGGGCACCTTCATGGGCGGTCCGATCGGCGACAAGATAGGCCGCAAGCGTGTGATCTGGATGTCCATCCTCGGCGCCGCGCCCTTCACGCTGGCGCTGCCGTATGTGAATCTGTTCTGGACCGCGACGCTGACCGTGATTATTGGCTTCGTGATTTCGTCGGCTTTCTCCGCCATCGTGGTGTTTGCGCAGGAGCTCATGCCGGGCAAGGTCGGCATGATCGCCGGGATTTTCTTTGGCCTGATGTTTGGTGTCAGCGGCATCGGCGCGGCGGCCATGGGCCATCTGGCGGACGTCAACGGCATCGCCTACGTCTACCAGCTGTGCTCCTACCTGCCGCTGCTCGGCATCCTGACCGTGCTGCTGCCGCACATCGAGCGCTGATTACCTTGGCGGAATCAGCTGCTGGCGCAGCGCCTCCGCGCGGCCGCCGGCGATACTGCCGGCGCTTTGCGCCACGATATCGTAGGGATTTCCCATGACGATGGCGCTGGCCTGATCCAGCTTCTGTACCTGCTCCGCGCTGAGACGCAGATTGATCGCGCCCAGCGTGCCATCCAGTTGCGCGCGCGTGCGCGAGCCGAGGATGGGCACCAGCGCGGTGCTGGACTTGCGCGCTTTATCGAGCAGCCAGGCGATGGCGACGTGGCTCGGCGTCGCATCCAGCTCCTGCGCGATGGCCAGCACCGCATCCAGCGTGGCGGTCTCGCGGTCACTTTTTTCGGTGCGCAGCAGGACGCCGCCCAAGCCGGTCATGCGGCCTTCCTTGCTGCCGTCGCGGTATTTGCCGGTCAGGAGGCCGCCGCCCAGTGGCGACCACAGTGCCGCGCCCAATCCCAAGGCTTCCGCCATCGGCAGGAATTCGCGGTCCGCGCCGCGCTCCGCCAGGCTGTATTCGACCTGAATGCCTGCCACCGGCGACCAGCCGCGCAGTTCCGCCAGCAGGTCGGCGCGTGACACCATCCATGCAGGGAAGTTGGACAGACCAGCATAGTGAATTTTGCCGGCGCGGACCAGATCATCGAAGCCACGCAGAATTTCGTCGAGCGGCGTGGCGCCGTCGGCCATGTGCGCCCACAGCAGGTCGATGCGCTCGGTCTTGAGGCGCTTGAGGCTTTCCTCCACCGTGCGCCGGCCGAAATGCAGGTAGTTCATGGCTTCCTCCTATGTTTTGACCATCATAGGAGGAGGGCGCGCGGCGCGCCTTCCACGAAAGGGGTATTTACGCCTCGATAAAGCGCATCTTGAAGTTGCGGCCCTTGATGGCGCCAAAATCGCCACCCAGCGGGTTGCCTTTGTTAAGGCGCGCGAAGGCGTCGTAGGCGACGCGGCGATCGATCGCCACGTAGGTCTGGAATTCGGTCACATTGATCTTGCCGACTTGCTCCTTGCTCAGGCCCGCGTCGCCGGTCAGGGCGCCCAGGACGTCGCCCGGACGCAGCTTGTCCTTTTTGCCGCCGGAGATCACCAGCGTCATCATCGGCGCCGGATCGACGGCGTAGTCGCTTTCGTCAAGGCTGTCGAGATCGAACCATTCGACCGGCTGGCCCTGATATTCCTCGATCAGCTTGACCCATTTCTTCTCGTTCGGCGCGCACAGTGACAGCGCCAGGCCTTGTTCGCCGCCACGGCCGGTACGGCCTACGCGGTGGATGTGCACTTCGGTGTCCTTGGAGACGTCGACGTTGATCACCGCTTCCAGATTGGGGATGTCCAGGCCGCGCGCGGCCACGTCGGTGGCCACCAGTACAGAGCAGCTACGGTTGGCAAACAGTACCAGTATCTCGTCGCGCTCACGCTGCTCCAGTTCACCGTACAGTGCCAGTGCGGAGAAGCCTTTCTCTTGCAGCGACTCCACCAGCTCGCGGCATTGCACCTTGGTGTTGCAGAAGGCGATGGCCGATACCGGCTTGTAGTGGCCCAGCAGACGCGCCACGGCGTCGTTGCGCTGGTCGAAGCCAATCTCGAAGAACAGCTGTTCGATCTGGCTGTTGTCGTGCTGCGCTTCCACCGTCACTTCCACCGGATCGACCAGGAAGTCGTCGGTGGCGCGGCGGATGTCGTCTGGATAGGTCGCCGAGAACAGCAGGGTCTGACGGCGTTTCGGGCAGGCGCTGACGATGCCGGCGATTTCGTCGTAGAAGCCCATGTCGGTCATGCGGTCCGCCTCGTCCAGCACCAGTGTGCTGACTTTCGACAGGTCCAGCGTCTGGCGGCCCAGGTGGTCGCGCACGCGGCCCGGGGTGCCGACGATGATGTGGGCGCCGTGTTCCAGCGAGGCGATTTGCGGGCGCATTGGCGAGCCGCCGGTCAGCACCAGCACCTTGACGTTGCCGGTGGAGCGGGCCAGGCGCCGCAGTTCACCAGCCACCTGGTCGGCCAGTTCGCGCGTGGGGCACAGCACCAGTGCCTGCACCGCGAACCAGGCGGGATTCAGCTTGTGCAGAATGCCGATGCCGAAGGCGGCGGTCTTGCCGCTGCCGGTCTTGGCCTGGGCGATCAGGTCGCGGCCTTCCAGCACGGACGGCAGGCTTTGCGCCTGGATGTCCGTCATTTCCTTGTAGCCGAGCGAGTCGAGGTTGTCCAGGAAGGCGGGGCTCAGCGGCAGGCTGGCGAAGGAGGTGGAAGTCATGGTGGCGGACCCTGTTCAAGAAGGATGTGGCACACAGTCTAACAGGCGGCGCGTGGACTGTGCGGGAGGTGTTTGTGAAGCGTACTGCGGCTGTGCCGTATCAGTCACGCTTCCATACCGGTAAGCCGGTCAGGTCGAGATTGTCGTCGCGCACCCAGAGCGGCAGGCCGGTGGTGTCGGTCGGCTCCAGCAGTTCCAGCTGCTCCTGCTTGAGCGTGGCACGGCGCACGCGCGGCGGCGGCGCACGCTTTGCTTCCGGTTCGAGCGGCGCGGCGGGCGCAAAGCCCGGCAGGTCGAACGTAGCGTTATCTTTTTTATCTCTCATCGGGAAAAAACAAAAGCCCGGCTGATGCAGTCGGGCTTCGTTAGCTTACAGAATTGCGCGCAGTTTAACACAAAGCGCAAACTCAGCGGAAGCTCAGGGCTCCCGTCAGGTCGCCCGGCGGCGCGGCGCGGCGGGCGGCGAAGGCTTCGTTGCGGGCCTTCAGACCTTCCAGCAGCGGCAGGCCGTGCAGACGGGTGATGAAGCGCATGATGGAGGTGGTGTCGTAGAAGTTGTGATCCACGTGGCCTTTTTTCGCATATGGCGAAACGATGATGGCCGGGATGCGCGAGCCCGGGCCCCAGCGGTCGCCCTTGGGCGGCGCCACATGATCCCACCAGCCGCCGTTTTCATCAAAGGTGATCACCACCAGCATGTTCTTGAACTGCGGGGATTTCTTCAAATGCTCGATGACGTTGGCGATATGAGCGTCGCCGGATTCGATGTCCGAGTAACCGGCGTGCAGGTTGAGGTTCCCCTGCGGCTTGTAGAAGGTCACGGCCGGCAGCTTGCCCGCCACCGCGTCGGCGATGAATTTGTTGGAGATCGGGCTGTCGCCCATGCCGCCGTCGCGCAGATGTTCCTCGCGCGCCTTGGTGCCGGGCGCGAACTGCTTGAAGTAGTTGAACGGCTGGTGATGGTACTGGAAGTTCGGCTTTTCGCCACCGCCGCGCGCATCGAGGGCGGCTTGCCACGCGCCGCCATACCATGCCCAGCTCACGCCTTTGCGCGACAGCAGGTCGCCGATGGTGTCGTAGGTTTGCGGCGGCAGGGTGCCGGCGTCTTTTGGATCGGCGTGCAGCGGATCGCCGTCGTAGGCCGGGCGGATGTAGCTGGGCTGGTAGGGCGGTGCCATGGTGTTGACCGCGTAGCCGTCCGGGGTGATGGCGCCGTTGTTGACGAAATTCGGATGGCCATCCATGGCGGAAGCTGGCGAGTCCTGCGTGACGGACAGGCGGAAGCCGGTCGGCCCGTCATCCAGTACGGCGATCTTCTTCCTGGCCGCGGTGTCCTTGGCGTTGAAGTATTCGGGCACGCGGCCGGTGATCAGGAACTGGTGGTTCAGGTAGGAGCCGCCGAAGGCCGCCATGAAGAAGTTATCGCACAGCGTGTACTGTTCGGCGATCTTCCACAGGCCGAGGTTTTTATTGGTCTCGCCGTAGTAGCCCATCACCATGCCGCCGGTGTTGCCCCACGCGGCGAAACCGTCGTTCTTGCCGTCGTTGATCTGCATCTGGTTCTGGTAGAACAGGTGCCACAGGTCGCGCGTGATGACGGCTTCCGGCAGCGGCTTGCCCTCGGTGTCCATCAGTTTGAAGGGCGCGTTCGGCAGGCCCTTGATGTCGTCTTCCTTGATCGCGTACTTTTTGCCGCCGATGTCCTGCGTATTCGGCACCATGCCGCCCCAGATCTTCGGCAACGAAGGCAGCACCGAACCATCGCGGTCGCGCTGCACGCAAGCGGCAGCCGGCGCGGCGGACAAAGGCTGCGCGGTGCCGGGGAAGTTGGCGAACAGATTATTGAAGCTGCGGTTTTCGAGGTAGATCACCACCACGTTCTTGATATTGGCCTTGAGCTTCTCGTCGAGCGAGCCCTTGACGGCAGTGGCTTTGGCCGGCGCTGCCTCGGTCAGCGCCGGCAGGGTGGTCGCCAGCCCGGCAGCGCCGGCCGCCTGGAAGATGCGGCGACGGGAAGGGTTGGATGGCTCGTCAATGGTCGGGATTTCTTGCTGCGGCACGGATTCCTTCACGCGCTTCTCCTTGAGACTGGGAAAAAAGAAATTGTGACATGCCAAAGGTCAACTGAACAGGAGAAAAGAACCGGCATTGTAAGTCAACAATCAGGATGCTTTTATTTCAAAAGTATTATTTTTTAAAAATATTGTTAAATAGAGCATTAAAAATAACAACTCTGGGATAATGAATGTTTTATGGAGGATGTTGATGAAACTTTGGACCACTACAATCGGTGCGCTGCTCATGGCCGCCTTTGCTGCCAGCGCCCATGCGGGCACCGTGCCTAAATACACCGTGCAGTCGTTTGCGACTTCCACCAGTACCACGCCGGGGCGAGTCAGCTCAAATGGTCAAATGGTCGGGCTAACTTACGTCGGTTCGAACCTTGCGGCTTTTATTACGTCTGGTAATAGTTCCGCCATCACGCCGCCCATCAATGGTGTGGTCTATGCGCAGGCAATTAATGCTTCCGGCCAGATTGCAGGGAACAGCAGCCTGAATTACCCTGGCAGCCAGGTTTATTTTGCCTCCGGCGGCACCATCACCGCGCTGGGCCTCGGAGGTGGCTACAGCGCATTGGGCAATATGAATGACAGCGGAGTCGTGGTAGGCTCGGCTCAAACCGCCTCGGGGGAAGTCCACGCTTTTTACTCAAGCAACGGTGGAGCGGCGCAAGACTTGGGGACGCTGAGCGGCGGCACTAGCAGTTATGCCTATGGGGTGAACGCTGCGGGGGACGCGGTGGGCCAGGCGACCGCGGCCAATGGCGTCGGCCACGCCGTGATTTACAAGAATAATTCCATTATCGATATCGGTGGCGCCTACTCTGATAGTGGGTGGTCCTCCGCACACGATATTAATAGTTCCGGTCAAGTCGCGGGCACGATGCAGTACGACCGCTCGTTCAACGGTTCCGTGTCCTTTGTCTGGGACAACGGGAACTACCAGGTGTTATCGATGTATGGGGCGGTAGGCATTGATGATTCGGGGACGGTGGTCGGCTACAACGAGTTCGGCACCACCGGCATGATCTGGCGTGACGGCAGCTATTATTATCTGCAAGACGTGCTGGCAACGCCCAATTCCTGGAGCATCTTGTCGGTTGAAGACGTGAATGGTGCGGGCCAAATTTCTGCATGGGGATGCAATGCCGCCGGCAGCCAGTGTGGCGCGATTCTTTTGACGCCGGTGCCTGAGCCAGAAACCTACGCCATGCTGCTGGGCGGCCTCGCCCTTTGCGGCCTGCTTGCGCGTCGTCGCAAACTGGCGGCATAAAGTGAAAAAGCCGTTGATTTTCTAAGGAAAATCAACGGCTTATCGAATCTGGTTGCGGGGACAGGATTTGAACCTGTGACCTTCGGGTTATGAGCCCGACGAGCTGCCAGACTGCTCCACCCCGCGTCTGAGGCCATAATTATATACAAGTATGTCGCATTGCGCAAGCCGGCTTAAGCGGTGGCCAGTTTCCACAGCGATGTGACCTCGGCGGCGCGGGCTGCGTGCAGGGGATCGGTGGCGTCGGCGGCGCGCGGGTGGATCGGGCGGACGTCGATGCGGTCGATCACTTTCAGCCCGGCGGCGGCGATCCATTCCAGCAGTTGTGCGCGTGGCCGCAGGCCCAGATGCTCGGCCAGGTCGGACAGGATCAGCCAACCTTCGCCGCCGGGCGTCAGGTGGGCCGACAGGCCGGCCAGGAAGCCGCGCAGCATGCGGCTGTCCGGATCGTAGACGGCGTATTCGATCGGTGAGCTTGGACGTGCCGGCACCCACGGCGGATTGCACACCACCAGCGGCGCGCGGCCTTCGGGGAACAGGTCTGCGACCTGCAACTCAACTTTGTCGTCGAGGCCGAGCAGCGCCAGGTTCTCGCGCGCGCAGCTGAGCGCACGCTGATCCTGATCGGTGGCGATCACGCGCGCCACGCCGCGCCTGGCCAGCACCGCCGACAGCACGCCGGTGCCGACGCCGATGTCGAACGCCAGCGACGCACCTTTGGGCAGCGGCGCATCGGCCACCATTTGCACGTATTCGCCGCGCACCGGCGAGAACACGCCGTAGTGCGGGTGGATGCGCGCGCCCAGCGCTGGAATTTCCACGCCGGTGCGACGCCATTCGTGCGCGCCGATCAAACCAAGCAGCTCGCGCATCGAGGCGATGAACGGTTCTTCGTAACGCCCATACGCTTCATTGCAAGCCAGCTTGACGTCTGGCGCGCGGCGCAGCGGAATGGTGTAGCCCTCGTCGAAAGGAATCAGCAGCATGGCCAGCGTGCGGGCGCGTTGCGATTGGGCCTGGCGATGCAGGTGGAAGGCTTCGGTCGGCGTGGCAGGGATCTTGGCCGGCTTGGCCTTTTTGCCTTTGCCGCCTTTATGGTCGGCGCGGCGCGCCAGGGCTTGCAGCAGTTGGCGCGCATTCTGGAAGTCGCCGCGCCACAGCAGGGCCGTGCCTTCGCAGGCCAGGCGATAGGCTACGTCGGCGTTGGTACGGTCGTCGGCGATGACCACGCGCTTCGGCGGCGGCATGCCGGCTTCCGAACGCCAGCGCGCCGAGCGCTGCTCGCCATTCTCCTCCCAGTGGATGTGCGGTGGGGCGGACGGGGAGGTGGTGTGTGCGGACATGTTGGGGCAATCGACAGTAAATAGGAACGCGCTGCGCGAGGCTGCGCAGCGGCGCTATTATACCGGTCGCCGGGGAGGCGGGCCGCCTGCGGTTATGCGGAGGCCGTGGTGGATGGTGCGGCGTCGCTGTCGGCTGGCGCTGTGGCGGCATCGGCGGCTGCCGGTGTGGTTGCCGCTGCGGTGCTGGCTGCGCTGTCGGCAGGCTTGTCGGCCGGCGCATCGCTGGCGCTGGCGGCCTTGGCTTTTTCCGCAGCCGTCGGCGGCGCGTAGGTGTTGGTGTCCTTGCTGTCGACCAGGTTGAGGAGACGTAGCGACAGATTGCGCAAGGTATTGCGGTCGATGCCGTCGGCGGTCTTGTTGTTATTGTCGTTGTCGCTGGCCAGCGCGGTTTGCAGGTCGCGGCCGATCAGTTTGAACAGGTCCGCCAGCGTGCCCGGGAAGTCGATATTTGGCAGCTGCACGGTCGGCAGGTCCTTGGTCGATGGCTGGTTGCTCTCCTCCTGCTCCTGTGGCGCGCTGCTGGTCTGGCTGGCGGCGGCATCCAGTTGGTAGTTGTACTGGACTTCCACTTCAAAATCGAACTTGCGGCCGTCGGCGGTGGTGATGGTGCCCTTGCCGATGAAGTGCGAGCTGTCGGTCAGGCTGAAGGCCGCGGCGTCGCTGACGCCATTGGCGCCCTCGGTGTGCTGATAGCCCACGGCGTAGCTGGAGGAGGCCTCCAGGCTGGCCGAGTCGAAATCGATTACCGCGCCCTTGGCGTCGTCGCCGAACAGGGTTTTGGCGAAGCTGTTGACGAAATCCTGGGCGAAATCCACCGTCGCGTTGCCGACCGACGCCACGCGGCTGTCCAGATCCAGAACGCCGCCGGATTTGGCGCTGGGCGTGGAGGCTTGCGTTTTTTGCAGGCCCGAGGTCTGCTGGCTGCCGTTGTACAGGGAGGGCCAGCGGCTGCCCAGATTCGAAATGGTAGACATGATGGATTCCGTTTTGATGAAACTTCTACAACTGTTTAACGGTATCGTATCGGATTACTTGAGGGCGCGGCGCAAATTAGTGGTGGTGGGTCCAGCCTTCCGGCGCCGCCAGGTAGGACTCGACCGCGTCTTTCTGGCCGATGGCGTGGTGACGCACCTCCCCGCATGCGCAAACGCCGACGTAAGGCTGGATGTGCGAACAAGCCGATACTTTTTGCAGGCGGACTTGGACGGCTTTGGCGCACTTGGCGCATTTGAAGGTCAGGGTGCGTGGTGCTTTTAACATGATTCCGTGTTGGCTAAAAAGGCAAAGGCGGGATTTTATCACTCAGGCGTAGACATCCACCATGGGCTGCGCCGGGCTGCCGCCCTGGTAGGTGCGCTGCGCCAGTTCGGCGCGGGCCTGCGCTTCCATCTGCTGCGCCTGGGCGGCGACGGCGCGGTCGGGGCCTGAGGGTTCGGCCGGCGCCAGCGCCGCAGCCTGGATGGTACGGGCGCGCTGGATGGTTTCCTCGGGCGTGGCGCCGGGCGAGGTGTCGATATTGACTTCGCCGCCGATGGCGTAGTTGACGCCATTCGGGCCGCGCTGATAGGTAAAGGTGGCGCCGGAGGTCGCCAGGCCGCCGGCCGCCGCCATGTGGGCCTGTTCGTGTTGACGCACTTCGGTATCGCGGGCTTTGAGCTTGTCGATCAGGACCAGCGCTTCGCGCGATAGCTGGGTGCTGGCGGAGGCGGTGGGCGTGATTTCGCTTGCCGCCGCAGGGGACGACGACGCCTGCACCGGCGGCAGCTCGCGCGCCGGCGTGGCGGTGATGGAACTCGGTGGGACGGCGCCGATGCTCATGCCGGACATGATAGCACCGGCGCGGCTTACATGACGCTAATTGTGCTGCGGCCGCCGGCCGAGGGCTGGACCATGATTTTTGCCGAGATCCGCTCGGTCATTTCCTGCACGTGCGAGATGACGCCGACTTTGCGGCCCATGGCTTGCAGGCCGTCCAGCGCGTCCATGGCGACGCGCAGGGTGTCGGCATCCAGGCTGCCGAAGCCTTCGTCGATGAACAGCGATTCGACCCGCACCCGGTTGGAGGACAGCGAGGCCAGGCCCAGCGCCAGCGCCAGCGAGACCAGGAAGGATTCGCCGCCGGACAGCGAGTGCACCGAGCGCATTTCGCCGCCCATGTCCTGGTCGCGTACCAGCAGGGCCAGGGACGGCGCGGCGGCGTTGGGAATGCGTTCCAGCTGGTAGCGGCGCGACAGGTGGTTGAGGTGGGCGTTGGCATAGCCCAGCAGGACGTCCAGCGTGAATTGCTGGGCATAGTTGCGGAAGCGTTTGCCGTCGGCGGAGCCGATCAGGTCATCCATGCGCGCCCAGCGCTGGGCGATGGCTTCTTGTTGTTCGATTTCGGCCAGCATGGCGGACGAGCGGCGGCGTTTGTCGTCATCCTGCGCCAGCGCGAGGTGCAGCGCCGTGGCGTGGTCGTTGGCGGTCTTGCGCTCGGCCAGCAGGGCGTTCAGTGCGGCGGAGACGGCGGCGGCTGGCGATTCGGCCAGTGGGGTGCCTGCCGTATGCGCATCGGAGGCTGGTTCGTTGGCAGCCCACAGGTCGGTGATCGCGTCATCGGCGCTGCGCGGCCCGGCGACGGCGGGCTCCTCGCCCGGGGCGTGGCGCGGCGGCGGGGCGGATGCCTGGTGTTGTTCGCGCTGGCGCTGGCGTTCTTGCAGGACGGTCGTGGTCTGATCGACGGCACGCGACAGGGCTTGCAGGGCTTCGCGTTCAGCGGCGATGACATCGGCCGGGTGGGCCAGCAATGCGTGCAGTTGCGCCAGATCGTGCAGGCCGGCGTCGGGCTGGCGCTGCTGGAAGGCGGTCAGCCAGGCGGCGAGACGCTCGGCCGCGGCGTTGGCGGCGGCTTGCAGTGTGGCGAGCTGTTTGCCGGCTTGGGCCAGCGCCTCGTCGTTGCGGACTTTGGCCTGCGTGGCTTGCTGGGCGGCGGTTTGCGCGGCGGCGTGGCGGGCTTTCGCGTTGTCGATGGCCGCTTGCAGACTGGCTTCGACGTCGCGGACTTCTTTGCCGTTCCACATGGACATGCGCTGATCCTGGCTGGCTTTCAAGGCGGAATCGGCGAAGGCAAAGGCTTCGCGGGCCGCGAGGACGTCATGGCCGGTTTTGGTCAGGGCATCCGTCAGGGCCTTGAGTTCGACCTCAAAGCCGGTCAGGGCGGCATTGCGTTCATCGTACGCAGCGCGCTGCGCCAGCCATTGCTTGCTTTCCGCCTGACGCGCTTCGTAGAATCGCGCCGGGCCGGATTTCCAGTCTTCTTTCCATTCTTCGCTTGGAATGTCGCCGCCGCTGAAGGCTGCGTCCAGATCGGACAGCAGGCCGCTCAGTGTGAGCGCGACTTCGATGCGCTGGTCTTCCAGCGCTTTGTATTCAGTGTTCGATTGCGCCAGCGCGGTGCGCGCGGCGGCGGCCACGGTTTGCAGGCGTGTGTGCTCGGCGGCGGCGCGATCGTACGCGGCTTGCGCCTGATCGCGCGCCATGCGGGCGGCATGCAGTGCGCGCTCTTGCTGCTCGATGGCTTGCAAGGCTTTCTGCGTGGTTCCCAGTTGCGCCACGAACCACGCCGTGCGCTCGGTCTCGGGCGGCAGCACGGCAGCATTGGCAGCGACGGCGTTCAGCGGGTGGGCGTGCCATGCGGCGGCGATGCGCTCCAGCGCTTGCTGCACCGAGCGCTGTTCGGCGGCCAGCACATTCAACTGCTCCGCGCTGGCCTGCGCCGATGCGCGATGCGCCGCTTGCTGGTTGACGTTGGCCTCCATCTGCTGGCGGCACCCTGCCACGTCGGCCTGGAACTCGCGCAGCATGGTTTGCAGGCTGTCGTCATTGTGGCGATATGGATGATCCAGCGCGCCGCACACCGGGCAGGGTGTGTCGTCTTCCAGCGACTTGCGCAGCGATTCCACGTTGACCGCGCACGCTGCCTCCGCCAGCTTAAGCGCCCGCTCGGCTTGCGAGAACGCCGCCATGATGGCGATGCCTTCCTGCTGCGCGGCAGCCAGCTGCGCTTCGGCGGCGGCCATGGCCTGCCGGTACTGCGCGGATTGCGCATCGATCTGCGCGTGGCGCGACTGACGCGACGCCAGCTCCAGCCAGATCTTCTCCGCACTGGTCAGCAGGTCGCGGCGCTGTTCGTGGTGGCTGCGGGCGGCTTGCAGTTCCTCGACCGAGTATGCGGCCATGGCCTGCGCTGCCTGCTGGCGCTGAAGGTCCAGCGTTTGCAGAGCTTCCACAGCGGCAGCCAGTTTGGCGCTGGCGTCGGCTTCCTCGTCGCGATGCATCTGCGCGTTGCGCTGCACGCGCGACAAGCCGGAGGCCAACCGCTCCGCCTGCGCTGCCTGCTGGCCGGCCTGCACGAACAGCACATCCCAGCGCTCCCATTGCAGTGCCAGTGCCTTCCAGTGCTTGTGCTGCTGTAGCCACGCCACGCCGGCCTGCTGCTGCGCGGCCAGGCGGGCCTGTTCGCTTTGACGCGATTGCAACGCGGCCGTGGCGGCGGCGTCGGCTTGCTCGGCTTTGTCGCGCGCCGCGGCGGCCTGGCGATAGGCCGGCAGCATGGCCTCGATGCGCGCGTCCAGTGCCTTGGCCTGGTCCAGTTGCGGTGCTGCGGCGCGTTGTGTCGCTTCCGCTTCCTGCTGGCTGGCGGCAGCTTGCGTCAGCGCGGCGTTGGCTTGATCCAGCGCCTGCGCCGCCTGTTGCAGGTTTTGCGTGCTGGTGACGATGGTGGCTTGGGTGCCCGCGATGTCCGCATCGATGCGGCGGATATCCTCGGCCAGCGGACGCGCAGGTTGCACGGCGTCGATGAGCGCCAGCGCGGCCCGGCGCGGCGCTGCTTCCGCCACGGCGGCTTGCGCGGACTGCGCCGCCTGTTGTGCTGCCTGCTCTTCCTGCTGGAGCTTTTCCGCTTGCTGATGCCAGCGCAGTTCCTGTTCCAGTTCCGCCTTTTGCTGATCCAGCGCCTGCAAGGCGACAGCGGCGTTGGCGCTTTGCGCTTCAATCCCGGCGCGCTGCTCGGCGGTGAGCGGCTTCTGGTCGGCCAGGCGCAGATTCAGTTTTTGCAGCGCCGCCTGTTCCAGCTTGTTGCGCTCAAAGGCGCGGATGGAGATTTCGGAATACACCGTGCTGCCGGTCAGCGTTTCCAGCAGTTCGCCGCGCTCATTGTCCTCGGCCTTGAGGAAGGCGGAAAACTCGTTCTGCGCCAGCAGCACCGCGCGCGTGAACTGTTCGAACGACAGGCCGATGCGCTTCTCGATCTCCGCTTTCACCTCGGTCTTGGTGGCGCCAATCGGCTGCTCGGACGGCAGTAATTGCAGCGACATGGTGGTCGGCTGCAAAGTGCCTTCCGCCTTGTTGCGCGAGCGGCGCACGTTCCAGCGCGCGCGGTAGGTGGCGCCGTCGCTGCCGACAAATTCCACCTCGGCGTAGCCCTCGGCCGTGCCACGGCGCAGCAGCGTGCGCGGGTCCTGCGTGGAGACGGTTTCGTTGCCGACATCGGCCAGGTAATTGCGGCCGGCCACGCGCAGCAGGCGCGGCGTGGCGTCGTACAGGGCCAGGCACAAGGCGTCCAGCAAGGTGCTCTTGCCGGCACCGGTCGGGCCGCTGATGGCGAACAGTCCGGTGGATGCCAAGGGCTCCGATTCGAAATTGACGCTGAATTCTTCGGCTAGCGAAGCCAGATTCTTGCCGCTGATTTTCAGGATTCTCATGGCAGCATCAACTCCGCAAAGGCGCTGAGTTGATCGGCTGGCGCTTCATTACCGAAGCGCTGCTGGTATAGCTGTTTGAAGATGTCGTCGGGCTTGAGCTTTTCCAGCTGGTCCAACGTCATCACCTCCTTATCGATGGACGAGCCGCGTACGGCGGTCGAGGTTTCGATCTTGGCCAGGCGTACGGCTTTGCCGTCCAGCGCCGCTTCAATGCGCGCGCGCAGGCCTGGCTCCGGCTGCTCCAGCAGAACGCGTACTTCCAGATACGGTTGTTGCTCGGGCGGCGCATCCGGCGGCGACAGGGCGGTCAGTTCTTCCAGCACCTGCGTCAGCGGCGCTGGCCTGGACGGAATGCGCAGCAGTTCCACCGCGCGCGGCACCGGCACCGGCGCGATCGCGCGCACAGCCGCGCCATCCAGATCGATGCGCAGAATCTGGTGTGCGTAGTTCACTTCCGCGAACGACAACGGTAGCGGACTACCGCAATAGCGGATGTGTTCCTGCTTGCCGACGTTTTGCGCCAGATGCAAATGGCCCAGCGCCGCGTAGGCAATGGCCGGATCGAAGATCCCGGCCGGCAGCATCTCGGTGCCGCCGATGACGATGCGGCGTTCGGAGTCGCTGGACATCTGGCCATCCACCATGTGGCAGTGGCCCATGGCGATGATGGCCTGGCCATCGGTGCGCTTGCGCTGCGCCAGTTCAAACGCCTGCTGGTAGAGCAGGGCGATGCCGGCCAGATAAGGATCGACGCCATCCGCCGCCACGCGCGGCACGTCGCCGGGACGCAGGAATGGCACGGCGAGGCACCATGCGGCGACCAGGCCATCGCGTCCGGTCAGCGGCAGTACCAGCGATTCCACATCGATTTCACCGTCGGCATTGCGCTGCACGGCGCCGATCACGCGCGTACCGTGCGCCTCCAGCAGTGGTCCGGGCGCGTCCAGCCGGCCCGGCGAATCGTGGTTGCCGGCGATGACGATCAGGTTCAAATGCGGCACGCGCTCGCGCACCCGGCGCAGGAAGGTGTACAACTGCTTCTGCGAAGCCGCCGACGGATTGGCATTGTCGTAAATATCCCCGGCGATCAGCAGCGCGTCGGCCTGTTCGGCGACGATGGCGTCCAGCAGCCAGTCGAGGAAGCGCTGGTGCTCGTAGTGACGCTCAAAATTATGCAGGGATTGGCCGAGATGCCAGTCGGAGGTGTGCAGCAAACGCATGAGAAAAAATCAACAAACAGCCGGAAAGCGCTCAATATAGCGCAAGCCGACCGTTCCCGGTTTGATTTATGCCGCGTTACTGGTGGGATGGAGCAGGGCCGGGCCGGCGCGGAAGGTGTTGCGGCCGGCCTGTTTGGCCTCGTACAGCAGGACATCGGCGCGGTTCAGCAGTTCGGCCGGGCTCATGTCCTCGTCGCGGTAGAAGGTCAGGCCGATGCTGGTGGAGACCGATACCACCGTGCCGTCGAGGTCAAAGTCGGCCTGCATGGCGGCCACGATCTTGGCCGCCAGCGCCGCCGCGTCGTCGATGCGGTGGATGCGCTCCATGATGATGGTGAACTCGTCGCCGCCCAAACGGGCGATGGTATCGCTGGCGCGCATGGTGTGGGTCAGGCGCGCCGAGAAGGCTTTGAGCAGCGCATCGCCGACGGCGTGGCCGAAAGTATCGTTCACCGGCTTGAAACGGTCGATATCCATGTACATCACCGCCATCAGGTTGCCATTGGCGCGCGCGCCGATCATGGCGTCATGCAGCTTTTGCAGGAAGCCGGCGCGGTTGGTCAGGCCGGTCAGCGCATCCACCTGCGACAGGCGCAGGAGGCGCTGCTTCTCGCGCTTCTGCACCGTAATGTCCTGCCGCATGACGTGGAAGCCGATCACGTTCACGCCTTCCTCGTCCATTTGCGGAATGTAGACCACTTCGTAGGTGCGCTCGGTGGTGTCGCTGTTGTCGTCCTCTTCAAAGGTCAGCGTTTCACCGGCCAGCGCGCGCTGCACATAAGGTTCGAGGAAGGTGTAGCGCGCGTCCCCCATGGTCTCGCGGATGGTACGGCCCAGTACCGTGGTACCGGTGCGGTTGAATTCCCGCTCGTAGGCCAGGTTGTGGAAGCGGTAGACCTGTTCGGAATCGATATACGCCACCATGGCCGGCAGCGTGTCGGCAATCGTGCGCAGGCGCGCTTCGCTTTCGCGCAGCGCCATCACCGACTTGCGGACATGCGTAATGTCGTCCACCGTGCCGACGTAGCCGTACACTTTGCCATCCACCACCATGGTGGCGATCTTGAACGAGATCCAGACGATCATGCCGTCCGGGTGCACGCAGCGCAGCGTGTCCTGGTAAGGCGCCCGGGTTTGCGCCATGTGATGGAGCGCGGCTTTCAGCACGGCCCGGTCGTGCGGATGGATGGCGCGCATCCAGGCGTCGCCAATGGCTTCTTCGCGCGTCAGGCCGGTGATCAGTTCAAAGGTGCGGTTGACGTAGGTACAGTGGCCGGTGGCGTCGGCGCGCAGCAGGCCTAGCGGCGAGGCGTCGTTGACGGCGGCCAGCTCCGCCTGATTCTTGCGCGCCGCCAGTTCCGCTTCCTTGCGCGAGGTGATGTCGCGCACGTTGACGGCGACGCCGTCGGTGATCGGCACGATCTGGTGGTGCAGCCAGTGCACGTCGCGGTTGGGCAGGAAGTCGACCTCGAATTCTTCCTCCAGCGGTTGGCGCGCTTCGAGCACATGGCGATATTTTTCCACGAAACCCTTGGAGTGCAGCTCGGGCAGCACTTCGATCAGGCGCTTGCCCTTGACGTCCGCGCTGCGGTAGCCCATCAGTTGGGCGCCGCGTTCATTCAGATCGGCGATGGTGAAGTCGAGGATCTCGCGCTGTGCGCCGCGCATGCGGCAGGCCTTGAACAGGAACACCGCGTCCAGGCTGGCGTCGGCGGCGGCACGCAGCATCAACTGCGCCTCGATCACCATGCCGGCGCTGCGGCGCAGGCGGCGTGCCTGCTGCATCAGCAGATAGATGAACAGCAGCGCCAACGCGGAGGCCACCACGGTGGCGGCGTAGTACATGGTGCGGCGGCGTTCGAAGCGCGCCATCGCCGCCACTTCGGGATTGCCGACCACCGCCATCAGCAGGAAGCGCGGCATCTCGGTATAGCCGTAGATGCGGGTGGTGGCGTCGAACGGGCGCTTGAGCAGCAGCTCCTCCTGCGGCGGCAGGGTGTTGCTGCGCACCACGGCGAAGTCGATATTGTCGCTGATCAGGACCTGGTCGTCGACGCGGGCGGACGACATGCCGTTTTCGCGGCTGATCAGCATGACCGCGCCGCCTGGTGCAACGTCAAGACGGTCGTAATCCTCCACGAAATAGGTCGGGTCCATCATCACCACGATCGCGCCGGCGAAGCTGCCGTTGGCGTGATTCAGGCGGCGTGAAATCTGGATCTGCCATTTCTTGGTGCGGCTGTCGACCACCGGCGTCGACACCAGCGAGACGTCGGCCGGATTGGTGGCGTGGTTCTGGAAGAACGGCGCCTCCTTCAACTCGGGTGAGAAGTAGCCGTGCATGCTGTCGATCACCTTGCCCTCGCTGTTCAGGATGGCCATCGGCAGATCGAGCTTGGTCGGCAGCAGGGAATCGAGCAGGCCATTCTTGCGGGAGAACTCGGCCAGCCGCAGCGCGCCGCCGGTTTCCTCGTATTTCAGCTTGAACAGCTGGGTGGCGTGATCGGTTTGCCGCAACAGGTGATTGGTGTGCTCGGCCAGTGTGCGTGACAGCGACTGGCTTTGCGCGATCGCCTCATGACGGGCGCTCAGCTTCTCCTGCCGCACCTGATACGCCACCGCAAACCACATGAAGGCCAGCAGCGCTACGCCAAAGGCGGGCAACAGGATGGCGCGGTACAGGCGTCGCAGGAAATCGAGCATCGGCTGACAGTCCTCTTTCGATGAGCGCGTGGGTCTGCGGTTATTCTGCCCGGAAATATCGCTCTTGGCGTGAAAGGCGCGAAAAAAACCACATTCCATTCACAGGCAATATTGATTTCTTTATTAGAATAGCGCTCATGACCGAACCCCTATTGAGCCTCCCAGCCGCGCGGGCGCTGCATCTTGCGGCGCAAGGCCTGTTGCAGCCGCGCCGCCGCAAGGCGCGCCAGCCGGACGTGCTGGAAGCGATCCGCCAAATGGGCGTGCTGCAGATCGACACCATCCATGTGGTGGCGCGCAGCCCGTATCTGGTGCTGTGGAGCCGCCTGGGCGACTATCCGCAAGCGTGGCTTGAACAGGCGCTGGCGGCCGGCCAGTTGTTCGAGTATTGGGCGCATGAGGCCTGTTTCGTTCCGGTCGAGGATTACGGCCTGTATCGCCATCGCATGCTGGAGCCGGAGGCCATGGGCTGGAAGTATTCGGCTGCCTGGATGAAGGAGCGCCGCGCCGATGTGGAGGCGGTGCTGGAGCACATCCGCGTCAACGGCCCGACGCGCTCTTCGGACTTTGAACGCACCGATGGCCAGGGTGGCGGCTGGTGGAGCTGGAAGCCGGAGAAGCGCTCGCTGGAAGTGCTGTTCACCACCGGCGCGCTGATGATCGCCGCCCGCCACAACTTCCAGCGCATCTACGATCTGGCGGAACGCGTGCTGCCGCATTGGGATGACAGCCAGCTGCGAAGCAAGGAGGCGGTGCAACGTGAACTGGTGCTGAAAGCCGTGAAAGCCATGGGCTGCGCGCGTGCGCCCTGGATCGGCGATTATTTCCGCACCAGGCCACCGCGCCTCGATCCGGAAGCGCTGGTGGAGCAGGGCGCCTTGCTGCGCGCGTGGGTGGACGACTGGGACGATCCGATCTACGTTCATCCCGACCATGCGGCGTTGCTGGCCGATGCCGCCAATGGCGTGCTGGCGCCCACCCTGACCACGATACTGTCGCCCTTCGACCCGGTGGTGTGGGACCGCCGCCGCGCGCAGGAATTGTTCAACTTCGACTACCGGCTGGAATGCTACACGCCGGCCGACAAGCGCAAATACGGCTACTTCACGCTGCCCATTTTACGGCGCGGCGCGCTGGTTGGCCGCGTGGACGCCAAGGCGCACCGGCGCCAAGGCGTGTTCGAAGTGAAGTCACTGGTATTGGAACCGGGAGTGCGCGTCAGCGAGCGCCTCACGCGTGACGTGAACGGCGCCTTGCAGCGGCTGGCCGACTGGCATGCGTGCCCTCAGATCAAAATAACGCAAAAGGAAGCTGCATGACACTGCCCGCCGCCCCCGCCAGCCTGCTGGCCGCTGACGGACAACCGCTGTTTGGACGCTACGCCGGCCAGGTCGGCAATATCGACTGGAGCCAGCTGGCCAAGCCCTTTGCCCGCAGCCCGCTGTGGCGGCGCTTTCACCACAAGCGCTGGCACTACGTGGCGCTGTGCACGGAAGAGGTGTTCTGCGCGGTGGCGATTGTGGATCTGGGCTGGATCAGCACCGCCTTTGCTTATGCCTTCGACCGCCGCGACGGCGACATGCTGGCCAACTTTTCGCAGGACGGCCTGCCGCTGGTCTCGGCCAGACTGGCCAACCACGCTGGCGAATCGAGCAGCTTCAAAGCGAAGCGCTGCCACATCGCGGTTGACGCCAATGGCGACGGCAGCTACCAACTGACGCTGCGCTGCGACTACCTTGAGATCGACGCCAGCTTCGGTCCCAGCCCGTCGCCGCTGCTGCTGGCCACCGGGCCGATAGAAAAAGGCTCGGTGCACGCGACGCAGAAGTCGTCCGCCATGCCGATGCGGGGCGAGGTGCGTACCTTTCGCGAAGAGTACAAGCTCGATGGCGGCATCGCCAGCTTCGACTATTCCAACGGTCTGCTGGCGCGGAACACCGCATGGCGCTGGGCCTCGGCGCATAATATGGAGCTGGGCTTCAACCTGCAAGCCGGCTATTTTGGCGCGCACGAGAATGTGCTGTGGCTGGACGGCGACTTGATTGCGCTGGCCCCGGCCCACTTCCTGTACGATAAAAAGGATGCGCTCTCGCCGTGGCATATTTTTACCGAGGACGACATGCTGGACCTGACCTTCACGCCGGAAGGCGCGCGCCGCGACAACAAGAAAATGGTGGTGGCGGCCAGCCGCTATCTGCAACCGATAGGCACCTTCAGCGGCTGGGTGCGCGCCGCGCCGGATCAGCCCAAACGCATGGTCACGCAGTTGATGGGCGTGACTGAAGATCATTCATCGCGCTGGTAACTCCCCATGAGTATTCGTCATCTTGACCGTCTGTTCCAACCACGCTCGGTGGCCGTGATCGGCGCGTCGGACAACCCGCAGCGCATCGGTACCCGGGTGCTGGCGAATCTGCTGGAGGGAGAGTTCACGCACGATGGCGGCAAGGTGTGGCCGGTCAATCCCAGGCATGACAGCTTGCGCGGCCTGGCGTGTTACGCCCGCGTGAGCGCCTTGCCGGCGCCGGCCGACCTGGCCATCATCTGCACGCCGCCGTCGACGGTGGCCGGTTTGATCAGCGAGCTGGGACAGAACGGCACCAAGGCCGCCATCGTGATGACGGCCGATCCCGGCGCGGCCGGCGGCCGCGGCCTGCGCCAGCCCATGCTGGAGGCGGCCAAGCCGCACCTGTTGCGCATCCTCGGCGCCGGCAGCGTGGGCCTGCAATCGCCGGCGCTGGGACTGAACGCCAGCTTCACGCAAATGGCGGCGGGCACCGGGCGGCTGGCTTTCGTGTCGCAATCGGGCGCGCTGGCGACGGCGGTGCTGGACTGGGCCGGGCAGCGCGGCATCGGTTTTTCGCGCTTTGTCGCCATGGGCGATGGCATTGATGTGGACTTTGGCGACCTGCTCGATTATCTGGCCGCCGATACCGCCACCGAAGCGATTCTGCTCTGTATAGAACAGGTCAGCAGCGCGCGCAAATTCATGTCGGCCGGACGGTTGGCGGCGCGCGGCAAGCCGGTCATCGTGCTGAAAGTGGGACGTGATGCGGCGCCGGGAGCGGACCTGGTGTTCGATGCCGCCATCCGCCGCGCCGGCATGCTGCGTGTGTACTCCACCGAGGATTTGTTCGACGCCGTCGAAACGCTGGCGCGCCAGCGCCCGCAGCGCGGTGAACGGCTGGCGGTCATCACCAACGGCGGTGGTCTGGGCCTGATCGCGGCCGATGCGCTGGCGTGCAGCGGCGCGCAACTGGCGCCGCTGTCGCCTGAAACGCTCAAGCGGCTGGTGCAGGCCGGCGCGCCGCAAGCCAATCCGCTCGACTTCCTGGCCGACGCCCCGGTCGAGCACTACACCGGCGCGGTGGAGGCGCTGTTGCGCGAACCGCAGGCCGATGCGCTGCTGTTCCTGCACGCGCCCACCGCCATGGTGGCAAGCGATTTGATTGCCACGGCGGTCGCGCCTTTAATGCGGGCGGCGAACAAAAACGTGTTGTCCTGCTGGCTGGGCGGCGGCTCGGTGGCGCAGGCGCGCCGGGTGTTTGCCGACGCCGGCTTGCCGACGTACGACACGCCGGAAAAAGCCGTCAACGGTTTTCTGCAAATCGCCCAGTACCGTCGCAACCAGGAACTGCTGATGGAAGTGCCGGCCGGCGTGCCAGCCACCAGCGCTGGCGAGCGCGCAGCGGCGCGCGCGCTGGTGCAGGCCGCGCTCGGCGCCGGCCGCAGCGACTTGTCAGACAACGATGCGCGCGCGCTGATGGCGGCGTATGGACTGGCCCTCGCCACCCCGCAACAGGCCGCGCTGACCGGCGCCACGCTGGCGGCGGCGCGTATCCAGATCAGTCATGATCCGGTGTTCGGACCTGTGGTGTTTTTCGGCCAGGGCGGCATCGCGGCCGATGTCGCGGCCGACCGCGCGGCGGGCCTGCCGCCGCTGAACATGGCGCTGGCGCGCGACATGGTCAGCCGCACGCGCGTCTCGCGCCTGCTGGCGCAAAGCCAGACCGCGGCCGACGCCGAAGCGCTGATCCGCACGCTGGTGCAAGTGGCCGACATGGTGGCCGACCTGCCGGAGTTGACGGAACTCGACCTCAATCCCTTGCTGGCGATAGGCGGCAGCGTGGTGGCGCTGGGCGCGCGCATGCAGCTGGCCAAGGCCCGCGCACGGCGCGCCGCGCTGGCGATCCGTCCCTATCCGCAGGAGCTGGAAGAGCGGGTGGACTGGGGCGGCGGCCAAATCCTGCTGCGCCCCATCCGTCCGGAAGACGGCGCGCAGCATCAGGCTTTCTTCAGTGCACTGGATGCGGACGACGTGCGGCTGCGCTTTTTCACCGCCATGCGCGAACTGCCGCCAGCCCAGCTGGCGCGGCTGACGCAGATCGATTACGACCGCGCCATGGCCTTCATCGCCACCCGGCCCACCGCGCAGGGCCAGCCGGAAACGCTGGGCGTGGTGCGCGCAGTCATCGATCCCGACAATCAGTCCGCTGAATTTGCCATCATCGTGCGTTCCGATTTGAAAGGGCGCGGACTGGGCTATATTTTGTTTCAGAAGCTGGTGGATTATTTCCGCGCGCGCGGCACGCGCGAGATCGTTGGCGACGCCTTGTCGGAGAACGGCGGCGTGCAAAAACTGATACGGCATTTCGGCGGCGTGGTATTGCCGCATCCTGAAGCAGGAATGGTGCGTTTACAACTGTCTTTGCGATAGCATTCAGGAGACGCTTGTTATATATTCTTGTTAACGACGCGGGGGCGGGTTTGTGCTACGTCAAAGCGCCGCTGTCGGGAATATTTACACTTTTACTTCCACCATACAAGCCTTGGGAGTCAGAAGAATGTTAACCGCCACATATACTCTGGTAGCACTGTCTGTCGAACAAGCGAGCGTTCGTCTGAGTTTGCTATCGTTTCAGAAGTATATGCGCAGCACGCTCATGCAGCAGAACCGCATGACCCTGTCGCAACTGGAATACGCGTGCGAAAATCTCAATACGCTGTATCAAGCCTGTCATTGGCGCAAGACCGAGATGTATCTGATCCCGGCGCTGCGCGACGCCACCGCGCGCGCCGATCAGTTGCTGGATGAACTCAACCGCCTGAACCAGGCGGCGCTGATGTCGATCCGCCTGCTGCAAGACAAGCTGGGCGCGCTGGCCGACGTGCGCGACGAGCAGGTCAGCGAAGTGTGCGACAGCATCGATACTTTCTGCGCTTCACTGTTGAAGCGGCTGGAAAAGGAAGAACAGGAACTGTTTGCGCTGGCGCGCAATGCCATCGCCGGCGAAACCTGGTTCTCGATCGCCAATCAATTGATGATGCACGACAAGCATCTGGATGAAATGAAGCGCTCCGGCCTGCCGCCGGCCGAGGCGGCCCAGGTCACGGCGCGCCGCCGCGCGCTGCCGGGCGGCGAGGTCGATGACGGCCAGATTTCCATCCCCGGCCTGCAAGTGCTGCCCATCGTCGGGTTGGACGATGAGCCGGCACGGCCAGTGCCACGGGTTGCGCGGCAAGTGCCGCGAGACGATGTCATTATGAAATAACCGCCCGCGTAGCGCACTCGCAGGTTAAATCCCTCCTGCTTTGCTATGATGGTGGTTTTAGCCATCACCATAGCGCACCATGTTTGATTTCCTCTTTAAGCGTGCAACCGAAACTTCGGCCATTCCGCCATCGCCCGCGGCCGAGCCGCAGCAGGATGCGGCCGCCGGCCGCCGGGACGAGCAGGCGCAGCGCGCCGCCACCCTCAATGGCGATGAAGCGGCTGCGGTCGCCCTGATACTGGAAAGTGAATTTGCCGGCGTGCGCCAGGCCGCGGCTGAGCACGTGCACTCGCAGGCCGCGCTGGAGCAGGTGCTGGCGGCGGTGCGCAATACCGATCGCCGCGTGGCCAAGCTGATGCAGGGACGCCTGGACGCGATCCGCTATCAGCAGGCCGAGCATCAAAAAGCACAGGCGTGCCTGGATGTGGCGCAACGGTTGTTGCAGGATGAGAAGCTGACGCCGAACCAGGTGGCGGAGCTGGACCGGCAGTGGCAGGTGGTGGCCGAGGTGCCGGCGCTGGCCGGGCAATATGCCTCCGCGCGCGCGGCGCTGGCGGCGCGGCTGGAGGCGCAGGTGAATTTGCAGCGCACCATCATCGATGCGATGGCGGCGGTGCGCAAGCTGCCGCAAGGCGGCCTGCCGGCGGAAGAGGCCTTGCAGGCGCTGGAGCGTCATGCTGCGCAGCAAAGCGTCTACCAGGTGGCGCCGGAACATAACGCATTGCCACGCCACCTCCTGAGCGACTTCGCCCAGGCGATCGAGCAGACGCGCGCCGCGCTGACGGCGCCGCCGAAGCCGGCCGCCGTCGAGCCTGCGGCTGCCACGCGTGCAAGCGGTGCGGCCGGCGAGGCCGGGAGCGCCGTCGATGCGGACGGCGGCGCGGGGGCGGGCGAGGGCGCGCCGCTCAAGCAGGTCGAGCGCAAGCAGCCCAAGCCGTCCAAGCCGGCGCCGCAGGAAACCGACAAGAAATTCCTCGAAACGCTGGAAGCGCTGGAAGCCGCGCTGGAGCACGGCCAGTTGCACATCGCCGCCGAGCACGACAAATGGCTGCGCGAGCACAAGACGCGCCTGAGCCACGCCCAGACCGAGCACCTGAACCACGTCCGCGCCGAACTCAAGCGCCTTGGCGACTGGGCGCGTTGGGGCGGCAATGTGTCGCGCGAGGAACTGGTCAAGGCGGTCGAGGAACTGCCGGCCCAGAAACTCGGCATGAGCGAGCTGGCGAAAAAGGTTGGCAGCATGCGCGACCGCTGGAAGCAGCTGGACGCCGTTTCCGGCCACGCGCCGAAGTCGCTGTGGGAACGCTTCGACGCCGCCTGCACCAGCGCCTACGCGCCGGCCGCCGCCCACTTCAAGCACCTGGCCGACGAGCGTCACGCCAACGCCGCCAAGGCCCAGGCCCTGATCGCTGAAACGCAAGCCCTGGCCGAGTCGGTGGCGGCGGGCGGCGCCGATCTGAAAAACGTGGCCGCCGCCGGCCAGCGCCTGCGCCAGATGTGGGGCCGCCTCGGCACCATCGACCGCAAGGAAAAACGCAAGCTCGACCAGACCTTCGACAAGGTGCTGGCCCACATGCTGGCCCCGCTGTCCGATCAGCGCAAGGTCGAAGCCGCCAAGCGCGAGCAGCTGATTACCGAAGCGGAGGCGCTGGACCCATCCGACCGCCATACGCTGGACAAGCTGCGCCGCCTGCAAGAACGCTGGCAGGAGCAGGCCAAGGCCCTGCCGCTGGAACGCAAGATCGAGCAAGCGCTGTGGCAGCGTTTCCGCGCCGCCTGCGACACCATCTTTGCCAAGCGCAAGGAAACCGCCCATGCAGCCGACCACGAGCGCAAGGCCCACCTGCACGCGCGTGAAGCCATCTGCAAGGAACTGGAAGAGGCCACCTTCAGCGGCGACGACAAGGCCCAGCTGGCCGCCATCGCCAAGACCCTGAAAGACGCCGCCACCGCCTGGCACGCCACCGGCACCGTGCCGCGCGCGGCCGAGGCGCGCATTGGCCAGCGCTACCACAACGCCATCGGCAAAGTGCAGGCGCAGGCGGACGCCATCAAGCGCCGCGCCGGCGCCGCCCAGGCCAACGCGCTGCGCGACAAGCTGCGTCTGTGCCAGTCGCTGGAAAGCGTGCTCGGCAGCAATGGCGAGGCCATCGACACCGCCGACTGGCAAGCCAAATGGGCCGCGCTGCCGTCGCTGGGCAATGAATACGAACGCACGCTGCAAGGCCGCTTCAACGCCGCGCTGGCCGCCACCGACGGCAGCCGTAGCACCTACGCCGCCGAACTGGAGCGCAACCGCGCCAAATTGCTGGACGAAGTGCTGCGCCTGGAAATCGTGGCCGGCGTCGACAGCGGCGCCGAGTTCGCGCGCGAGCGTCTCAAGATGCAAGTGGAAGTGCTGCAATCGTCGCTGAAATCCGGCCAGAAGCCGCAGTCGGCCTCGGCCGCCTATCTGCAACTGTGCGCCATGCCGGCGCTGGCCGATGCCCGCACCGCCAGCCGCATCGAGCAATTGTTCCGCCGCATCGGCGCCGCGGAGCGTGTATGAGCTTGAATGAAGTCCGGATTCAGGCCGAAGATTTCGATCTGACCACGGAAGTTGCCCAATTGCGCGCCGACCATCCCAAGGTCGGCGGCGTGGTCACTTTCGTCGGCACGGTGCGCGACTTGAACGAGGGCGCCAGCGTGTCGGAAATGGAGCTGGAGCATTACCCCGGCATGACCGAGCAGTCCATCAGCGACATTATCGATCAGGCCAAGCGGCGCTGGCCGATTTTCAGCGCGCTGGTGATCCACCGCGTCGGCCCGCTCAAGCCCAAGGACCAGATCGTGCTGGTGGCGGTGACCTCGGCGCACCGGGGCGAAGCCTTCGCGGCTTGTGAATTCATCATTGATTATTTGAAAACAGAAGCGCCTTTCTGGAAGAAAGAACAAACGCCGGAAGGCGCGCGCTGGGTCGATGCCCGCGTTAGCGATGACGTGGCCTTGAATAAGTGGAAGTAGCTCCTATCTAAACGATAAGTTAAATCTATCGGAGCAACACCATGCGTCAGGACAAACTCACCACCAAACTCCAGGAAGCCCTGTCGGACTCGCAGAGTCGGGCCGTGGGCAATGACAACCCCTACATCGAACCCGTGCATCTGCTGACGGCCCTGCTGAACCAGGACGACGGCAGTGCGCGTTCCTTGCTGCAACGTGCCGGCGTCAACGTCGGCGGCCTGACCAAGGCGCTGACCGGCGCGCTGGAGCGCCTGCCGAAAGTGTCCGGCACCGGTGGCAACGTGCAAGCCAGCCGCGAGCTGGTGGCCGTGCTCAACCTGGCCGACAAGGAAGCGCAGAAGCGCGTCGACCAATTCATTTCCAGCGAAATGGTGCTGCTGGCGCTGACCGAGGACAAGTCGGACGCCGGCACCCTGGCGCGCGAAAACGGCCTGACCCGCAAATCGCTGGAAGCGGCCATCGACGCCGTGCGCGGCGGCGCCAAGGTCGATTCGCAAGAGGCCGAAGGCCAGCGCGAAGCCCTGAAAAAATACACCCTCGACCTGACCGAGCGCGCCCGCGCCGGCAAGCTGGACCCGGTGATCGGCCGCGACGACGAGATCCGTCGCGCCATCCAGGTGCTGCAACGCCGCTCCAAGAACAACCCCGTGCTGATCGGCGAACCCGGCGTCGGCAAGACCGCCATCGTCGAAGGCCTGGCGCAGCGCATCGTCAACAACGAGGTGCCGGATTCGCTCAAGGGCAAGCGCGTGCTGGCGCTGGACATGGCCGCGCTGATCGCCGGCGCCAAGTATCGTGGCGAATTTGAAGAGCGCCTGAAAGCGGTGCTGAAAGAACTCGCCATGGACGAAGGCCAGACCATCGTCTTCATTGACGAGATGCACACCATGGTGGGCGCCGGCAAGGCCGATGGCGCCATGGACGCCGGCAATATGCTCAAGCCCGCGCTGGCGCGCGGCGAGCTGCACTGCGTTGGCGCCACCACGCTGGACGAGTACCGCAAATACATCGAGAAGGATGCCGCGCTGGAGCGCCGCTTCCAGAAAATTCTGGTGGACGAACCGACCGTGGAAGCCACCATCGCCATCCTGCGCGGCTTGCAGGACAAGTATGAGCTGCACCACCAGGTCGCCATCTCGGACGCCGCCATCATCGCGGCGGCCGAGCTGTCGCACCGCTACATCACCGACCGCTTCCTGCCCGACAAGGCCATCGACCTGATCGACGAGGCCGCGGCCAAGATCAAGATCGAGATCGACTCCAAGCCGGAGGTCATGGACAAGCTGGAGCGCCGCCTGATCCAGCTGAAGATCGAGAAGGAAGCCGTCAAGAAGGAAAAGGACGAGGGCTCGCGCAAGCGCCTGGAATTGATCGACGAGGAAATCACGCGCCTGACGCGCGAACTCAACGACTTCGAGGAAATCCTGAAAGCCGAGAAATCGGTGGTGCAGGGCAGCTCGCACATCAAGGAAGAGATCGACCGCATCAAGCAGCAGATGGAGCAAGCCACGCGCGAAAGCAACTGGCAGCGCGTCTCCGAGTTGCAGTACGGCCGCCTGCCGGAACTGGAGGCGCAGCTGAAACAGGCCGAGAAAGCCACGGCGGCCGGCGGTAACGCGACCGATCCGTCCAAGCCCAAGCTGCTGCGCACCGAAGTCGGCGCCGAGGAAATCGCCGAGGTGGTGTCGCGCGCGACCGGTATTCCCGTGTCGCGCATGATGCAGGGCGAGCGCGAGAAGCTGCTGCACATCGAAGAGAAGCTGCATGAACGCGTGGTGGGCCAGGACGAGGCGATCAACGCCGTGGCCGACGCCATCCGCCGTTCGCGCGCCGGCCTGGCCGATCCGAATCGTCCTTACGGCTCCTTCCTGTTTCTGGGCCCGACCGGCGTCGGCAAGACCGAGCTGACCAAGGCGCTGGCCGGCTTCCTGTTCGATACGGAAGAGTCACTGATCCGCATCGACATGAGCGAGTTCATGGAGAAGCATTCGGTGGCCCGCCTGATCGGCGCGCCGCCGGGCTACGTCGGCTACGACGAGGGCGGCTACCTGACCGAGGCCGTGCGCCGCAAGCCGTACAGCGTGATCCTGCTCGATGAGGTGGAGAAGGCGCACCCGGACGTGTTCAACGTGCTGCTGCAAGCGCTGGACGACGGCCGCATGACCGACGGCCAGGGCCGCACGGTGGACTTCAAGAACACCGTCATCATCATGACCTCGAACCTGGGGTCGCATAAGATCCAGTCGATGGAAGACTCGGACCCTGGCGTGGTCAAGCTGGCGGTGATGGCCGAGGTGCGCACGCACTTCCGTCCGGAGTTCATCAACCGGATCGATGAGATTGTGGTGTTCCATGGCCTGGACGAGAAAAACATCGGTGCGATCGCGCGGATTCAGCTGTCGACCTTGCGGCAGCGTCTGGCCAAGCTGGAGATCGGCATGGAGGTCACCGACGCGGCGCTGCACAAGATTGCCGAAGCGGGCTACGATCCGGTGTATGGCGCCCGTCCGCTGAAACGGGCGATCCAGCAGCAGATCGAAAACCCGCTGTCCAAACTGATCCTGCAAGGGAAGTTCGGGCCGAAGGACACCATCCAGGTGGACGCGGTCAACGGCGAGCTGGCGTTCAGCTAATTCGCCCGGTGGCGGACGATGCGGTTGCGACCGTTGCGCTTGGCAAGGTACAAAGCATCGTCCGCCCGTTTCAGCACTTCTTCATACGAGGTGTCGCCGGCGATCATCTCGCTCAGGCCGCCGCTGATGGTGGCGCCTTTGCCCAGCGTGCCCAGTTCCAGCAGGGCTTCCGCAATCTTCAGCCGCAAGCGTTCCGAGATCTTCATGGCGTGATCGGCATCGGTGTGCGGCATCAGCACCACGAACTCGTCGCCGCCCAGCCGCGCCGGAAAATCGGCCGCGCGCAGTTCGCGCTGGCAGACCTGGGCGGTGGTGGTGATGGCCTTGTCGCCGGCCAGGTGGCCGTATTCGTCGTTGATGCCCTTGAAGTGGTCGATATCGAAGATTAGCACCGAGGTCGGCGTCTTGTAGCGCGCGAATAGTTCGAAATGCTCGGTCAGGCCGCTCATCAGCTTGCGGCGGTTGGCCAGGCCGGTCAGGGCGTCGGTTTCGCTTTGCATGCGCAGCAGCGCTTCCAGCTTCTTGCTGGCGGTGATATTGCTGGCCACCCACAGCACCGCATCCTCCCCCATCACCTGATATTCCAGCGGTTGCACGCGGCCTTCGAACCAGATGGTTTCCACCGGGCCGTCCGCGCCCACGCCCTTGACGTCGTCGCCGGCCAGCGGATATTCCACCACATGCAAACCGCGCGCCGCCAGCGCGATGGCGATCTGCGCCTGGAACCAGGCGGCCTTTTCCTGATTCAGCACGTCCGAAATCGATTTGCCGACCAGGCTGCTGCCGTCGTGGTAGTAGCGGCTGTCGGTGCCGCCAAAGATGGCGGCGTAGCGGCCGCTGCGCGTGAGGATGAAGGCGGGGTCGGGCAGCGCCGACAGCAGCGCGGCGATTTGCTCGTTCGAGAAGAGAGACAGATCCGCCATTCGATATCGTTTTTCTAATTGATGAGTTTCCACTAATGTACCGTACTTTTCTCCAAGCTCACGTTATCGGCACAAAAAATGAAAACTTGACGAAGATTTATTGTTGTTATTTAAAGAAGGTGGACGGCGAACAGCCGAAGGTCTTGCGGAACATGGCCGAGAAGGCCGACTGGCTGGCGTAGCCCAGTTCCGCCGCCACCTGCGACAGCGGCACGCCGCGCGCGATCAGCGGCGCCGCGTGGGCCAGGCGCACCTGCTGGCGCCAGTGGCCGAAGCTCATGCCCAGCTCGCGCTCGAACAGGCGGGTCAGGGTGCGCTCGGAGGCGCCCACTTGCGTGGCCCAGCCAGTCAGGGTCAGCTCGGCGCCCGGATCGGCGATCAGGGCGTCGCACAGGGCTTTCAGTCGCTTGTCGGCCGGCAGCGGTACGCGCACGGCGTGCTCGGCGCAGCGGGCGATTTCATCCAGGATCATTTCCATCAGCAGGTGCTCGCGCCGCGACCCTTGTTGCAGGTCGTGCCGCTCGAGCGCCGCCAGCAGCTCGCGCAGCAGGCCGGACAGCTCCAGCACCTTGCAGCTGTTGCCGGGGAAGGGCGCGCGGCCGGCGTACACCCGCATCGGCCGCAGATGGGTGTTTTCCAGCGTGGTCACGCTGTGCACCACGCCGGCCGGTATCCATACCGCGCGCTGCGGCGGCACGATCCAGCTGCTGTTGTTGGCCTCCACCCGCATCACGCCGTGCACGGCGTAGGTGAACTGGCCCCACTCGTGGGAGTGCGGCTCCAGCACGGCGGTGGCTTGCAGATGGCGCCCGGCCAGCGTGATCGGACGGCTGGCGCCGGGAACGTCGAGCTCGCAGTCGAAGCGCGTGTGGTTGACGATGGCGATAGGCATGGCGGAAATGCGATAAAAGTTGTCGCTCTATCTTAAATCAGACGGCGCCAAATTGCTTACACTTGAGAAAACAACATGGAGAGAGCAGCATGAACGACACCACTTTGCTGCGCCAGGATGCCCGCGTGATCACGCTGGTCGGGCTGGCGCATGGCACGTCCCATTTTTATCACATCATCCTGGCGGCCCTGATTCCGTGGCTGAAGCCGGAATTCGGTCTCAGCTATTCGGAGCTGGGGCTGCTGATGACCATCTTCTTCGTGGTGTCCGGCGTCGGCCAGGCCATGGCGGGTTTCGTGGTCGACCGGCTGGGCGCGCGCACCGTGCTGTTCAGCGGCATCGGGCTGCTGGGCCTGGCGGCGGTGCTGCTGTCGAGCGCACACAGCTATGTGCAGCTGATGATGGGCGCCTTCCTGGCCGGTTGCGGCAACAGCGTGTTCCACCCGGCCGACTACACACTGCTGAACCAGCGCGTGTCCAAGGCGCGGCTGGCGCACGGCTTCTCGGTGCACGGCATCAGCGGCAATATCGGCTGGGCGCTGTCGCCGCTGTTCCTGACGTTTGTGGCGGGACGCGCCGGCTGGCGCGTGGCCTTGCTGGCCGCTTCGGGCGTGGCGTTTGCCGTGCTGGCGCTGCTGGTCCTGAACCGCTACGCCTTGCGACCCGAGCCGGCGGCGATTCCGGTGGCGGGCAAAGCGGGCGCGGCGGGCGGCAGCGCCTTCGGCTTCCTCAAGCTGAAAGTGGTGTGGCTGTGCTTCGCCTTCTTCCTGATTTCCGCCATCGCGCTGGCCGGCATCCAGACCTTTGCCGCCACCAGCCTGGTGAGCTTGTACGGCATGTCGCTGGCGACCGCCACCTCGGCCTACACCTGCTTCATGTTCGCCTCGGCGGCCGGCATGGTGTACGGCGGTTTCCTGGGCGCGGGCAGCCGCAACCATGACCGCATCATCATGGTCGCCTTCGCCACGGCGGCGGTGCTGGCCATGGTGCTGGCGGCGGCCGTGGTGCCGGCCTGGATGGCGGTGGTGCTGATGGGCCTGATCGGTCTGGTGACCGGCATTTCCGGCCCCTCGCGCGACCTGATGATACGCGGCGCGGCGCCGGCCAACGCCACCGGCCGCGTGTTTGGCGTGGTGTATTCCGGCCTCGACAGCGGCCTGGCGCTGGGCGCCATGCTGTTTGGCGTGCTGATGGATGCGCACCGGCCGGCCGGCGTGTTCGTGGTGATCGGTATCTTCCAGGCGCTGGTGATCCTGACCGCGCTGGGTGTCGGCAGCAACAGCCGCATGGCCGCTGTGCCCAAAACCGCATAGAATTAAATTTATTTTAACTATGCAAGAGGAACCGCGATGAGCTTTGCCACCACCGATTTATGCGACGACAACGCCAACCTGCTGGACGACGGCCGTCTGGCCGTGCTGCCGCCGGTGTTCCGCCACTACGGCCAGCGCGCGCGCTTTGCCGGCCGCGTGGTCACGCTGAAAGTGCACGAGGATAACGCGCTGGTGCGCTCCATGCTGGAAACGCCGGGCGAGGGCAATGTGCTGGTGGTGGATGGCGGTGGCAGCCTGCGCCGGGCGCTGGTCGGCGGCCAACTGGGCTTGCTGGCGCAGGACAATGGCTGGTCCGGCATCATCGTCGATGGCTGCATCCGCGATACCGATGAAATCAATGCCTGCGACATCGGCGTGCGCGCGCTGGGCGCCCATCCGCAAAAAAGCGCCAAGAAGGGTGTGGGCGAGCGCAATGTGCGGGTGCATATCGCCGGCGTGCCGGTCAGCCCGGGCGACTGGGTGTATGCCGATGCCGACGGCGTGCTGATCGCACAGCAAAAACTGGTTCCGTAATGTGAAATCTCATGCTTGCATGCACTTTCATTTTGAGAAATATTGTCTCGTATCATGGAATGTGTCGAGTAAGCCTTTGATTTTGATGTGAATTAATTTGCTTGTTTGTCTTATATAAGACCGTCTATCATTTTCCTAACGAAGCAAGGGAAATCATGGCGGCAGCTGCCGGCCTTTGTGGAATTGCAGGAAGCGGAATTTGCCGCGGCTGAACGGGGTTTCAGCGTGGCGTAACGGTAAAAGGGAGTGAGATAGCGGGGGCGGGCGACACTTGCCCCTGTTAGAAGCGGCAGCGACACAATCGCTGCCGCTTTGCCGTTTACGGCTGTTGCTGATGCTGTTGCAGGTGGCGGCGCAGGCGCTGCTGGAACTCGTCGACGTCGTCGATCGCGCACAGGTCATCGTCGACTTCGATCATGTGGGTGCTGTGGCCGGGCGCGAACGACACCGTCGCCTCCACGCCGTCCCGCGTTTCCGACAGATTGTGCCCCTGGACGGCGCCCAGCACGTTGCCGTGCGCATCCGTTACGATGGTCATCTTCATGACATACCTCCGCCTTGCAGATTGTGGAAGCAACCGCCGATACCCTGGTTGTGGATGTTGACGAAGTACGTTGCGTTGCCGTTGTTGTCCTTGCGCTTGCGCTGCTGGTCGGCCATGTGGACGGCGCCCTGGTTGGGCGCCTTCACATCGGCCGAAGCGAACTGGGTGCCGTGGTCGGCGCCGTACGTGTAACTCCAGAACGCGGTTTGACCCGGCGCCAGGAAGGTCAGCGGCCCTACGTTGTTGAAAGCCATAATCTCCTCCATGAAAGAATGCCGCGCACGCGGATGCGCAGGCGGCAGTTCCATCTTAGTCAGGCTAAATGAGCACGCTTTGATGCAAACCATGCGCGGGCTTTTTTGGTGGCGCGCGCGTTCTGAGGGATAATGTCGGATTGAATCATTCAGGATCACCAGCTTATGTTCTCTTACCGCCACGCCTTCCACGCGGGTAACCACGCCGACGTGCTCAAGCACTTCATCACCATCCAGTTGCTGGAGTACCTCAATCAAAAGGACGTGGCCTACAGCTACATCGACACGCACTCGGGCGCCGGCGTCTACGAGCTGGATGGCACCTTCGCTTCCAAGAATGCCGAGTACGACACCGGCATCGGCAAGCTGTGGAATCTGGCGGAGATGCCGGCGCCGGTGGCCGAATACGTCGAGCTGGTGCGCGCCATGAACCCGAGCGGCAAGATGCGCTTCTACCCGGGCTCGCCCTACATCGCCGAGCAGGTGGCGCGCGAGCAGGACCGCCTGCGCCTGTTCGAGATGCATCCGGCCGACGCCAAGCTGCTGGCCGATAACTTCCGCAAGCTGGACGAGCACAAGGCGGCGCAGGGCATCCGTTCCACCGTGCGCGGCAAGCGCGTGATCGTCAACCGCAGTGATGGCTTCGCCTCGCTGAAAGCGCTGCTGCCGCCGCCGTCGCGCCGCGCGCTGGTGCTGATCGACCCGCCGTACGAAGACAAGCAGGACTACAAAAAGACCAAGGACATGCTGGCCGAAGCGATGGGCCGCTTCCCGACCGGCACCTACGCGGTCTGGTATCCGCTGCTGCAACGCATGGAATCGCGCCAGTTCGCGGACAAGCTCAAGCAGCTGCCGGCCGCCACCTGGCTGAACGTGGTGCTGACCACCAAGAAGCCGATGCCCGATGGCGTCGGCGGTCTGCACAGCAGCGGCATGTTCATTTTGAATCCGCCCTACACGCTGGAGCCGATGCTGAAAGAGGTCATGCCGTGGCTGGTGAAAGCGCTGGGCGTGGACAGCGGCGCGCGCTTTACGCTGGAGAGCGGCACCCAGGCGACGGCTGGACGCAACACTAGTGAGCGCCGCCCTCCGGTTCGACAGAAAAATATTGTCAAGACTACATAATTGGGTATAGGCTGGTGTCAAGCAGATTGACAATGGGAGCTCCCCATGATGTTAGCCTCGGCGCCATCCAAGTTAGCTGATAATTTCTTCCTTGCGCGCCAGCCCATCCTCAACCGGGGACAGCGGCTGGTGGCATATGAACTGCTCTTCCGCGACGCCGGCGCCGACGGCGCCCACGTTACCGACGACGCCGAAGCCACCGCCACCGTCATCGCCCATGCGGCCGAACTGGGCATGGGACAGGTGGTGGGCGACCAGATGGCGTTTGTGAACGTCGATGCGGTGGGGCTGATGAGCGATTTCATCCGCTTCCTGCCGAACGACAAGGTCATCCTCGAAATCCTCGAAACCGTGAGGGCCACGCCCGAAGTGCTGAATCGCGTGCGCGAGCTCAAGCAGGCCGGCTTCAAATTCGCGCTGGACGATGTGATCGGCCAGTCGGACGATGTGCAGAAACTGACGCCGCTGTGCGACGTGATCAAGGTCGACATCAAGGACATGCAGCCCGGCACCCTGCCGGCGCTGGCGCGGGTGTTGAAGAATCCCGGGCAAAAGCTGCTGGCCGAGAAGGTGGAGACGGTCGAGGAGTTCCAGGAGTGCATGGAACTGGGCTTTGAATATTTCCAGGGCTATTACTTTGCGCGGCCGGTGATTTTGAGCGGCAAGAAGATCTCGCCGTCGCAGATGAGCGTGCTGCATTTGCTGGAATTGCTGGACCGCGACGCCAGCAGCGCCGAGATCGAGCGCAGCGTCAAGCATGACGCGCTGATCACGCTCAACCTGCTGCGGCTGGTGAACACGCCGGCGGTGGGCGCGCGCCAGCGCATCAACTCGGTTGGTCATGCCTTGATGGTGCTGGGACGGCGTCAGCTGCGGCGCTGGCTGCAAATCCTGCTGTATGTGAAAAATGGCGGCACGCAGGAATTCACCTCGCCGCTGCTGCAACTGGCGACCACGCGCGGCAAGACCATGGAGTTGATGGTGGAGCAGCGCCGGCCGGGGCAGCGGGTGAGCGCGGATATCGGCTTCACGGTGGGGGTGATGTCGCTGATGGACACGCTGTTCTCGATCCACATGCGCGAAGTGCTGGAAAGCGTGAACGTGCTGGACGAGGTGAGGGCGGCGCTGCTGCACCGCTCGGGCGACTACGGCGCGATGCTGAGCCTGATCGAGCACATCGAGCGCGGGCGCGATGGCAAGGTGCTGGCGCAGATGCTGCACCAGCTGGACCTCAAGCCGGCCGAACTCTATGCCATCCAGCTGGCCGCCATCGAATGGGTGACCGAGTACACGCGGGGGATTTGATTACTGCCCCAGCAGCAGGAACACCGTCGGTTTTTTGTGGAAGTCCGGCGCGGGGGCGGTTTTCCATTGGGCGGCGCTCATGGTGCGGATGGTTTCGCTTGGCAGGCTGAGGTCGGTCGCCACGCATACCAGCGTGCCCGGCGCGCACGATGCCACCAGCGCTTCCAGCATGGCCGCGTTGCGGTACGGCGTTTCGATAAACAGCTGCGTCTGCTTTTCCTTGCGCGAGCGCTGTTCCAGTTCCTTGATGCGCTTGTCGCGCTGGCTGGCATCGGTCGGCAGGTAGCCGTTGAAGGCGAAGCTCTGGCCGTTCAGGCCGCTTGCCATCACCGCCAGCAGCAGCGACGACGGCCCCACCAGCGGCCGCACCGGAATCTTGTGCTGGTGCGCCAGCCGCACCAGATCGGCGCCCGGATCGGCCACCGCCGGCACGCCGGCTTCCGACACCAGCCCGCCATCCTGCCCCGCCAGCAGCGGCGCCAGCAGGTCGTTCAGCGCGGCGGCCGGCGTGTTCACGTTCAGCTCGGCGATTTTGATTTCCTGCATCGGCTTGCACAGCGGATGCTGCGCGCCCACCAGTTTCAGGAACGCGCGCGCGGTCTTGGCGTTTTCCGCCACGAAGTAATCCAGTTGCGCGGTGATGCGCTGCACCTGCTCGGGCAGCACGTGGTTGAGCGCTTCGGTCTCGCCCAGGGTGTTTGGGATTAAAAAGAGGGTGCCGGTCATATTATGTGTTGAAGAAGCTGACGCCAAGGTTGCGCAGCATGCCCGTCAGGGCGATTAAAGGCAAGCCTGTGAGGGCGGTCGGGTCGCTGCTGTCGATGCGCTCCAGGATCGCGATGCCCAAGGCTTCGTTCTTGGCGCTGCCGGCGCAGTCGTACGGCCGCTCGATGCGCAGGTAGGCGTCCAGCTCCTCGTCCGGCAAATCGCGGAACTTCACGACGGTCTGGATGTCTTCTACCTGGGCTGTGTTGTTGCGGCCATCCCACACGCACAGCGCGGTGTGGAAGATGACCTCGCGCCCGCGCATTTTCTGCAATTGCGCCAGGGCGTTGGCGTGATTGCCGGGCTTGCCGATTTGTTCATCGTCCAGCGTGGCCACCTGGTCGGAGCCGATCACGATGGCGCCCGGCATGTTGGCGGCCACGGCGGCGGCCTTTTCACGGGCCAGGCGCAGGGCGGTGGCGCTCGGCGTTTCGCCCGGCAGCGGGGTTTCGTCGATGTCGGGGATGGCCACCTCGAACGGCAGTTGCAGGCGCGATAATAACGTTTTGCGGTAGGCCGAACTGGAGGCCAGTACGAGTAAACTTGATGTCATGGGGGAACTGTTATATGCTCTCTCGCCGGTAATGCTGGCGGTGGAAAAAGCGAAAAATTCGCTAAGTTTTTGACTTGAATGCGAAAACCCTGTTATTATCGCAGGTTTTCCGGGGAAACTCTGTAATGAATGCTCTTGTGATCGACACCTTTGAATTTTGTCGGACCAACAGCAGCCAGTCAGGCACGACGCCTGTCGCTGAACTGACCCGTCTGGCCAAGGAGTGCGCGAATCCCTCCGGCGAGATTACCTGGGAAGCAGTAGGAGAGACCCACAAACTGGGCATCCCGCAGATGACGCTGTCGGTCAACGGCACCGTGCAACTGGTCTGCCAGCGCTGCTTGCAGCCTTACGCTCACCACCTCGATTCGTCGACCGTGCTGATGCTGGGTAAGGATGATGAAGACGCAGACGAAATTGAAGAACGAATTGACGACGAATCGATCGATGTGATCGTCGGCAGTCGCAGCATGGAGCTGATGTACCTGGTGGAAGATGAAGCTTTGCTGGCCTTGCCGCAATCGCCGCGTCACGATGTCTGCCCGGATTCCAGCCTGCTGGACAAGGCAAAAAGCGAGAAGATCTCGCCGTTCGACGCTCTCAAGAGCCTCAAATCCGAATAAGTTGTAGTGTGAAGAACGTGTCAATACGCGTGTAAATCGAGTCTTGGCAAGTTAGCAGTAGCAAAGTAGTAGGGCTCGATTTGCATGTATATGCCGGTCGATTGTGTTAGAATTTTAGAACTTAAGTATTAGGAGTCATTAACATGGCAGTTCAACAGAACAAAAAATCCCCATCGAAGCGCGGTATGCACCGTTCGCACGATTTCCTGGTTGCTCCGCAACTGGCAATCGAGCCAACCACCGGTGAAACCCACCTGCGTCACCACATCAGCCCTAACGGCTTCTACCGTGGTCGTAAAGTCCTGAAAACCAAGAACGACGAGTAATCGATCGCTCTTGCTGGACCCGGAAACAGGCGGTGCTGACTTGTGTAGCATCGCTTTTTCTTTTTTAATCGGCTGCAATTTGGTTTTGCACACCGTCATGTTCCAACGCGGATTCCGGATGTTGCGGTTCTGCCGCTTGCCATAACAATGACAATCAAAATTTCTATCGACTGCATGGGTGGCGATCACGGCCCGTCGGTCACTATCCCCGCAGCTGTTTCCTTCGTCAAACGCGAACCTGATGCCGAACTGATCCTGATCGGTCTCGAAGACGTCATCCGCGCCGAACTGAAGAAGCACCATGCCGACGCCCATCCGCGCCTGAGCATCGTGCACGCCTCCGAACAAGTCACCATGGACGATCCGCTGGAAGTGGCCCTGCGCCGCAAGAAGGATTCGTCGATGCGCGTCGCCATCGAGCAAGTGAAAGACGGCAAAGCCCAGGCTTCCGTCTCGGCCGGCAATACCGGCGCCCTGATGGCCGTGGCGCGCTACGTCCTGAAAACCATGAGCGGCGTCGACCGCCCGGCGATCTGCTCGATCATGCCGAACCAGAAGGGCGGCCCGACCTATATGCTGGACCTGGGCGCCAACGTCGACTGCGAACCGCACCACCTGCACCAGTTTGCCATCATGGGCTCGGTGCTGGTGTCGGCCATGGAAAACATCGAACGCCCGACCATCGGCCTGCTCAACGTGGGCACCGAGGACATCAAGGGCAACGACGTGGTCAAGGCCACCAGCAAGCTGCTGCAAGCCGACCATGAGCGCGGCGCGCTCAACTTCTACGGCAACGTGGAAGGCAACGACATCTTCAAGGGCACGGCCGACATCGTGGTGTGCGACGGCTTCACCGGCAACGTCACCCTGAAGGCCGTGGAAGGCGTGGCGCGCTTCTTCGCCGACACCGTCAAGTCCGAATTCAGCCGCAATCCACTGACCATGCTGAGCGCCCTGATCGGTCGCGGCGCCCTGAACAACATCAAGAAACGCCTGTCGCCATCGCGTTACAACGGCGCCAGCCTGCTGGGTTTGCGCGGCCTGGTGTTCAAGAGCCATGGCGGCGCCGATGCATATTCCTTTGAGTGGGCGATCCGACGGGCGTATGATGCTGCAAAAAATGACGTGTTGCCGCATATCTCGACCCTGATCGCCGAGCTGATGCCGCGTAGCACCGAGACCCCGGAAGTACCCAGCTCAACTATTTAGTGGACGGTAGAACGGCATGACCTTGTATAGCAAAATTATCGGCACCGGCAGCTATCTGCCGGAACAGCGCGTGACCAACCAGGAACTGGCTGATCAACTCGCCGCCAAAGGCATCGAGACCTCGGACGAATGGATCACGACCCGCAGCGGCATCGCCGCGCGCCACTTCGCCGCGCCTGATCAAAAGTCGTCGGACCTGGCGGTGAACGCCGCCACCAAGGCCCTGGAAATGGCCGGCATGCAGCCCAACGATATCGATCTGATCATCGTCGCCAGCTCGACCCCGGATTTCTTCGGCAGCTTCCCCAGCACCGCCTGCATCGTGCAGCAAAAGCTGGGCATCACCAACAACGGCGCGGCCGTGGACGTGCAGGCCGTGTGCAGCGGCTTCGTCTATGCGCTGTCGACCGCCGATGCCTTCATCCGCGCCGGCGTGCACAAGAATGTGCTGGTGATCGGTGCGGAAGTATTTTCCCGCATCCTCGATTTCAACGACCGCACTACCTGCGTGTTGTTCGGCGACGGCGCCGGCGCCGTGGTGCTGAGCGCGTCGCAAGAGCCGGGCATCCTGGCCAGCGCGCTGCACGCCGACGGCCGCCATTCCGACATCCTGTGCATGCCGAACACCTTCGCCGGTGCGACCGCCGGCGAGGCTTACCTGTACATGGACGGCCCGGCCGTGTTCAAGATGGCGGTCTCCGTGCTGGAGAAGGTTGCCAACGAAACGCTGGAAAAAGCCGGCATGCAGCAGTCGGAAATCGACTGGCTGATCCCGCACCAGGCCAATCTGCGCATCATGAGCGGCACCGCCAGGAAGCTGGGCCTGCCGATGGAAAAGATGGTTGTCACCGTCGATCAGCACGGCAACACCTCGGCCGCATCGATCCCGCTGGCGCTGGACGCCGCCGTGCGCGATGGCCGCATTCAGCGTGGCCAGAACGTCATGATGGAAGGCGTGGGTGGTGGATTTACCTGGGGTGCGGTGCTGACGCGTTTTTAAGTGAATTAGAATTAGAGTTCTAACGGACTCCTCGGTAGCAAGGCTGTCATGTTTGCATGCTAGCTTTGCAGCCAATAACGAAAACGAGATGGATGAAGTCATGACGAAATTTGCTTTTGTATTCCCAGGCCAAGGTTCGCAAGCGATTGCGATGATGGACGGCTTTGCCGGCAACCCGGTGGTGGCCCAGACCATCGCCGAAGCGTCCGACGCGCTGGGCTTCGACATCGGCAAGCTGATGGCCGAAGGCCCGAAGGAAGAACTGGACCTGACCACCAACACCCAGCCGGTCATGCTGACCGCGGCCGTGGCCGCCTATCGCGCCTACATCGCCGCCGGCGGCGCCGTGCCGTCGGTGGTGGCCGGCCACAGCCTGGGCGAATACTCGGCGCTGGTGGCGGCCGGGGTGATCGACTTCAAGGACGCGGTGCCGCTGGTGCGCTTCCGCGCGCAAGCCATGCAGGAGGCCGTGCCGGTCGGGCAGGGCACCATGGCCGTGGTGCTGGGCCTGTCGGATGAGGACGTGCGCGCGTCCTGCACCGAAGCCGCCGCGGCCGGTGGCGTGGTGGAGGCGGTCAACTTCAACGCCCCGGCGCAAGTGGTGATCGCCGGCGACACCGCCGCCGTCGAGCGCGCCTGCGAAATCGCCAAGGGCAAGGGCGCCAAGCGCGCCATGCGTCTGCCGGTGTCGGCGCCGTTCCACTCGTCGCTGCTGAAGCCGGCGTCGGACCGCCTGCGCGACTACCTGGCCAATATCCATTTCTCGGCGCCGCGGATCCAGTTGATCAACAACGTCGACGTGGCCGTGCTGAACGACCCGGCCGCCATCAAGGATGCGCTGGTGCGTCAGGCCGCCGCCCCGGTACGCTGGGTGGAGACGGTGCAGAAAATGGCCGCCGAGGGCGTCACCAAGCTGGTAGAGTGCGGTCCGGGCAAAGTGCTGATGGGCCTGACCAAGCGCATCGACGGCAATCTGGTGGGCGACGCGATCTACGACCAGGCCACTTTGGAACGCGTATTGAGCGAGCTCAAATAAAGCGTTCGCGGATTCAGGCACACTTCGAATTTACTGTAGAAGGACTTACATGACTTTAGCAAATCAAGTCGCCCTGGTAACGGGCGCATCGCGTGGCATCGGCAAGGCGATTGCCCAGGAACTGGCGCGCCAGGGCGCGAAAGTGATCGGCACCGCCACCACCGAGGCGGGCGCGGAAGCGATTTCCGCCTACCTGGCCGAGATCGGCGCTGAAGCGGGCAAGGGCATGGTGCTGAACGTCACCAACGCCGAAGCCTGCGCCGCCATCATCGACGACATCGGCAAGACCTGGGGCGCCGTCGGCATCCTGGTCAACAACGCCGGCATCACCCAGGACCAGCTGGCCATGCGCATGAAGGACGAGGAGTGGGATAACGTCATCGCCACCAACCTGACGTCGGTGGGCCGCCTGTCGCGCGCCGTGCTGCGCGGCATGATGAAGGCCAAGACCGGCCGCATCATCAACATCACCTCGGTGGTGGCCTCGGCCGGCAATCCGGGCCAGATCAACTACGCCGCCGCCAAGGCCGGGGTGGAAGGCATGACGCGCGCGCTGGCGCGCGAAATCGGCAGCCGCAACATTACCGTCAACAGTGTGGCGCCGGGCTTTATCGATACCGACATGACCAAGGCGCTGGGCGAAGAGCAGCACGCCGCCTTGCTGACCCAGATTCCACTGGCGCGCCTCGGCAAGCCGGAGGATATCGCCGCGGCGGTCGCCTTCCTGGCGTCGCCGCAAGCCGCTTATATTACCGGCACCACCCTCCACGTGAATGGCGGTATGTATATGAACTGATGAGAATGGGCTTAAAATATAGCCCATTCAAATCTTTTAGTAGGTATTTCAGGGTATTTAGCAGCAGACACTGAAATTAGTTTTTCAGCGCGCAAACCTGATAAAATGCGCGCTTTCCGTAACAAACAAAATGGAGCCATAACATGTCGGATATCGAACAACGCGTTAAGAAAATCGTCGCTGAGCAACTGGGCGTCGCCGAAGCAGACATCAAAACCGAATCGTCGTTCGTCGATGATCTGGGTGCTGACTCGCTGGACACCGTTGAGCTGGTGATGGCACTGGAAGACGAGTTCGAAATGGAAATCCCGGACGAACAAGCAGAAAAAATCACCACCGTGCAGCAAGCGATCGACTACGCTACCGCTCACGTCAAGGCGTAATATCTGCCCGATCGACTTTAGGAGAATCGCTTGAGAGGTTCTAAAAACCGTCGTGTTGTCGTTACCGGCCTGGGCGCCGTCTCCCCGATCGGCAATAATATTGCCGACACCTGGGCGGCCGCCGTCGAGGGCACATCCGGTATCGCCACCATCACCAAGTTTGACGCAACAGCTTTCAGCACCCGCTTTGCCGGCGAAGTCAAAGGCTTCAATATTGAAGACTACATCTCGGCCAAGGAAGCCCGCCACATGGATACCTTCATCCATTACGGCATGGCGGCGGGTATCCAAGCTGTGAACGACTCCGGCCTGGTCGTCACCGAGGAGAACGCCGATCGTATCGGCGTGCTGGTCGGTTCCGGTATCGGCGGCCTGCCGATGATCGAAGAACAGAAGGAAGATTACGACAAGCGCGGTCCGCGCCGTATCTCGCCGTTCTTCGTACCTGCCTCGATCATTAACATGATCTCGGGTAACCTGTCGATTAAGTACGGCATGCGTGGTCCTAACCTGTCGATCGTCACGGCATGCACCACTGGCCTGCATTGCATCGGCGCCGCCGCTCGTCTGATCGAGTACGGCGATGCCGACGTGATGGTTGCCGGTGGCGCGGAATCGACCGTGTCGCCGCTGGGCCTGGGCGGTTTCGCCTCGGCCAAGGCGCTGTCGTCCCGCAACGACGATCCGGCCACCGCGTCCCGTCCATGGGACCAGGACCGCGACGGTTTCGTGCTGGGCGAGGGCGCCGGCGTGATGGTGCTCGAAGAGTACGAACACGCGAAAGCGCGCGGCGCCAAGATCTACGCCGAGTTGCTGGGCTTTGGCATGAGCGCCGATGCGTATCACATGACCTCGCCTCTGGAAGATGGCGCGGGCGGCAGCAAGTCGGCGCAAGCCGCGCTGCGCAACGCCGGTGTCAATCCGGACCAGGTGCAGTATGTGAACGCGCACGGCACCTCGACGCCGCAAGGCGACGTGGCGGAAGTGCAGGGCATCAAGCGCACGTTCGGCGACCACGCCAAAAAGCTGGTGGTCAATTCGACCAAGTCGATGACCGGCCACTTGCTGGGCGGCGCTGGCGGCCTGGAGTCGGTGTTCACGGTGCTGGCGGTGCATCATCAGATGTCGCCGCCGACCATCAACATCTTCAACCAGGACCCGGCGTGCGACCTGGACTTCTGCGCCAATGTGGCGCGCGAGATGAAGATCGAGTATGCGGTCAAGAACTCGTTCGGTTTCGGCGGCACTAACGGCAGCCTGGTCTTCGGCCGTATCTAAAAAAGTTGAACCAATTCTCTGCTCGTCCTGTCCAAACAGGGTGAGCGAGAATTCGGCGCCGGCGCTCGCTGGCGCCTGAATTGCCCGGCCTTGCGCCGGCGCTTCCATGTAGTAATCCCCTTTGTTTGCGTTGTGTTTGTTTTGGTGCTGCCGTCATGTCGATCGCGGTGTCCGTCATCGTTCGCCCCTCGCGCGGCTTGCGCATTGCGCATGCCGGCTTGTGCTGTTGCGTGATGGCGTCCGCCGCGGCATGTCCCGGCGCCGTGGCGTCGTCGCTGTGCCTGCTGGCGGGCGCGCTGGCCTGGCGGTTCGGGCGGCCGCCGGCTATTGCGCGGCGGCTTGATATATCCGGTGTCGGCCATGTGCGGCTGGCGGTATACCAGCATCAGGACGGCGCGTTGCGGCTGCTGGAAGGCTCGACCCTGTGGCCGCGCCTGCTGTTGCTGCGTCTGGGCGATCAGGCCGGCGGCGCGCAGGTGCTGGCGGTCTTGCCGGACAGCGTGGCGCGGCACCACTGGCGCGCACTGGCGCTGGCTTGCCGCGCCGCGGCGCGCGCGCAAATAAACACGCCGGCAGTGTGAACTTCTTGCAGCGAGCTAACTCTATAGCATATGGCTAGACGAATCGGCTGCGCTGCAGGCCACCGAGGAATGCAGGAGTGACGACAGAACGTGAGTGCGACCAGTTGCTGGTCGAGCGGGTCCGCGATGGCGATAAGCAGGCGTTTGATTTGCTGGTGGCGAAGTATCAGCGCCGGCTCATGCGCTTGTTGTCGCGCATCGTGCACGACCCGGCCGAAGCGGAGGACGTGGTGCAGGAAACCTTTATCAAGGCATACCGGGCGTTGCGACATTTTCGCGGCGATTCGGCCTTCTACACCTGGCTGTACCGCATAGGCATCAACACCGCCAAAAACTTTTTGGCGACGCAGGGGCGGCGCACGCCCACGTCCACCGACACCGATACCGAACAAGCCGAAGGGTTTTACGATGGCGAGCATTTGCGCGACATCAATACGCCGGAGTCCATGCTGGCCAGCAAACAGATCGCCCAGACCGTGAACGCGGCCATGGACGCCCTGCCGGTGGACCTGCGCACTGCCATTGCCCTGCGCGAGATCGAGGGGCTGAGCTATGAGGAAATTTCCGACATCATGGCCTGTCCCATCGGTACCGTGCGCAGCCGGATATTCCGCGCCCGCGAAGTCATCGCTGAAAAATTGCGGCCCTTGCTCGACCTGCCGGTTGACAAGCGCTGGTAAGACGGGAATGATGGCAAGGGCTGTTGGCGTCCGGCAAAAGAGCGGACTGGTTTTGACATGGCGGGACACGCGATGGATACCCACAAAAGACTGCACGAACACATCTCGGCGCTGGCCGACGGTGAATTGTCGGACAGCGAGCGCGAGCTGGCCTTTGCCGCGCTCGACACGCCGGAAGGGCAGGCCGCCTGGCGCGCCTACCACCTGACCGGCGACGTGCTGCGCAGCACGCCTGGCGGCGAGCTCAGCAACGGTTTCAGCGCCCGCCTGGCGGCGCGGCTGGCGGCCGAGCCGGCGTTTGCGCCAGACAGCAATGCCCTTGAAGATCGGCCAGCCGCCATTATCTTGCCCTGAGCGCATACCCTTATAATGATTCAGCACATCCGGTGTGGCGACTTTTCGCTTACCATGTGCTAGCCTCACGTCGCGCGCTGATCGCGTCGACGGGGCAGCGCACGCATCCCGAACTTTATAGAGATCGATACTTTCCATGAAAAATAACTTCTCTGCTGGTGGTAAAACTCTGTCCGCGCTGGTACTGGGCGCAAGCTTATGGATGTCCCTGGGCATGTCGCCCGCGACGGCGGCCACGGCCGTCACCGGCGCCGTCATCGGCCTGCCGGACTTCGCCGACCTGGTCGACCGCGTCGGCCCGGCGGTGGTGAATATCCGCACCACCGAGCGCCCCAAGCAAAGCAGCCGCGCCAACGGCCTGCCGGGCGACGACGAGATGCAGGAACTGCTGCGCCGCTTCTTTGGCGGCCAGCTGCCGAGCCCGCAAGGCCGCGGCCAGCGCCGCCAGGCGCCGTCCGATGAGCCGGTCAACCGTGGCGTCGGTTCCGGCTTCATCCTGTCGGCCGACGGCTATGTGCTGACCAATGCCCACGTGGTGGACGGCGCCGACGAGGTGTTCGTGACCCTGACCGACAAGCGCGAATTCAAGGCCAAGGTGCTGGGCGCCGACACCCGCACCGACGTGGCCGTGCTGAAAATCGAAGGCGATAAGCTGCCCTTCCTGCTGATGGGCGATTCGGACAAGATCCGCGCCGGCGAGTGGGTGATCGCGATCGGCTCGCCGTTCAACCTGGAAAACACCGTCACCGCCGGCATCATCTCGGCCAAGGCGCGCGACACCGGCGAATACCTGCCGCTGATCCAGTCGGACGTGGCGGTCAACCCCGGCAACTCGGGCGGCCCGCTGATCAATATGCGCGGCGAGGTGATCGGCATTAATTCGCAGATCGCCACCCTGTCCGGCGGCTCGAACGGCATCTCGTTCGCGGTGCCGATCAACGAGGCGATCCGCGTGTCGGACCAGCTCAAGAAGAGCGGCAAAGTCACCCGTGGCCGCATCGGCGTGCAGATTGGCGAGGTCAGCAAGGAAGTGGCCGAGTCGCTGGGCCTGAAATCGGCGCAGGGCGCCGAGGTGTCGCTGGTGGAGCCGGGCGGTCCCGCCGACAAGGCCGGCATCAAGGCGGGCGACATCATCCTGAAGTTCAACGGCAAGCCGGTCAACCGTTCCTCCGACCTGCCGCGCCTGGTGGGCGATACCGCGCTCGACAGCAAGGCCACCGTCACCCTGTGGCGCAAGGGCGCCGAGCTGACCCTGTCGGTGACCGTGGCCGAGCTGGACGGCGAGAAGGCGGCCAAGGGCGCGAAAGGCAAGGGCGGCAAGGCGGAACCGGCGGCGCCGGCCAAGGCCAACGCGCTGGGCCTGAAGATCGAGGACCTGTCGGCCGCACAGAAGGCCGATCTGCGGGTGGATGGCGGCGTGGTGGTGACCGATGTGGAGGGCGTGGCCGAGCGCGCCGGGCTGGACGAGGGCGACGTGCTGCTGCAACTGAATAACGTCAGCATCAAGGACGCCAGGCAGTTCAACGCCCTGGTGGCCAAGCTTGATCCGAAGCAGGCATCGGTGGTGCTGGTGCTGCGTGACGGCACCACCCGCTTCGTCTCGCTGCGCCCCAGCGCGAAATGACCGCCGTCGCTCCGGCGCAGGCCGGAGCCCAATGCAACACCTGCTCAACTTGGACCGCGGCGGCGGACCGTCCGCCTGCGCCGGAATGACGAATATGCATTTCACGCTGTATTCACGCGGCTATTGTCACTTATGCCATGACATGCTGGACGCGCTGCTGCGGCTGCAAACGCCGCAGCGGCCGTTCACCGTCGAGGTGATCGACATCGACGAGGCCGGCGACCCGGCGTTGCTGGCCAAATACGACGAACTGGTCCCGGTCCTGTTCGCCGATCTGTCGCAGCCGGAGCTGTGCCACTACTTCCTCGACGAAGCCAAAGTACTTCAGCTGCTATAAATCGGGCTTTCCACTCTGAAATCCGGTAAAATGCCGGGGCAAAGCATATTTCCACAAGGCGCTCGCCAGGGCATCGCCCCGTTGTGAGCGCTTTTTTGTATTGTGCCCTCGTCGTGTCAAACCCGTTTTTGAATTTTTGTTAATGAACAACATACGTAACTTCTCCATCATCGCCCACATCGACCACGGCAAATCGACGCTGGCGGACCGCATCATCCAGCTGTGCGGCGGCCTGTCGGACCGCGAGATGGAAGCCCAGGTGCTCGATTCGATGGACCTGGAGCGCGAACGCGGCATTACGATCAAAGCGCAAACCGCCGCCCTGCAATACAAAGCCCGCGATGGCGTGGTCTACAACCTCAACCTGATCGACACCCCGGGCCACGTCGACTTCTCCTATGAAGTGTCGCGCTCGCTGTCGGCCTGCGAAGGCGCGCTGCTGGTGGTGGACGCCTCGCAAGGCGTGGAAGCCCAGACCGTGGCCAACTGCTACACCGCGCTCGACCTGGGCGTGGAAGTGGTACCGGTGCTCAACAAGATCGACTTGCCGAACGCCGATCCGCCCAGCGCCATCAAGGAAATCGAAGACGTGATCGGCATCGAGGCCGGCGACGCCGTGCACTGCTCGGCCAAGACCGGCCTGGGCGTGGAAGACGTGCTGGAATCGATCATCGCCAAAGTGCCGCCGCCGAAGGGCGACGCCGAGGCGCCGCTGCAAGCGCTGATCATCGACTCGTGGTACGACGCCTATGTGGGCGTGGTGATGCTGGTGCGCGTGGTCAACGGCACGCTGCGTCCGAAAGACAAGATCAAACTGATGGCCACCGATTCGGTGCAACTGGTGGAGGATATCGGTATCTTCTCGCCGCGCTCGGTGTCGCTGCCGCAGCTGACGGCGGGCCAGGTCGGCTTCGTCATCGCCGGCATCAAGGAACTGAAGGTCGCCAAGGTCGGCGACACCATCACCCTGGCCAGCAAGCCGGCGCCAGCGCCGCTGCCGGGCTTCAAGGAAGTGCAGCCGCAGGTGTTCGCTGGCCTGTTCCCGGTCGAGGCCAACCAGTACGACGCCCTGCGCGACGCGCTGGAAAAACTCAAGCTGAACGACGCCGCCCTGATGTATGAGCCGGAAGTGTCGCAGGCGCTGGGCTTCGGCTTCCGCTGCGGCTTCCTCGGCCTGCTGCACATGGAAATCGTGCAGGAGCGCCTGGAGCGCGAGTTCGACCAGGACCTGATCACCACCGCGCCAACCGTGGTGTACGAAGTGGAAATGCGCGATGGCTCCGTGATCAAGGTGGACAACCCGTCGCGCATGCCGGAAACCACCAAGATCAACGAGATCCGCGAGCCGATCGTCACCGTCAACCTGTACATGCCACAAGAATATGTCGGCTCGGTGATCACCCTGTGCATCAGCAAGCGCGGCGTGCAGATGGACATGAGCTACCACGGCCGCCAGGTCAAGCTGGTGTACGAAATGCCGATGGGCGAGATCGTGCTGGACTTCTTCGACAAGCTGAAATCCACCTCGCGCGGCTACGCCTCGATGGATTACGAGTTCAAGGAATACCGCCCGGCCGACGTGGTCAAGGTCGACATGCTGATCAACGGCGACAAGGTCGACGCGCTGGCCATCATCGTGCACCGTTCCAACTCGGCCTACCGCGGCCGCCAGGTGGCCGCCAAGATGCGCGAGCTGATCCCGCGCCAGATGTTCGACGTGGCCATCCAGGCCGCCATCGGCGTCAACGTGATCTCGCGTGAAAACGTCAAGGCGCTGCGCAAGAACGTGCTGGCCAAGTGCTACGGCGGCGACGTCAGCCGTAAGAAGAAACTGCTGGAGAAACAAAAAGCCGGTAAGAAACGCATGAAGCAAGTGGGCTCGGTCGAGATTCCACAAGAAGCGTTCCTGGCCATCTTACAAGTGGACGAGAAATGAACCTGCAAGTCATCCTGGGTAACTTTGCGCTGATCCTGTTCGTGCTGATGGTGATCACGGGCGTGATCTGGTTTCTGGACGTGTTTTACCTGGCCAAGCAGCGCCGTGCCGCCGCCGACCGCGCGCTGGCCGAGTACGACGCCCGCAACGCCAAGCTGACCGCCGACGGCATCAAGGTCGACAACAGCGGCAATCGCGCCCAGCTGGAAGCCGGCATCCTGCGCCAGCCGACCTGGATCGAATACTCGGGCAGCTTCTTCCCGGTGATCGCGCTGGTGTTCTTCCTGCGTTCCTTCCTGTACGAGCCGTTCAAGATCCCGTCGTCGTCGATGGTGCCGACCCTGCTGGTGGGCGACCTGATCCTGGTGAACAAGTTCACCTACGGCATCCGCCTGCCGGTGATCAACAAGAAGATCGTCCAGATCAACGACCCGCAGCGCGGCGACGTGATGGTGTTCAAATATCCGATGGACATGAGCCAGGATTACATCAAGCGCGTGATCGGCGTGCCGGGTGATAAAATTACGTATGAAAACAAGCGCTTAACCGTGAATGGCGTGGAGGTGAAGTACACCCCGCTGGACGATTACCTGAGCGACGAGCGCATGGCGTACAACAAGCAATTCGAGGAAAACCTGACCGGCGTCAGCCACCGCATCCTGAACGACGAGAACAAGCCGACCTACACCCGCGAGAGCGTGTTCCAGTTCCCGCAGAGCGAGAATTGCCAGTACCGCTATGAAGGCTTCACTTGTGTAGTTCCGGCAGGCAATTACTTCATGATGGGCGACAACCGCGACAACAGCCTGGACAGCCGTTATTGGGGCTTTGTACCGGACAAGAATATTGTTGGAAAAGCATTTTTCGTTTGGATGAATCTGGGTAACCTGCGTCGTATCGGCAGCATTCACTAATCCGGCTCGAAAGGGACCAAGATGCAAAAACGGCAAGATGGTATTTCGCTGGTAGGATTGATCGTGGTGCTGGCCCTGCTGGGCATGGTGCTGGTGCTGGGGTTGAAAATCGTCCCCACCTACACCGAGTACCGCGCGATCCAGAATGCCATTGTCACCGCGAAAAATGGCGGTGGCTCGGTGGTTGATATCCAGAAATCCTTCGACGCCAGTGCCGTGGCCGGCTACATCAGCTCGATCAGCGGCCGCGACCTGATCATCGAGAAGATCGATGGCCAGACCGAGATCAGCTTCGCCTACGAAAAGAAAATCCCGCTGGTCGGACCGGCCAGCCTCCTGCTTGAATATGAAGGCACCACCGCCAAGGGCGGCGCCAAACCCGCGAAAGAATAAAGAAGCTAATGAATCTCCAGTTATTGCAAACTCGTTTAGGCTACACGTTCCAGGATGCTGGTCTTCTACAGCAGGCCCTGACGCATCGTAGCCATAGCAGTGTGCATAACGAACGGCTGGAATTCCTGGGCGATTCGATTCTGAACTGCGTGGTGGCCTCCATCCTGTACGACCGCTATCTGGAAATCGACGAGGGCGACCTGTCGCGCCTGCGCGCCAACCTGGTCAAGCAGCAGTCGCTGTTTGAAATCGCCCAGAAACTGGAGCTGTCGCAGTTTCTGCGCCTGGGCGAGGGCGAACTGAAATCGGGCGGCTTCCGCCGTCCATCGATTCTGGCCGACACGCTGGAAGCGCTGCTGGGCGCCATCTACCTCGACAGCGGCTTCAACGCGGCGCGCGACGTGATCCGCTCGTTCTACATCCCGATCCTGGATTCGGTCGACCCGCAGACCCTGGGCAAGGACGCCAAGACCTTGCTGCAAGAATTCCTGCAATCGAAAAAAATCTCGCTGCCGCAGTACAACGTGATCGCCACCCACGGCGCCGCGCACAGCCAGGAATTTGAAATCGAATGCCTGGTGCCCAAGCTGGGCATCCAGGTGTTCGGCCGTGGCGGCAGCCGCCGCGCCGGCGAACAGGCGGCCGCCAAACTGGCGCTGGCCGCCGCTGAGCAGGCGGTGCAGAAAGCGCCGGCCGCCGCCCGCAAGTCCAAGCCGCGCACAGCCCAGCTCAAGCTGGCTGGCATCGCCACCGTGCAGGAGCAACCGGCTCCGGCGCCGGCATCGGCCAAGGCCGCCAAACAATAAAAGAGAACATCATGACCACCGAACAGACTCCTGCCGCCAACTTCCGTTGCGGCTACATCGCTATTGTGGGCCGCCCCAACGTCGGCAAGTCCACGCTGATGAACACGCTGATTGGCGCCAAGGTCAGCATCACCTCGCGCAAGGCCCAGACCACGCGCCACCGCATCACCGGCATCCAGACCTATGACGATGCGCAGTTCATCTACGTCGACACGCCGGGCTTCCAGACCCGCCACGCCAACGCGCTGAACAATAACCTGAACAAGACCGTCACCAACACCCTGATTTCGTCGGATCTGATCGTGTTCGTGATCGAGGCGGGCACCTTCGGCCAGGCCGACCAGCAAGTGCTGGACCTGTTGCCGGCCGAGGTGCCGGTGATCCTGGTGATCAACAAGGCCGACCGCGTGAAAGACAAGGCGGCGCTGATGCCGTTCGCGCAGCAGGTGGCGTCCAAGTTCAACTTCGCCGCCATCGTGCCGGTATCGGCCAAGCTGCGCTTCCAGCTGGATGGCCTGGAAAAAGAAATCAAGCGCTTCCTGCCGGAGAACGAGGCGATTTTTGATGCGGACGATATCACCGACCGCTCCGAAAAATTCATGGCCTCGGAAATCGTGCGCGAGAAGCTGTTCCGCTTCGTCGGTGACGAACTGCCTTACACCAGCACGGTGCTGATCGAGAAGTTCGAGCAGGAGGGCAACCTGCGCCGCGTGTTTGCCGCCATCCTGGTGGAGCGCGACACCCACAAGTCCATGATCATCGGTAACAAGGGCGTGCGCCTGAAGGAAATCTCCACGCAAGCGCGCCAGGACATGGAAAAACTGTTCGGCGGTCCGGTCTACCTGGAGATCTGGGTCAAAGTGAAATCCGGCTGGGCCGATAACGAAGCGGGCCTGCGCGCTTACGGCTACGAGTAAGCGGGCGGTCAACACCAGCATGTCCACCACGCCAGACGCCACCCTGGACGCGCCGCCCGCAGCGGCGCCGGTGGAGGCGGGCGCACCTGTGGCGCCCAAGCGCCCGCGCGCGACCAGCCGCGAGCGCACCGTCGGCACCAAGGTCGCCGGCCAGCCGGCCTTCGTCCTGCACAGCTATCCCTACAAAGAAACCAGCCTGATTATCGACCTGTTCACGCGCGACTTCGGCCGCGTGGCCTTGATCGCCAAGGGCGCCAAGCGGCCGCACTCGCAACTGCGCGGCGTGCTGCAAACCTTCCAGCCTTTGTCTTCGAGCTGGGTCGGCAAATCCGAACTGCGCACCCTGACCGACGCCGAATGGGTGGGCGGCATGCTGCCGCTGGAGAAAACCGCGCTGCTGTGCGGCTTCTACCTGAACGAACTGCTGGTCAAGCTGCTGGCGCGCGACGACGCCCATCCGGCCTTGTTCGACCACTACGTCTCCACGCTCAACCAGTTGGCGCACAACGAACCCGCGCCCATCGTCTTGAGAAAATTCGAGCGGGCCTTACTTAAAGAGACAGGCGTGGCGGCCGACCTGACGCGCTGCGTCGAAACGCGCCGCGCCGTACAATCGGACGTGGTGTACGTGGTCGATCCCGAACGCGGACCGCGGCCCGAGCGCGCCTCCGATCCGTGGCCGCGCGTGGCCGGCAAGACCCTGCTCGACATGGAAAACGAAAACTACGAAGACGTCGCCACGCAAGCCCAGAGCAAGCAGCTGATGCGCTTCCTGGTCGCGCACCACCTGAACGGCGCGCCACTGAATACCCGCCAGATCCTGATCGATCTGTCCCAGTTATAAAACGAGACTACGACAATGAGCTTTCTGCAACCCTCCGGCACCATCATCGACCTTGGCGTGAACATCGACCACGTCGCCACCTTGCGCAACGCGCGCGGCACCGTGTATCCGGACCCGATCCGCGCCGCGCTGCTGGCCGAGCAGGCCGGCGCCGACTGCATCACGCTGCACCTGCGCGAAGACCGCCGCCACATCAAGGACGCCGACGTCATCGCGCTGGCGCCGCAGCTGCTGACCCGCATGAACCTGGAGGCCGCCGTCACGCAGGAGATGATCGACTTCGCCTGCAAGATCAAGCCGGCCGACGTGTGCCTGGTGCCGGAAAAACGCACCGAAGTCACCACCGAAGGCGGCCTCGATGTGGTGGGCAACTACAACGCCGTCGAGCGCGCGGTGAAGCAGTTGCAAGCGGAAGGCATCCGCGTCTCGCTGTTCATCGACGCCGAGGAAGCGCAGATGGACGCCACCGCCGCCATTGGCGCGCCGGTGATCGAACTGCACACCGGCCGCTATGCCGACACCGGAGGCGCCGAGCAGGCCGCCGAACTGGAACGCATCAAGCGTGGCGTGCTGCATGGTGTCGGCAAAGGCCTGAAAGTGAACGCCGGCCACGGCCTGCACTACACCAACGTGCAAGCGATTGCCGCCATTCCGGAAATCGCGGAACTGAACATCGGCCACGCCATCGTTGCGCACTCGGTATTCGTCGGCTGGGAAAACGCCGTGCGCGAGATGAAGGCCATCATGGTGGCAACGCGCCTTGGCCGGGGCGCGTAATGATTTACGGGATCGGCACCGACATCTGCAAAATTCCGCGCATTGAAGCGGCGCTGGCGCGGCATGGCGACCGTTTTGCGAAAAAGATCCTCGGGCCGCAGGAGTTTGAGAAATACCTGGCGCGCAAAGCCAGGCATCCGGCGCGCGGCATCCGCTTCGTGGCGACGCGCTTCGCCGCCAAGGAAGCCTTCTCCAAGGCCATCGGCCTGGGCATGCGCATGCCGATGACCTGGCCGGCCGCGCAGATGCTGAATCATCCCAGCGGCAAGCCGATGATCGTGTGCAGCGGCGTGCTGAAAGAATTCATGGAAAAAAACAAGCTGTCGGCCCAGGTGACCGTCAGCGACGAAGAGGACTACGCCGTCGCCTTCGTCATCGTGGAGCAGGAAAAGTGACAGAAGAAGTAAGCGATCCGCGCGAAAAGGTATTAGCCACCGTCGCCAGGCTGCCCAACCTGCCGGGCGTGTACCGGTACTTCGACGCCGAGGACAAAGTCCTCTACGTCGGCAAGGCGCGCGACCTGAAGAAGCGCGTGTCTAGCTACTTCCAGAAAAACCTGAGCAGCCCGCGCATCGCCATGATGGTCGAGCGCATCGCGCGCCTGGAAACCACGGTCACCCACAGCGAGGCCGAAGCGCTGATCCTTGAGAATAACCTGATCAAGGCCCTCAGCCCGCGCTTCAACATCCTGTTCCGCGACGATAAGTCCTATCCCTACCTGAAGATCACCGGCGGCGATGCGCCGCGCATGGTCTACTACCGCGGCGCGGTGGACAAGAAGAACCAGTACTTCGGGCCTTTCCCCAGCTCGTGGGCGGTCAAGGAATCGATGCAGATCTTGCAGAAGGTGTTCCAGATCCGCACCTGCGAGGAAAGCGTCTTCGCCAACCGCACACGCCCCTGCCTGCTGAACCAGATCGGCCGTTGCAGCGCGCCGTGCGTGGACCTGATCAGCAAAGAAGACTACCAGCTCGATGTGGAAAACGCCGCGCGCTTCCTGCGCGGCCGCCAGTCGGAAGTGCTGGAAGACCTCGAAAAGAAAATGCACGCCTACGCGGCCGACCTCAAATTCGAGCAGGCGGCGGCGGTGCGCAACCAGATCCAGTCGCTGTCGCGCGTGCTGCACCAGCAAAGCATGGAAACCACCGGCGACGCCGACGTCGACATCATCGCCGTGCTGGTGCAGGGCGGGCGCGCCTGCGTCAACCTGGCCATGGTGCGTGGCGGCCGTCACCTCGGTGACCGCGCCTACTTCCCAACCCACGTCGGCGATGCCGAGGCGATTGCGGAACAGGCGATTGAAGTTGAAGTGCTGTCGGCCTTCCTCGCCCAGCACTACGCCGACAAATTCATTCCCGGCACCCTGATCCTGAATATCGAGTTCGACCACCCGGCGCTGATCCAGGCCTTGCAGGAGCAGTGCGGCCACCGCATCAACCTGGTGTTCCAGCCGCAGGACCAGCGCCGCAAATGGCTGGAGCTGGCGCAGAAGGGCGCCGAGATCTCGCTGGCGCGCTTGCTGTCCGAGCAGGGCTCGCAGCAATCGCGCACGCGCGCGCTGGTCGAAGCCTTGCAGCTGGAGCCGGAAGACATCGACACCCTGCGCGTGGAATGCTTCGACATCTCGCACACGCAGGGCGAGGCCACACAGGCCTCGTGCGTGGTGTTCCATCACCACCAGATGCAGAACGGCGAGTACCGCCGCTACAACATCAACGACATCACGCCGGGCGACGATTACGCCGCCATGCGCCAGGTGCTGTACCGCCGCTATGAAAAGGTCGCCAATGGCGACGGCGTGATGCCGGACGTGGTGCTGATCGACGGCGGCAAGGGCCAGATCGAAATGGCGCGCCAGGTGTTCGCCGAATTGGGGCTGGACATCAGCCTGATCGTCGGCGTGGCCAAAGGGGAAGGGCGGCGCGTCGGCCTCGAAACCCTGATGTTCGTCGACGGCCGCCCATCGCAGGAACTGGGCAAGGAATCGGCGGCGCTGATGCTGGTGGCGCAGATCCGCGACGAGGCGCACCGCTTCGCCATCACCGGCATGCGCGCCAAGCGCGCCAAGACGCGCCAGACCTCGCGCCTGGAGGAGATCGAAGGCATCGGCGCCAAGCGCCGCCAGCGCCTGCTGGCCCGCTTCGGCGGCCTGCGCGGCGTGATGAACGCCAGCGTCGAGGACCTGAAAACCGTGGAAGGCATCTCCAGCGCCCTGGCCGAGGAAATCTACAAACAGTTGCATTAGGCCCGGCTGGCCTCTGCGGTGCTGGTTTAATGTGCGGCCTCAAGGTAGACTAGCGGCGCATTACATATTTTCATGGCCGCACTTTATTTCGAGCTTATGCCTTTCAATATTCCGATTCTGTTGACCTGGTTGCGCGTTGCGCTGATTCCGCTGGTGGTGGGCGTCTACTACCTTCCCACCACCGTTTTGCCGGTGGCGGACCAGAATCTGGCGGCCACGCTGGTGTTCATCGTGGCGGCGGTGACAGACTGGTTCGACGGCTTCCTGGCGCGGCGCTGGAACCAGACCTCGGCCTTCGGCGCCTTCCTCGATCCGGTAGCCGATAAACTGATGGTGGCCGGCGCCTTGCTGGTGCTGGTGCAGCTGGACCGCGCCAACGCCGTCATGTCCTTCATCATCATCGGCCGCGAGATCGCCATTTCGGCGCTGCGCGAATGGATGGCGCAGATCGGCGCCTCCAAATCGGTGGCGGTCAGCTCGCTGGGCAAAATCAAGACCACGGCGCAGATGAGCGCGATTCCGCTGTTGCTGTTCCATGACGTGCTGTGGGGCGCCATCGACAGCCAGTTCTGGGGCGCGCGCCTGCTGGAAGTGGCGGCGGTGCTGACCGTGTGGTCGATGTTCTACTACCTGCGTCTGGCGTGGCCGCTGATCAAGGAAAAGTCGGGCCAAATCTAACCGTATAAACAATATTTTCATTGAGCATTGACAGCAGCTGTAGAACCTCTATAATGCTGGCCTGTTGTTGATGACGACGAAGCAAAGCGGGAGTAGCTCAGTTGGTAGAGCGCAACCTTGCCAAGGTTGAGGTCGAGAGTTCGAGACTCTTCTCCCGCTCCAAAACGTAGTCATCGAAAACAAGTAGTACTAGCAAAAACAACAGTCACCTGTTATGATGCTGGACTCGAAATGCGGGAGTAGCTCAGTTGGTAGAGCGCAACCTTGCCAAGGTTGAGGTCGAGAGTTCGAGACTCTTCTCCCGCTCCAGTTTCTACGGAAACGAGCGTAAGTGCAGTAAAAGTAACAAACTCCATGCGGGAGTAGCTCAGTTGGTAGAGCGCAACCTTGCCAAGGTTGAGGTCGAGAGTTCGAGACTCTTCTCCCGCTCCAGAATTTCGGATTGCAGCGCGTAACCAGCTGTTATCTCGTAGTAAATGTTTCCTCTGGCGAGGTAGCAAAGCGGTTATGCAGCGGCCTGCAAAGCCGTCTAGGTCGGTTCGACTCCGATCCTCGCCTCCAAAGCTCCTCAGCGGGAGTAGCTCAGTTGGTAGAGCGCAACCTTGCCAAGGTTGAGGTCGAGAGTTCGAGACTCTTCTCCCGCTCCAGAATGCAGAAGGGCAGCCCATATGGCTGCCCTTTTTGCGTCAGGCGCGGCGGAACAAGGGGCGTTTAGCCAATGCCATGCTAATCTGGCTGCGCAATACGTATGGCGGTAATTCTTCTTGGCCCTTGCAGTAACACGAAACGATCGATCACGCCATCGGCATTCTTTTCAAACTGGAGTTCCGCACCCGCGGACTCGGCAAGGAAGCGCGTCTCGCTCAATGCCTTCAGCGCGAAAGTTTCCTGCCCCGTCACCGACGCGAGATACTGGTCCCCGGCACGTCTGAGGTCGACAACCATTGGCAGTCCTGTCATTTGATAGCGACCAACGTAAGCGTCGAATACGTTGTTGTCCAAGGTGATGGATGGCGCGGCGGGCAGGGCTTTCCCCATGGTGACGAGCGCGGCCCGTTGAGCCACTTCATATGGTGGCGTCCGACCACCATCGAGATTGGACAGCACCGCCACATACATCTGCTGTTCAGGCAGGCGCATCGCAAATGACTCGAAACCAGGAACGCGGCCGCCGTGGCGTATCGTCATGGTGCTCTGCCAGGAGTCGCCGATCTGGAAACCGTAACCGTACTCGGAAGTCCCCTCTCTGGGACGATATGGCGTGAACACCTTTTTCCAGCCAGCAGCACTAAGTAGCCTGCCGGCGTCGATGGCCTTGTTCCAGCGTGCGAGGTCGTCCACAGTCGACAACATTCCGCCGGCAGCAGAGAGCTGACTCGGACTGACCGGGGGACTGTGTATGAAACCACTTTCAACCAGCGTGTGTCCCGCTGCCAGCGCGGCATTACCGCGAAGTCGCCTCGCATATCCCGTGTCCTTCATACCCAGCGGAAGGAATATTCGCTGTTCAAGGAATTTCGCGTATGGCAGACCGCTTACCTTTTCGATGATCGCCCCCAGCAGGACGTAATTCGAGCTGCTGTAGTCGTATTTTGCGCCCGGCTCGAAGTCAAGTGGCCGTTGACTGATGGTGTCGAGGAGGCCCTGCGTCGAGACCTCATGTCCCATATTCGACGGCCAGTCCGGCGTCGTGACGTAGTCAGGAATACCTGAGGTATGCGTCAGCAGGTTCTCGATCGTAATTGTCTTGCCGTGCGTTGGGTACGTTGGCAGATACCGGGTAATCGGATCGCCGACCGACAGCTTGCCGCTCTCCGCAAGTAACATGACCGCCACCGCTGTGAACTGCTTGGTCATCGAGCCGATGGGCATCGCCATATCCGGACTCAGAGGCGTATGCGTGAGAACGTCGGCCTCGCCGTAGGCTTTGCGGAACAGCACATGCCCGTCCTTGATGACAAGCAAGACCGCTCCTGGCTCACCTGGACGATAGCGTGGCGCTATGACAGCGTCGATATTATTGGCTAGTGTGACTTGGGTCGGATTCTCCGTCTTGATTTCGCCGGCTGCGCAAACCGCAGCATATGCAAAAATGCAAGCCGCCATACTAAAACTCGCCATCTTTATTAACATAAGCATTCCTTTCGTGTAGATAACGCGTGAGCAATTTGGGGCCAGCATATTTTCGGCCTTGTCGGAAAGACGTTCCCGCTTTCTATTGCTGTGTCTTGGGCGAGAAAGTTTTTTGGTCTGCTGGCAGCCCTCATCGCAAACTTCATGCCATGTGGGGAAAGCACATTTCCCATGCGCTCGTGCGACAGGTGTTCATTTCTGGACAGCACGCCGTGTTCGCTAGTGAACAGAGGCCGCGTCTGTCGCACGCGCGGCACCCGCAGTTGTGCTGTGCCTGCGCAACCGCTTGAAGGCGATCTTTAAGTCGCTTTCAGCAATCGTTATCTCGGTGTGTGGGGGCGACGGTCCAGAAGGGGCTGAGAAATTAGGCAACCCAATCGGCTGCCGTTTTTTGCGTTTCGGTTCCCATATGAAACATGCTTCGATATACGAAAACGCAATAGCTTGTGTGAAAAGCATCATACCAGTCACTTGATTGACATTGATAGACTTTACTGGCGCGCATTACTAGTTCAACTGGTTTTATGGCAAGGAAGTATTTCAATCGTCAGGAGGAGACGGGCGCGGATGCGCTGAATCGAACAATTTAGTACCTGTTGAAGGCAGTGCTTCATAAAAACTATTAAGGGAGATGTAGCTATGCGAAACGGTAATAGAAAAACGATTAGAAAGACGGTTTTGGCCAAAGCTTGCGCGCTTGCAATGGCAGGGCCAATGGCCGCGCATGCGCAGGAGGGCGGCTCCGCCAAGGCAGGCGAGGACGCGGATACCCCGAAAACCGTTGTCGTCACCGGTCAGCGGGCGGCGTTGAAGTCGGCGCGCGATCTCAAGCAGGATTCGAATCAGATCGTCGACTCGATCCAGGCAACCGATATCGGCAAGCTGCCGGACGTGAATACTGTCGAGTCGTTGCAGCGGGTCGCCGGGGTGCAGATCCAGCGCCGCTATGGCGAGGGCGGCACGGATTACGACCATCGCACCGAGCCCGCGATCACCATCCGTGGCATCACGCAGGTCCGCAACCTGATCGACGGACGAGACTTTTTTACGGCCAACGGCGGTCGGGCGCCGGATCTGGAGGGGCTCCCATCTGAACTCATGGCCGGCGTCGATGTCTACAAGAACGCGGCGTCCAACCTGATCGAAGGCGGTGTCGGCGGCGTGGTCAACATCCGCACGCGACTGCCGTTCGACTCCAAAGAAGACATTAACGTTATTACGCTCAAGTCTAATTACTACGACCGAATCCGCAAGTCTTCACCGTCGGGGTCTGGGCTGTTGAGCCGGCGCTTCGATACGGGGGCCGGCCGCATGGGCATCCTGGTGAATGCGACGGTCAGTGAGACCTACTATCGCCAGGACGCCGTTCTTCAACAGCAGCAGCACTGTCTTACCGCAACGGTTGGGAAATGTTCCAACGACCCGACCCAAGTTCCCTCGGCGTCCAAGATTGCGGCCTTCAATTCGATGCCAAACAAGGGCTCCCTCACGGAACTCTACGTGCCGACTTCCTTCGAGATGTACCAGGACTCGGGCCGCCGCAAGCGCGAAGGCCTGGCGCTCGCCTACCAATGGCAGGTGAACGACGACATGCTGTTCACGGCGCAAAATCTCTATTCGAACTATAAGTTTATCCGTCGCGGAGAATACATCTACGGCGACGACAAGAACAGTGACCCGCGCGCCGCGGCGGGTTCCACATGGACTTGGGGCCCGGACGGCAGCGCCACCAGCGGCACCCTGGGGTCGCAAATTTTCTCGTCCTCGCGCTTTGACCAGGAAGTTCGCAATCGCACCAACTTATCCGCCGTGAACCTGAAGTGGCGCATCTCGGACAAGCTCAAGTCCAAGACGGACTTCGCTTATGAAAGCGCCCGCTATGAGGCGGACCGCAATGGCGACTCGATTAAGCTGTACGATAATGAAAACCGAAGCGTTGCCAATATTCCGAATCTGAACCTGGCCTTCGACGTACGCGGCAAGATCCCCATATTTTCCATCGTGGATCCAGCCAACCCAAGCAACCCCTACGCACGTTTTGGCGATCCGAAGAATTGGAATTATGAGTGGCTTGCCAATGCGGTCGACCGTGACAAGCTGACGATGTCGGCGCTCAGCCAGGATTTCGACTACGACATGGGCGATCACTTCTTCAGCAAACTGCACGCCGGCGTTCGCCTGGCCGACACCAAGGTGCTATTGCGGGGCAACTGGAACAACACCGGCGTCTGTAATGACACGGGCACCAATCCCAGTTGGGGAGCATGCCCGCTGATTCCGGTGTCGCAGCATCCGAATCTGGCCTACGCCGGGCCTGCCAGCAACTTCATGAAGCCAGGCATTGGTTTCCCTGTCGCCGTGTTCCCCGAGTACGCCGATCCCAACTCCAGCGTTTTCAATCGCACGGTCCAGACTTACGCCCAGTTATTCGCCGGGAAGCCAAACACGTATACGTTTGACACCTCGTTCGCCCCCGGGGATATCAATGAGCAGCACGAAAAGACGCGGTCCCTGTTCCTGACCGGCGACTTCGGTACGGACGTGTTCGGTTACGCCCTCGATGGCACCGCCGGTGTGCGATATGTCAGGACCGATCAGACTTCGATTGGCTATGTCCAGGATAGCGCCGGGTCGCACGCGGCCGTTCTCAATAATCGCTACTCGAATGTGCTCCCTAGCCTCAACACGCGCCTGCACCTGAACGAGGATTTGCAGATCCGCTTCGGTTACGGCAAGACGATGACGCGGCCAAACTTTAGCGATATGGCCGCCCACGTTCAGCTGAATCCGAACATCCCGTCGCAGTACGACGCCAACGGCCGCCCCACCGGCAGTTCCGGCAATCCGTTCCTGCAGCCGATGACGGCGACTTCGTATGACTTGACGGCGGAAGACTATTGGGGCACGTCCAATATGGCCTTCCTGGGCGTATTCAAGAAGGATATCAAGGGTTACCAGGCCAGCGGTATCCAGGCGATGAACTTCGGTGGCGTCGTGTACGATATTGGCACCAGCATCAATCTGGGTAAGGGCTCGGTAAAAGGTATTGAAGCCGGCTTCACGCAATTCTTTGATTTCCTTCCCGACCCGTTTAAAGGCTTTGGCGTACAGGCCAACTATACCTATGTGGACTCGAAAGTTGAGCTCAGCCCTGGGTCTCTTATCCCCTTGCCGAAGCTGTCCAAGAACAGCTACAACCTGATCGCGCTCTATGAACAGGGCCCGATCCAGGCCCGTATTGCGTACAACTGGCGTTCCGCTTACCTTGACCAAATCAATGGTAGCGGCGTGTTTGGTGCAAACCAATATGCGGCGCCCTATTCGTCGCTCGATGCTTCGCTGAGCTATCAAATTAACAAGGTCTTCACGCTTTCGGCGGACGCCGTTAATCTGAATAACTCTATGTACCATACGTACGTCACGCGCCCCTCGGGCGGTTTGTTGTGGCAACTTAACGACCGCCGGTATAGCGTGTCCCTGAAAGCGAGCTTCTAGCATCTCGCGGTTTTTCCCACGCAAAGCTGACATGAGCGAACGCGCCGCGCGTTTTTCCGCGGCGCGTTTTTTCCAGCTTGCGAGAGTCTGCAATCAGGACAAGTCGCCATGGTCGAAGGAGGGGATGTGATGGTAAAGGATAAGTGGATTGCCAAAGTTGTGATTCTCGGCGGCGGTACCGCCGGATGGATGACAGCGGCAGCGTTGTCCCACACATTTGGTCAGTCCGTCGAGATCATCGTCGTCGAGTCGGACGCCATCGGCACGGTGGGTGTTGGAGAGGCGACGATCCCGCCGATCCGCGCGTTTCATCAAATGATCGGCGTTGATGAAGCCGAGTTCATGCGCGCCACCGGGGCGACGTTCAAACTCGGTATTGAATTTCGCGGCTGGCTTAATGAAGGGTCGACATATTTCCACCCCTTTGGCGTGTATGGGGTAGAGCGCGACATCGGCTACTTCTTCCAGTACTGGCTGCGCTTGAAGGAGCAGGGGCTGGTTCCCGACTTTTCCGAATTCTCGCTAGGTACCTTGGCGGCGCGAAGCAACGTATTTGCGCCCGCGTCTGAGCGGCCTGGCGATCCGATGCAGCATCTCCAGTCCGCCTATCATTTCGACGCTGGCCGCTATGCGAAATATTTGAAGGGGCTTTGCATGGCGCGCGGGGTGTCGCACAAGATTGGCGACATGCTGACGGCGGAACGTGACGCTGAGAATGGGCATATCACAAGTCTGAAGCTCAAGTCGGGCGAGCTTGTTTCGGGTGACCTGTTTATCGACTGCTCCGGAATGCGTGCCATGCTGATTGGGCAGGAGTTGGGTGTCGAATACGAAGACTGGTCGCGTTGGTTGCCGATGAATCGCGCGTGCGCGGTGCCCTGTGAACGGAAGTTGGCGCTGACGCCCTATACGATGTCCAAGGCCCAACCGTTTGGTTGGCAGTGGCGGATACCTTTGCAACATCGGGTTGGTAACGGTGTGGTGTATTCGAGCGAATTTGGCACGGATGAAGCGGCGGAGCGGTGTCTGTTGGAGGGACTGGAGGGGGAGCCTCTCGCCCCGGTTAACCGCATCAAGTTCACAGCGGGAAGGCGTAGGACGCCCTGGCACAAGAACGTGGTATCGATCGGGCTTGCCAGTGGGTTTCTTGAACCGCTGGAGTCCACCAGTATTCAATTTATTCAATCCAGCATCCAGCGGCTGATTCGATATTTTCCGGACGCGGGGTTTTCTCCGGTGTGTGCCCAGGCATTCAACAGGGACAGCATGCGGGAAATCGAACATGTCAGAGACTTCCTCATCCTGCATTACCACGCTACGGAACGCGACGACTCGGAATTATGGCGCTACGTAAAAGCCATGCCAATTCCAGACAGCCTACAGGAAAGAATTGAGCTCTTCCGCGAGCGTGGGCAATTGAACCTTGCGGCTGAAGAACTGTTCCAAAGCACATCGTGGCATTCCGTCCTGCTGGGGCAGGGAATTCGACCAAGAACTTACATGCCGACGATGGCCCTGCAAGACGACAAGGTGCTTGCGGCGGCGTACGGCAATCTTGCTCGCAACTTTAAGCAAATCGTTTCGCGGCTTTCGGACCATGCCACCTACATAAAAGAAAAGAAGCTTACCTCGATAGAGGTCCAGCCATGATCTTCCGTTGGGTTTTAGTGGGACTGTGTTTTCTGCAAAGCGGTGCGCATGCCGAAAACAAGGACGAAAAGCCGGCGCATGTGTCCGTCGTTGTGAATGTCGACCGGCGGCATCCGGGGCCGCCGTTTGAAGGATGGGGAACCGCTCTGACCTGGTTTGCCCATGTCACCGGAAGATACGCCGAACCACAGCGCACGCAGTTGGCCGATTGGCTGTATGGACGGGACGGTCTTGCACTGAATATTGCGCGGTACAACATTGGTGGCGGTAACGCGCCGGAGACAGCTTCGTATTTGCGCCCCGGTGGAGATGTTCCTGGCTTCTGGCGCAAACCGGCTGGGCAATCCGGGACAGACTGGAACCCGGACTCGGAAGATGCCTGGGACTGGTCAGCGGATGCAGGGCAGCGCTGGTGGCTTGATGCGATAAAAGCCCGGGTGGCGTCGCAAGAATTGATTTTTGAGGCGTTTTCAAACTCTCCGCCATATTTCATGACCCGCAGTGGTTTGGTCTCCGGTAACGTCGATGGGCTGGAGGACAACCTTATCCCGGGTTTTGAAATCAAATTTTCCAGGTATCTGGCGCGGGTAACAGCGGAGCTGGAGCGGCGGCATGGTATTCGTTTTAGGACATTGTCTCCGATTAACGAGCCGAATACGCCGTATTGGTTTGCCAAGAACACCCAGGAAGGCGCCCATTGGTCGCCGGAAGCGCAGTCGCGCATGTTTATCGCGTTGGCTCAGGTGTTGAACGAATCCGGCATGCAGACCGAAATATCCGGGCCGGACGAGACCAATCCGCAGACGTTTTTTGTTGACTGGGCTGGTTTGTCGGCCGAGGCGAAAGCGGTCATCCGACAAATCAATGTCCATAGCTATGAATGGATAGGGAAAAGTGGGGTCAGGGATATTGCGGAAGCGTCCGGAAAACGCTTGTGGATGTCGGAAGTCGATCTATCGCCAAGCAATGTACGTGAAGACGTCAACGACATGCGCCCAGCCATCGCGCTGGCGCAGCAGATCGTCACTGACATCGGCAGCATGAACCCCCGCGCCTGGGTTCTATGGCAGGCGATAGAAAACAAGTCTTCCCCGGACCCCAAGAGCAGCTCGAACTGGGGATTAATCAAGGCTGACTTTTCAAACCTGGCGCGACCGGAATATCAGCTGACGAAAAAATTCTGGACGTTTGCCCATTTCACCAGATTCATCAGGCCAGGATATCGGTTCTTGAAATCGGATAACCCGGATACTTTGGTGGCTGAAAATCCGAAAACGCATGAGCTCGTCATCGTGGCGGTCAATCCAGGTATCGTTTCGCGGATGCTGGACATCCGGCTGCCGGATGCGAAACGCGGCAAATTGACATGCAAAACCTTTATTACGCAGGCCGAAGATAGCCTCGCGGCTTTGAAACCTGCATCATGCGCCGCCAGCTTGTCCGTGGATTCGCGCCCCATGTCAGTGGTGACCGTCGTTGTGACGCCGCAAAAATAGGACGAAGTTTGTTCGCCAAGGCCACTGTTGACGGTCATGCAGAAGCGCACCACGCCGCTGCTGGTGCGCGGGGGCAGTATCATGTGGCCATGTCTCCACTTGCGCTAAAATAGTTGAAACAATGTCCGCCGCCATGTGCTCTGACAAAACGACTTCCGATAAAAGTACTACCATGCGACCATCCACTGCGCTTGAATTGCATCGAATCGCCGTACGCCAGGCTGCAAGCCGCTTCCGTACGGCGAATCCTCGCATTTTCGGCTCGGTGCTGCACGGCACCGACAGGGATGGCAGCGACCTGGACTTGCTGGTAGACGCTTTGCCTGGTGCGACCTTGTTTGATTTGGGCGGATTGCAAGACGAGCTGGAATCCCTGCTTGGCATTCATGTTGATCTGCGGACTCCTGCGGATTTGCCTTTGAAATTTCGTGCCAGTGTGCTCGCTGAGGCATTGCCAGTATGAGTGGGAATCGCCTTCCTGATACCGTGCAGTTGGCGTTCCCAGACCTGTTAAGGCAACTGCCGGCTTTACGGCAGGCTGCTTGCCAGGACGGTGGCAATAATATCGATTCAAAGCTGTAAAATCAGTGAAGAACTAAAAAAAGCCGCCCGAAGGCGGCAAAGTGCGTACGAGGAACGACGTCGGGCTTAAGGGGGTGATCAGCGCCCGCCAGCGGCAAATTCACGTGCGGGCAGTTTCACCACCACTGAGCCGATCGGTGCGGCGGCGCTGTTGGCGACGATTACCTTGTAGTCGCCCGCCGCGACTTTCCATTTTTGCGTTTTCTTGTCGAACATGGCAAGTACGCGCGGATCGATCGTCACCGACGCCTGCCGCGTTTCTCCGGAGCGCAGCGACAGCTTGTTCCAGCCGCCCAGGCGCTTCGGCGCTTCCCAGCCGCCGCCCACCTTGGACACGTAGACTTGAGGCACCGCCTTGCCATCGCGCCTGCCGGTGTTTTGCACATTGAACGAGACCTGCACCGTGCCGTTGGCAGGCTGCGCCTTCAGGCCGGAATAGCTGAACGTGGTGTAGGACAGGCCGTGACCGAAGGGGAATAGCGGCTTGAGCCCTTTTTTGTCGAACCACTTGTAGCCGACCGCCGCGCCTTCGATGTCGTAGTCGACCGAAAAGCGTGCGCCTTCCGGCAGGCCTTTGCCATCCAGCGCGGGACGCGGCAGTTGCGACTCGTCGGCCGGGAAGGTCGCGGGCAGGCGACCGGACGCGTCCACCTCGCCGGTCAGCACCCGCGCGATGGCTTCGCCGCCCCGGCTGCCGGGATACCAGGCTTCCACCACCGTGCCGACCGACTCCAGCCATGGCATCGCCACCGGCGCGCCGGTTTCCAGCACCACCACCGTGCGCCGGTTGGCGCCGGCAACGGCGGCGATGGTGGCGTCCTGATTGTGCGGCAGCTTGAGGTCCGGCTGGTCGAGCGATTCGGCGGTCCACTGCGTGGCGAAGACGATGGCCAGATCGCTGGCCGCCGCGAGCTTCGCGGCGGCGGCGGGGTCTTTGCCGTCGTGGTAGACCAGCCTGGCGCGCAGTCGCGCCGCCAGCGCTTTCAACGGCGAGGACGGGTGATAGACGATCGGCCCCGGGAAGCTGGCCGGGCCTTCGTTCGGCACCGGCGAGCCGCCTTCGGGATACACTTGCGACGAGCCGCCGCCCGACAGCACGCCAACGTCGGCGTGGCCGCCGATGATGGCGATGGTTTGGTAGGTGTCTGCCAGCGGCAGCAGATTGTCCTTATTTTTCAGCAGGACGATGGCTTCCTCGGCGGTCGCCTGGGAGATCCGGGCGTGTCCGGCGAAGTCGATGTTTTCAGGCTCCACCCTGACTGGGTGGTCGGCCACGCCGTGGGTGTACATCGCGCGCAGAATGCGGCGCACCATGTCGTCCAGGCGCGCCGGCGGCACATGGCCGTTTTCGACCGCTTCCTTCAGGGCGCCGTTGAAGTAGGGTGATTTGTCGAACGGCCAGCCGGACTGCTGGTCCAGTCCGGCCAGGGCGGCGGGAATGGTGGAGTGCGTGCCGCCCCAGTCCGACATCACATAGCCTTGGTAGCCCCATTGGCCCTTCAGCACTTTGTTGAGCAGGAAGTCGTGCTCGCAGCCATACACGCCATAGGTGCGGTTGTAGCTGCACATGACCGATCCCGGGTTGCCGCGCTCGATCGCGATCTGGAAGGCCAGCAGGTCCGACATGCGGCCGGCCGCGTCGTCGATTTTCACGTCGACGAAGAAACGACCGGTCTCCTGGTCGTTGTAGGCGAAGTGCTTCAAGGTCGAGATCACATGTTGCGACTGGATGCCGCGGATCTGCTCGCCCACCATCACGCCGGCCAGCAGCGGGTCCTCGCCGGCGTACTCGAAGTTGCGGCCGTTGCGCGGGTCGCGTTGCAGGTTGGCGCCACCGGCCAGCATGACGTTGTGGCCCGACAGGCGCGCTTCGTTGCCTATCATGGCGCCGCCGGCGAATCCCACCGGGGGATTCCAGGTCGCGGCCACCGCGATGTTGGCGGGTTGCGAGGTGCGCGCGCGTGGATTCTTGCTGGCGGACTGCGTCGCCACGCCCACACCGGCATCCGTGATTTGCTGGTCGGGAATACCAAGGCGCTCGACACCGTAGACAAACCCGGCCGCGCCCTGGATGCCTTCCCTGGGCTTGGTGGAATTCTCCAGGTCGGTCGAGAAATAGCCGAATACGAGCTTGATCTTTTCATCGAGCGTCATCGCGGACAGTGTTTTCAGCGCGCGCTGGTCCGGGTCCAGGGTTTCCTGCTGCGCCATCACGTGCCGCACCTCGGCGTCGGCCGCCCGCGCATGCAGGCCTGGGGAGAGAAGGGCAAACGCTACCGCCGCCGTCATGATCTTGTTCATTGCTGCTTCCTTTGTGATTGAGTAGGTCGGTTCAATTGCCGCTGAGTGGCGACAGCGCGGGCTTGACGCCTTTCCGCATCAGGCGATCGGTGAGCCACTGCCGCAGCGGGATGTCGTAGAAGGTCAGGCAAACGTAGGCCACCGCGATGCAGGCCGCGAAGGTGGCGATGGTCCACGGCAAAGCCTCGGCCAGCGGCACCTTGCCTTTGGCGACCCAGGCGGTGTAGGCATAAACGAAGGGGTAGTGGATGATGTAAATCGGGTAGGAAATCGCCCCGATGAAGCTGCAAATCCGCGCGCCCAGGCGCGTGTTCACCTGGCCGCTGGCGCCGATATACACCACCAGCGGGAACACCAGCACGATGCACAGCGCGTCGTACAGGCCGTTCTTCCAGAGTTCGCTGGCGCCGCCAAGGCGCGGCAGGGCCAGCGCGGCGACGATGATGGCGCTGCTGAGCAGGAAAGCATGCTTGATGCGGCCCACCGTCACCACGCGCGACAGCAGCAGGCCGGCAAAGAATGGATACAGCAGGCGCGTCAGGCCGATGCGCATTTGCGCCGGGTCGAGCGACCAGCCGCCGATGACGTCGCCGTTCGGCCCGGTCAGGCAGTAGTGCACCAGCGCGCCGCCGGCGGCCAGCACGCACAGCGCCAGCACGGTGTTGGAGAACTTGCGGACGAACAGGGCGTACAGCAGATTCGCCACGTATTCGTAGAACAGCGACCAGGCCGGGCCGTTGAGCGGATGCATTTCGCCCCAGCCACGGATGTCCAGCGCGGCGCCGACCGGCATCAGGGTCATGCCGATGACCATCACCACCATCATCAGCCACAGCGGCGTGTCCTGGATCTTGGGGAAGATGGGGCTGGCCTGGAAATAGAACATGGCGGCGCCGATCAGCATGGCAACCACGATCATTGGATGCAGGCGGACCAGGCGGCGCTTGAAGAATTCCATGGCCGACATGGTGCGCCAGCGGTCGTCGTAGGCGTAGCCGATCACAAAGCCGGACAGCACGAAGAAGAAGTCCACCGCCAGGTAACCGTGATTGATGATCTGTTCGAAGCGGCTGGCGGCATGTGCCTCGAACAGGTGAAACGCCACCACCATCAGCGCGGCCACGCCGCGCAAGCCATCCAGGATGGCGTAATGCCGCTTGGTGTCGGCAAAGCCGACGGGTGCAGAACTGTTTACCACTGAGTCTCCTCCTTTGTTGGGGTGATAGGGATTACTGCCGGTTGGCCGTGACAACGTTTGCAAAGATCGGCACAAGAGCGAGCAGGCCAGCCAGCATCCAGAACGCGGCCGGCAAGCCCACCGTTTTGGCGACGAAGCCGATGCCGGCCGGGCCGGCGAGAATGCCGGTGATCACCAGCACCAGTCCGCGCGGCAGCACGAACAGCGAGCCTTCTTTTTTGCCCGAGCCTTGAAGCAGCCTGGGCGTCGCGAACAACATGGCGGCCGCCATCAGGCAGGCGCACAGCACGGTGCTGTGCAGGATGGTCACATGCCGGGAAAGCAGCAGTGTCATGAAGGCCGAGCCGGTGAAGCCGCCAATGCTGAACAGTGCGTGGAAGCGCGACAGGCTGGCGGGACTATCAGCGTAGAACACAGTGACTTTTCCTTTGGTTGCGTGTGAGTGAGCGGTGCAGACGGTAACATGGGGGAAAAGCCAGGACCAGCAACCGGTCCTTAGGTGGGAGGAAATCGTAAGTCGTTGATTATTATTGAATAAATTTCCAGAGGGAGGGGTTTTGCAACAAATCTTCACAAAACGAACTGGCGGGGCACGCTTTCAGACGGTGCTTGCAACAAAATGCAATAAAACGAAATCATTTATGCCGTTACCATCTCCGGTATAGTGCAATTTCCATCTACGTAAGATGTTGCGACCCACTCCATTTTTGCTGTTCCTCTCGCTCGCGCTGCTGGCAGGCGCGGCGTGCTCGCAGGAGTTGCGGGTATCACACTGGTGGAAGTCGGACAGCGAGCGCGAGGCGGCCGCTGTGCTGGCGGCGGAAGCGCGACGCGCGCACATCGGGTGGCGGGAACTGGAGGTTGGCGACGGCGTGAGCGTGAATATTATTTTGCGCAGCCGCGTGCTGACAGATGACTTGCCGGATGTGGTGCAGGTCAATACCGTGCCGGCGCCGATGTGGATGATTTCGGGACAAAGCCTGCCACTCGACGAAGTCGCCGCCGCCGGAGGCTGGGACCGGAAGCTGCTGCCCGTCATCGCGCGGATGATACGGTCGGATGGCGTGGTGCAAGCGGTTCCGCTAGGGGTGCACCGGGCGAACACCCTGTTTTTCAACCGCCGCCTGTTTCACAAGCTGGGTCTGCTGCCGCCGCGCGACTGGACCGAATTTGAAAAGACAGCCGAGCGCTTGCGTCGCGCGGGCATCACGCCGTTGGCGCAAAGCAGCGAGCCGGACGAGATCGGCTTCCTGCTGCAAAACATCGTGCTGGCCAGCGCCGGCCCCGCGTTCCACAAGCGCATCTATCTCGATGGGGATGAGGCGGCCATCGCCGATCCGCGCCTGGCGCAGGCGCTGACGCAACTGCGGCGCCTGAAAAGGTGGATGCCGCAGCCGCTGGACGAGCAGGGCTGGGTTGACGTGGTGCGGCGCTTCGTGGGTGGCGAGGCGGCCATGATGGTCGCCGGCGATTGGGTCAAGGCGCAGTTGCGCTCCGGCGGCTGGGTGATCGACGCGGATTTCGGCTGCGCGGCCGCGCCCGGCACAGCCGCTTATCATCTGTACGTCTTTGATGCGCTGATGATGATGAATGGCCGGGCGGAGGTGCGCCCGGCGCAGCGCAAGCTGGCCGCGCGCCTGATGTCGGACCGGGTGCAGGAGCGCTACAATTTCTTCAAAGGCTCGGTGCCGGGCTTGCGTCGGCCTGATTTGGCGGCGATGGACAGCTGCGCGCGGGAGTCGTGGCGCTTGCTGTCGTCCTCGCCCGATGCGCTGGTGCCCACGCTGTCGGCGGGCGTGGTCGGCGATGAGGCCAGGCGCACCGAGTTCTCCGCCGAGGTGCATCGTTTTTTCCGGGATGACCGCATCGGCGTCCAGGATTCCGTGCAACGGCTGATCAGGATCAGCCGTGCGATTAAAAAGACCAACTCCCCATGAAACGCAAAATCCTCGTTGTCGACGACGATCAAAAAATCCGCAGCCTGCTGAAGACTTACCTCGAAAAAAACCAGTTCGAGGTGCTGCTGGCGGAGGACGGCGCCAGCTTTCGCGCCGTGCTGGAGGCCGAAGCCGATGCGCTGTCGCTGATTATCCTGGACGTCATGCTGCCCGACGCCGATGGCTTTGGCCTGTGCCGCCTGGTGCGGCAGCGCTCCAATGTGCCGATCATCATGCTGACCGCCATCGCCGAAGAGACCGACCGGGTGGTCGGGCTGGAGCTGGGGGCGGACGATTACATGGGCAAGCCATGCAGCCCGCGCGAACTGCTGGCGCGCATCAAGGCGATTCATCGGCGCAGCGGCGTCGAGCAGCCGGCGGCGCCGCGTTACTTCCGCTTTGCCGGCTATGTGCTCGACATGGTTGAACGCAGCTTGCGCGACCCGGCGGGCGCGCGGGTGCAGCTGAGCGGCCTGGATTTTCAACTGCTGAAGATTTTTGTCGAACGGCCCGGCGAAATATTCGATCGCAACCAGTTGCACGAGGCGACGCGGGGGCGCGATGCCGGCCCGTATGATCGCTCGATGGACGTGCAGATCAGCCGCTTGCGCACGCGCCTGAATGATGACAATCGCGAGGCGCCGTTGATCAAGACGGTGCGCGGCATCGGTTATGTGTTCTCGGCCGAAGTGCGCAGCGGCGATGAGTGAGCGCTGGTACCGGCGGCTCGACGCCGCCATGCCGCAAACCCTGATGGGGCGGATGTCGGTCGCGCTGGTGCTGGCGGTGATCCTGAGCCAGCTGGTCGGCAACTGGATCTGGAGTGGCCAGGGCCGCGCCACGGCGGAGCTGGAAACCACCAGCGCCGCCGAGTCGGTCGCGAACAGCGCGGCGGCCGAGGTGCGCTTCTTCCGTAGTCTGCCGGCCAGCTACCATCCCACCATCATCCAGCAGTTCCGCGACATGGGCGGCACGCGCTTCTTCGCCACCATCAACCGCGCGCCGACCCGTTTTACCGAACTGCAAGGGCAGCGGCTGGCCGCGCTGGCCATCCAGCACGTCAACACCACGCTGAAGGCGACCATGCCGGCGGTGCGCGATCTGCGGGTTGCCTTCGCCTGGCCGGATCAATTGCAAGTCAGCGACGGCGTGATTATCACCGACCTGCCCGACAACTGGGTGCGCCACATTACGCTGTCCAAGGAAAAACCGGCGCCCATTCTGGTCATCCAGTGCGAGCTTGCCCCCGGCCACTGGCTGCTGCTGGCGACGCTGATGCCCAATCCCTATTTCCTGGAAGGCGGACAGTGGCTGACCAGCGAGCGTTTGCTGTTGCAGGGCGTGACGCTGGCGTTTGTATTGGCGGTGGCGATTTTCGTGGTGCGCTGGTCGACCTATCCGCTGGCGGAACTGTCCCATGCGGCGGAAGCCTTCGGCCGCGGCGAGCCGATGCCGGCACTGCCGCGGATGGGGAGCAAGGAGTTCCTCAGCACCGCGCGTGCCTTCGACGAGATGCAAGCGCGCATCCGCGGCTATATCGACGACCGCGAGCGCCTGTTCATCGGCATTTCGCACGATCTGCGCACCCCCATCATGCGGCTTAAGCTGCGCGCCGAGCTGCTGGACGAGGACGCGGCGCGCGAGGAATTCCATGAGGATCTCGACGAACTGGATGCCATGGTGAAGGCCGCGTTGCAGCATGTGCGCGACAATACCATCCACGAAAACCTGACCGCCATCCGGCTCGATGCGCTGATCGGCCGCATGGCGCGCGACGCCAGGCTGGCCGGGCACCACGTATCGTACGCGGACTCGGGCCTGAGCGTGGCGGCCAAGCCGGTGGCGTTCAAGCGCGTGATCGGCAACCTGCTTGACAATGCGCTGCACTACGGCACGCGAGCGGAGATCAGCGCGTACCCGGTTGGGGACCGCATCGTCATCGAGATCCGCGACCATGGGCCGGGTGTGCCGCCCGAGGCGCTGGATCTGCTGTTCGAACCGTATGTCCGGCTGGACCATGGGCGTAGCCGCAACAATGGCGGCATGGGACTGGGGCTGGGCATCGCCCGCTGGCTGCTCCAGAGCATGGGCGGCAAGCTCCGCTTGCATAACCACGCCGATGGCGGCCTGGTGGCCTCGATCGAGATCGCCTCCAGCGACCAGCAGCTGCGCGCCCCATCAGTCAAATAGCCGCTACAGTAGGAGGGATGTCGGTTAACCACAATGGCTGACTCGTCCGGTGCGATTTAATATGCCGGGTTTGATCATTTGCACGCGAAGGACAAATCCATGAGCCCATCCAACAACAATGCGGACGTGTCCGCCAAAGGCGGGCGTTTCTCGCGCCGCCGCTTTATCGGGGCGGCGGTTGGCGCGGCGGCGGTGTGGGGCGGCTATTCCGTGTTCTTCGGCGGCCAGTTCCGTGCCGACAAGGCGGACCGCAAAGTGGATGTGCTGCTGATTGGCGGCGGTATCATGAGCGCCACCCTCGGCGTGTATCTGGCCGAGCTGGAGCCGACCTGGACCTACGAGGTCTTTGAACGTCTGGACAAGGTGGCGGAAGAAAGCTCCAACGGCTGGAACAACGCCGGCACCGGGCACTCGGCGCTGTGCGAACTGAACTACACCCCCATGGATGAGCAGGGGAAGGTGCACATTTCCAAGGCGGTCGAGATCAACGAGAATTTTCAGATCTCGCGCCAGTTCTGGGCGCATCAGGTGCGCAAGGGCCTGTTGGGCAATCCGCGCGAATTCATCAATTCGACGCCGCACATGAATCTGGTCTTTGGTGAAGAGAATCGCGCCTTCATCCGCAAGCGTGTCGAGGCGTTGAAGGCGTCGCCGCTGTTCGCCGGCATGGAGATGAGCACCGACCCGGTCAAGATCAAGGAATGGATTCCCATCATGATGGAGGGCCGCAAGCCGGAGGAGATCGTGACCGCCACCCGTTCGCCGCTGGGGACCGACGTCAATCTGGGCGCGATCACGCGCCAGTTCTACCAGCACCTCAACCAGCGCGGCATGAAGATCTCGACCGGTCACGAGGTGCGCTCGATCACCCGCAACGACGATGGCTCGTGGCGCGTATCGGCGTTCGACCTCCAGGATAAATCGAAGGTGCAGACCGTCGATGCGCGCCACATCTTCATCGGCGCCGGCGGCGCGGCGCTGCCGCTGTTGCAGCTGTCGGGTATTCCGGAGGCGAAGCAGTATGGCGGCTTCCCGGTGGGCGGCGAGTTCCTGGTCACGGAAAATCCCCAGGTCACCTCGCGCCACTTGGCCAAGGTGTACGGCCTGGCCGACACCGGCTCGCCGCCGATGTCGGTGCCGCACCTGGACACGCGCGTGCTGGATGGCAAAACCGTATTGCTGTTCGGCCCGTTTGCCACCTGGTCCAGCAAGTTCCTCAAGAACGGCTCTTACTTCGACATGGCCAAGGCCACCACGCCGTCCAATATCATCCCGCAGCTCCAGGTCGGCATGCATGAATTCGCGCTGGTCAAATACCTCGCGCAGCAGCTGGAGCTGTCCAAGGAGGAAAAGATGGCGGCGCTGCGCCGCTACATGCCCGAGGCAAAAGACCAGGACTGGCGCTTGTGGCAGGCCGGCCAGCGCGTGCAGATCATCAAGAACGTGCCGGGCCAGGGCGGTGTGCTGAAGCTGGGCACCGAGGTGGTGGTGTCCGAAGACCGCTCGGTGTCGGCGCTGCTGGGCGCGTCGCCGGGCGGATCGACCTCGCCGGCCATCATGCTGTCGCTGCTGGAGAAAGTGTTCCCCGATCGCATGAAGACGGCCGCCTGGCACGACAAGATCCGCGAGATCGTGCCGACCTACGGCAAGAAGCTCAACGAGCATCCGGAACTGCTGGCGAGCGAATGGGCGGCCACCGCTGAAACCTTGCAACTGGCCATCGCCTCGCCAAGCCTGGACGGTTACGCGCCGGCCGCCGCCCCGGCCGAGAAGCCGGGGCCGCAGAAAGAAAGGCCGGACATCGCGCTGTAATCCGGCCAGCCTGCTCAGTTGGAGTAGAGCAGGCCACGTCCCGTGCCGCTGATGTAGATGCGGCCGTAGGTGTTCCAGTCGCCCGTCATGACGCCGATGCCGCCGAACTGGTGGGCGTCGTCGTTGAAGCGGCTCCAGCTGGCGCCGGCATCGTCGGAGCGGTACACGCCCCACTGGCCGTTGATCACGCCCACCACGTAGATCGCCGCCGAGTAGCTGGCGCCCGGCGCCGCCTTGCCCAGCGCGATCACGCTGGCACCCTGCACGCCGGCGGCGGTGGCGAAGTTGCCGAGCTTGGTCCAGCTGGCCCCCGAATCGACCGAGTGGTAGACGGTGTTGCCGTCGGCCAGCCAGAGGTCGCCCTCGGCGTTGGGGTTGACCGCCAGCGAGGTGGCCCACCAGGCGTTGGGCGCCAGGTTGGCCGCCGTCGCGCCCGCGCTCAGCGTGAAGCTGTGGCCACCATCGTTCGAGACGTAGAACTTGCCCGCCGTGCCCCACGACGCGCCGCCCGAATCGTAGGCGTAGACCTTGTTCGGATTCTTGCGGTCGGCCGCCAGGCGATAACCACGATCCCAGTTTTGCCCCACCACGGCCAGCGCCGGCAGATTGGTGGCGGTCCAGCTGGCGCCGCTGTTGGTGGTGTACGACGGCACCGAATTGGCTGGCGCCCAGACCAGGTTGTTGCGCGACGTCACCGCGATGTTGCCGGTGGAACCGATGTTGGCTTGCGCGCCGGCCGGCAGGGTGGCGAAGTTGCTCCAGGTCTTGCCGCCGTCGCCGGACCAGAAGCCGAAGCCGCCGGCCCCCGACCAGTTGGCCACGCCGGAGCCGGCGATGTAGAGCGGGTCGGCCCACGCCATGTCGGCGGCGTTGCCGTTGCTCCAGTTGGCGTTTGGCGCCAGGGTCGGCTTGGTGCCGAGGTCGGTCTGGAGCCAGGTGCCGATGTCGCCGGCGCTGTTGATGAACTTGTATGGCGCGCCGGCCGGCGGCGTCGCCAGCGACAGGGTGGCGGTTTCCTCGATGTTGGTGATCGCGCCGCTCCAGACTGGCTTGGCCGCCGAGGCGTTGCGGGTTTCGATAATGCCGCCGCCATGGACGTGCAGAATGTGGTCGCGGTTGCTCGGATCGATCTCCACGTCGTCGACCCAGCCGGAGGCGATCTCGCCACCGGTCATGGCTTCGATTTCGCGCCAGGTCTGGCCGGCGTCGTCCGACAGCTGCACGATCTGCTGGCCGCTCCAGTTGCCCCAGGAGTTGGTCACGCCCAGCGCGATGCGGGTGGTGGCGCCGCTGCCTTGGACCGACACGCCGCCCAGGCCGAAGTTGGTGCCGCCGGCCGGGTCCTCGCTCTTGAGCAGGGTCCATTTGCTGCCGTCGAACTTGTAGAAGCGGCCGGGGCCGCCGGCGCCCGGTCCGGCGTCCTTGGTGAACACGACATAGAACATGCCGTCGGCCGCGCGCACCATGTGCGGGATGTGGTAGCCGGACACCGGCGTCGGCACCGGCGTCCAGGTGGCGCCGCCGTTGCTCGACTTGTACAGGTTGGCGCTCAGGCCGGCCGCGCTGGCGTAGTCCGGGGCCACGGCGGCGTAGATGGTCTGGGTGGCGCTGGCGCCGCCCTTGGTGCCGGTGTCGTACACCACCAGCTCCACGCCCATGGCGCTGCCGCCGGCGGCGTTGACCTGGTCCTGGGTCATCTTGACCGATGACAGCGAGGTCACCTGGGCCCAGGTCTGGCCCGAGTCGCTGCTCTTCCACAGGCCGGCCGTGCGCGAGCCGTAGAACAGGATCGAGGGCTTGTTCGGATCGACCATCAGGCGCTCGCCGATGGCGCGGCCGGAATTGTTGCCGCCCAGCGGGAAGGGCAGGTCGACGTGGGTCCAGTGGGCGCCGCGGTCGCTGGAGAGGTAGAGCCGGCCGTTGCCTTCGAACGTGTACATGCCGGTGGCCATGTAGACCAGCTGGTCGTTGTTGGGATCGAGGGCGATGCTTTCGATGCCGTGGTATTTGCTTTCGGCGGCGCCGAAGCCCAGGCCGTCGGTGATCGGCGTCCAGGACGAGGTGGCCTGGTCCCAGCGATAGGCGCCGCCGATGTCGGTGCGCGCGTACAGCAGGTTGGCGGTGGTCGGATGGAAGATCAGGCCGGAGACGTAACCGCCGCCGCCCCATTTCACGCTGTTCCAGCTGGCGGCCGCAGTCGGCGTCGGGGTAGGCGTCGGCGTTGGGGTCGGAGTAGGCGTCGGGGTCGGGGTCGGCGTCGGCGTGGGTGTTGGTGTCGGCGCCGGCGTCGGCAACACCGGCGCCGCCGCGCCTGCGGTTCCGCCGCCGCCACCGCCGCCGCAGCCTGCCAGCATGATCATCACCGACAGGCCGACCAGGCGGCAAATCTCAGTCTTCAAAGGTCTCCGGGTACGCATTTTCACCTCTCATTGTAAGTATGATCGGTGCAGCATACGGACGCCGTATTGGCGCCGCAATTCTAAAAATTACCAATTGCCCCAATGAAATTTATCACCGGCGCCGTACAGGCTTAGCGGCAGCCCGGCAGCGCCACCTCGACCGTCTTGCCGCCAGCCGTCACGCGCACGCCCGGGCTGGCCGGCGCGGCGGCGCAGCGCACCACAAAGGCTTGCTCGCCGCGCAGGCCGGGGAAGTTGCCCTGCCACGGCGCGATGGCCAGCTTGCCGCTGGCCTGGTTCCAGCGGATGGCGCGGGTGGCGTACTCGCCCTGGGTGTAGCCCTGGCCGTCGCCGGCGTCGTCATACAGTTCGACACTGCCGTCCTGGCCCGGATAGACACGCAGCTCGACCGGCTGCTCGCTCTTCTGGTCGGCATATTGCACGTCCGGTCCCAGCGGCAGGATGCTGCCCGCGCGGGCGAACAGCGGAATGGTGGCGATATCGGCCTTGGCCGCCACCACCTTGCCGCCGGCGTAGCGCTTGCCGGTCCAGAAATCGAACCAGTCCTGTTTGGCCGGCAGGTAGACGGTGCGCACGTCGGTGTTGGGCGTCATCACCGGCGCCACCAGCAGCGCCTTGCCGAACATGTACTGGTCGGCGGTGGCGACGGCCTGGGCGTCGTTGCGGAAGTCCATCGCCAGCGCGCGCATCATGGTGCCGTGGCGGCTGGTGACGTCCCACGAGGCCGCATAAATATACGGCAGCAGGCGATAGCGCAGCTGGGTGGTATCGCGCAGGATCTTCTGGGTGGCGGCGTTGAAGCGCCAGATTTCCTTCCCTTCGCCGGTGCCGTGCACGCGGAACATCGGGTTGAAGGCGCCGAACTGGTACCAGCGCGTGTACAGCTCGGCATAAGCCGGATCGGCCGGATCGCCGCCAAAGAAGCCGCCGATGTCGGCCGACCAGTAGGGAATGCCGCTCAGCGTGAAGTTGAGCGCGGCCGGCAGCTGCATGCGGAACACGTCCCAGGTGCCCATGGTGTCGCCGGACCAGGTGAGGGCGGCGTTGCGCTGCTGGCCCGCGTAGGCCGAGCGCGTCAGGATGAAGGGCCGCCTGGACGGCGCATCCTTGCTCGTGCCTTCAAACACGGCGCTGGTATGCAGCAGCGGGTAGGCGTTGTAGACTTGCTTGCCGGGGCCGGCGCCGGTGGTCACCTCGCGCATCTGGCCCCACCAGCCGCCCAGCTCGGCCTCGCTGGCGTCCAGCCACCAGCCGTCCCAGCCGGCCTTGCCGAGCGAGCGGCTGATCTGCTCCCAGTACAGCTTGCGGCCGGCCGGCGCGTAAGCGTCGTACCAGCGGCCCTTGCCGGCCGGGTAGACGTTGTTGTACAGACCCGGATACAGCACGCCGGCCGCCTCCAGTTCGGCGGCGTTGCGGGTGCCGGCGTCAAAGCGGGCCCAGACCGAAATGATGGCGTGCACGTTCTGCGCATGCAACTGATCGACCATGGCTTTCGGGTCCGGGAAGCGGGCCGGGTCCATCTGGTGATCGCCCCAGGCGCCGGGCTGCCAGTATTGCCAGTCCTGCACCACAGCGTCCAGCGGCACCTTCATCTGGCGGTAGCGCGCGGCCACCTCCAGCAGCTCGGCCTGGGTCTTGTAATGTTCCTTCGATTGCCACAGGCCCCAGGTCCAGCGCGCCATCATGGGCGCGCGCCCGGTCAGCTCGCGGTAGCCGGCCACCACTTGGTCCAGCTCCGGCCCGAGGATGAAGTGATAGTCGACGCCCTGGCCCGCCTCGGACTGAATGCTCACGGCGTGATGGCCGGCCGGCAGGCCGACCTCCACCTGGGTGACGGCCGCATTGTTCCACAGGATGCCGAAACCGTCCGGCGTCACCAGCATCGGCACCGCCACGTCGCGGTTGGCCTGCTGGAGGCGCACCGAGCTGCCGCGATAGTCCAGCTTGCCGTTCTGGTGCTGGCCCAGGCCGAACACCGGGCCGTTATAGTCGTAGCCCTGCGTCACGCCGGCCTGGTCGATCTCGCGCCCGGACTCGGTCAGCAGCAGCTTGCCCTGCGTGTCGTGGAAGCTGACCTTGCCGCTGTCGCGCGCCACCCGCACTTGCAGCGCCGGCGTGGCCAGCTGGTAGTACTCCGGGGTTTCCGTCACGCGCCAGTCGACCTTGCGCGGCTGGGCGATGACGGCCGGGTTGTAATTGCCATCCCAGCCGGTGGCCGGGCCCGCCAGCACATGGACGATGCGGTCGCTCCATGGTTCGATCCGCAGCGTCCCCTGCGCGGTCGTCAGGCGCAGGCCGCGCGCGTCCTGGGTGGCGGCGTGCGCGGCCGGCAAAGGCGCCTCCGCGCGGGCCGGGATGGTCGCCGCGCACAGCGACGACAGGGCGAGCGCGACAGCCACGCGCAGCTGGGATTTCGTCATGGTTCTTCCTTGAATGAAAGGTAACGGAATCCGGATTCTAGCGATTCGGGCCGCGCGCCAACAGCGCTGGCGCCGGCTTTCGTCAATTACGTTCACAGATTTGGTGATTTTCATAATTGCCCGGCAAATTGCAAAATCGCACAATCGAACGGATAACGACAATCATGAACGAGGAATCCTGATGGAGACAAACCGCAATGCGGCGCGCCTGCTGGCGCTGGCCGCTGCCTGTCTGTGCCTGCCTTCGCACGCCGCCGAACTGGGCCTGGCGCGCATCTTTTCCGACCACGCCGTGCTGCAACGCGATCAACCGCTGACCATCTGGGGCACGGCCGACGCCGGGCGCGAGGTGGCCGTCACGCTGGGCGGCCAGACCGTCACCGGCAGCGCCGACGCGCGCGGCAAATGGCGCATCGCCCTGCCGCCGCAGCCGGCAGGCGGCCCCTACAACCTGAAAGTCAGCTCCGGCGGTCATACGGTCAGCCGTAGCGACATCCTGATCGGCGACGTCTACCTGTGCTCGGGCCAGTCCAATATGGAATTTGCCGTCAGCAACTCGACCAACGCCATCGGCGCCACCTGGGGCGCCAACAACACCCAGTTGCGCTACCTGAACGTGCAGAAAACCAGCGCCGCCACGCCGCAGGAAGAACTCAAGGGCGAGGTCGCATGGACGCCGCTGACGCCGAAAACGGTGGGCGACGCCTCCGCCGTCTGCTACTACATGGCGCGCTCGCTCCAGGCCCGTTACAAGATCCCGGTCGGCTTCATCCACGCCAGTTGGGGCGGTACCACCATCCAGAGCTGGATCACCGCCGATTCGCTCGGCACCCTGGCCGATTATCAGGCCGGCGTCGCCGCCTTGGCGCAATACGGCGCCGACCGCGCCGCCGGCATGCGCGCCGAGGAAGTGCGCAACGATGCCTGGTGGGACGCGCACGACCCGGCCGCGGCCGGGCAGCGCGGCTGGCGCGCGCCGGACTTTGACGACAGCGCCTGGCCCGCGGTCACGCCCAGCGGCTCGTGGAAAGACAGCGGCCTGGCCGGCTTCAAGGATTTCGATGGCGTGGCCTGGTATCGCACCAGCGTCACCCTGACGGCGGAACAGGCGCGCCAGGCCAACCAGCTGCATCTGGGACCGGCCGATACCTATGACACCACCTGGGTCAACGGCGTGCGCGTGGGTGGTTCCAGCACCCCGTGGGTCTGGCGCGACTACGACGTGCCGGCCGGCGTGTTCAAGCCGGGCCGCAATGTGATCGCCGTGCGCGTGCTGAGCGGCGGGCAGGGCGGCGGCCTGTCGGGCCAGCCGGACAGCCGCGGCATCGGCTTGGCCGGCGGCCAGCGGATCGCGCTGCCGGCGGTGTGGAAGGTGCGGCGCGGCAGCGCCCTGAAAGGGCTGTCGGTGCCGCCGGCGCCGTGGGACGTGCCGACCAGCCTGACCACCCTGTACAACGGCATGATCGCGCCGCTGCTTGGCTACAAGTTCAAGCTGGCGGCCTGGTATCAGGGCGAGTCCAACGCCGGCGCGGCGCAGGAATACCGTACCCTGCTGCCGCTGCTGATGCGCGACTGGCGCCAGCGTTTCGGCCAGCCGGAACTGCCGTTCATGATCGCCCAGCTGACTACCTTTGGCACGCCGTCCAAGGCGCCCGGCCAGTCCGGCTGGGCCGAGCTGCGCGCCGCGCAGGCCGCGTCCGTGGCCGGCGACGCCCATGCCGGGCTGGCGGTCACGCTGGACGTAGGCGACCGCTACGACATCCATCCGACCCAGAAAACCCTGGTCGGCGAACGCTTGGCGCGCGCCGCGCGCGCCGTGGCGTACGGCGAACAGATTGCGCCGGGCAGCCCGTACGCGGTGTCGGCCCAGCGCAGCGGCGACGACATCGTGGTCACCTTCCGCGATACCGGCGGCGGCCTGGCCACCTATTCCTCCGATCGCGCCCTCGGCTTTGAAGTCTGCGCCGGCACGGCCTGCCGCTATGCCGACGCGCGCGCGGCCGGCGACACCGTGCGCCTGCCGGGCGCCGCCACGGCGGAGGTGACGCGGGTGCGCTACGCCTGGTCCGACGCCCCGTTCGTCAACCTGTTCAGTGGCGACGACCTGCCGGCCGCGCCGTTTGAGCTCGATGTGCGCTGATGGCACGGGAGACCTTGATGCAAAAGAAAACACCGATCCGCTTGCGCCCTTGTGCGGCCCTGATTGCCATGTGCCTGTCGGCGCCCGTGGCCCATGCGGCGCCCGATCCGCTGGCGCCGGGCGCGCGCTGGAGCGCGTATGCCGCCGGCCGCGCCGCCACGCCGCCGATGGGGTGGAGCAGTTGGAATGCCTTCGGCACCGACATCGACGAAGCGAAGATACTGGGCTCGGCCCGGCGCATCGTCGACAGCGGCCTGGCCGCCAGCGGCTACCGCTACATCAACATCGATGACGGCTGGGCGCTGCGGCGCCAGCAGCCGGACGGCCGGCTGGTGATACGGCCCGACCGTTTCCCGTCGTCGGCCGGCGGCGGCGCCAGCAGCTTCCGTCCCTTCACCGACCAACTGCACGCGATGGGCCTCAAGGCCGGGATTTATTCCGACCTCGGCCGCAACACCTGCTCGCAGGCTTATTCCAGCGACGATACCGACCTGCCGAAGGGCAGTGTGCTGGAGCGCGAGGTCGGCCTGTACGGCCACGTCGACCAGGACATCGCGTTGTATTTCAGCGACTGGGGCTTCGACTTCATCAAGGTCGATGGCTGCGGCCTGCGCGCCTACGGCGCCGACAGCCCGAAAGTGCGCTCCGGCCAGTACCGGGCGCTGCCGCCGGTGCTGGACCTGCAATCGGTCAGCCGCACCAACATCCCGGCGGTGCAGGCGGAATTCACCGACATCAACCGCGCGCTGCAACGTCACAATCCGGATGGCGACTACCTGCTGTCGCTGTGCGTGTGGGGCGCGGCCGACGTGCGCGCCTGGGGCAAAAACTTCGGCAACATCTCGCGCACCAGCGACGACATCACGCCGGCGTGGGCGCGCATGCTGACCAATTTCGACAGCGCCTCACGGCGCGAACTGTACGCCCATCCGGGCAGCTGGAACGACCCCGACATGCTGTACATCGGCAAGGGCGATTTCGATGCCGGCCATCTGGTGGAGGCGCGCTCGCACTTCGCGCTGTGGGCCATGCTGAATGCGCCACTGATGATCGGCGCCGACCTGCGCAGCATGGCGCAGCCGTTGATGGACATCGTCGGCAATGTCGACATCATCGCCTTGAATCAGGACCCGGCTGGCAACCAGGCCACGCTGGCGTATGACGCCGACGACCTGCAAATCCTGGTCAAGCAGCTGGCGTCAGGGCAAAAGGCGGTGGCCATCTTCAACCGCGGGCTGGGACCGGTCGAGGCCGATCTCACCGCCGCGCATCTGAAGTTGCGCCAGGATGCGCCGGTCACGCTGACCGACCTGTGGAGCAAGGAAAAGACCAGTTTCACCAACGAGACCAAGGTGCGCGTGGCGCCGCGCGAAACGCGCATCTTCCGTGTCGACGGCACGCGCGTGCTGGCCGATGGGCTGTATCTGTCCGAGCAGACCGGCAATGTGAATCCGGCGGTGGACGGTGTGGTGCGGCCGCAGGCCGATCCGTCCATCTTCCGCTCGTCGGCCGGCTGGAGCGGCACCAAGGGCGCGGGCGAGCGGCCGATGTACGCCGGCTGGGGCGGCGCGCGCGCCGACAGCACGCCGTATGGCCAGACTTTGCAGATCGCCGGCAAGCCTTACGCCGCCGGCATCGGCGTCCTGGCCAATTCGCGGCTGGAGGTGCGCAACTTGGGGCATCGCCGCCTGAGCGCGCAGGTGGGCGTGGACGATTCCGCGCAGGACCGCGCGCGCGGCGTCACCTTCATGATCTATGGCGACGGCAGGCTGCTGGCCAGCAGCAAGGCGCTGCGCTGGGGCCAGCCGGCGCAAGCACTGAGCGCCGATGTCAGCGGCGTCAAGCTGATCGAGCTGGTGGCGCGCAGCGCAGCCGCCGGCAACGAGCAGTTGCCGGTCACTTGGGGCGAGGCGGCGCTGTTGTCGAAGTAATCTCCATCTGTGCATCGCCCGCGAGCGCGGCGATGCACAACATCTCACACCGGTCCACGCTGTCGCCGATTTGGCTAACGATAGCACATCAAGACTAACAAATAAGTTATGGATAATATCAGAAAATAGTGCTAACGTTAGCAATGTTGTCCTGCCTGGCAGGCGACATCCATAAAAACATAAGGAGACACGATGCACACATTTTGCAATCCCCGAGGGAGGGCGTGGACGTTGTTGCTCGGTTGCGCCGCAACCGTTCATGCAGCGGACTGGAGCGACAGCGCGATCGGGCTGAAACTTGGCGACCGCTTTGGCGAACCTGGCATTTCGCAGCCGGTCGAGAAGGCGATCATCGAATACACCTACGTCAGCGGCGACAAGCTGGGCAAGAATCTGCTGGTGGGACAGCTGTTGAAGTCGGACAGCGCCGACCCGGCCAACAGCGGTGGTGGCGGCGCGCAGGAGCTGTACGCCTTGTACCGCCGCACTTTGTCGCTGAGCGGCCTGTCCGGCCAGCCGGTGGCGTTCGGTCCCGTCAAGGACGTGTCGCTCGCTGGCCGCTACGACGTCGGCGCGAAGAACAGTCCGTTTGCGCCATCGCCGCGCAAGCTGTACGGCGGCGTCGCCTTCGACTTGGCGGTGCCCAAGGGGTATCTGGAGTTGGGCCTGTACGCCTACCACGAAGACAATCACAACGGCATGGTTGGCAAGGCGGTTGATTTTGATACCACCTATTGCGTCGATGCGGCTTGGCTGATTCCGCTCAACCTGGGCTGGCAAGCGGCATGGAAGGGCATCTTCTCGCAGATCGGCAAGAAGGGCGCTGACGGTTTCGGCACGCCGACCCGTCCGGAAACCTTGCTCCATACCGAACTGCTGTTTGACCTGAGCCACAGCGGCGCCAAGGCCGGCCTCGCCTACGAATACTGGCGCAACAAGTTCGGCAGCGATCCGCGGGTGGTGCCCGGATCCAAGGCCAATACCTTGATGCTGGTGGCCGAGCAGCACTTCTGAGACAGGGGACCCATCATGCAAAACTATTTGTTGTTGTTCAGCCTGCTAGCGCTGAACGCCCATGCGACGCCGACGCCGACGCCGCTGGAGCGCGGCCGTTACCTGAGCCAGGCCATCGCCGCCTGCGCCAATTGTCATACGCCGCAAGGGCCATCGGGGCCGCTCGCCGCAAAGACGCTGGCCGGCGGCACCGACTACAGCGGCCCCGGCTTCCAAGCCTATGCCGCCAACATCACACCCGACCGCGAGACTGGCATCGGCCGCTGGAGCGACGCCCAGATCATCACCGCCATCCGCGAAGGCAAGCGTCCCGACGGCTCGGTGATCGGGCCGCCCATGCCGGTCGGCATGTACCGCGGCATTTCCGATCGCGATATGGCGGCCATCGTCACCTATCTGCGCTCGGTGCCGGCGGTGAAAAACAAGGTGCCGAAGTCGGTTTACCATTTCCCCTTGCCACCCAATTATGGTCCGCCGCTGGGCAGGGTGGCCGAGGTCCCGGTGGCCGACAAGATTGCCTATGGCCGCTACCTGGCCGGACCGCTGGGCCATTGTGTCGAATGCCACTCGGCGCCGGGCGCCGATGGCGCGCCGGACGTGGTGCACAACCTCGGTACCGGTGGCGTGATATTCAAGGGGCCGTGGGGCATGACCGTTTCACCCAACATCACGCCCAGCAACCTGGCCCGCTATTCTGACCAGGAGCTAAAGCGCATCATCACCATGGGCATACGGCCAGACGGCACGCAGGTGCGGCCGCCCATGGGGGTCAGCTACTACGCTGGCATGCGCAGCCAGGAACTGACGGCGCTGGTGGCGTATCTGCGTCAGCTGCCGTCCAAGTAAGGGCCAGCGGACGGTGGCGGGGGAGCGAGGCTAGGGCACGCAGCGCAGGGTTTGCGTGCCCATGCCGTCGATGCTGGCCTCCACCACGTCGCCGGCCCGCAGATAGCGGCCGTGGTGGGTGCCGAAGCCAGCCGGCGAGCCAGTGCAGATCAGGTCGCCCGGTTCCAGCCGGGTGTATTGCGACAGATAGGTGATTTGTCCGGCGATGTCGAACAGCATGTCGGCGGCCCGGCCTTGCTGCATGATGACGCCGTTCACGCGCAGGCTCAGCGTCAGCGCGGCCGGATCGGCCACCTGCCAGGCCGGTACCAGCCAAGGACCCGTGGGCAGCAGGCCGGGGCGCGCCTTCGATTGCAGCCAGTCGGTGCCGAGCTTGGGCAGGTCGGCGCGGAAGACACGGTCACGCACGGTCAGGTCGTTGACCACGCAGTAGCAGGCCACATGGCTCATCGCGGCCTCGCGGTCAATGCGCCAGGCGCTGCGGCCGATCACCACGCCGATTTCAATTTCCCAATCCAGCGTGCTCAGGTCGCCGATGGAAAACGCATCCTCCGGCCCGGCCACGCAGGCGCTGCCTTTCATGCACACGTAGGGCGCGCCTTCGCGCTGGCGGGTTGCGATCATCGCCAGCGTGGCGGCCTGGCGCTGCGGCGCCAGCGGTCCGGACGGGCCGTCGTCGGCATCCAGCGCCGCCTCCAGCAATTGATCACGGTAATTGCCGATGGTGCAGTACACCTGTCCCGGCGCCACCGGCGCGTGCAGCTGGCAGCCCGTCATCGGCAGGCCGTGGCGGGCGATCGCGGCGATGCTGTCGGGCGCGCCGCACAGGCGCTCCAGCACCGGCGCATGGTCCGGCCAGTGTTGCAACAGCAGCGCCATGCTGCCGGCCTGCCGCAGTGCGGTGTCTTGCCAGTGGGTGAGCGCCAGCGCGTGGCCGTTGTGCAGCAGGGCGGGGAAGGGGGCCAGGCCGGGGCGCGAAATATTGACGAGTACAGGATGCATAAGTTGAGATGAAGGGGTCAGGCGGCCGCCGGGCCGACGGGCCGTGTGCTGCCGCGTACGATCAGCGTCGGGGGCGTGATCGAGCTATAGGGCGCCGAGTTGGCGGACTTTTGTTTCATGCGATGAACGAACCACAGGCCGCAGGCTGTGGCCAGTTCCGATACCGGCAACGCCACCGTGGTCAAGCCGGGGCCCCACCAGCGGAACGCCAGTTCGTCGCCGAAGCCGGCGACCGACAACTGCCCCGGCACATCGACCCCGCTGGACCACAATTCTTCCAGCACGGCGAAGGTGTGCAGCACCGACCCGGTGACCAGCGCGGTGGGCGGCTGCGGCTGCGCCAGCAGGCCGCGCAGGGCGTCGCGGGCGAACTCGCGCGAGCCCGGCGCGCCCAGCTGCTCCATGCCCTGGCCGTCACCGCCGGCCAGGGCCAGCGCGTCGCGGAAACCTTTGACGCGCGCGCCGCCGGTGGGCAATTCGCCCAGGCTGCCGATGTAGGCGATGCGGCGGTGGCCGAGTTCGACCAGATGCCGGGTCGGCTGGTACACCGCCTGGTAATCGTCGATGCCAAACCATTGCTCGCCCAGCGCGGCATGCTTGCGCAGCAGCTGGATGTGCGGCGTCATGCCCAGCAGGCGCACGGTTTCCGCATGCGGCTTGGCGCTGGGCACGATGATGATGCCGGCGACGTTGGCGCTGGTCAGCTCGCGGATCTGGCGCAATTCGGTCTGGCGGTCATCGTCGGTTTCGGACAAGGTAAGCTGATAGCCTTCCTGCTCCAGGCATTTCGACAGCGCATGCGCCATGGTGGAAAAGAAGCTGTTGCGGATGTCCGGCACCACCAGCCCCACCAGGTTGCTGGAGACGCCGCGCATCATGCGCGCGGCGCGATTGGCGACATAACCCATTTCGCCGGCCACTTCCAGCACGCGTTGCTTCATGCTGGCGCTGATGCGGCTGTCGTCGGCCAGCGCCCGCCCCACGGTGGAAGGGGAAACCTGGAGGCGGGCGGCAATGTCTTTAATCGTGATCATGGGATGGCGAGTGATAGTCGGTATGCACAAACGATAGCGCAAAATTTCCATTTCTTCAAGATGAACACGCTGCTAACAGTCCGATTCAGCTGCGCAAGCGAGGTGCTAACGTTTGCAATTTTCCCGCACCGCGCGCTCGCTGGCGGACAGCTTGAACGCACTCACCAACCGCGCCAGCTTGCCGGCCTGCTCCTGCATGCGCACCGAGGCCGCTTCCGCCTGGCCGGCCAGCCTGGCGTTCTGCCGGGTCATGCCATCCATGCGCAGCACAGCGGCGTTGACCTGGCCGATGCCGATCCGTTGTTCGCCGCTGGCGGTGCTGATGTCTTGCATCACGCAGCTCACGCGGTCCACGGCGCGCACGATGTCGCTGATCGCGGCGCCGGCCTCGTCCACCAGCTTGCTGCCGGCCTCGACCTGTTGCACCGAGGCCCCGATCAGGATTTTGATTTCGCTGGCGGCGCTGGTGCAGCGGCCCGCCAGGCTGCGCACCTCGCTGGCCACCACGGCGAAGCCGCGCCCCTGATCGCCGGCGCGCGCCGCTTCCACCGCCGCGTTCAGCGCCAGGATATTGGTCTGGAAGGCGATACCGTCGATCACGCTGATGATGTGGGCGATGCGGCGCGAACTGTCCTGGATCGCGCCCATGGTGCTGATCACCGCGCCCACCGCCTGCTGGCCGTTGGCGGCGGTGCCGGAGGTGGCGGCCGCCAGCGCGTTGGCCTCCTGCGCCGCCGCCGCGTTGTTGCCGACGGTGGCGGTCAGTCGTTCCAGCGAGGCGGCGGCGTGGCGCAGCGCGCCGGCTTGCTCCTCGGTGCGCGACAGCAGGTCGGCGTTGTCGGCGGCCATGCGCAGCGCGCCGCCGTTGGCCAGCTCGGTGGTCTCCTTGATCTGCGACACCAGCAGTTTGAGATTGGTTTGCAGGATGCGCAGCGAATGGCGTACGCGCTCGATCTCGCTGCCGCCGTCGGCCTCGATGCCGGCCGCCAGATTGCCTTCGCTCATTTCGTCGATCTGCCGTTGCAGCCCGGCCAGCGGCGCGGTGACGCCGCGCGCTAGCAGGAATGGCGCCAGCGGGCATAGGGCCGCGCCCAGCGCGCACAAGGGCGGCAGCCAGCCCGGCACGCTGTTTTCCGGCAGCAGCACCGCCGCCAGCAGGGTGATGAACAGCAGCGCCAGGACTGCGGCCAGCAGCTGCATGCGCGACATGGCCGACCAGCGCGACCAGGCATGCCAGTGACGGCGCAGCGAACGGTGGACGATGCGGCCCTGGTCCAGTGTCACGTCCTTGCTGCCGGCCTGCATCGCGCGGTAGGCCAGCTCGGCCGCGCGCACCTGTCGCGGCGCCGGCTTGGCGCGGATGGTGATGCAGCCGACCTGGCGATGCTGCTCGAAGATGGGCGCGGCAATCATCTCGACCCAGAAAAAGTCGCCATTCTTGCGGCGGCCTTTGGTGACGCCGGTCCAGGTCTTGTTGGCCTTGAGCGTGCGCAGGAAGTCCTGGAATACCTGCGGCGGCGTTTCCGGATGGGCCAGGATGCTTTGCGGCCCGCCCATCACTTCCGCCTCCGCATAACCGCTGATCTGGATGAAGTCGCGGTTGACGTAGGTGATCTTGCCTTGCAGGTCACCCTTGGAGATGATGGTGTCATGGTCGTCCAGCACATACTCGACGCCGGTGCAGTGCGGCAGCGTAGCCATGGCGCTATCGCACCGGCGTCAGATTGGCGGTGTGCCACGCCTGCGCCACCTGCGCCAGATGCGCGAGCGGACGTTGCAGCAGGGCGCTGGCAACCGTGCGCACACGCAGCCGCTGGAATTCCTGCGTCAGGTATTCGACCGGCGACTTGCCGTCGACGCGCGCCAGCAGCAGCGCCGGCAGCAGCTCGGCGGCGCGCGCCTCCAGGCCGCTGCGTGGCTCCCAGTCGGCCAATTCAAAATACGCCTCGGTCAGCGCCTTGAAGGAAGCGATCAGGGCGTCCAGTTGCTCGGGGCGCGCCAGGCACTTCAGCAGCAGATGGCTCAGGCAAAACGCCAGGTCGAAGGCCGGGTCGCCGTACCATGCGCATTCCGCGTCCAGCAGCACCGGGCCGGCCGGGCCGACCAGGATGTTCTTCGGGCTGACATCGCCATGCACCAGGGCGGCGCGGATGCCGGCGGTGCGCAGCGCCAAGTGGTACAGGCGCGGGGCCACCTCGGGATTGCGCAGGGCCGTGGCCAGCAGGTAGGGCTCGAGCCGCAGGGCGCGGAAGTTTTCGCCGGTGTCGAAGGCCTCGGCCAGGGCGCCGTCGTCGGCGCTGGCCGCGTGCAGGCGGCCCAGCAGTTCACCGACGGCGCGCGCGGTGTCGGGGTTGACTTCGCCGGCCATCAGTTGCTGCTTCCAGACCGGATGCTGGAGCGGCTCCAGGAAGGACATGGCGAACAGGCCGGCGCCGCGGTCGTGGGCCAGCGGCTGCGGCACATTGTCCGGGCAATGCTGGGCGGCAAACTGGATCCAGGCCCATTCATAGGCGTTGCGGTTGACTGGCGCCTGCCAGTCGGCGGCCACCTTCAGTTGCGCCAGGGCGCGTTTCACGCACAGGGTGCGTTGCGGCAGGTCGACCCGCCAGATATCGGAGGAAACGCCGCCGGTCAGGGGGTGCCAGTGGGCTGTTTCGGCGGGCTGGGCCAGGCCCTGCGCCAGCAGGAAGGTGTTGAGCGCGGGATCGGGGCAGGTAGCTGGGTGTGTCATGATGGAATCCAGTCAGGAAAAAAAGGGGCCCCGCGCTCAGCGCAGGTTGCACGGATGGTGTGGCGCCTCGCCGCGCAGCACGCGCACCACCTCCTCGGCGGCGCGGCGGCGCAGTTCCGCCAGTGCGGCGTCGGAGGAGAACGCCACGTGCGGCGTGCACATCACACCCGGTTGCGCCAGCAGGTCGGCCGGCACCACCGGTTCCGATTCCAGCACGTCCAGCGCCGCCGCCGACAGCTGGCCGCTCTCCAGCGCCGCCACCACCGCGTCGGTATCGACAATACCACCACGGCTGACGTTGATCAGCAAACTGCCGCGCCGCATCTGCGCCAGCCGGGCGCCATTGATCAGGTGATGGGTGCCGGCGGTGAGCGGCGCGTGCACGATCACGATATCGCTTTCGTCGAGCAGGCGCTCCAGCGTGACGCGGTGGATGCCTTCGGCGTCGGCCGTCATATACGGATCGTGCGCCAGCAGGCGGCAACCGAAGGCGCCCAGCTTGCGCGCGGTGGCGCGGCCGATGCGGCCATAGCCGATCAGGCCGCAGGTCAGGGCGCTCAGGCGGCGCAAGCGCGCGGACGACGGCTCCCACTGGCCGGCGCGCACGGCGCGATCGAACTGCACCAGGCCGCGGGTCCAGGCCAGCGCGAAGCCGACCGCGTGGTCCGACACTTCCTCGACGCAGTAGTCGGGCACGTTGGTGACCACGATGTTGCGGGCGGTCGCGGCTTCCACCGCGATGTTGTCCAGCCCCACCCCCAGGCGCGCCACGATCGACAGGCGCGGCGCGCTGGCGATGGCGGCGGCCGACACCTGCGCCCAGCAGGTCAGGATCGCGGCCGGCTGATGCAGGCGCACCAGTGCCTCGATCGCCTCCGGGGTGGCGGGCGTGGCGGGGCCGCTGATCAGTTGCAGGCCGGCGCGCTCGATGATATTGCGTTCGATCTGGTTGTCGGGCCAGGCGTAGTCAGTCAGTAAAACGGTACGTTGCATGATGTCTCCGGAAGCAGGGTTGTATGCGCTAAGTTTGTCTAACGTTAGCACAGCAATTTTTTAATAGCAAGCTTGAAGCAAGCTGGTGGACTGAGCCATAAGGGTTGAAATAGCAGGAATGGCGCGTAAAAACGCCACTTTTCGCAAAAAAATGAAAGTTTATTGACAGCCGCAAAAACCCATCCTATGCTGAATTCAATGCTAACGATAGCAAATATGTTGCGCGATTGGCAGAAAAGTTGAAGACAATAAAAAATAACGGAGACATCTTGAAAAACTATCTGTGCAAGGCGGCCGTCGCGGCCGCAGTGGCCACGCTCGCATCGGCGGCGCAGGCGCAAACCTCGGTCAACGTGTTCGGCTTGTTGGACGTGAGCCTGAAATCAGTGAATACCGGCGGCGTCTCGGCGGTCCAAATGGCCACCGATGGCATGCTCAACTCACGGCTGGGTTTCCGCGCCGACGAGGACCTGGGCGATGGCATGAAAGCCGGGGTCTGGATGGAAATGGCGCCCATGGCCGACAGCGGCAATATGTACCCCTCCGGCAAGCTGTGGCATCGCCGCTCCACCGTCAGCCTGAGCGGCGGCTTCGGTGAGCTGCGCCTCGGACGCGACCTGAATCCGACCTTCTACAACCTGTGCGGTTTCGATCCCTTCACCGCCGTCGGGGTGGGGGCCGGGTTCAACCTGATCACCAACCTGGGCAGTGGCGCGGCGACGCTGCTGCGCACCGACAACGCGGTCAGCTATTTCCTGCCGCCGGACCTCGGCGGCTGGTATGGACAGGTGCAGGTGGCGCCGGGCGAGGGCGTGGCGGGCAACCGCTATGGCGGCCTGCGCATCGGCTATCAGAAAGGGCCGTGGAACACGGCGTTTGCCTACGCCCGCACCGGCACCGCCAGCGGCGACGACTTCAAGCTGGCCAACGCCGGCGCGTCCTACGATGCCGGCGTGGTCAAGCTGATGGTGCTGCTCAACAGCGCGGAGTACGGCGCGCTGAAGCAAACCAACTGGGAACTGGGCGCCAGTATGCCGGTGGGCGCGCGCGGCCTGGTGCGCGCCAGCTACCAGCGTGCCAATCCGTCCGGCGCCGGCACCGACGCCAACAGCGCGCGCCAGGCGGCGATCGGCTATGTGTACACCCTGTCCAGGCGGACCTCCCTGTACGCCACCTACTCGCATCTGAGCAACAGCGGCGCGGCCGCCTTCAAGGTCGGCACGCCGCCCAACGCGGTGGCCGGCGCCCGTTCAAGCGGCTTTGAACTGGGCGTCATGCATTCGTTCTAAGCTGCTGCGGATCGTCAGTTGCTGCGCTCGACGGTATACGTTTTGCCGCTTTCCAGCGTCAGCTCGTACTGATGGTCCGCGATCTTGCGCAGAGCGCCACGCCCGCTGCGCGGCGGCGTGGCGCTGGTAAAGCGTAGCAGGCCCTGACCATCGGCGGCCGTCACTTTGATCTGCGTCGCACTGGCAAACACCGCGATATCGCCGCGCGGCGTTGGCACTTTCCCTTCGATCCAGCGCAATCCACCGAGCTTCGGTTCGACGATATATGCCGCATAGCCGGGTTGGGTCGGCTTCACGCCCAGATAGTATTTCCCCAGCAGGTAGAGCGGACTGGCGCCCCAGGCGTGGCACAGGCTCATGCCAAAAGGCTTGCCATACATCGCGTAGCGTTCCGGTCCCTTGACCTTGGGATCGTATTGCTCCCAGAAGCAGGTGGCGCCGTCACGCAACATGCCGCCCCAATAATCCTTGATCTGGGCGGTGACGTAGTCGTGCCGGCCGCTTTCCGCCAGCGCCGCCAGCTCATAGAAGCGCATATAAGGCGTGGTGATCTTCTGCACCGTGTCGTTCATCAGGACATTGCGCCTGACCGCCGCCGCCTGCGCGTCGTCAAGGTAGCCGAACATCAGGGCGAACATGGCGGGATGGCGCGTGACCAGCCGATTCAGCCGGCCATCCTTGCGGGCGTGCACGAACACCTGCCGTTGCGTATCCCAGAACGTCGCCATGATCTTGTGCCTCAGAGCCGTCGCCATCTGGCGGTAGGCGGCGGCGTGCGCTTCGTCCCTGGCCAGGGCGGCGCAGTCGGCCATCGCCTCCAGGCTACGGGCCAGCAACAGCTGGATCGTGCTGAGTTCGCCGTCTTTCGGCATGTCGGCCCAGTCGACGAATACCCAGTCGCCCGGCAATCCTTCCAGCATGCCGTTGGCGTTTCCCCGTGCCAGCACGAAATTCATGAGCGACACCATGCGCGGATAGATGCTTTTGACGAAGGCGGCGTCGCCGGTGTACTGATAGTAGTCACGGATGCCGATGAACCAGTACAGCGAATAATCCAGGATGGTGTTGAGGTGCATGTCCACCGGATCGGCGCCTCTCAGCGCCCAGGTCGTCCGCTTGACCGTGTCGCTGTCGAAGAACGCGTAGTAGTTCATGAGGTAGGCTTGTACGGCGTCGCCGGACCAGACCCAGTGGTCGCGCTTGATGCCGTCGATGAAGAACTCGCGCGTGTTCAATTCGAGCGTGCGCATCGCAACATCCCAGATCCTGTTCAGCTGGTCGTCGGAACTCCTGAATGTGCCGCGAGGGGTGACCGGCAGGTATTCATACAGCAGCGACACCTCATCGAAGCCCACGCCGGGATCGAACTCGATGTTGACATAGCGCAGCGCACGCGAGGCGCCGGCGATGAAGTCGCCATCGTTGGCGTTGATCGTGTAATGGTCCAGTGTCTCGCAGGTGCCGGTCGATAGCGCCTCTTCCGGCGATTCGCCGTAATACAGCGACAGCTTGCCGTTCCCCTTGAGCTTGCTTAGCTTGATGAAACCGATGGTTTCCTGACCGAAGTCCACCAGCACGGAATGCGGGCCGCGCTGGATGGCGGCCGGCTTCACTTCAGTGGTCGCCAGCTTGTAACGGGAGGGCGGCTGGCCGGCCGCGCTGAGGTTCCAGCTCGCCGCGGCCACCGCGCCCTCGGCCACGGCTTGGAACGGCCGGGGGGCGACGGTCCAAGTCGCATCGGAATGGACGGTCCTGCCCCGCACGTAGACGGACGGCGGCGACACCGGGTTGTACACCTGGATATTGATTCCATGCTTGCCGGCGGGCAGGGTGATGCGTTGTTGATCGCCATGGACGAATTTGCCATCGATGGCGACGTTATAGGTCCCCTCGACCGCCAGGGTGATTTCCTCCGGCTCCGCCAGCTCAAGCTGGCGGGTGAAATTCATCTGGGGCTGATGGTGGTAAAGGCGCCAGAAGGGCGGCCAGGCCACAGCGCGCTCGACACGCTGGACCTGCATCCGGTTGCTCAACCAGATTTCGAAATCGCCCGGATACCAGATCCAGGTTGCCGCGTCTTGGGCCGAGGCCGGACCGCCGCATGCCAGTGCCAGTGCCAGCAGGATGCCAACAAAAAATGAATGTGGTCGCATCGCCTCATTTTATCGGCAGGCGATGCGGCCGCTACAGGAGTGCGGAAATAATCAATGGCCTGAGCGATCCAGGCCGGATATCCCGCCCAATTACCGATGTGAAAACACGATAGCGCCCGGGGTCAGGGCAGAACCACGTAGTTGCTGAAGCCGCCGTCGCGGTCTTTCAGGCCGGAGATGGCCTGGTTGACGTCCGCCAGCGGAAAGCTGCGGTGCTCCAGATAGGACAGGTCGATGGTACCGGTGCGCACCATGTCGGCCATTTCCTGGCCCTGCGCGGTGGTGAACCAGTTCGAGCCGATCAGCTGGATCTGCTCGTCCATCAGCCACTTGACGTCGATCGGCAGGTCTTCGGCCACGCCGCCGACGTTGACCACCCGGCCGCCACGGCGCACCCCGCGCATGGAGTCGAGCATGGTGGCCGCCGGCGCCTTGGCGCCCAGCGCGCTGATGGCGAAGTCGGCGCCTTCGCCGCCGGTCATGGCCTTGGCCCACTCGCCGGTCGAGCCCTCGCCCAGGCGCATGACTTCAATCCGGTCCGGCGCCAGCGCCTTGACCCGTTGCAGCAGGCGCTCGTCGCGGCCGGTGCCGAGGATGCGCGACAGCCCCATCGCCAGGCCCAGCACGGTGGCCGCCACGCCCAGGGTGCCGGTGATGCCGTCGATCAGCGCCACCTGGCCGGGACCGGCGTTGGCGTTCTTCAGCGCGCCGTAGGAGGTGCCCAGGTAACCGAAGCGGCCGGCCTGCTCGAAGCTCAGGTTGTCCGGCAGGTTGACCAGCGAATACTCCGGCGCGGTCATGTATTCGCTGAAGCCGCCGTACGGATACAGGTCGAAGATGCGCTGGCCGTCGCGGCTGGTGCTGAAGTAGCCGTTCAGGGTGTAGTACTGGCAGTGGCTGCGCTGGCCGGCGCGGCAGGCGCGGCACGAGCCGCACGAGCGCAGCGGGCTGACGTAGACGCGGTCGCCGGGCTTGGCGTTGATCACCGCCTCGCCCACCTCGGCGATCACGCCGGTGGCGTCCAGGCCGAAGATGGCCGGGAACTTGGCCAGCGGCTGGTGCGGGAACCAGGTCGGCCAGTTGTTGATGACGTTGGCCATATTCGGCACGATGCCGCAGGCCTTGACCTTGACCAGCACGTCGTTGGGGCGCGGCTTGGGCACCGGGATGGTATCCAGCGTCATCGGGGTGCCCAGTGCGTGCAGCCGGGCTGCAACCATAGTTTTTTCCATCATTGTCTCTCTTGGTGTGAGGTTGGGTGAGGATTCACGGCGCCAGCAGGGTCACGCCGGGCGGCCGGTAGGCGGCCGGCCAGACGGTGACCCACTTGCCGTTTTGGACTTGCTTGATCTTGGTGGCGGCGACGCCGCTGTTGAACTTGCCGTCAAAGCCGCGCGGGCCCAGCACGGTGTTGAGCTGGTGGCCGCGCAGCCAGGCCGCCATGGCCGGCTCGTCCAGACGGCCGACGCCGTTGACGGCCGCCGCCAGGATCTGCCACGCCGCGAACTCGGCCGCCGCCTGCGATTCCGCCACCGGCCACGGCAGGCCGGCGGCCTTGGCGCGTTCGGTGTACAGCCGGAGGAAATCGGCGGCGCCGGCGTATTGCGAGAACGGCGCGTGGTGCTCGAACCAGGTCAGGCTGGTGACGCCGTTGGCGTGCTGGTTGGCCAGCGTCGGCCCCGGCGCCGGGAACAGATGGAACTGGCGCGGCGGCAGATAGTCCAGGCGCTTCATCGCGTCCAGCAACTGGCTGGCCTCGAGGCCGATGGCGCCCGACCACAGCAAGTCCGGATTGGCGTCCTTGATGCGCGCGGCGATGCCGCCGAAGTCGCGCGTGCCGAACTCGTACTCCAGCGTCAGCACGGTTTTCAGGCCGCGTTTGGCCGCCACTTCCTGGCCGCCCTTGGCCAGGTCCAGCGCCGACGGGAACTTGCTGGTGACGAAGGCGATGGTGCGCGGCGGCGTGGCGCTGCTGGCAAAGGCGTCCAGCAGCACCTCGGTGTCGGCCAGGCGCGGATCGGGGCCTATCGGCAGGGCCGGGAATTGCAGCGGGTAGGGCGCCAGGCTGGGATCGCCCAGGCTGCTCTGGATGAACAGCTTGCCGAAGCGCTGGGCCACGCCCATGGCGGCGACGATGGCGCTGGTGCCATACGGCCCCATCAGCAGATCGACTTTGTCCGCCGTCACCAGCCGTTCGTACAGGGCGCGCGCGTTGGCCGCCTGCGACTGGTCGTCCAGCAGCACCCATTCCAGCTTGCGGCCGAGCAGGCCGCCGCGTTTGTTGATCAGCTCGACGAACACCTCGCCGGCGATCTTGTGGATGCCGCCCACCGGCGCCAGCGGCCCGGTCAGTGGCAAGGTCGAGCCGACCCGGATCGGCGCGCCGGCCGCGCGCGCCAGCGACGGCAGGCCGCAGGACAGCGCCAGCGCGCCGGCGCCGGCCAGGAAGGTGCGCCGCTGTCGCAGCGGCGTTTTATTGTTGTGCATGTCAGTCTCCTGGAGAGGAATGCGTTCAGCGGTAGGCCGCTTCCAGCTCGATGCCCAGCGTGCCCATGATGCGCACGCCGGAGTTGTACCACGCCACGTTCAGCGCCAGTTCCACCAGCTGCTTCTGGTCCATGAAGGCGGCCACCCGGTTCCAGGTGGCGTCGCTGACGTTGACCTGCAGGGTGGATTCCTTCGCCAGCGCCATCACGGCTTTTTCCTCCTCGTTGAACAGCGGCGAGTCCTCGAAGTGGGCGATGGCCTTCAGCTGTTCCGGGCTGATGCCCGCCTTCCGGCCGTGCGACTGGTGGTGCGCGATCTCATATTCGGAATTGGTGCAGTGGCCGACCGTGAGGATGGCCATTTCCCGCAGCTTGGGGCTGATGCCGGCGGCGCGGATGGCGTTGGCGTACGACAAGAACTGGTCGAGTATCTGTGGCGCATGGGCCAGCGCCCGGAAGATGTTGGCGGTGGGGACCTTGCGCTCGCTTTCCAGACGATCGCACAGGGCGGTGTGGTCGGGAAGGTCGGAGCGTTGCAGGTAGGTGACGCGTGCCATGGTGGTATCCTTGTGGGTGGTTTATGGTTGGGCGGCCGAGAGCTTCTGGACGTAGGTCTCCAGCGTTTCCGGCTTCGGCGGCGAGGCGGTGGCGATCTGGACCGCGCCTTCGAACGGCGTGGCTTCGAAATACCAGCGGTGCGGCGCCGGCAGGCCCCAGCGCACATTGGTGCTGAGGGTGGCGGCGTCCCAGCGCACCGGTTCGATCTCGATGTCGATGGTCTGGTAGTGGCTGTTGAACAGTTCGACCCGGTGGCCGTCCGGATCGCGCAGGTAGACGAACAGCATGCCGCCCGGACCATGGCGGCCGGGACCGCGCTCGACCGAGGCCGAATAGCCATAGATGCCGGCCAGGTCGCAGGCGGTGAAGATGTTGTGCGACTCCGACACGGTGTAGGCGAAGTGGTGCAGGCAAGGGCCGTCGTTCTGCACGATGGCCAGGTCGAGGCAGGTGCCCTTGCGGTACATGAAGGCGCCCAGCAGCTGGTCGCCGTGCGCCAGGTATTCGGAGTTGCGGAAACCAAGCCGGCTGTAGAAGGCGCACGAGGCATGGGTGTCGGGCGAGAAGATCTGGTAGTGGTCGAGGCGCTGGCCGTGCGCGCCCTTGAACTTCTCGATCTCCAGGTACATGCGCGGCCGGGTTTCCATGCTGGCGCACAGCTCCAGCTTGGTGCCGTAGGGATCTTCCACGTGCAGGGTGCGGCCCTGGTGGGCCACCTCGGCCCACTCGGCCGGCAGGCCCTCGGCCTTGAAGAAGGCGTAGGCCAGGTCCAGGTCTTCCTCAAAAAACACGCGGAAGCCGATGCGCTTGCAGGTGGCCGCGCCCTGGCTTTGCACCAGCACCAGGCTGTGGTGGCAGGCTTCGGCCAGACCGCGCAGGTAGCAGGTGTCCTCGGTCTGGTCGGACACCACCAGGCCGACGATGTTGACGTAGAACTCCCGGCTCTTGGCCAGGTCGGCCACGTGCAGCACCACGTGGCTGGCGCGGGTGATGTTGAACGGCGGCCGCAGATTGACTTCGGGTAGCATATAAACCTCGCAAAAAAGTGGGTGGAGCGTGGGGGTCAGGCTGCGGCCGGCGCGCGCAGCAATTCGATTTCGGCCACCAGATCCTGCACCGCCGCCAGCGCGAAGTCCAGGTTGGCAGCGTCCACCAGGCGGCCGTGTTCGATCTTGGTGTGGACCGCGCCGATCACCACCGGCGGCCGGGCGATCACCCGCGACAGGGTGCCGCTCAGGGTCTCGCGCAGCTGCGCCTGGGCCCGCACGCCGCCGGTGATCGCCGGCGAGCAGGTGATCAGCAGCACCGGTTTGCCTTTCAGCGGCGAGGCGAAGGCCGGGCGCGAGGCCCAGTCCAGCGCGTTCTTCAACACCCCGGACATGCCGAAGTTGTATTCCGGCGAACAGATGATGATGCCGTCGCAGTTGGCGATTTCCCGCTTGAAGCCGTGCACCGGGGGGGGCGGCTGGTCGCCGTCCAGGTCCTGGTTGTAGAGCGGGATGGCGTCCAGCGGCAACAGCGTCAGGACCACGTTGGCGGGCAATTTTTCCTGTAGGGTGTGCAGCACGGCGGTGTTGCTGGAGGCCTGGCGCAGGCTGCCCGAGATGCCGATCAGATGTATGGTTTTCATGGCGTGAGTTCCTTGACAGCTTGCGATGCGGAGCCGGCGCTGCGCGCCTGGGGCTGGAAGGGCAGGGCGGACCAGCCGCTGAAGCGCGCCGACTTGCCGAGCGATTCCTCGATGCGCAACACCTCGTTCCATTTTGCCATGCGTTCGGAGCGGGCGAACGAACCGACCTTGAGCTGGCCGGCGTCCCAGCCGACCGCGAGGTGGGCAATGGTGACATCTTCGCTCTCGCCGGAACGGGCCGAGACGATGGTGCCGAAGCCGGCGCGCTTGCCGGCCAGCAGGGCGGCGTGGGCCTCGCTGACGGTGCCGGCCTGGTTGGGCTTGACCAGCACCGCGTTGGCGCTGGCGCTGGCGGCGGCGGCCGCCACCCGGTCGGCGTTGGTGACCAGCAGGTCATCGCCGATGATCTGGCAGCGCCGGCCGTAGGTGGCGGTGAACTGGGCGAAGCCGTGCGCGTCGTCCTCGGCCAGCGGATCCTCGATCGACAGGATGGGGTAGTGGTCCAGCCAGCCGCCCAGCATGGCGATCATCTGTTCGGTGTCGAGCGTGCGGCGGTCGAGCGCCAGTGTGTAGCGGCCCTCGCGGCCGAACTCGGAGGCGGCGATGTCGAGCGAGATGCCGGCGTCGGTGCCGGGGCGCAGGCCGGTGTCGGCGATCGCCAGCACCAGCGTGTCGAGCGCCTGCTCGTTGCTGTCGAAGGCCGGCCAGTAGCCGCCTTCGTCGGCCACGCCTTGCAGCTTGCCGGCCTGCTTCATGCGGGCGCCGGCCGCGCGGTAGACCTCGGCGGTCCATTCGAGCGCCTCGCTGAAGCTGGCGGCGGCCGGGCACATGATCATGAAGTCCTGCACGTCGACCCGGCGCGCGGCGTGGGCGCCGCCGCCAAAGATCTGCACCTCGGGCAGCGGCATCCTGACCGGGCCGCTGCCGGCCAGGTGGCGCCACAGCGGCTGGCCGGCGGCGGCGGCGGCGGCGTGCAGCACCGCCATCGAGGTGGCGACGATGGCGTTGCCGCCCAGGCGGCGGCGCTGCGGCGTGCCGTCCAGCGCCACCAGGCGGGCGTCGATCGCGCCCTGGTCGCCGGCGTTCATGCCGATCAGCGCGGCGGCGATGTCGTGGTTGATCGCGGCCAGCGCCTGGTGCACGTCCAGGCCGCCAAAGCTGCTGCCGCCGTCGCGCAGGTCGAGCGCCTCGCCGCTGCCGGTCGAGGCGCCGGCCGGCGCGATGGCGCGGCCGCTGGCGCCGCCGGCCAGTGTGACTTCGGCCTCCACGGTGGGGCGGCCGCGTGAATCCCAGACGCGCCGCCCGTGCAGGCGAATGATGGTTGTGTCAGTCATGAATTTTCCTCTCGGTTGCTAGGTTAAGGTTGGGGCCGGCCATGGGGGCTCACTGGCCGGCGCCGATCAGGATGAAGGCCAGCGTGGCCGGCTGGCCGCTCTTGTTGCGCCAGGCGTGGCGGGCGCCGTGCTGGACCACGACGTCGTGCTGGCGCAGCAGTTCCGCGCGGCCGTCGTCGAGTTCCAGCCAGATTTCGCCGTCCAGCACGATGCCGTAGTCCAGCGTGGGCGTGGCGTGCATGCCGTCGGGCTCGAAGCGTTCGGCCAGGCCGGGGCTGATGCGCAGGTTTTCCGCCACCGCCGCCGCCGGATCGAAGCCGGGCGCGGCAAACACGCTGTCGGGCGGGAAGGTGACCACCAGGAAGCGGCTGCCGCCCGCCGGCGGCACCACGCTGGTCACCGCCGGGGTCGGATCGTTGCCGGCGAACGGCAGCGCCGGCGTGCCCTCGGTGGCCCACACCAGGCGCGAGATCATGCCGGGGATGTGCTGGAACGCGTCCGAGCGCGGCGGCGCGCTGGCCAGCGCCACCAGCGAGGCGCCGTCATGGTCGTGGCCGGTGACCACGCGGCGGATCAGCAGCGGCACGCCGCCGCTGTGGTTGGGGGTGTCAGATGCCAAGGTAAGCCTCCCGGATGCGTGGGTTGTTGAGCAGGACCCCGGGCTGGCCCGAGGTGACGATGCGGCCTTGTTCGATCACGTAGGCATGTTGCGCCACTTCCAGCGCCTGGTGGATGTTTTGCTCCACCAGCAGCACGGCCACGCCGCGCTGCTGGATGGCGCGGATGATCTGGAACATGTCGTCCACCACCGCCGGCGACAGGCCCAGCGAGGGCTCGTCCATCAGCAGCAGCCTGGGGCGCGCCATCAGCGCGCGGCCGATGGCCACCATCTGCTGCTGGCCGCCGGACATGCTGCCGGCGATCTGCGCGCGGCGATCCTTGAGGATGGGGAACAGCTGGAACACCTGGTCCAGCGTGTCCGCGCGCAGACCGCGCGCCCCGGCGCGGTAGCCGCCCAGCTCCAGGTTGTCGAGCACGCTCATATGGCCGAACAGGCGGCGTCCCTCCGGCACCACGGCGATGCCGTGGTCGCACACGCGGTGGCCGGGCAGGCGGCCCACCTCCTTGCCGTCGAGGCGGATCTGGCCCTTGGTCGGACGCAGCACGCCGGCGATGGCGTTGATCAGGGTGCTCTTGCCGGCGCCGTTGGGGCCGACCACCGAGACGATCTGGCCGGCCGCGATCGACAGCGTGGCATCCCACAGGGCGGGGGCATCGCCGTAGGCGACGTCGAGGTGGCTGACTTCAAGCAGCATGGCTGGCTCCCAGGTAGACACGGATGACGGTGGGGTCTTGCATGGTTTCGCGCGGCGGGCCGACGGCCAGCAGGGTGCCCTGGTCGAGCACGGCGACGCGGTCGGCCAGCGCCACCACGGCGCGCATCAGGTGTTCGACAAACACAATGGTGGTGCCGCCGGCGCGGATTTTCTGGATCAGCGCCACCGCCTGGTCGACCTCGGTCGGGGTGAGGCCGCACAGCACCTCGTCCAGCAGCAGCAGGCGCGGCCGGGCGGCCAGCGCGCGGGCGAACTCGACGAACTTGCGTTCGTGCAGATTCAGCGCCGGCGGCAGCAGGTCGGCCTTGGCGGCCAGGCCGGTGAAGGCCAGCCACTGGCGCGCCAGCGCGTCGGGACTGGCGCCGCTGGCGGCCTCGCGGCAGCCGAAGGTGGCGCACAGGCGCACATTCTCCAGCACGCTCAAGTGGTCGAACAGGCGCGGGATCTGGTAGGTGCGGGCGATGCCGCGCTGGGCGATCGCGTGTGGCGCCAGGCCGGCAATGGCGACGTTGTCGAGCGTGATGGTGCCACCGCTCAGGGCGAAGTGGCCGCTGATCATATTGATCAGGGTCGACTTGCCGGAGCCGTTGGGGCCGACCAGCGCCAGGATTTCGCCCTGGCGCACTTGCAGGCTGACGCCGCGCAGCGCCTGGATGCCGCCGAACGACTTGCGCACGTCGCGGCATTCCAGCAGCACCCGCGCGCCGGGGGCTGCGGCGCCCGGGGCGTTGGCGGGCGGCACCAGGTTGACCAGCTTGCCCGAGGCGTGGGCGGCGTCGACCGCGGGCGCGGCGCGGCGCAGGCGTTTCAGCAACGCCGGCACGATGCCTTGCGGCAGCTTGAGGATCACCACGATCAGCGCCAGTGCCACGCCGGCGCGGCCCAGCTCGGCGTGACCGCTGCCGACCACCGCGCTCAGCGCCACCGTGATCAGGGCCGCGCCCACGGCCGGGCCGGCCCAATGGCGGGCGCCGCCGAGAATACTCATCAGGACCACATACAGCGGCACCGTGATGGAGAAGGTCTCGCCCACCGTCACGTAGCCGACGTAGGCCGCCTGGATGGCGCCGGCGGCGCCGGCGATGGCCGACGAGATGGCGAAAGCCAGCAGCTTATAGCGCAGGGTCGGCACGCCCTTGACCTCGGCCACGTCCTCATCGTCATGGATGGCCAGCAGGCCGGCGCCCAGGCGCGAGCCCAGCACCCGGCGCGAGATCGCCAGCGCGGCCACCGCCAGCGCCAGTCCCAGCAGGTAGATCGCGCCCGGCACCGAGGCGCCGAACTGCGGCAGCGCGACATTGCTCAGGTAGACCCCGGCGCCGCCGTCGATGGCGGTGTTGGAGATCAGCGCGGCCAGCACATAGGACACCGACAGGGTCAGCAGGGCGAAGAACTCGCCGCGCAAGCTGTTGATGCGGAACACCACCAGGCCGATGGCCGTGGCCAGCGCGGCGGCGACGGCGGCGGCGGCCGGCACCGTCAGCAGGAACGGCAGTTCCAGCTTGCCGGCCAGGGTGGCGGCGGTGTACATGCCGGCGCCGAAGAAGGCCGCGTGGCCAAAGCTCCAGTAACCGGCGTAGCCGCTCAGGATGCCCCAGCTGGTCGCCAGCGCGACCCAGAAGAACACCAGATACAGGTAGGACAGATAAAAGTCCGCCACGCCCGTGTAAGGCAGTGCCAGCAGCACCGCGAGGCCGGCCGCGATGGTCGCCAAGGATTGTCGAGTCAGAGCCATTTCGGTTTCCACAGCAGAAGGATGATCAGGATGGAGAAGGCCACCAGCGGCGCCCAGGCGGGATTGACGGCGGCCATGGTGATGGCCTCGGACACGCCGATCAGCATGCCGGCCGCCAGCGCGCCCAGGGGATGGGCCAGGCCGCCGATGATGACCACCGCGAACACCACGCCGATCCATGATTCGATCTGCGATGGCGCCAGCGTCGAGGTGAGTGCGATGAACACCCCGGCGATGCCGGCCGAGGCGGCGCACAGGCCGGCCAGCACATAGGACAGGCGGCGCGCATTGATGCCGAAGGCGGCCGCGATGGCGCCGTCGTGTGCCGCCGCGCGCAGCGCCATGCCGAGCGCGGTCTTGTGCAAGCCCAACCAGGCGCCCAGTGCCAGCAGGGCGGCGCACAGGAAGGCCAGCAGCTCCAGCAGCGGCACGTACAGCGGCCCGAGCCGCAGCGATTGCTGGGCGTAGCTGGTTTCGTAGGAGCGGAAGTCGGCGCTCCAGATCCACTGGATCAGCGATTCGATCAGGATGGTCACGCCGAAGGTCACCAGCATCGAGGCAAATTCGCTGACGTTGTAGCGCACCAGCGTGGCGTGCAGGCCCAGGCCGACGATGAAAAACGCCGGCGTGATCAGGAGCGCCGACAGCCACACCGGCCAGCCGAACTGGGTGCCGAAATGGTAGGTCAGGTAAGCGCCCAGGAAGGCCAAGGCGAAATGGCTGAGGTTCACCAGCCGCAGCAGGCCCCAGCTCAGGCTCAGGCCCAACGCCAGCAGGGCGTAGATGCCGCCGTGCAGCAGGCCGCCGAGGGCGGATTGCGCGAGCAATGTCAGGCTCATCGGATCACCTCGCGGATGGGGCGTGGCGCGCGGCGCCGGTGGCTGTGCGGCGGCTTGCGCACGGGGTGGTACTGGAACGGCATGATGGTCTCCTTTTTGTGCTAACGTTTGCGCACATTCTGACCATTGTGGCGCGTCCTTGTCAACAGGAAAATGAAAAAAAACAGTGCCGGATTTTAGCCGGCCGCGATAGCGGCGTTGGCAAAATGGTTGACCTTGCCCGGATAAATTGCTAACGTTAGCAAAAATCAGCTTGGCAAAACTTCGGAAAGGGTCGTCATGTCATCCATGCACATCGTCAGATATGCGCTGCACAATCAGATTTATTACGGGATCGTCGAGGACGATCGGTACATCGCCAGGCTGGAAGGAGGGGTGTTGGACGGCTTGCGTCGCTCCGGCGTGCGCGACCCGCGCGAGGCGGCGCGCATCCTGACGCCGCTGCCCATGCCGCGGGTGTTCGGGCTGGGCTACAACTACCGGGCGCATTCGCAGGAAGTGGGCAAGAAGGTGCCGGAACTGCCCATCCTGTTCATGAAACCGAGCACGGCGGTCATCGGGCCGGAGGAGGCCATCGTCTATCCGCCCTGGGGCGAGAACATCCATTTCGAGGGCGAGCTGACGGTCATCATCGGCAAGCAGGCGCGCAACGTCGCGGAGTCCGAGGCGCTGGACTACGTGCTCGGCTACACCTGCGGCAATGACCTCAGCGACCGCGTGCTACAGCGCCGCGAAAGCGAGTTCGGTTGCCTGCTGGTCGGCAAGGGTTACGACACCTTCGCTCCGCTGGGGCCGGTCATCGCCACCGGGCTGGACCCGTCGGGACTGCGTATCCAGACCCGCGTCAACGGCGTGGTGCGGCAGGACGGCGACACCGCCGACCTGTTGTTTTCCGTGCCCTACCTGATCGCCTACCTGAGCCGTCACATGACGCTGCTGCCCGGCGACATGATCATGACCGGCACTCCGGCCGGTGTCGGGCCGGTCCAGGTGGGCGACAGCATTGAAGTCGAGATCGACGGCATCGGTATCCTGCGCAACCACGTGGTGGCCGCCGGCTTTAGAAACTGATCCGGAAGCTGGACGAGATCGCGCTGGGCAGGGTGGCGGGCAGCTGGATGGTCAAGGACTCGTCGCTCTGTTCCCAGCGCAGCGGGGTGCGGTCGCCCAGCAGGGCGACCGCTTTCACCGGGCGCGCTTCCAGGCCCGCCTTGCGGCCCAGCGACTGGATGCGCACGGTCTTCACCGGCGAGCCCAGGGTGATGGCGTACAGCGCGCCGTCCTTGGTGGTGAAGCGGATGTCCTGCGGCGTGTAGGCGGTGTTTTCCTTGAAGTGGCCGGAGGCGGCCTTGGTCGGGCCTTCGCCAAACACTTTCCACGGACGGGTGCCGTAGATGGCGTCGCTGTTCACGGCCATCCAGGCCGCCATCTCCTTGAGGAACTGCATCGGCTCGGGCGGCAGGCTGCCGTCCGGGTACTGCACCACGTTCAGCAACAGGTTGCCGTTCTTGCTGACGATGTCGGCCAGCATGTGCACCACCTCGGTGGTGGTCTTGTACTTGTAACCTTCGCTGTAGAACCAGTCGCCGATCGAGGTGTCGGTCTGCCATGGCAGCGGATTGATGCCCTCCATCACGCCGCGCTCGACGTCCTGCACGCCGGCCTCGCGGATAAACTCGCCAGAGCCGATGTCCTTGTGGTCGTACACCGCTTCCAGCTTGCCGCCATGGTTGGCGATGCTGGCATTGTAGAAGTTGGCCACCAGCGTGCGGCCGACATTGCCGAACGGGATGCCGCCATCCGTGTACAGCAGGTCCGGCTGGTAGCGCGTCAGCAGATCGGTGACGCGGTTGAACCACTCCTGATGGTAACGCTTGTCGGTGGTGTACCAGGTGTTGGCGTCGTGGTAGGGCTGGTTGTGGGCGCGGTGGTACAGCGATGCATATTTGGGATCGGCGCCGTCATAGGGTACGCCGGTTTTCTGGTCCTTGCCGTGGCTGGGCGTGAACCAGGCGTAGCTGGCGCCCAGGTGTTCCGACACGCCAAAGCGCAGCCCGGCCTTGAGCGCGGCTTTCCGCCAGTCGCCGACGATGTCGCGATGCGGCCCCATCTTCGTCGCGTTCCACTCGTGGTAGCGCGAATCCCACAGGTCGAAATTATCGTGATGCACGCCCATGCTGACGAAGTAGCGCGCGCCGGCTTGCTTGTACAGCGACATCAGCGTTTCAGGATCGAATTTCTCCGCCTTCCACAAGGGGATGATGTCCTTGTAGCCGAACTGCGACGGATGGCCGTAGTGCGCCAGGTGATACTTGTTCTGCTCGCTGCCATCCATGTACATATTGCGCGCGTACCAATCGCCGGCGCGCGGCACCGACTGCGGGCCCCAGTGCGACCAGATGCCGAACTTGGCGTCGCGGAACCAGTCGGGCGCCTGGTACTTCTTGAGTGATTCCGCTTCCGGGCGGAACGGACCGGGCACGGTGGTCAGCTGGACCGGCGTGTCTTCGGTGTCGGCCGCGTGTAGCGGCAAGTGCAGGGCAAGGGCGAGCAGGGCGGTGTGTCGAATTATCATGTGATGTGTCTCCAAAAATAGTGATTGTGCGCCGTGCCGGGCCCGCTGGAGCGCCGGTGCGAAATTTCGTTGCCTGCTTTGGCGGCTTTCATAAACGCCCGCCAGACGCCAGTCGCGCTATGATGCTATGCAAACCACCATGCTCTCATACACATGATTAATCTGCCACGCCGTCTTCTGCTTGCCTCTTCCATGACCACCGCCGCCGCCCTGGCCCTGCCGCATGCGGCGCTGGCAGCGGTGTCGAAAACCGCAACCCGCAAGCCCTTGGCGCCGACGCCGCCGATGGGCTGGAACAGCTGGAATTCGTTCGCCACCACGATCACCGAAGCGCAGGCGCTGGAAAACGCCCGCATCATGGTGGACAAGCTGCTGCCGTCGGGCTACAACATTTTCACCGTCGATATTCAATGGTACGAACCCAACGCCAACGGCTACGAGTACCGCAAGGACGCCGAGCTGACGATGGACGAATACGGCCGCCTGCTGCCGGCACCCAACCGCTTCCCCTCGGCCGCGCAGGGCAGGGGCTTCAAGGCGCTGGCCGACCGCATCCACGGCATGGGGATGAAGTTTGGCATCCACCTCATGCGCGGCATTCCACGTCAGGCGGTGCGCCTGAACACGCCTATCCTGGGCAGCAAGCTGCGTGCGCGGGATATTGCCGACACCAGTTCCACCTGCCCCTGGAATGGCGACATGTACGGCGTCGACATGAGCAAACCGGGCGCGCAGGAATACTACAATTCGATCTTCAAGCTGTACGCCTCGTGGGGCGTGGACTTCGTCAAGATGGACGACATGTCGCGCCCGTATGACCATAACTGGCACGAGATCGAGGCCGCGCACAAGGCCATCCAGGCCAGCGGGCGCGACATCACGCTCAGCCTGTCGCCGGGCGAGACCGATCTCAAATGGGCCAACCACGTGCCGCACTACGCGCAGATGTGGCGCATCTCGGACGATTTCTGGGACGAGTGGAAATTGTTGAAGGAACAGTTCCAGCGGCTGGAGAACTGGAACCCGGTCATGGGGCCCAACGCCTGGCCGGACGCCGACATGCTGCCGCTCGGCCGCCTGGCGATGGGCTCGCGCGACACCAAGTTCACGCCGGATGAACAGCAGACGCTGATGAGCTTGTGGTCGATCGCCCGTTCGCCGCTGATCATGGGCGGCGACCTGCGGCATCTGGACCCGGCCACGCTGGCCTTGCTGACCAATCCGGAAGTGCTGGCGGTGAACCAGAAGAGCTGGCAGAACCGTCCGCATCGCGCGGATACGGGCACGCGCATCTGGAGTGCGCGGGCGCCGGGTGCCGGCGAAGTGCATTACCTGGCGCTGTTCAACACCGAGGATGCCGCGACCACCATCGAGTTCGACCTGTCGCGCCTCAACCTCGGCGGAAAAACCGTGGCGCTGCGCGACCTGTGGCGCCGCCAGGACGGCGCGCCGGCGCGCGGCGTGATCCGCCAGACGCTGGCGCCGCATGCTTCGGCGCTGCTGCGCCTGACGGCCTGAGCGTGATCAGCGCGCCGCGTCCTCCTCGATAATCGCCACGTCCCACGGCGCCAGGCTCAGCTCCTGCCCGGCGCGCACCGCACGCGCGGAGAGCAGGTCGGTGCCGGGCTGGTGGCCGTAGCCGAAGTTGACCGCCGTGCCCGAGTAGTTGAAGTAGTAGCGCACGGTGCGGCCCTGCGCATTCACGCCGCTGCGCGCATGCACCTGCGGCGGCAGTTGCTGGTCCGGCCCGATCAGCCCGCGTTCCCGCAACACCGATCGCAGCACCGACTTTTGCAGCTGGTCCGACAGATACGTGCCTTCGTACACCACCTTGCCGCTGCCATAGTCATTCGAGGTGACCGCCGGCCAGCGGCCGAAGAACGGATGGTCGTAATACGCCAGCGCCTTGGCCGTGTCCAGTTGCAGGAACTCGGCCCAGTGCCGTACCTGATTGTCGGCGCCGGCCTGGTAAGGATCGTCCTTGAGCTTGAGCGGCTGCGCCAGGTTGGAGAATTCCTGATAGTGGAAGCCCAGCGCCTCGCGCAGCGGGCCGGGCGCCATGCTCCAGCGCACGGCGGCGTTCTCGTTGGCGAAGCCGCTCTTGAAGGTCATCACCACGCGGCCGCCGTTGCGGATGTAGTCGCGGATGCGTTCCAGCAGGGCGTCGTCGGCGATGTACAGCGCCGGCACGATCAGCACCTTGTAGGCCGAGAAATCACCGCTTTCCGGGAACACGAAGTCGGCGCCGACATTCAAGTCGTACAGCGCGCGGTGCATCTGGCGCACCAGCGAGCCGTAGTCGGCCTTGGTGCCGCCACCACCCCATTGCGACTCCTTGGCAAACGGCATGTCGTTCAGCGCGTTGAGCGAGTCGCGGCTCCACAGGATGGCGACGTCGTTCCTGAGCTTGAGGTTGACCAGGCGCGGGCCGATTTTCTTCAGCTCGTTGCCGGTGCGGCTCATCTCGGCGTAAGCGCGGTTCGGTTCGAGGTCGTGCGACAGCACGCCTTTCCAGTAGGTTTCCTGGTTGGCGTGGATCGAGGCCCAGTGCCAGTACTCCACCATGTTGGCGCCGTTCGACAGGTGGGTGTAGACGTCCTGGCGGAACTGGCCGTCATACAGCGGATACTGGAACGACGAACTCCAGTCGGTGGTCTGGGCGTTGGTCTCGGTCACCAGGAAGTTGTTGCGCTTGAGCGAGCGCGTGAAGTCGGCGTCCAGCGCCTGCGCGCCGCCGTTGTATTGGTCCTGCGCGCTCCAGTGGTAGATGTTCACGGCCGGCATGTCGAGCCCGCGCGCCACCGCTTCCTCGTTGACGTCGCCATGCAGGGAGCCGGCAAAGTCGTGGGTGACGAACTGGCGCGGCGAGGCGCATTCGCGGATCAGCCGCGCCTGCCAATGAAGGAAATCGGTTACCCGCATCTGGCTCCAGCGCGACCACTCCAGCTTGTAGCCGGTGGCTTGCGCGCCGTCCGGGCGCGGCAGGTCGACCCAGCTGTGCAAGTCCTGGCCCCAGTAATTCAGGAACCACGCCTGGCTGAGTTTTTCCGGCGTGCCGAATTTCTTTTCCAGATAATGCTGAAAGCGCACGAACACATCGTCATTGGCGGCGCCGTAGCTGCCGGTCTCGTTGTCGACCTGCCAGCCGATCACGTTCGGGTTGTCCTTGTAGCGGGCGGCGATCTTGCGGATCAGGCGCTCGGCGTAGAAGCGGTAGGCCGGCGCGTCGGTGTTCATGTTTTGCCGCATGCCGTAGGTGTTCTGCACGCCGTTGAACTTGCGCGCCAAAATTTCCGGATGCTGCCTGGCCATCCAGGCCGGGATGGAATAGGTGGGCGTGCCCATGATGACCTTGATGCCGGCCTTGCCCATGGCGTCCACCACGCGGTCCATCCAGGCGTACTCGAAGCGGCCGTCTTCCGGCTCCCACAGGCTCCAGGTCGATTCGCCGAGGCGCACCACGTTGAAGCCGGCCGCCTTCATCATTTGCACGTCTTTTTCCAGACGCTCGTAAGGCATGTATTCGTGGTAGTAGGCGGTCCCGTACAGCACGGTCGGGAAGGGCGGCGGGGCGGTTTCGGCGGCGGTGGCCAGCCATGCGGCGCTAAGCAGGCATGACAGGGCCAGTTGCCGTAGTCTCCTTGTGGGCATGGGGATATTCCTCTCTGGTGTCGGAGCGGACGATTGTGCGGCACGCCGCGCCGCGATGGCAATTATGAAATACGCCGGGACGGCGTATGATTTGTGCCAGCTTCCGGCCTGTGTATTTTTATTCCGGAGTTTGATGAATTTGACAATTGCGGCCCACCCGCGCGCATTCCACAATGGGCTCTCTCCATTGTACGCAATGCTGCCGTCCTGGCAGTTCGGGGCGGCTGCGGCCGCCCCTTTTTTCATTGTCTTGCCTGCATCGGGCGCGTAAAATCGCCCGCATGTATGAATTTTATAAAAAAGCGCTGATCGCGTGCCTGTGCCTGTTAGTCGCCAGCCTGCTCCTCAGTTATTTTTGCCTGGCCCAGAGTTATCTGCACTTACCGATGCTGCCGATGCAAGACAGCCCGCTGCCGTGGCGACCCGTGCCCGGCTGGAATGTGCGGCCGGGCGGGCCGGTCGCCTTGCACATCCAGGACGATCCGCAGCGCTTAAGGTATGAGTTCGACATTGCCAAGAGCGCGGATCCACCGTTTGTCGCGGTCGATCTGGCCTTCCGCGACCGCAAGGGCAAGCCGGTGCAGGTTGACCTGTCGCGTTACAGCGCGCTCTCGCTGCGGGTCAAGTGCGCCCCCGCCAACACCCTGTCGTTCAGCGTCTTCACTTTCCAGCGCGTCGTCAAGGGCCGGGAGTATCTCAACGACCGGCCATCGTCGGCTTATTTCTCTTGCAATAAAAGCGAGTCCAGGGTGGAAATCGACCTGACCCGGCTGGAAACCCCGCACTGGTGGTTTCTTATGGTTAATCTGGATTTGTCGCGCCAGGCGTACAAGCTTGACAAGGTGTCCAAGATTGCCATCGGCAGCACATTCCAGAGTCCGCTCGGCACGCCGTCGGCGGTGGAAGTCAGCGAGCTGGAGCTGGAGGGGCGCGACTACCGCTATCTGACGGCGCTGGCGGTGATGCTGTGCCTGGCCTGGGGTGGCTTCGGCCTGTGGTTCTTCCTGCGTCATACCCGGGTGTTGACCGAAGATGTGCGCGGCCGGCTGCAAAAGGACTTGCCGTTCGTCGCCTATCAGCAGTTGTCGCTGGAGCCGCACCGCGACCGCGAAAAAACCGCCATCTTGCAGTTTATTGGCAGCAAATATGCCGATCCCGGCCTGGAGCTCGACACCGTGGTCGAGCAAACCGGGGTCAACAGGACCAAGGTGGGCGAGTTGCTGAAGGCGGAACTGGGCTACACCTTCAGCGGCTATGTCAACAAATTGCGCCTGACCGAGGCGGCCCGCCTGCTGGCGGAGAAGGAGTCGGCCGCCGTGGCCGAGATCGCCTATTCGGTCGGCTACGGCAATGTCTCCTACTTCAACAAGCTGTTCAAGGAAGAGTACGGCTGCACCCCCAAAGCCTTCCGCGATGCCTGCAAGCGCGGCGGCGCCACGGTGGAAGAAGGCATGGAACAGGGTTAACACTAATGTCGAAAAAAATAAAACAAACGCGTTTTTAGTAGCATTTTCCCCCTCAGCGTTACCTCGGCGGCAAGCCGGGTCACTATTCTCCGGATAGTTGATCTTGTTGCCACCCGAGGAGACGCATGCGTTTTAAAAATACAATAATCGGGATGTGGCCGGCCATCGTGGCCCTGTGCTGCACCACCCTGTCGGCCGCCGAGACGGCCCATCCCTGGAGCGATAGCCGGCTCGACGCCGACCAGCGCGCCGGTCTGGCGCTGGCCGCCATGACCCAGGACGAGAAGCTCAAACTGGTGTTCGGCTATCTCGGTTCCGACATGGAGTCGAAAAAATACACCCGGCCGCCGGAGTCGCACAATCAGTCGGCCGGCTTCGTCTACGGCGTGCCGCGCCTGGGCATCCCCCATCTGTGGCAAACCGACGCCGGCCTCGGCGTCGCCAGCCAGGCCGGTCCGAACGCGCGGTCCGGCACGGCGCTGCCGTCCGGCCTGGCCACCGCCGCCACCTGGGACCTGGACGGCGCCTATGCCGGCGGCGCCATGATCGGCGCCGAGGCGCGCGCGCGCGGCTTCAATGTCATGCTGGCCGGCGGCGTCAACCTGATGCGCGAGCCGCGCAACGGCCGCAACTTCGAATACGCCGGCGAAGATCCGCTGTTGGCCGGCCAGATGGTCGGGGCGCAGATCCGCGGCATCCAGTCCAACCATGTGGTGTCCACCCTCAAGCACTTCGCCCTGAACGACCAGGAAAGCGGCCGCACCACCCTGAATGTGAAGATCGACGAGGCGGCCTCGCGCATGTCCGACCTGCTGGCGCTACAGATCGCCAACGAGCAGGGCCGGCCGGGCGCCGTGATGTGTTCGTACAACCGCCTGAACGGCGTGCACGCTTGCGAAAACGCTTACCTTCTGACCGAGGTGCTCAAGCAGGATTGGGGCTTCAAGGGGTGGGTGATGTCGGACTGGGGCGCGACCCACAGCACCATCCCGGCCGCCAACGCCGGGCTCGACCAGCAATCAGGCATGCCGTTCGACCTGGCCGACTATTTTGGCGCGCCGCTCAAGGAAGCCGTGCTCAACGGCTGGGTGCCGCAGGGCCGGCTGGACGATATGGCGCGCCGCGTGCTGTACGCCATGTTCGAACACGGTCTGGTCGACCACCAGACCGCGGCGCCGGCCGACTTCAAGGCCAACGCCGCTGTGTCGCTGCGCGACGCCCAGGATGGCATGGTGCTGCTGAAAAATGACGGCAACCTGCTGCCCTTGTCGCGCGCGGTCAAGCGGGTGGCGGTGATCGGCGGCCATGCCGACCGTGGCGTGCTGGCCGGCGGCGGTTCCTCGCTGGTGTATCCGGAGGGCGGCAACGCGGTGCCGGGGCTGGAGCCGAAGACCTGGCCGGGGCCGGTGATGGTTTACCCGTCCGCGCCGCTCAAGGCCATCCAGCAGCGCCTGCCGCAGGCGCAGGTGCGCTTTGCCGACGGCGCCGACACGGCCGCCGCCGCCAAGCTGGCGCGCAACAGCGACGTGGTGCTGGTGTTTGCCACCCAGTGGACCGGCGAAGCCTTCGACATGCCCGACCTGGCGCTGCCGCGGCAGCAGGACGCCCTGATCGCGGCGGTGGCGGCCGCCAATCCGCGCACGGTGGTGGTGCTGGAAACCGGCGGCCCGGTGACCATGCCGTGGCTGGCGCAGGTGCCGGCCGTGCTGGAAGCCTGGTATCCGGGCAGCAGCGGCGGCGAGGCCATCGCCAGCGTGCTGTTTGGCGAAGTCAATCCGTCCGGCCACCTGCCGGCCACCTTCCCGGCCTCGGTGGCGCAGCTGCCGCGGCCGGTGCTGGATGGCTATCCCCAGGTGGAAGAGCGGCGCTTCGAGGTCGATTACCACGAGGGCGCGGCGGTCGGCTACAAATGGTTCGACCTGAAAGGTCTCAAGCCGCTGTTCCCGTTCGGCCACGGCCTGTCCTACACCCGTTTCGATTTGTCCGGCCTGCGTGCCAGCGTCGACGGCGGCGCGTTGAGCGCCTCGTTCACGGTGCGCAACAGCGGCAAGCTGCGCGGCAAGGAAGTGGCGCAGATATATGTGGCGCCGCTGGGCGCCGCGTGGGAGGCGCCCAAGCGCCTGGCCGGCTTCAAAAAGGTGGACCTGGCGCCGGGCGCAAGCGCGACGGCCACGGTCACCATCGATCCGCGCCTGCTGGCCATGTATGACCCGGCCAGCAAGCACTGGAAAGTGTCGGGCGGCGATTACCGCCTGACACTGGCGGCCGATGCCGGCGCCGAGCCGGCCGCCAGCGTGGTAGTGCGGTTGCAGGAGGCCAGCTATGACGTGAACGGCAAGCCCCTGCCGAGATAAAACAAAAAGGAGGAGACATGCATCATGAAGACCAGCAAAGCCCATCGGATCGCGTTGCTGTTTAACGCGAACAAGACCTTCGACCGTGAAGTGATGTCCGGCATCGCCGCCTATCTGGCCAGCCGGCGCGCCACCTGGGAACTGTTTCTGGAGGAGGATTTTCGCCTGCGCCTGGGCGGCATCGAGCACTGGCAGGGCGATGGCATCATCGCCGACATGGACGACCCGGCGGTGGCGGCCGCGCTGGCGCGTTGCAAGGTGCCGGTGGTGGCGGTGGGCGGTTCCTACGCCAGCCCGCACGACTATCCGGCCGGCGTGCCGTATGTGGCCACCGATAATTTCGAACTGATCAAGGCCGCCTACACCCATCTGGTGGACGCCGGCCTGCACCGCTTCGCCATGTTCAGCCTGCCGGAATCGGCGCAGAACCGCTGGGCCCAGGAACGCGAGAAAGCCTTCCGCAGCCTGATGGCGCAGGACGGCATGACGGCCGAGATTTTCCGCGGCTGCGAGACCAGCGTGCAGGAGTGGGACGAGGCGGTGCGCGGCCAGGTGGACTGGCTGCGCAGCCTGCCCAAGCCGGTCGGCATCATCGCCGTCAACGATGCGCGCGCGCGCCAGCTGTTGCAGGCCTGCCTGCTGGCCGGCATCGAGGTGCCGGAGCAGGTGGCGCTGATCGGCATCGACAACGATCCGCTGGTGCGCATGCTGACCCGCATTCCGCTCAGCTCGGTGATCCAGGGCGCGCAGGAAATGGGCCGCACCGCGGCCAGCCTGGTGGAACGCATGCTGCATGGCGCCAAGCTGGAGGGACTGCGGGTGCTGGTGCCGCCGGCCGGCATCCAGGCCGCCATCTCCAGCCAGCATCAGGTGATCCGCCATCCGCAGGTGATGCGGGCGCGCCACTTCATCCGCCAGTACGCCTGCCAGGGCATCAAGACCCACCAGGTGGCCGAGCATGTGGGCGTGTCGCGCTCGTCGCTGGAAACCTACTTCCGGCGCGAGCTTGGTTGCAGCGTGCACGACGTCATCCTGCGCTGCAAGTTGGACGCCGCCAAGGCCGGGCTGGCGAGCGAGCGCAGCATCGCCGAGGTGGCGCTGGGCAGCGGCTTCACTTCCATTCAATACCTGCATCTGGTGTTCAAGCGCGAGCTTGGTTGCACGCCGCGCGCCTACCGTGAGCGGGCGCAGGAGGAGCGTGGCTTGCTGGCCTGCGGTTAGCGGATTTTGTTTGTTGTTTTAACGTTTTTCATAATTGTGAGAGACCGGAGGGGTTCCTACAATCGGAGTACCCACTACATAACAATACCGGAGACGAACAATTGAAGCAGCTTAAGAAAACCGCGATCGCGCTGGGCGCGGCGCAACTGGCCTTGATCGCCAGCGGCATGGCGTTTGCCCAATCGGAGCCTGCCACCGTGACGGTGGTGGGCCAGCGCGCCGCGCTGGAGTCGGCGCAAAAAATCAAGCAGAACGCCGACGAAATCGTCGACTCGGTGGTGGCCGACGACATCGGCAAGCTGCCCGACAAATCGGTGACCGAGGTGCTGCAACGCATCGTCGGCGTCACCATCGACCGCACCATGAACCGGGTCGATCCGCAGCAGGGCGTGGGCGACGGCATCCAGCACTTCGCCGCCGAAGGCACGGGGGTGTCGATCCGCGGCCTGAGCTATGTGCGCTCGGAACTCAACGGCCGCGATTCGTTCTCGGCCAACGGCGGCCGCTCGCTCAGCTTCGAGGACGTGCCGCCCGAGCTGATGGCCGGCGTCGACGTCTACAAGAACCCGTCGGCCGAGCAGGTCGAGGGCGGCATCGGCGGCCTGGTCAATCTGCGCACCGCGCTGCCGTTCGACTTCAAGGGCCGCAAGGGCGCGCTGTCGGTGGAGGCGGCGCGCTCCGACCTGCGCGGCAAGACCTCGCCCTCGTTCTCCGGCATGCTGTCGGACCGCTGGGACACCAGCCTGGGCCAGTTTGGCGCGCTGATCGACCTGGCCCATTCGCGCATCGACACCCGCAGCGACGGCATGTCGGTCGGCCCCTACATCCCGCGCAACAACATCGTGGTGGGCGACACCAGCGGCAAGACGCGCTGGGCGCCGGGCGGCATCGGCTTCACCACCAATAACTTCGCGCGCGACCGCGACGGCCTGTACGGCGCGCTGCAATGGAAGAAGGATACGTTGTCGTCGGCGTTGACCTACTTCCGTTCCAAATACAAGATCCACACCACCGAGAATTCCTTCTTCCAGGCCGGCCAGGCCAGCGTGACCCAGCTGGACCCGGGCGCCACCTTCGACGACCAGGGCGCGCTGTTGACCGGCGTGCTGCGCGATCCGAGCGAGGGCGGGGTCAACGTCGGCACCGCCGCGCGCGCCACCGGCCGCACCGCCGACACGCGCGACATCTCGTGGAACCTGAGCTGGCGCGCCTCCAGCCAGTGGACCCTGCGCACCGATTTGCAGCATGTCAAGGCCACCACCGAAGGCTACGACAACACCGTCGGCCTGGGCGGTTTCATTCCGAAGGAAACCCTGAACCTGGGCGCCTCGCCGATCGGCGTCTCGTTCGACGCCAGCGACCGCGCGGCCCTGCTGAATCCGGCCAACTACTACTGGGGCTTCACCCAGGAACACCGCGACAAGGCCGACGGCACCCTCAAGGCCGGCCGCATCGACGCCAAGTACACCTTTGATGATCCGGTGCTGAACGATGTGCGCTTCGGCCTGCGCGCCACCGAGCGCGAGGCGCTGACCCGCTCGACCCACGACACCGAATGGACCCAGATCAGCCAGCCGTGGGCGGTGGGCGACTCGTGGCAGCCGCTGAGCCAGTTCGCTTACCTGAGCGACCCGCGCTTCACCGGTCACTCCGGCACCCAGGGCTTCTCGAACTTCTTTGGCGGCCAGTTCGGCGTGCCCACCGTGATCGTGCCAAACATGGCGCTGACCGGCAATGTCCCGACCAACTTCGCCATGCTGCACAACTACACCCAGCTGGTGTGCAAGACCCCGTGCTCGCAGGCGGTGTGGACGCCGGCCCCGTACGGCGACGCAACCGGCCTGAACGAGCAGCATGAGCGCACCAAGGCGGCCTACGCCCAGCTGCGCTTCGGCTTCGACAAATGGCAATATCCGGTGGACGGCAATGTCGGCGTGCGCGTGGTGCACACCGACATGACGGCCGGCGGCTACCAGTTGTTCGCGCCTCCGACCTCGACCGTGATTGGCGTGCCGGCCATCCCGGCGCAATCGCAACGGCAGGACTTCAGCAACAGCTACAACAACGTGCTGCCGAGCCTGAACCTGCGCATGAAAACCAGCGAGGCGCTGCAATTCCGCGCCGCCCTGTCCAAGGGCATGACGCGGCCGGACTTCTGGCAGATGCAGACCTACACCACCCTGAGCCAGAACGTCCACACCCACCAGGACGCCAGCGGCCAGGCGGTGCTGGACTCGATCGACTACACCGGCTCGGCCAAGGGCAACCCGATGCTCAAGCCCACGCTGTCGAACAACTTCGACCTGACCGGCGAGTACTACTTCGGCCGCAGCAGCTCGTTCACTGTGGCGCTGTTCAACAAGCAGATCAAGGACATCATCATCGGCCAGACCACCTCGGTCGCCCTGAAGGACACGACCGGCGCCTCGCATGACTTCCTGATCACGGCCCCGGTCAACGGCGCCAAGGGACGCGCCACCGGTCTTGAGCTGGGCTACCAGCAGTACTTCGACAAGCTGCCGGATTGGATGAGCGGCTTCGGGCTGTCGGGCAACTACACCTACATCGACAGCCGCATGAGCATGTACGCGCCGCTCAACCGTACCTGGTGCACGCCGAAGGCCGACCTGGCCTCGTCGCTGGCGGCCAGCATCGGCGGTTGCGACACCGATGGCCGCGTGCTCAACAACGGCAACCTGCCGATGACCGGCATGTCGAAGAACGCCTTCAACCTGGCCTTGCTGTACGACCGCGGCCCGCTGTCGGCGCGCGTGGCTTACAGCTGGCGCTCGAAGTACATGCAGGCGGCCAATGCCTACGGCGCCAACGGCAGCGACGGCGTCGACGCCAATCCGAACAGCGCTACCAAAGGCCAGGCTTCGTCGGTCAACTATGCGTTGCCGGTGTGGGGCGGCGCCTACGGCCAGGTCGACATGGGCATCCACTACAAGATCGCGGAAAACCTGAGCCTGGCCTTCGAGGCGCGCAACCTGACCAATGCGCTGTTCAAGCAGTACATGCAGCAGAACATCGGCTTCAAGGAGAAGGGCGCCTTCTACACCGGGCGCAGCTACACGCTCCAGGCGCAATACAACTTCTGATGGCCTGACATGTCCGACAAGGCACTGCAAAAGATTGTCATTGTGGGCGGCGGCACGGCGGGCTGGATGACCGCCGCGCCGCTGGCGCTGCGGCTCGGCAAGTCGTGCCAGGTCACGCTGATCGAGTCGGCCGACATCGGCACGGTCGGCGTGGGCGAGGCCACGCTGCCGTCGATCCGCTACTACAACCTGGCGCTGGGCCTGGACGGTGCCGATTTCGTGCGCCGCACCCAGGCCACCTTCAAGCTCGGCATCGAGTTCAAGGACTGGGGCTGGCGCGGCAACCGCTTCTTCCACGGTTTTGGCGATTTCGGCCCGGCCATCGACAACCGGCCGGCGTATATGTACTGGCTGCACCTGGCGCGCCAGTCCAGCGACATGCCGTCCTACGAGGACTGGTCGATGACCACGGCCATGGCGCGCGCCAACCGCTTCATTCCGCCGTATGGCGAGCCGGGCACGGTCACCAGCAGCTATTCCTACGCCTTCCATTTCGACGCCAGCCTGTACGCCGCCTACCTGCGGGAATACGCCGTGGAGCGCGGCGTGCGGCGCATCGAGGCCACCATCGACGGCGTCGACCTGCATCCGGAAACCGGCTTCATCACGGCGGTGCGGCTGGCCGACGGCCGCCGCGTCGAGGGCGACCTGTTCATCGATTGCTCCGGCTTCCGCGGCCTGCTGATCGAGGGCGTGTATCAAGCCGGCTACGACGACTGGAGCGCCATGCTGCCGTGTAACAGCGCCCAGGCGGTGCCATGCGCGCGGGTCGAGCCACTGACGCCTTACACCACCTCGACCGCCAGCGGCGCCGGCTGGACCTGGCGCATCCCGCTCCAGCACCGCACCGGCAATGGCCATGTGTACTGCAACAGCTTTATCAGCGACACCGAGGCGGCGCGCGTGCTGCTGTCGGGGCTGGACGAACGCGCGCTCGACCAGCCGCGCCAGCTGCGCTTCACCACCGGCCGCCGGCGCAAATCGTGGATCAAGAATTGCGTCGCCATCGGGCTGTCGGGCGGCTTCCTGGAGCCGCTGGAATCGACCAGCATCAACATGATTGAAAACGCGGTCGGTTGGCTGCTGCAATACTTCCCCGACCGCGACTTCCGTCCGGCGCTGGCGGAGGAGTTCAACCGGCTGGTGGCGCAGCGCTATGAATTCGTGCGCGACTTCGTCATTCTGCACTACAAGGTGACCCGGCGCGACGACAGCGAGTTCTGGCGCTACTGCGCCAACATGCCGGTGCCCGACACGCTGCGCCACCAGATCGAGCTGTTCCGAGAAACCGGGCGCGTGGTGATCTACGATCCGCAGGGCTTCTCGGTGTCCTCCCACGTCTCCATCCTGATGGGGCTGGGCGTGATGCCGGAGGCGGGCGATCCGCTGATCGGCCAGATGGACCAGCAAGCCTTGCAGCTGCACTACGCGCGCATGCGCGACACCATCCAGCGCGCGGCCGCCGCCATGCCCGGCCACGCCACCTTCATCGCGAAACAAATCGGCACCGCCGCTTCCGGGAGATGAGTTGAACATAGCCTGCAAACCTTATGCGCGCCGCCTGCTGGCGGCGCTGGCCATTCTGTGGCTCGGCATCGCCGGGGCGGCCGACCGGGAACGCATCGACTGGTGGCGCGAGGCGCGCTTCGGCATGTTCGTGCACTGGGGCCTGTACGCCATCCCCGGACGCGGCGAATGGGTGCAGTGGAATGAGCAGATCCCGGTCGAGCAGTACGCCAGACTGGCGCAGCAGTTCAACCCGACCGCGTTTGACGCCAACGCCTGGGCCGGGCTGGCCAAGTCGGCCGGCATGAAGTACATGGTGTTCACCTCACGCCATCACGACGGCTTCGCCATGTTCGATGACGGCGGCAATCCCTTCACCAGCGTCAACACCGCCGCGCACCGCGATTTCGTCGGCGAGTACGTCAAGGCGGCGCGCCAGGCCGGGCTGGGCGTGGGGCTGTATTACTCGCCGCTGGACTGGCGCTATCCCGGGTTCTTCTTCCCGGACTTGCAGCGCGCCAGCGCGGAAGCCATGCGCGAGCAATACCAGCGCCAGATGAAGGCGCTGTTGTCCAACTACGGCAAGATCGATGTGCTGTGGTTCGATGGCGGCGAGGCGGACTGGCTCAGCTTTGGCGGCGACTGGGGCGGCGCCGAAGCCGGCGCCAACTGGGTCAAGCGGCCCTGGGGCAAGCACTACAAGGGCGGCTTCGACTGGGGCCATCAGCAGGTGTACGAGATGTTGCGTCGCCAGCAGCCGGACATCCTGATCAATGGCCGCGCCGACATGCGGGAGGATTTCCATTCGCGCGAGGGCGAGGGCGCGCTGGGCGCGTTCGACAACCGCCAGCCGTGGGAACTGTGCAGCACCATCGCCGGCGCCTGGGGCTACCAGCCGGGCATGGTGCCGCGTCCGCTCGATCACTACATCCGCCTGCTGGTCAACGTGGTCGGCCGCGACGGCAACCTCCTGCTCAACGTCGGCCCCGGTCCGGACGGCCGCATCGACGAGGTGCAGGCGCAGCGCCTGCGCGAGATCGGCGGCTGGCTGGGCAAGTACGGCGACAGCATCTACGCCACCCGCGGCGGGCCGTTCCTGCCGGGCGACTACGGCGTCTCCACCCACCACGGCAACACCATCTACGTGCACGTGCTGAAATGGGCGCAGGACAAGCTGGTGCTGCCGGCGATTCCGGCCCGGGTGCTACGCGCCAGCGCGCTGACCGGCGGCGCCGTGCAACTGGCGCAAAACGGCCAGGGCGTCGAGCTGACGCTGCCGGCCGCCCAGCGCGACGCCATCGACACCATCATCGCGCTGGAGCTGGACGGCCCGGCCGCCGCCATCGGCACGCGGGCCGTGCCATGAGCGACCTGCCGGCGGTGCGGCGCATCGTGGTGGTGGGCGGCGGCACGGCCGGCTGGATGGCGGCGCTGGCGCTGACCACCAGTTTGCCCGGCACGGTGGTGGAACTGGTCGAATCGGAGGAGATCGGCATCGTCGGCGTCGGCGAGGCCACCTTTCCCTCGATCCGCCACTACAACCGCCTGATGGGCATCGACGAAGCCGAGTTCCTGCGCGCCACCCACGGCACCTACAAGCTGGGCATTGAATTCCGCGACTGGCGCCAGCTCGGTCAGCACTACTTCCACACCTTCGGCGACTTCGGCCAACTGAGCGGACCGTACGCGCTGTGGGGCCAGCATGGCCGCCTGGGCGCCGAGGCCCCGGGCGACTTCGGCGAGCAATGCCTGCCGACCGTGATGGCCATGAAGGGACGTTTCAGCCTGCCGGACGCCGGGCGTGGCGGCTTCAACTACGCCTACCATTTCGACGCTACCCTGTACGCGGCCTATCTGCGCAAGCTGGCGCTGGCGCGCGGCGCGCGCCGCAGTGAAGGCCGCGTGGTCGAGGTGACGCGCCGTCCGGATGGCGGCGTGCACGGCGTGCGCCTGGCCGACGGCCGCGAGCTGGCCGGCGACCTGTTCATCGATTGCTCGGGCTTCGGCTCGCTGCTGCTGGGGCAGGCGCTGGGCGAACCCTATGTCGACTTCAGCCGCTGGCTGCCGATGGACCGCGCCTGGGCCTGTCCCTGCGAGCGCGGCGAGGGCGGCCGCGCGCCGCCGGCCCCCTACACCCGCGCCACCGCGCTGGAGGGTGGCTGGGCCTGGCGCATCCCGCTGCAACAGCGCACCGGGCATGGCCACGTGTTTGCCAGCCGCTACATCGACGAGGAGCGCGCGCGCCGGCAATTGCTGGCGCAGCTGGACGGCAAGCCGCTGGCCGAGCCGCGCCTGCTGCGCTTCACCACCGGGCACCGGGCCCGTTTCTGGGTCGGCAACGTGGTGGCGCTGGGGCTGGCCTCGGGCTTCCTGGAGCCGCTGGAATCGACCAGCATCTTCCTGATCCAGAGCGGACTGGCGCGGCTGATGGAATTGCTGAAAAGCGGCGCGCCGCTGGACCAGGACGCGGTGGCCGGCTACAACACCGGCGCGGTGCGGCAGTTCGCCCGCATCCGCGACTTCATCGTGCTGCATTACTGCCTGACCGGCCGCCGCGACAGCGCCTTGTGGCGCGACATGGCCAGCATGGCCTTGCCCGACACGCTGGCCTACCGTCTGCACGCCTGGCGCGAGGCCGGCGCGCTGCTGGTGTACGACGAGGAAGGCTTCGACGCCACCAGTTGGCTGGCGATCCACGCCGGCATGGGCCACTGGCCGCGCCAGGCCGACCCGGTGTTGCAGGAGTGGCCGCGCGGCGAAGCGCTGGCCGTGCTGCGGCGCCGGCGCGACGCCATCGCCGCCATGGTGGCGCGCATGCCGGCGCACGCCGATTTCCTGGCCGGCACGCTTGCCGGAACCAGACACTTCAACCCACAGGAGAACCCCATTGCGCATACCCGGGCAGCTTGATTTTTTCCATTCCACCGCGGCCGGACTGTGCCTGCTGGCGCTGTCGGGCGCCAGCCTGCCGGCCCGCGCGGCCGCCGACGCCGTGCTGATTTCGCCCGAAGGGCGCACCACCATCCGCATTGCCGCCGACGCCAGCCGTTTTTCGGTGGCGCACCGGGGTGACGCGGTGATCGCCAATTCGCCGCTGGGGCTGGAGCTGGAGGACGCGCCGCAACTGGCCGGCCTGGCGCTGGAGCGCCGCGCCGACCATCGGGTCGACCAGGTGATTCCGCTGATCGCCACCAAGGCCGCCAGCGCGCGCGATCACTATCGCGCCACCACCCTGACTTTCCGCGAGCGCGGCGGCCAGCGCCGCCGCCTGCTGCTCGATGTGCGCGCCTACGACGACGGCGTGGCTTTCCGCTACCGACTGGACAGCGCCGCGCCGGTGCGCTTGCGCGGCGAGCGTACCGCCTTCGTGGCGGCCGGCGATCCGTCCTGCCTGACCGCGGTGGCCAACGGCGCCCACGAGACCGAATTCATACGCCAGAACTGGTCGCAGCTGCGCGAAGGCGTCGGCTATGATGTGCCGCTGGTCTGCACCACGGCGTCCGGCCGCACCACCTATGCCATCACCCAGGCTGACCTGAGCGGCTATACCGGGGCCTCGCTGTGGCGCGAGGGGGGCGCGCTACGGGTACGCCTGTCGGCCGTGCCCAAGCGCGACGGCCCGGCCTATGTCTCGCCAGCCGGTTTGAGCACCGCCTGGCGGGTGGTGATGCTGGGCGACCGCAACGGCGACCTGATCGCCTCGCAGCTGATCGGCAACCTGAACCGCCCGCCGCAGGGCGACTTCAGCTGGGTCAAGCCGGGCAAGGCGGCCTGGGACTGGTGGTCCGGTCCGCTGGAGGGCATGAAGCCGAGCATGGACAACTACCGCCGCTTCATCGACTTTGCCGCCGCCTCCGGCTTCCCTTACTACCTGATCGATGCCGGCTGGGCCTGGGGCAGCGGCGGTTGTTGTGACGCCTTGCCGGGCACCGATGTCACCCGGCCGGCCGAAGGCATCGACATGCCGGCGCTGGTGCGCTACGCCGCCGACAAGGGCGTGGCCCTGCTGCTGTGGGTGCACTGGGCACATCTGGCGCCGCGCATGGAGCAGGTGCTGGACACCTACGCCGCGTGGGGCATCAAGGGCGTCAAGATCGACTTCATGGACCGCGACGACCAGGAGATGGTGGCCTTCTACCGCCGCGTGGCCGAGGCCACCGCCAAGCGCCATCTGCTGCTCGACCTGCACGCCGCCTATGTGCCGGACGGCATGCAGCGCAGCTACCCGAACTTCATCACCCAGGAGGGCGTGCTGGGCGCCGAATGGGACAAGATGGACAAGCGCGTCACCCCCCGCCACAACCTGATGCTGCCGTACACGCGCATGCTGGCCGGGCCGATCGATTACACGCCGGGCGGCTTCCGCAACGGCACGCCGGCCAGCTACAGCGTGCGCGCGGTGCTACCGTTCACGCAGACCACGCGCGGCCAGGCGCTGGCCATGTACGTGGTGTATGACAGCCCGCTGCAAATGGTGTCCGACGATCCCGACGCCTACCGCGACGCCGATGGTTTCGACTTTATCCGGCGGGTGCCGACCGCCTGGGACGAGACCCGCTTCCTGTCCGGCGAGCCGGGCCGCGACATCCTGCTGGCGCGGCGCCAGGGCAAGGCATGGTATCTGGGCGCCATGACGGCGGCCGAAGGCCCGACCGGCATCGAGGTGCCGCTGCGCTTCCTGCCCGCCGGCCGTTACCGGGTCACCTTGTGGGAAGATGGCGAGCACCCGAACGCCCTGCGGCGCAGCCAGCGCGAGGTGACGCCGGACGAGGTGCTGTCGCTGCGCCTGGCGCCGGCCGGCGGCGCCGCCGTGCTGCTGGAGCCGCTGCCCTGATGCGCTGATGGACTGGGCTGCCGTCCGCCACGCTTTGCGCCGGCGTGGTACAAGGGATGACACAGCCAGCCATCGCAAGGGAGTCCGTGGTGAACAGAGTGATTGTGGTCGGTACCTCGGCCGGCGGATTGCACGCCCTGGGCGCGCTGCTGGGTTACCTGCCGGCGGACCTGCCGGCGGCGATTCTGCTGGTGATGCACATCGGCAGCCGCTTCAGCGTGTTGCCGGAGGTGTTGCAACGCCACTCGGCCTTGCCGGTGGCGTTCGCCCAGGATCGGCAGGAACTGGTCGCCGGGACCGTGGTGGTGGCGCCGCCGGACCGGCATCTGCTGGTGATGCGCGAGGGCGCGGCCCTGCGTGCCGTGCTGAGTTGCGCTGCCAAGGAAAACCATACGCGTCCGGCCATCGACCCCTTGTTCCGCACCGTGGCCGAAGCGGCGGACGGCCGCGCGGTGGGCGTGATTCTGAGCGGCTACCTGGACGATGGCGTGGCCGGCTTGCAGGCGATCAAGGCCTGCGGTGGCGTGGCGGTGGCGCAGGACCCGGCCGAGGCGGCGGCGCCGGACATGCCACGCAACGCCGTCAGCAATGTCGCGCTCGACCTGTGCGCGCCGCTGCAAGAGATTGCCGCGGCCCTGACGCGCTACGCCCGGACGCCGCCGCCTGCGGCCGGGGCGCATGAGATACCGTCCTGGCTGCGCACTGAAAACCGCATAGTTGCCGACGGCGGCGATCTGAAGGCATTGCAGCAGATCGCCAGTCCGTCCAACTATGCGTGCCCGGCCTGCGGCGGCGTGCTGTTTGAGATGACGCAGCGGCGGCCCACGCGTTACCGCTGCCATACCGGTCATGCTTTCAGCGCGCTTTCCTTGCTGCTGGAACAGCAAACCGTGATCGAGGAATCGCTGCGCAGCGCCGTGCGCGCGCTGCACGAAAAGGAAAGCCTGGCCGAGCAGCTGGCCGCTGAATCGACCCTGCATGGGCGGGCGCCGGAGGCGGATTACGCCGGCATCGCACGCCGTTGCAGGGAAGAGGCCGCCCAGCTGCTGGCGCTATTAGCTGGGTAAAACCAGGCCGGGCGCGGCATACGGCGTCAGTCTTGCAGCTTGCGGAACTGCGATGCGCGGTGCGAGTCCAGCGCGCGCTTGTGGCCGGGGTAGATGCGCTCGCGCAGCGTCACCGGCGAGGCGTCCTGCGCGCGGGCCGGGGCGAGGATGCCTTGGGCGCGCAGCTCCGGCAGCGCCAGGGCGATAAAGTCCGCCCAGCTGCCCGGACGCACCGCCCAGCTCAGGTCGATGCCGTCGATGCCGCTCTCGTCGCGCCAGCGCGCCAGTCAACTCCACCAAGCCGCAGCCCACATCGCGCGCCTGCTGTCGGCGTACGTTTAAAACACCTCTGCATTTTTCTAAGTGGCTGAAAATAAAGGAAAATGTGCTAGAATGAGTATGTGAGTCCTGTTGCTTTGGAGATTCCATGACAATACTCGATAGACTACGGAACTATATCAATCAGCAGCCAGACCAAGTCCTTCTTCGCTCCGAATTGAAAGGACTCGGAGGGCACTCGCAGTTGTCTGTTGCGCTTGGCACTCTCATTGATGATGGGGTTCTGATGCGGATGGGGCAGGGTGTGTTTGCAAAGGCGCGCAAGAACGCACGTGGAAAAACTGAACTGATGTGTGACGACGCCGAGGTCGTACTGCACCAGTTTTTCAGGAAGCGGCGTATAGACGCTGATGTGGTCAAAACCGAGTCCAGCAAAAAGGCGCAAAAATACGTGGTGGAGACTTTCGGTTCTTTGAGAGAGCGCGAGATCCGCTTGGGTTCCAAAGTGATTGTGCGTTTTCAGCCGACGCGCCTCGCTAAGAATATCCCGACAGATATTGAGCTATTGCCCAAAAAGCGGGTGGGCGAGTTTGTCAAATCGTTCGCCAAGGCGCATGGGATAGTGCGTCGGCCGTCGAAGATTGATGTGTGGGCGGAAGCAGTTAGTCGTGCGGCTGGAGACCATGTTCAGCTGGACGATGTCGGTCAAATCCTTGTCAGCCTGTTTAAGGCCAAGCTTATCAGCGGTCCGCAGAGAGTGCGACTGATGACCAATTATCTTGTTGAGCAGAGAGAAAAAGAAAAGGCGTTGAGGAAGAAATCCGCTCACGATAACGAGTCGCTGGCAACGCCATGACCTTCGATCCGTTTGGGGACTATGACACGAATGGATACTTGCGCAATTACGGAAATTTGAAGGATCGCGAGTTCGTTAAAATTCAAGAGCATTCAGCCTTTGTTTCTAATCTTGATGAGGCGCTTGATTTTCTTTCTCCGGCAAATTCTCCCGAAATCACCTATCAGTCCTTCCTGGACGTTCATCGCATTCTGTTCAGCGATTTCTATCCATGGGCTGGTCAAGACAGGCTGTCACTAGGCGTGGGACGGAATGTTGGCAAGGGCGACGCTGTTGAATTTGAGCAGTCCGACAGGTCGCGTCAAGCGGTGGAGTGGGGGCTGCATCTGGCAGCAAAAGGGTTACGCCAAAAGCCGGGCGCCGTCATGGGGGCATTCGCATGGGCGCATCCGTTCTTGGATGGCAACGGCCGAACGATGTTGTTGGTGCATACAGAGTTATGTGGCCGTGCCGGCTTTGCGATCGATTGGACCAAGTCAGGTAAGAACGCTTATCTGGATGCCCTCACAAAAGAGCTCTGGCGACCAGACAAGGGGCTGCTCGATGGTTATTTCGTTCCGCTGATATACGAAGTTAGTCCGCGCGAAGATTGGCGGCAGAGGATTCTGCACATTCAAGGAATCGATGGCGCTCACTCTCCTGAATTGAATATTGCTTATCACAGTGATGATCCCAACGGCCCGGCCAGATACGATGAAATACGGCGGGCACGTGGAGAAGATTTGTAAGTCTTCACGCCAGCCACGGATGCGCCGCCAGCCAGCGTCCCAGCTCATTGTCGTTGGCGCATTGCAGTTTGTTGAAGATGTTGGCGCGATGGGTTTCCACCGAGCGCGGGCCGCACGGCGGCACCAGCACGCGCGCGATTTCCTTGTTCGGCTGGCCCAGCCCCACCAGGCGCGCGACCTCGCGCTCGCGCGCCGTCAGCTCTTGCCATAATCGCAGGGCCTGGCCGCGTGCGCGCGCTTCGGCGATGGCGGCGGGCAGCTTGTCGAGCAGCTGCTGGGTATCGGGCTTGGTCACCCAGTCGTAGGCGCCGCGCCGCACCGCTTCCAGCGCCGTCGGGATGTCGCCGTGGCCGGACAGGAACAAGGTCACCAGCGGGCTGTGCTGGCTGCGCAGGTGATCGAACACCGCCAGCCCGCTCATGGCGCCCATGCGCAAATCCAGTATCACGCAGCCCGGCTGGCGCAGGTCGACCGCGTCGAGGAAGGCCTCGCCGGACTCGAACGCCTGCACCGCCAGTCCCTGTGAAAACAGCAGGAGCAGCAGCGAGCGGCGCAGGGCTTCGTCGTCGTCGACAACGTACAGGGTGAGAGGGGCGTCTTTCATGGCACGATAGGAAGAGTGAAGGAGAACGTGGCGCCGCCGCCGGCGCGGTTTTCGACCGTCATGATACCGCTGTGGGCCTCGATGATGGTGCGGCAGATGTTCAGCCCCAGTCCCAGCCCGTCGGGCTTGGTGGTGAAGAAGGGCGCGAACACCTGTTCCAGCTGGTCGTCCGGAATGCCCGGCCCCTGGTCGCTGACCGCGATCCGCAGGCTGGCGCCGTCGCGCTGGCTGGTCAGGCTGATGCAGCGGCGCTTGCCCGGCTGTTCCTGCATGGCGTGCAGGGCGTTGTGGATCAGGTTGACCAGCACCTGTTCCAGCAGCACCTTGTCGCCGCGCACCCGCACCGCCGGGTCATCCATCGACAGCTGGAGCGTGACGCCGTGGCGCTGCAACTCCGGTTTCAGCAGCGCCTCGGCGTGCAGGATGATGTCCCCGGCGGCGAAGCTTTCAAAGTGGCCGCGCTGCGGATTGATCAGGGCCCGCACCCGCCGCACGATCTCGCTGGCGCGCTGGGCTTGTTCGATGATGTCGTCCAGCGCGCCGGCCAGCATCTCCGGCGAGCCCCGCCCGGCCAGCGCGCGCGCCGCCACCGCGAAATTGGACAGCGCCATCAGCGGCTGGTTCAGTTCATGGGCCAGGGTCGACGCCATCTCGCCCACGCTGGCCAGGCGGGCGCTGCGTTGCAGGCGGACTTCCTGGTCGCGCTGGCGGGCCTCGGCCTGCTTTTGCGCGGTGATGTCCACCACGGAGCTGAGCCAGCCCCGGTTCACGCCCTCGGTGTCGATCAGCGGCGCGGTGTAGACCATGGTGATGACGTCGTGACCATCCTTGTGGCGGATGCGCGATTCGAAACCGCCGGGCGCGGCGCGGCCCTGCAAGGCCTCGTCGCTTTCGCGCGCCTGTTTTTCCAGATCTTCCGGGTGCCAGTAGGGGTAGGGCGGACGGCAGCCCAGCAGCTCCCCGGCGCTGTAGCCGACGATGGAACACAGGGCGGGATTGACGTAGATGATCTTGCCTTCCGGGTCGCGCGCGCGGATGCCGACCAGCAGCGAGTCTTCCATCGCCTTGCGCAAGGCGTGCGCTGCCTGCAGGTCGCGGGTGCGCTCCTCGACCCGATGTTCCAGTTCCAGCCGGGCCGCCTGTTGCTCGGCGTAGCGGCGCTCGCGCAAACGCCAGTACAGCACCGCCAGCAGCAGCAGGGCGACGGCGAGCGTGGTCAGCGTCAAGGCCGCCTGCCTGGCTTGCTGCACGTCGCGCATGTCCTCGGTGACGGTGAGCGTCCAGCCCAGTTCCGGCAGCGGCGTATCGAGCGCCAGCAGCCTGGCCTCGCGTCCTTGCAGCGCGGTCTTCAGGGTATAGCCGGGGGTGTCCCCGGCCGCCGTGATTTTCCAGGGCAGCAGGTCGAAGCGGGTGCGCAGCCCGTACTGGGCGTGCGCGGCGATCCACTGGCTGTCGGCGCTGGAAACCGGGGCGACGCTGTGGAACAGCCATTCCGGCACCGCGCTCAGGAACACGATGCCGTGGCGGTCGCGCAGCACGACGGGGTAGCCGCTATGCCGCCACACGCGTTCCAGCGGCTCCAGGCTGATCTTGACCACCGCCACCCCCAGCACCTCGGCGCCGACGCGCACCGGCTCGGCGATGAACATGCCGGCTTGGCCGGTGGTCAGGCCGAGGCCGTAGAACAGGCCGCGGCCGCCCTTGAGCGCGTCCTCGAAATACGGACGCTGGTGGTAGGACTCGCCAACAAAGCTGGACGGCGTGTTCCAGTTGCTGGAGGCCAGCGTCGTACCGTTGCGGTCCACCAGGTACAGCGCGGTGGCGCCGGTGGTGGTTTGCAGGTCCGCGAAATATTCGTTCACGCGCGTGCGCAGCGCCGTATCGCCGGGGGCGCGCAGCAGTTGCCGCACCTCCGGCTGGCGCGCCGCGGCGTATGGGAGGAAATCGTGTTTCTCCACCAGCCCGCGCAGTCCCAGCACGTGGGCCGCGCTGGCCTGGCGCAAGGCTTCCATCTTGGCTTGCCGTTCGCGCTGTTCGGCCCAGTTCCCCGACGCCACGATCAGCACCAGCGCCCCGGCGACAGCCAGGGCTCTGCGCCAGTGGTGCGGCTTGAACAGGGGCGACATGGGATACTCCGGGAACCAAATAAAGAAACAATAACAGCTGTGCTGGCGGATGTGGGCGTTCTCCGTAGTTTTACGGAGAACGCCGCGCCAGAGTTGCGGATGCCGCCGCGCCGCCGATATGCGATGCTGATCCCATACCCATTCAAGAATAATATTTCAGGAGAACAGCATGAACATGCAAGAGCCGCCACAACCGCAATACACCGCCGAGGAACGCCGCAAGCGCGTTTTCGCCATCATCAGCGCCTCGTCCGGCAATCTGGTGGAGTGGTTTGACTTCTACGTTTATTCCTTCGCTTCCATTTATTTCGCCAGCCAGTTCTTCCCGAGCGGGAACGCGACGGCGGAGTTCCTGAAATCGGCCGCCGTGTTCGCGGTCGGCTTTCTGATGCGGCCGATCGGCGGCTGGATGTTCGGCCGCCTGGCCGACCGCGTCGGCCGCAAGAAATCGATGCTGGTCTCGGTGCTGATGATGTGCGGCGGCTCGCTGGCCATCGCGGTGTTGCCGACCTACGCCAGCATCGGCGTGGCCGCGCCCGTCCTGCTGCTGATCATCCGCATGTTCCAGGGCCTGTCGGTGGGCGGCGAGTATGGCACCACCGCCACCTACATGAGCGAAGTGGCGCTGCGCGGCCAGCGCGGCTTCTTTTCCTCGTTCCAGTACGTGACCCTGATCGGCGGCCAGTTGCTGGCGGTGCTGACGATCGTGATCCTGGAGCAGTTCCTGAGCACGGCCGAACTCAAGGCCTGGGGCTGGCGCGTGCCGTTCGCGGTGGGCGCGGTGGCCGCGCTGGTGTCGCTGATGCTGCGCCGCACGCTGCATGAAACCATCAAGGCCGAGGACCGCAACAGCGAGGGCGCCGGCACGCTGGCCAACCTGTTCAAGCACCATCGCCCCGCCTTCCTCACCGTGCTGGGCTATACCGCCGGCGGCTCGCTGATCTTCTACACCTTCACCACCTACATGCAGAAATACCTGGTCAACACGGCCGGCATGCCGGCCAAGACCGCCAGCGTGGTGATGACCGGTTGCCTGTTCCTGTACATGTGCATGCAGCCGCTGTTCGGCATGCTGGCCGACCGCATCGGCCGCCGCCATTCGATGATGCTGTTCGGCGCCCTGGGCGCGCTGGCGACCTATCCCATCCTGGCCATCCTGCATGGCAACACCAGCCCGCTGCTGGCCTTCGTCCTGATTACCGTGGCGCTGGCCATCGTCAGCCTGTACACCTCCATCAGCGGCCTGGTGAAAGCGGAGATGTTCCCGCCTGAGGTGCGGGCCTTGGGCGTGGGCCTGTCGTACGCGATTTCCAACGCCATTTTCGGCGGTTCGGCGGAGTTCGTCGGACTGTCGTTCAAGAACCTGGGGCACGAGAGCTGGTTCTATGTCTACGTGACGGTGATGATGGCGATCGCCTTCCTGGTCAGCCTGCGCCTGCCGAAGACGCCGTCCTACCTGCATACCGATCACTGAGCGGCGGCATCAGTTGATCTTGAGCCCGAAGGACACCACGGTTTGCACGCTGCGTGCGGTGCCGGTCAGGAAGTTGTCACCGATCGTGCGGTGCAGGCCCAGCGTCGGCGCCACGGCGCCGGCCTTCTGGTCCGGCCGGGTGAACAGCCATTCGGCGCCGAAGTCGTAGTAGGTCGACGAGCGCTTGCCGATTTCGCTTGCGGCGTAGAGGTCCCGGGCTCGCACCGCATCCAGGAACAGGCGCAGCCTGGCCAGTTCGCCGCCCGGGTAGTAGTTCAGGCTGGTCTTGAGGTTCAGGCCGCCAGCGCCGCCGCTGACTTCCTGATTGGCCCTGGTTTGCCGTACCTGGTCGATCTGTGCGCCAAACTTGAGGTAGACGCTGTAGGCGCCTGCTTCGGAATATGGCGTGCCTTTTTCAGTCACGTTCAAGATGACGGGCGTGAACTCGGGACGGAGGCCGAAGGTCTTGGACTTGGCGACGTTATCTTGTGAAAACTCCAGCGCGACCATGGTTTGTACCGGAATGTCGGTGCCGGCGAGGCCGAGGGCGGCAAGGCGCGCCAGCCTTCCATCGACCGGTTTCTTGCGGTTGGCGTCCTTCGTCCACTGAACGCCTATCCAGGTGGACCAGCCTTTGCGCTGCCAGTCCCGGCTGAACACCTCATTGCCGAGGTTATACATGACAGCGGCATTGGTCTTCAGAATACGGTCGTCGTTCGAGGTGGTGAGCGACAGGCTGACCGCCTTGCCGTCCTCGTAAGGCCCGCTCATTTTGTCGCGCACGATGAATCCCGGGGCCGACGGCGGTTCCTTGAGCGGGCCGGTGTTATCGCCAAACGGGAATTCCTTGGGATCGCGGAAGGCCGGCTTCCCGGGTTCCGAGGCCTGGGCATCCCAGCACTTGAGACGCGCCGCATCGTCCTTGATCGACTTGCAGTCCTCGGCCTGGGCGATGCCGCAGGCCAGCAACAATAGCAGTGGCGTTTTCATGGTGGCTCACAGTCGGGAAAAGATCAGGTTCATCAGGTCGCCGATGGTCTTGCACGCTTGCAGTTCAAGCACACTGACATAGCTTTTATCGGCCTGGCCGCTGAAATCGTCGATCACCTTGTTGAGCTTTTCTGCTTGCGCGCCCAGTTCTGTCGGACTGATCCCGAGAACATACTGCAAGCTGTCGGCCGCTTTCACCGTGCCGTCCGCGATGCGCTGATGCAGCGGGGGCGGGTCCGTGGCCCAGGGGGAGAGGATGTCGCATACGGCCTGGGCCCATTGCGGTATCGGTGTTGGCATGGATGTCTTTCTTGCTGAACAGGATCCCCAACCATACGTGGAGATCCTTGCAAAAAGACTCACCAATTGTCACTTTGGCATTTTTCAGACGAAAAAAAACTCGCCCGGAGGCGAGTTTTTCAGGAGAGTGCGGTTACCACCACAGTGCGTAGACTGCCACCAGCACCACGCCGATCACCGCAGTGCCGAAGGCGAAGCCTGGGCTGACGCGGAACAGGGCGGTGTCGATTTCCAGGCCTTTGTCTTCCTTGTGGCCGCGTTGCTCGGCCAGTTTGCTGATCAGCACCATGCCGGCCACCACCACGAAGAACACGATGAACATGCGGTCCAGGAATGGAATTTCCGCCACGCCGGCGGCGTTGGCCTTGGCAAAGCCGATCGGCACCAGGAACGACAGGTCGGTCATGGTCGGCAGGAATTTCAGGATGATGGAACCGACCAGGCCGCCGATGGTGGCGAACATGGCCGCGCCCGAGGTGGTTTTCTTCCAGAAGAAGCCCATCAGGAACATGGCCAGGATGCCCGGCGAAACAAAGCCGGTGTATTCCTGGATGTACTGGAAGCCGCCTTGCTTGTCGATGCCCAGCAGCGGGGCGATCAGCACCGCCAGCAGCATGGACGCCACCACGGTCAGGCGCCCGATCCACACCATGCGCTGCTCGCTGGCGCCCTGGTTGAAGCGTTTCTTGTACAGGTCCAGCGTGAAGATGGTGGCGATACTATTCGCCTTGCCGGCCAGCGAGGCCACCACGGCGGCGGTCAGGGCCGCGAACGCCACGCCTTTCAGGCCCGATGGCAGCAGACCCAGCAGGATAGGGTAGGCGCGGTCCGGATTCAGCTCGCCGCCCTGACGCATGGCGTCGCCCAGCGCGCCGGAACGGTCCAGCGCGAACGCGGCGATACCTGGCAGCACCACGATCACCGGCATCAGCAGTTTCAGGAAGGCGGCGAACAGCAGGCCCTTGCGCGCGGTCGGCAGGTCGGCGCCCAGCGCGCGCTGGGTGATGTACTGGTTGCAGCCCCAGTAGTTCAGGTTGACGATCCACATGCCACCCAGCAGGATGGACAGGCCGGGCAGGTCCATGTAGTTCTGGTTGTCGCGCGCCAGCACCATGTCGAAGTGGCCGCGGGTGCTGGAGTACAGCTCGGTCAGGCCTTGCAGCGCGCCGTGGCCCTTGGCCAGCGCGGCCACCAGGTCCAGCGCCAGCCAGGTGGTGACCAGGCCGCCGACCACCAGGCAGGTCACCTGCACCACGTCGGTATAGCCGATCACCTTCATGCCGCCCAGGGTGATGATGGCGGCGAAGATCGCCAGGAACAGCATGCAAGGCAGCAGGGCGATGCCCGACAGGCTGCTGATGGCCAGCGCGCCCAGGTACAGGATGGAGGTCAGGTTGACCACCACGTACAGGCCCAGCCAGAACAGCGCCATGGTGGTGGCCACGGCCTTGCCGTAGCGCTGCTCCAGGAACTGCGGCATGGTGTAGATGTGGTGTTTCAGGTACACCGGCATGAAGAACACGGCCACAATCACCAGCGTGGCGGCGGCCATCAGCTCGTACACGGCGATCGCCATGCCGATGCGGTAGCCGGAACCGCTCATGCCGATGAACTGCTCGGCCGAGATGTTGGAAGCGATCAGGGAGGCGCCAATGGCCCACCAGGTCAGTGAGCCTTCGGCCAGGAAGTAGTCGTGCGAAGCCAGGCCGGACGTGCCCTGGCGCCGTTTGTAAACCCAGATGCCGTAACCGGCAACCAGCACGAAGTACACCAGGAAAACAATCGTATCAAGTGTAGAAAAAGCCGTCATGTAATGTCTCGTCTATCTCAGATATAAGGGATGCGGCTGGCATTATTGCGCAAGTCGCGCCCCGGCAGTACATGTTCGCGAGAATCATCAAGCAGTTTGTTGAATTTCATAACTCGCCGGCGTTGCGCGGGAGGCGCCGAGAGGGGAACTGTGTTAAACTCCTAACCCATTGATTTTTAAAGAATTAGCAGCTCCCCATGGAAATTAAGGTCAACTTCCTCGATAAACTCCGTCTTGAAGCCAAGTTCGACGACTTCACGGTGATTGCCGACCAGCCCATCCGCTACAAGGGCGACGGCTCGGCGCCGGGCCCCTTCGATTACTTCCTGGCCTCGTCGGCCCTGTGCGCAGCCTACTTCGTGAAGTTGTACTGCAACACCCGCAATATCCCGACCGAGAACATCCGCCTGTCGCAAAACAACATCGTCGACCCGGAAAACCGCTACAAGCAGATCTTCAAGATCCAGGTCGAGCTGCCGGAAGATATCTCCGACAAGGACCGCCAGGGCATCCTGCGTTCGATCGACCGCTGCACCGTGAAGAAGGTGGTGCAGGAAGGCCCGGACTTCATCATCGAGGAAGTGGCCAACCTGGACGCCGACGCCCAGGCCCTGCTGACCGTCCAGCCGGAGGCCGACACCAGCACCTACATCCTCGGCAAGGACCTGCCGCTGGAGCAGACCATCGCCAATATGTCCGGCCTGCTGGCCGAGATCGGCATCAAGATTGAAATCGCCTCGTGGCGCAATATCGTGCCGAACGTGTGGTCGCTGCACATCCGCGACGCCCACTCGCCGATGTGCTTCACCAACGGCAAGGGCGCGACCAAGGAAAGCGCGCTGGCCTCGGCGCTGGGCGAGTACATCGAGCGCATCAGCAACAACCACTTCTACGCCGGCGCCTACTGGGGCGAGGACATCGCCAACGCCGCCTTCGTGCACTATCCGGACGAGCGCTGGTTCAAGCCGGGCCGCAAGGACAAGCTGCCGCCGGAGATCCTCGACGAATACACGCTGGCAGTCTACGATCCCGATGGCGAGCTGCGCGGCTCGCACCTGATCGACACCAACTCCGGCAACGTGGCGCGCGGCATCTGCTCGCTGCCGTTCACGCGCCAGTCGGATGGCCAGACGGTGTACTTCCCATCCAACCTGATCGAGAACCTGTACGCCAGCAACGGCATGAGCGCCGGTAACACGCTGGCCGAGGCGCAGGTGCAGTGCCTGTCGGAGATTTTCGAACGCGCCGTCAAGCGCGAAATCCTCGAAGGCGAAATCGCGCTGCCGGACGTGCCGCAGGCAGTGCTGGCCAAGTATCCCGGCATCGTGGCCGGCATCAAGGGGCTGGAAGAGCAGGGCTTCCCGGTGCTGGTGAAGGACGCCTCGCTGGGCGGCCAGTATCCGGTGATGTGCGTGACCCTGATGAACCCGCGCACCGGCGGCGTGTTCGCCTCGTTCGGCGCGCACCCGAGCCTGGAAGTGGCGCTGGAGCGCAGCCTGACCGAACTGATGCAGGGCCGCAGCTTCGAGGGCCTGAACGATCTGCCGCGTCCGACCTTCGCCAGCGAAGCCGTGACCGAGCCGTACAACTTCGTCGAGCACTTCATCGATTCCAGCGGCGTGGTGTCGTGGCGCTTCTTCAGCGCCAGGGCCGATTACGATTTCGTCGAGTGGGATTTCTCCGGCCACGGCGAGAACTCCAACGCGGACGAAGCCGCCACCCTGCTGGCCATCCTTGAAGCAATGGGCAAGGAAGTCTACACGGCGGTCTACGACCAGCTGGGCGCGACCGCCTGCCGCATCCTGGTGCCGGGCTACTCGGAAGTCTATCCAGTGGAAGACCTGATCTGGGATAACACCAACAAGTCGCTGCTGTTCCGCGCAGACGTGCTGAACCTGCACCGTCTCAACGACGAGCAGCTGGAAGCGCTGCTGGAGCGTCTGGAAAACAACGAGCTGGACGAGTACGGCGACATCGCCACCCTGATCGGCATCGAGTTCGACGAGAACACCGAATGGGGCCAGTTGACCGTGCTGGAACTGCGCCTGCTGATCAACCTGGCCTTGCGGCAGTTCGAGGAAGCGCACGAGCTGGTGGGCGCCTTCCTGCAATACAACGACAACACCGTCGAGCGCGGCCTGTTCTACCAGGCCCTGAACGTGGTGCTGGAAGTGGTGCTGGACGACGAGATGGAACTGGACGACTACGTGGTCAACTTCCGCCGCATGTTCGGCGACGCCCGCATGGACGCGGTGCTGGGCTCGGTGGACGGCAGCGTGCGCTTCCACGGCCTGACCCCGACCAGCATGCGGCTGGAAGGCCTGGACCGCCACCAGCGCCTGCTGGACAGCTACAAGAAGCTGCACGCCGCGCGCGCCAAAGCTGCGGGCCATGTTTGAGCTGAGCCAGCTGCGCTGTTTTGTCGCGGTCGCCGAGGAGCTGCATTTCAGCCGCGCGGCCGAACGGCTGAACATGACGCAGCCGCCGCTCAGCCGGCAGATTCAACTGCTGGAACACAGCGTCGGCGCGCAGCTGCTGGACCGCAGCAGCCGCATCGTGCGGCTGACGGCGGCCGGCAAGGCCTTCCTGCCGGAAGCGGCGCGCATCCTGCGCATGTCGGAAGAGGCGGCGCTGATGGCGCGCCGGGTGGCGCGCGGCGAACAGGGCAGCCTGGCCATCGGTTTCACCTCGGCCTCCGGCTACACCCTGCTGCCGGAAGTGGTGCGCCGCCTGCGCGAGCGCACGCCGGGACTGGCGCTGACCTTGAAGGAACTGGTGAGTGTGGCGCAGGTGGAAGCGCTGGACGCCGGCCAGCTCGACATCGGCCTGATGCGGCCGGCCTCGCTGCATGGCGAGCTGGTCAGCCTGCCGATCCGCACCGAGGGCATGCTGCTGGCGATTCCGGCCGACGAGGCCGACAGCTGGCCGCAGCAGCCCACCATGGCCTGCCTGCACCGCCGTCCCTTCATCATGTATTCGCCGTACGAGGCGCGGCCGTTCTACCAAATGCTGACGGCCCGCTTCGAGCAGGCCGGGGTGGCGCCGGATGTGGTCGAGCACATCGGCCAGGTGCATACCATGCTGGCGCTGGTCAGCGCCGGCATCGGCGCGGCGCTGGTGTCGGAAGCCTGCGCGCGCCTGCAATTCGACGGCGTGGTGCTGCGCCGCATGGAGACCGAGCCGGTCAGCACCGTGTGCGCCTACCGGCGGGATAACGAGAACCCGATCCTGCAACTCTTCATCCGCGACATCCTGCCGACTTTCCAGGACCAGGCTTAACGCACCAGGCAAGGGCGCTTGTTGTCGAACTTCCAGCCCGGCACCAGGAACTGCATGGCGGCGGCATCGTCGCGCGCGCCCAGGCCCATGTTCTTGTAGGCCTGGTGGGCTTTTTCCAGTTCCGCCTCATCGATCTCGATGCCCAGGCCCGGCTTGGCCGGAATGTGCACCAGGCCGCCTTCGATCTTCAGCGGCTCCCTGGTCAGGCGCTGGCCGTCCTGCCAGATCCAGTGGGTGTCGATGGCGGTGACCTTGCCCGGCGCGGCGGCGCCGACGTGGGTGAACATGGCCAGCGAAATATCGAAGTGGTTGTTGGAGTGCGAACCCCAGGTCAGGCCGAACATCTGGCACAGCTGGGCCACGCGCACCGAACCCTGCATGGTCCAGAAGTGCGGGTCGGCCAGCGGAATGTCGACCGATTGCAGCGAGATCGAATGCGCCATCTGGCGCCAGTCGGTGGCGATCATGTTGGTGGCGGTCGGCAGGCCGGTGGCGCGGCGGAATTCGGCCAGCACTTCGCGGCCGGAGAAACCGTTCTCGGCGCCGCACGGATCTTCGGCGTAGGCCAGGATGCCGTGCTTGTCCTTGCAGACGCGGATGGCTTCTTCCAGCGACCAGGCGCCGTTCGGGTCCAGCGTGATGCGCGCTTCCGGGAAGCGCTCGTGCATGGCGATGATGGCTTCCATTTCCTCGTCGGCCGACAGCACGCCGCCTTTCAGCTTGAAGTCGTTGAAGCCATAGCGCTCGCGCGCCGCTTCGCACAGGCGTACCACGGCTTCCGGCGTCAGCGCTTCCTCGTTGCGCAGGCGGAACCAGGCGTTGTCGGCGTCCGCTTCGCCGCGGTATGGCAGGTCGGTCTTGTTGCGGTCGCCGACGTAGAACAGGTAGCCCAGCATCTCCACCGCCTTGCGCTGCATGCCTTCGCCCAGCAGGGCGGCCACCGGCACGTTCATGAACTGGCCCAGCAAGTCCAGCAGCGCCGATTCGACGGCGGTGACGGCGTGGATGGTGGTGCGCAGGTCGAAGGTTTGCAGGCCGCGGCCGCCGGCGTCGCGGTCGGCGAAGGCGTGGCGCATCTGGTTCAGGATGCCGTTGTAGTCGCCCAGCGTCTTGCCGATGATGAAGCCGCGCGCGTCCTCGATGGTCTGGCGGATTTTTTCGCCGCCCGGCACTTCGCCCAGGCCGGTGTTGCCGGCGCTGTCTTTCAGGATGACGATGTTGCGGGTGAACCAGGGACCGTGCGCGCCGCTCAGGTTCAGCAGCATGCTGTCCTGGCCGGCCACGGGCACGACGCGCAGGTCGGTGACGATAGGAGCGTTGGTAACAGTGGTATTCATGGTGGCCTCGGTGGGTGTGAAGGGTTGATTTTACGATGTCAGCGACTTGACCAGCTTGACGCGCTGGATATCGCCGACAACAAACAGGTAGCAGGCGATCGCCAGCGCCGCGTTGGCGCCGACGTACACCAGCGCGCCGGCAAAGGAGCCGGTGGCGTCGACGATGTAGCCGATCACGATCGGCGTGGTGATGCCGGCGGTGTTGCCGAAGGTGTTGAACAGGGCGCCGCTCAGGCCGCCGGCCTCCTTGGGCGAGGTGTCCGACACCACGGCCCAGCCCAGCGCGCCGATGCCCTTGCCGAAGAAGGCCAGCGACATCACGGCCACCACCAGCGCGTCGGTTTCGATGTAGTTACAGGCGATCATGCTCATCGACATCAGCATGCCCAGCACGATGGGCAGCTTGCGCGACACCGACAGCGAATAGCCGCGCCTGGCCAGGCGGTCCGACATCCAGCCGCCGGTGATGCCGCCCAGGAAGCCGGCAATGGCGGGCAGCGAGGCGACGAAGCCGGCCTTCAGGATGGTCATGTGGCGCTCCTGCACCAGATAGACCGGAAACCAGGTCAGGAAGAAATAGGTCAGGGTGGTGATGCAGTACTGGCCGACGTACACGCCCAGCAGCATGCGGTTGCCCAGCAACTCCTTGATGCAGGCCAGGGTGTCGACCTGCTTGGGCTGCGCGGTGCGCTGCGTGCCTTCCAGGTCGACCAGCGCGCCGCCTTCCTGAATGTAGCGCAGCTCGCCGGCGCTGATGCCGGGATGGTCTTTGGGGCCGTAGATGGTTTTCAGCCACACGAAGGCGACCACGATGCCCAGCCCGCCCATCACGTAGAACACGCTGTGCCAGCCGAGCGTGTGCACCAGCCAGCCCATGATGGGCGCGAACAGCACGGTGGCGAAGTACTGCGCCGAGTTGAAGATGGCGGCCGCCAGCCCGCGCTCCTGGGTCGGGAACCATGAGGAGGCGATGCGGCTGTTGCCGGGGAAGGAAGGCGCCTCGGCCGCGCCCACCAGCAGCCGCAGCGTGAACAGCACGCCCACCGCGGCGGCGCCGGTGAAGAAGCCGGCCGCGCCGGTGAACAGCGTGAAGGTCGACCACAGGAAGATGCTGAAGAAGTAGGTGATCTTGGAGCCGAAGCGGTCCAGCAGCCAGCCGCCCGGCAGCTGGGCCACCACGTAGGACCAGGCGAAGGCCGAGAAAATGAAGCCCATCTGCACCGCCGACAGGCCGAGTTCTTTTTTGATTTCCGGACCGGCGATGGAAATGGTGGCGCGGTCGGCGTAGTTGATGGTGGTGACCGCAAACAGCATCGCCAGGATCAGCCAGCGCTTGCGGGTTATTACGTGTTCCATGGTATCTCCGTGGCCTATAGTTATGAGAACCGATCATAGGTCCGGATCGATGCCGGATCAAACCAAATACTGTATGCATTGATTCATTATTTGAATGAATCGGCCAGTCCGCCAAGTTTGATCTATATCAAGGGCAAGGCCCCGCAATCGCCGCCAGCGGCGTGGCCACCGGCGGGGGGGGCGACGGCCGCGTGCCCGAGTTGCTGGAGCGGCAGGCCTTGACCTGGGCGCGGCATCTGGCGGGGATTTGATCCTGATCAAGGACGCGGCTGAGCCGGCGCAATCATAATCCATATTGACACCGCATCAGGCGGGGCGAGGAGGAGCGATGGAAGACATGGTTTGGCGCGCCGGGATGGCGCTGGGTATTCCCCTGTTTGACGAGGCGCACCAAGCGCTGGCGGAACAGATTGCCATCTTGCAGGCGACGCCGGATGAGCGCTTCGAGGCCGGCATGGCCGAGCTGATCGGTGCGCTGGAGGAGGACTTCCGGGTCGAGGAAGCATTAATGGAGGCGATCGACTATCCGGCGCTGCGCTCGCACCGCGAGCAGCATGCGCGGGTGCTGGCCACGCTGCACGGCCTGACGCCGGGCGAGGTGGCGCGCGGCCGCCAGGTCGCCGGCCTGATCCTGCCGTGGTTCGAATTGCACCTGGCCACCGCCGACACCGCGCTGGCGCTGGCGCTGCAATTGGCGGGGCAGTCGAAAGGTGAACAGCTGGCTTGCTGACGTGAGCCATCGCGCCGGCCTCACCTGAGGAACTGCACCAGCTTGGGCACCACCTGGGCCGTGGCTTCTTCCATCAGCCAGTGGCCGCTGCCCTTGATGATGACGCCGTCGACCTTGCTGTCGACCAGGCGCGCCTGCTCGATCAGCACGTTGCCGGAGGCTTTTTCGCCGGTCAGCACCAGCATCGGGATGTCGAGCGGCTTTTTGGCGTAGGCGGCGAATTCCTCGGCATCCTTGGCGAAGGCGCGGAACACTTCGAAGCCGGCCTTCATATGGCCGGGCTGGGCATATTCGGCGGCGTAGAACTTGCGGTCGGCCTCGCTCAGCGATTTGGTCTTGTCGGCCGCGAAGTCGTTCCAGAAGTGCTCGAAGTAGATGCGCTCGCGGCCCTTGACCAGCGCCAGCGGCGTCTCGCCGTAGAAGTGGAAATGCCACAGATCGCGCAGCAGCCACACATCCTTCCAGTTGCCGACGCCGGGCAGGAAGGCATCCATCAGGGCGATCTTGCTGACTTCCTGCGGATACTGGGCGGCGTAGGCATAGGCCACCATCAGGCCGATGTCATGGCCGACCACCTTGGCCGACTTGATGCCCAGGCTGGTGACCAGCGCGTGCACGTCCTGCGCCATCACCGACTTGGTGTAGGGACCCGGCGGCAGGCCGGATTGGCCGAAGCCGCGCAGGTCCGGCGCGATCACCAGATGGTCTTTCGACAGTTGCTCGATCAGCGGCAGCCACATGTGGCTGGACTGGGTGTAGCCGTGCAGCAGGATCACCGGATCGCCCTTGCCGGCACTCAGGTAATGCAGCTTGACGCCATTGGCTTCGGCGAATTGGCTCTTCGGTGCTTCCGCGTGGGCCGCGGCGGAACAGAACAGCAAGACGGTGCAAAACAGCTTGGTGATGGTGCGTCGCATGAGGGCCTCCTATGGTTGAGCGCACAGCATAGCCAAGCGACTAGTCCGTATATACCCACTATCGGGTGAATAATTTCTATACAATATTTGCCGAGGCAGAAAAATTCCGAATTACAACTAATTATCGGTCCCGTTTTGCATGAAACGTTGGTTGCTTGCGCTACTCTGGTGCTGTCTGTCGCCCGCCATCGGCCAGGCGCGCGCGCCGCTGCCCGCCATCAATCTGCACCATACCAGCTGGACCGCCCGCGACGGCGCGCCCGGCTTGATCCTGTCCATCACCCAGAGCCGCGACGGCTGGTTGTGGTTGGGCGGGCCCACCGGCCTGTACCGCTTTGACGGCATGCAGTTTGAACAGTTCGCGCCGTCCAACGGGCCGCTGCTCAGCAGGAACGTCAGCCTGGTCAACGCCTTTGCCGATGGCTCCTTGTGGATAGGCTACCGCGGCGGCGGCGCCGGCGTGCTGCGGCAGGGGCGCATCACCAACTACGGCGAGGGCGCCGGCTTGCCCAATCGTCCCGTGTGGGGACTGGAGCAGGATGGCGACGGCCGCATCTGGGCGGCCACCTCGGGCGGCATGTTTTATCTGGAGAACCAGCGCTGGCGGGCGCCGGCAGCCTCGTGGCATTTGCCCGAGGTCGGGTTCAAAACGCTGATGCGCGACCGGCAAGGCGTGCTGTGGGCGCAGGGCGATGCCGGTGTGTATTGCCTGCGGCCGGGCGCCATGCGGTTCGCCAGGGCGGTCGACAGCGGCACCGGCGTGCTGTTCAACCTGCCCGATGGCAGTGTGCTGAGCTGGGATGCCCGGCGCGCCCATTTCAACCAGCTGAGCGGCGGCAAGCCATCGGCGGCGCCGGTGTGGCGGCAACACCTGGGTTCTCCCTCCAGCTTGCTGTTCGACCGCCATGGCGACTTGTGGGTGGGCCAGAAGGAAGGGCTGGAATACCGCGGCGCGCATGGCATCGCCGCTGCCACGCCGCCGCTGGGCTTGAGCGGACGCTCGGTGTTTGCCCTGTTCGAGGATCAGGAAGGCAGTGTCTGGGCGGCGACCTCGGCCGGGATAGACCGTTTCCGCCAGGGCCGGCTGGCGCAGGTCGCGCTGCCGGAAGAGGCGGTCGGCGCCGCCGTGCTGGCCGATGCGCATGGCGGCGCCTGGATCGGCGGCTACCACGTCGCCGCCGCCGGCGCCGGCCCGTTCAGGCTGACCCCGCTCTGGCCGCCCAACCGCGAGGGCTATGCCGACTGGGTCACCGGCCTGACCCGCACCAGCGACGGCACGCTGTGGTACTCGTCCTACGGTTTCCTGCGCCGGGTGCGGGGCGGCGACAGCCGCAACATCGCGCTACCCGCCGGGCTGGGTGGCATGATGGCGGGGACGCTGCTGGCCGAGCGCGACGACAGTCTGCTGGTGGCGGTCCGCAATCATGGTCTGTACCGCCGCAAGGTCGACGGCAGCTGGGAAAAACACGGCAATCCCGGCGACGTGGCGGTCATGGCCCGCTCCGACGCCGCCGGGCTGTGGCTGGGCACCCATGCCGGCCGGGTGGTGCACGCCGAAGGCGCGGCGTGGCGCAGCTACGGGCCGGCCGAGGGCATGACGCTGGGCCTGCTGATGGCCTTGCATCTGCACGACGGACATGTCTGGGCTGGCGGCGACAGTGGCGTGGCCTGGCTGGACGCGGCGCGCTTCCAGCGGCTGCAAGGCGTGCGCGGCGAGATGTTCGATGGCGTGTCCGGCATCGTCGAGCTGGACAACGGCGACCTGTGGCTGAACGCCACGGCCGGCGTGTTCCGCATTCCGGCCGCCGAACTGGCCCGGTTCCGGCAGGCGCCGGACTACCGTGTGCGCCATGAACTGCTGGATCAGCAGGAAGGACTGGAGGGGGCGGCGCCGCGCCTCACGCCGTCGCCGTCGATGGTGCTGTCGTCCGACGGGCACTTGTGGATCGTGCGCTCGGGCGGCACCTTCCGCCTGAACCTGGCGCAGCAGCTGCCGGCCGCGCCGCGCCAGCCGGTCCTCATCAAGGCCATCGGCCGGCCAGGCGAAGGCCGGCCGCCGCAGGACGCGCTGCGGCTGGCGGCCGGCAGTTCCGCCTTGCAGATCGATTACACCGTGCCGGCGCTGCTGGCGATGCCGGAAAAAGTCCGCTTCCGCTACCGGCTGGAGGAGGTCGACGGGCAGTGGCAGGAGGTTGGCGCGCGCCGCAGCGCCTATTACAGCAACCTGGGCGCCGGCGATTACCATTTCCGCGTCGCCGCCTCCGACTACAACGGCCAGTGGACCGGGCCGGAAAGCGTGGTGCACTTCTCGATCGCGCCCCTGCTGACCGAGCGCGGCTGGTTCCGCCTGCTGTGCGGCGCCTTGCTGCTGGCGCTGGCGTATCTGGCCTACCGCTGGCACATCGCGCGCGTGCGGCGGCACATGGCAGGGCGCTTGCAGGAGCGGGTGGGCGAGCGCGAGCGCATCGCTCGCGAACTGCACGACACCTTGCTGCAATCGGTGCAGGGGCTGATCCTGCACGTGCATGCCGCCGTGATGAAGCTGCCGCCGCAGGACAGCGCCCGCGCGCAACTGGAAAACGCGCTACGCCAGGCCGACGAGGTGGTGGACGAAGGGCGGGGCCGCATCCGCGAGCTGCGCGGCGAGGACGAGGCGGACACGCCCGACTTTGCCGCGGCTGTGCGGGCCACCGCCGCGCGCCTGCGGCCGGCCCACGCCGACGCCATCGCGCTGCAAGTCGGCGGCAGGGTGCGTCCGCTGGCGCCGGCCATCCACCAGGAAGCCCTGGCCATCGTCAGCGAGGCGGTCGCCAATGCCTACCGCCACGCCAACGCCGAACGCGTCGCGGTGGAGATCCAGTATGGCGCGCTGGAATTCCGCTGCGTGGTGCGCGATGACGGCCGCGGCATTCCGGCCCACATCGTCAGTGAGGGCGGGCGCCAGAATCACTGGGGCTTGCGCGGCATGGCCGAGCGCGCGCAGCGTATCCGCGCCAAACTGGTGTTGCGCAACGAGGAGGGCTGCGGCGCCGAGTGGCAACTGGTGTTGCCGGCCGCGCTGGCCTATACACGATAGGGTGATGCACCCGGCCGCCGCCAGTGATACGCTCGCGCGAGATAACCCAAGGAGCGCCTTCATGTTAAGCCGAGGCAACGACAGAATCACGGTGATGATTGCCGACGATCATCCCTTGCTGCGCAGTGGCATTGCGGCCGTGCTGGCGGGCACGCCCCGGTTTGCGCTGGTGGCGGAAGCCTGCGACGGCCTCGAAGCCGTCGAACTGTACCGCCAGCACCGTCCCGACATCACGCTGATGGATTTGCAGATGCCGGGCCGGAACGGCATCGAGGCGACCAGCGCCATCCTCGAACTCAATCCCAAGGCGCACGTCATCATCCTGACCACCTACAGCGGCGATGTGCAGGTGACGCGCGGCCTCAAGGCCGGGGCCAGCGGCTACATCCTGAAAAATCTGGCGCGCACCGACCTGAGCGACTACATCATGGCGGTGCATGCCGGCCAGCGCACGCTGCCGCCGCAAATCGCCTGCGCCCTGGCCAGCAGCTTCCAGGACGACGCGTTGAGCAAGCGCGAAATCCAGGTGCTGCGCGCGGTGGCGGACGGCAACTCCAACCAGAAGGTCGGCGCCAGCCTGGGCCTGAGCGAGGACACCATCAAGGCCCACATGAAAACCATCCTGCAAAAGCTCGATGCCCGCGACCGCACGCACGCCGTGATGATCGCCCTGCGGCGCGGGTACTGGGAGGCGAATTGAGTCTCAATGCGCGGCGGCGCCGGACCCCATGACCGTTTGCCGGTGGCGCGGCAGCACGAATTGGTCAATGGCGCGCGTTTTGCACCGGAGGCAGCTTCGGCAACGGCATGCGCAGGTTGAGCGGGGCCAGCGCGTCGTCCACGCTGTAGCTGGCGATCTCGTTTTGGGTGATCAGGCGCAGCGGGATATGGACGGTTTTCGGCATCCGCTGGCGCTCCAGCGCGCGCACCGCCAGATCGACCGCGACGCGGGCTTCGGCGACGGGCGAGTTGGCGACCATGGCGGTAATCCTGCCTTTCTTCATTTCCGTCACCACGCCTTCGGTGGCGTACAGCGACACGATCTTGAGCTGTTGGCCGGCGGTGGGGAAGAAGCGGGCGGAAAACTCTGCGGCCGGCCCGTTGGCCAGGATCACATCCACCGGCCCGGCTTTGGCCACCAGCCGCACCAGGCCGCTTTGCACGGTGATGTAGGGGGCGCCCCAGCCGCCTTCCACCAGGGTGAGGGACTTGAGCTCGCCCTTGCCGGCATCCAGGGTCTTGCGCACGGCGGCGTCGAAGTTCATCGCCCAGCGCGCGTCGGCCGGGCCGGGAAACCAGGCCATGCGCAGCGCCTGGCCCTTGAACGTTTTCAGCACGTAGCTGGTGGCCAGCGCGCCCGATTCAAAAAAAATTCTGGTGGGAGTGCGCCGTCACGGCATCGCCCGACAAGCCGTTGACCAGATCGATCACCTTGATGCCGTGTCTGGCCAGCAGGGCCAGCTCGTCGTCGAGGGCGGTCGGGTTGATGGCGGCGATCAGCACCGCGTCGGCCTGATCGGCCACGCATTGGCGGATCTGGCGCTTTTGCTCGGACAGCCGGTCGTAGCCGCCGGCCTCGGCGATGCCGATGTCCACGCCCAGCGCCGTCGCCTGTCTGTCCAGGCCATAGGCGACGGCCCAGAAGAAGCGGTCGAAAGCATGCGGCAGCACCGCGCATAAACGCCAGCGGTGGCTGGCCTGCTCCAGAAACCGATACTTGCCGGCCTGGCCGTCCATCGTGGCCGGCACCGAGTCGGCAAAAGCAAGCGGGGCCGCCATCAACAGCGCAATTTGCGTAAGTCGTTTGAAAAGCATGCTTCCTCCTGCCTACCTGTTAGACAAGCCTAACTTAACATACGGCGATGATTTCGCCGAAAAACCAGTTTGTTTTCCCTCATGATTACCCACCGTATTTCGCGGCATAGTGCCTGAACGGAGGACTATAATGCGAACCATCGACGACACTCTGAATCGCCCCGGAAATTTAGGAGGCCGTTTGGTGTGAGTCAGGCGACTTAGCCTGCTCGGAAAGTTGTCGGTAATAGTTTGCCTCAGCTTCGGCCGGCGGTATATAGCCAAGCGGTTCGAGCAGTC
>NZ_WNKY01000079.1 GCF_009720825.1 Duganella radicis | reverse complement strand
TGCTCGAACCGCTTGGCTATATACCGCCGGCCGAAGCTGAGGCAAACTATTACCGACAACTTTCCGAGCAGGCTAAGTCGCCTGACTCACACCAAACGGCCTCCTAAATTTCCGGGGCGATTCAATTTTATTGTCCGTGATCATCTTTCAAATACGCAAGAGATCGCCCGTCTTTAATGATGCGACAGCACATTGACCTACGACCGATGAGCGCATCGCGATAAGTAACGTAACGCCACGCAAATACAGAATCACCGAACCGTGCGCGCTTCGCGCTTCGACAGCTCTCGCTCCTTGATGTCGAACTCGCACAGCCAAACGGCCCGATCAATACGTTGCTGCTTATCGCCGTGAGCCTCCCATATCCGCATGCCGCCCAACGCAAAGGTGGTGTCGGACATGAATTCCAGATAACAATCCACCAGTCGGCCGGAAGGGAACGTGGAGATTTGGTAGCTACGCACTTCGGCGCATGTGGTATGGCGCTGTAGAGCGTTGGAATGGTCGCCGGGACAACTAGGTTGCCGCGCGTACCGGTGGACTGCTGGATCGCGCTACGCGGCAACCGCTGGCCGGTGACGAACATGTCTTTTGCGCGGAACCCGACTGCGCCTGGTGGTGGATGCAGCTCGCACAGCCAGGTTTGGGCGAAGCCCCGAATCTTCCCGTGTTGATCGCGGACCTATTCCATCCCGCTTAGCACCAGTTTCCAGCCCTTGAGCTGCACCAACATGGCATCTTGAGTTCGGCCAAAATACGGCGCTCACAATGGGCATGAGCCTGGCCACTCGGATCTGCCGGCGGTTGCCATCCTCCGTAATTTCAACCAAGACCAACTCCAGCAACGACGCATCCTCAACCACTGGCGCCGGCACAGCTAGTACCGCGCCCCCCAACTCGCCGCCTCGTAATCCACGCCTTCATAACGCTTGCCTCAAATAAATACTGTATGCAAATACAGCATAATCGCAGCAAGTGGAACGCGCTATTGGTTGATTATCAACATAGAAGAATCTCGGCCATGTGCGCGAACTTTAAGCCCCCCGTGCATCAGCTAAATTTCTCGTTTCTGTCCAATGCTCATGATAAGATGCCATTTTCACAACACCGCCACACGGTCGATCAGATGCCAAAAAATGACTTCACACGCCAACTTCGCCGGCAATTGCAATTTTTACAAACATCAAGCAACGCGTTCGACAGCGGTCAGCATGAAGAAGCAGTCCGTCTCGCGACTACTCTCAGAGTTCTATTCCACGACACAAATAGCTCGACGTCATTACTGAAGCACCTCAACGTCCTTGATATTCCTATCGCCACCACAGTCCCTTCCCGCCCAGACACGCTTGCAGGCAGATTGCACACCATGTTCGGGCTAACCGCAACGATGGATGCTCAAGGCGACGGAGACCCTGTTGTGAGCATCAAATTAACCCCATACGGCAAAGCAGGGCTAGTTCATAATCGCTTTTTATCGGCTGCCGAATGGTGGAATGAACCAATTTACATACTTCCAGATGGCGGCGCATTCACGCGCGCTGATATTGTCAAATATGCTGCAAACAAAGACGGAGGCGCGCATGTTGACAAAAATCTTCCTGACGCTACGTTTGCCATATCTAATCAAAGCATGGGGTATTTGGTTCGCCGGGCAGACCCCGCGCTTGGACAGGGTGACTGGTTGATATCCTTGGTCTTCGTATTCTGCGGAGAGTTGCCGGACGATGCGGTCGCTGTCGAAAATTTCCTCTATTTCGATATTCGACAAATGGCTACCGAAGTATTAAACAGTCCAGCGCTGCTTAAATTGGCGGAGCAATGAGGGCATTCCGGCTAAGCCTGTTGGTGATCATTGACCTGCTTGGACCAGTCAGCGGCAACCAGCAATAACCGCCTCCAGTTGCCCCTCGTATTTTCGGCCGCGCGGCCAGTCGCTGGCAAATGCCAGCACCTTCTCGCCATTCGAAGCGCCGACCGGCAATCGCTCCACAGCGTAGTCCGGCCGCGCCGGCACATCCGATGCCTTCACGCAGGGAACCATCACCGGCACGTCGACGCGCTGGGTCGCCGGCGCGGGCGCGCTCGCGCACCCGGCCAACATGCAGGCCGTGGACAAAAGTCCAGGTGCAGCGCAAATCCGCAGGTGGTGCAGGTGCTGTGTCATCTTGCTTGAGCTACGAGCCGGAATTCAGGACACGGGCTGAGCCGTTGACGGATGATTAGGTGAGGAACGCGCGCCCTCGGCGCGCGAGGCTGCCGCACAGCGGCAGCAGTCGGGCGATTCGGAGCGGGATGGCCCGGTAGGGCCATGCCCTTCGAATCTCACACGCAAGGCCCGCAGGGGCCTTGCTCGCTTCCGCCAGGAAATAAAAAACCGCCTCATGGGCGGTTTTTTATTTCCTGGCGGAAGCGGTGAGATTCGAACTCACGAACGGCTCTCACCGTCGGCAGTTTTCAAGACTGCTGCCTTCAACCACTCGGCCACGCTTCCTAAGTGTGCGACATTATACAGATTTCTCAAGCCGCCCGGGAAGTTCTTCCCGGCGCCCAGTTCTCGCGCAGGGCGCGCTCGAACGCATCCGCCTCCAATGGCTTGGAGAACAAGTATCCCTGGACCTCGTTGCAGCCGGAATTCTTCAGGAAGGCCAACTGCTCGACTGTCTCCACGCCTTCCGCAATCACTTTGTGCTTCAACTGCTGCGCGATGCTGATGATGGTGTTGGCGATCGCGCAGTCATTGGTGTCGCCCGGAATCCCGATGGTGAACGAGCGGTCGATCTTCAAGGTGTCGATCGGGAAGCGCTTTAAATACGACAGCGACGAGTATCCCGTGCCAAAATCATCCAGCGACAAGGTCACGCCCATGGCGGTAATCCGGTCCATGATGCCGATCACGCGGTCGATGTTGTGCATCAGCGTGCTTTCGGTAATCTCCAGCTCCAGCCACGATGGCTCAAGGCCGTAGCGCTTCAAGGTATCGGCCACCCGCCCCGGCAAGGCCGCCGTGAACTCGCGCGCCGACACGTTCACCGCCAGCCGTATCGGCGGCAAACCGGCATCTTTCCACGCCTGCGCCTGCGCGCACGCCGTCTCCAGCACCCATTCGCCCACTTGCACCACCAGACCGGTGGCCTCGGCCAGCGGGATGAATTCCGACGGCGGCACCAGCCCGCGCTGCGGATGACGCCAGCGCACCAGCGCCTCGGCGCCGATGATTTTTCCGTCCGGGATCGAGTACTTGGGCTGATAGTGCAGCAGCAACTCGCCATTGCCCAGCGCATTGCGCAAGCCACTCTCGATGCGCATGCGCTCCTGCATGCCCTGGTTCATGTCCTGGCTGTAGAAGGCGACATGATCGCCATCCGCCCCGCCCTCCTGCTTGGCGCGGTACATGGCGATGTCCGCCAGCCGCAGCAAGGTCTCGGCATCGTTGCCATCCTGCGGATAGACGCTGATGCCGACGCTGCCGCCCACGCGCAAGTCATGGCCGTCGATGTAGATCGGCTCATTCAAGGTGGCCAGCAGCTTTTGCGCCACCATGCTGGCCTCGAAGTGCTGGCCGATGTCGAACAGGCCGACCGCGAATTCATCGCCGCCCAGACGCGCCACCAAATCCTGGTCGCGCAGCACGGTGCGGAAGCGGCGCGCCACTTCCACCAGCAATTCGTCACCGATCTTGCGGCCCAGTGTGTCGTTGATCAGCTTGAAGCGGTTGAGGTCGATGAACAGCACGCAGCCATGCGCCTTGTTGCGCTGCGCCACCATCAAGGCCTGGTCGACCAGCTTGGTCAACAGCGTGCGGTTAGGCAGCCCGGTCAGCGCGTCGTAGTAGGCCAGATGGTGGATGCGCTCCTCGGCCATCTTGCGTTCGGTGATGTCGGTCAGGTAGGCGATCAGGCCGATCGAGCGGTCGTTGATGTCGCACAGCGGCGACAGCGACAGGCTGGCCCAGAACACCTCGCCGTTCTTCTTTTTGCGACGCACCTCCATCAGACGGCCGCCCTGCTCCAGGAAGGCGTCGTGGAAGCCGATGTCCTCTTCGTCGTACAGGAACAGGATGTTGCGGCCCACCGCTTCCACCGCCGTGTAGCCGAACAGGCGCTCCGCGCCCTTGTTCCAGCTGATGATGAAGCCGTTCATGTCCATGGTCAGCACGGATTCATGGATCTGGTCCAGGATCTGCGCCTGATGCTGCAACTTGGCTTCCACCTGCACGTAGGCATGGGTGGTGCGCTGCGCCACCGAGTGCACTTGCAGCACGCTGGCCGCCAGGCTGGCCAGGCTGGCCAGATGCTGCCGGTCCTGCTCGCTGTAATGGGCGCGTCCCGATACCACGAAGCGGCCGAACAGATGGTCGTCAAACGCGATGTCCTGGCTCAGCGACGGCACCGCGTCGTCATTGGCGGCCAGCACCGGCGCCACCGGCGGATGCAGCAGCATCGACAGCGAATCGGCCGGAATGTATTCGCCCAACGGACTGCTCAGCACGGCGCGGACGATGCGTCCCAGCTCCTCGGTCAGCGCCGCGCCGCGCAGGCGCAGTACGGCGTCGCATAAGGCCGCGCTGTTGGTCAGGAAGTCGGTGACGGGTTGCGCGAGCATGGCCTAGATATTCCTGCTCACCTGGATCGCCCAGTGGTAAGCCTGTAACTGCGCTTCCCAATAGGCTTCGTGTGAAATGCCGGCCTGCGCCAGGCTGGCGGCGTCGTGGTGTTCCACCAGCTTGAGCAGGTCGCCCAGCGGCCCGGCGCGGTCCAGCAGCGCCATCACCACGTCGAGGTCGAGACTCAAGGCGGCGACGATTTCGGTCATCGGCATCGCCAGCAGCACGTCCAGCAGCGAGAACACGCCGGCCACGAAGGCCATGTCCTGCTGGTCGCGGTCCCAGCCCAGCGCCTTGGCCAGCTGTTCCATCATGGAGGCGCGCACGGCCGCCAGCGGCAGCAGCGGATTGGCCAGGCCGTCGTCCTGCTGGCGCGCGTACAGCAGCAATTGCAGCCAGCGTTGCAGTTGGCGCCGGCCCAGCACATTGATGGCCTGGCCGAAGCTGTGGATCGGCGAACTGAGCGCGAACGCGGCCGAGTTCACCAGTTTCAGCAGATGATAGGCCAGCGCCGGGTCCTGCTTGAGCAGCACTTCCAGCTCGCGCGATTCGGCGTCGCGCGCCAGCAGGCCCAGCAGCGCCAGCAGGCGCTTGCGCGAGGTGCCGTCGCCCAGATTGTTGTCGTGTGCGGGATGCAGGGCGAAATCGCCGGCGAACCAGCTGAAGCCGGCCTTGGCGCATTCGGCGATGCGCGCCTCGCTGTGCATGCCCAGCGCCAGGTGCGGCCCCGGCTGGGCCACCAGCGCCAGCACCGGCGGCAGCGTGAGCGCGGCGTCGAACACCAGCGCGCGGGCGCCGCACAGGGTGGCGGCCGACCCTTCGGCCACGCCGTCCAGCATGATGCGGTAGCCGGCCTCGGCCAGGCCGGAAAGTTTCTTTTGCACGGCGACGTCGGCGCAAGCGGCGGCCGGGACGCGCAGGATGATGCGGTTGGCTTGCAGCGTCTCCAGCTGAGACTGCTCCAGCAACTGCGGATGGGGAACCGGGAGGATGCAATCCATGGGCGCCAACGCGGCAAACACGTCGGGCGTTTTCAACAGCGTCAAGGCCGCCTGGAAAGCGTCGCCGCCAGCGGACGATAGCTCAAAAGTCAGTGCCACCCACTCGTTATGAGCGTTGCATACTGCTTGTAATTCCACCAGTGGAAACGGGCTGATTTCAGGCGCAGACATCAATATCTCATCGAGGTTATCCACGCCATCTTAGACCAACACTTGACTTAAGGCAATCAAATACCATACGGACGGTAGTGTAATTAGCAATATTACCAGTATAAGACCAATCGACCCTGCACGGAGCGTTTATTTTGCACAATTGCAATAATCTGCGGTCGGAGCTGGAATATAGCAGAGATTGCCGTGCAAACACGGACAGTTGAAAATTGCTCAATGGTATTAGAAGCAAGCGTCAGCGTTTTGCCACATGGTAGCGGTCTCATTGCGCGTGCTGGACGGCGAACCGGATCAGCTCGGCCTGCCCCTCGATGCCCAGCTTGCGCTTGATGTTGAGGCGGTGGGTTTCCACCGTGCGCACGCTCAGGTCCAGCGCGCGGGCGATCTGCTTGTTGGACTCGCCATTGGCGATGTGGCGCAGCACCTCGTGCTCGCGCGAGGTCAGCTGATTGTCCTGGTTCTGCGGCTGGGCCAGCTGGCGGGCCAGCGCCGCGCTGTAGTAAATGCCACCCGACATCACGGTCTCGATGGCCACCACGATGTCCTTGCCGGGCGCGTCCTTGAGCACATAGCCGCGCGCGCCGGCCTGGATGGCTTGCGACACATATTCCACCTTGTCGTGCATGGACAGGATCAGCACCGCGATATGCGGGAAGGCTTGCCGGAACAGCGCGGTGGCCTCGATGCCGTTGGTGCCGCGCATATTGATGTCCATCAGCACCAGATCGATGGGATGGCGCGCGGCCTGTTCCAGCGCCTCGGCCGCGCCGCCGGCCTCGGCCACCACCGCGAATTGCGGCATGGCTTCCAGCCGCGCGCGCAGGCCATCGCGCACCAGGGGGTGGTCATCTACCAGCAGGATTTTGATCGTATTCGTCATCTTGAATTCAACTATGGTTAGGGGCATGGGCCGTCACCAGCGTGCCCTCGGTGGAGGAGACGATTTCGAAACGGCCGCCTATCGCGTCCATCCGCTCCATCATATTGCGCAAGCCGATGCCGCGCTTGGGATGCAGGGCGATGCCCTCGGCGTCGAAGCCGTGGCCGTCGTCGCGGATGCGCAGCGTCACGCCCGCTTCCGCGCCGGCCAGCGCGATCTCGATGCGGCTGGCGCCGGCGTGGCGCTCGATATTGGTCAGCGCCTCCTGCGCCAGGCGGAACAGCACGGTGTTGGCGACGTCGGGCAGGCCGTCGGTGCAGCCGGATGCCTCGAAGTGTACCGGGGTTCCGCTGCTGAGGGTGTACTCCTTGGCGAGGTGCTGCAAGGCGGCCGCCAGGCCAAGGTCGTCGAGGATGGCCGGACGCAGGTTGTGCGAGATGCGGCGCACCTCGGCCATCACATTGCTGAGCTGGTCGGCGGCGTGCTCGAACACGGCCTGCGCGGCCTGCCGCTGGTCCGGCTTGGCCGAGCTGAGGCGGATGATGCCGGCCTCGATTTGCAGCTTGATCGACACCAGCCACTGGCTGATGCCGTCATGCAGATCGCGCGACAGCCGCGCCCGCTCCTCTTCCTGCGATTCCACCACGCGCTGGGCCAGCACCTTGAGCTTGGCGTCGGCCACGCGCAGCTCGCTGATATTCAGCGCCAGCCCGGAGCTGCCCACCGCCACGGCGGCGGCAATCGCGATGCCGGCGATCCACAGCATGGTGTTGTGGATATTGCCCGATTGCTGGACATCGACCTGGGCCAGCGCCTGGTCGACATCGTCGAGGTAAATGCCGGTGCCCATCATCCAGCCCCACTTGGGCATGGCGATCACATAGCCGAGCTTGGCCACCGGCTTGTGGGTGGAGGGCTTGACCCACATGTAACGCTCCAGCCCGCCACCGGCCCGGGCCCGTTGCAGCAGGTTCTGGATGGTCAGCTGGCCATTCTGGTCGCGCAGGCCGTACAGGTTCTGCCCCACCAGCTCGGGCTGGCGCGGATGCATCAGGGTCTTGCCCTGCATGTCGTACAGGAAGAAATAACCATCGTCGCCATAGCTGAGCGAGGACAGGATGCGCTTGGCCTCGTTGCGGGTGGCCTCGTCGTCGCGGCCCGAATCGTACAGATGGGCGATCGAATGCGAGGCCAGCGCCACGTAGTGCTTGAGCTCGGCCTCCTTGCTGCTCAGATAGGCTTGCTGGATGGTGGCGCGCTGCTGCCCGGCCAGCAGCACCGACTGGTGGCGCACCGCCAGCGCGATGGCGCACAGCGCCAGGATCAGCGGCGTAATCGCCAGGAAAATCACTTTTTGCCGCAACTTCATGCGGGAACTCCCCTCACATTCTGGTAGCCGCGATTCTACCCCGGTGGCCGCCCATGGCCCTACGTAGTTGTACGCAGCGGCCTTGCGTAGTGCTGCGCTTGCGGGTGATATCAGCTTGATGAATACTGGTCATAAGTAAAAAAAACACCCTTGAGACCCCTTGGAGGAAACATGAACACTCTACCGAATACCCTGGCGAGCAAGCTGGGCTGGGCCGCCCTGGCCCTGGCCGGCGCCTCGGCGCTGGGCGTGGTGGCCCTGCATCGCGGCGAATCGATCAGCGCCATCTGGATCGTGATCGCCGCGGTCTGCATCTACCTGATCGCCTACCGCTTCTACAGCCTGTACATCGCCGACAAGGTGCTGGGCCTGGACAGCCGCCGCATGACGCCGGCCGCCAGGCTCAACGACGGCCTCGACTACGTGCCGACCAATAAGAACGTGCTGTTCGGCCACCACTTCGCCGCCATCGCCGGCGCCGGCCCGCTGGTCGGCCCGGTGCTGGCCGCGCAGATGGGCTACCTGCCCGGCATGCTGTGGATCCTGGCCGGCGTGGTGTTTGCCGGCGCGGTGCAGGACTTCATCGTGCTGTTCATTTCCATGCGCCGCGACGGCCGCTCGCTGGGCGACCTGATCAAGTCGGAGCTGGGCCCGATCCCGGGCAACATCGCCCTGCTCGGCACCTTCATGATCATGGTCATCATCCTGGCGGTGCTGGCGCTGATCGTGGTGAAGGCGCTGACCGGCTCGCCATGGGGCAGCTTCACCGTGATGGCCACCATCCCGATCGCGCTGTTCATGGGCGTGTATGCGCGCTACCTCCGCGTCGGCCGCGTGGGCGAGGTGTCCATCATCGGCTTCGTGCTGCTGATGGCCGCCATCTTCGGCGGCCAGTACGTGCAGGAGAATCCGGCGCTGGCGCCGATGTTCACCTTCACCGGCACCGAGCTGACCTGGATGCTGATCGGCTACGGCTTCGTCGCCGCGGTGCTGCCGGTGTGGCTGCTGCTGGCGCCGCGCGACTATCTGTCGACCTTCCTGAAGATCGGCACCATCGTCGGCCTGGCGCTGGGTATCATCATCGTCGCGCCGCAGCTGCAAATGCCGGCCCTGACCAAGTTTGTCGACGGCACCGGCCCGGTGTGGGCCGGCTCGCTGTTCCCGTTCCTGTTCATCACCATCGCCTGCGGCGCCGTGTCCGGCTTCCACGCGCTGATCTCGTCCGGCACCACGCCCAAGATGATCGAGAACGAAACCCACGCCCGCTTCATCGGCTACGGCGCCATGCTGATGGAATCGTTCGTCGCCATCATGGCGCTGGTGGCGGCCTCGACCATCGATCCGGGCGTGTACTTCGCCATGAACTCGCCGGCCGCGCTGCTGGGCACCACCGCCGAGTCGGCCGCGCAGGCGGTGTCGCAGATGGGCTTCTACATCACCCCGGACATGCTGCTGCAAACCGCCAGGGATGTCGGCGAGCACAGCATCATTTCGCGCGCCGGCGGCGCGCCGACGCTGGCGGTGGGCATGGCCCACATCCTGTCCAACGTGCTGGGCGGCCGCGAGATGATGGCCTTCTGGTACCACTTCGCGATTCTGTTCGAGGCGCTGTTCATCCTGACCGCCGTCGACGCCGGCACCCGCGCCGGCCGCTTCATGCTGCAAGACCTGCTGGGCGCCTTCGCCCCGGCCATGAAGCAGACCGACAACACCTTCGCCAACCTGACCGCCACCGGCCTGTGCGTGGCGGCCTGGGGCTACTTCCTGTACCAGGGCGTGGTCGATCCGCTGGGCGGCATCAACACCCTGTGGCCGCTGTTCGGCATCGCCAACCAGATGCTGGCCGCGATCGCGCTGATCCTCGGCACCTGCGTGCTGTTCAAGATGAAGCGCGGCCAGTACGCCTGGGTCACCATCGTGCCGACCGTGTGGCTGCTGCTGTGCACGCTGACGGCCGGCTGGCAGAAGATTTTCGACGCCAATCCGAAAGTCGGCTTCCTGGCCCACGCCGCCAAATACCAGGCGGCGCTGGACGAGGGCAAGGTGCTGGCCCCGGCCAAGTCGGTGGCCCAGATGCAGCAGGTGATCTTCAACGATTACCTGGACGCCTCGCTGGCCGGCTTCTTCGTGCTGGTGGTGGTGAGCGTGCTGGTGTTCGGCGCCCGCACCGTGCTGGCGGCGCGCGCCAACAGCAAGCCGACCGCCAACGAAAGCCCGATGGTGCTGTCGACCGCCAAGGTGCAGTGATGCTGGGCGAGATCGCCAAGGCCGGCCGCTATCTCGGGCAAAGCGTGCGCCTGATGATGGGGCTGCCTGATTACGATGTGTACGTGACCCACCGCGAAACCACCCACCCGGGCGAGCCTTACATGACGTACGAGGAATTCTTCCGCGAACGGCAAGAGGCCCGCTACGGCGGCGCGGGCAAGCGCGGCGGTTGCTGCTGACCACACGTCATTCCGCCCACTGGGCGGAATGACTTCCGGCGCAGGCCGGAATCCGATGGAGGCCTGAGGCGACGCGCACTCGGCATGGATCCCGGCCTGCGCCCACTAGTGTCCGGAATAATTTGCTTGAATAAGCCAGGAGGTGTTGCAGGTATTGGTTAACGGGCGTATACCCGTAGTCGCCAAACTCAAAAACCAAAACCCGCAACATGTTCAGG
>NZ_WNKY01000078.1 GCF_009720825.1 Duganella radicis | reverse complement strand
GCCTCAGGAGCGGCGGCGGCCGGGGCGGACGCGGCCGCCGCCGGGGCGGCGGCCGGCTTGGCGTCCTGGGCGTGTACTGGGGCTGCCAGCGCGAACAGGATGGATACCCCAGCTAGCAAGCTCGTTATGGTTTTTTTCATTCTCATCATCCTCTTAGAGAGCTTCGTTGCCGGTCTCGCCGGTACGAATACGGATCACTTGTTCCAGGTTGTACACGAAGATCTTGCCGTCGCCGATCTTGCCGGTGCGGGCCGCACCTTCGATCGCCTCGATCGCCTGCTCGACCACCGCGTCGTCGACCGCGGCTTCGATCTTGGTCTTCGGCAGGAAGTCCACCACATACTCCGCGCCACGATACAGCTCGGTGTGGCCTTTCTGGCGGCCGAAGCCTTTTACTTCGGTCACGGTAATACCCTGCACGTTAATGGCCGACAGGGCTTCACGCACCTCGTCAAGCTTGAACGGCTTGATAATGGCGGTAATCAGTTTCATACGGGCCTCGCTTAGAAGGTTTTGGAAATGGTCAGGACAGCACCGGTTTTACCCAGGTTCTTTCCTTTTCCGACGTAGGCGTCAGTGTCGGCATAGACCGCCGCCAGTGCCACACTCACTACGCCGAAATCTTTGGTGACGCCGAGCTTGTAGTCGGTGTAGCTGGCGGCGCCGTTGTTCTTGACGTTCTGGTGGCCGACGTGCAGGTTCAGCACGTAGCCGTCCGCCACTTCCTGGTTGACCTGGGCGTCCACGTAGCCCGAGTTCTTGCTGTCGGCAAAGCCGAACAGGTTGGTGGTGGAGTGCGAGTATTTGAGCGAGAACGGACCGGCGCTGATCTGGCCGTACAGTTCGAAGGTGTTGGCGCTCGGGCTCAGCTTGTTCGATGGGTAGGCGTAGTACAGGCCGCCGACGTCGTAGCTGAAGGTATCATTGATGGCGCCGCGCTTGCCGCCGTAGATATCCCATTCGATCGAGCCGTCGCCGCCGCCATCCTTGACCCACTTGATGTTGGTGGCCCAGGTGCCGAGGTAGAAGCCGGTAGGGTTATTCACATAGTCCGCGCCCACTTGCAGGGCCGGCTTGAGGCGGGTTTGCGAGATACCGCGGTAACGGTAATCGCTGACAACGGCGGCGTTATAGGTGACTTCGTTGTCTGGTTTCGCTTCAGGGGCGGGTGCCGCCTCTTCCGCGTGCGCCATGGATGCGAATGCTAAGGTCAACGCAGCGATCAGGGTGAAGTTCTTGGTCATTTTCATAGTTGTTTTTCCTAGTGAGTTGAACGTCATTAGCAGTTGCGGTTTAAAATCTTGTCAAGCGAAGCAATGAAAAGCATTCATGGGCATTCTTAGCAGAATGCGTGCCAGCCAAGGTTGACAACGGCCGCGCCGCCCCAAAGTGGGATTCTCACGCACAAAATCAGGAATTTCGGCGATTTCGCACCACATTAATGCCGACTCGCACCACGATGGTGCAATGATGGACTAACCAGATCAAGGAATATTATGGATAAGAACAATTTTTTTAATGACTTGCAAAACAAGATCAGCCAGGCCATCGAAAACTCCCCAGCAAAGGACATTGAAAAGAACGTCAAGTCCATGATGACGCAGGGTTTCGCCAAACTGGACCTGGTCACGCGCGAAGAGTTCGACATCCAGACCCAGGTGCTGGCCAAGACCCGCGCCAAGCTGGAAGCGCTGGAAACCCGTCTGGCTGAGCTGGAAAGCAAGATCAATCAATAAATTTGTTCCCGCCCGTTTGGGCTAGCGCAAAGCGGCACGGCGGGCAGGGGCTACGCTGGCGGTTGGTTTCAACTACCGGTGTGCCCCGCCATGTCCATCCTCGCCGTACTCAAGAGCCGCGCCCTGGCCGGCATGGAAGCGCAGGAAGTCAGCGTTGAAGTGCATCTGGCCAACGGCCTGCCGGCCTTCACCATCGTCGGCCTGGCCGACACCGAGGTCAAGGAAGCCAAGGACCGCGTCCGCGCCGCCATCCAGAATGGCGGTTTTGACTTCCCTGCCCAGCGCATCACGGTCAACCTGGCCCCGGCCGACATGCCCAAGGAGTCCGGCCGCTTCGACCTGCCGATCGCGCTTGGCATCCTGGCCGCCTCCAGACAAATCCCCACGCGCCGCCTGCATCAGTATGAATTTGCCGGCGAACTGTCCCTGTCCGGCGAGCTGCGGCCGATACGCGGCGCGCTGGCCATGTCGCTGGCCACCCGGCGCGATGGCGGCTGCCTGGCCTTCATCCTGCCGCTCGCCAATGCCGACGAGGCGGCGCTGGTGTCGGCCGCCGCCATCTATCCGGCCGAGTCGCTGCTGCAAGTGTGCCGCCACTTTGCCGGCAAATCGGTGGAGGATATGCTGTCGCGCCACGAGGCGGCGCCATTGGCGGCCGCGCCGGAATATCCGGACTTCGCCGATGTCAAAGGACAGCGCCTCGTCAAGCGCGCGCTGGAAGTGGCGGCGGCCGGCAACCATTCAGTGCTGCTGGTCGGCCCGCCGGGCTCGGGCAAGACCATGCTGGCCTCGCGCTTCGCCGGCCTGCTGCCGGCAATGAGCGACGAGGAGGCGCTGGAAGCGGCCGCCGTGCAATCGCTGACCGGCGCCTTCCGCATCGAGCAATGGAAGCAGCGGCCGTTCCGCTCGCCGCATCACACCTCGTCCGGCGCGGCGCTGGTGGGTGGCGGCAGCGTGCCGCGCCCGGGCGAGATATCGCTGGCCCACCGCGGCGTGCTGTTCCTCGATGAACTGCCCGAGTTCGACCGCCGCGTGCTGGACGTGCTGCGCGAGCCGATGGAATCGGGCCGCATCACCATCTCGCGCGCCGCGCGACAGGCGGACTTCCCCGCGCACTTCCAGCTGATCGCCGCCATGAATCCCTGCCCCTGCGGCTACTATGGGCACCAAAGCGTGGCCTGCCGCTGCCCGCCGGACGTGCGGCTGCGCTACCAGAACCGCGTCTCCGGTCCGCTGCTGGACCGCATCGACATCCAGATGGAAGTGGGCTCGGTCCACGCCGACATCCTTGCCTCCGCCGCCGATGGCGAACCGTCCGCCGTCATCGCCGCGCGCGTGCAGGCGGCGGCCGAGGTGCAGCGCCGGCGGCAGGGCAAGCTCAACCAATTCCTGACGCCGCGCGAGATCGACCACCACTGCAAGCTCGACCGTCCCAGCAAGACCCAGCTCAGGGACAGCATGCAGCAATTCAAATGGTCCGGCCGCGCCTACCACCGCATCCTGCGCGTGGCCCGCACCATCGCCGACCTCGATCGCGCGGCCGCCATCCAGCTCAAGCACGTAAAAGAAGCCATCCAATACCGCCGCGTGCTGAACGAGTGATTCGATTGACTCACTCATGCACCCAGCCTATCGTTTCCAGTATCGGAGAATCTATGCGCAACGCCACCTTCATCACTCCCGCCGAAGCAGCCTATATTGCCGAGCTCAGCGAGCACGATATCAATCGGGCTGTAGACGAGCATATAGTCTCGCAGCCATTCGTCGCCCCGGGCATAAATAGCCCTATATCGCGTCTCGGCGCTGCATTTATTTCGTTCTATTACAACGCTGCTGACGTCATTCCTGTCAAGACCAGGAAAGCGGCACTGGAATCCAGCATCAAGCGTATAGCAGTGGCCGGAAAACTCGAGCCCGCGCTGGCCTTAAAGCTGTCCAGCAAGGATTCCGTATTTGCCCCTTCACTAGCCAAACACATCAGAGCAGCGACCACTCGCTCGCAGGAACTAAATGTCGCGCTTCGAGCCATTAGCGTATCAAAAGACGTTATGTGGGGCATGCCCGTGTTCCGGGGAACACGTGTCTTGGTTGAAACCGTCGTGGGGTCACTGGAAGAAGGCACCTCTTTGGCATTGCTCAAGGAATCATACGCATTTCTGACCGAAGATCTCGTCCAAGCTGCAAAGATCTATGTACAAATCTATCCGCTGCAAAGACGCGCCGTACGTTTAGCCGAAAGCCATCCAAACTGGCACGTGACAAGCATTAAGACTATTTATCCGACAGACAATGAACTGGCGCCTGCTCATCGACGAGTGTCTGTCTCCAAGCTTGGTCAGGATAGCTAATGAGGCAGGTTTCGAAGCGACCTGCACAAGAGATCGAGGTTGGCTGGGCACCAAAGACAGGGTGCTTATCAAAAAAATCATCGCTCATGACTACACTTTCGTCACCTGCAATTCCAAAGACTTCAGAGGGCATGGCGCCATTTCTCCTGGAGGCCACTACGCCTTGCAAGAACTTCACTGCGGGCTTATCTGCTTAAACTCACACTCGATGATGACACTGGAGCGGCAGCAACGTTTATTCCGTCACTTGCTCGCCAGCCTTTCAGAGAAGACTGAGCTGATTAATCAAGCACTCGAGATATTTGAAGAACAGAATGGCTCACTGATGTTGATCGACTACGCGCTCTTCAAACAGCCGAAGTAAGGTCAATATAAAAAACGGTTCTATCGCCTCATCGACATACCAAGTCCGGCGTGCTTGCTGCTATATTGCTCGCAGCATACTTCGCCAGGACGACCATGACCCGCTTGCCTCTCTACCTTGCCGTCAGCGCTGCGCTGGCCGGCTGCGCCACGCAAAAGGCGCCAACCGATTTCACCATCAACTCCGGCAGCCCGCGCGCGCCCGAGCAGTTGGCGGTGACGTTTGAAAAGGTCGACCTGGCCCTGCGCGTCGATCCGGCCAGCAAGAGCATCAAGGGCGACGCCGCCCTCACCTTCCTGCTGAAAGAACCGCTGACCCGCATCGCCGTCGAACTCGATCGCAACCTGCCCGTCGACAGCGCCAGCGTGGACGGCGTCGCGCTGGCGCCAGCCGCCATCAGCAATCCCGAAGGCCGCCTTTACCTGACCTTGCCGGCGCCCCTGCCGGCCGGCGCCCGCACCACCGTGCGCATCCAGTACCACGGCGTGCCGACCGTCGCCAGGAAAGCCCCGTGGGACGGCGGCTTCACCTGGAGCCAGACCGCCGACGGCCAACCCTGGATCACCACCACCGTCGAAGGCGAAGGCTGCGACCTGTTCTGGCCCTGCATCGATCACCCGACCGGCAAGCCGCGGCTGATCGACCTGCACATCAGCGTGCCGTCGCCGCTGGTGGTGGCCGGCAACGGCGTCGCCACCGGCATGGAAGAAAAAGACGGTTGGCGCACCTACAACTGGCGCGCCAAAAATCCCAGCACCTACGGCGTCGCGCTCAACATCGGCCCCTACGAAACACTGTCCGCCGATTACGCCAGCAAGTACGGCAACACCATCCCGCTGCGCATGTGGTACCTGAAAGGCCACGACAAGCAAGCCCAGGGCCTGTTCACCGAGTTCAAGCCGATGCTGGATTTCTTTGAGAACCGCATCGGTCCCTATCCATTTGGCGACGAAAAAATGGGCGTGGTCGAAACCCCGCACCTCGGCATGGAACACCAGACCATCAATGCCTACGGCAACGGCTATATCAAGTCGCCGCTCGGCTACGACTGGTTGCTGCACCACGAGCTGTCGCACGAATGGTTCGGCAACCAGATGACCAACGCCGACTGGGACGACATGTGGCTGCACGAAGGCTTTGGTTCCTACATGCAGCCGCTGTACATGGAATCGCTGCGCGGCGAAATGGAATTCCAGAGCGCGCTGTTCGAGTTCCGCAAACAGGTCAGCAACAAGGCGCCGGTAGTCAGCGGCAAGACCCAGCGCATTGAAGACATCTACAAGGAAGAACGCGGCGGTCCCGGCCTCGACATCTACGTCAAAGGCGCGCTGATCCTGCACACGCTGCGCAACCTGATCGGCGACGAGCCCTTCTTCACCGCCACGCGCCGCATGGTGTACGGCACCAACACGCCGGCGCCGGGCAACTTCCAGCCACGCTGGAGCGGCAGCAAGGAATTCATTCAGTTCGCCAACGAAGCCAGCGGCAAAGACTTGAACTGGTTCTTCGACGCCTATCTGTACCACGCCGCCCTGCCGCAACTGCTGGAGGAACGCAGCGCCGGCAAGCTCAAGCTCACCTGGAAACTGAGGGATGGCGGCGCCTTCCCGATGCCGCTGGAAGTCCGCATCAACAACCGCATCGAAAAGCTGGCGATGAGCGACGGCCACAGCGAACTCGCGCTGCCGCCAGACGCGCTGGTCACCATCGATCCGAGGTCGCGCGTGCTGCGCCAGCAAGATCACATCGATGAATGGAAAGCCATCGAAGACAAGAAAAAGAAAGAGAAGAAATGAAACGCACCCTGCCACTGATGCTGGCCCTGCTGCTCTCCGCATGCAGCCCCAAATACGACTGGCGCGACTACCGCAGCAACGACGCGCCCTACGCCGTGCTCTTCCCCGGCAAGCCGGCCACGCAAACCCGCAGCATCAAGCTCGACCAGTTGGACGTCAGCATGACCATGAGCGCGGCCGACGTCGACGGTGTCATCTTCGCCGTCGGCAGCGCCCAGCTGGCCGATGCGGCACGAGCGCCGGCCGCCGTCGCCGCCATGAAGACGGCGATGGTGAACAACATCGGCGCCACCATCACCAGCAGCAAGACGCTGGACAATGGCGCGCTCGAAGTCGATGCAAGCGGCACCGCAAACGGGCAGCCGATGCGCCTGATTGGACGCTTTCTTGCAAAAGAAAAAAGAATTTACCAGGTGGTGGTGATCGGCCCGGCCCGGCGCATCGAGGCCGACAGCGTCGAAACCTTCCTGACTTCCTTTAAACAGAATTAAAACGGTCGTGCTGGCTTAAAACATGCTTAATTCATGTGCGTCAGCGCTCAGATCGCTTCGTCTGTCTCTTGTAAAGTGGCTGACATGGGCATAAAGTTTATCCAACGGAACTAAGAAAGAACGCTTATGTTGATCGCATTCAAATCCAAATCCAGCCCGGAAGTCTTGATGTACCAGGAACACGCGCAGCGCATCCTGGACCTGCTGCACAAAAATCCGAAGCGCGGCGTGATCACCGCTGCCGAAGCGGCGCAAGCCCTGTCCATCCTGGAGCACGAAGTCGCCGAGACCAAGCTGCATCCGGAGGCCGATGTCGAGCACGACATCCACGCCCACGAACAGGAAGAAGGCGAAACCAGGGAGCACGCCATGGCGCAACGCGTCGGCTTCTCCGCCCGCGCCTTCCCGCTACTGGAAATGCTGCGCACCGCCAAGGCGGAAAACGAGCACATCATCTGGGGCATTTAATCGCCCGTCAGGGACGCCTTCAACGGCAAATCGATCGTGAAGCGCGTCCCCACGCCCACCTCGCTATCCACCCGGATTGAACCGTCCAGCAGCGACGTCACGATGTTGTAGGTGATGCTCAGGCCCAGGCCGTTGCCGCCCTGCCCCAGCTTGGTGGTGAAGAAAGGATCGAAGATGCGCGCCTGATGCTCGATGGCGATGCCCTTGCCGTCATCCTGGAACACGATGCGCACCCGCTCCATGCCTATCGGCGTCGCCCACATGCGAATCTCGCCGCCCTCGTGCCCGTCAAACGCATGCAGCAGGGCGTTATTGATCAGGTTGATGATCACCTGTCCGTAAGGACCGGGGAAACTATCCATCAAGATATCGTCCGGCATCTCCAGCACGATGTGATGGCCAGCCTTGCGCACCTGGTTCTTCATCGTCATCACGATCTCGTGGCTGGCTTGGTGCAGATTGAACTTGCGGCGCTTGGCGCTGGCCTGATCCACCGCCACTTGCTTGAAGCTGTTCACCAGCTCGGCCGCATTGCGCAGGCTGCGCATCAACAGGGTCGAGGCCTCGCGCGACGCCTCGATGAAGTTGCGCAGATCGGATCGGCGCATGGTGCTGGCGTTGTTGAGCGTATCGATTTCCATCGTCTTGTCTTCCAGCGTGCTGGCGATCACCAGGCTGTTGCCGATCGGCGTGTTCAGTTCGTGCGCCACGCCGGCCACCAGTGAACCGAGCGCCGCCAGTTTTTCACGCTCCACCAGCTGCTGCTGCGCTTCCTGCAACTGGCGGTAGGAATCCGCATTGGCAAACGCCACCGCCACGTACGATGCCAGCGTAGTCAGCATGTCCAGATCGATGCGCTGGTAAGCATGGGTGCGATAGCTGTGCACCGTGATCACCCCGCGCACCTGGCCGCTGACCGAGATCGGCACATAGATCAGCGAGCGCGGCTCGGTCGGCAACGAGCCGTCTTCCAGCGTGCCCATGTTCTCGGCCCCGGACACCAGGTCCAGGCTGAAAATATAGCGATGGTATTCCTGCTCCAGGTCGTTGATGAACACTTCCTCCGCATGGTTGATGCACCATACCGCCAGCTGGTTCGGCTCGCGCATGCTGCGCGTGTACGGGGTGTAGCGCTTGCCGCGCTCCATCGCGAACGGATACTCGATCAGATCCTGCTCCGGCCGGTAAATGCCAATGCCGAACACGCTGGCGTCCATCAGCGCATGCACTTGCTGGTACAGCAGGGACATGATGGCTTCGCTATCGAGATTGGCGGTGATGCGCCGGCCGATATCCGACAGCAGCGAGATGTTGCGGTGCGCCGCCTCGACGTTTTCCTTTTCGCGCTCGATGGATTCCTTCTGCTGCACCAGCTCGCGCGTACGGCTGCTCACCACCTGTTCCAGATCCTGCTTCTGCAACACCAGCAGGCGGATGCGGATGCGGAACAGCAGGTAGGCCGCGCCTACACCCAGCGTCACCAACAGCACGCGGAACCACCACGTCTTCCAGATGGGCGGCGCGATCGTCACCTCCACCGATACCGGCTCGCTGCTCCACAAGCCATCCTTGTTGGCCGCCTTGACGCGAAACACATAGTGGCCGGGATCGAGATTGGTGTAGGTGGCAAAGCGCTTGCCGGCATCGGTGATCACCCAGTTGGGGTCGAAGCCTTCCAGCTGATAGGCATAGCGGTTGCGCTGCGGATCGGCATAATGCAGGCCGGCGAACTCGAACGAAAACACCGCGTCACGATACGACAGCGCCAGCGCCCTGGCTTGATAGAGCGGTCCTTGCGCCAGCACGTCGGCACGCCCGGCGCCGCTCTGGATGGATTGGTTGAAGATGGAAAAGTCGGTGATGGAAACCGGCGGCGCATACGGATTGTCATGAATCTTCTCGGGCCGGAATGCGGTCACGCCTTCCAGGCCACCGAAATACAGCGTGCCGTCCGGCACGCTGTAGCCGGAGCCGATGAAAAACGAACCATCGATCAAGCCATCCTTGGAAGTGTAATTCTTGAAGACGCCGGTCTCCGGAGTAAACAGCGAAATGCCGGCCGTGGTGCTGATCCACAAGCGGCCTTGCGCATCGCCCAGGATGGCACCGATCGGATCGGGCGAATGCCCGCTGCCCGGCGCATAAAAGCGGAAATGCAGCTTGCCATCCTCGCCCAGGCGCGCCATGCACAGGCCGGCCGCGGTACCGATCCAGATGCGTTCCTGCGCATCCTGGTACAAGTAATGCACGCGGTTGTGACTGAGACTATCGCGCCGCGCCGGATCGTGGCGGTGATGTTCGAACTTGCCGCTGGCGCGATCAAAACGATCTAAACCGTTTTCAGTGCCCACCCACAGATTGCCCCGCTTATCCTCCAGCAGCGCGTAGACGCGGCCGGCCAGGCGCTGAGGATCGTCGGTATCGATGCGATAAGCCTGCGCCACCAGCGTCTGCGGATCGATACGATACAGCGCCAGGCGGGTGCCGACCCAGATGGCTCCAGCGCGGTCCACCAGCAAACGCTGCACTGAACGCGCCGGCGGTTCGTCACCCAGCCACACCGGCGTGTAGCGCCCCGTGAGCGGATCGCGCCATGACAGGCCGCTGAGCGTGCCCACCCACAGGCGCCCACGCAGATCGGTGGCCAGCGCCATCAGCTGCTCGGATGGCAGGCCGCCGGGATGCGGTTGCTCATTCGATTCAAAGCGCACCTTGCCCTGCGCCGTATCCAGTAACGCCAGGCCGGTACTGGTGCCCAGCCAGATCTTGCCATCCGGCGCGCCCGTGATGGCGCGCACCTTGCTGCTGCCTATGCCGGGCAGCACGCCGGCATGTTCGGAATAGCGCTCGAAGCCGCCGCTGCTCAGGTCGACACGATCGGCGCCGGTGTACCAGTTGCCGACCCACAGCGTGCCGGTGCGGTCCTGGTACAGCGCGCTGATCTGGCTTTCGCTGATGCCGTGGCGATCCTGCGCATCGCGGTCATAATTGTAGAAGCGGCCGCTGACCGGATCGCGGCGCTTGAGGCCGTCCGTGAAAGTGCCGACCCACAGCGTGCCATCGCGGTCGTGCAGCAGACGCGGCACGCGCACCTCGGCCAGATCGGGCGGCAAGGGCACCGCCATGCGCTCGGCCGACTGCCCGTTCAGCCGCCAGACCTGCACGCCGCGCATGGTGCCGGCCCACAGCACACCATCGGCGCCAAGCGACAGGGACATGATATTGTTCTCCAGCCGCTTTTCCTGGGTGCCGAAGTGACGGAACTGATTGCTGCCGGCCGCCAGCATTTCCAGGCCGCGCGCCGTCCCCACCCACAAATTGCCGTGACCGTCGCGCACCAGGGCGCTGACGTGGTCGTCATTGATGCTGTTGATGTCGTTGTCGGCGTGGCGCAGCGTGCGGACCTGGCCGCTGGCGGGATCGAAATGCTGCAAGCCTTCTGTGGTAACCAGCCACAAGCCCTGCTTGCCGTCACTGACAATGCTGGTCACCGCCAGCGTCGGCAGCACATGGGTGAAGGACTGGGTGAGCGGATCATAGCGGTCCAGGCCGCCTTTGTTGCCGACCCAGAGCTGGCCGGCGGCGTCTTCAAACAAAGCCTGCACGTAATTGTCTTGCAGGCTGCGGGGATTGGCGGGATCGTTCTTGAAGGTGGTGACGCGATAGCCGTCGTAGCGGTTCAGGCCGGCCTGAGTGCCCAGCCACATATAACCGTGCTGATCCTGGAGAATGCTGGTGACCGATTCCTGCGTCAGCCCCTGCTCCACACCGAGATGCTCGAACCGCAGCGACAGCGGCGCCGCCTGTGCTGAGGATAGAGCGAACAAGAGCAGAAAAACAGCACGCATGGGGGGATCTCCGGTATGCGAGCCATTCTAATGCACCAAAGCAAAAAGGCCCACTCATAGAGCGGGCCTTCCTGACTTATAACTAGCTTGACGATAACCTACTTTCACACTGGTTGCAGCACTATCATCGGCGTAGAGTCGTTTCACGGTCCTGTTCGGGATGGGAA
>NZ_WNKY01000077.1 GCF_009720825.1 Duganella radicis | reverse complement strand
GGCGCGGCGCCAGCCGGCGCAGCCCAGGCTCAGGCCCAGGCTGCGGCCACGCTGACCGCCGGCGGCGCCGGTTCCGCCGTCCCGGCCGACGCCGTCAAACCGCAAAGCCTGGCCGCCAACCTGCTGGGCAAGGCGCCGCTGACGCCGGCCCACGAACTGCCCGAACTCGGCGCCAACACGCCGCAGGCCACGCTGAGCAGCGCCGCCCGCGTCCTGACCACCATCCTCAGCAGCACCACCCAGGCCGGCCAGGCCGCGCAGACGGCCCTGATCGGCAAGACCGCACTGTTCGGCAACGCCGCGCCGGACACCGAGGTGCTGGCGCAAAAGCTGCACGACACCATTTCCAAGAGCGGCCTGTTCTATGAATCGCATGTGGCCGAATGGGCCAAGGGCGAGCGTCCGCTGGCCGAACTGATGCGCGAACCGCAGATGCAGCGCCTGTTGCAGCAAGGCGAGGCCAGCGCGCGCGCCGCCACCAGCGGCCCCGATCTGAGCGCCGCGCAAATGATCAACCAGCAGCTGCACACGCAGGAACAGCACCGCGTGCTGTGGCAGGGACAAGCCTGGCCCGGCCAGGACATGCAATGGGAAGTGCGGCGCGACCAGCGCGAAGGCCGTCAGGATGGCGGCGGCGATGCCGAGGCCGGGTCGGAACAGATCTGGCGCAGCGGCGTGCGCTTCCGCCTGCCGCTGCTGGGCGCGGTGTCGGCGGCGGTGACGCTGGTCGGCGACCAGGTCCACATCCAGGTGCAGACCGACAGCGACGGCAGCGCCACCACCCTGCGCGCCTACGCGGGCGAGCTGGAGAGCGCCATGGCCGCCGCCGGCGCGCCGCTGTCCTCGCTGACCATCGGCCGGGAGGATGGCCATGACGGATGACGCCCCGCGCAAGCCATTGCAGCAAGCGGTGGCGCTGGCCTACGACAGCGGCCAGCCTGCGCCCAAGGTGGTGGCCAAGGGCCGCGGCCTGGTGGCCGAGCAGATCATCCACGTCGCGCAAGAGGCGGGGGTGGCCATCCATGAATCGAAAGAGCTTGTCTCGCTGCTCATGGAAGTTGATCTGGACCAACAAATTCCGCCTATCTTATACCGTACAATTGCGGAACTATTGGCGTGGCTATATCATATTGAAGCAGCGCAAAAATCTGGTTTGCCCCTGCCTCCGGCGCCGGACACCAGCATCCCCTTGACCGAAATTTGACCGGACTGACCCTCGATGTACCCACACTTTCAGGATGCGGCATTGGAAAACTGGCACGACTTCGAAGTCGAATCGCGGCGGGAGATTTTTGCCCTGCTGCGCGGTATCGGCGAAAAAAACCAGTTGATCCGCATGCTGATCCAGGGCGAGACCGATGTGTGCGTCACATCCATTCTGACCGTGGACGAAGCGGCCAACCTGGTCTACCTCGACTGCTCGATCGACCAGGAACAGAACCAGCGCATCCTGGCCTCGCGCCGGCTGTCGTTTGAAACCACGCTGGACAAGGTGCGCATCCTGTTTGCGGCCGACCAGATCGAAGCGACCACCTACGAAGGCAACCCGGCCTTCAGGATCCCGTTCCCGGAAACCCTGATCCGCTTGCAGCGGCGCGAGTACTACCGCATCGCCACGCCGGTGACCAACCCGGTGCGGGTGCAGATCGCCCTGCCGGTCGAGCTGGGCGGCCCGACCACCTTCCCGCTGGCCGACATCAGCTGCGGCGGCATCGCCATCCTCGACAACAAAATGATTTTGGGCGACGCCATCGGCAAGAGCTACCCCGAGTGCCGCATCGACCTGCCGGAAACCGGCCAGGTGACCACCGCGCTACAAGTGCGCAACTCGCTGGACCTGACCCTGCTGAACAACAAGACCAACCGCCGCCTGGGCTGCGAATTTGTCGGCATCTCGCGCGGCAACCTGTCGGCGGTGCAGCGCTACATCACCAAACTGGAACGCGAGCGCAACGCCCGCATCGCCGGGCTGACGTAAAGATTGCTTCAACATGCGCGCAAGGAAGCGGCGCGCTTGTTGAAGCGACCTCTTAAACTTGCATGTTCATGATGTCGTGATAGGCCGACACCAGCTTGTTGCGCACTTGCAGCGTGCCCTGGAAGTTGATGCTGGCTTTCTGTTGCGCGATCATCACATCCGACAGGCTGACGCTGTCGTCGCCCATGGCAAAGCGCTTGCTCATGCCGTCCGCTTCCACCTGGCTGGCGTTGACCGCGTCCAGCGACTTTCTCAAGGCATCCTGAAAATCCGCCTTGGGCACGGCCGCCGGCTCGGTCGCGATGACCGGCGGCTGCAAGTCCGGCTTGGTGGCGTGCGCCTTGAGCTGCGCGATCATGGCCTGGATTCGACTACTGTCAATTCCACCTGTAATCATTACTGACTCCTTTTTTCTACGTGCTGACAGAATAACAAGCCGCGCGCAAGCCCCCAGCATCGAGCAGGACCGTAAACGGCGCTCTGTTCCCCCTATTGAATTTCCTGATTACAAGCAATAATGGCGGTATTCCTTATAGAACCCTCATTCGGGACCCAACCATCATGGCCGTAGCGGAAGAAATCGACAACGACACAGCAGCCGGCGCGCAAGACGACGGCGCCGAGAAGCTGCCCTTCATCCAGACGCCGATGGGGCGCAACTTCCTGCGCGCGGCCGGCGCCGCGGCCATCGTCGCCATCCTGATCGGGCTGTACCTGTGGAACAAGCCGCCCGAGTACGCGGTGCTGTTCTCCAACTACACCGACCGCGACGGCGGCGCCATCACGGCCGAGCTGGACAAGATGCAGGTCAAGCACAAGTTTTCCGACAACGGCACCGCCATCCTGGTGCCGGCCGACCAGGTGCACGATATCCGCCTGAAACTGGCGGCGCAGGGCTTGCCGAAGGGCGGCAACGTCGGCTTCGAGCTGATGGAAAACCAGAAGCTGGGCGTGTCCCAGTTCCTCGAACAGGTCAACTACCAGCGCGCGCTGGAAGGCGAGCTGGCGCGCTCGGTGATGTCGCTGGCGCCGGTCGAGAACGCCCGCGTCCACCTGGCGCTGCCGAAACCCTCCGTGTTCGTGCGCGACCAGCAAAAGCCGACCGCCTCGGTGATCGTCACCCTGCACCCGAACCGCATGCTGGACCAGCAGCAAACCGGCGCCATCGTCCACCTGGTGGCCTCCAGCGTGCCCGACCTGCTGCCGGCCAACGTCACCGTGGTCGACCAGGCCGGCAACCTGATTTCCAATCAGGATAAAACCAACGGCGCCAACGCCAAGCTCGACGAGCAGCAGCTGAAATACGTCAAGGACTTGCAGGCGCAGGTCATCAAGCAGGTGGAATCGATCGTGATTCCCATCGTCGGCGAAGGCAATGTGCGCGCCGAAGCCGTGGCCGATGTCGACTTCGCCAAGATCGAGCAAGCCTCGGAAAACTACAAGCCCAACTCGCCGCCGGCCGCCTCGGCCATCCGCAGCCAGCAGACCAGCGAGACCAACGGCAACAACAACGCCAACAATCCGGGCGGCATTCCGGGCGCGCTGTCCAACCAGCCACCGGGCACCGCCACCGCGCCGCTCAACCAGACCGCCCAGGCCAACGGCCCGAACGCGCCCGCGCCCGGCACGCCGCCCGGCACCGTCGCCGCCAACGGCACGGCCGGCCCGAGCCACAAGGAATCGACTACCAATTACGAAGTCGACAAAACCGTGCGCTACGAGCAACGCGGCATGGGCGGCCTGCGCCGCCTGACGGTGGCGGTGGTGGTCAACTACAAGCGCATCATCGATAAGAACGGCAAAGTCACGGTAAAGGCCTATACTCCTGAAGAGATGAACAAGATCAACGATCTGGTGCGTCAGGCCATGGGCTACAACCAGGATCGCGGCGACGCCGTCAGCGTGGCCAACTCGCCGTTCGACGGCGTCGACAAGCCTTACGAGCCGCCGCCGGAATGGTGGAAGGACCCGGCCAACCTGCCGATGGCGAAGGACCTGGCGAAGTTCCTGATCACCGCCCTGATTTTGCTGTACATCGTGCTGCGCATCGTGCGTCCGATGATGCGTCCGGTGTTCAAGAAAATCGACGAGATCAACGCGCCGGAGCCGGAACCGGAAGTGCCGGAGGAGCCGGAACCGGAACAGCCGGACGAAGCGCTCATCGCCGAAGAAGAGCTGCGCAAGATGGAAGAGAACACCGCGCGCAGCTACCGCGACAACCTCGCCATGGCCAAGAAACTGGCCGTGGAAGACCCGCGCATTGTTGCCAACGTGATCAAGGAATGGATAGGCGCAAATGACTGAAAATACCGGACTGCAAAAAGCCGCCATCCTGATGCTGGCGATGGGCGAGACCGAGGCCGCCGAGGTGATGAAATTCCTCGGCCCGCGCGAGGTGCTCAAGCTGGGCGCCGCCATGGCGACCATGAAGAACGTGCCGCACGAGGAAGTGGTCGGCACGCTCGACAATTTCCGCGACATGGTGGCGGCCGCCTCCACCGTGGGTCTGGATTCCGACGAATACATCCGCCAGGTGCTGACCAAGGCGCTGGGCGACGACAAGGCCTCGGTGCTGCTGTCGCGCATCCTGGGCGGCAAGGACGCGTCCGGCATCGAATCGCTGAAGTGGATGGATTCGCAATCCGTGGCCGAGCTGATCCGCAACGAGCACCCGCAAATCATCGCCACCATCCTGGTCCACCTGGAGCGCGACCAGGCCTGCGAAATCCTCGGCCACTTCACCGACCGCCTGCGCAACGACGTGGTGCTGCGGATCGCCACCTTGGACGGTGTGCAGCCGGCCGCGCTGCGCGAGCTGAACGACGTGCTGACCAAGCTCTTGTCGGGCAACGAGAACATCAAGAAATCGACCCTGGGCGGCGTGCGCGCGGCGGCCGAGATCCTCAACTTCATGTCCGGCGAGCAGGAAAGCTCGGTCATGGACAACATCAAGAACTATGACAACGACATGGCGCAGAAGATCATGGACGAGATGTTCGTGTTCGACAACCTGATCGATATCGACGACCGCGGCATCCAGCTGCTGCTGCGCGAAGTGCAGTCGGAGATGCTGATCATCGCGCTGAAGGGCGCGTCGCAGGAACTGCGCGACAAGATCTTCAAGAACATGTCGGCGCGCGCCTCGGAAATGATGCGCGAAGACCTGGAATCGAAAGGCCCGGTGCGCCTGTCGGAAGTGGAAACCCAGCAAAAACAAATTCTGCAAATCGTGCGCCGCCTGGCCGACGAAGGCCAGATCGTGCTCGGTGGCAAAGGTGAGGATTCCTTCGTTTAATGGTTATTCATACAAAAGAAGCGCAGCCGGCGTTCCAGCGCTGGGAGATGACCTCGTTCGGCGACGAGCGGCCGAGCGCGCTCGCCCAGCGCGAGGCCGAGCAGCGCGAGATCGATGCCGAGAACGCCCGCATCGAGGCCGAGCAGCGCGTGCAGGAAGCGCTGGCGGCGCAGCAGGAGCAAGTGGAAATGGGGCCGCCGCTGCCGCCGCCCATCGCCTACCCCACCGTCGAGGAACTGGAAGCCATCCGCGAGGAAGCGCGCAAGGATGGCTATGAAGAGGGCCACGCGGCCGGCCACGCCGACGCCATCGAGGCCGGCCTGCAAGCCACCAAGGAAGAATTGCAGCACGTGCGCGCGCTGGCGGACAGTTTCAGCACCGCCCTGCACCACGCCGACCAGTTGATCGCCAACGAGGTGCTGGACCTGGCGCTGCAACTGGCCAAGGGCATGCTCAAGAACGCGCTGCAAGTGAAGCCGGAGCTGATCCTGCCCATCGTGCGCGACGCCATCGAGTACCTGCCGGTGTTGCAGCAGCCCGCCCTGCTGGTGCTGCATCCGGACGATGCCGCCACCGTGCGCGCCGGCATCGGCGAGGAACTGGACAAGGGCGGCTGGCGCGTGGTGGAGGACGCCAGCGTCGGCCGTGGCGGCTGCAAGGTCGACACCGCCAGCAACCAGATCGACGCCACCGCCGCCGCGCGCTGGCAACGCCTGAGCCACGCGCTGGGCAAAGAAGTGGACTGGCTGGCCTGAGATCATGGACGCCGCAACCAACCCATCTGCGAATCCCCACACCGCGCGCTGGAAAGCCTACCTCAACGATTGCGCCGAGGTGGTCAGCTTTGTCGAGCCGATGCAGATCTCCGGCCGCGTCACCCGCGTGGCCGGGCTGGTGATGGAAGCGGTCGGCCTGCGGCTGGCGGTGGGCGCCGCCTGCACCGTGCCGCTGCCGGCCGGCGGCAAGATCGAAGCCGAAGTGGTGGGCTTCGAGGGCGACAAGCTGTTCCTGATGCCGCAGTCGGACGTGGAAGGCGTGGTGCCCGGCACCCGCGTGTTCCCGGTTGAGCCGTCGATTCCCAAGCCGGGCAGCGTGGCCCATCCGCGCCGCCGCCCGAGCGACCGCGCGCGCCACCTGCCGGTCGGCCCGGAACTGCTGGGCCGCGTGCTGGACGGCGCCGGCCGCCCGCTGGACGGCCTCGGCCCGCTCAACACCACCGACAGCGCGCCGATCAACACCCGCCCGGCCAACCCGCTGGGCCGCGCGCCCATCGCCGAAACACTGGACGTGGGGGTGCGCTCGATCAACGCCATGCTGACCGTGGGACGCGGCCAGCGCATGGGTTTGTTCGCCGGTTCCGGCGTCGGCAAATCGGTGCTGCTGGGCATGATGGCGCGCTACACCGAGGCCGACATCATCGTGGTCGGCCTGATCGGCGAACGCGGCCGCGAGGTGAAAGAGTTCATCGAGCAAATCCTCGGCGAGGAAGGCCTGGCGCGCTCGGTGGTGGTGGCGGCGCCGGCCGACACGCCGCCGCTGATGCGCCTGCAAGGCGCGGCCTACGCCACCGCGATCGCCGAGCACTTCCGCGACAAGGGCCAGAATGTGCTGCTGATCATGGACTCGCTGACCCGCTACGCCATGGCGCAGCGCGAGATCGCGCTGGCGATCGGCGAGCCGCCCGCCACCAAGGGTTATCCGCCATCGGTATTCGCCAAGCTGCCGATTCTGGTCGAGCGCGCCGGCAACGGCGAAATGGGCGGCGGCTCGATCACCGCCTTCTACACCGTGCTGACCGAGGGCGACGACCAGCAAGACCCGATCGCCGACTCGGCGCGCGCGATTCTGGACGGCCACATCGTGCTGAACCGCCGCCTGGCCGAGGCCGGCCACTACCCGGCCATCGACATCGAGCAATCGATCAGCCGCGCCATGCATTCGATCACCTCGCATGAGCACCAGACCAAGGCCCGCCAGCTCAAGCAACTGTTCTCGCGCTTCGAGCGCAGCCGCGACCTGATCAGCGTCGGCGCCTACGCCGCCGGCACCGATCCGGTGCTGGATCAGGCCATCCAATTGCATGACCGTATCGAGCATTTCTTGCAACAACAGATCACCGAACGGGTGACCATGGGCGAGAGCTTGGGGCAACTTACCTCTCTATTCGACTGATTGACGGCCTGGGCCGACACCTATAATTGACTCACCATGGCTTCCAAAGCGCAATTAGCAACCTTGATGGACCTGGCGCGGCGTGAGACGGATGATGCCGCCAAACGGCTGGGCATCGCCCTGAAAGCGGTGGACGAGGCCAGACAGAAGCACGAGATGCTGGTCGGCTACCGCGAGGAATACCTCAAGCGTTTCGAGGCGGCGCAAGCGGCCGGCATCACGCCCATGGCCTACCGCAATTTCGTGGCTTTCATTGAAAAGCTGGAAACGGCGGTCAAGGGCCAGCTGGACATGATCAAGCACGCCGAGTACCGCGGCGAACAGGAAAAGGCCGCGTGGCAGGCCAGCGAGCGCAAGCGCATGTCCTATTCCACCCTGAACGACCGGGCGGACGCCGCCGCGCTCAAGCTGGAAAACAAGCGCGACCAGAAGCAGATGGACGAACACGCGGCAAGGCAGGCGTACTACAAACGATGACATCCTAGAGAGCGCGAAACATGCAAACCCCGAATCTTCAAATTCCCAGCCTGAACGCCAATGCAGTGGCCGCGCCGAAAGTGAATCTCAACCTGGGCGCAGGCAATGACAGCGGCGCCTTCAAGCAAGCGTTGTCGCGCGAGATGGACCAGCGCAGCAGCGCCAACAACACCAGCGGCAACCAGCCGACCCGCGCCGCCGAGCGCCCTGCCTCGCGCGCCTCCGCGCCCAAGCAGCAGCAAGCCGCGCCCGCCAGGCAGGCGGAATCGCCGAATCAGCAGACCGAGGCCGCCGCGCCGGCCAGCAACGAGACGGCAGCCCAGCCGGCGCCGGCCCAAAACGCGTCCAGCGACAGCGGCAGCACCGACAACAGCAGCGCGAACGCCGATGCCGCCAATGCGGCCGACGGCGCCAATAGCGACGCCCAGGCCGCGCAAGCGGCCGATCCGGTGGCCGACATGCTGGCCCTGGTGGCCGCGCTCAACCAGCCAGCCGCCCCGGTCGCCACCGCAGCCGCCAGCACCGACGCTGACGCCGGACTGACCGGCGCAACGGGTGCGGGCGCCAGCGCCATCGCCACGGCCGCCGATGCCGCTGCCAGCGCCGCTTCAGCCGCCGCGGCAGCCCAGGCCGCCCTCGCCGCTGCCACTGGCGACGCGACTGCCGCCAATGCGGCCGACGCCAGCGCCGCCAGTGTGGCCACTCTCGATGCCGACGCCGCAGCCGCCGCACAGGCCGCCAGCGCCAGCACCGATGGCGCCGCCCTGCAAGCCGCGCAAGACCAGGCCGCTGCCGCCACCGATTTCAAAACCGCTCTGGGCAAGGCCGGTTCCGCCGCACAAGCCGCCGCCGACGCCGCCGACGCCGCGAGCGCCGCCGCGGCCAAAGCCGCCAGCGGCAAGGCCGACGACAGCGCCCGTCCCGTTCCGGTCGCCAGCACCACCGCCAACGCCGCCGACGCCGGCACCGACCGCCAGCCGGTCGGCGCCGAGGCCAGCGCCGTGACCGACGCCGCGCCGAAAACCGGCGCAGACGCCCTCAACCGCATCGAAACCAAGGCCGCGCCGGCCGGCAACGCCCAGCCGCAAGTGTCGCAAACCCAGCAACAGCAGCAGGCCGCCGATCCGGCCCAGCTGGCCGCCAGCGCCAAGGCCGGCGCCACCGCCAATGCCGAAGCCACGGCCGCGCTGAAAGAACAGGCCAGCGTCACTATCGCGCCAACCGCCTCGCACGCCGCGCAGGAAATCGCCAAGGCCGCCACCGCCGTGCCGACCGACAAGCTCAGCAGCCGCGTCGGCACCCAGCAGTGGGATCAGCAACTGGGGCAGAAAATCATCTTCATGGCGGCCGGCGGCGAGCACAGCGCCACCATGGAACTGAATCCACCCGACCTCGGCCCGCTGCAAGTGGTGCTGAGCGTGAACAAGGACCAGGCCACCGCCGCCTTCAGCTCGGCCGCGCCGGAAGTGCGCCAGGCGCTGGAAAACGCCCTGCCGAAACTGAAGGAAATGATGAGCGACGCCGGCATTCAGCTGGGCAGCGCCACCGTCTCGGCCGGCATGTCGGATCAGAACAACAGCGCGTTTAACCAGCAAGCCAGCTCGGCGCAATCGGGCGGCGGCAATGGCGGCGGCAACCGCGCCGGCGGAAGCTATGGCCGCGACAGCGGCAATGACACCGACGCCGCGCGCGGCGCGCCACCGGTGCGCCGCTTGCCGGCCGGTGCGGTGGATACTTTCGCCTAAGCGGGCGCCGTCGCCACAGCCAACCGGGACCGGCGTCACCGCCCTCCCGGTTTTGTTGTCTGTTACACTACGGAAACGCCAAGCAGCAGCGGGAACGCCCCTCTTTTCAGCGTATCCAACTGCGCAGGCACAACCGATAATGACATAATGACGGCGTGATCCTCTCGCGCTGCATGAAGGGCTATTTTGAAAGCGAACCCAAAAATGAAAGCCGATCAGAAAGTTGAAGCGCCCTCGGGCGGCGGCAGCAAGAAACTGATCATCATCATCCTGGCAGTCGTGCTCATCCTCGGCGCGGCCGGCGGCGGCGCGGCCTGGTTCTTCCTGCACGGCAAAGCCGATGCCGAGGAACACGACGAGGCGCCGGCCAAGAAGAAAAAAGCCAAGAAGCCGGTCGGTCCGCCGGAATACCTGCCGGTCGAACCGTTCACCGTCAACCTGCAACCGGGCGAGGCCGGCGGCGACCAGTATTTGCAGATCGCCTTCACGCTGGAAGTGGGCGGACTGGAAGAGAAGGAAAACGTCAAGGCGAACATGGCCAAGGTGCGCAGCCGCATGCTGTTGCTGCTGTCGAGCAAGCGCGCGACCGACATCAACACGCCGGAAGGCAAGGTCCAGCTGGCCAAGGAAATCATTACCCAACTGCGCGAGCCGTTCGAAGAGCGCGGCGCGCCGCAGGAAATCGAGGACGTGCTGTTCACGTCCTTCATCATTCAGTAAGCAGACGAGTCATGGCTGATAATTTTCTCTCCCAGGAAGAAGTCGATGCCCTTCTGAAGGGCGTCAACGGCGACCAGGACGACGTCGCGACGCAGGAAGACGTCGCCGGAGTACGAACGTACAACCTGGCCACCCAGGAACGTATCGTGCGTGGGCGCATGCCGACGCTGGAAATTATCAATGAACGTTTTGCCCGCCTGCTGCGCGTCGGCCTGTTCAACTTCCTGCGCCGCAGCGCCGAGGTGTCGGTCGGTTCGGTGCGGGTGTCGAAATACAGCGAGTTCATCCGCAATCTGGTGGTGCCGACCAACCTCAATCTGGTGCACATGAAGCCGCTGCGCGGCACGGCCCTGATGGTGTTCGATCCGGGCCTGGTGTTCCTGCTGGTCGACAACCTGTTTGGCGGCGACGGCCGCTTCCACACCCGGGTGGAGGGCCGCGACTTTACCCAGACCGAGCAGCGCATCATCCTGCGCATCCTCGACATCGTGTTCGAGGCCTACACCAAGTCGTGGGAGCCGGTGTACCCGGTCGAGTTCGAGTACATCCGCTCGGAGATGAATACCCAGTTCGCCAACATCGCCACCCCCAACGAGGTGGTGGTGGCCTCCACCTTCACCGTGGAGCTGGGCTCGGTGTCGGGCCAGATCCACTTCTGCATGCCGTACTCGATGATCGAGCCGATCCGCGATTCACTGACCTCCAGCCTGCAAGGCGAGGCGCTGGAGGTGGACAAGCGCTGGATACGCCTGATGACCCAGCAGATCCAGATCGCCGAGGTGGAAATCGTCGCCTCGCTGGGCACGGCCAAGGTCAACTTCGACGAGATCCTGAACATGCGGGTGGGCGACATCATCCCGCTGCAAATCCCGGAATTCATCTCGGCCACGGTCGACGGCGTGCCGGTGATGGATTGCAGCTATGGCGTGATGAACGGCCAATACGCGCTCAAGGTCGAGAAACTGCTGGCCAATACCGATAATCTTAAAAATTAACACCGGAGAGAAAAATGTCCGACAATCAAGACGATCAACCGCTGGACGAAGACGATCCATGGGGTGCGGCGATCGCCGAACAGGCGCAGGCCGAAGCCGCCGCGCTGGAAAAGCAGCAGGCCGCGCAAGCGGCCAGCGCCGCCGTGTTCAAGGACTTTTCCAGCACGCCCAGCAAGACCGAAACCCACAACGATATCGACTTCATCCTCGATATCCCGGTCCAGCTGACCGTGGAACTGGGCCGCACCAAGATCGCCATCAAGAACCTGCTGCAACTGGCGCAGGGCTCGGTGGTGGAACTGGACGGCCTGGCCGGCGAGCCGATGGACGTGCTGGTCAATGGCTGCCTGATCGCCCAGGGCGAGGTGGTGGTGGTGAACGACAAGTTCGGTATCCGCCTGACCGACATCATCACGCCATCCGAACGTATCCGAAAACTGAATAAATGAAGCACGGACTGATCTCGACTCTCCTCATCGCGGCGGCCCTGGCCGCCGCGCCTGCAATGGCCCAGCGCAGCGTGTCGGGCACCATCGGCGGCGCCCACGCCGCCGCGCCCGCCGCGGCAGCCGCCCC
>NZ_WNKY01000076.1 GCF_009720825.1 Duganella radicis | reverse complement strand
GGCGGCGGCGGCGCTGGCGCAGGCGGCGGCGCACGCGGCCGACTTGCCCACCGGCGGCGTGGTCACCGCCGGCCAGGCCAGCATCGCTCAGCAGGGGAAGGTGATGACCATCAACCAGGCGGGCGCCAGGGCGGCGATCGACTGGAACAGCTTCTCCATCGGCAAGGACAACACCGTGCAGTTCGTGCAGCCGTCGGCCAGCGCGGTGGCGTTGAACCGCGTGCTGGGCAGCGACGTGTCGCAGATCCAGGGGGCGCTCAAGGCCAACGGCCAGGTGTTCCTGCTCAACCCCAACGGCGTGCTGTTCTCGCCCACCGCGCAGGTCGACGTGGGCGGCCTGCTGGCCTCCACGCTGGCGATGAGCAATCAGGATTTCATGAGCGGTAACTACCGCTTGCAGGGCGACAGCGCCAACGCCGTCATCAATCAGGGCAATATCCGCGCCGCGCAAGGCGGCACGGTGGCGCTGGTGGCGGCCAAAATCCTCAACAGCGGCGAGATCAGTGCCGAACGCGGCAACGCCTTGCTGGGCGCCGGCAGCGACGTGCGGCTGGACCTGGGCGGCCCGGTCAAGTTGCAGGTCCAGCGCGCCGCGCTGGATGCGCTGATCGAGAACAGCGGCGCGGTGCGCGCCGACGGCGGCATGGTGCTGATGAGCGCGCGCGCGGCCGGTGATCTGATCAGCACCGTCATCAACAACAGCGGCGTGGTGCAGGCGCGCACGCTGGCCACCGGCGAGCAGGGCCAGATTCTGCTGCTGGGCGATATGCACAATGGCCGCGTGGACGTGGCCGGCACGCTGGACGCCAGCGCCGCGCACGGCGGCAACGGCGGCTTCATCGAAACCTCGGCCGCCGAGGTGGCCACCGCGCGCGCCTTGCGCGTGGACGCCGGCGCGGCGCACGGCCAGGGCGGCCAGTGGCTGATCGACCCCTATGACTACACCATCAACGCCACCGCGGCCGCCAATATCAACAGCGCGCTGAATACCGGCACCAGCGTGACGGTCACCACGCAAAGCAACAACGCCGCCTACGGCGCCACCGCCAGCGGCAATGGCGACATCACGGTCGCCAGCGCCATCGACAAGAGCGCCGGCGGCGACGCCACCCTGACCCTGCGCGCCGACCGCGGCATCACGGTCAACAGCAACATCGGCGCCACGGCGGGCAAGCTGGGCATCACGCTCAGCGCCGCCAACGCGGCCGGCGCCACCGTGGGTGGCATCGACGTCAATGCCAACCTCACTTCCAACGGCGGCAATATCCTGATCGGCGGCGCCAATGGCGCCGTCACCAACGGCATCGGCTACGCGCTCAACTACAGTGGCAGCGCGGCGGCCGTGACCATCGAGGGCAACCGCAGCATCCTGTCGCAGGGCGGCAATATCGTCATCAACGGCAAGTCGTCGGTGGGCGCCAACAACGGCAGCCTGTCGGGCGACACCGGCGGCGTCTTTATCAAGTCCGGCGCGACCGTGTTGTCGGGCACCGGCAACCTGTTTGTCACCGGCGTCAGCACCGGCGGCATCAAGACCTTCGGTGTGGCGTTCGAGGGCAACTCCGGCACCGTGACCACGGTGGGCAGCGACACCGGCGGTGGCGGCACCTTGCTCAACGCGGTCAACTCCACCGCCGGCTACACCGCCGCCCAGAAGGACGAGGGGGCGATGGGGCTGGTGTCGTACGGCAGCCGCGCGCGCGTGGTGTTCAAGGGACCCTCGGTGGCCAGCTGGCTGGTGTTCGTCAATGGCGCGCCGCAGCTGTCGGCCTACACCCAGTCGCCGCAGCTGGCGACCGAGTGCGTCTCGCCCTTCCCCAATTGCGGCACGCTGGTGATTCCGGGGTCGAACAACAGCTATCTGTACGCGACCTACCAGGCGGTCAGCATGTCGACCCTGCCGATCTATGTGATCCAGAGCGGCGCTGGCAGCAAGACCTATGACGGCAGCAACGTCGCCACCGGGCTGAGCTTCACCACGCTGGGCGGGCCGGGCGGTTTCGCCGTGTCGTCGCTGACGCCGTCGGTGGCCTACACCACGGCCAGCAAGAACGCCGGCAGCTATGCCAGCCTGACGCCGGACGCCGCCAACCCAGGCAGCTATGTCAACGGCGGCACCACCTATGCGGTGGGCTATTTCAATACGGGCAGCTATACCATCACGCCCAAGACCCTGACGCCGGTCGCGTCCGGCAAGGTGTACGACGGCACCACCACGGCGGCGGTCACGGCCAGTGGCGTGGTGGCGGGCGACAGTCTCACGCTGAGCGGCAGCGGCGCGTTCGGCAGCAAGAACGTCGGCAGCTATACGGTCAGCATCAGCGGCATCAGCCTGGGCGGCGCGGATGCCGGCAACTACACTTTGTCCGGCACCAGCGCCACGGCCAGCGCCAGCATCACGCCGCGCACCGTGACCCTGAACGCGGCCAAGACCTATGACGGCACGGCCGATTTGAGCGGCGTGGTCACGCTGGGCAATCTGGTGGCCGGCGAGAGCCTGGGCTACAGCGGCGCTACCGCCAACAGCGCGCACGTGGGCGCGGCCGGCTATGTCAACGCCATCGCGCTGGCCGACGGCAGCGGTGGCCTGGCGGCCAACTATGCCTTGCCCAGCCTGTCGTCGGCTGGCGCCGGCAATGCGGCGGCGGTGACGCCGAAGGCGCTGACGATCACCGGTCTGTCGGCCGGCGACAAGACGTATGACGGCGGCACCTCGGCCACGCTGAGCGGCGCTACGCTGAGCGGTCTGGTTGGCGCGGAGACCTTGGGCCTGTCCGGTCTGGCGGGAACGTTCGCGGACAAAAATGTCGGCGCCGGCAAGGCGGTAACGGTGACCGGCGCGGTGCTGTCGAATGGCAGCGGGCTGGCGTCGGATTACAGTGTCGGCAATCCGGCTGGCGTGACGGCGTCGATTACCCCGCGCGCGGCCAGTGTGTCCGGCATCACCGCGGCGGACAAGGTGTATGACGGCGGCACGACGGCGCAGGTCAATAGCGGTGCGGCGGTGATTGCCAATCTGGTGAGCGGCGATCAGGTGGTCGTCAGCGCCACCGGCGCGTTTGCCGACGCCAACGCGGCCAGCGGCAAGCAGGTGACCCTGGGCAGCAGCTACACCGGCGCGGATGCGGGCAATTATGTCTTCACCGATCAGGCGACGGCGACGGCCAGCATCACGCCCAAGCTGCTGACGATTGTCGGCATGACGGCGGCTGACAAGACATATGATGGCAATACCGCGGCGGTCCTGAGTGGCGGTTCGTTGAGTGGTCTGGTGGGTTCGGAGACCTTGAGTTTCTCGGGGCAGAGTGGTGCGTTCGCGGATCGTCATGCCGGCAATGGCAAGGCGGTGAACGTCAGCGGCATTGTGCTGGCCGATGGTACCGGGTTGGCTTCGAATTACCAGGTGGCGGCGCCGACTGGCATTGTGGCGTCGATACTGCCGATGGGCCTGACGGTGAGCGGCACGACCGCGGCGGACAAGACGGAGGATGGCAGCACGGTGGCGACCTTGACGCATGGTGGCGCAGTTAGCGGCGAGGTCAGCGGCGACGATGTGCATCTCGATGCAAGCGGCGCGTCAGCGCACTTTGCGCAGGCGACGGCGGGGACGGCGGTCACGGTGAACGTGAGCGGTCTGGTGCTGAGCGGTACGGACGCAGGGAATTACAGCATTGCCGGTACGGCGACGACCAGTGCGAATATCCTGCCAACGCCAACGCCAACGCCAACGCCAACGCCAACGCCAACGCCAACGCCGACGCCAACGCCAACGCCGACGCCGACGCCGACGCCAACGCCAACGCCAACGCCAACGCCAACGCCGACGCCAACGCCAACGCCAACGCCGACGCCAACGCCAACGCCAGTGCCGACGCCAACGCCAGCACCGACGCCAACGCCAGCACCGACGCCAGCACCAACGCCTGCGCCGACGCCAGCACCGACACCAGCACCGACACCAGCACCAACGCCAGTGCCAGTGCCAGTGCCAGTGCCAGTGCCAGTGCCAGTGCCAGTGCCAGTGCCAGTGCCGACGCCGGCACCAACGCCAGTGCCGACGCCAGCGCCTGAGCCGACGCCAGCACCAACGCCTGTGCCGACGCCAGCACCAACGCCTGTGCCGACGCCAGCACCGACGCCAACGCCAACGCCAACGCCAACGCCAACGCCAGCACCAATACCTGTCGTGCAAGTCCCGGCGGCTGCGTTGCCGGCGGCGGTGTCGGTGCAGGCGGCGACTCCTATCGTGCAAGGGGGCGTGACGCCCGCGTTGCCGTCGCTGAGCGTGGGTGGTCTTAACTACACGGCCGTGGGTGAGGGCGCCGATACCTCGCGCTCCGCCAGCAGCGATCGCCTGCCGGCCACGCAGGGCCTGACCGCCGGCCGCGACGTCAAGTTCCTGAGCGTGTTCGTCGTCTCCGGCGGGATTCAAATGCCACCGGCGGCCATCCCGGACATCAGCACAGCATCCGTCGCGACAACGGACAAGAAGTAACGCTACAATTGATGCCTATCAGACAGCGTTGAAAGCCGACATGAAACCAGCTTTGACTTTTCTGACCACCGCCTCCCTCCTCGGCATCGGCAGCCCGGTGCTGGCGCAACAGCGGCCCGATGCCGGGCAGCTATTGCAGGAAAACGGCCCGCGCGCGCTGCGCGAGCCCGCTCCCTCGGCCCCGCTGCCGCTCACCACGCCAACGCCACCACCACAGGTGGCGCCCGGCGGCGTGACGGTCACGCTGAAACAGATCACCATCACCGGCAACACCCTGATCGCCCAGGATGAACTGCTGCGCGCGCTGGGGCCGGTGCAGGGCAAAACCTACGACTTCGCCGGCCTGAGCGCGCTGGCCGACCGCATTTCCAACTACTACCGCGCCGCCGGCTATCCGTTCGCGCGCGCCTACCTGCCGCAGCAGGATTTGCAGCAAGGTGGCTTGCGCATCGAGATACTGGAAGGGCGCTACGGCCAGATCACCGCCCACGGCGACGCCGAGTTGAGCGCGCCCGGTCAGCGCTTCCTGTCGCCGCTCAAGCCGGGCAGCGTGATTGAAAGCCACGCGCTGGAGCGCGTGACCCTGATCCTGGACGACCAGCCCGGCATCAAGAGCATCCCCGTGGTCCGCCCCGGCCGCGACGTCGGCACCGGCGACCTGGCGGTCGAAGTGCGGCGCGACCACCGCTACGCCGGCGAGATCGGCATCGACAACGATGGCAACCGCTACACCGGCCGCAACCGCGTGCACGTCAACCTCGACGTCGACAGCCCGCTCACGCTGGGCGACCAGCTGGTGGTGCAAGGCATGTACACCGACGAGCAAATGTGGTTCGGCGCGCTGAGTTACGCGCTGCCGCTGAACGCCTACGGCTTGCGCGGCAAGGTCGGCTACACCCATTCCTACTACGCGCTGGCCGACAGCTTTGCCGCGCTGGACGCCACCGGCACCGCCGACGTCGGCAGCGCCGGCCTCAGTTACCCGCTGGTGCGCTCGCAGCGCTACAACCTCACCCTGTCCGGCACACTGGAGCACAAGCGCCTGCACGACCGCCAGGGCGCCACCGACAGCCGCAGCGACAAATCCAGCAACAGCCTGCCGCTGGCGCTCAACTTCGACCTGCGCGACAACCTGCTGCGCGGCGGCGTGACCTACGGCGCCCTCAGCTGGACACCGGGCCGCCTGCAACTCGACGCCGGCCTGGCGCCGGCCGACGCGCTCACCGCCCGCACCGCCGGCCAGTTCTCGAAATGGAACCTCGACCTGGCGCGCATCCAGTCGCTCACCGCCGGCGTCGACCTGTACGGGCGCGTCTCGGCCCAATGGGCCAGCAAGAACCTGGACTCGTCGCAAAAATTCGGTTTGGGGGGACGGAACGGCGTGCGCGCCTATCCGGGCGGCGAGGGCTATGGCGACAGTGGCGCACTGGCGCAGGTCGAGCTGCGCTATGCCGCCGGCGCCTTCATGCCGTATCTGTTCTTCGATGCCGGCCGCGTCACCGTCAACCGCGAACCGTGGACGACCGACGCCAACCGCCGCTCGCTGGCCGGCGCCGGGGCCGGGCTGCGCTATGCCAACCGCGCGATCAGCGCCTCGCTGCTGCTGGCGTGGCGCACCCATGGCGGCGCGCCGCGCTCGGAGCCGCACGAACGCCAGCCCATGCTCTGGGCCAACGCGGCGTACCAGTTCTGAATCGGCTAACGCAGGTCGGCCGCGCGCCGCTTGTCCGGTTCGCTCAACACGCGGGCGATCACCGGCAGCGGCACCCCGGCGTCCGCCAGGAATTCGGCCGCGGCCTCGCGGCCTTTTTCTTGCGCCATGGCGATGCCGGCGTTGACCGCGACCGCTTTCACGCGGTCGGGGCGGGTGCGTCGTTCGATCATGATGATACCTCCTGTCTGACTCAGGACAGTATCATAAAAGCACTACGATGCGGCGGCCGCGCAGAGTTGTTCGCGCTTGTCCAGGGCGATGCGGACCGCGGCCAGGATGCGTTCCAGGTTGGCGGGCTTGATGATGTGTTCGTCGAAGCCGGTGTCGATCACCCGCTGCCGGGTCACAATGTCGCCCCAGGCGGTGAAGGCGATCAGGGCGACGTGGTCGAAATCGGGCACGGCGCGCAGGGCGGCCGCCACCTGGTAGCCATCCATGCGCGGCATGCCCAGGTCGAGCAGCACCGCGTCCGGCCGGAAGGCGCGGGTGGTTTCCAGTCCGGCCAGGCCGTCATAGGCCACGGCGGTGTGATAGCCGTGCAGTTCCAGCAGTTCGGCCGAGATGTCGGCCGCTTCGGTGTTGTCGTCGACAACGAGAATACGTTTGGTGGTCTGGTCCATAATAGTGAACGAATAAGTAACGTGACGTTCGGCTGGGTCCAGGCCGGAAGAAGGGACGCGGCAGGGGAGGGGCGCGCGTGACAGGAGCGGTATGGCTTTCCTAAGGACAATTATAGATGGATTTCCGTGGATTGCTTGAAGAAATCCGCGGTTGTCTCCAAATTGCCTCTAGACACTAATGAAAGGGAGTGAAGATGACAAGCACCACCGAGAAGGCCATCCTGGCCGGCGGCTGTTTCTGGGGCATGCAGGATTTGATCCGCAAGATGCCGGGCGTGCTCGGCACCCGGGTCGGCTACAGCGGCGGCGACGTGCCCAACGCCACCTACCGCAACCACGGCACCCACGCCGAGGCGATTGAAATCATTTACGATCCGGCAACGCTCAGCTACCGCAAGATCCTGGAGTTTTTCTTCCAGATCCATGATCCGAGCACCCCCAACCGCCAGGGCAACGACATCGGCGCCAGCTACCGTTCGGCGATTTTTTATACCAACGAGCAACAGAAAGCGACGGCCGAGGACACCATCGCCGACGTCGACGCGTCCGGCCTGTGGCCCGGCAAAGTGGCGACCGAACTGGCGCCGGCCGGCCCGTTTTGGCAGGCCGAAGCGGAACATCAGGACTATCTGGAGCGCATTCCCAACGGCTACACCTGCCATTACGTGCGTCCGGACTGGGTCTTGCCCAAGCGTTAAAAGGCTTTAAAAACAGCGGCTTACGGCGCGGAAGGTATTCCGAAGGTAAGTTTGGCGCGGCACGCCTACAGTGGGGGCCATGTTTCATCCCCTCACCTCAGGAATGCCATGAACCAATTATTTGCCGCCGTCTACGAAATCTCCAGCGCCGCCATCGGCCGTCCCACTTTGCGCCTGAACCTGGTGGTCGACCGCGCCAACGCCAGCGTGGTCGGCGCCGCCACCTTGCACACCGTCACCGGCGAAACGCATGAAATGCCGGTGCGCGGCCAGCACATGGAAATCGAGGGCGAGGAGCCGCTGGAAGCCATCGTGCTGGCCGGCACGCCGCCGGTGTTTGCCGTGCTGGACGAGGAACCGTCGTCGTTCCAGATGCTGCTGGTGCTGCCGACCGCGTGGAAGGAAGGCCAGGCCTGTTACAAGATGAGCCTGGGCAAACTGTATCCGCGCGTGATCGACGTGCGCGACGGCAAGGCGCGCGCGGTGCTGCCCGAGGTGGCCTACTAGCGCCTCGGACTCTGCGGTACACTGGCGCCATGGAAATCAACGACTCATGGCGCGGCTGGATCGCCGAAAATCTGATTCTTGGCGGCAACCCTGACGGCCTGGTGGGCGTCATGGTCCAGTCCGGCATCGCCGAGCCGAGCGCGCGCGCGGAGATGGCGGCGGCGCTGCGCAGCCCCTATCTGCGCGGCGTGGCCCGCTTGTCCAACCGGGTCGCCAAGCGCGATTGGGTGCTGGGCATCCAGTCGCGCCTGAACCGGCTGGCGCCGCCGGCGGTGCCGCGCCGGGCGCGCCTGTCCGGAGACGAATTCCTGGAGCTGTACTACCGCCGCAACCAGCCGGTGATCATCACCGGCATGCTGGACGACTGCGCGGCGCGCGACAAATGGAGCTTCGACTACCTGGCCGCGCAGCTGGGCGAGCGCGAAGTGGAAGTGCAGTTCGGCCGCGATGCCGATCCCGATTACGAAATCAACAGCGTCAGCCACAAGCGCCGCATGCCGTTCGGCGACTACGTGGCCATGGTGCGCGGCGCCGGCGTCACCAACGATTTCTACATGACGGCCAATAACGATGCCCATAACAAGGTCGCGCTGGCCGGCCTGATGGGCGACCTGCCGCCGCTGACCGAGTACCTGCAAGCGGGCAGCAGCGGCTTTTTCTGGTTTGGCCCGGCCGGCACCATCACGCCGTTCCATCACGACCTGACCAACAACTTCATGATCCAGATCGCCGGCCGCAAGCGCGTGCGCCTGATCGCGCCGTGCGACACGCCCAAGGTCTACAACACGCGCCACTGCTTCTCGCCGGTGGACGGCCGCGAGATCGACCTGCGGCGCTATCCCCTGATGGCGGACGTGCCGGTGATCGACTGCGTGCTGGCGCCGGGCGAGATCCTGTTCCTGCCGGTGGGCTGGTGGCACTTCGTCGAGGCGCTGGACGTGACCATCACCATCTCCACCACCCACTTCAAGTGGGACAACGACTTTTACACCTGGTATCCATCCCAGCGCGATTTCTAGGCCCGCCATGCCACTGCACTATCTGCGCACCTACGCCACGCCGCATCGCAGCGACATCGGCAACCGCCGCCTCGGGCGCTCGCTGGCCTTCGTGGCCGGCGCGGTCAACGCGGGCGGATTCTTCGCGGTGGGGCAGTACACCTCGCACATGTCGGGCATCGTGTCGGCGCTGGCCGACAATCTGGCGCTGGGGAATATGTCGCTGCTGCTGGCCGGACTGGCGTCGCTGGCGGCCTTCTTCTGCGGCGCCGCCACCTCGGCGGTGCTGATCAACTGGGGCCGGCGGCGCGAGGCGCACAGCCGCTACGCGCTGCCTTTGCTGCTGGAGGCGGCGCTGCTGCTGGCGTTTGGCCTGCTGGGGGTGCGGATGGCGGAACATGGCCACATCGGCGCCATCGTGGCGCTGCTGTGCTTTGTCATGGGCCTGCAAAACGCCATCGTCACCAAGGCTTCGCGCGCCGAGATCCGCACCACCCACGTCACCGGGCTGGTGACCGACATCGGCATTGAACTCGGCAAGCTGTGTTACTGGAACCGCGATCCGGCCGCCGCCCGCGTGACGGCGGACCTGCCGCGGCTTGCGCTGCTGGCGTCCCTGCTGGCGATGTTCTTCATCGGCGGCGTGGCCGGCGCGGTCGGCTTCATGTATCTGGGCTTTGCCGCCTGCGTGCCGCTGGCGCTGGCCTTGCTGCTGCTGGCGATCGTGCCGCTGGCGGACGACTTGCGCGCTGCCCGCTAGCGGCGCGTCCCTGTCAGTAGGTGGTCAGCGCCGAAGGCTGGCCGGCCTTGAAGGTGAAGATGGTCACCGGCGACTGCTTCATGTCGCCCTTGGCGTCAAACGCGTAGGTGCCGGTCACGCCCTGGTACGAACCGGCGCTGATCACGGCTTGCACCTTCTGCGCGTCGATGGTGTTCGCCTTTTGCATGGCCTGGGCGTACATCATCACGGCGTCGTAATAGGCGGCCGCGTAGACGTCGGCGTCCTGCTTGAAGCGGGCCTTGAACTTGGCCTTGAAGGCCGGGCCGGCCGAGGCTTTTTCCAGGATGGCGCCGCCCTGCGAGCACAGGACGTTGTCGCCGACGGCGTCGCCACCCAGCTTGCCCATTTCGGCGGTGCAGATGGTGTCGCCGCCCAGCAGTTTGGCGTTGATGCCCAGCTGTTTCATCTGGCGCGCCATCGGCGCCGCCTGTGGCGCGTAGCCGCCGAAGAAGATGGCTTCCACCTTCTTGGTTTTCAGCTTGGTCAGGATGGCGGTGAAATCGAACGCCTTGTCGTTGGTGAATTCGTGGCCGGCCACGGTCATGCCGGCGGCCTTGGCCTGCTTCTTGAATTCTTCTGCCACGCCCTGGCCGAAGGCGGTGCGGTCGTCGATCACGGCGACGTTCTTCAGTTTCAGCTCATTGGCCGCGTACAGCGCCATCTTGGAGCCCAGTTGGGTGTCGCTGGCGTTGACGCGGAAGATGCCTTTGTAGCCTTGCTGCGTCAGTTTCGGATTGGTGGCCACGGTGGCGATCAGGGCGCCGGCGTCGTTGTAGGCGCGCGATGCGGGAATGGCCACGCCCGAGTTGTACGGGCCGACCACGTAGCGCACGCCGGCGTCGATCAGCTTCTGGGCAGCGGCCACGCCGGCCTTCGGGTCGCCCTGGTCGTCCTCCGACAGCAGTTCGAATTTCAGCTTCTTGCCGGCCACGGTGATCGGCTTGGCGTTGAGTTCTTCCACCGCCAGGCGCGCGCCGCTTTCATTGTCCTTGCCGGAGAAGGATTGGGAACCGGACAGCGGGCCGCTATGGCCGATCTTGACGACGGTGTCTTGCGCGTGGGCGCCGAAGGCGGTCATCAACGCGAGGACGGCGGTGGTGTGCTTCAATTTCATGCGATCTCCTGATTCTGCTGCGGTTTTTGATGGTGCGGTGATTATCGCCAAAAACACAAAATATTATCGTGCGAGTTGGGCCTTCAAACGGGTGGCGTTCAAAATTTAATTCGGTCCGCGCTGCTGGAGACGGGCCAGCGCGGCGTTGATGCGGTCGATGATGCCGTCGTCGCGATTGCGGGCGATGGCGAAAAACACGCCGGCATCGGTGGCCACCGGTTGGGGCAGCACGCTGTAGCCGGCGTTGGCGGCGGCGCCGATGTGGCGCAGGCGCGGCGCCATGTAGGCGTTGATTTCGGTTTCGACGTCGCGCGCGGTCTGGAGGCTGGGCTGGTAGAGCAGCACGGCGTCGACGCGCTTGAGCATCAGGCGCGTGAGGCGGGTGCCGCGCGAGGCGATGTCTTCGTCGGTGCGGAAAAGTTTGCTGGCGCGGGCGCGTTCGACTTGTTCGCCGTAGTGGTAGCCGCGCACGATGCCGATGGCTTTGCCGCGCAGGTCTTCGATGCGGTTGTATGTGAAGGTGGCGTCGCTGCGGGTGACGATCCACAGATTGTTGTAGGCGGCGACGTCGGAGTAGCGCAGAGCGTGCAGGCGGTCGGCGCTTTTGGGCAGGCCGAAGATCAGGCCCGCGCCGTCGATGGCGTAGCGTTCGGCGCGGGCCCAGGGGGACATATGGAGTTCGAAGGTGACGCCCAGTTCGCGTTCGAGGGCCTCCAGCAGTTTGCGTTTGATGGGGCTGAGGGGTTTGGGCTTGCCCTGTTCGTCCAGGGTGTCGCCGATGATCAGGTGCACGGTTTGCGGGCCGGCGATGGCGCGCGGTGCGGGCGCGCAGCATAGCAAGGCGGCGAGCAGGAAGCCCGTGAACCGGAGGCGCATCGTCGGCATGAAGGTCGGCATGCCTCCGATTATTGCAGAAAACAGCCGCCGGGACTACGCGGCCGCAGAGGCATCCCAGCAGCCCGGCTCGGCAGCGGGCAAGCAGCGAGCGGCGAGCGGCGAGCGGCAGGCGGCAGGCGGCAGGCGGCAGGCGGCAGGCGGCAGGCGGCAGGCGGCAAGCGGCAAGCGGCAAGCGGCAAGCGGCAAGCGGCAAGCGGCAAGCGGCA
>NZ_WNKY01000075.1 GCF_009720825.1 Duganella radicis | reverse complement strand
GCCGATGGCGCGCCTGCGGTGCCGGCGACGGCGGCGCAGCCCAGCGCGCTGGCCATGACCATCCCGACGCCGCCGGCCAGCACGCCCTCGACCGGCGGCAGCCTGCTGCAAACCTCGGTGGCGCTGCTGTTCGTGATCGGCCTGATGCTGGGCCTGGCCTGGCTGACCAAGCGCTTCGGCCCGAAAAACTTCGGCGGCGGCAGCAGCAACGTCAAGCTGGTCGGCTCGCTGAGCGTCGGCACGCGCGAGCGCATCCTGGTGGTGGAAGTCGGCGAACAATGGATCGTGGTGGGCGCCTCGCCCGGCCGCATGAACGCGCTGGCCACCATGCCGCGCCAGGAAAGCAGCGAACCGGCGGTCGCGGCCACCGTGCCCGGCGCCAACTTCGCCGACTGGATCAAACAAACCATCGACAAACGCAATGGCAAATAAGCTGTCCGCCAAATCGCTGTTCCTGCTGGCGGCGCTGGCGCTGCCGCTGGTGGCCAGCGCCGACTCCAGCGTCGGCATTCCCGCCCTGACCTCCACGCCTGGCCCGGCCGGCAGCACCAACTACACGCTGCCGATCCAGACCATGCTGCTGATGACGGCGCTGACCTTCATCCCGGCCGCGCTGTTGCTGATGACCAGCTTCACCCGCATCATCATCGTGCTGTCGCTGCTGCGCCAGGCGCTGGGCACGCAGTCGGCCCCGCCCAACCAGGTGATGGTCGGCCTGGCCCTGTTCCTGACCCTGTTCGTGATGGGCCCGACTTTTGACAAAATCTACAACGAAGCCTACCTGCCCTTGCAGGAAAATAAGTTGACCATGCAACAGGCGCTCGACAAGGGCGCCGCCCCATTAAAAACTTTCATGCTCAAGCAGACCCGCCAGGCCGACCTGGCGCTGTTCGTCAAACTGTCGCGCAGCCCGGCCTTGCAGGGGCCGGAAGACGTGCCGTTGCGCATCCTGGTGCCGGCGTTTGTCACCAGCGAGCTGAAAACCGCGTTTCAGATCGGCTTTGCCATCTTCATTCCATTTCTGATTATCGACATGGTGGTCGCCTCTGTACTTATGTCGATGGGCATGATGATGATGTCGCCGGCGGTGATTTCGCTGCCGTTCAAGCTGATGCTGTTTGTGCTGGTGGATGGCTGGCAGCTGCTGCTGGGTTCGTTGGCCCAGAGCTTCTACTAGGAGAGCGCCATGACGCCCGAAAGCGTGATGACCATGGGGCGCCACGCCATGGAGATTACCCTGATGATCGCCGCCCCCATGCTGCTGGTGGCGCTGATCATCGGCCTGGTGGTGTCGATTTTCCAGGCCGCCACCCAGATCAACGAGCAGACGCTGTCCTTCATCCCCAAGCTGGTCGGCATCTTTGTCGCGCTGGTGCTGGCCGGGCCGTGGATGCTGTCGGTCATGCTGGACTATATGCGCGAGGTGTTTTCCGGCATCCCCCTGCTGGTAGGCTAGGGTGTTTTGCCAATTTGTAACAGTTTCCGATTTACCAAAAAGTTCGTCTACAATACTTGAAAAAGATGCCAGATGGAAATGTAACAAACCCTCATGCTGACCATCTCCTCTGCCGATATCAACATATGGATCGCTAGCCTGCTGTGGCCGCTCGCCCGCATCATGGCCCTGATCGCCGCCTCGCCGCTGCTGGGCAACAGCGCGGTGCCGGCCAGCGTCAAGGTCAGCCTGGGTGTCGGCATCGCCGCGATCGTGGCGCCGGCGGTGCCGGCCTGGCCGGCTACCGATCCGCTATCGATGGCGGGATTGTTGATTGTGGCGCAAGAAATGCTGATCGGGTTGGCGATGGGATTCAGTATCCGTATCATTTTTGCGGCGGTGGAGATGGCGGGGGAAATTTCCAGTCTGACCATGGGCCTGGGCTTCGCGACGTTTTTCGACCCCACCACCCAGGGCCGCTCGTCCGCCATCAGCCAGTTTTTGTCGCTGGTGGCGACCATGGCGTTTTTGTCGGTGAATGCGCATCTGGTGTTGCTGTCGGCGCTGGTGGAAAGTTTTTCCACCCTGCCGGTGTCCAGCATCCCGGTCTACGGCGGCGGCTTCAAGCAGCTGGCCGACTGGGGCGGACGGATTTTCAGCACCGGCGTGCAGTTGTCGCTGCCCATCGTGGCGGCCTTGTTGATTACTAACGTGGCGCTCGGCATCCTGACGCGCGCCGCGCCGCAGTTGAATTTATTTGGGATCGGTTTTCCGATTACGCTGGGGGTGGGCTTGCTGGTGATCGCCATGACCCTGCCCTACCTCGGAACACCGATCCAGAACCTGTTTCTGGATGGGATTGAACGCGCAAGGCTGATGCCGCGCACCTGGTCGCAGCGCCCGCCCGTAGCCAAACCGGCAACTTCGCCGGTGAGGCCGCCGGGCCTGCAACCATAGGGAAATTCAATAGCTATCGCGTGATTTTCGGTTTCCATGAGGCAATAAGCCGGGTATCATGGAAGCTTGCCTGGAGAAGCCTGTAATGACCACGATCGTACCGACCTTTACCACTGACGACATCATTTCCTGGACCACCAGGCAGATCGTCACGCTCACGACCGAGGACATGCGGGCCTTCTCGTCCGACCAGATCGGCGTGATGACGACCCAGAGCGTGCGCGCCCTGTCGACCCTGCAAATGTCCTACCTCAGCCTGGATGGCGTGGTCGGCCTGACCACGGACGCGATCCAGGCCCTGAAACCGGCCAACATCAGCGCGCTGACCAGCGACCAGGTGCTGACCCTGTCCACCGACCAGCTGGTGGCCCTGACCACGCAGGAAGTGGCGGCCCTGACCACCCGCCAGCTGAACACGCTGGCGCCGACCCAGCTGGCCGCGCTGGAAACCCAGGACGTGCGCGCGCTGCAACTGACGCAAGTGGCCGCCATCAGCTCCGACCAGATTATCAACCTGACCACCGACCAGCTCACCAGCATGAGCTCGGCGCAACTGCGCGCCATCAGCACCCGCGCCATCACCGCCCTGAGCTCTGATCAGTTGAGCTCGCTGGTGTCGAACCAGTTGCAACAGATCGCCACCGAGCAGCTCAACGCCCTGACCGCCGGCCAGCTGTTCTCGGTGACCACCGACCAGATCGCCCAGTTGAGCACGCAGCAAGTCAGCGCCCTGTCCAGCAGTTTCCTGCAAAGCCTGAGCAGCGACCAGTTCACCGCCATTGAAACGCGCGACCTGATCTGGATGAGCAGCCAGCAGATCCGCGCCCTCACCGACGTCCAGCTGGCGGGCCTGAGCACCGACCAGGCCCACGCCCTGCGCAGCAACGAGATCGCCGCCCTGCGCGCCGACCAGTTGGCCGTGCTGAGCACCGACCAGTTGCTGGCCCTGACCTCGCTGGCACCGCTGAACGCGGTCCAGATCGGCGGCCTGACCACCGACCAGGTCACCTCGCTGGCGACCAAGACCATCGCCGCCCTGAACAGCATGCAACTGGCCGCGCTCAACGGCGACCAGGTGCTGGCCCTGAACAGCGACCAGCTGGTGGCGCTGGGCACCACCCAGATCCAGGCCCTGACCACCACCCTGATCAGCCAGCTCGACACCAACCAGATCCAGTTCATCGAAACGCGCGATGTCGCCGCTTTCACCAGCGCCCAGCTGCGCGCCCTGAGCGCCGACCAGCTGGTGGCCCTGGGCACGGCGCAAGTGGCGGCGCTGGGCACCAACAGCATTCCCTTCCTGCGCCCGGACCAGCTGGCGGTGCTGAGCACCGACCAGATCTCGGCGCTGAAATCGCTGCTGCCGCTGACCAGCGCGCAAATCCAGGGCTTGACCACCGACCAGTTGGTCTGGCTGGACACCAGCGACCTGGTGGCGCTGACCAGCACCCAGCTGGCCGCGCTCACCTTTGACCAGGTGCAATCGCTGACCACCGACCAGGTGATCCTGCTGAGCACCGGCCAGGTCGCCGGCCTGACCACCAGCATGCTGAGCCAGATGACCACCGACCAGGTGCGCGCCATCGAAACGCGCGACATCCGCGTGCTCAACACCAGCCAGATCCGCGCCCTGACCTACGACCAGTTGGTGGCCCTGACCACCGACCAGATCTTCGCGCTCACCACCGACGAGGCGCGGGCGCTGCGCCCGGACCAGCTGGCCGTGCTGACCACCGACCAGATCGTGGCCCTCAAGACCGTGCTGCCGCTGACCACCGGCCAGCTGTCCTCGCTGACCACCGACCAGATCGCCGCGCTGGAAACCAAGGACATCGCCATCCTCGGCAGCAGCCAGCTGGCCTCGCTGAACGCCGACCAGGTGGCGGCCCTGACCAGCGACCAGCTGATCGCGCTGGGCACCGCCCAGGTGGCCAGCCTGGGCACCGCCATGCTGACCGCCCTGACCACGCTGCAAGTGCAGGCGCTGGAAACGCGCGACGTCGCGGTCCTGAACGGCAACCAGCTGCGCAACCTCAGCACCGACCAGATCTTCGCCCTCACCACCGACCAGGTGGCCGCGCTCAACACCGGCGCCGAGCAAGCCCTGACCGTCGACCAGATCGCCAGCCTGAGCACCGACCAGATCGTGGCGCTGAAAACCCTGGTGCCGCTGACCACCGCGCAAATCCAGGCCCTGACCACCGACCAGCTGGTCTCGATTGAAACCCGGGACGTGGTGGCCCTGACCAGCGCCCAGCTGGCGGCGCTGACCGCCCCGCAGGTGCAGGCGCTGACCACCGACCAGCTGGTGCAACTGACCGCCTCGCAGTTCGCCGACCTGAGCACCAATATGCTCAACACGCTGACCACCGACCAGATCCGCGTGATCGAAACCCGCGACATCGCCGCCCTGCGCGCCGGCCAGGTGGCGCAACTGGCCACCGACCAGCTGGTGGCGCTGCTGACCGACCAGTTCAACGCCCTGACCACCGCCGCCGTCGGCGCCCTCACCACCGACCAGATCAGCGTGCTGACCAGCGACCAGCTGAACGCCATGAACTCGCTGGCCGGCATGTCCAGCCGCCAGCTGGCGGCCTTCACCACCGACCAGATCACCTCGCTGTCGACCCGCAACCTCGGCACGCTGGCCAGCAACCAGCTGGGCGTGCTGAACTCGGACCAGGTGCTGGCCCTGACCACCGACCAGATCATCGCCCTGAGCGGCGCCCAGTTCCGCGGCCTCAGCTCGAACGGCATCATGGCGCTCAACACCGACCAGCTGCGCGCCATCGAGACGCGCGACATCGCCGTGCTCAACACCCAGCAGCTCAATAAGCTGAGCACCGACCAGATCATCGCCCTGCTGACCGAGCAGATCGCCGCGCTCGGCACGGCGCAGGAAATCGTCCTCACCAGCGACCAGATCACCGCCCTCGGCACCGACCAGCTGGACGCGCTGCGCTCGTGGTCGGTGCTGACCACGCGCCAGATCCGCGCCCTGACCAGCGACCAGATCGGCGCCATCAATTCGGCCGACCTGGTGACCCTCAGCACGCGCCAGCTGGCCGCCTTCACCAGCGACCAGCTGCAATCGCTGAACACCGACCAGATCATCGCCCTCAGCAGCGAACAGATCGCCGCCCTCAGCACCTCGGCGATCGCCGTGCTGAGCACCGACGCCATCGCCGCGATTGAAACGCGCGACATCCGCGCCATGCGCACCGCCCAGATCGCCCGCCTCAGCACCGACCAGGTGGTGGCGCTGCGCACCGACCAGCTGGCCGCCTTCACCACCGCCGAGGTGCGCGCCCTGACGCCGGAACAGTTGGCCGTGCTGAGCAGCGACCAGCTGGAAGCGCTGCAACTGCTGCCGCTGGTCACCAAGCAGGTCATCGCCCTGACCAGCAGCCAGATCGCCTCCCTCAGCACGGCCGATTTCGCCGCCCTGCAAACCGCGCAGCTCGCCGCGCTGACCTCCGACCAGGCCGGCGCCATCACCAGCGACCAGATGGTGGCGCTTAACACCCTCCAGCTGCGCGCCCTGAGCACCAGCACGCTGGCGGCGCTGGGCACCGACCGCATCTTCGCGCTCAGCAACGGCGATTTGGCCGCGCTCACCACGCGCCAGATCGCCGTGCTGACCAGCGACCAGCTGCTGGCCCTGAACACCAGCCAGCTGCGCGCCCTGACCACCCAAGAGATCGCCGCGCTGACGCAGGTGCAGCTGTCCGGCCTGAACGACACCCAGCTGGACGCCCTGCTGACCCTGGCCGCGCTCAGCACGCGCCAGCTGCAGGCGCTGAACACCGACCAGGTCTCGCACCTGAACCTGGCCGACCTGCGCTCGCTGACCACGCGCCAGGTGGCGGCGCTGACGGTGGACCAGGTGTCCACCCTGACCACCGCCCAGATCGCCGGCATGCTGACCGCGCAGTTGCGCGCGCTCGGCACCACCGCCATCCAGGCCCTGACCACCGACCAGATCATCGCCCTCACGGCGTCCGAGCTGATCAGTATGAGCACGCGCCAGATGGCCGCGCTGACCACCGACCAGGTGGTGGCGCTGCGCACCGACCAGATCCAGGCCCTGACCACGCAGGAAATCGCCGCCCTGACGCCGGACCAGAAAGCCGCGCTGAGCAGCGACCAACTGGCCGCCCTGAGCTCGCTGGCCAGCTTCTCGACCGCGTCCATCGCCGCCCTGACCACCGACCAGATCGTCAACCTGTCGCTGGCCATCTTCGCCGGCCTCACCACGGCGCAGATCGCCTCGCTGACCACCGACCAGGCCTCGGTGCTGACCACCAATGAAATCGTGGCCCTGACCACCCGGCAGGCGCGCGCCCTGAGCGCCGCCCAGCTGGGCGTGCTCAACACCGACCAGCTGCAAGCCATGGAGCTGGCCGATCTGCAAGCGCTGAGCACCAAGCAAATCATCGGCCTCAACACCGACCAGATCAGCAATCTGCTGCTGAGCCAGGTGGCCGGCCTGAGCACGCAGATCATCGCCGCCCTGACCACCCAGCAGGTGCGCGCGCTGACCACCGACCAGATGGCCGCGCTGATCACGCTGGCGCCGCTCAACAGCCGCCAGATCGGCGCCCTGAGCACCGAGCAGGTCGCCAGCCTGAGCAACATCGCCACGCTGAAAACCAGCCAGATCGCCGGTCTCACCAGCGCGCAGATCGGCGCCCTCACCACCGACCAGATCGTCGCCCTGACCACCCAGCAGGTGCGCAGCCTGAACGCGGCCACGCTGGCCGCGCTGTCGACCGACCAAGTGCGGGCGATTGAACTGGTGGACATCGCCGCCCTCGGCAGCAACCAGATCGTCGCCCTCAACAGCGACCAGTTGACGGCCCTGACCGGCGGCCAGTTCGGCGCGCTCGGCACCAAGATCCTGGGCGCCCTGACCACCAAACAGGTCGCCGCCCTCGCCACCGACCAGCTCGACAGCTTGGCCTCGCTGGCGCCGCTGACCACGGCGCAAATCCGCGCCCTCACCAGCGACCAGCTCAGCAGCCTGCTGGTGTCGCAGATCAGCACCCTCAAGACCGCCCAGCTGGGCGCCTTGACCAGCCTGCAAATGCAGTCGCTCAGCACCGACCACATCGTCGCGCTGACCACCCAGCAGGTGCGCGGCATGGGCAGCGCCGCCATCAGCCGCCTGAGCAGCGACCAGATCATGGCCATCGAACTGGCCGACATCGCCGTGCTGACCACCGCGCAGGTGGCCGGCCTGACCACCGACCAGGTCACGGTACTGACCCTGCCGCAGCTGTCGGCCCTGACCTCGCAGGAAATCGGCGCCCTGACCAGCAGCCAGCTGGGCGTGATGACCACCCAGCAGTTCGCCGCGCTGGGCAGCCTGGCCGGCCTCGGCACCAAGCAAATCGCCGGCATGTCGTCCGACCAGATCCTGGCGCTGACGCCGGCCCAGGTCGCCGCGCTGAAGACCGCGCAACTGGCCGCGCTGAACAGCCTGCAAATCCAGTTCCTGACCACCGACCAACTGCCGGCCCTGACCACCGCGCAAATGCGCGCGCTGTCCACCCTGGCCATCTCGGCCCTGACCACCGACCAGTTGAACGCGCTGGAAGCCGCCGACCTGCGCGCGCTCAACTCGGCCCAGGTGAACGCCCTCACCAGCGACCAGCTGGGCGGCCTGTCGCTGCCGCAGTACAGCAACCTGAGCACGCAGGAAATCGCCTTCCTCAACACGCGCCAGATCGGCTACCTGAGCAATGCCCAGCTGGACGCGCTGTCCAGCCTGACCGTGCTGACCACCAACCAGGTGCGCGCGCTGACCACCGACCAGCTGGTCAATATGGCGGTCGGCAGCCTGACCACCTTCAAGACCAGCCAGATCGCCGCGCTCAGCAGCGCGCAGGTGGACGGCCTGACCGATCCGCAACTGATCGCGCTGTCCACCGCGCAAGTGCGGGCGCTGTCGGCCAGTCTGCTGTCGCACCTGAGCCTGACGCAAATCGTCGCCATCGAAACCGAGGACTTCGCCGCGCTCAGCACCAGCCAGCTGCGCGCCCTCACCACCGACCAGATGGCAGTGCTGACCACCGACCAGCTGCACGCGTTGAGCGCGGTCAGCGTGGCGGCCCTGACGCCGGCCCAGATCGGCGCGCTGGACGTCAACCAGCTGGCCGCGCTGGGCAACCTGGCCGACTACACCACCAGCCAGATCGCCGGCCTGTCGACCACCCGCATTTCCTCGCTGAGCCAGAGCGATATCGACGTGCTCAACACGCGCCAGATCGGCGCCCTGACCTCGATGCAGGTGGCGGTGCTGAACGGCACCCAGCTGGCTCAACTGAGCGGCGACCAGATCGGCGCCCTCAGCACCAACGCCTTGAAAGGCCTGGATGCCACCAACGTCGGCTTCATCGACGCCGGCGACTTTGCCTTCATCAAATCGTCGCAGCTGCGCTCGCTCAACAGCGCGCAGTTGCAGGCCATGACCACCGACCAGGTGGCGGCGCTGAGCACCCAGAGCTTGGGCGGCCTGAGCGCCACCCAGACCACCCTGCTGACCACCGACCAGTTGAACGCGCTGAGCAACTTCGCCAGCCTGGGCACGCTGCAAATCCGCGCCCTGACCAGCGACCAGCTGCCGCTGCTGACGGTCGGCCAGGTGGCGGCGCTGACCACGCGCCAGATCGCCGCCCTGAGCAACACGCAAACGCCGTTCCTCACCACCGACCAGATCGTCGCCCTCGACACCGGCGACCTGATCGCCATGAACACGCGCGCCCTGCAAGCGCTGACCACCGACCAGATCGGCGCCATCGAAGGCGTCGACCTGGCCGCGCTGCGCTCGACCCAGTTGTCGGTGCTGAGCACCGACCAGCTGCTGGCCATCAACACCAACCAGATCAGCCAGCTCAGCACAGGCGCCCTGGCCGGCCTCAGCGTCAACCAGGCCAAGAGCCTGAGCACCGACCAGTTGGTCAACCTGACCGGCGGCCAGCTGCGCGCCTTCAGCACGCGCGCCATCGCCGCCCTCAACACCGACCAGTTCCTGGCCATCGAGGTGGGCGACATCGGTTCGCTGAGTACCGCGCAAATCGTCGCGCTGGGCACGCTGGACATGACCATCATCACCACCGATCAGCTGCTGGGCCTGACCTCGCAACAGGTGCGGGCGCTGACCACGGCCCAGGTCAACACCCTGACCTCGGACCAGCTGGCCGTGATCCCGCTCAGTTGGCTGGGCACGCGCGCCGTGCCGGGCCTGAGCACGGACAGCCTGAGCGCGCTGGACGATACCCAGCTGGCGGCGCTCAGCACGGCGCAGGTGGGCGTGCTGTCGACCAAACAGGTCAGCTCGCTGACCACGCACCAGATCCAGGCCCTGAGCGTGGCGCAGTGGCGCGCCATGAGCACCAACGGCATCCGCGTGCTCAATTCGGACCAGCTGGCCGCGCTGGAGGAGGAAGACCTGGCCGGCCTGAAGACCAGCCAGTTCTCCTCGCTCAGCACCTTGCAGATATCGCAACTGAGCGCGGCCCAGATGGCCCAGCTGAGCACGGCCGAAGTGGCCACCATGACGCAGGCCCAAGTCAAGGCCCTGAGCACCGACCAGCTGGCCGGAATGGTCTCGCTCAGCCCGCTCACCACGCTGCAATTCAGCGTGCTGACCAGCGACCAGCTGCAATCGCTGGACGCCGACCATATCGCCTCGTTGAAAACCTCGCAGGTGGGCGCGCTGACCAAGATCCAGGTCGGCACCCTGACCACTGCGCAAATCATCGCGCTGACGGCGGCGCAGACGCGCGCGCTGGCGACGGCGGCGGTGCCGGGCCTGACCACCGACCAACTCATGTCGATGGAATTGGAAGACCTGCAAGCGCTCAGCAGCAGCCAGATCGGCGCCCTCAACACGGCCCAGTTCAGCATCCTGTCGGTGGACCAGCTGGCCAGCCTGGGCACCGGCCAGATCCGCGGCGTCACCGCCAACGACATCAAGGCGCTGAACACCGACCAGCTCAACGCCCTGTCCACGCTGGGCACGCTGAACGCCAGCCAGGTCCAGGCGCTGACCTCGGACCAGCTGAACATGATGGACGCCGACAGCTTCACCTCGCTCGGTTCGGCGCAGATGGCGGCGCTGGCGGCGGCGCAGGTGGCACAACTGTCGACCGCCCAGCTGGGCAGCCTGACGGTGTCACAAGCGGGCGGCCTCAAGCTGCAATACCTGAGCACCGACCAGGTGCCGCAACTGAGCGTGGCGGCCATGGCCAGCCTGACCACGGCCCAGCTGCCGTCGCTGACCTCGGCGCAGATCGGCGTGCTGACGCCGGATCAGCTGAACGCCTTGTCGACCAAGGCGTTGCCATCGATGACCGCGGCCCAGATCAAGGCCCTGAGCACCGACCAGATAAACGGCCTCACCACGCTGACCAAATTGTCTTCGCAACAGATCGGCTACCTGACCTCGGACCAGATCAGCGCGCTCGACTCGACCCTGTTCGACAGCATGAGTACGCGCCAGCTGTCGGCGCTGGTGTCGGCGCAGGTCGTCGGCATGACCACCGACCAGATCGGCACCTTCAGCACCGCCGACATGGGCGCGCTGTCAGTCAACGTCCTCAACGCGCTGAACTCCGACCAGGTGGGGGTGCTGGACGCGACCGACATCGCGGCGTTGAAAACCGCGCAGATCAATGGCCTGAAAGCCGGCACCGTGGCGCTGCTGAGCATCGAGCAAGTGGGCGCCTTCAGCACCCAGCAGATGCGCAACATGAGCAACGCCGTGCTGAAAATGCTCAGCACTGACCAGATCGCGGCGCTCAGCATGGCGCAGGTGACGGCCCTGCTGGCGACGCAAATTTCGGCCCTGAGCGCCGACCAGAAAGCCGTGCTGCCGGCGGCCAGCCCGCTGATCCTCGACCTCGACGGCAATGGCGTCAGCACCCTGGGCATCAATGCCGGCGTGCGGTTCGACATCCGCGCCGACGGCCAGAAAGTCAACACCGGCTGGGTTGGCGCCGGCGACGGCTTGCTGACACTGGACCGCAACGGCGACGGCCTGATCAACGACGGCGGGGAACTGTTCGGCACCGCCACCAACAGCGCCAGCGGCGGCAAGGCGAAAGATGGCTTCGCGGCGCTGTCCGAACTCGACAGCAACCACGATGGCGTGATCGACAGCCAGGACGCGCAATTCGGCGACCTGCGCGTGTGGGTGGACGCCAACGCGGACGGCATCAGCCAGGCCGGCGAATTGCAAACCCTGGCCGCGCTGAACGTCGCCAGCCTGAAGGTGACGGCGCAGGAAACCAGCGTGGTCGACCAGGGCAACTGGATCGGGCTGGAGTCGAGCTACACCAGCGGCGACGGCGGCACGCACGCGCTGGCCGACGTCTGGTTCCTGGCGCAGCGCACCGCCAGCCTGACACAGGCGATCGCCAGCTATGGCCAGCAAGCGGCAGGCGAGGTTGGCGCCAACAGCGGCAACAGCAGCACCGGCCAGCTGACCCAGCCATCCGCCAACAGCAGCCTCAGCAACAATGTCGCCGCATTGGCCGAACAGATGCAGCACTACGCCACGACAACCGCCCTGAGCGGCGTCGCGACGGCCCAGCACGACGACTGGCTGCGCAAGCAGACCAGCGCCAGCCAAGGCATCCTCGCGGCGAAGTAAAGCAAAACGGCCAGCTGAAAAGCTGGCCGTTTGTCATTCCGGCGCAGGCCGGAATCCAATTAGGTTCCGGCCTGCGCCCACTAGTGTCCGGAATAATTTGCTTGAATAAGCCAGGAGGTGTTGCAGGTATTGGTTAACGGGCGTATACCCGTAGTCGCCAAACTCAAAAACCAAAACCCGCAACATGTTCAGGATATCGACT
>NZ_WNKY01000074.1 GCF_009720825.1 Duganella radicis | reverse complement strand
CCTGGAGCGACAGCGCTGAGCGGGGCTGATGCCGCCTGTTTCGGCAAGAATCCGCTGAATCGACGAATGATTTCGGTCGAACAGCTGAGCAATGTGCTGAAGGGACTCGCCCTTACGCCAGCGCTCCACATCAATGCCTTCTGACTGTCCGTGTAATAAATTCGAGGTCTGTTTTTCATCGCAACACTCCTCCTGCCTAAAGCAGTTTATAGTGTTGCGTCGACCGGTTGAATCCACAGCCGGAAGCTGACTGTGATCCCTGCCTAACGTTTTTTTGTCAAACAGGGAACCATTCAAAATCAGCCCTTTTGCTTGGCGATCCACTCGTCGACGACTTTTTCCAGCACCGACAGCGGCACATTGCCGGTCTCCAGCACGGTGTTGTGGAAGCCTTTGATGTTGAACTTGTCGCCCAGTGCTTTCTGCGCTTTGGCGCGCAGGTCGAGGATGCGGATCATGCCGATTTTGTAGGCGCAGGCCTGGCCCGGCATCACCACGTAGCGATCCACTTCCGCCGGCGGAATGCCGTAGTCGATGCCCTGCTGGCGCGTCCATTTCATCGCATGCAGGCCGGTGTCCACCACCAGGCGGCGCGCGCGGAACAGTTCCGCGTCCAGTTGGCCCAGCTTGCCGACCACGTCGTCGCCATACCAGCCGTTCTCCGACGCCAACTGCTCGGCATACAGGGCCCAGCCTTCGCCATACGCCGAACCGACACCAAACACGCGGTCGCGGCGATAGCGCGGCAGGCCGGTGTTCTCCTGTTGCAGCGCGACCTGGAAGTGGTGGCCCGGCACCGCTTCGTGATACACCAGCGTGCGCATGCCGACGATGCGGAACTCAGGCCCCGGCAGCGGCGCCCAGAAGATGCCCGGACGCGTGCCATCCTTGGCCGGGCCAGTGTAGTGCGCCGCCGCCGTTTTCTCGGTGAAGACCGGCTCGCGCTTCACTTCCACCGGCGCCTTCGGCACGATGTCGAACAGGGTTTTGGCGCGCGCCTCGGCATCGCGCATGATGGCGTCGTAACGCGCCAGCAGTTGCGGACGCGGGTCCGCTTCCTTCGGCTGCTGATCCTTTTCCAGCTTGGCCATGCGCTCCTTGATGCTGCCCTCGGTGTAGCCGATCGACACCAGCAAGCCATTCATCTCCTTCTCGATGCGCGCCACTTCCTGCTGGCCGATCTCGTGGATCTGCTGCGGCGTGTAGTCGGTGGAGGTCATCTGGCGCAGCGCCACGGCATAGGCCTTGTCGCCATTCGGCAGGCGCCACAGGCCGGCGTCGTTGTTCGTGTGCGGCAGCTGCTCCTGCAACAGCGCGCGGGCGCGCTGGAACACGGGAGTGATCGATTGCCTGACGATGGCGGTGGCGTCGGCCGTGAATCTGGCCTGGTCTTCCGCCGACACGTCCTTCACGTTCGCCATGCGCTGCACCAGCGACGCCACCAGCACATTGCTGTCCGGCGTACCATCCAGGAAGCGATCCAGCTGGCCGATGGACGCCTGGGTGATAAAGGTCGGCATCAGGATGCCATTGGCCGCGGCGCCGCGCGCCTGCACAATGCCGGTATCCATCTTGCCCGCCACCGCTTTCAGGCGCACCAGATAATTTTCGATATCGCGGCGATTGCGGATCGGGTGCTGCTGCGACAGGAAGTTCACCAGCTGCACGTGCAGGCCGGTGAACTGGTTGAACACGAAATTATAGTCGCGGTAAGGATACGCATCGACCGTGCCCTGCAAACTCCAGGCGATGGTGGCGGCGCTGGCGCGCTGCTGCGGCGTCAATCTGGACTGGTCGATCTTCGCCAGCTCCGCCAGCGACTTTTTGGCCGTGGCCACTTCGGCCGCGCGGAACACCACCGTGTTGGGCGTCAGCTTGCGGTCCAGCGCATCCTGCTCCTTGGCGTCGAAGTACTGCTTTTGCGTGGCTTGTTCCGGATCGTTGCGCACCTTGGCGTTGGCGATCTTGTCGGCCCAATCGTCAAAGGATACGGCATGCGCAGCGAGGGTGAGCGATGCGCCGGCCAACAGCGATATGAATCTAATTGAAGTTTGCATTGAGGGGTCCTTGGTAAGGGAAGAACCCAACGAGTGTAGCCCACTCAAGCCAGCTTCTCAACCTCGGGCTCATCGAGCTCGGTGCGATTGCGGCCGCCCTGCTTGGCGCGGTACAGCGCCTGGTCTGCACGCGAGAACCAGCGCTCGTAACTGGCTTCATCCTGCCGCACCACGGACACGCCCAGGCTGACCTGTATCCGGAAGCTGGCCCCGTCATGCGACACCAGCTCCGACGCCACTTCCTGCCGCAGACGCTCGGCAAAAGCATGCGCCCCGCGCAGCCCGGTCTCCGGCAGCACGATCAGGAACTCCTCGCCGCCGTAGCGCGCACCGAAGTCCACCTTGCGCATCACCGATTTCATCACCGCGGCCAGGCAGCGCAGGGCCGCGTCGCCGGCCGGATGGCCATATTGATCGTTGATCTGCTTGAAGTGGTCGATATCGAGCAGCACCATGGCGGTACTGTGACCCGAGCGGCAGGTGCGGTCCCACTCCGCCGCCAGCCGGCGGTCGGCCTCGCGCCGGTTCAGCAGGCCGGTCAGCGCATCGGTGGTGGCCAGCTTTTGCAACTCCGCCAGCAGCACATCCTGCGACTTTTGCCAATGCTGGAACAGCTGGTAGCCAAAGAAGGCCATGAACAGCACGATGGCCACGAACACCCAGTAGAAAATCCACATGGTCTGACGCAGCGCGTCCGGGTTGACTTGCGCGTCGGCCAGGCTGAAAGTGGCGTAGCCGTACACCAGCACGCCCAGCGTGACCGAGGCGAGCAAGCCAAGCAGCGAACCGCGCGAGCGCACATGCGAGTCGCGCAGCAGTTGCGGATGCGTCGCCAGCCAGCGCTCCACACGCGGCCACAGCATCGCCATCAGCGGACCGACGATGCATACACTTTGCAGCAACGCCCCCAGCCACCAGCCCTGCCACACCGGCAGCAGCGCGGCGCGCTCGTAGTCGTTGGTATAGCTCCAGATCAGCGCACCGCTGGAACTGAACACGCAGGCAATGAAGGACTGCTGCACGTAGAACAGCAGCGAACTCAGACCGCGCAGGTCGCGCCGCATGGCGATCGCCTGGTAGCCGATCACCATCACCAGAAAGCCGAGCGGATTGGCGAGCCCGAACAGCAGCGCCCAGGACAACGGCATGCCGGCGTACAGCGCCAGCGACACGGTGGCGCAATACGCCGGAATGGCGCCCCACCACCAGCCCAGCGTGAGCGTCAGCAGCAGGCAAATCCACAACGGGGGATAGACAGTGAGGTAGACCGCCAGGCCGCCAAACTCGATGGGAATACCGGACCAGCCCCAGATCACCATGCCGACGCCCATGCACACGCTCAGGGCGAGCAGTGCCAGCCAGCCGCCAAACAGGCAGGCTTGCTGGCGGCTGGTGCCGCTGCGCCACAAGCGCAAGGGCGACAATTCCCGGTATGGCGGCGCTTCCGCGTCAGTGTTGGACAAGATGCTCCCCCTTGAAGTCTTGCCAATTATATACCGTCATTGTCCTGGACGAAATGACAGGCCAGTGCCCACTCCACGTGTTCGCGCACCAGCGGCGACGGATCGTCGCGCCGCGCCAACAGTGCCGCCACGATGGCCGCGTCCCCCCTGGCGCCGGCAGCCGCTGCATTCCCCAACCCGACCGCGATGTTGCGCAGCCAGCGCTCATGGCCGATGCGGCGTATCGGACTGCCTTCCATCTTGCGATTGAATTCGTCCTCGCTCCAGGCGAACAGCTCCACCATGGAGGCCTGGCCCAGGCCATGGCGCTCGTCGAAGTCCGGCAGCACGGCGCGCTGCGCGAACTTGTTCCACGGGCAGGCGGTCTGGCAATCGTCGCAGCCGTAAACGCGGTTGCCGATCAGCGGCCGCAGTTCCAGCGGAATGGCGTTTTTCAGCTCGATGGTCAGATAGGAGATGCAGCGCCGCGCATCCAGCTTGCCGGGACCAAGGATGGCTTGCGTCGGACAAGCCGTGATGCAGGACGAGCACTGGCCGCAATGCGCGCCGGTGGGCTGGTCCACCGGCAGCGGCAGGTCGACCAGGAATTCGCCCATGAAGAACATCGAGCCGGCGGTGCGCGACAGCAGCAAGGTATGCTTGCCGCGCCATCCCAGGCCGGCCTTCTCGGCCAATGGCAGCTCCATCACCGGCGCGGAATCGGTGAACACGCGGTAGCCGAAATCGCCGATTTCCGCCTTCACCTTGTCGGCCAGCTGCTGGAGGCGGGCGCGCAGCACCTTGTGGTAGTCGCGGCCGCGCGCGTAGACCGAGATGACGGCGGCGCCGGGATCGCCCAGCCGCGCCAGTTCGCGCTCGCGCCACGCATTGTCCCCTTCCGTTTCGGTGTCCCTCGGCAGATAGTTCATGCGGGCGCTGATCACGCGGATGGTGCCCGGCACCAGCTCGGCGGGACGGGCGCGCTTCATGCCATGGGCCGCCATGTAATCCATTTCGCCGTGCATGCCGGCGTCCAGCCAGGCCTGCAAGCCGGCTTCGGCGTGACGGAGATCGACGTCGGTGATGCGGATTTCGGCAAAGCCCAGCTCCACGCCCCAGCGCTTGATGCTGAGGGCAAGTTCGGCTAAATTGGTTTCATTGAGGGACATCGGCGCAGGCTAAAAGGTACAATGGCTGGCGTTCCAACCATACGACATTTTAATTGATGCAGCACTTTACAGCCCATCTCCACGACGAAGAAGGCACCGCCGCCCTTGGCGCCGCACTGGCGCGCGCCCTCGCTCCCGGCCTGGCGATCCATCTGCATGGCGATCTTGGCGCCGGCAAAACCGCCCTCACCCGCGCCCTGCTGCACGCGGCCGGCCACACCGGCACGGTGAAAAGCCCGACCTATACCTTGTCCGAACCGTACAGCATTCAGCTCGGCGGCCGCGCCGTCAGCGTGATCCATTTCGACCTGTACCGCATGTCCAGCGCCGAGGAATTCCTTGATGCCGGCTTCCGCGAGGACTTCAACGGCGATAACGTCTGCATCGTCGAATGGCCGGAAAAGGCCGAAGGCGTGCTGCCGCCACCTGACCTGAACGTGTTTTTGACTGTGGCCGGACACGGTCGTGATGTAGAATTGCAGGCGTCCACCGCCTTGGGTAACTCATGCCTTCAACGCCTCAAATTCGCGCCCAACATGTGAGCCGCCGCACGGTCCTGAAGGCCGGCGCCACCCTGCTGCTGTCCGTCACCGTTCCGCTGCGCGCCAACGCCGCGCAAATTCTCGCCGTGCGCGTGTGGCCGGCCGAGGACTACACCCGCGTCACGCTGGAAAACGACACCGACCTCAAAGCCACGCACTTCATCGTCAAGGACCCGGAGCGCATGGTGGTCGACATCGAGGGCCTGGAGCTGAATCCGACACTGAAGTCGCTGGTCGCCAAGATCCAGTCCAACGACCCGTACATCAAGCAGGTACGCGTGGGCCAGAACCGCCCGAACGTGGTGCGGCTGGTGTTCGACCTGAAAGAGGAAGTGACGCCACAGGTGTTCACGCTGCCACCGGCCGGTAACTACAAGCACCGTTTGATCTTCGACCTGTACCCGGTCAAGCAGGCCGACCCGATCGCGGCCATGATCGAAAAAGGCGACTGGTCCGACCCGGCGCCCGCACCAGCGCCGGCGCCGACACCGAAAGAGCAACTGGCGGAGCTCAAGCCCGACCTCAAGGCCGAGCCGCGCGAGGAACTCAAGAACGAACTGAAAACCGCCGAAGCCCAGACCAAGGCGGACAAGCAGGGCAAGATGGTGCGCATGATCACCATCGCGCTCGACCCCGGCCACGGCGGCGAAGACCCCGGCGCCTCCGGCAAGAACGGCAGCCGCGAAAAAGACATCGTGCTGGCGATCGCCAAGCGCCTGAAGGCCAAGCTGGAAGACCTGCCGAACATGCGCGTGATGCTCACGCGCGACGGCGACTATTTCGTCCCGCTCGGCACACGGGTGGAAAAAGCCCGCAAGGTACAAGCCGATTTGTTCGTCTCCATCCACGCCGACGCCTTTGTGCAGCCTAGCGCGCGCGGCTCCTCGGTGTTCGTGCTGTCGGAAAAGGGCGCCACCTCGTCGGCCGCGCGCTGGCTGGCGGACAAGGAAAACCTTGCCGACACCATCGGCGGCGTCAACGTCAAGAACCATGACAAGCAACTGGCCAGCGTGCTGTTCGATCTCTCCACCACGGCGCAGATCAACGACAGCATGAAGCTCGGCCGCTCGGTGCTGGGCGAAATCGGCGGCATCAACCGTCTGCACAAAGGCTCGGTCGAACAGGCCGGCTTCGCGGTGCTGAAGGCGCCGGACATTCCATCGATCCTGATCGAGACCGCCTTCATCTCCAACCCGGAGGAAGAGGCCAAGCTGCTCGACGAGAGCTACCAGAACAAGCTGGCCGATGCCATCGTCACCGGCATCCGCCGCTATTTCGCAAAAAATCCACCGCTGGCAAAGAACCGGCTGACTTGAGAGAGCAATATGGCTGTAGTAACGATGACCGAATACGGCGCCCTGCCGGCAGTACAACTCACCGCCGCCGATGGCGCGCGCATCACCGTATCGCTGTTTGGCGCCCACCTGCTGTCGTGGAAGACCGCCGATGGCAAGGAACGCCTGTTCGTCAGTTCGCAAACCCCGCTGGACGGCAGCAAGGCAATCCGCGGCGGCGTGCCGGTGATCTTCCCGCAGTTTAATGTGCGCGGCCCCGGCCTGCGCCACGGCTTCGCGCGTGTCAGCACCTGGCGGCTGGGCGACAGCGGCGGCGATGGCGGCCGTTCCTTCCTCGAATTCCGCCTGAATCAAGACGACCTGTCGCCGGAACATGCGCAAGCCTGGCCGCACGCCTTCGCGCTGACGCTGCGCTTCACACTGCACGGCGATGCGCTGGACTTCCAGTACACGGTGCACAACAGCGGCCAGCAAGCCTTCCCGTTCGGCGTGGCGCTGCACACCTATTACGATGTCGGCCATCTGGATGCGACCAGCATCAGCGGCCTGCAACACCAGCAGTACACCGACCATCATCTCAACACGCAGGTGCAGGAATATCCGGCGCTGCACTTCACCGAGAAGCACGACCGCCTGTACCAGTCCACGCCGTCATTGACGCTGAACACGGCCAACGCCACGCTGCGCCTTGAACAGCAAGGCTTCAGCGAATGGGTGGTGTGGAATCCGGGTCAGGAAGATGCCAAAGCCCTGGTGGACCTGGCGGATGAGGAGTATCTGCGCTTTGTCTGCATCGAGCCGGCGCGCATCGACCAGCAGCCGCTGGAAGCCGGCGCCACCTGGACCGGCAAGCACACCATCGGCGTTTAATTCGATTCCTTGATGATGCGGCCGGAGCTCGGCTGCACTGGCCGCGCATTCAAAGGATAGAGACGGCTGAACAGCGCCATCTGCTGCGGCGAAGCCTGCACCGGCTCCTTCATCACGATCCACAGCACGCCTTCCTGGCAGGGCGGCGTGGTCATGGAGCCCATGAAGGTGTAGTAGTCGCGGCGGCCGGGCAGCAGATCCATCGGATCGAGCACGGTCGACGGCGCGGCCGTATCGTATTTTTCCAGCGGCAGATTGTTCCACACGGTCTGAATCACCGGCTGCTGCTTGCCGCGCTCCAGCAACAGCGCCAGCATGGCGAGACGACCCTCGCCATCCTTGTGCACCAGGTGCACCACCATTTCGTAACCCTTGCCATTGATGCGCTCTTCCGACGGCCGATGGAAATGGAACTGGATCAGCTCATACATGCGGTTGCCGACGGTGATGAAATTGCCGCCGCCGACCATCACCTGCACCGTCTTGCCGTTGTCCGTCACATTGAACGAGGATGGATGATAGTCGAAGGCGATCTGCTCCAGTTCGACCTTCATGCCGTCGCGGATATCGATCGGCGACTGGCGATTGCCGCTGCCGCACTTGGCCCACGCCGGATTGATCTTGCCCCAGTTGGCCGGGCCGCTCTCGCCTTCATACGACCACTCGTTGCTGTACACCTTGGGCTTGGCCGCTTCGACCGCCGCCTTGGCCGCCGCGTCCTTCCTGGCCTTGGCCGCCGCCGCCACGCGCGCCGCCTGATTGGCGCGCATGATGGCCAGCCGTTCCTGGATGCGGGCCGACAGATCGGCCTCCGCCTGCGCTTCCTTTTCGCGTTCGGTGAGCTTGCGCGCCGGTGCCGAGGATTTGGCGCTGGCGGCTGCCGAGGAGGACGACACCGCGCCGGCCGCGCCGCCCACGCCCGCCAGCGCCGACTTCGCCGACGGCGAAATGAGCGGATCGCTTGCGCCGCTGGCCGCGGTAACGACGCAGCAGCAGGCAATCAGGGGGAGGACGAGAGAGCGCATGGGTATCCAGAAGTGACAATTACAGTCTGGTATACGGATGCTTTAGGGAAAAACTTGAGGGTGGCGCGCGGGGAAAGTATCAAAACGTCACGCTGCGTCGCCGGCGCAGCGTGACGGCATGCGGGTTTCAGCGGCTTTGCAGGCGGCGCGACAGCTTGTACACGCCACCGATGGCCATCGGCACCACGGCCACGCCCACGCCGAACAGCACGATCTCGGTCAGGTGTTCGCGCACGATCGGGATGTTGCCGAAGAAGTAGCCGGCGGTGGTCAGCAGCACTACCCACAGGATGGCGCCGGTGAAGTTATACAGCTGGAAGCGGGCGAAGGTCATGTCCGACACGCCGGCCACGAACGGCGCGAAGGTGCGCACCACGGGCACGAAGCGCGCCAGCACAATGGTCTTGCCGCCGTGTTTTTCGAAGAAATCGTGGGTCTTCTTGAGGGCATCCTTGTTGATCCAGCGGTAGTCGTGCGTGAACACCTTTTGCCCCACCTTCTCGCCGATCCAGTAGTTACAGGTGTTGCCGGTGATGGCGGCGGTGGTCAGCAGGAACATCAGCAGCGGCAGGTTCATCTCGCCCACCGCGCACAGCGCGCCGGCGATGAACAGCAGGGTGTCGCCCGGGAAGAAGAACAGCACGACCAGGCCGGTTTCGGCAAAGATGATGGCGAACAGCACGGCGTAGATCAGCGTTCCGTATTGTTGGATCAGCACTTCCAGTGTTTTGTCGACATGAAGGATCATGTCAAAAAATTGCATAAAATCCATATTCTTCCCATAAAGTGAGCGCCGGAATCATACACCACCTGAGGCCCGGCGGAGGTAGTTTACAATGGTTGGCCCAACCTAGGAGAGTTTGGATGACTTTATCCCGTAGATTCAGCGTTTTATTCGTGCCGGCGCTGGCCCTGAGCCTGAGCGCCACCGCCGCCGACCTGCCGGTGCGCCCCAGCGCCGGCGAGATCGTCAAGAGCTCCCAGCCCTCGGACTGGCGTCCGCTGGACCCGCAAAACACCCTGTACATGGAACTGCCGGGCGGGCGCGTGGTGATCGAGCTGGCGCCGGAGTTCGCGCCGCAGGCCATCGCCAATATCAAGACGCTGGTGAAGGAGCGCTATTTCGACGGGCTGGCGGTGAACCGCTCGCAGGATAACTATGTGGCGCAGTGGGGGGATCCGAATGCGGAGACGTCGCCGAAATCGCTCGGTTCGGCCAAGGCCAAGGTGCCGGGTGAATTCACGGTGCCGATCTCGAACGACAAGCGCTTCGTGCGGCAGAAGGATGTTGACGGCTACGCGCCGCAGATCGGCCATTCCAACGGCTTCCCGGTGGGGCGCGATCCCAAGGCCGGCACCACCTGGCTGGCGCACTGCTACGGCATGGTCGGCGTGGGCCGTGACAACGATACCGACAGCGGCACCGGCGCCGAGCTGTATGCGGTGAACGGCCACGCGCCGCGCCATCTGGACCGCAATATCACGGTGGTGGGCCGGGTGGTGTGGGGCATGCCGCTGCTGGCGACCTTGCCGCGCGGCGGCGAGACCATGGGTTTCTACGGCCCGAAGGAAGCGCGCACGCCGATTATTTCGGTGCGCCTGGCGGCCGATGTGCCGGAGGCGGAACGCAGCCATCTGGAAGTGATGCGCAGCGAGGCGCCGATTTATCAGCGCGTGATCGAAGCGCAGCGCAATCGCGGCGGTCCGTGGAATAAGTACGCGGCCAACTACGTAGAACTGTGCAACGCCGCCATCCCGGTGCGGGAAGCGGGCAAGTTATAATCTCGCGATGAACGCTCCAGAACACCGCCCGCCACGTCCGATTCAGGCCCTGCCTGACCAGTTGATTTCCCAGATCGCCGCCGGCGAGGTGGTGGAGCGGCCGTCCGCCGTGGTCAAGGAGCTGCTGGAGAACGCGCTGGACGCGGGCGCCACACAGATCACGGTGCGGCTGGAGGAAGGCGGCGTCAAGCGCATTTGCATTACCGACAATGGCCGTGGCATCCCGCATGAGCAGATGCCGCTGGCGTTGGCGCGGCATGCGACCTCGAAAATCGCATCGCTGCATGATCTGGAAAACGTCGGCACGCTGGGCTTCCGCGGCGAGGCGCTGGCGTCCATCGCTTCCGTCGCGCAGGTGACCATCACTTCGCGCACGGCCGATGCGGCGCACGCCTGGGAAATCGAAGGTTCGCACAATGCCACGCCGACGCCGTCTTCGGGCGCGCTGGGCACCACCATCGATGTCAAAGACCTGTACTACAACACGCCGGCGCGCCGCAAGTTTTTGAAATCCGAGCAGACCGAGTATGGCCACTGTGCGGAGGTGGTGCGCCGCATCGCCCTGGCGCGCCCGGACGTCACGTTCTCGCTGACGCACAACGGCCGCACGGTCGATCACTGGAACACCAGCGAGATCGCCAGGCGCAGCGCGCAAATCCTGGGCGATGGCTTTGCCGAAGCGCGCTTGCCGGTGGATGAAACCATCGGCCCGTTACGCCTGCATGGCTACATCGGTTTGCCGACCGCCTCCAAGGCGCGCGCCGATGGACAGTTCTTCTACGTGAACGGGCGCTTCGTGCGCGACAAGGTGCTGGTGCACGCCGTGAAGGCGGCTTACCAGGATGTGCTGCATGGCGATCGCTTCCCGTCGTACGTGCTGTCGCTGGACATGGACCCGGCGCTGGTGGACGTCAACGTGCACCCGTCGAAGATCGAAGTGCGCTTCCGCGATGGGCGCGCGGTGCACCAGTGTGTGTTCCATGCGGTGCAGCGCGCGCTGGCGCAAACCTCGGCCACCGCGCACGGCAGCGTGCCATCGCCGCTGCCGGCGGCCGATAGCCTGAATGCCACGCCGGCATGGCGTGGCGAGCAAACCTCCTTCGGCTCCCTGCTGGCGCCGGACTACACGCCGACCTTCTCGCCATCGCCATTCGGCTCGCGCAGCGCGGACACCGGTACTGTCAGCACGTCCTACACGCCGCCGCGCTTCACCGCCGAAGGGGGCGTCGCGCAGAGCCTCGAAAATTACGGCGCCATGTTCCGAGAGGACGACCACCCTGCCCCGCTCGTGCGCAACGAATCCGACATGGCCCTGCCGCAGGCCAGCAGCTTCACCGTCTCCGCCGCCGCGATGGCGCAGGAAGAATTCCCGCTCGGCTTCGCGCTGGCGCAGCTGCACGGCATCTACGTGCTGGCGCAGAACGCCAAGGGCCTGGTGCTGGTCGACATGCACGCCGCCCACGAGCGCATCCTGTACGAACAGCTGAAGAACGCCTTGAACAGCCGCGTGGCCGGCGAAGAAATGCAAGTGCAGCCCCTGCTCATCCCGATCACCTTCTATGCGGACGCGGTGGAAGTCGGCACCGCCGAAGAACATCAGGACACCCTGCAAGCACTGGGCTTCGACATCGCCGTCCTCTCGCCCACCACGCTGGCCGTGCGTTCCGTTCCGGTGCTGCTGAAAAACGCCGACGCCCAAACGCTGGCCCGCGACGTCCTGCGCGACGTGCGCGAATTCGGCGGCTCGCGCGTGCTGATCGAACGCCAGAACGAACTGCTTGGCACCCTGGCCTGCCACACCGCCGTGCGCGCCAACCGCATCCTGTCGCTGCAAGAAATGAACGCCCTGCTGCGCCAGATGGAAACCACCGAACGCGCCGACCAGTGCAACCACGGCCGCCCGACCTGGGTGCAGGTCGAAATCAACGCCCTCGACAAGCTCTTCCTGCGCGGCCAATAACCATGAGCACCAAACCACTGGCCGTCGCCATCATGGGCCCGACGGCGTCGGGCAAAACCGCCTCCGCGTTGGCGATCGCGGAACGCATCCCGTCCGAAATCATCTCGGTCGATTCCGCGCTGGTGTATCGCGGCATGGACATCGGCACCGCCAAGCCGACGAAAGAAGAACTGGCCGCCGTGCCACACCACCTGATCGACATCATCGATCCGCTGGACTCCTACTCCGTCGCGCAATTTCGCAAGGACACGCTGCGGCTGGTCGACGAAATCAACGCGCGCGGCAAACTGCCGCTGCTGGTCGGCGGCACCATGCTGTACTTCAAGGGACTGGCGGATGGCCTGGACGACCTGCCCGGGGCCGATCCCGAAGTGCGCGCCGCGCTGGACGAAGAGGCGGCCCGCCTCGGCTGGCCCGCCATGCACGCGCGTCTGGCCGCCGTCGATCCCGACACCGCCGCGCGCCTGGCGCCAGCCGACTCGCAACGCATCCAGCGCGCGCTGGAAATCTACACGCTGAGCGGCAAGCCGATGTCCGAACTGCTGGTCCAGCGCGAGAAAACCGAACTGCCATTCGGGCTGCTGTCGTTCGCGCTGGAACCGTCCGACCGCGCCGTGCTGCACGACCGTATCGCGCGCCGTTTCGACATCATGCTGGAAGAAAGCCCGCAGGGTAACCTGATCACCGAAGTGGAAGCCCTGCGCAAGCGTGGCGACCTGCATCCGGGCCTGCCATCGATCCGTTGCGTGGGCTACCGCCAGGCGTGGGAGTATCTCGACGGGACCATCGACTATCCAACCATGCGCGAGACCGGCATCATCGCCACCCGCCAGCTGGCCAAGCGGCAGCTGACCTGGCTGCGCTCCATGCCGGAGCGCGTGGTGCTGGACTGCCTGGCGCCCAACCCGGCCGGCGCCATGCTGGCGCAGATCGCCGAACGGTTAGGCTGATCAGTGCTTGGGCGGCTCGCCGCTCATGTGCACCAATTCCCACAAGTGGCCGTCGGGGTCCTCGTAGCCGTGGCCGTACATGAAGCCATGATCCTGCGGCTCCTTGTAGGCGCGGCCGCCGGCCTCCACCGCCTTGGCCACCATATCGATCACCGCCTGGCGCGACTCCAGTTGCAGGCACACCAGCACCTCGGTCGACGCGCGCGCGTCGCTCACCGGCTTGGGCGTGAATTCCTTGAAGCGGGTCTCGGTCAGCAGCATCACATAAATATTCTCGGACACGATCATGCACGTGGCGCTCTCGTCCGTGTAATGCTGATTGAAGCTATAGCCCAGATGCGTGAAGAACTTGACCGACTTCTGCAAGTCGCGCACCGGCAGGTTCACAAAGATACTCTTTGCCATATCGCCCCCGTTAAAATTATGCTCACACCGCAGAATACCAATATGCCAATGTTTTGACGACAGCGACACGATAGGGGTCACTTTTTTAAAAAAAGTGGAGTGGGTTCCTTGACAGTACGGGCATCAACCCCGATAATCTTGGGCGTTGCAGGTGATATAGCTCAGTTGGTTAGAGCATAGCATTCATAATGCTAGGGTCGGTGGTTCAAGTCCACCTATCACCACCACAGAATTCCATGACAAATGGCCTGACCGGCAACGGCACAGGCCATTTTGTTTCAGCGACCGTTTCGGTGATATAGCTCAGTTGGTTAGAGCATAGCATTCATAATGCTGGGGTCGGTGGTTCAAGTCCACCTATCACCACCAACATCCGGAAGCCGCAAATCACGCGTGTGGTTTGCGGCTTTTTGCGTTTCTTGAGCCTTCGCAACGCCCGCCGCGGCAAACTCGCTACCGTGGAGACTTTCCCTCTCAAAGAGAAAGTCCATGCAACGCTACCACATCACCCTGGGCGCCAGCACCAGCGCCGGAGGCAAAGTCATCAGCGCCAGCAGCGCTTGCAGTATCAACGGTGTCGTCGTGGCGCTGGAAGGCGACGCCATCTTCTGCCCGGCCTGCAAATCGAACGGCCGGATCAAAATCTTCGGCACGCCAGGAAACGCAGTCGGCCGCCTTGGGCGAGGACGAGGCACAAGTCGCCCTGCGCTTCATCGACGAATTGACGCAAACGCCACTCGCCGCCAAACGCTACCGGCTGGAATTGCCCGGCAAGGTCATCGAAGGCACCACCGACAGCGGAGGCTATACCCAGCCCATCGCCGCCGCCGACCGCGCCCAACTGTTGGCGTGGCGCCTGATCGGCAAGGCCTGCAAAGCCATCGATGTTCCGATACTCGGCTGCGCCAGCATCTGGCTGCGCGTGCAGCGTGAAGCCGAGGCATGGATCGCGCCAGGAGGCAAGCTGATTGCCGATCCCATCGCCCGCAACCGCCGCATCAACCAAGCCTACGCGCAGCTATGGCAAGCGGACCACCGCTTCCAATGGGCCGGTCTGGCGGCCTTCGCCTCCAAGCAAGTGGGCTGCGGTTTGCTGCATGCCGCCGACAACGTTCGCACGGCACTCAAGGAAATGGTGGATAACGCCAACCGTCCGGATATCACTGGCAGCGCCGACATCGCGGCAATGAACACCATCCCGGCGGCGATAAGCGCCAGCTCAGCGTATATGTACCAGCAGCGCGCCTTCGGCAACACCATCCTCTTCCTCGACATCTATCCCCTGCACCGCTTCTACATGCTGCGCGGATATGAACATTTCCGCACTTGCCTGCTTCAACGTACTGAGATCAGTAATCAAGTCCTGTGGCCCATCAAGGACAGTCAATTGAAATTCGGGACTGCGCATAATGAAATTTACAAGGCATTCGAGTTAATTACCCAAAATCAGATTGAGGAAAGCGTCCAAAAACTCGCTTTTCATGAGCAAATCAACATCTTGCAAGCTGCGATTTACAACGACCTCACAATGCAAGGTGCACTGCAAGCCAATCAATTCTCCTGGGCAACTGGCTTTCCTACCGGTGTTTCAGCAGAAATAAAATTGACACGATCGTCGCAATGCAGCACACCATCATCCTCCCTGAATATCTGGTTTACACGAACCAAGATGGCCAAGCTGTACGACAAAAATCAGCGCATGAATTTCGTCTACGATGCAGCAGCAAGATTCAACGCCCTGCTACACAATGGCAGCCGTTCAGCCATCGAATCTTCAATCAATACCATTGCGAGCAATGGAGGCGCGCAATGAGAAGAAGATACGTCATAGCCCTTGCGGCGGTGACTTGCGCATTGTGCCTCCACCTCATCCCCCCTACGCCGACGGTGATTTCAGTTGGCGTAGGTTACACCTTTGAGCAGGTGAGAAAGGCATCTACCTACCCTGTGGCAGATTTCTCAAATATCCCTCCCAACGACCGCATCGGCTTCGGGGCAACGTGGGTGACGGAGCCCTCCGTGATCATCCGATTTGAAGATTGTGTCCCACGACGTGGTGTATGAAGACTTCGCCGGAATCGGCGTTTAGGAAGGCAGCTTGAGGGCGGCCATTGTGATTCTTAAGGTAAATTTGGGTTTGCGAAGACTCAACTCAACCAGAGG
>NZ_WNKY01000073.1 GCF_009720825.1 Duganella radicis | reverse complement strand
CCGGCCGCCTCGGCGCCCGCCGCCCCGGCCGCGCCGGCGCTGGCCGCCGACGACGCCAACCTGAGCTGGATCTGGCCGGCCGACGGCAAAGTCATCGCCACTTTCGACGAAGGCAAGAACAAGGGCGTGGATATCGCCGGCAAGGCGGGCCAGCAAGTCGTGGCTGCCGGCGCAGGAAAAGTGATGTATGCCGGCAGCGGCATCCGCGGATATGGTAATCTCGTTATTGTGAAGCACAGTAATAATTTGTTGTCGGCTTACGCACACAACCGGGCCATCCTGGTCAAGGAAGGGCAGAGCGTGACCAAGGGACAAATGATTGCGGAAATGGGCGATTCCGATACCGACTCCGTCAAGCTGCACTTTGAGATAAGGCAGCAGGGCAAACCGGTGGACCCGTCCCGATTCCTGCCTAACCGTTAGCAGAGCCATGACATCTACCCCGCACGATCAACTGGACGACGACGCGCTCCCGGACGATTTCCGGGACGAGGGGAATGATGATGGCGCCATCGATGCTGCGGATGAGGGCGATTTGCCGGAGGCCGGCGCGGTCCTGGAAAGCGTCGACGAACTCAAGAAGGTGCTGGCGGCCGAGCTGTCCACCGACACCACCCAGCACTACCTCAACCAGATCGGCACCCGTCCGCTGCTGACCGCGCAGCAGGAAGTCCACTACGCCACCCTGGCCAAGGCCGGCGACTTCAGCGCCCGCCAGACCATGATCGAGCACAACCTGCGGCTGGTGGTGTCGATCGCCAAGCACTACATCAACCGTGGCGTGGTGCTGCTGGACATGATCGAAGAGGGCAACATCGGCCTGATGCGCGCCATCGACAAGTTCGAGCCCGAGCGCGGCTTCCGTTTTTCGACCTACGCCACCTGGTGGATACGCCAGAGCATCGAGCGCGCCATCATGAACCAGGCGCGCACGGTGCGCCTGCCGGTGCACATGGTGCGCGAGCTGAACCAGATCCTGCGCGGCAAATACCACCTCGAAGCCCAGCACCACAACGGCAAGGACGCCACCGCCGAGGACATCGCCGAGCTGGTCGGCCGGCCGGTGGAGGAGGTGCAGGACATCCTGGCCCTGTCCGAGCACGCCACCTCGCTCGACGCGCCGCTGGACAACGATCCCCAATCCTCGCTGATGGACATGCTGCCCGGCGACAGCGAGGACAGTCCCGACGCCCGCGCCGAGCACCATGAAATGACGGTGCTGGTGCGCGACTGGCTGACCAAGCTGCCGGACAAGCAGCGCATCGTCATCATGCGCCGTTTCGGCCTTGATAATGACGACCCGGCCACGCTGGAAACCCTGGCCGAGGAGATGGGCGTCACGCGCGAGCGGGTGCGCCAGATCCAGCAGGAAGCGCTGGTCAAGCTCAAGCGTGCCATGGCCGCGCGCGGCGTGGTGCGCGATTCCCTGCTGTAGTCCCTCCCTGTTCTGGTATCATGTCGCCCCTGCACGCGGGCCGGCCGCGCCATTCTTTTTCCAATATTGAACGCTATGCAAGAAAATACCATCGACATCAAATCGCTCGACATGGACGCCCGTGGCGTCGGCCACATGCAGGACAATGAAGACGGCACGCCGGGCAAAGTGGTGTTCGTGGAAGGCGCCCTGCCGGGCGAGCGCGTCAGCTTCGAGACCTTCAAGAAAAAGAAAAACTGGGAAGCGGCCAGGATGACCGCGCTGCACCGCGAATCGTCGATGCGCGTGAAGCCCAAGTGCGAGCATTTCGACTACTGCGGAGGCTGCTCCATGCAGCACATCGAGCCGAGCGCGCAGGTGGCGATCAAGCAGCGTGTGCTGGAGGATAACCTGTGGCACATCGGCAAAGTCACGGCCGACAACATCATGCGCCCGATGTATGGCCCGACCTGGGGCTATCGCTACCGCGCGCGCCTGTCGGTGCGCTGGGTGGAAAAGAAGGGCACGGTGCTGGTCGGCTTCAAGGAAAAGAAATCGATCTTCGTGGCCGACATCCAGAGCTGCCAGATTTTGCCCAAGCACGTCTCGGACATGATGATGCCGCTGCGCGCGCTGGTCGGTTCGCTGTCGCTGTACAACCAGATCCCGCAGATCGAGCTGGCGATCGGCGAAGACGTCACCGTGCTGGTGCTGCGCATCATGGACACGCTGACCGCCGACGACGAAACCAGGATCAAGGCCTTCGCCGACCAGTACAAGGTGCAGTTCTGGTTGCAGACCAAAGGCCCGGAAACCGCCGAGCCGTTCTACCCGCTGGGCCCTCAGCTGCATTACCTGCTGCCGGAATTCGGCGTGCGCATGCCGTTCAAGCCGGTCGACTTCACCCAGGTGAACCACCACATCAACCGCGTGCTGGTGCACAAGGCGCTGCGCCTGCTGGAGGTGCAGCCGGAAGACCGCGTGGCCGACCTGTTCTGCGGCCTGGGCAACTTCACCCTGCCGCTGGCGACGCTGGCGCGCGAAGTGGTCGGCATCGAAGGCAGCCAGGCGCTGACCGATCGCTCGCTGAGCAACGCCAAGGCCAACGGCCTGGACAAGAAGACCACCTTCTACAACCGCAACCTGTTCGAAGTGACGCCGCAGGATCTGATCGACCTTGGCAAATTCGACCGCATGCTGATCGACCCGCCGCGCGATGGCGCCATGGCCTTGTCGCTGGCGCTGGGCGAACTGCGCAAGACCAATCCGGAATTGCTGCCGAAGCGCATCGTCTACGTCTCGTGCAGCCCGTCGACGCTGGCGCGCGACGCCAACGTGCTGGTCAACCTGGCCGGCTACAAGCTGGATAAAGCCGGCGTGGTCAACATGTTCCCGCACACCTCGCACGTCGAATCGATGGCGGTGTTCGATCTGCAACCGGTCATGCCGGCGTAGGCCGCCATCCAGGGCGTGGTGTTTTTCTTCTAATGTTATTGACTTTGCAGGAGGCGTGCGCAACACTGAGCTGATCATTATCAGCGCCTGGAGTTGGCATGCGCCTCCTGTCCCGTCTCATCGCGATGGCCGCTTTCTGCGGCCTGCCGCTGGCCGTTCTGGCCGACACTTCCGTCACTTCATTTTCGCCAACCGGCACCGTCAAGGGCGTGCGCCAGGTGGCGGCGCGCTTTGATGGGAAAATGGTCCCGCTGGGCGATATGCGGCTGGGCGATCCATTCAACATCGATTGTCCGGAAACGGGCCGGGGCCGCTGGATCGATGGCCAGAACTGGAGCTACGATTTTGTGCGCGACCTGCCGGCCGGCGTGGCCTGCCGCTTCACGCTCAAGGACGACATCAAGGATTTGAATGGCAAGCCGCTCAACGGCACGCGCCAGTTCAGCTTTGATACCGGCGGCCCGGCGGTGGTGGAGGCCGTGCCGCGCGAGGGCTCCAGCTATGTCGATGAACAGCAGATTTTCGTGCTGGGCCTCGACGCGCCGGCCAGCGATGAAACCGTGGCCGCCCATGCGTGGTGCCGCGCCGACGGCATCAACGAACGGATTCCCGTGCGCGTGCTGCAAGGTGCGGAACGCCAGCAGGTGCTGGATCTGCGCAAATCCTTCACCGAGCGTTATCTGTCGCTGTACTTCAAGGCGCGCGGCGTGGTGTGGCGCGCCACCACCTCGCTCAACAACAGGAAGCTGGAGCGCTTGCCGCTGGCGGTCCTGCAATGCAAACGCAGCCTGCCTGCGGCGACCGAAGTGTCGCTGGTGTGGGGCGCGGGCATCAAGGCCGACAGCGGCATCGCCACCAGCGAAGATCAGGCGCTGGCCTACAAGACGCGGCCTGATTTCACGGCCCGCTTCACCTGCGAAAGGCTGAAAGCCGATGCCGGCTGCGTACCGTTCCTGCCGATGCATGTGCAGTTCAGTGCCCCGGTCAAGCGCGCCGACGCGCTGGCCGTCAAGATCGCGGGGCCGGGCGGCAAGGCCTTCAAGCCGCAGTTGGATAAGGAAGAGGAAAAGAGCGAATACCTGGAGTGGCTGACTTTTAAAGGCCCGTTCCCGGAAAGTGCCAGGTTGATCGTGTCGCTGCCGGCCGGTGTGAAGGACGATGCCGGCCGCACGCTGGTCAATCAGTCGCGCTTCCCGATGGCGATCCGCACCGACGCGCAACCGCCGCTGGTCAAATTCCCGGCGCGCTTCGGCATCATCGAGGCCAGGGGCGACAAGCTGCTGCCGGTCACCGTGCGCAATGTCGAAGCGGCGCTGGCCGGCACCAGGGTCGATGGCGCCGCGCTGCGCGTGAACGATGCCGCGTCGTCGTCCGATCAGCAGGACCAGCAAGTGATCGCATGGCTCAAGCGCATGGGCAGCAGCTACAGCTGGGAGCCGCAGGAACTGTACGCGGACAAGATGACCAAGCCGCTGCTGGACGCCAAGGCCGGCAAGCTGGAACGCTTCACCATGCCCAAGCCGGGCGGCGGCAAGGCGTTTGAAGTGGTCGGCATCCCGCTGCGCAAACCCGGGTTTTATGTGGTGGAGCTGGCGAGCCCCAAGCTGGGTGCGGGACTGGCGCTGGGCAAAGGACCGGCCTATGTGAGCAGCGCCGCGCTGGTGACCAATATGGTGGCGCACTTCAAGCATGGCGCGGAATCGTCGCTGGTGTGGGTGACGTCGCTGGATAAAGGCCAGCCGGTGGCGCAGGCGCAGGTGGCGGTACGCGACTACAAGGGCAAGCTGCTGTGGCAAGGCATGACCGACAGCGGCGGTCTGGCGCACATCCGCCAGGAGTTGGTGCAAAAGGACGATCAGCGCTTCTTCATCAGCGCGCGCCTGGGCGGCGACATGACGTTCACGCTGTCCGACTGGAATCGCGGCATCGAAAGCTGGCGCTTCAATCTGCCGACCGGCTACCACGGCGCCGACAATGTGATCGCGTCGACCGTGTTCGACCGCACGCTGCTGCGCGCCGGCGAGACGGTGCACATGAAGCACTTCCTGCGCCGCCACGTGGAGCAGGGGCTGGTGCGCGCGGCCAAGGAACAGCCGGCCAGCATGTTCATCATCCACGAGGGCAGTGGCCAGCAGTATGAGCTGCCGTTGAAGTGGAACGCCAACGGCTCGGCCGAAAACACCTGGCCGATTCCGGCCGACGCCAAGCAAGGCTGGTATGAATTGATGATAGGTGGGCGCGGGGCGGGCCGCTTCCGTGTCGAGCAATTCCGCGTGCCGACCATGAAGGCGCTGCTGCAAGGACCGAAAGCGCCGGCGGTGCAGGCGTCGTCGGTGGATCTGGACGTGCAGTTGAACTATCTGTCCGGCGGCGGCGCGGGCGACGCGCCGGTGCAGCTGCGCACCGTGGTGCAGGACAAGAGCATCAGCTTTGAAGACTACGCCGATTTCAGTTTCAGCGCCGGCGATGTCAAGGTCGGCGTCGAGCAGCGCGGCGGCAGCTTTGATGATGACGAAGGGATGTTCGAAGGCGAGGAGGATGCAGCAGCAGCCGGCGCCGTGCGCACCCGCAGCCTGACGCTGGACAAGGCGGGCGGCGCGCGCGTCACGCTGGACCAGCTGCCCGCCGTGCAAACCCCGCACGAAATCATGGCCGAGATGACCTATCAGGACGCTAACGGCGAAACGCTGTCCGCCGCCACGCGCATTCCTTTGTGGCCGTCGAGTTACGTGATCGGCATTCAGCCTGACGGCTGGGTGGCCAGCAAGGACGCATTGAAGTTCACGGTGGCGGTGCTGGACCTGCAAGGCAAACCGGTGACCGATGCGCCGGTGGCGGTGGATATTTTCCAGCGTCAGACTTACTCGCATCGCCGCCGTTTGATCGGTGGCTTCTATTCATATGAAAACAGCAGTGAGGTCAAAGCGCTGGGCGCGGCTTGCGAAGGCAAGACCGATGGCAAGGGTCTGCTGATCTGCCAGATCAAGGCACCCGCATCGGGCAACCTGATCCTGCGCGCCAAAACGCAGGATGCCCAGCAGCGTGTCGCCGTCACCAGGCGCGAAACGTGGGTGGCCGACGGCGCCGACTGGTGGTTCGCCGCCACCGACAACGACCGCATCGATCTGCTGCCGGAGAAAAAACGCTACGAGCCAAGCGACACCGCCAGCTTCCAGGTGCGCATGCCGTTCCGCGAAGCCACCGCGCTGATTACGGTGGAGCGCGAAGGCGTGATCGACACGTATGTGCGTCCCCTTAGCGGCAGTGAGCCGGTGTTCTCGATTCCAGTGAAGAAGCAGTATGCGCCGAATGTCTACGTCTCGGCGCTGGTGGTGCGCGGGCGGGTGAATGGTGTGCAGCCGACGGCGCTGGTCGATCTGGGCAAGCCGGCCTACAAGCTGGGTATCGCGCCGTTGCGGGTGGGCTGGTCGGCCAATGAACTCAAGGTGCAGGTCAAGGCTGATAAGGAGGTTTACAAGGTGCGCGATAAGGCCTCGGTGGCGGTGAAGGTCACGCGTCCCGATGGCTCGGCGCCGCCGGCTGGCGCCGAGGTGGCGCTGGCGGCGGTCGATGTCGGGCTGCTGGAGCTGATGCCGAACACCAGTTGGGATCTACTGGAGGCCATGATGGGCCAGCGTAACCTGCAAGTCACCACGGCCACCGCGCAGATGCAGGTGGTCGGCAAGCGCCATTTCGGCCGCAAGGCGGTGCCGGCAGGTGGGGGCGGCGGCAAGGGCGCGGGACGGGAGCTGTTCGACACGCTGCTGTTCTGGAAAGCGCGCGTCACGCTGGATGCGAACGGCGAGGCGACGGTGCAAGTACCGATCAATGATTCGCTGACGGCGTTCCGGATTGTGGCGGTGGCCAGCGCCGAGGCGGATTTGTTCGGCACCGGCCGCACGGAGGTGCGCAGCTCGCAGGATCTGATCCTGTTATCCGGCCTGCCGTCGCTGGTGCGCGAGGGCGACCGCTTCCGCGCCGCCTTCACGCTCCGCAACACCACCGACGCCCCAGTCAAGGCCTCGTTGAACGCGAACGCTGGCGGCAAGCAGCTGGCGCCGCAGTCGGTCACGCTGGAACCGGGCCAGGCGCGCGAGGTGGGCTGGGACGTACAAGTCCCGCTATCCGCCACCACGCTGGCGTGGGACGTGAGCGCGGCGGTGGAGGGCGGCGGTCCGGCATCGACCGATCGCATCAAGATCACGCAGAAAATCGTGCCGGCGGTCCCGGTCACCGTCATGCAGGCTACCTTGCTGCAACTGGACCGCAAGCAAAGCATGGCTGTCAAACTGCCGGATGATGCGGTGCCCGGGCGCGGCGGCGTGCAAGTGCAATTCAGCTCCAAACTGGGCGGCGAGCTGCCCGGTGTGCGCGACTACATGCTGCAATACCCATATCGCTGCTTCGAGCAAGTGACATCGCGCTCGATCGCATTGCACGACGAAGCGATGTGGAACGCGGCGGTGGAAAAACTGCCGACCTATCTGGACGCCGATGGCCTGGTCAAATACTTCTCGCAAATGGACCTGGGCAGCGACACGCTGACCGCCTACGTCCTCTCCGCCGCCAACGAAGCCGGTTACACCATCCCGGACGCGCTGAAAGGCCGCATGGAATCCGCACTGCTGGCCTTCGTGCAAGGCAAAGTAGTCCGCTACTCGTCCCTGCCTACCGCCGATCTGGCGGTGCGCAAGATCGCCGCACTGGAAGCCCTGTCGCGCTCCAAACCGGTCAACGCCAGCGAACTGGAATCCTTCACCGTGCAGCCCAACCTGTGGCCGACGTCCGCCGTCATCGACTGGTACCAGATCCTGCAACGCTCGCCCGGACTGCCGCAGCAGGCGCAGCGTCTGAAGGAGGCGGACCAGATCCTGCGCTCGCGCCTCAACCTGCAAGGCACCACCATGACCTTCTCCACCGAGCGCACCGACGACTGGTGGTGGCTGATGTCCTCGGCCGACAGCAATGCCAACCGCCTGCTGCTGGCCATGGCCGACAACCCGGCATGGAAGGACGACATCGGCCGCCTCGCGCGCGGCGCGCTGGGACGTCAGAAGAAAGGCCGCTGGGGCACCACCGTCGCCAACGCGTGGGGCGTCCTGGGCATGGATAAATTCTCTCGCCTGCTCGAAAGCGAGAAGGTCAGCGGCACGGCCGGCGCCACGCTGGCCAACGCCAGCAAGAGCATCGCCTTTGGCGGCGAGCCGCCTGGCGGCACAGCGATGCTGCCATGGCCGCGCGGCGGCAGCGGCCAACTGGAACTGGAGCACACCGGCGCCGGCAAGCCGTGGGCCACGGTGCAAACCTTGTCGGCCGTGCCGCTCAGGACACCGCTGTCGAGCGGCTACAAAATCGCCAAAACCATCACGCCACTGGAGCAGAAGACCAGAGGCATGTGGCAGCGTGGCGATACCTACCGCGTGCATCTGGATCTGGAAGCACAGTCGGACATGACGTGGGTGGTGGTGGACGACCCGATCCCGGCCAGCGCCACCGTGCTGGGCTCCGGCCTGGGTGGCGACTCGAAAATCTCCACCAGCGGCGAGCGCGCCACCGGCTGGGTGGACCCGGCATTCCAGGAGCGTACCTTTGAAGGCTATCGCGCGTTCTACGCCTTTGTCCCGAAAGGCAAATGGAGCGTGGAGTACACCGTGCGCCTGAATAATCCAGGCCAGTTCAACCTGCCGCCAACCCGGGTGGAAGCCATGTACAGCCCCGAAATGTTCGGCGCATCGCCCAACGCAGCCATGACCGTGAAATGAAGCTGATCGCCGCCACCATCGTGTTGGCGCTGGCCAGCGCCGCCGCCCACGCCGTGCCGAAGTTTGACGAGGTGCGCGCCGCGTACCGCTCGTCGGATGCGGACCTGCTGGACCGGCACGGCGAACCGATTCAGTCGCTGCGCATCGACATGGCGGTGCGGCGCTTGCCGTGGGTGGCACTGGGCGACATTTCCCCCGCGTTGCCGGCGGCGGTGCTGCAAGCCGAGGATCAGCGCTTCTACGAACACAATGGCGTGGACTGGAGCGCGGCCGCCAAGGCGGCGTGGGATAACTTGTTCCGCAATCGCCCCCGTGGCGCCTCGACCATCACCATGCAGTTGGCGGCGTTGCTCGATCCCGCCTTGCAGCCGGTGGCCAGGGGCCGCAGCTGGTCGCAGAAATGGGATCAGGTGAAAGCCGCGCGCGAGCTGGACGCGGAATGGACCAAGCAGCAGATCATGGAAGCCTATCTGAACATGGTGTCGTACCGGGGCGAGCTGCAAGGCGTGGGCGCGGCGGCACGCGGCATGTTCGGCAAGGCGCCGTCGGGACTGGACCTGAGCGAGTCGGTGATCCTTGCCAGCTTGCTGCGCGGGCCGTCGGCGGGGCAGAAGGTGGTGTGGCAGCGCGCCTGTGCGCTGGCGCACGAGTTGCAATTGCCGTCGACGTGCAGCGAAATCCAGCTGCGCATCATCGTCGCGTGGAACCGGCCGCAGTTGGCCAGCGGTTTGCCGCCCGCGCCGCAGGTTGCCCGGCAACTGCTCACGCGCAGCGGGCAGGCGGTGCGCAGTACGCTGGATGCGGGCTTGCAGCGCCAAGCGCAAACGGTGCTGCGCCAGCAGCTGGCGGCGCTGAATGGCCGCAATGTGAATGATGGCGCGGTGATCGTGCTGGATAACGCCAGCGGCGAAATCCTGGCTTACGTCGGCAACGCCGGCGGCGCCGACGTGGATGGCGTAGCGGCGCTGCGCCAGGCCGGCTCCACGCTCAAGCCCTTCCTGTACGAGCTGGCGCTGGAGCGCAAGCAGATCACGGCGGCCTCGCTGATGGACGACAGCGCGATCGACATCGCCACGCCGTCCGGCATGTACGCCCCGCAGAATTACGACAAGGGGTACAAAGGTTTTGTCAGCGTGCGCACCAGCCTTGCCAGCTCGCTCAATGTGCCGGCGGTGCGCACCCTGATGATGACCGGGATGGAGCGCTTCCACGAACGCCTGCGCGAGGTGGGCATCAGCAGTCTGACGCAACCGGCGGAGTACTACGGCTATTCGCTGGCGCTGGGTTCCGCCGAGGTGTCCTTGCTGGAACTGACCAATGCGTATCGCGCGCTGGCCAACGGCGGCATGTACGGCCCGGTCACGCTGGCGCCGCGCGGCGGCAGCGACGCCAGCGTCGGTACGGCGCCGCGCCGCTTGCTGGACGCGCGCGCCGCCTTCATCGTCAGCGATATCCTGGCCGACCGCGCCGCGCGCAGCCTCACCTTCGGCTTGAAGAACGAGCTGGCCACCACTTTCTGGGCCGCCGTCAAAACCGGCACCAGCAAGGACATGCGCGACAACTGGTGCATCGGCTATTCGGACAAATACACGGTCGGCGTCTGGGTGGGGAATTTCAACGGCGAGCCGATGTGGGACGTCTCCGGCGTCACCGGCGCCGCGCCGGTGTGGCGCGACGTGATGGACTACCTGCACCGCAGCCAGAGCAGCCGCGCGCCCAAAACGCCGGCCGGCGTGGTGCGGCGGCAGGTGGCGTATCAACCGGAGCTGGAGCCGGCGCGCAGCGAATGGTTCATCGCCGGCACCGAAAGCCCGGTCATCGCACTGGTCAGAGACGAACGCCGCGCGCCGAAAATCCTGTATCCCGGCGACGCCACCATCCTCGCGCTCGACCCGGATATTCCGGACGCCACGCAGCGCGTCTTCTTCCTGGCCCAGGGCGGGCAGGGATTGCGCTGGCAGCTGGACGGCGAAGCGCTGGGGCAGGCCAGCACCGACTACGCCTGGCGGCCCACGCCCGGCCAGCACCAGCTAGCCCTGATCGACGCCGATGCCAAAACCATCGCCGCCACCCGCTTCCAGGTCCGGGGCGGCAATCACTGAGGCAGGCGCACGCGTGCCACGACAGGGAAGTGGTCGGAGGGATAGCGTGCATCGACCGAATCGGTCAGCACGGCGTGGCGCAGCACTTGCCATTGTGGACTAAGGAAGATGTAATCGATCCGCTCATGCGCAGGCGTGCCGACGTCGAAGCCGTTGAACGTCGCCAGCGGACCGTAGGCGGGCGTCTGGCTGATGGCGCGGGCGTCGCGCAGCGCGGCGCCGACGATGGCAACCGCCTCACTATCGGGTGTGCTGTTGAAGTCTCCCATCACGATCAGCGGCAGCTCGCCGGCCAGCACCCGGCCGCGTGCCACCAGCAGGCGTGCGGATTCGCGCCGCGCCACCACGCCTTCGTGATCGAAGTGGGCGTTCAGCACCACAAACTTCCGGCCGCTGGGCTGTTCGCGCAAACGAACCCAGGTCGCGATGCGCTTGCAGCAGCGTGCGTCCCAGCCGATACTTGGCTGGTCGGGCGTGGCGCTGAGCCAGAAATCGCCGTGATCTTCCAGCGCAAAGCGGTCGCGCCGGTAAAAAATGGCCGCATGCTCACCGGCCTGCCTGCCGTCGTCGCGGCCCGCGCCCACGCGCGCATATTCGTTCAGCGCATCCAGATCGGCCAACTGGTTGGCCAGCCCTTCCTGCGTCCCCCACACGTCGAAGCCGTGGTAGCGCACCAGCGCGCGCACGGCGTCGCGGCGGGCCGGCCATGCGTTTTTGCCGTCCTTGGACGTGTCCAGGCGCAGATTGTAGGTGGCGACATTCAGATCGACCTGGGCGAAAGCGCATGAACTGAGCAGCGCAAGCAGGGCAAGAAGGCGGCGCATGAAATTCCCGTCAAATAAAAAAAGCCGGCAGCGAGCCGGCTTTTGTGGCAGAGCTGACCGCTTAGTCGCGGTCGCCGCCGAAGATGCCCAGCAGATTCAGCAGGCTGGTGAAGATGTTGTACACGTCCAGGTACAGGGCCAGGGTGGCGCGGATGTAGTTGGTCTCGCCGCCGTTGACGATCTGCTGCACGTCATACAGGATGTAGGCCGAGAAGATGGCAATCGCCACCACCGAGATCACGATCGCCAGCGCCGGGATGTGCAGGAAGATGTTCGCCACCGATGCCAGCAGCAGAATGATCACGCCTGCGAACAGCCAGGTGCCCATGCCCGAGAAGTCACGCTTGGACACGGTGGCCACCGACGCCAGCGTCGCAAACACCGCCGCCGTACCGCCGAACGCGGTCATGATCAGGAAGCCGCCATTGGAGAAGCCCAGGATGCGCGACAGCAGAGGCGTCAGCATCAGGCCCATGAAGAAGGTGAAGCCCAGCAGCAGGGCCACGCCCACGCCGGAATCCTTGTTCTTCTCGATGCCCCAGATGAAGCCGAAGGCCACCGCCAGGAACAGCAACGCCATCAAACCACCGCCCAGTGGCAGGTGCAGCGACACGCCGAGGGCCGCGCCGAATACGGTCGGAACCATCGACAGGGCCAGCAGCCAGTAGGTATTGCGCAGCACGTTGTGCTGCACCAATCGGCGGCTTTCCGCCAGATCGTAGGTTTTTTGCATGTTGATCATAGAGTGCCTCCAGTACAGAGTAAAAGTTACCGCTTGCTAAAAGCATAGCACGCTGCGTCCAAAATACGCAAAAACATGCCAAAAATGCACTTAATCCGGACTTAAACGGCTTTAATTGCCTGTGGAGCAAGCTTATCCACCTCCGTTATTCGGAATATGGGGTGTTCTATGGTAAAATCAAAGGTTGATTGGATTATCAATTCTTGTTTTAAACCTTTCTTTTTATTGGAGTTTTTCAAATGGCAATCGAACGCACCCTGTCGATCATCAAACCAGACGCAGTTGCAAAAAACGTGATCGGCAAAATCTACACCCGCTTCGAAGAAGCTGGCCTGAAGATCGTTGCCGCTCAAATGAAGCAACTGACCCGTGAAGAAGCTGAAGGCTTCTACGCTGCGCACAAAGAGCGCGGTTTCTTCAAAGACCTGGTGGACTTCATGGTTTCCGGCCCAGTCATGATCCAGGCCCTGGAAGGCGAAAACGCCGTCCTGAAAAACCGCGAACTGATGGGCGCTACCGATCCTAAGAAAGCAGAAAAAGGCACCATCCGCGCCGACTTCGCTGACTCGATCGACGCCAACGCCGTTCACGGCTCGGACGCTGTTGAAGCCGCCGCTGTTGAAATCGCTTACTTCTTCGGTAAGTAATTTGTAAGGATTCCGTTTCCGCGCCGCGGTGCGGAAACGGGATAAATGATTAGTACTGTTTTGAACCAAACTATGAACGCTCCTCTGACCAACTTGCTGGATTTCGATCCCGCGCAACTCATCGCCTACTGCGCCGAGTTGGGAGAGAAACCGTTCCGCGCCAAGCAACTGCAACGCTGGATTCATCAATTCGGTGCGTCGGACTTCGACAGCATGACGGATCTGGCCAAGTCGCTGCGCGACAAACTGAAAACCCGCGCCCAGATCGTGGCGCCGCAGATCATCAGCGACCATACCTCGTCCGACGGCACCCGCAAGTGGCTGGTCGACGTCGGCAATGGCAACGCCGTGGAAACCGTGTACATCCCGGAGGAGAACCGCGGCACGCTGTGCATCTCGACCCAGGCCGGTTGCGCCGTCAACTGCCGTTTCTGCTCGACCGGCAAGCAAGGCTTCAGCCGCAACCTGACCGTGGGCGAAATCATCGGCCAGCTGTGGATGGCCGAATTTGAACTGCGCCGCACCAAGGGCATCGAACCGGGCCCGAAAGGCGAGCGCCAGATCACCAACGTGGTGATGATGGGCATGGGCGAGCCGCTGCTCAACTTCGAGCCGACCGCCACCGCGCTGAAGATGATGTTGGACGATAACGCCTACGGCCTGTCGCGCCGCCGCGTGACCCTGTCCACCTCGGGCGTGGTGCCGATGATGGACAAGCTGTCGCAGGAAGTGCCGGTGGCCTTGGCCGTCTCGCTGCACGCCTCCAACGACGAGCTACGCAACGGCCTGATCCCGCTGAACAAGAAATACCCGCTCAAAGAGCTGATGGCCGCCTGCAAGCGCTACCTGGAATTCGCGCCGCGCGACTTCATCACCTTCGAGTACTGCATGCTCGACGGCGTCAATGACACCGACGAACATGCGCGCGAACTGGTGGCGCTGGTGCAGCACCCCGAGTTCGGCGTGAACTGCAAATTCAACCTGATTCCGTTCAACCCCTTCCCGGAATCGGGGCTGCTGCGTTCGAAGAACCCGCGCATCAAGGCCTTCGCGCAGGTGCTGCTGGATGCCGGCATCGTCACCACCATCCGCAAGACGCGCGGCGACGATATCGACGCCGCCTGCGGCCAGCTGGCCGGCGAAGTGCAGGACCGCACCAAGGTTCAGCAGCGCATGGAGAAAATGGCCGAATACCAGAACAAGTTCGGCGCCAACTTCGGCAAGATCGTGGAGATCCGTTCCTGATGACCTTCCTGGCGCAGCGTAGCCGGCTCAGTCTCGTCGCGCTTTGCGTGGCAGGGGCGCTGGCCGGTTGCGCCTCGCCGGGCGCCCAGCCGGGCAAAAGCGGCAAGGCCGAACTGACCACGGCCTCGGACCAGACCGCGATCCAGCGCAAGGTGGACATCCGCATGCAGCTGGCGATCGGCTATTTCGAACAAGGCCAGTACGCGGTGGCGCTGGACGAGGTGAAGCTGGCGCTGGCGGCCGATCCGAACTACGCCGACGGCTACGGCATGCGCGGTCTGATTTACCAGCAGATGGGCGAAACCGCGCTGGCGGAGGACAATTTCGTCCGCGCCCGCAAGCTGGCGCCGAACAGCCCGGACCTGGCCAACAACTACGGTTCCTTCCTGTGCCAGCAAGGCCGCGTGAAGGAAGCGTTGCCGCTGTTTGATGCGGCCCTGACCAACCGGAGTTACCGTTCGCCTGCCAGTGCCGCGAACAACGCCGGTTCGTGCGCATTGAAGATCAAGGATTACGCCAGCGCGGAGCGTTATCTGCTGCAAGCCTTGCAGTTGACGCCCGACCTGCCGGCCACCAACGCCAATCTGGCGCGGGTGTATTTTGAAAAGGGCGATTATGTGCGCGCCAATTTCTTTGTATCCCGTTTGAACAAGGTGGCAAAGATGGAGAGCCTGACGGCCGATGTGCTGTGGCTCGCGATTAAGGTGCAGCATAAGCTGGGCGATAAGGACGCGGAAGCTGGTTGGGGGACGCAATTGCGTCGCCACCACGCCGGTTCGGCCGAATATGCTGCTTATCAACGTGGGGCGTTTGATGAGTGAAACAGGGGTACCAATGAATTCTGAGTGGGCAGAACCGCCGCAAGAGCAGGGCAACACTGGCAAGGCTACACCCGGAGCATTGCTGGCCGCCCAGCGCGAAGCGATGGGTTGGACGGTTGAACAGATTGCGGACCAGCTGAAACTGGCGGTGCGTCAGGTGAAGGCATTGGAGGCCGGCGATTACGCTGCCTTGCCGAATATGGCGGTCACGCGCGGCTTTGTGCGCGCTTACGCCAAGGTGTTGAAGATGGATGCGGCCCCGCTGGTCGCGATGATAGATGCAGCGCAGCCGATCAGCCCCGAGGTCGTCGTTGCGCCGCGCAAGGACTTGGCGGCTTCGTTCTCGGAGTCGCGCTTCCCGTCGATGACGGGACGTTCGTCGTCGGCGCCGGCCGGTTGGCTGGTTGGCCTGGCGGTCGTGGTGGTGGTGGGCGCGGCGGGCGCTTACGCTTACCAGAGCGGCCTGATTCCGGCCTCGCTGTTCGAACGCAAGGAAGAAGTGAAGACGGCGGAAGCGCCGGCGATTGAAACCACGCTGGTCAAGCAGGGCCAGGAAGCTTCTGCCGCGAGCACCTTGCAGCAGCCGAACGTGCCGCTGATTTCGGTGCCGCCGCAAGGCGAGCAGACCGCCGCCGGTGCTGGCGCCGCGACCGGTGGCGCTGCGCCGGCCGCGACCGCGCCAGCGACTGCCGCGGTTG
>NZ_WNKY01000072.1 GCF_009720825.1 Duganella radicis | reverse complement strand
AGCCAGCGGCGCGCGCGGCCAAGGCCGGCGGCGCCGCGCCGGCGGGCTTCGTGCGCTACTAGGAGCGGCCCATGGACGCAGCTTCCACCGCGCCCGGCGGCCAGCAGTACCTGACCTTCATGCTGGGCAGCGAGGTGTACGCCCTCGGCATCCTCGGCATCAAGGAAATCATCGAGTACGGCGAGCTGACCACCGTGCCGTGCCTGCCCGCCTTCATCCGCGGCGTGATCAACCTGCGCGGCGCCGTGGTGCCGGTGATCGACCTGGCGGCGCGCTTCGGCCGCCAGGCCAGCGCGCCGACCCGCCGCACCTGCGTGGTGATCGTCGAGGCGCGCGCGGACGACACCACGCACGACATCGGCATCATGGTCGACGCCGTCAACGCCGTGCTGGAAATCCCGCCCGCCCAGATCGAGCCGCCGCCCGCGTTCGGCGCCACCATCCGCGCCGACTTCATCGCCGGCATGGGCAAGCTGCGCGAGCGCTTCGTGATCCTGCTCGACAGCGACCGCCTGCTGGCGGTCGACGAGCTGGCGCAGCTGGCCGGCGCCGGCGCCTGAGCATGGGCGCGCGCCAGTCGGCGGTGCCCTGCGGGCCGCCCCTCAGCGAACGGGAATTCCAGCTGTTCCGTGACCTGCTGTTCCGCATCGCCGGCATCCACCTGTCCGACGCCAAGCGCGCGCTGGTGGCCGCGCGGCTGGCGCGGCGGTTGCGCGACCATGGCTGGGACAGTTACACGGCCTATTTCCAGCACCTGCAACAGCACCATGCCGAGTTGCAAACGGCGGTCGACCTGCTGACCACCAACGAAACCTACTTCTTCCGCGAGCCGCAGCATTTCGACTTCCTGCGCGACACCATCCTGCCGCCCTTGCGCGAGCGCGGCCCGGTGCGGGTGTGGAGCGCCGCCTGCTCCAGCGGCGAGGAACCGTACTCGATCGCCATGACACTGGCCCAGGTGCTGGGGCAGCAGCCCTGGGAGGTGCTGGCGTCCGACCTCAGCACGCGGGTGCTGGAACAGGCGCGCGCCGCCAGCTATCGCTCGGCCGCCTTCGACGCCATCCCGCGCGAGCTGCGGCAGCAATATTGCCTGCGCGGCGTCGGCTGCCACGAGGGCACCTCCATCATCGATCCGGCGCTGTGCGAGCGGGTCAGTTTCCGGCAAATCAACCTCAACGCGCAGCTGCCGGCGCTGGGCGAGTTCGACGTGATTTTCCTGCGCAATGTGTTGATCTACTTTCCCCAGGAAACCAAGGTCGAGGTGGTGCGGCGGCTACAGGCGCGGCTGCGTCCGGGCGGCTGGTTCATCGTCAGCCATTCGGAAAGCCTGAACCGCTTCAGCACCCAGCTGGAACTGGTGCGGCCCTCGATCTACCGCAAGCTGGCAGCCGCATGAAGCCGGTCAAGGTGATGATCGTCGACGATTCGGCGACGGTGCGCCAGGTGCTGTCCGCGCTGCTGGCAGCCGATCCCGCGCTGAGCGTGATCGCCACCGCCAGCGACCCGCTGTACGCCATGGAGCGCATGGCGCGCGAGTGGCCGGACGTGATCGTGCTGGACGTGGAGATGCCGCGCATGGACGGCATCAGCTTCCTGCGGCGCCTGATGCGGGAGCGGCCGACGCCGGTGGTGATCTGTTCCACCCTGACCGAACAGGGCGCCGAGACCACCATGCAGGCGCTGGCGGCCGGCGCCGTCAGCGTGATCGCCAAGCCCAAGCTGGGGCTGCGGCAATTCCTGGTCGACAGCGGCGACGATCTGGCTGGCGTGATCAAGGCGGCCGCGCGCGCCAACCTCGGCGCCATGGCGGCGAAGGTGGCCGCGCCGGCGCCGCCCTCGCCCAGGCTGAGCGCCGACGCGGTGCTGCCGGCGGCGGCGCCGGCGCCGGTGCTGGGCAGCGAAAGCGTGGTGGGCATCGGCACCTCCACCGGCGGCACGCAGGCGCTGGAATACGTGCTGGGCGCGCTGCCACGGGTGTGCCCGGGCATCGTCATCGTGCAGCACATGCCGAAGCAATTCACCGGCGCCTTCGCGCGCCGTCTCGACCAGCTGTGCCAGATCGAAGTGCGCGAGGCCCAGGACGGCGACCGGGTGCTGCCCGGGCGCGCCCTGATCGCGCCGGGCGGGCGCCACCTGGTGGTCCAGCGCAGCGGCGCCCAGTACCGGGTGGAGATCAAGGACGCGCCGCCGGTCAACCGCCACCGGCCATCGGTGGACGTGCTATTCCGCTCGCTGGCGCACTGCGCCGGCCGCAACGCGCTGGGCGTGATCATGACCGGCATGGGCGACGACGGCGCCCGCGGCCTGCGCGAAATGCGCGACGCCGGCGCCCACACCATCGCCCAGGACGAGGCCAGCTGCGTGGTGTACGGCATGCCCAAGGAAGCGGTCAAGCGCGACGCCGCCCGCAGCATCCTGCCGCTGCGGGACATTCCGGCCGCCGTCGCCGCAGCGGGCCGCCATCACAGATAACGAGCGCGCGGACGTCCTGACGGCTTAAGCGAAATGCGTATTCATCTCAGTTCGGGCTATCGTATTTACTACCTCGAACAAGAGGCAACCATCGTGGTCTTACTCTGCGCGGGAGACAAGAAATCCCAGCAGGCCGACATCAGGCGAGCCAAGCATCTTGCCGAACAATGGAGACGCCATCATGACTGAAGAATTCTTCCCTTTCGATCCAGCTGAGGCTCTCGACAGCAAAGAGGCAATAGAATATTTTCTGGCAGATATTTTCAAAACCGGAAACGAAGACATCATCGCGAAGGCATTGAGCATCGTAGCGCGGGCCAAGAGCATGCACAAGCTGGAGTGGGACACAGAACTCATCCCTGAGGATGCTCAGTCCAAATGACGCAGCGGATGGGCGTAGTCCGGCCAGACTGGGCGGGCCAGCGCATTCAGGCCGGCACATGTACGACTCAGGTGGCAATTCACTAATCGTTTCGGTGGTCGGCTGTCATGCGCCGATAGATCACGCCCTGAACGGAGACCTGCTCTGGCTCTGGCGCTTCGTCAAAGCGCTTCTGAGCTTCTGCAATAGAACGCTGGTTGTTGTTGGCCCAGTTAACCAACCCCATCACTGGCTCTAATAGCGTTTTGCCGGATTCGGTAAGTTCATAGTCTACCCGTGGCGGGATGGTCGGATACATCGTGCGGGTGACCAGGCCATCGCGCTCCAGGCCGCGCAGCGTGAGTGTCAGCATGCGCTGGGAGATGCCGTCTATTCTCCGTTTCAGCTCGTTAAAGCGCAGCGTCCCATCGGCCAGCGTGGCGATGATGTAGAGACTCCATTTATCGCCGATGCGGTTCAAGAGTTCACGGGTGGGTTGACATGGACTCGCGTCCGCATCGTGCATCCCATGGGGCAGAAACTTGTGACTCGGTGACATACATGTGCCTTCTTGTGGGGTTTGGATAGAAACCATACCATCTTTCGTATGGTTAGGTAATTCAGGATTGATTGATTATCTGGTTCTTATTTTATCCTTAGGAGTTCTCATGAGTCATGTTTTACTGATCACGTCCAGCCCACGCGGGGCTGACAGCCTCTCTACCCGTTTCGCCACTGAAATCGCTGAACACATCAAGCAGCGGAAGCACGGCACGTTGACAGTGAGAGACCTTGCCACATCCCCCGTTCCACACATCACGCCAGCCTATATCGATGGCCGCAACGCGGCGCCGGATAGCCGCACTGCGGAGCAAGCCCAAGCCGTTGCGTTGGCCCAGCAATTGATCGATGAATTGAAGACGGCCGACGTCATTGTGCTCGGATCGGGCATGATCAACTTTGGACCGTCCTCTCAGCTCAAGGCCTGGTTCGATCACGTTACGTGGCCGGGGGTAACCTTCAGCTATGGTAGCGGCGGGCCGCAAGGACTGCTGAGCGGGAAAAAAGTCTATCTGGTCGTCGCTACTGGCGGGGTGTTCTCGGCGGGGCCTTATGCATCGTTCGATTTCCAGACCGGTTACCTGCTCCATCTGCTCGCGTTCATCGGTCTGGGCGACGTTGAGTTGGTGCGCGTCGAAGGGACAGCGTTCGGCCCGGATGCGGTAAAGGCCGCTATCGCGAACGCGGAGTCGGCCGTGCAAACTTTGCTGGGCAAGGCTGCCTGATGAAGCTCTCTCTTTTTCCTGGTGGACCAACTTACGGACCAATCCTATTTACGAGCGGCCCCGGGTATCTCCAATTGCTGAGGAAGGAAACACATCATGCTGTCAATTGATCTCTACACCGAAATTACCTGCCCTTGGTGCCTGGTCGGCCAGTACAGACTGGACAAGGTGCTGGCGGAGCATTTCGCGGACCTTCCGGTCGATATCCGTCATCATCCGGTGTTGCTGCTACCAGACGCTCCGGCCACTGGGATCTACATTCCAGATCTGCTGCAAAAGCGATACGGTGTGACTGATCCGAAATCGGCATTCGCTCGTCCTGAAGCCGAGGCGCGGGCATCCGGCCTGGCGTTGGATCTTGGCCGTCAACTCTATGCTTATCCAACGCACTCAGCACACGCGCTCATCCTGGCTGCGAGAGAGCGCGGCACGCAGCATCAGCTGGCCGTGGCAATCACGGATGCCTATTTCCTTGCAGTGCGCAATATCGCGGATGCGGATGTGCTGGCGGACATCGCTGTCGATTACGGGTTTAGCCGGGAGGAGGCTCGTTCCATCGCGCTTGATCCCACTTTGCGCCAACAGGTCGAGCGCGAGGCGGCAATCGCACATGCGGCCGGCATTCGTTCTGTTCCGCACTTCATCTTCGCAGGCAGCCTGGCAATCAACGGTGGTCGCAGCGAGAAGGAGATATTCATGTTGATAGACCAAGCGCTCCAAACTTTGAACACCTGATATGGGGGCGAATCGGCGTAGATCACTTTGCTTAAACAAGGATTTTCAGTCCAGGCTCCGCAAGGGGTGGGCGTAGTCGGGCCAGACTGGGGCGAACATGGCTTGGACCATTTCTTCCGTGACGGCGTCGAGCGTGGCGGGATGCCATTTCGGCTGGTTGTCTTTGTCGATCACCAGGGCGCGCACGCCTTCGATCACTTCGCCGTTTTCGAAGTTGCGGCGCACCAGCGCGCGCTCCATACGCAGGCAATCGGCCACGTCCAGCGTGGCGCCGCGCTTGATCAGTTCGTGGGTGATGCACATCATCAGCGGCGAGCGGGTGGCCATCACGTCCAGCGTGTTCAGCGCGAATTCGCCGCCGTCCGCCTGCAATGAGGCGACGATGGCGGGAACGGAGCCGGCGCTGAAGTGGCGGTCGATGGCGGCGCGGTTGGCGGCCAGCACGCTATCGCCGGCATCGTGGGCTGCGGCGTAGGCCGCCAGCGCGGCCGGCAGGCTGGCGCCCGGCGCGGCGGTCAGCAGCGCGTCCAATGCGGCGCGGTCGGCCAGCGGCGCGTAATGGTCGGCCAGGCCGGCATACAGCGCGTCGGCGGCGTTGATGGTGATGCCGGTCACGCCGAGATAATAGCCCAGCGCCCCCGGCGCGCGCGACAGGAAGTAGCTGCCGCCCACGTCCGGGAACAGGCCGATGTTCACTTCCGGCATGGCCATTTTGGTCTTGTCGGTCACGATGCGCACGCGCGCCTCCGGACCGGCTTGCGCCACGCCCATGCCGCCGCCCATCACCACGCCATCCATCAAGGCGATGTACGGCTTGGGATAGAAATGAACTAAATGGTTTAGCGAATATTCCTCGGTGAAGAAATCCTCCACCAGCGCGCTGCCGTTCTGCGGCGAGGTACGGCCTGCTTCATAGAAGAAGCGGATGTCGCCGCCGGCGCAAAACGCTTTCTCGCTGCTGCTGCGGACGACCACGGCATCGACCGCCGCGTCATCGCGCCACGCCAGCAGCGCCCGCGTCATCGCCCGCACCATGTCGAGCGACAGGGAGTTGAGGGCCTTGGGCCGGTCCAGTACGATCAGGCCGGTGCCGTTGCCAATGCTGGTGTGAATGTATGCGCTCATCCCCGCATTCTACTTCAGATGCTCCAGCGGGTTGGGCACATCCAGCGCGCCACCCAGGCGCGGCTGCCACAGCGCCTTGCCGGTCAGCGGCGGCCTGCCTTCGTGGCGGTTGTAGAACACTGTCACCTCGCGGCTGCCCACCGGCTCCTGCGCGACGCCGGTGCGCCGCGCGATGCCCGAAGGATCGGCCGATGCCGCCACCGTGAACCCCACCAGCGTATCGAGCCGCGCATCGTGCACGTCGAGGATGGAGGCCATCAGCGCCAGCGGCGTGGCGGCGTACACCTGATAGTGCAGCGCCTTGCCGGCGCGTTCCATCTCGGCCGGCAACGCGCCGTCGGGCTCCATCTGGCCCAGCGCGTGGTTGAGCACCTTGCGGCCCCAGTCGAGATAACGCGCTTCGCCGGTGACGCCTCCCACCGCTGTCACCGCCAGCCCCTCCCAGTAGTAGTGGTTGTTGCGGCCGCCCTTCTTCGCATCCGAGTGGGCGATGGTGGCGTCGGCCAGCGCCTTGAACCAGCCTTCGATCGTTGCCCGCTGCGCCGGCGTGGCCTGCCGCTGGATGCGCGCATAGCTGAGCGCCATGCCGCCCAGGGTCCACTTGCGCACGTAGTAAGCCTGCTCGCTCGACATCTTGCCCAGCATGGCTTTCTGCCCGCCCCAGCTGGCCAGCCAGGACAGCGCGCATGCCGCATCGCCCTGCCCGTTGGCGTCGCGCGCCACCTGCGACAGGAAATCCTCGATCGGTCTGGTATTGGCGATATTCTTGGCCCGCAGCACCGGGTCAATCACCGAATGATGCGCATCCGAGTAATAGCTGTTGGCCTCGATATCGCCGCGCGCCGGCGGCGGCGCCTCGCAGGCGGATGCGGCACCGGCCAGCATCAATAAAATGAAAGGTAAACGTTTAACCATATGCGTCCAATAAAGGGCGCCCTCGTGCGCCCTTAGTTGTGTGTGCCGGGGCCGTTGTTATAGGGCGGCGGCAGCGGGTTCGTAGCTGTCCGGGATATGCTTGATGGCATCGTGCCCGTGCGATTGAACTTTGGATTTGTACTTCATGACCTGCCGATCAAGCTTGTCGATCAAGGTATCGATGGCGGCGTACAGGTCTTGCGACAGGCTTTCCACGTAGACGGTCTTGCCGGACATACGCAGGTTGATTTCAGCCTTCTGGCGTTTCTCTTTCTCTTTAAGGTTATCTACGGTCAGGATGACAGCAATATCAATCACTTGATCAAAGTGGCGGGTGACCCGTTCCAGCTTGTTCTGCACGTACTCGCGAATCGCTGCGGTCACTTCGAGATGATGTCCACTGATGGTGAGATTCATACACACTCCTAAAGATAAGTCGCTTCTGACGGTTAGTGCGGTGCCCCTTGTTGCCGGGCGCGCAGGAACCAACACACTACAAAGACTTGCGGAGACTGACTGGTGGGATTTTGAGCGCTTCGCGATATTTGGCAACAGTCCGTCGCGCAATCACCATGCCCTGTTCTCCCAGCATGTCCGCAATCTTACTGTCGGATAAAGGATTTTTCGGGTCTTCTGCTCCTGTCAATTGCACAATCAAGGCACGTATCGCCGTCGAACTTGCTTCCCCGCCAGCTTCGGTGGCGACATGGCTACCAAAGAAATATTTCAACTCAAACATGCCGTGCGGGGTCAGCATATATTTTTGAGTTGTTACGCGAGAAATAGTGCTCTCGTGTAGTCCCAGTGTATCAGCAATTTCGCGAAGCACAAGGGGGCGCATGGCAACCGCGCCATGCGAGAAAAAGTTCTTTTGTCTTTCTACTATCGCCTGCGCCACGCGCAGGATGGTGTCGAAGCGCTGACGCATATTCTTGATCAGCCATTTGGCCTCTTGCAGTTGCGCGCCCATGGCGGTTTCGCCCTTGCCCTGCTTGAGCAGGTTGGCGTACATGGCGTTCACGCGCAGGCGCGGCATGACGTCGTTGTTCAGGCTGACCTGCCAGCCGTTGCGCGACTTCTTCACGATCACGTCCGGCACCACATAGTCCGACACATCGGAGGCGAATGCCGCGCCCGGATGCGGATTGCACTGGCGGATCACGGCCTGCGCTTCGCGCAAATCCTCGTCGTCGCATAGCAGCGCTTTTTTCAGCTTGTTGAAGTCGCGCTGGGCGAACCACGCCAGATGATTTTCCACGATGGCCAGGGCCATGCGCCTGGTCACCAACGGCACGCCGGGCAGACGCCGGATCTGAAGCGCCAGGCATTCGGCCGCGTTGCGCGCGCCCACGCCCATCGGATCGAAGCTTTGCAACAGCTTGAGCGCGGTCTGCAATTCCTCGATTTCGATCTCCAGCTCTTCCGGCAGGCGCGCGTGGATTTCCTCCAGCGACTCTTCCAGATAGCCGTTCTCGTCGAGCGCGTCGATGATCAGTTCCACCAGCGCGCGGTCGCGCATTTCCAGTACCGTCACCCGCATCTGCTCCATCAGATGCTCGCGCAGCGTGCAGTGATGGGCTTCCAGTTGCGGACGCGACTCCTCGTCGTCGTTGTTCTTGCTGCGGCCGGAATCGCCCCAATCCATGTCGGCGTCGGGCGTGGTGCTTTCGGTGTCGGCGGCGGGCGTGTCGTAGCTGTCGGCCTCCGCCGCGGGCGCCTCGCCCGGCGGGCCTTCCGGCGGCGCTTCGCCGGCCGGCGCCTGCTGGCTGATGGCGCCGTCGGCCAGCAGGCGCAGCGAGTGATCGAGCGGATCGTCCAGGCGTTCCAGCAGCGGGTTATCGGTCAGCAGCTGTTCCAGTTCCTGATGCAGCTCCAGCGTCGACAACTGCAACAGCCGGATCGACTGTTGCAGTTGTGGCGTCAACGCCAGGTGCTGCGACGTGCGCAGTTGCAGAGACTGTTTCATGAAGACTTACATACGGAAATGTTCACCCAGATAGACGCGACGCACCGACTCGTTGGCGATGATGTCGTCCGGACGGCCGGAAGCCAGCACCGTCCCCTGGTTGATGATATAGGCGCGGTCGCAGATGCCCAGCGTCTCGCGCACATTGTGATCGGTAATGAGGACGCCGATGCCGCGTTCCTTGAGGAAGCGCACGATGCGCTGGATCTCAATCACGGCAATCGGGTCGACCCCGGCGAAAGGTTCATCGAGCAGCACGAAGCGCGGATTGGTGGCCAGCGCGCGCGCGATCTCCACGCGGCGGCGCTCGCCGCCGGACAGCGACAGCGCCTGGTTCTCGCGCAGTTTCTCGATTTGCAAATCGGCCAGCAGGGTATTCAGCCGTTCCTCGATGTCAGCCTTGGATAAAGGCTTGCCGTCCACTTTCTGGATCTCCAGCACGGCGCGGATATTTTCTTCCACCGTCAGCTTGCGGAACACCGACGCTTCCTGTGGCAGGTAGGACAAGCCCATGGTGGCGCGGCGGTGGATCGGCAGCGAGGAAATGTCGGTGCCGGAGATATCGATGCTGCCGGCGTCCGACGGCACCAGGCCGACGATCATGTAGAACGAGGTGGTCTTGCCGGCGCCGTTCGGCCCCAGCAGGCCCACCACCTCGCCGCACTCCACTTGCAGCGAGACGTCGTGCACCACCTGGCGCTTGCCGTAGGTTTTTTGCAGGCCTTTGACGATCAGGGTGCTACCGCAGGACGACTCCATCTTATTTCCCCGGCGCTGGCTGGTTGGTCGATGGCGGCGCTGGCGGCACGGCCAGCTTGCTCGACGGCTGGATCACCATGGTGCTGCGGCCGGCGCCCGGCTTGGTCTCGCCGGAGGCGGTGTTCTTCACCGCGAAGAATTCCTTGCGGCTGTCGTAGGAAATGAATTCGCCGTCGACCTGGCTGGCGGTCTTCGGGCCTTCCAGCTTCTTGATCCGGGCCTTGGCGTACAGCTTCACCAGCTCGGTCTTGTTGTCGTATTCGATGCGGTCGGCCTGGCCTTCGACCCACTGGTCGCCGGCGCCGTCCAGCTTCTGGCGGAAGGTGGCTTGCACGCCCGGGCCGCTGGTCAGCACCACGAACTGGTAGCCTTCCGGATCTTCGGTCACCACCGCTTTCGGCGACTTCATCAGCAGCGTGCCGCGCGTCAGCACCACATTGCCGGTGAAGGTCTTGATCTGCTTGACGTCGTCCGACTCCAGCTGGTCAAAGGCGATCTCGGTCGGCTTGCTGGAGTCGGCCTTCTCGGCATGCGCCACGCCGGCGGCGGTGGCCAGCAGCAGCGCCGCCGACATCATCAGTTTGTTCATCTTCATCGTTCGTTCCTTCAATGCGCCGCGCGTGGCGGCATCGTAATCGTTCCACGCCCGCCCAGCTCGATCTGGCGGGTGGCGTTGTTGGCCTTCATGCCGGTGCCGGTGGCGGTGGAGCGGCCGGCCAGCATCTCGACACTGGCGTCGGTTTCCATCCGCTCTTCATCCGGGTACACGGTCAGCGTACTGGTCTTGAGGCGCAGTTCCTGCGCCTGTTTGGTCGCGGGTCGCACCACATCCACATTACCACTCAGTTTGACCCGCGTATTGCCCTGATCGACATAAGCTGTCTGCGCGTGGATATTCATCGGCGGCTGGTCGGTCGACAGGCCGTGCACGAAAGGCTTGTCGATCACCGAGCTGTCGTCCACCGGACGGTGGGTCAGCTTGTCGCCGGAAATGATGTAGGCGGGCTGGCCCTGCTTGTTCATGCGTACCATGCTGAAGCGGTCGATGATGTAGTCCGGCTCCTCGCGGAACTTGTCGACCTGCGCTTCCTGCCCGGCCTGGTTGACCACCTGCACCAGCCAGAAGCTGCCGACGGCGACGAACACGCCGGCGATCATGATCAGGGTCAGCTGCCAGCGGTGTGCTGTTCTTTTACGCATGATCGCTATCCTTTAAACCAGGAACTGCGCCATCACGCGCTCGTACAGGCCTTGCGCGTGCAGCACCAGCTCGCACACCTCGCGCACCGCGCCGCGGCCGCCATGGGCCGCGGTGGTGTGGTGGGCGCGCTCCAATACCTCCTTGCGGCCGTTCGGCACCGCCACCGCGAAGCCGACGCGCGACAGGATCGGCAAGTCCACCACATCGTCGCCGATGAAGCCAACCTGCTCGGCCGTGAGACCGGTCTTTTCCAGCAGCGCGTTGAACGGCGTCAGCTTGTCGTGGCCGCCCTGGTGCAGATGGCTGATGCCGAGGTCGGCCGCGCGCTTGATCACCTGCGGCGAGGTGCGCGCGCTGATGATGGCGGTCTGGATGCCGGCTTCCTGGATCAGCTTGATGCCGAGGCCGTCCTGCACGTTGAAGGTCTTCAAGGCCTCGCCGTCGGCGCCGTAATGCAGGCTGCCGTCGGTCAGCACGCCGTCGACGTCGAAGATCATCAGCTTGACGCGCGCGGCGCGTTCCACGTAGGTCAGTTCGCTCATCAGATCACCTTGGCGCGGGTCAGGTCATGGATGTGCAGCGCGCCGACCAGCTTGCCGTCGGCGTCGGTCACCAGCATCTGGTTGATGCGGTACTGCTCCATCACGGCCACCGCGTCCACCGCCATTTTCTCCGGCGCGATGGTGCGCGGATTGGCGTGCATCACATCGCCGATCACCACCTTGCTGAAATCCTGCACTTTTTCAATCATGCGGCGCAGGTCGCCGTCGGTGAACACGCCCACCGGCTGGTTGTCGGCATCGACGACGGCGGTCATGCCCATGCCCTTCTGGGTGATTTCCAGCAGCGCGTCGGTCAGCTTGACGTCGGCGGTGACTTTCGGCACGGCGTCGCCGCTGCGCATCACGTCTTTCACGTGGGTCAGCAGGCGGCGGCCCAGCGCGCCGCCCGGATGCGAGCGGGCGAAATCTTCTTCCTTGAAGCCGCGCAGGTCCAGCAGCGCCACCGCCAGCGCGTCGCCCAGCGCCAGCGTGACGGTGGTGGAGGTGGTCGGCGCCAGGTTCATCGGGCAGGCTTCCTTGGCCACCGCCACGTTCAGATGGACGTCGGCGATGGTGGCCAGGCTGGAGCCCGGCTTGCCGGTGATGGCGATGACCTTGCTGCCCATGCGCTTGACCACCGGCAGGATGGTCATCAGCTCCGAACTTTCGCCGGAGTAGGAAATGGCGATAAATGCATCATCGGCGGTCACCATGCCGAGGTCGCCGTGGGCGGCTTCGGCCGGATGCACGAACAGCGCCGGCGTGCCGGTCGAGGCCAGCGTGGCGGCGATCTTGCGGCCGATATGGCCCGATTTGCCGATGCCGGACACGACCACGCGCCCCGAGCAGTTCAGCAGCAGGGAAATGGCCTGCACCACGCTATCGTCGTTTTCGAGGCGCGCGTTGAGGGCATTGATGGCATCCGCTTCGTTTTGCAGGGTGTCGCGGGCAAGGCGCAGTGCCGTTTTTGCGTCAAAAACTTTCAGCATTGTTTTTTCATGGGTTACACTCATGCCCAAGTATAGCCGAATTGAGAAAGCAAAAAACTTGCCAGTCACAACAAAATGACGTTTTCCCCGCTTGAATTGACCCTGTTGTTGCTAGGCAGTGCCGTGCTGGGCGTGGTCGCCTTCCGTATGATGCATCTGCCGCCCATGCTGGGCTACCTGGCGGTCGGCATCCTGATCGGCCCCCACGCGCTGGGCCTGGCCGAGCAAAGCGAGACCACCCACGGCCTGGCCGAGTTCGGCGTGGTGTTCCTGATGTTCTCCATCGGACTGGAATTCTCCCTCCCCAAACTCAAGGCCATGAGCCGGATTGTGTTCGGGCTGGGCATGGCGCAGGTAGTGCTCACTATCGTCGCCACCATGCTCTTTGGCTGGACCATCGCCACCCAGCTGCCCCCTGCCCTGCACATCAGCTGGCAGGCCTCGTTCGCGCTGGGCGGGGCGCTGGCCATGTCTTCCACCGCGATTGTCTCCAAGATGCTGACCGAGCGGCTGGAGCTGGAAAGCGAGCATGGCCGCAAAATCATCGGCATCCTGCTGTTCCAGGACTTGGCGGTGGTGCCGCTGCTGATCCTGATCCCGTCGCTGGGCGAGCGCCCGGACAAGCTGGTGGAGACGCTGGGCTGGGCCGGTTTGAAGGCGGTGATCGTGCTGGCGCTGCTGCTGGTGGTCGGCCACAAAATCATGCGCGGCTGGTTCACCATCGTGGTCAAGCGCCGCTCGCAGGAATTGTTCATGCTGAACCTGCTGCTGGTGACGCTGGGCGCGGCCTGGATCACCGAGCGCGCCGGCCTGTCGCTGGCCCTGGGCGCCTTCGTGGCCGGCATGCTGATATCCGAGACCGAATACAAGCATCAGGTGGAAGAAGACATCAAGCCGTTCCGCGACGTGCTGCTGGGACTGTTCTTCATCACCATTGGCATGCTGCTCAACGTCAAGCTGGTGATGGCCAACTGGTGGCTGGTGCTGATCCTGCTGTGCGCGCCGGTGCTGATGAAGTTCGCCCTGATCGCCGGCCTGGCCAAGCTGTTTGGCGCCACCGACGGCGTCTCCATGCGCACCGGCCTGGCGCTGGCGCAGGCGGGCGAGTTCGGCTTCGTGCTGCTGAATCTGGCGGCCGGGCAGAACCTGATGGATTCCAACGTCGTGCAGGTGGTGCTGGCGTCGATGGTGCTGTCGATGCTGCTGGCGCCGTTCATCATCGCGCAGTCGGACAAGATTGTGATGAAGTTCTCCAGCAACGAGTGGATGATGCAGTCGCTGCAACTGACCAAGATCGCCAGCCGCACCATGTCCACCAACAAGCACGTCATCGTGTGCGGTTTCGGCCGCAGCGGCCAGGGCCTGGCCACGCTGCTGGCCGAGGAGAAGATCGAGTACCACGCGCTGGACCTCGATCCCGAGCGCGTGCAGGAAGCGCAGAGCGCGGGCGCGCAAGTCTCCTACGGCGATGCGGCGCGGCGCGAAAGCCTGGTGGCGGCCGGTATCTACCGCGCCAGCGCGATTGTGATTACCTATGCCGATACCCGTTCGGCGCTGCGCGTGCTGCATCAGGTGCACGAGCTGACGCCGTCGCTGCCGGTGATCGTGCGCTCGCACGACGATACCGATCTGGACCGCCTCAAGCAGGCCGGCGCGGCGGAGGTGGTGCCGGAGCTGATGGAGGGCAGCCTGATGCTGGCCTCGCACGCGCTGGTGATGCTGGGCGTGCCGCTGCGGCGCGTGGTGCACCGGGTGCAGGCGGCGCGCGAGGAGCGCTACGCCTCGCTGCGCGGCTACTTCCACGGCATGAGCGACGTGGACGAGGAGGCCGACATGGAGCGCCTGCATTCGATCACCCTGAACGGCAGCGCGCCGTGCGTGGGGCGCTCGCTGGAATCGCTGGATGTGGGCGCGTCGGGCGCGCAAGTGGCCAGCATCCGGCGCGGCAAGAGCGGCGTGGAAGTGACGCCGGAGACGACGTTGCAGGCGGGCGATGTGGTGGTGCTGCGCGGCGCGGCCGAAGCCGTCAATCGCGCCGAGCAGCGCCTGACCCGTTAATCCGCGCGGGTGGAGACCACACGGTTGCGGCCGTGCTCCTTGGCGTCATAGAGCAAGCCATCGGCCCGTTCGATCAGCGCACGGGCAATGGCTTCCGGCTCGCCTTCGGCCGTGCCCACCTCCAGGCAAGCCACGCCGATCGACACCGTCACCGACAACTGCAATTCGGGCGACAGGCTGATCATGCTGCCGGCCACACTGGCGCGGATGCGCTCCGCCACAAACGCCGCGCTCTCCAGATTGGCATCGATCAGCAGCACCACAAACTCCTCGCCGCCGAAGCGCGCCAGCGCGTCCGAGGTCCGCAGCTCGTTCTTGATGCGCCCCGCCACCTCGCGCAACACCTCGTCGCCGCCGCCATGGCCCACCGTGTCGTTGACCCGCTTGAAATGGTCGATATCGATGTACATGAAGGAAATCGGATACAACTGGCGGCGCGCCCGGGCAATTTCCTCCAGCAGGCGGCGGTCGATGTAGCGGCGGTTGTACACGCCGGTCAGCGAATCGGTCAGGCCGATGTACTTGAGCATCTCGTTGGAGATGACGTTCTCAAGGCAGATGGCGATGATGGACGCCATGTGCTCGATGAAGTCCGTGCCCAGGCTGGGCGTGAAGCGGGTCGGATCGCAGCTGCCCAGATTCAGGCTGCCGATCACGCGCTTGTTGCGCAGCAGCGGCACCAGCGCCACGCTTTGCAGGCCGGCCGGCGCGTTCGGGAAGGCGCCGGCATGGCGGATGTGGTCGAACATGCCCAGCAGCGGCTTGGGGGTGGGCGTGTAGGCGTTGCGGCGGCCCAGGTCGAAACCCAGTTCGTCCACGGTCTCGACGAAAATCAGGTCGGGGAAATCCTCAAACACCACATCCAGCTTGAGCATGACGGTGCGGATGTCGGCATCCTCGTCGATCAGCGTCAGGGTCACGCTATCGAGTTCGGAAATTACCGGCAGTACACGGAAAATGGTGCCTATCAGTTCAGGGAAATTGCTGGCGCCGACGATCTCCAGGTCGAAGGCCTGATGGCGCGTCATGATGGAGTGGTTGCGTTCGGCCTGCTCCAGCAGGTAAGCCATCCGCGCGCGCAACGCCCGGTTCTCGGCCGCCAGATCGTGTTGATCGGTCTGAAGCGGAAGTTTCCCGGTTGCGGTCTGCGTCATGATGGCCCTTTCTTGCGTATTCCCACATTACGCCAAGTTGGCCCGGTTGGGAATGCCCGGATTGCTTAAAACGCCAGTGTAACCTCGATTTCCTGGCCGACGCGCACACGCTGGTCCACGCCGGCGATCAGGATGCTGTTCATGCCGAAGCACAGCGCGCCCTCCAGTTCCGGCTTGGCGCGGTAGCTTTGCATGATGTCCAGCGGGTCGGGGCCGAATTCGCCGGTGGCCTGGTCGATGGAGGGCATCGGGCAGCGCGGGCAGGGTTTGACAGGCTTCAGCGTGGCCTCGCCGATCTGGAACGATTCGGCGTAGTCTTCTTCAAAAGCTTCGATGCCGTCGATGACCAGGTTGGGGCGGAAGCGGTTCATGGGGATGGCCTGGCGGCCGGCGGCCACCAGTTTCTGATTCAGATCGTCCAGCGAGGCGGTGCCGGTGACCAGCATCGGGTAGCCGTCGGAGAACATGGTGGTGGCTGCGACGCCGTTGGTCCACTTGGTGCTGACCGCGCGTTCGGCGTTGGCGTGGAAGCGCGCCAGGCGGCATGGCACGCCGATGGCTTGGGTGAACCATTCGGCGGTCAGGGCGTCGCAGTCGTAGGCCAGCACGCTGTCGTCCCAGACTTGCGTTTGCAGCGTGGGCGCGGTTTGCGGATCGGGCAGGCCGAGCGGGATTTCGAGGCGCAGCATGCCGGGGGCTTGCACTTCCAGCGTGGCGCCCTTGATGGTGGGCTTGATCAGCGCCATGCGCGGATGCTCGCGCTGGGTCAGGGCGATGCCGTTGCTGTCCACCACCATCCATTCACGATCGTAGATTTGCGCGGACATCAGGCCGAGCGGAGTCAGCGTGGCTTCCTCCAGCGACAGCCCGGCGCAGGATTTGATCGGGTAGATGGTGATGGCGGACAGCGTGGGCATTGTTACTCCTCGGTTGGTGCGGCAGCGGCTTTGGCTTTCGGCGGACGCGGCGTGCGTGGCGCGGCAGGCTTGCGGGCTGGCTTGGCCTTGGCAGGCTGGTCGGTGGCAGGCGTGGCGTCAGCGCCCGGCGCGGCATCGGCGGCGGATGCTTTCGCTGGGGCGGCGGCCTTCGGCTTGCCGGCATCAGGCTTGCCAGAACGCGATTTGCCAGCAGGACGGGCCTTCGGCGCAGCAGGCGCGGCAGCACGTTCGGCGGACGCGGCGGCGGCAGGCGCGGCGGACGAGCCAAAAAAGGGTTCGGTGGCGGTACGCTGTACGCCGCCAGACTGGCCGCGGCCAGTCACGCCAGCCCGGGCACG
>NZ_WNKY01000071.1 GCF_009720825.1 Duganella radicis | reverse complement strand
AAAGCTTGATGACCATAGTAAGTCGGTCCCACCCCTTCCCATCCCGAACAGGACCGTGAAACGACTCTACGCCGATGATAGTGCTGCAACCAGTGTGAAAGTAGGTTATCGTCAAGCTAGTTATAAGTCAGGAAGGCCCGCTCTATGAGTGGGCCTTTTTGCGTTTACGCGCTCGTTTGTCACACCTGTTCCAGATTTGAACAACGCATGCGTCTTTTCAGGCGCAAAACGCGTGGCATGGCGTTTGCTCAATGACTGCATAACTTTTTAAAACCAGTCAGGAGACAACCATGCAGTATTCCATCCGCATCCTCGCCGCCGCCGTCATCGCCACAGCTTCCATCTACGCCTATGCACATGGCAATGTGGTGCCGCAGGGCGTCGACACTACCGGCCTGCCGCCGCTCGGCGAAAAATGGCAGGAGCAGAATCCCTACCGCGGCAACAAGCTCGCATTGAAGATCGGCTCTTCCGCCTACAACCAGAACTGCGCTCGCTGCCACGGCCTGGAAGCGGTCACCGGCGGCATCGCGCCCGACCTGCGCTTGCTCGATCGCGACTGCGTCGATGTCAAGAACGAGAACAAGAAGAAGGCCTGCTACAAGGACACTGACGCTTATTACCTGGCCTCGATCCGTCACGGCAAGGTGCGCAATGGTGCGGTGTACATGCCGCCGTTTGAAGGCGTGTTCAATCAGGAAGCCATGTGGGCGATCAAGACCTACCTGGAAGCTCGCCGCGACGCCGCCAAGTAAACGGAGGCCCTCATGCTCAACCATCGTATGCACGCCGGCGTATTGCTGGCGGCGTTGTTGTGCGCCTCGGCGCCGGCCAGTGCGGACTGGGACAAGATCCGTCAGTCCGGTCATTTGAAGGTCGCTGTCTACGATCAGTTTGCGCCGTTCTCCGATCGCAGCAGCGGCATCGACGTCGATCTGGCCAAGGCGTTGGCTGAAAAGCTGGGCCTTAAACTCAGCCTGCTGCCTTTCCCTGCGGGCGAAAACCTGAGCGACGATCTGCGCAACATGGTGTGGAAAGGCCATTATCTTGGCTACGGGCCCGCCGATGTGATGCTGCATGTGCCGGTTGAGCCGCTGCTGATGAACGAGAGTCCCAAGGTCTCCATCTTCGCGCCGTACCATGTGGAGACGGTGCGGCTGGTCCGCAGCGCGCGCAGCATGCCTGCGTTTGACGGCATCGATTCGCTGGCCGGTAAAACCATCGGCGTGGAGAAGGTGTCGATTGCGGGCATGGTGCTGCTGGGCGAAGGCAATGGGCGCTTCCGTGATCAGGTGCGCATTTTTGATACAGCTGGCGAAGCGCTGGCGCAGTTGAAGGCGGGCCAACTGGATGCGGTGCTGGCGAATCGCTCGGAGATTGATGCGGTGTTCCGTGACGATCCTGCTTTCCCTTTGAACGAAGTCGCGTTCCAACGTTTGCCGCGCGCCGGTTGGGCAGTCGGAATGGCGGTGCGCAAGGAAGATCAGGATATGGCCCGCTTGCTGCAAGCTGCCATCAATGAGATGAAGACCAGTGGTGAGCTGCAAGCGATCTTTGCGCGCCACGGCGTGCATGAGCAACTGCCATGAAGAAGCTTGTGGGCGCGGTGCTGCTGGCATGGCGCGGCGCGCTGGCTGCTGGCGCCGACCCGGCTGCGGAGATGCTGGCGGTGAACGTGGTTGGCGTCGCACCCTTGCCCGGTCTGGGAATTGACCGTGATCGCTTGCCATATCAGGTGCAGACTGCCAGTGCTGCGGCGATGAGCCTTGGCGCTGGCCAGAATGCCGCTGAATTCATGGCGCGATCGCTGGCCGGTGTGAATGCCAACGAAATTTCCGGCAGCCCGTTCCAGAATGATCTGACGTTCCGTGGTTTTCGCGCATCTCCGGTATTGGGATCGTCGCAGGGGATTTCGGTGTATCTGGACGGTGTTCGTGTCAACGAGCCGTTCGGCGATGTGGTCAACTGGGACATGCTGCCGGAAGCGGCGATTGCCAATGTGCTGCTGACGCCTGGCTCGAATCCGCTGTTTGGATTGAACACACTGGGCGGTGCGCTGGCGCTGAGCACCAAGTCCGGCCGCAGTCATGCCGGTCTGGAGGGCGGTGTCTCGGCGGCCAGCAATGGCCAGCGCCGCACGGATCTCGCCTACGGCTACGACAGCGGACGACAGTGGCATGCGTTTGTCGCCGCCACCGGTTTTTCCGATCGCGGCTGGCGCGAGCGCTCGGACGGTAATCTCGGCAACTTGTATGCGAAGCTGGATGGCATCGCCGGTGACAATGAGTGGAGCATCGCCTTGCTGGCCGGGCGTAGCCGTTTGATAGGCAATGGCCTGCTGCCTGACGAACTGTATGCCGCCGATCGGCGCGCGGTTTATACCTCGCCGGATGAAACCCGCAATCGCCTGCGGCAACTGGTGTTCAATGTGATTCATCGCTTTGATGAACACACGGAATTGACGACGATGGCGTATGCGCGCAGCAGCCGTCGCAACACCGTCAACGGCGATATCAATGAGGATGAAAGCGAGCATCCGGCTACGTGGAACACCACGCTGACGCGCCAGTCCAGCCAGGGCGGCAATCTCCATCTGAGCATGGATGCCGCCCCCCATCAGCTGACCGCCGGCGTGAGTTTTGACCGCTCCAGTGTGTATTTTGCACAGTATGAGCAGGAAGCGTGGTTCGCACCGGACCGCACGGTGGTCACGGATAAGGATGAAGAGATGGAAGCGGGTGCCTCCGTCAGCGGCCGCTCGCGCGCGGCCAGCGTGTACGTGGCCGATACGTGGGCGCTGAGCGCCGGCACATGGCTGACACTATCTGCACGCTACAACCATGCGCGCGTCAGCAATCAACTACCTCCGAGTGACGCGGAGCGTTTCAGTTACCGGCACCTGAATCCGTCGCTGGGCGTTGCGCATCGCGCGGCTGGCGGCTGGACGGTGTTTGCCAATCTGTCGCAGAGCAATCGTGTGCCGACGGTGATTGAGCTGGGCTGCGCCGATCCCGAGCAGCCGTGCCGTTTGCCGGTCGGTCTGCAATCCGACCCGTATCTGAAGCAGGTGGTGTCGCGCACGGTGGAGGCGGGCATGCGCAATGCGGCCGCTTCGGTATCGCTATATCGCACGGTGAACCATGACGATATTCTGTTCCGCAGCGCCGGCGTGGCGCAGCATGGCTACTTCGCCAATTTCGATCGCACGCGCCATCAGGGAGTGGACCTGAGTCTCAGCCAGCGCTGGGGCGCTTGGGCTGCGCGCATCAGCTACAGCTACCTGGATGCGGTGTATGACGTGGAGGGCGATTTGTTCACCGGTGTGCGCAATGTGCATGTGAAACCGGGTACGCGCATTGCCGGCCTGGCGCGCAATACCCTCAAGCTGAGTATGGACTGGACGCCATCGCCACAATGGATGCTGGGTGCGGACATGAACGCGGTATCCGCTCTGGCGGTTCAGGGCAACGAGGATGGGCAGGCGGGTGTCAATCGCAGCGTGGCCGGCCACACCTTGCTTGGACTGCGCGCCAGCTATCAGCCATCGCCGAAGTGGGAGTGGTACGCGCGGGTGAACAATCTGGCCGATCGCCGTTACGCCAGCTTTGGCGCGGTGGGTGTGAATATGTTCGCCGGCGATGCGCCGCAGCCGTCGCGCTTTGTCGCTCCCGGCGCACCACGTTCGGTGGCGGCCGGGCTGCGCTTCCGCTTCTAGAACTGGTACTGGGCGCTGAGGCCCAGTACCCAGTTGCGGCCCGGCGCCGCTTCGTAATAGCGCTTGTTGGTGTCGCCAACGATGACCGAACCGATGTAATGCTTGTCCAGCAGATTATTCAAACGCAGGAACTGCTTGAAGCGCCAGCCCTGCCATTGCTGACTGGCGTGGAAGCGCGCATTGAGCACACCGTAGCCTGGTGCCGCCTGGTCGGCGTTGGCGTCTTCCGCGTAGATCTTGCTGCTGGCCAGCGCTTCCAGTGCTGCGCCGTAGCGGCCTTCCGGCGCGCGCCATGCCAGTTCGCCATAGGCGTTGGCATTGGGGATGCCCGGCAGGCGGCTGCCTTGCTGTACCGCGCCGAACGACGAGTCATACACCGCGCGCAGGCTGGTGAGCGCCATGCGCGTGCTCAAACCGTGACCTAAACTGCTGTCCAGCGACAGTTCCAGGCCCTGGCGCAGCGTGCGGCCGGCATTGCGGTAGCTGGTGCGGCCGCCGCTGCTGGCGTCCACCACCAGTTCATCGCGGGTGCGCACCTCGAAGACTGCGGCGTTGAGCGAAGTGCCTTCGGCCGGCCGCGCCTTCACGCCGGCCTCCAGATGCGTACTGGTGGCCGGCTGCAAGCGGAAGTTGAAGCCGCCGCCGGTGCCAGAGTAGAACAGTTCATTCAGCGTTGGCGTCTCGAATGCGTGCGCGGCGCTGGCGTAGGCGTGCAGCGCCGGCGAGAATTGGTACATCACTCCAGCCACCGGCGTGGTGTGGCTGTATGAGAGGCTGCCGCTGTCGTTGCCATTGCTGAGGAAGTGATCGTCCACCGAAAATTTGACGCTGCTGTGGCGCAGGCCTGCGCTCAGCATCCATGGTCCGGATTGCCATTCCGCTTGCAGGTAGGGATCGGTATTGGTGACTTTGTCGTCCTCGTCCCGGCGCAGAGCCCCTTTCACGCCGAATTGCGTGCCGATGAAGTTTTCATAGCCTTTGCGCGCGTCGCTGGAGCGGCCGTATTCAATGCCGATGGTGGTGCTCAGGCGGCCCCCGGCCAGCGCGGCGACGTGCAGCCAGCTGACATCGATGCCGTGGAAGTCGCGGTCGAAATCCACCACACCGCCCGAATGTGTGGCCGGCGCCTGGAAGGCTTTGGAGAAGGCCTGATACTGGATAACGCTGCGGTTGCCGCCGTAGGCGGTGGCGCGCAGCTTGTCGTCGCCGAAACGCTGCTCCCAGCTGGCGCCGATTTGCTGATGGTCGATGCTCTTGCGGGTGTTGTAGCGGTCGGCCAGCGTCCGCTTGGGCGTTTGCGTATCGGTGCTGTCGGTCTCGCCGGCGCGCGGGTCGCGCTGCCAGGTGGCCCAGGTGACACCGAGCGGGTCTTGCGTATCGTTCTGGCGCAAGGCGTTGGCGACGATGTTCAATTTTGCGTCGGTCAGTGGCGACAGCGTCAATCTGGCGTAGGCCTGGTCGCGGGTGGCCGCGCTGTGAGCGCGATAGCCATCGGTCTCGAAACGTGAGCCATCGATGACGTAGCCGACGTTACCCAGCTTGCCTTGCGCGTTCAGGTCCGCCTTATGGGTGCCATAGCTGCCGGCCGACAGGGTAGTCTCCACCGACGGTGCGCCGTCGCCTTCCCGCGTGAACAGCTGGATCACGCCGCCCGCGTGGTTGCCGTAGATGGCCGAGAAGGGGCCGCGCAGCACTTCGATGCGCTCCGCCATATCAAGGTTGAAAGTGGCGGCTTGCCCTTGGCCGTCCGGCATGCTGGCCGGGACGCCGTCAGTGATCAGCTTCACGCCGCGCACGCCAAAAGCCGAGCGGGCGCCGAAGCCGCGCGAGGATATTTGCAAATCCTGCGCGTAGTTCTGGCGGTTGGCCGCCACCAGTCCCGGCACGGCGGCCAGTGCCTCGCTGGCGTTGACGCGCGGCTGGGTTTCGGTGATGCGGGCGGCGTCGATGGTGTCGATGGCGGCCGGCATGTCAAAGATGGTATGACCCACGCGGGTGGCGCTGACCACCACCGTGTCTTGCGGTGCGATAGCTTCCTCGGCGGCGATGGCGCCGGTGGCTGCGAACAGGGCGGCTACGGCGTTCAGGCGAAATAAGGGTTTCATGTTGTCTCCGTGCTGGTTGGTCTTATACCAGACCGGTAAGCAATATACCTGCCATCCGGTTTTTATGGTGGCACGTTGATTGCACCTCCTGCTCTATTTGTTCAGGGAGGTGACATCATGAAGCGAATTTGTCTGCTGCTGGCCGCATTGTGCAGCCCAGCTTTTGCCGCGCCGCTGGCCTATGTGCCGAACGAAAAGTCCGGCAGCGTCAGTGTGATTGATACCGCCAGCGGCGCCGTGCTGCGCGAGTTTGCCGCCGGCCAGCGTCCGCGCGGTGTGGCGGCGGATCCCTCCGGCGCCCGGCTGTACGTGGCGGATGCCGCCGGCAATGCGCTGCTCGTGATCGATACCGCCAATGGCGCCACGGCGCGCCGCATCCCGCTGGGCAAGTCGCCGGAGGGCGTGAACGCCTCCACCGATGGCCGCTACGTGGCGGTCGCGGTGGAGGAGAGTAATAGTGTGGCGCTGATCGATGCGGCCAGCGGCCAGCTGCTGGCCGATATCCCGGTACAGGGCAAGAATCCCGAGCATGCGGTGTTCAGTCCCGATGGGCGCTGGCTGCTGGTCAGCGCGGAGGAGGCGGAGCAGGTGGATGTCATCGATGTTGAGGCCCGCCGCCAAACCGGGACAGTGGCGGTGGGCCTGCGGCCGCGCGGCATGGGATTCAGTCCGGATGGCACACGCGCCTACGTGGCCTGCGAACTGGCCAACGCGGTGTACGTGGTGGATATGGCCAGCCGCACGTCGGTCGCCCGCATTCCCGCCGGGCGCAACGCCAACGGCATCGCTGTGCATCCGAACGGGCGGGCGGTGTATGTCTCCAACGGCATCGACGGCAATGTGATGGCGATCGACGCCGCAACCAATACGGTCAGCGCCACCATCGCGGTCGGCAAGCGGCCGTGGAATATGGCGTTGACGCCGGACGGCACGCACCTGTACGTCGCCAATGGTCGCTCCAACAGCGTCTCTGTCATCGATACCGCCGCCGCAACGCGCCAGAACGATATCGCGGTACGCGAACTGCCCTGGGGTGTGGTGATCCGTTGAGTCACACAGCTGTTCCAAAGCTGAACAGTGTGACAGCCGATTGCACCGGTTTAGCAGGGAAGCAGCGCTGGCACGGCGTTTGCGAAAAGGAGAGGGCGCAGTATCGCAGCCGCGATCAGCGGCCTCCTAACCAAAGCAGAAAGAGGACGACATGAATCTTGCAGACATCAGCAAACTGGGCGTAGCCAATCCGTTCAAACAACGCTACGACAATTACATCGGCGGCCAGTTCGTTGCGCCGGTCAAAGGCGAGTACTTCGCCAACGTCACGCCAATCACCGGCCAGGTCTTTTGCGAAGTGGCCCGCTCCACCGCCGAAGACGTGGAACTGGCGCTGGATGCGGCGCATGCCGCCAAGGCAGCTTGGGGCAAGACCTCGCCGGCCGACCGCGCGGGCATTCTGAACAAGATCGCCGACCGCATGGAAGCCAATCTGCAATTGATCGCCACCGCCGAAACCATCGACAACGGCAAGCCGATACGCGAAACCATGGCGGCCGATATTCCGCTGGCGATCGATCATTTCCGCTACTTCGCCGCCTGCGTGCGCACGCAGGAAGGTTCGATCGCGCAGATCGACGCCACCACCTACGCCTATCACTTCCATGAGCCGCTGGGCGTGGTGGGCCAGATCATTCCGTGGAACTTCCCTATCCTGATGGCGGTGTGGAAGCTGGCGCCGGCGCTGGCCGCCGGTAACTGCGTGGTGCTCAAGCCTGCCGAGCAGACGCCTGCCTCGATCATGGTGCTGCTGGAGCTGATCGCCGACCTGCTGCCGCCGGGCGTGATCAATGTGGTGAATGGCTTTGGCCTGGAGGCCGGCAAACCGCTGGCGTCGAGCAAACGCATCGCCAAGATTGCCTTCACCGGCGAGACGGGCACCGGCCGTCTGATCATGGGCTACGCGGCGCAGAACCTGATTCCGGTCACGCTGGAGCTGGGCGGTAAATCGCCCAACATCTTCTTCGAAGACGTGATGGATGCCGACGACGATTTCTTCGACAAGTGCCTGGAAGGCTTCACCATGTTCGCGCTGAACCAAGGCGAGGTGTGCACCTGCCCATCGCGCGTGCTGGTACAGGAATCCATCTATGAGAAGTTCATCGCCCGCGCGCTGGAGCGTGTGGCGAAGATCAAGCAGGGCAGCCCGCTGGACCCGAACACCATGATCGGCGCGCAGGCCTCGCAAGAGCAGCTGGAAAAAATCCTGTCCTACATCGATATCGGCAAGCAGGAAGGCGCGCAGGTGCTGGCTGGCGGCGAGCGCAATGTGCAGGGCGGCGACATGGAGGGCGGCTATTACGTGCGTCCGACCGTGTTCAAGGGCGACAACAGCATGCGCATCTTCCAGGAAGAGATTTTCGGGCCGGTGGTGTCGGTCACCACCTTCAAGGATGAAGCGGACGCGCTGCGCATCGCCAATGACACGCTGTATGGCCTGGGCGCCGGCCTGTGGACACGTGACGGTTCGCGCGCTTTCCGCGTCGGCCGCGCCATTCAGGCCGGCCGCGTGTGGACCAATTGCTATCACCTGTATCCCGCGCATGCCGCGTTCGGCGGCTACAAGCAGTCGGGCATCGGCCGCGAGAACCACAAGATGATGCTGGACCACTACCAGCAGACCAAGAACCTGCTGGTCAGCTATAGCCCGAACGCGCTGGGCTTCTTCTGATCATGGCCAGCCTCATCGCCCGCGTCACAGCCACACCGGCGGCCCTCGCGCTGCTGGCGCGGCTGCGCAAGCTGTATGGACCGCTGATGTTCTTCCAGTCCGGTGGCTGCTGCGACGGCAGCGCGCCGATGTGCTTCCCGTCGGGGGAGTTCGATGTCAGCGAAACCGATGTTTATCTCGGCAACCTGGATGGCACGCCGTTCTACATGGGGCGTGAACAGTTCGAGTATTGGGAACACACGCAGCTGATTATCGACGTGGTTGACGGGAACGGTGGCATGTTCTCGCTCGATAACGGCAGCGGCCTGCGTTTCCTGACCCGCTCTCGCCTGTTCAGCGATGAGGAGCTGGCGGCCTTGCCGCCAACTTGAACACACAGTACGTAAAACCATAATAAACAGGAGATCATCGTGCAGAAGAAAATTGTCGTAACGCTGGTGGGGGCTGCGGTCCTGTCGCTGGCACAGGCGGCCGACGTTACCACCGCCATGTTGAAGAATGCCGCCAGCAGCACGGATAGCGTGTTGTCGTTCGGTTTCGGCACCGAAGGGCAGCGTTATTCAACGCTGACGCAGGTGAATACGAAGAATGTCGGCAAGCTGGTGCCGGCTTGGTCGTTTTCGTTCGGCGGCGAAAAGCAGCGCGGCCAGGAGTCGCAGCCGCTGATCTACAAGGGCAAGATGTTTGTCACCGCCTCGTACTCGCGCATCTTTGCCATCGACCTCAAGACCGGCAACAAGCTGTGGAAGTATGAGCACCGCCTCCCGGACGGCATCATGCCGTGCTGCGACGTGGTCAATCGTGGCGCGGCGCTGTACGGCAACCTGGTGATCTTCGGCACGCTGGATGCGCAGTTGGTGGCGCTGGATCAGGACAGCGGCAAGGTGGTGTGGAAGGAGAAGGTCGACGACTACGCTGCCGGCTATTCGATGACGGCGGCGCCGCTGATCGCCGATGGCTTGCTGTTGACTGGCGTGTCGGGCGGCGAGTTTGGCATCGTCGGCCGCGTGGAGGCGCGCAATCCACTGACCGGCGAACTGGTTTGGAGCCGCCCTACCGTGGAAGGCCACATGGGCCACCGCTACGACAAGGACGGCAATCCGATCGACAACGGCATCTCTGGCACCACCAACAAGAGCTGGCCGGGCGATCTGTGGAAGACCGGAGGCGCTTCGACCTGGATGGGGGGAACCTACGATCCGAAAACCGGTCTGGCCTACTTCGGCACTGGCAATCCAGCGCCATGGAACAGCCATCTGCGGCCGGGCGACAACCTGTATTCATCGTCCACCGTGGCGCTGGATGTGAAGACTGGCCAGATCAAATGGTCCTACCAGAATACGCCCAACGATTCGTGGGACTTCGACGGTGCCAACGAATTCGTCACCTTCGATATGAACGGCAAGCGGTATGGCGGCAAGGCCGACCGCAATGGCTTCTTCTACGTGATCGATGCGAACAACGGCAAGCTGCAAAACGCTTTCCCATTCGTGCGCAAGATTACCTGGGCTTCCGGTATCGATCTGAAGACCGGGCGTCCGAACTTCATTCCCGCCAACCGTCCGGGCGATCCGACCAAGGGGGAGGAAGGCAAGAAGGGCAGCACGGTGTTTGCCGCGCCAGCCTTCCTCGGTGCGAAGAATCAGATGCCCATGGCGTACAGCCAGCAGACCGGCTATTTCTACGTGCCGGCCAACGAGTGGGGCATGGATATCTGGAATGAGCCGATCAGCTACAAGAAGGGCGGGGCTTACCTGGGCGCGGGCTTCACCATCAAGCCGCTGAACGAGGACTATATCGGCGCGTTGCGTGCGGTCGATCCCAAGTCCGGAAAGATCGTGTGGGAAGTAAAGAACAACGCGCCGTTGTGGGGAGGTGTGATGACCACGGCCGGTGGCCTGGTGTTCTACGGTACGCCGGAGGGCTACCTGAAAGCGCTGGATGCCAGGAGTGGCAAAGAACTGTGGAAGTTCCAGACCGGTTCCGGCGTGGTGGCGCCGCCGGTGACGTGGCAGGACGGCGATACGCAATACGTGGCGGTGGTCTCCGGCTGGGGCGGCGCGGTGCCGCTGTGGGGCGGCGATGTCGCCAAGAAGGTCAACTTCCTGGAGCAGGGCGGCTCTGTATGGGTGTTCAAGCTGGCCGCTAAATAAATTTTCGGTTGATGTGTCTTTGGGGCGGCCACGGCCGCCCTTTTTTTAAAACGATAAGGGAGACGAAAATGAAAAAAATGATGATGCTGGGTGCACTCGGAATGGCGGCAAGCGCGCAGGCGGTTGATTTCAAGGCGGGCGAATGGAGTGTATCGCTGGGCGGGATCGTCAACGCCTACTACACGCAGGTGTCGTGCAGCGGCGATGCGGTGGGCGGGTTGGCGCTGGGCGGCAAGGCAGTCGGCTGCGGTGGCCAGGATAATCGCACCACCATCGGCAATGGCCTTTTGCCTAATGGTCTGGTGACGTCGGCCTCTTCGCATCAAGGCGATTTTGATGTGAAGGCACTGATCGGCATTTACAACGCCACCGCCACTGACAGCGCCATCTCCGCCAACAGCGGTGTCGATGTGCGTCAAGCCTACTTCACGTTCGGGAATGCGGACATGGGCACCATCAAGATCGGCCGCGATAACGGCATCTTCGGCGCCACGCCCATTTTTGCAGACATGACGCTGATCGGCGCCGGCGCGCCAGTGCAGGCGACGCAGCGCGGCCGTGTCACGCTGGGCCACATTGGCGCCGGCTACAGCTACGTAGGCTACTACGGCCAGATCGCGTGGAGTGCGCCAAAGACGGCAAGCGGCATCGGCTTCGACGCCGCGCTGGTCAGCCCGGTCTCGGATACGCCGGTGGTGGCGGCGCCACTGTATTCGACCAGAACCAGCCCTCAGGTTCAGGCGCAGTTGAGCTATGCCGCCAATGGCTTCAAGGGCTGGCTGGGCGGGAAGACGCAGAAGTTCGAGGCGACCGCACCGGGTGTGCGCGACTTCACCATGTCCGGCGTCGAAGTGGGCGCGTCGTACACGCAGGGTGCGTTTGGCGTGCTGGCCAACTTCCAGGGCGGCAAAGGGCTGGGTATCCTGTCGGACGCCGATCAGGGCGATACCAAGTCCAAGGCATGGTTTGCGCAGGCGACCTACAAGCCTGCGGACAAAGTGAAGCTGGGCCTCAGCTACGGCATCAGCCGCAATGACGACAACATCACCGGCACCGGTGGCCTGAAATCCAACGCCAACCTGACGCTCGGCCTGTACTACCAGATGACCAGCGCGATCACGCTGGTGGGCGAGGTCGGGCAGACCCGCTCCAAGGGCTTCGCCGGCGGCGAAGGCAAGATGAACGGCGCCTCGCTGGGCGGCATCATCTTCTTCTGACGATGGAGGCGCGTTCGCATCTGAGGAACGCGGCATGGCGCCGCGCGCTGGTCTGCATGCTGTGCATGCTGGCCGGTGTGCTGGCGCTGCTGCTCGGTGCCTCGCCTGTGCAGGCTGGCGTGTTGACGCGCGCCGATGTGGCACAGCGTTTTCCGGCGCCGCTGATAGTGGGCGAACGCGATGCCGAGTTGCCGGTCTGGCCGCTGTTCAAGCAGAACGCCACGGCGGTGGAGTTGGCTGGTTATGTGTTTGAATCGGTGGATCTGGCGCCGATTCCCGGCTTTGCCGGCGTGCCGCTTGACCTGCTGGTGGCGATCGACGCGAAAGGCACGTTCACCGATGTGGAGGTGCTGTCGCATCACGAACCGGTATTCCTGGAAGGGCTGGGCGAGGGGCCGCTGCGGCAGTTTGTGCAGCAGTATCGCGGCTTGTCGCTCAAGCAGAATATCAGCATCGGCGGCACGAGTCGTGTGCATATTGACGGCGTGGCCAAGGCGACGGCGTCGGTACGCATCATCAACCAGAGCGTGCTGGCGGCGGCGCTCAAGGTGGCGCGTGCACGCTTGGGCTACGGTACGGGGCGCGATCCCGGCCAGATCTCGCAAGTGCGCGAGGATGTTTATGAGCCGCTGGATCTGGGACAGCTGCTGCGCCGGGGCCTGGTGCAGTATCTGCGCGTGAGTAACCGCGATGTTGAGCAGCTGTTCAAGGGCGGCGATGGCGCCGGACTCGATGCTGAGGTCCGCACGCGACCGGATGGTACGTTCATCGAGCTGTATGTCGCCATGGCGTCGGTGCCTTCCGTGGGACGCAATCTGTTGACCGAGGCTGGCTGGCGCAAGCTGCAATCGCGGCTGGAACCGGGAGAGCATGCGCTGATGGTGATGAGCGCGGGCCGTTACAGCGTCACCGGCGAGGATTTTGTGCGCGGCAGTGTGCCGGACCGTATCCTGCTGCGGCAGGATAAGCTGCCGATCGAAATGCGCGATCTGGATCTGGACCTGAAGCTGGCGGTGCCGCTGGAGACGCCGAATGTGACGCTGTTCCGCGTGACCAGCCAGGCCGGCCTCGATCCTGGCGCAGCGCTGGACATCGCGCTGCCGGTCACGCGCAGCAAGGGCATCGTCTATCCCGAGCGGATCGTTCGTGAATTGGGCTTGCGCTATCAGTTGCCGGCGGAGCTGCTCATCCGGCCGGAAGCCGACGCCAGATCATGGCCCGCCGTCTGGCGGCAGCGCCGCTGGGAGTTGGCGCTGCTGGCGACGGGCTTGCTGGTGCTATGCGCGGCGCTGGGGATGCAGAAGCGGCTGGTCGCCAATGACGCGCGGTTGACGTGGTTCCGCCGGAGCTATCTCGCTTTCACGGTTGGCTTTATCGGCTACTACGCGCAAGGACAGCTTTCGATTGTCAATATCACCGGTGCGCTGCAAGCCTTGCTGGCCAGGCGCAGCCTGACCTTCATGCTGTTCGATCCCATGACGGTTGTGCTGTGGGCTTTTGTATTGCTGTCGCTGCTGTTGTGGGGCCGCGGTACCTTTTGCGGTTGGTTGTGTCCTTTCGGCGCCATGCAGGAATGCGTTGGCAAGCTGGCGCGCTGGTTGCGTGTGCCGCAACTGCGCTTGCGCCATGCATGGTTCAAGCACGTTAAATATGTGCTGTTGCTGACCATCGTCGTCAGCGTGTTCTTGCCCGGCCAGATGACGGACAAGCTGGTGGAGCTGGAGCCGTTCAAGACCTCGATCACGCTGGGCTTCGCGCGCAGTTGGCCTTATGTGGTATATGCGGCCGCCATGCTGCTGGCGAGCGGCGTGGTGTACAAATTCTTCTGCCGTTATCTGTGCCCCTTCGGCGCGGCGCTGGCGCTGCTGGGCAAAATACGTCTGCTGAACTGGATTCCCCGTTACGCGCAGTGTGGCACACCGTGTCAGACCTGCCGCCACCGCTGCGACTACCAAGCCATCGCGCCAGACGGCAAAGTGGCGTACGACGAATGCTTCCAGTGCATGGACTGCGTGGCGATTTACGAAAGCGACCAGAAATGCGCGTTGCGCATTGCGGGGCGCAAGCAAGTAGTGATACCTATCAGGAGCCGCACATGAAACGACGTACTTTCATCACCAGCGCCATCGGCGCGATCGCCGGTGCGGCCGGATGCGTGCATTCGTGGCAGCAGCCCTTGCACACTGGCGCAGCGCTGGCGTTTGGCACCACCATTTCGATCTCGGTGGCAAATGCGGACGACGAACTGGCGCAGCGTGCAATCGCGGAAGCGTTACAGGCCGCGTTGGCGGTGGATCGGCTGATGAGCATTTATCATCCGGCCAGCCAGGTGTATCAGCTGAACCGCGACGGCGTCTTGCATAAGCCCGATGCGCGGTTGATCGAAGTGCTGGCCAAGGCCACGCATTTGTCGGACATCAGCGGCGGCGCGTTCGATGTCACTACCCAGCCGCTGTGGCGCCTGTACACCGAGGCTGCGCGCGCGGGCGGGCTGCCGTCGGATGAGGACCGGCGACGCGCTCAAGCGCTGGTGGACTGGCGCCAGCTGGCCTTCGATGCCGATCATATCCGCTTCCGGCGGCCCGGCATGGCGCTGACCTTGAATGGCCTGGCGCAAGGCTATGCGGCGGATCAGGCGTTGGCGGCGTTGCAGGCACATGGCGTGCGCCATGCGTTGCTCGATACCGGCGAGTTCACCGCGCGTGGACAAAAGCCGGGCCGGCAGCCTTGGGTGCTGGGCGTGCGCGATCCGCGCGATCCCGGAGCGCTGGTGACAACGCTGAGTGCACAGGGCTGTAGCGTCGCTACCTCGGGCGATTATGAATGCAGCTTCACGCCGGACTACCGGCATCACCACATCTTCGATCCAGCCAGCGGCGATTCGCCGACGGAGCTGGCCAGCGTCACCGTGGTGGCGCCTACCGCGCTGGAGGCGGATGGCTTGTCCACGGCGTTCATGGTGATGGGCTGGGAACGCGCCAAGGCACTGGCCGCGCAGTTGCGGGCAGTGGACCTGATGGTGGTCGATAAGCAGGGCCGCAGCCGCCGCACGGCCGGATTCCCCGGCCATGCGTAAGTTATTTCAGATGCGGCACCTTGCGATAGATGGTGTTGCGCGACACGCCCAGCGCGCGCGCCGTGGCGGAGACATTGCCGCCGTTTGCCTCCAGCGTGCGCAGAATGACCGACTGCTCCATCTCTTCCAGATTGGCGCCGCGGGCGATCATGCGCGTGGTATCGGCCATGGTGGTTGGCGCGGCGGCCGAGGTGGCGGTCTCGCCGATATCGTCGAGGAAGTCGTCCGGCATGTGGCGCAGGCAGATTTCCGGCTCGTCGCCGGCCATGACGATGGCGGTGCGCAGCAAATTGGTCAGCTGGCGGAAGTTGCCCGGCCAGCGATGGCGGTGGAACATGGCCATCAACTCGTCGGAGATGTCATAGCGGCCGGCCGCCGATTCGGTGGCGATGATTTTGCGGACCACGGTTTCCAGGTCGGTGCGTTCGCGCAGCGGCGGCAGTTTCACTACCAGTCCATTCAGGCGGTAATACAGGTCTTCGCGGAACAGGCTCTGGCTGATGCGCTCGCGCAGATTGTGGTTGGTGGCACAAATCAGCTCCACGTTCACCGGGATGGACTTGTCGCTGCCCAGCGGCGTGACCATGCGCTCTTGCAGCACGCGCAGCAAACGCGCCTGCAAGCTGAATGGCATGTCGCCGATCTCGTCGAGGAACAGGGTGCCGCCGTTGGCTTGCAGGATCTTGCCGGCCGCGCCTTTCTTGCGCGCGCCGGTGAAGGCGCCATCCTCGTAGCCAAACAGCTCGGATTCGATCAGCGTTTCCGGTATCGAGGCACAGTTGACCGCCACGAAGGGATGCTGGCTGCGCGGCGAGTCATTGTGGATCGCCTGCGCCAGCAGCTCCTTGCCGGTGCCGGTTTCGCCCATGATCATGATGGGGATATCCTTGCCCAGCACGCGTGTGACCTTTTCGATGACCAGCTCCAGTTGCGGATCGCCGGTGCGCAGGTAGCGCAGGCCGGACAGGCGCCGGATCTGCGCCGCCGACTGGTTGGCCGCCACCGCCGGCGTGGCTGGCGGCGCGCGGCCGGGAATCAGCGATTGCTGGAACACGCTGTTGGCCAGGCGCAGTTGCGCGCGTCCGTGCACCCGCACGCCGTTGTGCATGCACAGGTTGAGCAGGCCGGGCGTCGCCGTGCTGTAGTGATCGTACAGTGCGGACAGCGGCAAGCCGAACAGCGAGCTGAAGGTATGCGATTGCAGCGCCGAGAAGGGCAGCCCCAACTGGAACAAGCCGCTGCGGTTGGCGGCCAGGAAGCGGCCGCCCGGGCTGAACGAGGCGATGCCTTCCATCAGCGTGCCGATGAATTCGGGGCGCGAATGGAAATGGATCGTGATCGCATCCTCAAAGGTGGCCGAGAACAGCTGGTTCTCGATCATCAGCGCCGACATGCGCACCAGCGCCATGGTGTGGCGGTGGTAGCTGCGGCTGTCGCCGGAGACGTCGAGCACGCCGATCACATTGCCCATGTGGTCGGCGATGGGCGCGGCCGAGCATGTCAGGAAATGGTTGGCGGCCAGGTAATGTTGATCGGCATGCACCAGCACCGGCGCGCCCTCGATGATGGCCGAGGCGATGGCATTGGTGCCGCGCTTTTGCTCGGACCAGGCCACGCCGGGGCTCAGCGCCACGCGATTGGCTTTCTCCAGGAAGTCGTCGTCGCCCAGCGAGTGCACGATGACGCCGTTGGCGTCGGTCAGCAGCACCATGTTGTGCGTGTTGACGATTTGCTGGTACAGGGTTTCCATCGCCGGGACAGCATGGGTGTGCAGCAGGCGGTTCTGCTCTATTAACAGGGAGAGGTCGTTGCGCGCCAGTGGATCGTAGTCCGGCCTGGTCTGCGGGCACAGGCCATACTGCTGTGAACGCTGGTGCGAGGTCTCGATGATGACGGGCAGATTGTCCGCCCAGGCTCCGCTTGCAGGGGAGTTGTTCAAATCTGGAGCAAGTTTATGTTCCATGGTTGTCTCAGTGTCTCTGGCGGCCGTTATCGGCTCTGTTATGCCCGCAAGGTGTTCCATAATGTAGCACCTGTGCAGGAACTGAGCAAAAGCGTTGCTGTCCGCTGTTGCTATCGTGTTCTAAGCAATTGCGATGCCAATCTAAAAATAAGCCTTGGCAAATGCGATCCGGGTTGCTATAGTTCGGTCCCTCGCGAAAGAACGTAGCGATACGATGAAAAGCGAGGGGTTGACGAGATAAACGAAACACTGCATAATCTCGCTTCTCTGCTGCGAACAAAACGCTTCGCAGCGCAAGACAAGATCTTTAAAAAATTACAGTTGATAAGTGTGGGCGTTTGATGCTGCA
>NZ_WNKY01000070.1 GCF_009720825.1 Duganella radicis | reverse complement strand
GCCGGGGCCGGCGCCGCGGCCACCACTGGCGTGCGGCGCGGGGCCGACGCCGCCACGGCACGGCGCATGCCGTCGTCATGCGACAGCTTGAAGATGCTGACCGCCTGCGCCAGCAGTTCGGCCTGCTCCTGCATGCTTTCCGCCGCCGCGGCGGCCTGTTCCACCAGCGCGGCATTCTGCTGGGTCATTTCATCCATCTGCGAGATGGCCTGGTTGACTTCCTCGATGCCGTTGCTCTGCTCCTGGGTGGCGGCGGTGATCTCGCCCATGATGTCGGCCACCTGGCGGATCGAGGTCACGATCAGGTCCATGGTCTGGCCGGCTTCGTCGACCAGCTTGCTGCCGGCGTCGACCTTCTCCACCGAATCGCTGATCAGTTCCTTGATTTCCTTGGCGGCGCCGGCCGAGCGCTGGGCCAGGTTGCGCACCTCGGAGGCCACCACCGCGAAGCCACGGCCCTGCTCGCCGGCGCGGGCCGCCTCCACCGCCGCGTTCAGCGCCAGGATGTTGGTCTGGAAGGCGATGCCGTCGATGACCGAAATAATGTCGGCGATCTTGCGCGACGACTCGGTGATCGACCCCATGGTTTCCACCACCTGCGACACCACCGTGCCGCCCTTCTCCGCCACCGACGAGGCGCTCACCGCCAGCTGATTGGCCTGGCGCGCATTGTCGGCGTTCTGCTTCACGGTCGAGGTCAGCTCTTCCATCGACGACGCGGTTTCCTCCAGCGAGCTGGCTTGCGATTCGGTACGGGCCGACAGGTCGGCGTTGCCGGAGGCGATTTCCTGCGAGGCGGTCGAAATCAGCTCGGTACCGCTGCGCACATCGCCCACCGTCTTGGCCAGGCTTTCGTTCATGTCCTTCAGCGCTTGCAGCAGTTCGCTGGTTTCATCCTGGCCTTCCACCACCACCTGCGAGGTCAGCTCGCCGGCCGCCACTTTCTGCGCCACCTCCACCGCCCCCGACAGCGGACCGGTGATGGAGCGGGTGATGACGGCGGCGCACACCACGCCCAGCGCCACCGCCGCGCCGCCCAGCACGAACAGCACCACCATCAGACTGCGGTCGGACGCCACCGACCCTTCCATGATCTCCTTGGCGTTGGCCTGCTGCATCTCGACCAGCTTGTTGATCAGCGTCAGGGTCTGGGTGTTCAGCGGGTCGATGCGGCTGGCGATCACCTTGGCGCCGCCTTCGCTGTTGAACGCCAGGATCTGGCCGATGGCTTCCTTGAAGGCGGCCGCGGTGTCGTTGTCCAGCGCCGCCAGGTCGGCCAGCACCTTCTTCTCGGCGTCGTTCAAGCCTTGCGCCTTGAGCTCGGCCAGCGCCTTGTCGTACAGCGCGCGCTGGTCCTTCACCTTCTGCTCTTCCTTCTGCATCAGGCTGACGTCCGACTGCAGGCCGATGTTACGCATGGCGATGCCGGTCTGTAGCATCGCGCTCTTCATGGCGCCGGCCTCCAGGTTCTTGGCCGTCGCGGTTTCCAATCCCCGGGTCAGCTTGCTCTTGTTGCTGTAGTTCAGGTAATTGGTCATCAAAACGATGGCGACCAGGATCAGCAAAATAATGCCGAAACCGATGCGCAGCCGTGCGCCGATTTTGAAGTCGCGTAAGTTCATATGAATCTCCCCTCTGTCAATGCGGTGTCGTGATGTGGCGGCGCGTCCTTCTTTTTGGGACACGTCCGTGATGCTGCGAGACCGGCGCGGGGTCACGGCGCCGGCGGGTGATTATGCTGCCAGTTGTTCCATCAGGCCCATTTCCGGGCTCGACATCAATTTGTCGATGTTCACCAGGATCAACATGCGCTCGTCGATGGTGCCCAGGCCGATCATGTAATCGCTGCTGAAGGCGGTGCCCATTTCCGGCGCCGGCTTGACCTGCTCCGGCGTCAGGGTGGTGACGTCGGACACCGAGTCCACCACCATGCCGACGATGCGGCCGCTGATGTTCAGAATGATGACCACGGTGAACTGATCATACACCGGCGAGCCCAGGTTGAACTTGATGCGCATGTCGACCACCGGAATGATGATGCCGCGCAGATTGATCACGCCCTTGATGAACTCGGGCGCGTTGGCGATGCGGGTCACCGCCTCGTAGCCACGGATTTCCTGCACCTTCAGGATATCGATGCCGTACTCCTCCGAACCGAGCTTGAAGGCCAGGTATTCGTGACCGGCGATGTCGTTGGCTTGCGCCGTGGTTTGTACCTCTGCCATGTTGGCCCCCTATGAAGAAAAAATCGATTCGTCCGCCAGCTGGCGCGACGAGCGTATCAACGCGGCGACATCCAGAATCAGCGACACGCCGCCGTCGCCCAGGATGGTGGCGCCGGAAATGCCGGCCACCTTGCGGTAGTTGGATTCCAGGTTCTTGACCACCACCTGCTGCTGGCCGACCAGGTCGTCCACGAACAGGCCGGCCTTGCGGCCGTCGGTCTCGACGATGATCACAATGCCCTTGCACGGATCGGTGAAGCGCGGCGCGATGTCGAACATCTGGTACAGCGGCACCAGCGGCAGGTATTCGCCGCGCACCTTGATGACGCGGCCCTTGCCGCTGATTTCCTTGACGTCTTCCGGCACCGGTTGCAGCGACTCGATCACAAAGCCGAGCGGCAGGATATAGATTTCATCGCCGACCCGGATCGACATGCCGTCCAGGATCGCCAGCGTCAGCGGCAGCGAGATCGAGATGGTGGTGCCGAAGCCCTTGGCCGAGCGGATGTCCACCACCCCGCCCATGGCCTCGATATTGCGCTTGACCACGTCCATGCCGACGCCGCGGCCGGAGACGTCGGTCACCACGTCGGCGGTGGAGAAGCCGGGCGCGAAGATCAGCTGCCAGACTTCGGCGTCGCTCATGGTGTCGCTGACCGCCAGGCCGTTCTGCTGGGCCTTGGCCAGGATCTTCTCGCGATTCAGGCCGCCGCCATCGTCTGAGACCTCGATGATGATGTTGCCGCCCTGGTGCGAGGCCGACAGGAACAGCCGGCCGGCGTCGCTCTTGCCGGCGGCGCGGCGCACCTCCGGCATTTCGATGCCGTGGTCGATCGAGTTGCGCACCAGGTGGGTCAGCGGATCGACGATGCGCTCGATCAGCCCCTTGTCCAGCTCGGTGGCCGCGCCATTCGTGATGAAATCGACTTTCTTGCCCAGCTTGTGCGCCAGGTCGCGCACCATGCGCGGGAAGCGCGAGAACACAAAGTCCATCGGCATCATGCGGATCGACATCACCGCTTCCTGCAAGTCGCGGGTGTTGCGGGTCAGCTGGCTGACGCTGTTCAGGAGGCGCTGGTGCACCATCGGGTCCAGCGTGTCGACGCGCTGCTCGATCATGGCTTGCGTGATCACCAGCTCGCCCACCAGGTTGATCAGTTGGTCGACCTTCTCGATCGAGACGCGGATCGAGGACGATTCGGCGCCGGCGGCCGGCGCCTTCTCCTTTTCCTTTTCCTTCTCTTCCTTCTTGACGACTTTCTTTTCTTCTTCGGGCGGGGTTTCAATCACGATGCCGGCGGCGGCGCGGATCTGCTCCACCGGCTGGAAGAAGCCGTAGCCCTGCGCATCCTCGGCGGCGGCGCTGGCGTTGGCGCGGATCTCGTCGAGCGGCTGGAAGAAGCCATAGCCCTCGCCGCCGGCCGGCTTGAGGTCGGTCTGGTCGAAGAAACCGTAGCCCAGTTCGTTCTCGACCCGGTCGCGCGCGGCTTTCTCCAGCGCGGCCTGGCCATCGCTCAGGGCCGGCAGTTCGGTGATCTTCATCTCGTCCGGATTCAGCACGAACGAGCAGATGGCGACGATGTCGTCCAAGCTTTCATGCGTGGTGACGACCATGGCGTTGCGGTCCTTGTCCAGCGGCGTGATGGCGACGTGGCCCATCAGGCCCAGCTCGTCGCCCAGGGCCTGCACCTCGCGGTGCTGCATGGCCGGCAGTTCCAGGCGGTAGCGGCGGCCGCCGCTGTGATCGACCACCCGGGTATCGCCCGAGGTGAAGGCCGGCGCCACCGGCGCCAGCGCCACCACCGGCACGTCCTGCGCCAGCGATTGCAGCATCATGCGCACATTGGCCACGGCGTCCTGGTCGACCTCGCTGCCGAGGCGATGGCCGTCCAACTGCATCTTGAGAATGTCCTTGGCGCCCAGGAAGGCGTCCACGTGCTCCGAGGTCAGCGCCATCTCGCCTTTGCGGATGCGGTCCAGCAGGGTTTCCAGCACGTGGGTCACTTCGGTCATGTCGGTGACGCCGAACGTGGAGGCGCCGCCCTTGACCGAATGGGCGGTACGGAAGATCGCGTTCAGATCCTCCGCATCGGGCGACTCGACGTTGACGGCCAGCAGCAGCCGTTCCATTTCAGCCAGCAGTTCCTCGGCCTCGTCAAAGAAGACCTGGTAAAACTGGCTTATATCGATGGTCATGGTGATACTCCGTTACGTTCGCTCAGCATCATGCGCCCTCGTATCAGCCAATGACCTTTTTCACTACCTCGATAAGCCGCTGGGGATCGAAGGGCTTGACCAGCCAGCCATTGGCGCCGGCGGCGCGGCCCTTGGCTTTCATCTCGTCGGACGATTCGGTGGTCAGCATCAGGATGGGGGTCTTGGCGTAGCTGGGCAGCTCGCGCAGGAGTTTGATCAGTTCCAGGCCGTCCATGCGCGGCATGTTCTGGTCGGTCAGGACCATGTCGACGTTTTGCAACTTGGCTTTTTCCAGGCCGTCCTGACCGTCCACCGCTTCCACCACCTGGTAGCCCGCAGCCTTGAGGCTGAAGGCGACCATCTGGCGCAGGGAACTGGAATCATCAACCGCAAGTATAGTCTTAGCCATCTTTATTCTCACTCAGTAAATCAATTGTTATATAGTTTTAGAACAGCTCGATGTCGCCGCTCTCCAGGTGTTGCTGACTGACTGCCTTGCGCAACACGCTGCGCAACTCCAAACTCTGTATGGCCAGCGCCATGCTGACCTTGCCCAGCAGCTCGACGATCTGTTCGTTGTCGCTCTCGGGCAGCATTTCCGCGCCATGGGCGCCCAGCGTGCCGAGGAACTCGCGCAAGCCGGTCACGCGCTTGAGGGTGCGGTCCAGCAACTGGCTGGTCATGTCCTGGAATTGCAGGCTGGTGACGGCCGCATTCACATACTGGCCCACCTGCCCCTGCAACGCCTCCAGCCGGGCGCGCTGCTCGGGGGTGGGCTGGCCGCCGTCCAGCAGCAGCTGGATGGTGGCCTGCTCCGCCTCCACCGTCTGGTGGATCGCCATGAAGTTGGCGGACAGCTTTTCAATCGCCTCCTCCAGCAGCAGGCCGGTCTGGATCAGGTCGGTCTCGACTTCGGTCAGGTGCCGGCGACCGTGGTCGGACACGCCGGACAGCAGGCGCTTGACATGGGACCCCAGAATTTTCTTATTTCTCGTCATAACAGTCTCGTTTTACTTCGCTTGCTTATTTGCGTACCGGCGGACCGGATGGCGCGGCCTGGGCCGGGGGCGGCGCGCCGGCCGCCGCGGCGGCGGCGGCCGCGTCCTCGGCGCTGACCTCGATCTGGCGGCCGTCGCGCAGCACGCTTTCCTCGGCCCGCTTGTTCATCACCACAATGCTGATGCGGCGGTTGATCGGGTTGAACGGATCGGCCTTGTCCAGATTGACGGCCGAGGCCAGCCCCACCACCCGCAGCACCTTGGCGTCGTTCATGCCGCCGGCGATCAGCTCGCGGCGCGAGGCGTTGGCGCGGTCGGCCGACAATTCCCAGTTACTGTAGCCGGTTTCGCTCATGTACGGCGTGGAATCGGTGTGGCCGGACAGGCCGATGCGGTTCGGCACATCGTTCAGCACGAAACCGATCTCGTGCAGGATGTCCTTGGTATAAGGCTGCAAGTCAGCCTTGGCCAGCGCGAACATCGGCCGGTTTTTCTCGTCGACGATCTGGATGCGCAGGCCGTCGTTGGTGATGTCCAGCAGCAGCTGCTCCTTGTACTTCTTGAGCAGCGGATTGGCGTCGATCTTGTTCTCGATCTTTTCCTTGAGCGCCTTCAGACGCTGGTTCTCTTCCGCCTCCAGCGCGGCCTTGGCGGCGGTCAGGTTGAAGGTTTTCTTGACGGCGGGATCGTCGCTGGCCTTGACCTGGCCTTCGCTGCGGGTCAGGTCCTTGCCGCCGCCCTTGAGGATGGACGAGCTGTCGCCGCTACCCGAGCCGCCTTCCATCGCCACTTTGAGCGGCGTCTTGAAGTATTCCGAGATCCCGTTGAGGTCACCCTTGGTGGTGGAGCCGAGCAGCCACATCAGCAGGAAGAAGGCCATCATCGCCGTCACGAAGTCGGCATACGCGATCTTCCAGGCGCCGCCGTGGTGACCGCCGCCGCCCTTCTTGATGCGCTTAACGATGATAGGCCGCAAGCCCTCTTCAGCCATGATTCTTCCTTAACATAGTCACAGTGCACAGCATGGCTTACTTCGACTTCGATTTCTTGATGTGATCTTCCAGTTCGCTGAAGGTCGGACGCTCGGTCGAGTACAGCACCTTGCGGCCGAACTCCACCGCCAGCGCCGGGGCGTAGCCGTTCAGGCTGGCCAGCAGGGTGACTTTCACGCACTGGTACATCTTGGTCGACTCCTCCAGCTTCTGCTCCAGCAAACTGGACAGCGGGCCGACGAAACCATAGGCTAACAGAATACCGAGGAAAGTACCGACCAGCGCGTGCGCGATCAGGATGCCCAGTTCGGCCGGCGGCAAGCCCACCGATTCCATGGTGTGCACCACGCCCATCACCGCCGCCACGATACCGAACGCCGGCATGCCGTCGCCCAGCTTGGCGATGGCGTGGGCCGGGGCGGCGCCCTCGTGGTGGTGGGTTTCAATCTCGATGTCCATCAGGTTCTCGATCTGGAAGGCATCCATATTGCCCGACACCATGAGGCGCAGGTAATCGGTCATGAATTCCACGATGTGATGGTCTTCCAGCACGCTGGGATACTTGCTGAACAGCGGGCTTTGCTCCGGGCTGTCGATATCGCCTTCGATCGACATCAGGCCTTCCTTGCGCACCTTGGACAGCACGTCGAACAGCAGGGACATCATCTCCATGTAGAGATCCTTGGTGTAGCGCGAACCCTTGAACAGGGTCGGAATCGCGCCCAGCGTGGCTTTCAGGGTCTTGGCATTGTTACCGACCAGGAAGGCGCCAGCCGCACCGCCGCCGATCATGACCAGCTCCAGCGGCTGCAACAGCGCGGCCAGATGCCCGCCGTTCATGGCAAACCCGCCGAACACGCCGACGCAGACCACTACATATCCGATGATGACTAACAAGTGTGCTGACTCCCCAGTGCGAAAACCGGCCGAATTGTGTCTGAGCGGGGCCGGTTTTTCAAGAATTTACATATAGAACTACAATAGCCTGACTCGGGGTAAGCGGGCAAGAGAATAACGTCAAATGATGCTTAAAAGTACCATATGTAGAGTGGAACGCCGCGCTCCGTGACATGCAGGATGCGATCCGGTGATCTTTCCTCGGCGATAAATTCGTAGCTCACCAGCATGGCTCCGCGACACATTTCAGCCGCCGCCTTGCGCCACAATGCCGGCATGGCGGCCGGCGACAGGTAGGCGAACACCAGCTCGAACTGGCTGAAATCGAGGTTTTCGTAATCGCCGCGTACGAAGCGGGCGCGGCTGCCGGCAAGCCTGGCGCGCAGCCAGCTATAAAAGAACGGCAGCGGCGCCAGTTCGATGCCGCTGACCCGGGCATCCGGCCGCACCCGCGACAGATACAGCACAAAACCGCCCAGCCCGCTGCCGATGTCGATCACGCGCGGCGCCCCGTCCGCCGGCAGCAGCTGGCGCACCGCGTCCCACACGGCCGGGCCGGACGGGTAATACGGCACTTGCGTGCGGAAAGTCGACCAGTACCAGCCCAGCAGCAGTAAGAAGCCCAGTCCGAACAACCAGGACGGCAAATGCAGCGCCAGCGCGGTCAGCACCGCCAGCGGAAACAACAGCTGAATGGCGCGCCACCAGCGCGCCAGCGCCAGCTTCCAGGTGATCAGCGCGGCCAGCAAGCCCTGCGCCACGGCGGCGCTCAGATAATCGACGGGGAAACGAAAACTGGCCAGCACATATAAGACGGCCAGGGTGAGCGGCAAGGCGCCGGCTTGAATCAGCATCGCCCGGATGGCGGGCGCGCGCAGGAGACGTTGGAAATAAGCTAAGTTCACGCCGGCATTATGCCGCCAATACTTCCACTTCGCGCGATTTTTTGGTCTTGCCGGCACGCGAAGGCATGTGGCACAGGCCGCAGACGTAGCTGCCGTTCAGGTCCATGGCGTTGACCACGAACTTGCCCTGGCACTTGGTGCAGGGCGCGGTTTCCAGCATCTTGCTGGTGAAGAAGCGCACCAGCGTCCAGGCACGGGTCAGCGACAGCAACGGCTCTGCGCCCGGCTCCGGCGGCATTTGTTCAAGGTACAGCTTGTAGGCCTTCATCACCGCCTCGATGCCGGTGGCGCCGGCGTGGGTCACCAGGAAGCTGTGGATATTGATGAACAGCGAGGAATGGATATTCGGCTGCCAGGTCAGGAACCAGTCGGTCGAGAAAGGCAGCATGCCCTTCGGCGGCGACACGCCTTTCAGCTCCTTGTACAGCTTGAGCAGGCGCTCGCGCGACAGCGACACCTCCGACTCCAGCAATTGCAGGCGGGCGCCCAGCTGGATCAATTCGATGGCCAGCTGGATTTCCTGGGCTTCCGATACGACGCTTTTCTTGGCGGCCATGATCTGTGCTCCGAACGCTGACGATTAAACGATTTCTTCGACCGGCTGGCCGGCCATCAGGATGGCGGCGTGCGACTGGGCCAGCACGCGGTCCTTGTTGTAGTTGGTCAGCATGGAGAGGATGGCGCTGTCGTCGAAGCGGAAGCGGGCCAGCATCATGTTGCCGCCTGCCAGTTTCAGGATTTGTGCGTTGCTCATGCCTTCGATCAGGTCGGCGATTTCGGCGGCGATGCCGAGGCGGAAGATCGCGGTGACTTTGTCGGCGCGGATCATTTGCTGAGCCAGCATCAGGTAGCTCAGGTTAGCGTCGCGAATTTCAGCCATCATGTCGTTTGCGGTCATTTTCCCTACTCCTCACAGTTTTTCTCTCTGTCGGAACACATTTGCGTTTCCGTTGAGATACATTCTGCTTGAGCAACATCCGCACGAGAAGAGGAGACTCTCCGTATTTTCAGTCGGGAAATGACGAACGCGACCTGTCGGTGTTTGTCTGACAAACACTCGCAGATCACTCATCTACGCCCTTGCGGCGCAGGTTTCTTGCTGGATACAAGCTTCAAGAAAAGCCCTGTGTTGAATCGAAAAATAAAGCGGTAAAGCGACTCTTTTTTGCGACATCTAACCCGGTAACGGCAGCCCTTTTGAGAACTTTAGGGTTTTTCGAAAAAAAATTTAAAAATTTTTCGACACGTTCGATGCGCGGTTTTTTGCCCATCTAAGAACGGTAACGGCAGGGCATGAGGGAACTTTAGGGCTTTTTTTAAAAAAACCGAAAAATTTTTAGAAAAGTTCTCAAGTCCGGTAATCATGCGGGTTAACCGGCAAAAATGCCGCTGAAAAAACGGTCCAACCGCGTATTTTTCAGGTTACACTCACTGCTTTAGACCTCAAACATCGCCCCAAATGACCACTCGCAACCACTGCCTGGAGCGCGACGCACAAGATCCGCTCGCCCCGCTCCGCGCGCAATTCGACCTGCCGGCCGGCGTTATTTATCTGGATGGCAACTCTCTGGGCGCCCGGCCGAAAGCCGCCCTGGCGCGCGCCCAGCAAGTCATCGCGCAGGAATGGGGTCATGACCTGATCCGCAGCTGGAACACGGCCGGCTGGTTCGAGCTGCCCAGGCGCCTCGGCAACCTGCTGGCGCCGCTGATCGGCGGCGTGGACGGCGAAGTGGTGGTCACCGACACCACCTCGGTCAACCTGTTCAAGGCGCTGGCCGCCGCCCTGCACATGCAAGCCGCCGCCGAACGCCGCGTGATCGTCACCGAGCGCGCCAACTTCCCGACCGACATCTATATGGCACAGGGCCTGACTGGCTGGCTGGACCGCGGCTACAGCCTGCGCCTGATCGACAGCCCGGACCAACTGCCGGCCGCCATCGGCGCCGACGTGGCGCTGGTGATGCTGACCCATGTGAACTACCGCACCGGTTATCAATACGATATGAAGGCCACCAGCGCCCTCGCCCATGCCGCTGGCGCGCTGATCGTCTGGGACCTGGCGCACTCGGCCGGCGCGGTGCCGGTCGACCTGAGCGCCGACGGCGCCGACCTGGCGGTCGGCTGCACTTATAAATACCTGAACGGCGGCCCCGGCGCGCCGGCCTTCATCTGGGTGCCGAAAAGGCATCAGGCACAATTTCGGCAACCGCTGTCCGGCTGGTGGGGCCATGCCGCGCCGTTTGCCATGGCGCCCGACTTCCAGCCGGCCGACGGCATCGCCCGCGCCTTGTGCGGCACCCAGCCCATCGTCTCGCTGGCCATGGTGGAATGCGGGCTGGACGTGCACCGCCAGACCAGCATGGCCGCCATCCGCGCCAAATCGCTGGCGCTGACCGATTTGTTTATCGACCTGGTGGAAGCGCGCTGCGCCGACCATCCGCTGGGGCTGGTGACGCCGCGCGACCATGCCCGGCGCGGCAGCCAGGTCAGCTTCACCCATCCGCACGGCTACGCGGTGATGCAAGCCCTGATCGGGCGCGGCGTGATCGGCGACTACCGCGAGCCGGCCATCATGCGTTTCGGCTTCACGCCGCTGTACACCAGCTATGCTGATGTCTGGGATGCGGTGGAAATCCTGCGCGACATCCTGGACCGCAAAGACTACAACGTCGACGCCAAGCGTGACGCAGTGACCTGAAAACGAGATAAACAGTATGAGCGAACATAAATGCCCGATGCACGGCGGCGCCAAGGATGCCGAATGGCACGGCGCCCAGATGGACTTCAGCAACGACATGAGCTACGGCGACTACCTGGGCCTGAACCAGATCCTGCACGCCCAGCACCCGCTGTCGCCCAACCACAATGAAATGCTGTTCATCATCCAGCACCAGACCAGCGAACTGTGGATGAAGCTGATGCTGCACGAAATGCGCGCCGTGCGCACGCATTTGCGAGCGGACGACCTGCCGCCGGCCTTCAAGATGCTGGCGCGCGTGGCCCGCATCATGGACCAGCTGGTGCACGCCTGGGACGTGCTGGCCACCATGACGCCGCCCGAGTACACCGCCATCCGCCCGTACCTGGGCGCCTCGTCCGGCTTCCAGTCCTACCAGTACCGCGAGATCGAATTCATCCTCGGCAACAAGAACGCGGCCCTGCTGAATGTGCACGCCGCCACGCCGGAATTCCCGCTGCTGCAAGAAGCGCTGAACACGCCATCGATCTACGACGAAGCCATCAAACTGCTGGCCCGCAACGGCCTGCCGATTTCCGCGGCGCGCCTGAACGCCGATCCAACCCAGCCGACCGCGGCCGACGACTCGGTGCAGCAAGCCTGGCTGGAAGTCTACCGCGATCCGACCCGCTACTGGGCGCTGTACGAACTGGCCGAAAAACTGGTGGACATGGAAACCGCCTTCCGCTTCTGGCGCTTCCGCCACGTCACCACGGTCGAGCGCATCATCGGCTTCAAGACCGGCACCGGCGGCACGGCCGGCGTCAGCTACCTGCGCAAAATGCTGGACGTGGCGCTGTTCCCCGAATTATTTGCGCTGCGAACGGCGCTCTGATCCGGGAACTCGTGCGCGCCCTCCCTCTCTAAGCTAAACACACAACACGGAGGGATTATGAAATTACACGTACGAACCTGGGCAACAGCAGCATTGCTGTGCGCCGGCATGGCGGCCGCCAGCGCGGCAAGCGCCGCCACCTACACCACCATCCTCACCGGCCCGCAAGAGTCGCCGCCCAACACCTCGGAGGGCATCGGCGCGGCAGCGGTGCAGTTTGATACCAGCACCCACGTGCTGCAAATCAGCTTCGCCTTCGCCGGCCTGGAGGGCGACAGCACGGTGGCGCACATCCACTGCTGCACGGCCGCGCCCGGCAGCGGCAGCGCCATCCCGGCCACCGAGCTGCCCAGCCTGGACGGCTTCCCCACTGGCGTCAAGACCGGTGCCTACAGCCACTTCTTCGACACCTCGCTGGCCAGCAACTGGAACCCCGCCTTCCTCAGCGCCTACGGCGGCGTCACCGGCGCGGAGAATGCCCTGTGGGCCGGCCTGAACGCCGGCAGCGCCTACCTCAACATCCACAGCACAGAGTATCCGAATGGAGAAATCCGCGGCTTCCTGATGCCAGTAACGGCCGTGCCGGAACCGGCCGGCATCGCCATGCTGGGCCTGGGTCTGCCGGCGCTGCTGCTGGTGGCACGCCGCCGCAAGTCTACCTGACCGTGGCGCTCACCAGCGGCAACGCGATATAGCTGTCGTGGTAGATGCGCTGGGTGGCCTTCTTGTAATCCGCAGGCTGGGCGTAGAAGATATTCTGTACAAAAGTCTGCGGATTGCGGTCGTACAGCGGGAACCAGCTGGACTGGATCTGCACCATGATGCGGTGACCAGGCAAAAACACGTGGTTGGCGGTGGGCAGCGCAAAGCGGTACGGCAGCGGCGTATTGGCGGCGATCGGCTTGGCCGTGACTGGGCTTTCGCGATAGCGGCCACGGAAAATATCGGCCGAGATCATCAGCTGATAGCCGCCCAGCTCCGGCTGCGCCGCCACCTGGTCCGGATAAACGTCGATCAGCTTGACCACCCAGTCGGCGTCGCTGCCGCTGGTGGAAGCCAGCAGGTGCGCAACCGGCTCGCCGCTGATTTTCACCGGCGCCGTCAGCACGCCGGTGGTGTAAGTCAGCACATCGGTGCGGCCCGAGGCTTCGCGCTGATCATCGACCAGCCAGCGTGGCCAGGTCTGTCCCTTGGCTTCGTCGTAGCCGAACGGCGGGATCGGACGCTGGCGGAACGGCACCGGCTTGGCGGGATCGGAAATGTATTCGTCGTAGGCGTTTTTCTGTGCCGGCGCAGCCAACGGCGTCGGCGCGCTATTGGTCAGATTGAGCCGGGCATTGGCGGCCAGGCGCAGCGTGGCCGGCGCAATCACACAGCCTGTCGTGCAAGCTGCCGGCCAGCTATCGAGCGCGCGCCATTTGTTGGTGCCGGTTTCAAACGCGTTGACCGGCGCGATGGGCGTGGCGGAGGCATCGTCCTTCAAGTACCGGTCAAGGAAAGGCATCAGAATCTGCTCGCGGAAATACAGACCGGTGTCGCTGTTGAACTTGATCGGCCCCAGCTTGCTGGCGTCGCCGTCCTGGCCGCCGTGGTTCCATGGGCCGATGGCAAGAAACACCTTATTGTCCTTGTCGTTGGGCTTGATGGCCTTGTAGACCGCGATGGCGCCGTAGATATCCTCGGCATCCCACAGCCCGTGCACCAGCAGGGTCGGCACCGTGACCGGCTGCTTCGCCAGGATTTTATCGACCGCCTGGCTTTGCCAGAACGCGTCATAAGCCGGATGCGCCACCACCTTGCGCCAGAAACCGCTCTGCTCCACGCCACGCTGGCGTGCCAGCTCGCCGGCCGAACCGGCGCGTATAAACACATCGTAATCGTCGTAATGGCTGGTGAACCAGTGCGCATCGTTACGGCGCGTGACCACCTGCTCAAGAATATAAGCCATATTAATCTGCCGGAACGCGCCGTGATGGAACCAGTCGTCGCCGCGCCAGCCATCCACCATCGGATTCATCGGCACCGCCACCTTCAAGGCCGGATGCGGATTGACCAGCGCCATCAGTGGCGTGAAGCCATCATAGGAACCGCCGATGATGCCAACCTTGCCGTTCGACTCCGGCACATTCTTGCTCAACCATTCGATGGTGTCCCAGGCGTCGGTGGAATGATCGACCTCGCTTGAATTGAAGAGACTGCCGGCCATCGGGCGATTCATCACATAGCCGCCCTCGGAGCCATACTTGCCGCGCACATCCTGCACCACGCGGATATAGCCGCCCTTGGCGATCACGTCCGGCAGGTTATCGTAGCCCTGCAACATGACATCCATCTGCGAACTCTCGGCGTGGCTGGTCATATCGGCCGCGTTGTAGGGCGTGCGCGTGAGCAGCATGGGCGCATTGCGGGCCTTGCGCGGAATAACGATCACAGTATTGAGCTTGACGCCATCGCGCATCGGGATCATGACCGAGCGCTTGATGTAATCAAAGCTTTCGACCGGCGCCTTGAATTCGTCCGGTGTCTCGCCGGGCAGCGGAGTTTGTGCGTATGCGGAAATGAGAGCGCCGGCCAGAACGGCCAGCGCGAGTGCGGATTTCTTCATGAATAACTCCGGGGTCAGGTCCTCCAATTCTACACGGCCTCGGCGTTAATAAGACTAGCGCCCAGCTCGTGTAGAAATGGAGGACCTGACCCCGGAGTGGGCGGCTTATTTCGCCAGCAGCAGTTCGTTCAGGCGTTTCACAAACGAGGCTGGGTCGCTGAGCGAGCCGCCTTCGGCCAGCAAGGCCTGATCGAACAGCAGGTTGGACCAGTCGTTGAACGAGCTGGCCACTTCTTCGTTCTTCAGACGCTGCACCAGCGGGTGGTCCGGATTGATTTCCAGGATAGGCTTGGATTCCGGCGCCGCCTGGCCAGCCGCTTTCAACATGCGCAGCAGGTTGCCCGACAGCTCGTGCTCATCCGCCACCAGGCAGGCCGGCGAATCGGTCAGGCGGAAGGTGACGCGCACGTCCTTGGCTTTGTCGGCCAGCACTTCCTTCATCTTGCCGACCAGGTCCTTGTACGAGGTTTCGGTTTCTTCGTGTTCCTTCTTCTCGGCTTCGTCTTCCAGCGCGCCCAGGTCCAGACCACCTTTGGCCACCGACACCAGCTCCTTGCCTTCGAACTCGGTCAGGAAGGACAACATCCACTCGTCCACGCGATCGGTCAGCAGCAGCACTTCAACACCCTTCTTGCGGAAGATTTCCAGGTGCGGGCTGTTTTTCGCGGCGACGTAGTTATCGGCCGTGACGTAGTAGATCTTGTCCTGGCCTTCCTTGGCGCGGGCGATGTACTGCTCCAGCGACGTGATTTGCTGATCGTTGTCGTTGGCGGTCGAGGCAAAGCGCAGCAGCTTGGCCAGACGGTCCTTGTTGGTCGCGTCTTCGCCGATGCCTTCTTTCAGCACCTGGCCGAATTCGGTCCAGAAGGTCGCGTACTTGTCTTTCTTCTCTTGCTCATCGGCGTTGGCCAGTTCTTCCAGCATGCCGATCACGCGCTTGGTCGAGCCATCGCGGATCACTTTCACATCGCGCGACTCTTGCAGGATTTCGCGCGAGACGTTCAGCGGCAGGTCGGCCGAGTCGATCACGCCTTTGACGAAGCGCAGGTAGGTCGGCATCAGTTGCTCGGCGTCGTCCATGATGAACACGCGCTTGACGTACAACTTGATGCCGCCACGCTTGTTGCGGTCCCACAGATCGAACGGCGCCTTGGCCGGGATGTACAGCAGTTGGGTGTATTCGCTGCGGCCTTCGACCCGGTTGTGGGTGTGGGTCAGCGGCGCCTGGAAGTCATGCGAGACGTGTTTGTAGAATTCGTCGTACTGTTCCGGCGTGATGTCGGACTTGTTACGGGCCCACAGCGCGCTGGCCTGGTTGACGGTTTCCAGTTCGTCTTTGAGGACGGTTTCCTTCTTCTCTTCGTCCCATTCTTCTTTCTGCATCACGATAGGCAGCGAGATGTGGTCCGAGTATTTGCGGATGATGGATTTGATCTTCCACGACGACAGCAGCTCGTCCTCGCCTTCGCGCAGGTGCAGGATGATGTCGGTGCCGCGGTGAGTCTTCTCAATCTGTTCGACCGAGTAGTCGCCTTCACCGCTCGACTCCCAGCGCACCCCTTCCGAGCCGGCCGCGCCGGCGCGGCGCGATTCCACGGTGATCTTGTCGGCCACGATGAAGCCCGAGTAGAAGCCCACGCCGAACTGGCCGATCAGGGCCGCGTCCTGCTGCTGGTCGCCCGACAGCTTGCCGAAGAATTCCTTGGTGCCCGACTTGGCGATGGTGCCAAGGTGCGAAATCGCCTCGTCACGGCTCATGCCGATGCCGTTGTCGGAGATGGTGATGGTGCGCGCCGCCTTGTCGAAGCTGACCTTGATTTTCAGTTCATGGTCGTTGCCGTACAAGGCGTCGTTGTTGATAGCTTCAAAACGCAGCTTGTCCGATGCGTCGGAGGCGTTGGAGATCAGTTCGCGCAGGAAGATCTCTTTGTTCGAGTACAGGGAGTGAATCATCAGCTGGAGCAGCTGTTTCACTTCGGCCTGGAATCCAAGGGTTTGTTTTTCAGTATCAGCCATTTTTAAATAGTCTTCTGGTTAAGATTTGGTTGAGATTTAAACAAGGTGGGGATTATACGAGCTATTTCAAGAGTTCCTTTTCGAGGAAACGCCAGATGGCCGGTTCCTGCATCGCCGCCACGTTGAGGCGCATGCGCGTGGACGGCAACTGCTTGGGCGAGAACAGGCTGCCCGGCGCCAGCAGCAGGTTGTGCGCCATGGCGCGCTCGGTCAGCGCATTGGTGTCGCAACCCGCGTCGACCCAGACGAACATGCCGGCCGGCGGCGAGGCGTCGACCTTGAGCCCCACCCGCTCCATCTGGCGCAGGGTTTTGGCGCGGATGGCGTCCAGGCGGCCGCGCATGCGGTCGGCGTGCTTGCGGTAGGAGCCTTCGGACAATACTTTGTACACCACGCGTTCGCCGATGTCGCTGGTGGTGAGGGTGGACAGCATCTTGCGGTCGCCCAGGCGCTCGGCGCGTTCCACCGAAGTGGCGATGTAGCCGACGCGCAGGTTGGCGGCCATGGTCTTGGAGAAGCCGCCGAGGTAGATCACGCGCTGGAGCTGGTCCAGCGCCGCCAGCCGCGTGGCCGGCTGCACGGCGCTGCCGGGATGCAGGTCGCAATAGATGTCGTCTTCCACGATCAGGAAGTCGTGTTCTTCCGAGAGCCGCAGCACCTGGAAGGCCTTGGCCGCCGACAGCGAGGTGGAACTGGGGTTGTGCAGCACCGAGTTGATGATGTACAGCTTGGGCTTGTGCAGCGCCGCCAGTTCGCCCAGGCGGGCGATATCCGGGCCGTCGGCCAGGCGCGGGATGCCGATCACTTTCGCGCCCAGCGCGGCGAAGGAGCCGAACATCAGGAACCAGGCCGGGTCGTCGACGAAGATGGTGTCGCCGGGGCGGGTGTATTCGCGCGCCACCATATCCAGCGCTTGGGTGACGCCGGCGGTGGTGACGATTTGCTCCGGGGCGGCGGCGATTTCCAGCTCGGCCAGTTTGTGCTGGAGCTGCTGGCGCAGCGGCAGGAAGCCTTGCGGCACGCCGTAGCTCAGGAGCAGGTTCGGATTCTGGCGGCTGACCGCGCGCAGCGCGTTGGCGATGGCCGCGCCGTCCAGCCATTCGGGCGGCAGTACGCCGGAGCCGGGCATTTGCTGCTGCGGCATCTGACGGAACATATTCCGCACCAGCCAGACCACATCGATCGGTTTGGCGTCGAAGCCGGATTGGGCGGCGCGCAACGGGGCCGTGGCCGCGCCGCTATCGGCGGCGTTGAGGGCCATGGCCGGGCGCTCGCGCACGAAGAAACCGGCGCCACGGCGGGATTCAAGGTAGCCGGTGGCGACCAGCTTGTCATACGCGGCGACCACAGTGAAGGCCGATACACTGTACGAAGCGGCAAAGGCGCGGATGGATGGCATGCGCGCGCCGCCACGCAGCAGTCGGTCGTCGATGCGCGCCGCCACCGAGCGGACGATCTGGTCGATCAGCGTCTCGCCCGATTCGCGCAGCAGCAAGCCAAACGTCGATCCCGCCGCGCCCCGCCCGGCCGGAGAAGGCGTCGGCGCCGGCGAATGTCCGGGCGCGCGGCCAGCGCCGGTATGCCGCCCCGGCGCAGGCGGCTGGCCGGGCACGCG
>NZ_WNKY01000006.1 GCF_009720825.1 Duganella radicis | reverse complement strand
TGTGCGAGCCGCAGCCCGTCGCCGACGACGGCGCCGGCGCCGCGCCGCCGACCTCCTGCCGCGCCGCCATCAGCGGAATCACCTTGCGCGCGCCCGGCGGCTCGGCGCCGAACTCGCTGCGCGATCCCCCCTCCTCCTCGAAGAAAAACTTCTCCTTGCCGAACGCCGGTTTCAGCTCGTCCATCCACGTCGCATGCGGATCGAACTTCGCGTAGAACGGCTTGCGCACCCAGTCCGCATTGCGCGCCTGAAGGAACTGCAACGCAAACACCTTCTCGCCGCCGATCTGCGCAATCCCGTCGATCACCACCTTGCCCGGGAAAGCGCTCATCGACGGCCCGCGCACCGTGCGCGACAAGCCCGACACCATCTGATACGCCGCCTGGAAAATCTCATGCGCGCGCGCCAGCGGCAGCTGGAAATACTCGCGCGGCCCGGTATCGCGCTCGACGAACATATAGTACGGAATCGCCCCCAGCCGCACGCCGGTCTGCCACAGCTCCGCCCACGACGCCGGGTCCTCGTTGATATGCCGGATCAGCGGCCCCTGCATGCGCAAGGTGGCGCCGGTGCCGACGATGCGCTTGACCGCCTGCTGCGCCATCTCCTGCCGCAGCTCCACCGCATGGTTGTAATGCCCCATGATTGCCATGTTCTTGCCGCTGGCGACCACCCGCTCGAACAGGCGCAGCAGATCGTCCGCGTCGCGGTCCGTCACGAAGCGCTGCGGCCAATACGCCACCGACTTGGTGCCGATGCGGATATTCTGGATATGCGCCAGGTCCGGCGCCAGCAGCGGCGCGATGTACGCCTCCAGCGAACGCGTATTCATGATCAGCGGATCGCCGCCGGTGATCAGCACATCGGTCACCTCCGGATGCATGCGCAGGTAGGACGCCAGCTCGTGCGACTCCTTGGCGTCGAACTTCATGTCGTCCATGCCGACGAACTGCGGCCAGCGGAAACAGAAGGTGCAGTACGCATGGCAGGTCTGCCCCGAACTCGGGAAGAACAGCACCGTCTCCTTGTACTTGTGCTGCAAGCCCTTGAGCGGCGCATCGTTCACGCGCGGCACATTGTGCGTCATCTGCCCGGCCGGATGGGGATTCATGCGCATGCGGATGCGCCGCACCAGCTCCACCAGCGCCGGCTGGTCGGCCTTGCCCAGCACCAGTTCCTTGAGGCGCGCGTAGTCGTCCGGCGCCAGCATGTCGCGGTGCGGGAAAGTCAGGCGGTAGATCGGATCGTCCGGGATATTGTTCCAGTCGATCAGATGGTCCAGCACATATTCATTGGTGCGGAACGGCAGCACATGCGACACCACCTGCACCGCCTCCTGCAAATCCGGCGGTATCCACTCCCATTGGCGCGAGTGGGAAATGGTCTGGCGTATAAACGGCTTGAATTTAGGCGTATCCATCGGGGTTTCCTTCAGTGGGTCAGAAAACTCCATGCTAGGCCGCGCGCCGCCGGCCAAATTGCCGAGCATCAACTGACGCACGGAAATGTTTCAGAGCTTGCGCCAGCGCAATTCGCGCTCGCGGCAGCCACGTAAAGTTCATAGCGCCATCCACTCTCACAGGAGCCGCTCATGAAAACGCTGATCACCGCCGTGCTGCTGGCCGCCGCCGCTTCGGCCTTCGCCAACGAACCGACCGAGAAAGACGCCATCGCCATGGCGGAAAAAGGCGCCGCCTTCATCAAGGCCAACGGCCAGGACGCCTTCATCAAAAAGATCGCCGCCAAGGACCCCGAGTATTTGCAAGGCTCGCTGTATGTCGACATCCGCGACATCAAGACCGGCATCGTGCTGGCGCACCCGGTCAACCCGTCCATCGTCGGCAAGGACCTGACCGACATCCCGGACGCCAACGGCAAAAAGTACCGCCGCGAGATCATCGAACTGGCGGCGAAAAAGGGCCACGGCTGGGTCGACTACCAGTACAAGAATCCCACCACCGGCAAGATCGAACCCAAGACCACCTACATCCTGCGCGTCGGCGACGTCGTGCTGGAAGCGGGCATCTACAAAAAATAAAGCGAGGCGCGCCATGCTGAACCAACTGCGTATCGGTCCCAAACTGCTGCTGGCGCCCATGCTGGTGCTGGTGCTGCTGATCGCCACCGCCGGCGCGGCCTACGTCGGCATGGTGCGCCAGAACGCCTCGCTGGAAAACCTGGTGCAGGTGCGCGCCGCCCGCCTCAAGGCCGTCGCCGACGTCAGCGGCGACACGCACCACGCCCACGGCGAGGTCTACCAGCTGCTGGCGTGGGTCAACGGCAGCTTCGCCCAGGCCCGCCTCGATGCCCTGTCGCGCGACATCAAGGCCCGCCACGCCGGCATCGAGGACCAGCTGCGCAACCTCGACGCGCTGGCCGACGCCGGCGAGCGCCAGATCGTCGCCCAGTCGCTGCAGGCGCTGGCCGGCTACCGCAAGGCGGTGCTGCAAACCCTGGACATGGCGCAGATGGACCAGAGCATCGCCACCAATTCGATGGCCATCGCCGAAAAACAATTCCAGCGGCTGAACCAGCAGCTGGCGCAACTCTCGGCGCTGGAGAAAAAACTCAGCGAACAGGCCCACGCCCGGGCCAAGGCCGATTTCAGCGCGCTCAATACCACCATGGCCGCCATGCTGCTGCTGTCCATCGTGCTGTCGCTGGGCGTGACCATGGCGGTGCGCGGCGCCATGCTGCGCGACATCCGCGCCATCGCCGACGTGGTGATCGCGCTGGCGGCCGGCCGCCTCGCCGCCGGCCGCGGCGCCACCGGCCGCGACGAAATCGCCGACACCGCGCGCATGCTGGACCAGACCATGGCCAACCTCACGCAAACCCTCACCACCATCCTCGGCGCGGTGCGCTCGATCGACGTCGCCGCGCGCGAAATCGCCAGCGGCAACCTCGATCTGTCGACCCGCACCGAAGTCCAGGCCAGTTCGCTGGAGCAGACCGCCAGCGCCATGAACACGCTGACGCAGGCGGTCCAGGCCAACGCCGCCAACGCGCGCCAGGCCTGCCAGCTGGCGGCCGGCGCCAGCGAACTGGCGCAGCACGGCGGCGCCGCCATGGCGGACGCGGTGCAGACCATGGCCTCGATCCGCGCCAGCTCGCGCCAGATCGTCGACATCATCGCCGTCATCGACGGCATCTCCTTCCAGACCAACATCCTGGCGCTGAACGCCGCCGTCGAAGCGGCGCGCGCCGGCGAGCAGGGACGCGGCTTCGCGGTGGTGGCCTCCGAGGTGCGCACCCTGGCCCAGCGCTCGGCCGCCGCCGCCAGGGAAATCAAGACCCTGATCGCCGCCTCGGTCGCCACCATCGACAGCGGCAGCGCCACCGTGCAGCAGGCCGGCGAGCGCATGGACGGCATCGTCGCCGCCGTGCGGCAGGTGAACGACATCATCGCCCGCATCAGCGCCGCCAGCGCCGAGCAGGCGCAGGGCATCGCCGAAGTCAATCAGGCGGTGGGGCAGATGGACGATGTGACACAGCAGAACGCCGCGCTGGTCGAACAGGCGGCGGCCGCCGCCGCCAGCCTGCAGGACCAGGCCGGGCACCTGTCGCAGGCGGTGTCGGTGTTCAAGCTGGAACCCTCAGCCGCGATGGGGCTTGCTCAGAAAGCGCGAGCCGGCCTCCACGAAACGCCACGGCAGCTCCACGGCTTTCGAGATGCCGATGCGCGGGCCGGCTAGCACCTCGATCTCGCCCGCGCGCGCCAGCAGCTGAAACGGCGGCGCCGACAACGGCAGGTTGTTGAAGTCGCGCGTCACGCCCAGCGCCTGCGCCAGCCGTCCCGGCCCCGAGCACAGCAAACGCTCCGGCTCCAGCCCGCGCCGCGCGCGCATCTGCTCCAGCCCGTGGGTCGGCTCCAGCGCCCGGATCAGCACCCCGGCGCCGTGGCCGGTCTCGCGGCAGACAAAATTCAGGCACCAGTGCAAGCCATGCGAGCGGTACACATAGCTGCGCGCCGGCGGCCCGAACATCGAGAAATTGCGCGGCGTCTCGCCGATGTAGCAATGCGAGGCCGGCTCGCTGCGGTCGTAGGCCTCGGTCTCGACAATGCGGCCGCCGACGCCATTCACCAGCAAGGTCACGCCGATCAGCCGCGACGCCACCTCATGCGAGGGGGCGCTGAAATCAATTCCTGCAAGATTTGTGATCATGCATGTATTCCCATAAAGTCGTAACAAATCAATATCGAATCCCGGCAATACGCGACAAAATATGGTGCCGCGCGCAGAAAATCGCCACAAATTCACGCAATCGTCCCCCGCTTGCGGCGATAATCGAGGGTACGATTGCCTTTACCCAGATCTCACAATGATGACAGTAGCTGCCCCAGCCTTGCCAACAGAAAACGCGGTGGAAGATGCGCTGATGCGCTCCATCCGGATTCCGCCTCGGCCCAGCCTGCTCGTCGACCTGCAACGCGAGCTGGCCAGGGAAGACCCGTCGCCGCGCACCATCGCCCGCATCATCGCCAACGACGTCGGCATGTCGGGCGCCCTGCTCAAGCTGGCCAACTCGCCGTTCTTCGGCGCCGCCCGCAAGGCCAAGTCGGTCGAGCAGGCGATCAACTTCCTCGGCATCAACCAGTGCGCGGCCCTGCTGACCGGCCTGCTGGCGCGCCAGGCCATCGAGGGCAAGGAGGCCGACCTCAACGCCTTCTGGGAAATTTCCGCGCGGCGCGCCCAGGCGCTGGTGTTCACCTCGCGCAAGCTGCGCATCGCGCCGCCCGATATCGCCCACACCTTCGGCCTGTTCTGCGACATCGGCGTGCCGCTGCTGATGAACCGCTTCGCCGACTACGCCAACACCTACGCCCTGGCCTGCGACGACGCCGGCCACCTCTTCACCGCCATCGAAGACCAGCGCTACAGCACCAACCACGCCGCCATCGGCTGCCTGCTGGCGCGCAACTGGGGCCTGTCGCCGGACGTGTCGTGGGCCATCCTGCTGCACCACGACTACCGCGTGCTGGACGATCCCGCCACCGACGACGCGATCCGCTCGCTGGTGGCGCTGTCCGTGCTGGCCGAGAAAGGCATCCAGCGCCTGCACGGCAGCAGCACCTCGTATGAATGGGACAAGGGCGGCGACGCCGCCTGCCGCCACCTCGGCCTGACCGAGGACGAGACCGAGGACCTGCTCGAAGAATTGAACGAAACCTTCCATACCGAACGATAACAACAATGCCCAAAAATAAGCGCCCTGTACCGCGCAAATCCGCCAGCTCGCCGGAAGCCAAAGACGAGCAACAAACCACCGAACTGTGCGCCCTGGCGCTGGACCTGGCCGATGAATCGGCCGGCGCCGACATCGTGGCCGCCGCCACCCGCGCCGAGCTGGCGCAAAAACACCTCGAGTTCCAGCGCCTGCTGCGCCGCCTGCTGGCGCAGGGCAAGGATGAAGTGCTGTACGGCGCCATCGAGCTGGCGCGCGACGAATCGCTGGACGGCTACCGCTACCTGCGCAACGCCATCGAGGAAGGCGCGGCCAACCTGCTGCTGCGCCGCGACGACGCGCCCGAGCTGGAAATCGACGCCTTCGCGATTCCGGTGTTCGTTCACAGCCAGGGCGGCCTCGACCCGGCCCACGATTTCCAGGACGGCGACGCCTACGACGCCCTGCTGGCCAGCTTCACCGCGGCCGGGCTGGAAAGTCCGCAAGCCAGGGTGGTGCTGGTCAGCCACGCCTACGATCCCGGCGAGGTGGAGCGCATCAGCTACGGCCAGCTGCACGCCATGCTGCGCGAGGCGGCGCACTCGCTGACCGAGAAAAAAATCGCCGCCGCGCCGGCGCTCGAGCGCAGCCTCAAGCACGGCTGGTCGCCGTCGCGCTTCGGCCTGGACGACAGCGCGGTGGAACTGCGCTACCTGATAGGCTTCGCCCTCAAGCGCGCCGACGACGCCTTCTACACCGTGCCGGCCGGCGAGCGGGCCGCCGACGCCTACTTCGCCAAACGCGCCGAGGCCTACCAGCAGTGGACCGCACAATACGCGCCGCTGGTGGCGCGCTGCCTCGGCCGCGCGCGCGGCGCCGATCCGGCCCTGACGCTCAATTTCCAGTACCAGGACCTGTTCTTCGGCGCCCGCGCCCAGGGCCAGTCCGAGTACGACATGCTGCGCCTGCTGTCCGAGCTGAACCAGGCGCTGGCGGGCCACGACCCGGCCCGGGTGCAAGCCGTGATCGCCCCGTCCGACGAGGACGACGAGCCACAGCTGCAGGTCCAGCTGTCGCAGGGCGGCGCCGTGCTGGCCAGCGCCAGCAAGCGCCACGACCCGGCCACCGGGCTGGACGACGCGCTGGCCGACCTCGGCGACGCCCTGGCCAGCCTCGGCCTGAGCGATATCGCGGTCTCGGCGGACCCGCTCGGCTGAAAGCGATTTCCTGTTTGACAGTCCCCTCCGAGCCGAGGATACTTTCCGGTACGCGGAACGCAGATTCCGCGGCAGAGGGAGACAGTCATGAAACCATGGGCCCTGATCCTGTGCGCCGCCGCCATCCTCGGCGGCTGCGCCAGCCAGCCGGTGGCGCCGCAGGCGCCTGAGCGGCAGCTATTCCACGACCAGTTGTTCCAGCCGCCATCGGCGCCGGTGGACACCAGCCGCGTGTTCGCCCTCAGCCCGGCCATGCGCGCCTACGTCCACAACGAGATCGGCAACACCGGGCCGGGCAAGGATGTGCGGCGCCAGCTGTTCGACGCCCTGTACCGGCGCGACAAACTGCAACTCGAATACGATTCCGCCATCACCCGCGACGCCGCCCAGACCTTCGAGGCGCGCGCCGGCAACTGCCTGTCGCTGGCCATCATGACCGCCGCCCTGGCGCGCGAACTCAACCTGCCGGTGCAATTCCAGCAAATCCAGGTCGATGAAGTGTGGAGCCGCGCCGGCAACCTCTACTTCGCCAGCAACCATGTCAACCTGGCACTGGGGCGGCCGCGCGGCGACCGCAATCCCTACACCGCCTACAGCCTGGACAACGCCAACTCGCTGACGGTGGACTTCATCCCGGTGCCGGAAAAGGCGCGCCAGGAAGCCACCCCGCTGACCGAGGCCACCATCATCGCCATGTTCCTCAACAACCGCGCCGCCGAACTGCTGTCGGCCGGCCAGGTCGATGACGCCTACTGGGCGGCGCGCAAGGCGGCCGAGGTCGATCCGCTGTTCCTCAACGCCTACAACACGCTGGGCGTGATCTACCAGCACCACGGCAATCCCGAGGCGGCCGAGGCCACCCTGCGCTACGCCCATGCGCAGGCGCCGGACAACACCATCTTCCTGGCCAACCTGGCGCAAACGCTGGAGGGCCAGAACAAGACGCAGGAAGCCGGCGTGCTGCGCGCCCGCCTGGCGGTGCTGGAACCCTACCCACCGTTCCACTTCTTCCTGCAAGGCCAGGAAGCCATGAAGCAGGGCGACTATGCGCGCGCCCGCAAGATGTTTGAAAAAGAACTGGAACGGGTGCCGGACTACCACGAATTCCACTTCTGGCTGGCGGTGGCCAACTACCAGCTGGGCAATCTGCGCGCGGCCGACAACCACATGGCGCTGGCCATGAAAAACAGCACCACGCGCGGCGCCCACGACCTGTATTCGGCCAAGCTCGACAAGATCCGCGCCTACGAGGCCCAGTTGCGCGCGAAATAAACATCAGAGTGTGACAGTGATATGCTGAAACTAGCTTAAACTTGACACATAGTTGCGAACGCGCAACAATTGCAAGTAAATTAAGCAACACCCATATCAACAAGGATTTTGTCATGCTGAGACTCAGGCCCGCCCACGCCGCCGTCCCCTTCCTCATTGCGGCACTGTTGACCGGCTGCGGCGGCGGCGGTGGGGGCGGCGGCAGTGGCGGCGACAGCACGCCTGCCGCCAGCCCGGCCCTCACCTTCACCCCATCCACCATCAGCGCCACCGTCAACGCCGGCGCCTCGCTGACCATGAACGTGATCGCCACCGTGGCCCGCCCGGGCGACTTCGCCGGCGCCAGCAGCGTGTTTGCCACCATCGTCGACAGCAATGGCGTGATCCTGCCCACCGCCACCGTCGTGCGCGACAGCGACACCCAGTACCACGCCGTGCTGCTGTCGGCGCCGACGCTGGCGGCCGGCAATTACAAAGGCAGTTTCAGCGTGCGCCTGTGCCGCGACAACGGCTGCGCCAGCCAGTTCCCCGGCTCGCCGGTGGCGCTGCCCTATGACATCACCGTGGTACCGGCCGGCACCGCCACCTTCACCGCCGTGCCGGCCATGCCGCTGAGCGCCACCGCCCAGAGTGGCGGCACGCCGCCGGCCACCGTCAGCGTGGCCATCGGCGCGGCCGGCCGCGGCTGGACCGCCGACAACGGCGGCGCCAGCTGGCTCAAACTGAGCGCCACCAGCGGCACGGGTGACGGCACGCTGTCGGTCAGCTACGACACCACTGGCCTGGCCGAGGGCAACTACAGTACCACCCTGACCATCACCGCCAGCGACAGCCAGCGCGTGGCGCTGCCGGTGGCGCTGACCGTACTGCCGCCGGGCCTGGTCCTGGGCAGCAACAGTGTCACCTTCAACGCCATCAACGGCGCGCCCATCCCCAGCCAGATCGTCAGCCTCGACACCGACAACAAGCTTACCGCCAACTGGACCGCCAGCAGCAGCGCCGCCTGGCTGAGCGTCTCGCCGACCGCCGGCGCCACCCCGGCCACCACCGTGCTGGCGGTCGACCCGACCGTCGGCAAGCTGGCCGCCGGCAGCTACAACGCCAACGTCACCATCAAGCCGACCGGCCTGGCCACCCGCACCCTGCCGGTCACGCTCAACCTGACCAAGGCCACGCTGGCCACCTCGGCCACCACCATTACCCTGGGCGGCACCTATGGGCGCGACTTCGCCACCAGCCAGGATCTCCAGTTCAGCCTGAACACCGGCCCCCAGTCCTGGCCGTGGCAACTGCCCGGCATACCAAGCTGGGCCACCGCGACCGCCGCCGCCGGCACAGTCAACGCCAGCGGCGCCACCATCACCCTCAAGGCCCGCCCGGCCAGTGCTGCGGTCGGCGTCAGCTCCAAACTGTTGCAGCTACTGGGCAATGTGAATGGCGATGCCGTCAATGCGCAAGTGCTGCTGTCGCTTAACAAGGACCAGCACAAGCTGCTGCCGGCCGAAACCGCCGTGGCCTTCGTCAGCACGCCAGACTGGAGCCGCCTGACCCGCACCATCAGCGTGGCCGACAACTACGGCAACTTCGGCGGCATGAGCGCCACCAGCGACCAGTCGTGGCTGGTGGTAGGCGTCAGCGCCGACAAGCTGATCCTGACGGCCGATCCGACCCAGCTGACCAGCGACACCGTCAGCACCGCCACCATCACCGTCACCGCCACCGATCCGGACGCGCAGGCGCCGGAGAAAATCCGCGTGGCGCTGTGGAAGGGCTCGGCCACCCCGAGCGGCGCCGTCAAGACCACCCTGCCCTACACCAATGTGGCGACCGACCCGATCCGGCCGTACGCCTACCTGCACAACGGCGGCGCCGTGATCGATGTCTACAACGTCTACACCGGCGCCAGGGAAGCCAGCATCGCCGGCTTCTCGGCCCACCTCGGCGACATGGCGGTGACGCCGGACGGCGCCACCCTGTACGTGGTCGACATCGACAACGCCCGCATCAGCACGATTAACCTGGCCACCCGCGCCATCGGCCGCCAGCTGCCGCTGTCGGTGCCGGGCACCAAGGCCACCCGTCTCAAGCTGATCCGCCCGAACGGGGTGGAGCTGCTGGTGCTCAGCGACGGCCAGGTGTTCCAGACCGCCACCCTGCAAAAGATCGGCGCCCTGCCGCTGACCACCGGCGGCAGCCTGACCGCCAGCGCCGACGGCAAACGCGTCGTGCAGCAGGATGAAAGCGGCACCGGCGTGCAGCACACCAGCGCCAGTGTCGACTACTCCGCGCTCGGTGGCGGTACGCTGTACGCCGCCAGACTGGCCGCGGCCAGTCACGCCAGCCCGGGCACGCAAGGCCAGGATGTCTGGATCAGCGCCGATGGCGCACTGATGTACAGCGCCGCCGCCACGCCCAAAGCGTGCACCATCATGAACGCGCCGGACCTGGCCATCCTTGGCTACATGAACATTGGCGACGCCGCGCCCAACAACATCGAGGTGGGCCTCGACGGCCGCATTTACTGCGGTGGCGCCGCCCGTCCCGGCAGCAACGACATCTACATGTACGACAGCACCGGCAGCAAAATCGTCCAGCAATACAAGCTGAGCTCGACCGGCAAGCAACTGCTGCCGCGCCAGATGGTGCTGTCGGGCGAGGGCTGGATGCTGGTCGCCATCACCGACGACGGCATCGTCACCTTCCTGCCGATCGGCCCGTAAGGCAAGGCATGGAGCGCGATCCGCTGCTGGACCAGATCTTCTGGCAGGCGCTGAATGGCGCCCACCGCCACTGGTCCGACGGCACCGGGCGGATACGGCGCTACACCCAGGGCTTCTCGCCCATCATCGCCTTTGCCGACCCGGCGCGGCCGGACTTCGCGGCGCTGGCGCCATGGTGCGCCAGAGGCGAGCACTTCTACTGCGAAGGCTGGACCGGCGCCGCGCCGCCCGGCTGGCGCATCGAAGCGGAAAGCAGCATGTTCCGCATGGTGTACCAGGGCGCCGCGCCACAGGACGACCCGGCACCGGACGCCGTGCCCTTGCAGGCGGCGCATGCCGCGCAAGCGGTGGCGCTGGCCGAGCTATGCAAGCCCGGCCCCTTCGGCATCCGCACCATCGAGCTGGGCGACTACTACGGCTACTTCGACGGCGACCGCCTGATGGCCATGGCCGGCGAACGCCTGCGCGCGCCGGGCTGGTGCGAAATCAGCGGCGTCTGCGTGCATCCCGACTACCAGGGCCGTGGCCTGGCGCGCAAGCTGATCGGCAAACTGCTGCGCCAGCACGCCCGGCGCGGCGAACGCTCCCTCCTGCACGTCATGCACCACAATCCCGCCCACCAGCTCTACCTCGCCATGGGCTTCACCGACTACCTCGAATCCACCGTGCGCGTGGTCGTCGCCGAATAAATGAGAGGGTGAAATACTCTCCAAGAAAAGATCAATATCGGTGCCGCAATGACCTGATTAACCGGAGCAAGGCCCATTTCAATCAATTGGAGCGGGCTGATCTGGCAAGCCCCACGCCTGCCCGCTATCAGAACAGATTATTGCGCGCCAACCGCACTGATGCCGAAATTCGTCCTGAACAGCTGGTTCGAATTCACCGCGTTGTTAACGATGGCACCGCCCAGGTTGCCGCGCACGTCGTTGCCCGACAGGATCACATAATCGACGCCGCTGCTGATCACCACGCCGACGTTCTTATTCCCGCCCATGCCGCCGCCTTGGCCGATCAAGGCGTCGCTGATGCGCACACCGTTTGCGCCTGGATTGAAATAAGCGCCAAAAGCGTTGCCGGCCAGCTCGCCGCCGACAATCGACAGGTCCTTTACCGTACCACCAGTGGTAATGCCCGATCCGCCATTCAGCACCAAATGCGGCGAGACGAAGTGGATGCCTTCGACACTGCCGCTGCCGGCATTGTTGATCAGCACGCCATCCTGCCCGGACGAACCAGCCCAGACGTTGTCGAAACGCGAGCGCTGCACGCTGCCAAACCCGGTGGGCGCGATGCGGATGCCGTTGGTGCCGGAATTATCGAAGAAGCAGTGATGCACCCACAGGCTGAACACATTGCCGGCATCGGTGGCGGAACTGGCCGTGTCGGTATAAGGATCGACAAGAAGACCGATGCCTTGCTGGATCACCGAAGTATTGCTGATGATCAGTGCCGCCGAATTGCGCACCCGGATGCCGGCGGCCGCGACCTGTGGCTGCTGAGCCCCCATCAGCACGTCATCGATCAATTGACTGTTGTCGCCGCCCTCGGCGCGGATCCGTATCGCGCCGGAGGCACCGTCCTGAAAGCGTCCATGGCGGATGCGCGAGACGCTGCCTATCATCAGGATGCCATTGTAGTCGCCAGTCATGTAAAAGTCTTCGATGAACGACTCCTGGCCCTGCAATACCACGTAACTGCCGCCGGTCTGGGTGACAGCCGCATCAAATTTCATGTTACGGATACCGGAGCCGAGGCCGAAGGCATTGAACAGGCGCGCATCGGCGCCTTGGGCTCGGATAGTGGTGGCATGACGGCCGGCGCCTTCCAGCACAGTGCCATCCTGGAGCACGCCGCCACCCGCGTAGCGGCAGATGCCGGACGGGAAATTGATTTTCAGTCCTGCGGCAGTGACCAACATATTGTTGATCGCGGCGGTATCATCAGTGCTGTTGTCACACTTCACGCCATAGGCTGTAGCGTTGACCGCGTTCCCATAATGCTGAGTCTGTGCACCGGCGGCGGCAAAGGCCAACGCCAGAGCGCCCGCAACAACCAACTTCAGATATTTTTTCATTACGTTCTCCAAGTAAGATGAGTCATTATCTTAAATGGAAACATTGATAAAAATATCACCAATTCTCACCACGCCGCAAATTGCCGCCGGCGCCGCTCAGACCCGCTCCACTCCGTATGGTCGGGTCACTTAATGTCGATACGACCGTATGCGCCGTGCGCCCCAAAGCCTGGGCCCGCCGTGTAGAACAGGGTATTCGCCGGCTGATTGTTGACGCCGTTACCGAAGGCCAGCCCCCAGAGGCCATCAATGACGATCGGGGCCCCATTACACATGAAACTAGATTAACGAAAAGAACGTAGCCGCACGGGGATAAGGCGACGCACCCGGCAAGCGGTATCGCTGGTCATCCTGAGCTACGATTGACAGCGGCATCGGTCCAGGAACCCCGCGTCAATTAACAGAAACCGCCGTGTTTGCTCTAAAATGGTTGCATTTTCATCACTACATGGGCGAGCTATGAAACGGGTGATTTTCAATCAAAAAGGCGGCGTGGGGAAATCGACGATTGCGGTGAACCTGGCAGCCATCGCTGCAAGCCAGGGCAAGCGCACTCTTTTGATCGACATCGACCCGCAGTGCAATTCCAGCCGTTATGTGCTGGGTGCGACCGCGCATGAGGCAGTGCCGACGCTGGGCGCGTATTTTGAGCAGGTGCTCAGTTTCAGCATGTTTGCCCAGGCGCCCGGCCATTACGTCCATCCGACGCCGTTTGAAAACCTGTCCATCATCGTGGCCCACCCGGAGCTGGGCGACCTGCAATCGAAGCTGGAGTCGCGCAACAAGATCTACAAGCTGCGCGACCTGCTGCGGGAGCTGAGCAAGGAATATGACGAAATCTTTGTCGACACACCGCCCGCCTATAACTTTTTCAGCCAGTCCGCCCTGATCGCGGCCGACAGCTGCCTGATTCCCTTCGACTGCGACGATTTCTCGCGCCAGGCCCTGTACTCCCTGATCAACAACATCAAGGAGATCAAGGCCGACCACAACGCCGAGCTGCAAATCGAAGGCATCGTGGTCAACCAGTTCCAGCCGCGCGCCCTGCTGCCGCAGCGCATGGTCGAACAGCTCAAGGAAGAAGGCTTGCCGGTGTTCGACAACAAGCTGTCGAGCTCCATCCGCATCCGCGAATCGCACGAGCGCAACCTGCCGATGGTCCATCTCGACCGCAGCCACAAGCTGAGCCAGGAATATCTGGCGCTGTACAGCGAGCTGCAAGCCGCGTAGTTTAATTGCACGAGAAGCGCAAGCTGTTCGGCGCAACGCCGTGGTCTGGCCGCGCTCGCCAGCGCGCAACGCATTGTTTCGCGTTGGCGATCTCCAGACTGAGGTAGCGGTCGGTGCCCGCATAGACGCAGTCGACTTCATATTTGAAGGCCGCACGGTCACGATTGATCGGCCAAGTCTGATAAATATAGCCGCGCCTTTCAGCTTCGGTCCACGGCGGCGCAGCGTAATACTCGCGGTCAGCGGCAAGCACCGTCTGCACCGGGTAGGACAAGACACGCACTGACTCCAGCTGCTTTTGTCCCTCGCCCCAGCCCTCAGGCGCAACTTGCGGGCAGTTCATCTTCGCGGCCCACGACAACGGCGTCGCCAGCGCGGCATGATTACCATGGTTCCAGTTTGGATAGCGGCCTTTGAAAAAGGTGGCGATCGCAGTACCGGGCACGAGAGTAGCATTGCGCTCAAGCAGATCGGCCATGCTCTCCCCTTCGCGCCAGATGCTTGAACTCGGCGCGCCAGTCAATGCGCTCACCAGTGCTACACACTGGCCATTTCCCAAAACCCCGGTCGGCTCGGTGAAATTTCCTGCGGCTACGTATGGCATGCTGTACTCCGTATAAACATGGAATCTTCATACTACCGGAGTAGCATTGCACCGCATTGCCTGAAGTCAATTGCTAAGCATAATGCGACTTCCCGCCACGACTAGGGTCATTTCCTTCAATACGCCGCGCCTTGGGCCGCGTATTGTCGGTTCCGGTATTTTTATCGGAGACCCTGGTATGAACATTCTGTTGTCCATGGCCGCGTTCGCGCTGGCTTCGTCGATTTCGCCCGGTCCTGTCAATATCGTCGCCCTCAGCAGCGGGGCCCAGCATGGATTCCGGGCCAGCATGCGTCATGTGACCGGCGCCACGGTCGGCTTCACACTGCTGCTGTGGCTGACCGGCGTGGGCTTGCATCAGTTGCTGGCCCGGGCACCGGCCTTGATGCAGGCCACCCAGCTGGCCGGCGTGGCCTTCCTGTTATGGATGGCATGGAAGCTGGCCCGCGACGACGGCGCGCTCGATCTCGACGGCAGCGCCAGGCGGCCGTCGCTGCTGGCCGGCGCCGCCATGCAGTGGCTGAATCCCAAGGCCTGGGTGGCGGCGGTGGCCGGCATGAGCGCCTTCGCCGCCAATGGCGAGGCGGCGCTGGTGTGGCAGTTCACCGCGCTGTACTTCGTCGTCTGCTATGTGTCGATCGCTTGCTGGGCCTGGGCCGGCACCTTCCTGCGCCGCCGGTTGAACGATGCGGCCGGCATGCGCCGCTTCAATCGCGCCATGGCGCTGCTGCTGGCGGCCAGCGCGCTATACCTGCTGCTCAGCGGCGATACTGGCCCGGTGTCGCCGCCGCAAACTGTTTGAAGATGCGCTGGAAATGCGCCTGGTCGGCAAACCCGGTCTGCAAGGCAACATCGGCGATCGCGCCGCCCTTCCTCAGCAAGCCACGCGCCAGCTGGATGCGGCGGTTCAGCAGGTAGACGTGCGGCGTCATGCCATAACGCTTCCTGAACGCCCGGATCAGGTAGGAGGCCGACAAGTCCGACGCCGCGCAGATGTCGTCCAGCGTCACGGCCAGGGTGCAATTGTCGGCGATGTAGTCGGCGGCCCGCGCCAGCTTGTGGTTCGCCTCATGCTCGACCACCGCCAACGGGTCCAGGCTCTGTTGCACCTGCTCGAAGAAGCTCACCGCCGCGCACTGGCGCAACAGCGGATCGGCCGCGCCATCGGTCACCGCCTCGTAAAACCGGTTGAAGCCCTGGTACAACGCCGGCGCCATGCTCATGGCCGGCGCAAACGGGCGGAAGTCCTGGTTGGCGCTGAAACCCATGGCGTGCTGCTGCCCCGCCAGCCATGCGCGATCGACATACACCATCCGATACCTCCACGGCTCATCGCCTACCGGATTGCAGCCATGGACATCGCCCGGATTCATCAGCACCACCGTGCCGGCGCCCACCTGCTGGCGCGCGGCCCGGTTGACATAGTCGGTGCGGCCGCTGCGGATCACGCCGATGGAAAAGGTTTCATGCGTGTGCCGGGCGTAACAAACCTTGCGCCCGTCACCGATCTCCCGCGCTTCGATGAAGGGCAGGCTGGCGTCGCGCCAGAAGCGCGGTCGGGTGTGAGGATCAAGTGTCGGCATTGACTACAGGATAGCGCAATTCCTGCCTGCACCCGGCCTTGCGCCGGGCCTTGCTGGCGTACATGGCCTGATCGGCGTGACGCATCAGGTCATCCACCGCCTCGCCCTGCTGCGGATACATGGCCACGCCGATGCTGGCCGAGGCCGGCAGTTCGGCCGCGCCCAGCGCCACCGGCTCGGCCAGCGCCTTGCAGATCTTGTCGGCCACTCTCCGCACCTGCGCCGCATCGGCCACCTCTTCCAGCAGCACCACGAACTCATCGCCGCCCAGGCGGGCCACGGTATCGGCCTCGCGCACGCAGGATTGGATGCGCTGCGCCACCGCCCGCAGCAACTGGTCGCCGGCCGCATGGCCATGCTGGTCGTTGACGCACTTGAAGTCGTCCAGATCGATGAACAGCACGGCGCCGCCCGCGTGCTCGCGGCGGCTGCGCGCCAGCGCCAGCCGCATGCGGTCCTGGAACAGGCGCCGGTTCGGCAAGCCGGTCAGCTCGTCATAGCGGGCCGCGTGCGCCAGATCGGCCTGCAAGGCAAAGCGCTCGATCGCGGCGGCCGCCTGGCTGGCGGCAAACTGCAAGAGTTCCTGCTCGGCCGGCTGCAAGATGGCGGCCTCGGCCAGGTCCAGCCGCAACTGGCCGAAGGCCGCGCCCGGGGTGGACATCGGCACCACATGCCAGCCGTCGGTTTCGGCCCAGCCGGCGCCGTCCGACAGATAGGTCAGGCGCTGATCCGGCTCCAGCACGGCCGCCATGCGGCGCACCGGCAGCAGCGCGCGCAGGGTGGCGTCGAAGGCGCTGAACATGCTGTTCAGGGCGTCGGCCCGGTGGGCGGCGGTGGACAGCGCCAGCAGCGCGGCCTGGCGCGCTTCACTACGCTTGCGTTCGCTGACATCGCGCGCCACGCCCACCCGCAGCTGGTCCTTGGGCGACCAGAAGGCGGTCCATTGGAAATGAATGGCGCTACCATCCTTACGCAGGTAGCGATTCTCGAAACCGTAGCCGGCGCGGCCGCCCGCCACCTCGGCCATTTCGGTGCGGGTGCGCGGCAAATCGTCCGGGTGGATGAAGTCCTGGATGGTGCGGCCGATCATCTCATCCGGCGCATAGCCGAGGACCTTGGTGCAGGCATGGTTCACGAATGCGATGCGGCCGTCTTCCCTGACGAGGAAAACGACGTCCAGCAACAGGCCGGCCAGCTCATGCAGGGTTTTCTCCATGCCCTAGCATACCGCAAACCCGGCCCGTTGAGCGATTACCACATCAGATCGTCGGGAATCTTGAAGTCGGCGTAGGGATCGTCCTCGTCGACTTCGGTGCTGGCCTGTTTGACGCGCACCACAATGTCCGGATTGCGTTCGGCAATCTTGTCGGCGATCACGCGCGGCACCAGCTCGTAGCCGCCGCCTTCGCCCACGATCACCAGACGGCCAGCCACGATGTGCTCGCGCACCGCCGCCGTCACGTACATGCGTTCGATCTTGGTACCGAAGGTGAAGTTGTAGGCGATGTCGCCATTCTTGCCCTTGTCCTGCTTATTCTTTTGCACCATCTGCGTGATCTGCGCGGCGATGGCTTTTTGCTGCGCCGCGGCGTCGCGCTCGGCGTTGGCCTGGCGCGCCTTCTCGGCGTTCAGGCGCTGCTGCTCCTGCGCCGCCAGCTTGACCGCGTCCACGGTCTCCACGCCGGCGCGGCGGTCGTCCTTCTGCTGCTTGCTCTTGTTCTGATGGGCGACCTTGACTTTATTCTTGTCGACCAAGCCGGCTTTTAATAACTGATCCGCCAGTCCCATGACGCTTACTCCTTATCAAACGAAGGCGATAGCATACCACTGTTACTTCTGTTCCCAGCCGCCGCCCAGCGCCAGGAACAACGCAATCTGGTCGGACGCCAGCGCGGCGTCGGAGGCGGCCCACGCTGCGTCGGAGGCGGCCAGCGTGCGGTCCGCGTCCAGTACCGACAGGAAGTCGATGCGGCCATACTGGTACAGGCGGTGCGATTGCTCGGACGCCAGCGCGCTCTGATCGCGCGCCGCTTTCAGCATGGCGTTGCGGTCCAGTTCACGGGCGTAGACGGTCATCGTGCTTTCCACTTCTTTCAGCGCGTTGAGCACCGTGCCGTCGAAACGCGCCAGCGCGCCGCCGGTGCCGGCTTCCGCTTGGGCGATGCGGCTATGGGCCGAGCCGGTGTCCGGCAGCGTCCACGAGATGAGCGGGCCAAGGCTCCAACGGAAGGCGTTGGCGGCGCCGAAGTGGTCCAGCAGACCGGTACTGCCCACCGAGGCGCCCAGGCTGATGCTCGGGTACAGGTCGGCCGTCGCCACGCCGATGCGCGCGGTGGCGCCGGCCAGCGTGCGCTCGGCCTGGCGGATGTCCGGGCGGCGGCGCAGCAGAGCGGCGCCATCGCCGACCGGAATCCGTGTGGTCAGGCGAGGCGCGGCCTGGCACTGGAGCAGGTGCATATTCATCTCTTGCGGCGTTTTGCCGGTGAGCGCGGCAAGACGGTAGTGCGCCGTTCGATGCTGCGCTTCCAGCGGCGGCAAGGCTGCTTGCAATTGCGCCAGTTGGCTGCGGGCCCGGGCGCCGTCGATGGCGGTGCCACGGCCGGCGCGCATGCGCTGGTCGGTCAGCTCAACGAACTTTTGCTGCAAGTCGATGGATTGCTGGGCGACGGCGATCTGGCGCACGGCGGCGCAGGCGTCGGCATAGGCGCGCGCGGTGTCGGCGGCCACGGTCACGCGCACCACGTCCACGCCGGCTTGCGCGGCCTGCGTGTCGGCGTTGGCCGCCTCCACCGCGCGCGCGATCTTGCCGAACATATCGGCCTGATAGGACACGCTGACGCCAGCGTCGTAAGTCCATTTATCCGGCAGCGCCGCCGGCGATCCTTTGACCACGCCGGAAGAACGGCCCACGCCCGGCGCGGCGCTGACGCTGACCACCGGCTTGCTGCCCTCTTCCGCCTCTTGCAGCACGGCGCGCGTACGGGCGAGATTGGCTGACGCGACGCGCAGATCGGTGTTGGCGGCCAGCGCCTGCTCGATCAGTTTATCCAGCACCGGATCATCGTACAGGCGCCACCAGTGCGCGGGCAGCGGCTCCGGCTTGTAGGCCGCTTCCTCCAAGCCGAGGAAGGCGGCCGATGCTTCGGGGCGCTTGATCACGGCCTGCGCCGGCACCGTGTAATTGGGGCCGACGGTGCCGCATGCTGCCAATGAGGCCAAAAGCAGCAGCGCGGCGAGTTTATTCAGTGAGTCCATGGCATCCTCCGCATCAAGAGCGCTTGGCTTGCACATCCACCGTCACAGTCTGGCCGGCGACCAGGCGCGCGCCCGCAGGCAAGGCGTCCAGCTTGACGCGCACCGGGATGCGCTGGGCCAGTCGTACCCAGTTGAAGGTCGGGTTCACGCTGGAGAGCAGATTGGTCGACGTGCTGCGGTCACGATCCGCTACGCCACCGGACAGGCTTTCCACATGGCCCTTGAGGCGCAGCGATTCACCCATCGGCAGCACGACGACGGCATCGCCGACCTGAATCGCCGGCAGCTTGGTTTCTTCGAAATAGCCTTCGACGTAGTAGGAGTCGCTGTCGATCAACGCCATCACGGCATGACCGGCGCTGACGTAGGAGCCGGTACGCAGGTCCAGATTCGAAATGGTGCCGTTCACCGGCGAGACAATGCGGGTACGGTCCAGATTCAGCCTGGCCACATCGCGCGCCACCACGGCTTGCGCCAGCGCGGCACGAAGTTGGTCGACGCGCGACGAGCCCTGCTCGCGCGTTTCGGCCGACACCAGGTCGCGCAGGTCTGTATTGCGGCGCGATTCCTTCTGCGCCTGCTCCAGCGTGGCGCGCTGCGCCTGCACCGCGGCTTCGGCCTGGCGCAGCGCCAGCTCGAAGCGCGCACGGTCGACTTCAAACAGCACCTGGCCTGCCTTCACCTGCTGATTGTCGTGCACCAGCACGGCGGTGACCTGGCCGGTAACGTCCGGCGCCACCTGCACCACGTCCGCCTTGACGCGGCCATCGCGGGTCCATGGTTCCACCTCGTAGTGCTGCCACAGGCGCCATGCCAGCACACCGGCGACAGCCACGGCCGACATGGTGACGATAAACCGGCCCGTGGCCAGCAAGGATGTTTTGAGGTTCATGATTAGCCCCGATTCGTGATCAATGTAGAGAAGCTGCCCAGCAAAATGAAGAACAGCGCAAATTCGAATAGCGCGGGATGCCATACCAGGCGGTAGAAGCCGACGCGCATCAGCAGCCGTCCCAGCACGCGCGTGCAGATCAGCGCGAGGATAGACAGCAGCAACAAGGTGGGGACGTATAGGCCGTACAGACTCAGTTCAGCAGTCACGATGCGATCTCCGGTTGATAGGCGGCGGCGCGCGGGAACAGGTCGCGACGCATGCTGGCCAGTGCGGCGGCGGCCTGCGGGCGCGCTTCACCGATGCCGGCCGTGGTCGCGGCCCCCGCCGCGCAAACCGCGCGCAGTGTGTTGTCCAGCTTCTCCAACAAGCTGGCGGGCGCCTGGCCGTGTTCATGGCCGCCGTTGCCGAAATGCGCGCCGAGGTTTTGCAGCAAAGGACGCAACGCCACGCCGGCTTGTTCCAGTGGTTGCTGCAAACCGCATAGCTGTGCCACGTGCAGGCCGACGCGCAGCTCGCGCAAGCCATCCACCGCCGTGGCGCGCGCTTCCGGCGTCGGATGGGCGATGGCGAGACGTGGCATCAGCAGGCCGATACGGTCGACCATGCGGGCGGAAATCGTCAGCAGCGAGGCCGATGCCGTCAACGGCGACGCCGATGACGCGCGCGGTACTGCCGATGCGGGTGCAGGAAATGCGGTCTGCGCCGACAGCGCCATCTGGGCCACTTCGCGGCGTGCGGTGCGCAGCATGCGGCGCGCCATCCAGTCACCGCCCACGGTGCGTATCAGGCTGGTGATCGCGGCGGCGGCGATAAAACCGAACAACTGCGCCACCATGCTGTTCAGGAAGCCTGGGATGTCCAGCGTGCCGGTATCCTGCAAGGACAAAGTGCCAGCCACGCCGATCAAAAACGCCAGCGAGCTGCCCGCCGTGGCGGGGCGCGGCATGAACACGCCACCGATCAGGAATACCGGTGCCATCACCAGCACCAGCATTTCGTAGCTGTGCACCGCCGGCAGCACAAACAGAATGTAGAACGCCGCCACCGGCATCGAGATCACGGTCCATTTAACGAACATGCGGATCATCGGCACCGGATTATCCTGTGTGGCGAAGAAGCAGCAGGCCACCCCCGCCATCATCGGCGCCGCAGCGCCGGACGGCCATGCGGTAAAGATCCAGAAGGTGCAGCAAAGCAGAATGGTCAAGGTTGCCGCCAATGCCGAGCGCAGTGCCATGCCGTGATCGCGATGCAGCACGGACGGCGTCAGCGGCCGTGTATGGGATGGCGCTTCGGCGGGAGCGCCACCATCCATCACCACGCTGACGTTGCCGCGCAATTCCAGGCCGTCTTCGCAAGCCTCGATCAGCGCGTCAAGACGCTGGGCCAGATTGAGGCGCAGGATCTCGCTCCAGCTGGCATTGGCCGCCAACACAGGTTTCAACCGCGCCAGTCGGGCGCGCAGTTGCGCGGCGCGGTCCGGATCGGCATTGCGGCCGGCCTGTATCCATGCGGCGGTATCGTCCAGCAGCGCATTCCATGGTTGCAGGCTGCCAGGATCAACCTCGCGCAAGGTATTCAGGCGATCTTCCACCGCCAGCAACAGCGGCACCATGGCGGTCAGACGATCGTGCAGGCCGTGCACCATGCCGGCGGTCCAGCGCAATTGCGAAGTATCGAACGGCAGATGGGTCGACATCACGCGCATTTCGCTGATCTCGCCGGCCAGCGCCAGGCGGGTATGCAGCGCCTGCGCCTTGTCGGCCGACGGTTTGAGCGCATCCGTCATCCAACGCTGCGCATCGGCGATGGCGCGGTCCAGGCGGCCCAGCAGCGCCGGCCCCACGCCCTGCGGGAACACCAGCGAGTGCACCACCGTGGCGGACAGAATGCCGATGGTGATTTCTTCCACGCGCGCCAGGCCGGTATCGAAGATGGAGGCGGGATCGGTCACCGCCGGAAATCCGATCAGGCCCGCCGTGTACCCGGCCAGCATAAAGATGTAGGAGCGCGGCGTGCGGTCCAGCAGCGACACGTACAGGCACATGCCCACCCAGCAGGCCAGCGCCAGCGACAGCAGCTCCGGCGCGTTGGCCATGCGCGGCACCATGAAGATGGTGGCGATGCTGCCGATCAGCGTGCCGCACACGCGAAACAGCGCCTTGGAGCGCACCGCGCCGGAGAAAGGGCTGGCGACGATATACGCCGTCATCATGGCCCAGAAAGGACGCGGCAGGCCGGCCGCCAGCGATACGTACAGCGCCAGCATGGAGGCCAGGAAGCATTTAAGCGAGAACAGCACCTCGCTCAGCTTGGGCGCGTTCATGATGCATTGCGCTCGGCCAGCACCTGGTCAAGCCTGAGCAGAACGCGCACCGTCGCTTCCACGTCGGCTTGCGGAATATCCTTGAACAACTCGCGGCGAAATGGCGCCAGCGCCTTTTCCAGCCGCTCGGCCACGCGCTTGCCCTCTGCGGTCAGGGACAGCGTCTTGGCACGGCGGTCGCTCGGATCATCCTTGCGCAGCACCAGTTCCGCCGCCACCAGTTGATCGATGATGCGGACCAGCGACGGTGGTTCGATGCCGACGGCATCCGCCACCACACCCGGACGCACGCCATCGCCCAGGCGCGAAATCATCAGCACCGGCCACGCGCTGGCGTGCGACAGCTCGAAATCCGCCGTCAACGCGTCGGCCGCGCCCTTGTAGGCGCGCCCCGCGTGGATCAACGTATTCACCAGGGTCATCAGGGTTTTGTCGTAACTGCTCATCGCGGACTCGTTTAAATATACTTAGGATACTAAATATTAGCATCAAACGAAAATCTTTGCTGGGCAGCGCCCCGTATTTGCGTTATCGTTATTTTTTATGCATCGACTTGAAAACCATGAAGCTCGCCGCCCTGCGTATTCCTTTGCTCCTCGGTTTCGCGTCCGCCGCCTTTGCGGCGCCCGTTCCCGCCGAGCAGTTTTTCCAGAAGCCCGCCATCACCGGCGCCGAGTTGTCGCCCAACGGCCGCCTGATAGCAATCCGCAAGCTATCGCCAACTGGACGCAGCATGCTGTCCATCGTCGATCCGGAAACGCGCACTTCCAAACCCATTGCCAAGTTCCGCAATGCCGATGTGGAGAAGTTTTTCTGGGTTAGCGACAAGCGGCTTGTCTTCACTGTGACGAATGTCGATTTCGACGGCGACGCCGGCAAGCCCGGCGTGTATGCCATCGATATCGATGGCAAGGAAAGCGTGCCGCTGTCCGAGACGCTGGTGCGCCGCCGTTCGTTCGCGGAAAGCGGAAACTCGGACAACCGTTATCAGAGCGAGATGACTCTGCATGGATTCTTCAATCCGAAGAAAGAAGAAATGCTCGCCATCGAAGTCACGTCCGATGGCAGTGCACTGAAGCGGCTCAGCACACGAACCGGGGTGCGCTCCGACGTGCGGGCGCCCAACGGCACTTTCCTCTGGCTACAAGGGCCGGACGACCAAACACGCCTGGCATCGACAAAGCGCGACAATCGGATCGTGGTGTTCCTGCGCGATGACAGCGGCTGGCGCCAGATCGACAGTTTTGAGGACAAGCCCTACGCCGGCTACGAGCCGCTGTTGTACGTGGACGGCACCATGTACGCGCGCGCCTTCAATGGCAAGGACGAAGCGGCGATCTACCGCTACGAGGTAGGCCAGGCAATAGGCCCGCCCGAGCAGATCATTTCCGCTCCCGGCTTCGACGTCACCGGCCACTTCGACGTCAGCGCCACCAGCATGCGCGGCTTCCGCTTTACTACCGATGCTGAAAACACCGTGTGGTTCGACCCGCAAATGCAGGCCGTCCAGAAGGAAGTCGATCAGCTATTCCCCGGCATGGCAAATACCGTTTCGCGCAGCACCCGCAGCGAAACGCCCTATGTGCTGATCGATACCCACTCCGACGTGCAGGACCACGCCTACCTGCTCTACAACACCGAAACCAAAAACCGCATCCTGCTGGGAGAGGCACGAGGCGATCTCGATCCGGCGCAGATGTCGCGCATGTCCATGGTGCGCTACACGGCGCGCGATGGAGCGCAGGTTCCCTTGTTCGTCACCGTGCCCGGTCTGCCTGAGAAGAAAAAACTGCCAACCGTGGTATTGGCGGGACCCAAGCTATTTCAGCGCAACGGCTTGTGGCAATGGAATGCCGAAGTGCAGTTCCTGGCCTCGCGCGGCTACGTGGTGCTGCAACCAGAGCCGCGCGGCGTGAGCGGCTACGGCGAGCGGCATGCCAAGGCAGGCCACCAGCAATGGGGCCGTGTGATACACGACGATGTCGCCGACGCGGTGAAATGGGCGGTACAGGAAGGTTATACCGATCCTGCGCGCGTATGCATCATCGGCACCGAGTATGGCGGCTATACCGCCATGATGGGGCTGGTGAACCATCCGGAGACCTACCAATGCGGCATCAGTTGGTCCGGCGTGGTCGATCTTGAGACACAGATAAAGCTCATGGGCGATCCTGCGAAAGATATGCCGGACCAGCGGGCCGCTTCGCTGATGGGGAACGCCGCGCGCATCACCCGGCCGGTGCTGCTGGCCTACGGCAAGGACGACGAGACCGTCCCCTACGCGCAGGGCCGCAAGCTGTATGACGCCATCCACGCGGGCAATGCCGGCGCCGAATGGCTGTCCTATGAGCCCACGGTGGAAGACCGCAAGACGGCCAGGAACCGCATCGACCTGTGGCTGAAGATCGAGGCCTTCCTCGGCAAGCATATCGGCGCAGCTACACCTGGTTCTTGAAGAACTTCTCCGGTGAGATGCGGATGGCGGCGCCGGTTGGGCAGGCGCGCACGCAGGACGGGCCGCCTTTCAGGTCTTTGCACAAATCGCATTTGACGGCCTTCTTCTGCACCGCCGGGTCGTAGTCGGCCTGACGTTCGCCGGGCGAGGCGCCAAGGCCGAACAGCAGCCACGAAAGGCCGCCGCCGCGCTTGGGCGGCTTGTCCACCGCCATCTGGATCACGCCATACGGACAATTGCGCTCGCAGTTGCCGCAGCCAATGCAGGCGTCGCTGATGAACACTTCCCCTTGCAGCGAACGGCCAATCGCATCCGGCGGACAGTCTTTCATGCAGTGCGGATTCTCGCAGTGACGGCAGGCGGTCGGCAGGTGGATGTTGGCGAAGGTCGGCCCCAACGCCCGTTTCAGGCGCGAGGTGCCGTTGTGCGTCTCGGCGCAGGCGGTCTCGCAGTTATTACACTGGATGCACATGGTCTCGTTGATCAGCAGGACGTCCGAAGCTTCGCCCACGCCCTGCCCCAGCAGGAACTGCATCAGTTCGCCGTCGCGGCTCTTGGCGTGCTCCAGCAGCACGTTTTGCTCGGTGCGCGAGATCACCTGATCCTCGACCGACTTGCGCCAGCTTGGATTGGCGATCAGCTGATCACGCACGGTTTCGGCGTCCAGCACCAGCGCCTCGGTCAGGACCGTGGCCGTCACCGTGGCACTGCGCGGCGCGTCGCGCAGCAGCGCCATCTCGCCGACATAGTTACCGGCGGCGACATACGACAGAATACGCTCGCCGCCACGCACTTCATCCTTGCGCGACACCGTCACCGAGCCACGCCGGATCAGATACATGCCGTCGGCCGGATCGCCTTCCTTGAACAAGTGCTGCCTGGCTTCGAAGCGCTTGACCGTGACACCGCCGGCCACCAGCGCATCGATGGCGGTACGCGACAGCATATTCCCGAGATAGTTGTAGATCGCGTTGCGCACGAAGACCATGTCCATGCGCTTGCGCACATCGTCCACCGAAGCGATCAGCTTGAGCATGGTGCGGCGCGGCGTCTCCATCAGCACGCAGTCGGCGCCGGCGCGGACGGTGGCGGTACGGCGGCGGCCCGAGATCAGGCCCATCTCGCCGAAGTACTGGCCCTTATCGAGCTTGATCTGGCGTACCTTGCCGTCATTGCCGCTCAGTTCAATCTCCACCGTGCCTTCCAAAATCGAATAAAAGGTGTTGGTGTAGTCGAACTTGCGGAAGATGATGTCGCCCTTCCGCGGCGTCAGCAGGGTCGATTCGAGCATGAACTCGCGCAGCTGCAAGGTCGTCACATGGCTGAACAGCGGTACGCCGGCCTTGATTTCCTCGGTTACCTTCGACACCTGCATACCCGGCCGCCATGGCACCAGCTTCTCGCGCAGCAGCGCCTCGTCGGCCGGCTGCACCGGTTTGCCGACGATGGTCTGCACCACCTCGTAGCCCTGGTTCATGGCCTGCTTGATCAACGGGTAGCCACCCAGCGCGCCGACAATGTACAGTCCCGGCACGTTGGACTCATAGGCGTCCGACAGCGCCGGCGTGGACGCCGGATTCGCATTCGGGAATTCCACGCCAAAGCTTTCAATCAGCTTGCGCGGCGGCGTCGCCCCCAGGCGCGCGATCACACGATGTGCGTGCACCGATTCTTCGCCATGCTTGCCGTTGAAGACAAACAGCAGCGGCGTATCGTCGGCCGGCTCGATGTATTTGGTGGTGGCGCTGTAGCGCACCTTGATCTTGCCGCTCTTTTCCGCCGCCATGATCAGCACGCGGTTGCCCTCTTTACAGGTGGCGAATTCCTCCTGGCGATTCAGGATGTAGACCGTGTTCTTCTCGGCCAGCGCCAGCGCGTTCTCGATACCGGCATCGCCGGCGCCCACCACCACGATGGTCTCGCCGGAGAATTCGTCCGGGTCGGACAGGGTGTACTGCACCTGCGGCAGATCCTCGCCCGGCACGCCCAGCTTGCGGATATTGCCTTGCAGGCCAATGGCCAGAATCACGGTCTTCGATTTCCAGGTACTGGTGGCGCCACCGTTGCCCTGGCTGGTCAGGGTGAACACGCCGGTACCGGCGTCGCGCACGATGGCGGTGACGCGCTGGCCATGTACCACGTTGACGCCCTGCCCGTCCATCTCCTCGTTCCATGTCGAGAGCAGCGCCTCGCGCTTGCCGGCGCTGAAACTCAGGTCGCTGCGCAGCGGCAGGATGCCCGGTTCGGCCATCACGTGCTTGCCCTTCTGGTACTGATAGATGGTGTCGGACAAATGTGGCTGCGCTTCCAGCAGCACATGTCGCACGCCCAGCGCCCTGGCGCGGGCAGCGGCCGACAGGCCGGCCGGCCCGGAGCCGACGATAACGATCTCGTACAGTTCAGTAGCGTCCATGATTAATTCGCCTGCAAAGAAATGGTGCGCGACAGGCCTTGCAGGCCGCTCGCAAAGACGTCCGGCTTGAACGCATCCTCATTGGCCAGCGACACGCGCAGCGCGGCCAGCTTGCGGTTCATCTCGGCCACGCCGGCGGCGCCACCCAGCGCGCCCTGCTTCGCCAGCGATGACGACAGGCTGGAAATGGCCATGTAAGCCTGCTCGGCGCCGGCGTAGTCGGAGAACTGCTGGCGTCTGGCTTCATCGATCAGGCCAAGCAGCACAGCGCGCTGCATCAACGGCGTAAAGCGCTGCTGTTCCAGCTTGTCGATATAGCGCTGGATGGTGGCCGACAGCGCGGAGGCCAGCGCCAGCGGATCGGCGCTGCGGCCGGCCGTGCCGCTGGCAGTGTTGCCCGCCACCGCCTGGTGCAGCTGCGCCACTTGCGCGCTGAAGGCATTCGCGCCGGCTGGATCGGTGGCGCGCACGATCGCCCGCAACATCAGCAGGTTGCTGTCGTTGAGGCGCATGCGGCCCGGCCCCACGCCGAGGCGCGGCGTCCACTTCCTTTCGCTCATCGGGTGATGGCAGGCGTGGCAATCAAACAGCGCCAGTTCCGGGAACAGGCCATCGCGCCCGCGCTTCGGATCGGCCAGCGCATCCAGCTGGTTCCTGGAAGCCAGCGCCTGACCGATGGCCCACAGACGCACGCTGTCGTAGTCGCCCTTGCGCTTGTGCCAGTCGTCGTCGATCTTGTAGTGAGCTGGCGCCAGCTGGGCGAAGGTGTCCAGCTCAAAGCTCAGGCGCGGATGGCCCGCGCCCATGATGCGGTGCGAGACGAAGCGGCTGTTGTCGCCGACGTGGCAGGACAGGCACAATTTCGCCTGCTCCACCGGCTTCTCGGTCGGGTACATCCCCTTGGCGACATTGTCCGCGTGCGTGGCGCCGGGCGCGGTGTGCGAACGTATCCACTTGTCGGCCGGGCCGTGGCAGGCTTCGCAGCCGACGCCGTCGGACAGCATGTGGCGCTCGCCGCGCTGCGCTGGCGGCGGATTGTGCGCATGGCAGTCCAGGCATTCCGGCGCGTTCTCCGCACCATTCTTGAGTCCCAGCTTGGCGGCGATGGAGCGCGACTGCGCGTTCAGCAGCACGGCATAAGCCTTGGCATGTTTGTCGAGGCGCGACCAGGTGGTGTACTCGTTCTGCTGTACGTTGGAGCCGGTCCAAGGCGCCACCGCACCGTGGCAGGTGCTGCTGGCGCAATTGACCGTGCCCACCGACTGGTGCGGCGAAGCGTTGGGCAGCACCGGCGACGTGCTCGAACTGGCGGCCAGCACCAACCCGCAGGCCAGCATCAGGCAAGCGGACAGTATCCGTTTCATTTCTTTCCTTTCTGCGCGCGCGGCACGTAGTCTCCCGGCACGCCCTGATCGCTCACAGTCCAGACTTGCGAATCAGGTTTTAAATACAGTTTAGCCATTTCCGCGGCATTGAAGGGGCGCGAGCCGATGCGGCCGAACACCGCGATCTGGCCGCCCGTCTCGTCGACCGCGCGGTCGCGGTCCAGGCCTTTCGACAGCGCCAGCGCCGGCGTGCGGGTGCGGCTCCAGGCGATCAGCTGTGGCTTCGGCTCCGGCGAGAAGCCGTAGAAGCGCGGCTGCGTGTCGGGCGCGGTCAGTTGCAGCACTTTCAGGCCATTGGCGCCATCCGCCACGTAGCCAAACAGCGAAGCGTTGGTTGAGCCGACGATCACGTCACGCGCGTCGTTCAACTTGCCGTCGGCATTAAACAGTTGATAAACCTTGGGCTGCGCCGGTTTCTCCACGTCGATGATGGCCAGGCCCTGCTTGCCCGCCGCCACGTAAGCGTAGGTACGCGCCACATACACTTTGCGCGCATCGTCCAATGCCACGCGGCCCGGCAGCAGCACCGGCTTGGCCGGCAGCGTCACGTCGATCACCCGCAGGCCGCTCTTGTCGGTCACGAACAGATAGCGGAATTGCAGCGCCGAGGCGCGCGCGCCGTCCAGCGCAATGGTGGCGAGGTGGCGCGGCTTGAGCGGATCGTCCAGATCAAGGATCACCATGCCGGCATCGGCGGCGATGTAGGCGATATGCCCACCCAGCACAATGTGCTGCGCGCCGTTCAGCAGGCCATTCGGATTCCACGTCAGCGCGCGCTTGAGGAAGTTGTTGCGCGCCTCGCCATCGGCCAGCGTGTCCACGTTCACCAGAATCAGGCCCTCTTGCGAATCGCTGATCGCGGCGTAGTGATAAATCGGATGGAAAGCCTGCTCCTGATTGGTCACGCGCATCAAGTCGCCCTGATTGCGGGTCGGCGCGATCGGCTGGTTGGTCGGCAGCGCCATGCAGGTGGCGTTCTTCGATGGCACTTGCGTGTTCTGGCCCAGTGGCGAATACGGCGCGGTGACGATGCGCTGCGATACGCCCTTGTTGGCGATGCTGGCCACGTCGTACACGCGCAGGCCGCCCTTGCCTTCCGCCGTGAACAGGTACTCGCCGCGCAGTTGCAGGCAGTTGGCCGCGCCCTCGGTTGGATGCGAATGCGTTTCGGTCAGCTCCATCTGGCGCGCCTTGTGCTGCTCGTACCAGTCCGGGTAAGCGTAGCGTTGCAGATAGCTGCCCTTCACCGCCTGCGGCTCGTCCCACTCGGTGACGGTGGTGGCTTCCACGTGGCCGGCCTCGCCGACCCACGCGTTATAACCGACGAAGTTGACGAAGTTGGTCCCTTGCAGCAGCAACTGCGCCATGATGGCGTTGTTGTCGTTGTTCTTCGAGACGTGGCAATCAGTGCAGGTCTTGGTCTCTTCCTTGCGTTCGGTGTGCGGATAGTGCGGCGCGAACGCCTGCGACGAGAAACCGCTGGCAGCAATCGGCGGCTGCTGGATGTAGATCTTCTCGCGGTTCGAGTTCACCGACGACAGCACCAGCGCCGAGCTGGAACGCACCGGCGTGATCTTAGAACCCTTCACCGGACCGGCCACGCCCAGCTGGAACATATCGTCGCGCGCCACCTGCGGGTTATACGAAGCGTAGTTACGCGTCTCGCCACCCTCGTAGTGCAAGCGCTCCGTCTTCCAGTTGGCCTGAATCGGCAAATGGCAGCCGGCGCAGCTGGTGGTCCACGACAGATGGCAGCTATGGCAGCTCATCTTGTCGTTGTCGTGTGCCAGCTTGGCCACGCCCGGCCCCCACTTGCCCTGCTGGCCTTCCGGCCCGGCGCTCATCAACTTGGCGCGCGCGGCTTTCTCATTGTAGTGCGGGTTGGCCGGGTTGACCGAATCCTTCACCAGACTGACTTCCCACTCTTTATTCGGATCGGTGGCGGCGCGCTGGTACAAGCGGCCTTCGCGCCATTCGAAGCGCTGGCGGCCGTCCTGGGTTTTCAGCAGCGACATGTCCATGCCGCCTGGCTTGGCCGCAGGGCCGCTGGTGCGCAGGGTCGGATACTTGGTGGCGCTGCCGTGGCAATCCACGCAATCGACTTCAATCGCCGCCGCCACCTCGCCATAAATGTGGCCATTGCTGTGCGCATCCTGCGAGAAGTGGCAGTCCACGCACTGCATACCCTTCTCCATATGGATGGAGGCAAGGTGCACCGTCTTCTTGAATTTATCCGGGTCGTTATCGTCGATGATATTGCCCTTGGCATCCAGCAGCGCGCCCTTGCGGTCACGCTTGTAGATGGCGCGGAAATTCCAGCCGTGGCCGTGGTAGTCGGCGAACTGCGTATCCTTCAGGGTCGGATTCAGGCTGGAGACATTCTTCAGGAATTCCGGATCGCTCCAGTTGCCGCGCGTCGCCGCTTCTTCCGGATTGCGTGCCTGGATGGCGCGGATTTCGGCATCGGTCGGATACTTCTGCTTCTTCGGCCACATGGCCGGCGCATCCGATTCGTAGTCCCACATGGTGTAGCCGTAGAACGAGTTCACGAAGATGTTCGGCTGGTGCATATGGCAGGTCATGCATTGCGACGATGGAATCGCGCGCGTGAACTCGTGCTTGATCGGATGGCCGGACTGGTTCTTTGGAATAGTCGGGTCCACGGTTTTAGTCATGCCGCTGTTGCCAGCCGACGCGTAAGGACCGGAGTGCAGCGGATCGCGGTCGTTGGCGTAGATGGTATGGCAGGCGGTGCAGCCGGAAGAGCGATAGTCGCCCGGCTGTTCGTTCGTGCCGAGGAACCACAGGTGCGGGTCGTTCAGGCGTGTCTTGGTGATGTTGATGGCCGGGACAGCGATGCGGCCGCCGGTGCCGGGACCGCGATTCGACTGGTGGATATCCGGCCGCCCCGGTTCATCCAGCTTTTGCAGGGTGCCGGAGCTGTTCGGCAAACCGATTTCCGGGAAGGCGCTGCTGATCACGCGGCCGCCGCGCTCAAACACGCGGAACACGTCAGCCGGAGCGATGGTCTCCCAAGCCGGCAGCGGGTACAGGCGATCGAGGATACCCTTCTCCACGAACAGCTGCTTATCCACGCGCAGCGGATTGACGATGGCCGCCGCCGCGCCTTCCGGCGTGTAGGACTCGCCGAGGATGTAGCGCTTGTAAGGCAGGATGCCGTTGTTGTAGCTGGCACCGCCCCACAGCATGGCCGATGTCGCCATCAGGCTGCGTTCCTGCGCCTGGATGATCGGCAGGTGGCAGGCGCCGCACGCATCGCGCGCCACGCGCAGATCGCCCGGATTGATGAAGCGGATGTAGGCCGGGTGTTCCTTATTCAGCTTGGCGTAAGAGCCTTGCGGATTGGCGGACGATGGGTACTTCCAGTACTTCTCATCGCGCGGCAGAATGTGCGCGGCGTCCAGCGCCGAACGGTAGGCCGGGCTGTCCGGCTTTCCTTCGCCGATGACGGAGGCATTGCCGCCGTGGCAGTCGGTGCAGCCCAGCACCACGCCCGGATTGGCATGCATGGTGTGGCGGTCGGTGACGGTGTGGCAGCTCAGGCATCCGGACGATTTGGCGTCGGCTTGTTTTTCGCTTTGCGCGGCCGGTGCGGCGGGCGCCATGATGTACTCGCGCACCGCCAGCACCGCCGACGAGTTGGCGCTCACCAGCGTGACGGTGGCCGCGGCCATCAGCAGCAGCACCAGTGCGAGGATGTGTTTGAACGCCTTCATGTCAGTAAGTCAGAACCATGTTGAATAAAACGGAATACAGCGTGCCCTGTTTGTCGCCATACAGGGCCTTGAGCGCTTTGCCCGGCCGCAGTGCGGCGACGGAGCTGTTGATGATGACGTTCTGGTTGTAGAAAGGCCGCCAGTGCATGCCGACCGAGAAGTCGGTGCCCATTTCTTTCGAAGGCAGCGCTTGCGCGCGCAGCACTTCCAGCACGCGGGTGTCCATGAAACGCAGGTAGGAGACGTTGCCGAACACGCGCAGTTCCGGCAACAGGTCCATGTCCGCGCCGGCGCCGATCAGGGCCAGGCCCGGATTGACGAAGTTGGACTGCCCCTCGTCTTTGGATGAACGCAGCGACGGCAGGATGCCATTGCGGCCGGACAGCGCCACACCGCCGCCGCCGATCAGCGGCAAGCCCTGACGGATCGAGAAGCTGGTGTCGGAGCCCGCGATCTGCGGGTTTTCGAGGATGGCGTCAAAGCCGGTGGACTTGTTGTCGTAAGGGTCTTTGTCGCCGGAGGCCAGCACCAGCGAGGCACGGGCGCGTATCCAGCTGAAGTCGCGCGACAGTTCGCTGGCATGGAAGCCGGCACGAATTTTCTGCGCGCTGTGCGCCAGTGGATCGTGCTCGTTGTGGCCAAACGCCAGATACGTGGATGTCGCCAGGTTCCATTCGCCGATATGGCCATCGCCGCTGTAGCCCAGATAGGTGACGTGGTAGCGGTGCGAACGCAAGTCGCCGAGGAAGGCCGGCCGCACCAGGAAGCCGTTGGTGTCGTAGGTTTTCCCGGTATCCGCGTTGCGGTTGTGGACGATGCTGGCTTGCGAGGTGAAGCCGATCCAGGGCCAGTCCTGGCGGTACAGGTTGGCCAGATAGATTTGGTCTTTGCGCAGACCTTTGCCGACCGCGTTCAAGCCGCTGTTGGTGTCTTTCTCGAAGCGCGCGAAGGCGGCCAGGTTGTACTGCCAACGGTTGTTGTCGCGATTACCAAACAGGCGGATGCCGAATGGCGAGTCCTGAAACAGGAAGCCACGGAAATCGTTGGTGAACGGCTGGATGCCGACGCGCAGGCTGTCGAAGTCGTAGCGGTCGGAGACGTTGCGCAGATGGACGTCGGCGAACATTTCCTGAATGCCGACGAAGTTGTCGGTGCGGCGCTTGCCCTCCGACGGATCGATGCGCAGTGCGCCTGCCTCCTGCACCATGGCGCGGTTGAAGTTGAACACCGGGACGAAGCGCAGTTCATAGTCTGGCGGACGGAAGGTGGTGTCGCCCTTGATCAGGCCCAGATTCAGGATCAGGTTTTGCACCATGACTGTTTGCTGGCCACGGCCGAAGATGTCGTTGGCGCCGGGGCCGGTGCTGATCTGGCCTGCCACAGGGGTCGGCAGGCGGCGCAGTTCCAGCAGCGAGTCCGAGACCACGCCAAGGTTGAAGAACAGGTCTGGCGCGTACTGCTTGAGGACTGGCAGGTCGGCTTTCAGCGGATTCTGGTTGTACGGGTCGTACCATGGGAATTTGAAGCCCAAGGTTTGCATCAGGCGCCAGCGGTCGGCGATCGGCAAGGACTCGCGCGGCAGGTTGGCTTGCGGTGGCGGCACTTGCGATGGATCGATGGCTGGCAGAACGGCCAGTTGCGGCACGCCAGCCGTGGCGCCGGGACGTGCCGGCAGGATGCCCGGCTGTGTATCATCTGCGGCGTCCGGAGCACGCGCGGTACCCGGGGCGTCGAATACTTCGATGGTCATTTCGCCATATTCCGCAGGCGCCATCTGAATCCAGCCGGAGCGCTGGGCATCCAGCGGCACCTTGTACCAGTCGCCGCGCTGTTCAAGAATACCAACCATGGCACCACGCGACAACTCGGCCACCGGGAGAGATTTGACCGACGGCTCGCCGCGCACCGGCACGGAGACCGACAACACTTGCAACTGTTGCGGCGCGGCGGTCGGCTGCTGCGCAGCGGCGAAGGCCATCGCGGAGGCGCCGAGCAGCGCGCAGGCGGTGCGGCGGGAGAACGCGGTTTTATATGCCATCACACACGCTCTGCTCTGTACTGTTGTTGAACGGCGCCTGCGGACATTGGGCGTAGCGCAGATTGCGGCCTTGCGGCGCCAGCATGTCGGCGCGGCGCGAGGCCGGCGCATGGCCGATGCCGGTCTTGAGGGCCGCTGCGGCGCGCGACACGCCCAGCATGCCGATCATGTCATCCTGATCCACACCATCACCCGACACGCCGATCGCGCCGATCAAGGTGGTGCCGCGATAAATCGGAAAGCCGCCGGGGAAGGTCTGCATGCCATTCTCCAGCCCCATCGCATTGCCGGTGCAACTGCGGTTGGGCGAAGCCGGCGCCAGGATCGCCCCCACCAGCGATGGATACACCAGATCCAGTTGCAGGCCGACGTTGAACGGACTCCAGGTCGCCGTGCTCTTGGACAGCGGCCCGGCAGGGTTACCATCTATCCCATCCGGGAAATTAGGCCGCGCGATATTGCCGATGGAACGCGCCGAAAACGCGATGCCATCGCTGAACGCCGCCGCATTCCCAAAGAAGCCGCGCGACGACGCCATATAGCTATCCACGCCAAACAAGGCGCCCTGCTTGAGCGAGCCATTGAAGTAGCCCAGCTGCGGCAAGGCGGAAATTGCCGCCGACGCGCCAGTCGATGAGAAGAACGCCGCCGTGCGCGCCTTCTGCAAGGACACGTCCACACCGAACACCGGCCCGTCGCCGCTGCGCGCGAGGCCCAGCACATGGCCGGCGGTGTCGACCACCGACACCGTCACCTCCGCCGCTGAACCGACCGGAATGCGAATCTGCGCCCGCGCTTGCGCAGCCACGCCCAGCGCCTGCGAGATCACTTCCTGCACCTCCGTCGCGCTCATTCCGGTGCCGCCAGCCGCCACCGGCAACGGCGACAGCGACGCACTGGCCGGATAACGATTGCTCTGTGCCGCGTTCACCAGAATCTGCGTGCCGCCCTGTGCGACAAAGCCGGAAGCGGCTTCGCCAAACGCGGTGCCAGCCAAAATGGCCGCGCCGTCGTAGTAGCCATCCACCGGCAGCAAAGCGCCAGCCATGCCGCTGATGCGTGTGGCCGTTACCGCCACAGGCTGCGAGGCCGCATTCGCGTAGGTCAGCGTCACGCCGCCCGCAGTGATGCGGTCCGCGCGGATGCAGTCCGGCGCCGCAAAACCGCTCTGCGCGGACAAAGCGATGCGCTCGTCGAGATCCGCACCACTGGTGGTTGGTGATGGATCGAGCCCATACACGCCATCCGCCATCACGCCAATGCCACCGACAACGCGGCCGTTTTTATACAACGGGAAGCCGCCCGGATCGGCGGCAAGGCCCAGCGGCGAGCGCTTGGGGCCAACGCCGATGCCGGCGCCGCGTTGAACCAGATCGCCGCACGGCAGTTGGCTGAACTGCACGCCGAACAAAGGCCCGCCAGCCGTCTGCGCAATGCCCGGAACAAAGTGATCCTGCACGATGAAGCTTGCGGTGCGCGTGCTGAAGGCGTTGCCGGACGAGGACAGGTAGGCGCCGGTCAGCGCCTTGGCCACCGCCGCGAGGTCGGAGCCGATCAGTCCACTCAGGCCATCCAGGCCTTGCGGGCTGTCCACGCCGTTCTTGCCGCTGCCGCTGAGGATATTCACGGTCGTGCCGGCGCCGGTCATGCGATACACCGCCAACACATTGCCTACGCGGTCCACCACGGCGATAGTGGCCTTGGCGCCCAGCCTGGACGCAGCTTCTGCGCCCTGCGCCAGCACTTGTTCCACCTCCGCCGCCGTAATGGCTTGCGGCGTGGTGGCTGGCGTGAAGCAGCTGCCAGACGTGGACGAGCCACCGCCAGTACCGCCTCCCGCGCTACCCGACGGACCGCCGCCGCCGCTGCATGCGGCAAGCATCGCCAACGCTAGCGCCAACCCGCCGCCCCATGGGCCGACGCCCAACCGCCGCGACGCACCGGTTGAGGCGGCGTGGCACACCATCATGACCTCGCGGGCGCTCATGGCTTCATTGCCTTCGCAGCTTTAGGACCGGTGTGCAGGTCCGGCATGTGATAGCCGTGGCACATCGCACAATCCGACTTCACCTTGCCCACCACCGGCTCGGTGCCGCCGTGACAATCGCGACATTCTTTAATGGTCGGCATCAGCACATCGCTGGACTTGCCCGACTTGGCGGCCATATGGCAATCGCCGCATGGCGCCTGGCGGTGCGCGGCGTGATCGAAGCTCGCTTTCGGCATCCACGCATGCGGCTGCGCCACCGGCGCAATCTTCCACTGCGGCAGATCGGCGCCCGGCGTACCAGCCTTGCCCGGACCCGGCACGCGGCTCACGTCATGGCACACCACACAGGACGTTTTCTCAAACAGCTCGGTCGCCGCCGCGGCCGCGCGCGCACGCGCATCGCCAGGACCTTGGACAAAGCTGGCAGGCGCGCTGGCGGGCATCCCCGGACGCACCGTGAACACTGGGCCGCTGGCAGGCGGCGTATCGATCGCCACTTTACTGCTATTGACGTAGCCATAAAATTCGCGCAGCGTGGACAGCACCTCGGCCGGCGATCCATGCGGTACCTGGCGCTGCGACAGCGCCGGCTCAAACGCCAGCGTATGACAGGACTGGCAGTCGCGCTGCATGGTCACGCGCTGGAAGCCGGTGCCACTCTCGGTCGGGCGGTGGCAGGTAGCGCATTCCAGTTTGGTCTTGCCGTTCGGGCCGGCGATACCGCCTGCCACAAGGTGTTTATCGTGCGGGAACTTGAGCGTGTCGGCCTGGCCGATCGGCTGGCTGCCCTGACGCAGGCGCACGAAGGTGGTTTCCGACGCCGCCACCTGCACGCGGAACTGCGGGTGGGCCTTGGCGAAGTCCTTCACATTGGCCACCTGAGTGCCCGGCATTTTGCTTTCCAGATCGCCGTGGCAAGACGCGCAACCGGCGCCGATGTAGCGGCGGTTCTGCGATACCAGTCCATCCGTCCCTTGGTGGTCGCGATGGCAAGTGGCGCAGCGCGTTTCGTGCAGGGCCGGCATTGATGCGATCTTGTCGGCGACGTGATTGCCGATGCCGCGATGGCATGCCAGGCAGTCCTTGTCCTGCACCTGCTTGAACGGTTCGGAGTGGCAGGACTTGCAATCCAGTCCAAAGGGCTGGTGCGAGGAAGACAGCGTGCCGGGACTCCATTGCGCATCCAGTCCCAGCGCGGTTGGCGAGGCACGTACATAAGCATGATTCAGTACCGGCGCGGCGGCCGGCGTCTTGCGCAGCTTGACGGCTTTCTCTTCCACCGGGTGGAACACCGACGGCCACACTGAAGCCAGCACCGGCAGCACCAGGCAGGCCAGCAACACCAGCACAAACGCCAGCCACGACATGGTGCGGCGTCCGACCAGTGGACGTTGCAGCGCATCGATCTCCTTCTGGAGCTTATCGTTGTTACGAGCTTGCATAAGCGATTACCAGTAGAAGAAAACGGAGACGATGTGCGCGCTCAGCGCCACCAGCAGGGCGATCGACATCGGCACATGGAACAGCAGCCAGATTTCCGTCAGCGTGCGCAGGCGCACGAAGGAGCGGATGCGTTTCAGCTGTTGCAGGCGGCGGAATTGCAGGGTGTAGATTTCGTTCGAGTTGGGGTCTGCCTGGTCGCCCACTTCGCGCAGGCGTTTCAGCACGCGCGCGGTGGCGCAGTGACGGTTGCGGCCCGTCAGGCGCTGGCGGCGCTTGTTGAAGATTTCGCCGGCGGCCGATTCCTCCACCAACGCCAGCAGCAATGGCGGACGGCCCTGCGCCAGCATGCGGCAGCGGTCATCGAGGTCGCGCAGGTCTTGTGCGATCTGGTCCAGCGTGCGGCCGTCCAGCAGGTCGCCCATCAGCGACGGGTGATGCAGGTACAGCACCACGCCCCAGATGCCGCTGACGATGACGGCCATGGTCAGCGCGTAAGCGAAGGTGTGGACGTTCCAGCCGAATTCGAAACCGCAGTGCAGCGTGGCGATCACCGCCAGCGCCAGGCCGAGGTAGACGTGGGCCGACAGCCAGCCACGCAAGGTGCCCATGCGCGAGGCGTAGGCGCGTTTGCGCACGCCCAGCAGCAGCAGGAACACGATCAGCAACGCGCCCAGCGTACCGAGGCCGTAGCCGAGGATGGTGCCGCCGCCCGGTTTGATCGGCGGGTTGTCTACGGCGTACAGCGCGATGCACGCGGCCAGCAGGACGATGGCCCATTTGGCGTAGCGAAAGCGCTGGAATGACATGAAATTGTCTTGCAACATAAGGCGACTTCTGGCGGTGGCTGGTGTCTGTTTATTTAACTATCATTGCAAATAGTCAACAATATGCGGGCAGTCTAACACTAACCGGCATAGTAAATTTGGTGATATTTGCTATTTGGGGCTTATACGCAACTGTATTTGCGTGTCGCCCGGTTTGGCGGGCTGTGGAGCCGATTCCAAATCGCCCGGCGCGGCGATGGCGTTGCCGGTTTTGGAGATGCGGGCGGTGACTACCAGTTTGTCGAACTGTGACATTTTCACACCGGGCATCATGCCCATGGTGTCGTCGAGGGTGAAGTTCAGCGGCAGGTCGCGGGCTTGTTTGCGCAGGACGGCGAGCGGGAAACGCGGGCCGTCGGCGGCTTTGGCGACGATGAAGACAGTGTCGGTGTCGGCCACCTGCTTGTTTAGCAAGGGATCGAGTTCGACGCGGCCGCTGATGGCGGTGGCCGATGCGGATGGCGCGCGGTCGGCGGGCAACGCGGCGGAACCAGCGGCGGACTGCGCGGCCTGAGGCTGCGAGGCGGCGGCAGTGCCGGCGGCGGCGCGCTGGGTGGCGGCACCCTCCATCGGCGCGCCGATGTGGGCGAGGTTGTCGCGCGCCATCTGGGCGAATTCCGAGTTGGGCGTGGCGTTGGCCAGCGCGGCCTGCCAGTGGATGGCGGCGGCGGCGAGGTCGGTGCGCTCGAAGGCGGCGTCGCCAGACAGGATCAGGGCTTTGACGTTTTTAGGATCGGCCGCGAGCGCGCGGGCCAGCAGGCGTTCCGGCTCGCCGTGCAGTTTCTGGTTCTGCGTCATGGCGAGGACGTCGGCATAATCGGCCAGGATCTGTGCGTCGTCGGGGATAAGGGTGATCAGGCGCGCGTAGGCGCCGCTGGCGGCAACGAAGCGGCCCATGGCGCTGTACGATCGGGCCAACAGCGCCCAGCCGTTGGGGTCTTGCGGTTCGCGCGCCATGCGCTCGGCCAGTTTGGCGACCATGGCTTCGGCTTCGTTGCTGGTATGCGGATCGAGGCCTTGGCCGGTAGCGACAGACGCAGCTTCCGGCGCGACCAGCGCTTGCGGCGTGCCGAGCGAGGCGTACAAGCCAGCCGCCGCGCCAACCAGCACGAACGCCAGCACGACGGCTTGCCATCGCGCCACTGGCGGCGGCGCGGAGGCAGGGGCCGCGCCAACGCCGGGCATGGCGCCGCCGCGGGGATCGCTCTCGGTCTCGATAGCCGCATTGGCGCCTGGCGCGGCGGTGGCGTGGTCGGCTGGCGCAGTCGCGCCGAGATGGACGTCTTCGGCGACCCGCTGTTCCAGTTCGCGGCGGGAGACGGCATAGGCTTCGGCATCGATGCTGCCTTGCTCACGGTCCGCTTCCAGCTCGCGCAGCTGGTCACGCAGGACGGCCAGATTCAATTGGCCGGCTTGCGGCGCGGCTGCCGCGCCAGCACGCGACAGCAAGGGGCGCAAGATCAGCCACAGAACCACCACACACATCGCAGCGGCGGCGAATACGAAGCCGTTCATGGCTGCTCCTTGTCGTTATCCAGTAGCGCGCGTGCACGCTGCAACTCTTCCTCTGACGGCGCTGACGTCTCACGCCGCGCCGAACGCAGACGCGAAACCAGCAGCGCCGCACCAGCCACCAGCAACAGCAATGGCCCAAACCACAGCAACCATGTAGTCGACTTCACAGGCGGGCGATACAAAACAAAATCGCCATAACGCTGCACCATGAAGTCCAGCACCTCCTGCTCCGACTTGCCCTGCGCCAGCTGCTCGCGTACCTCGCGGCGCAGGTCCGCCGCCAACCCGGCATGCGAATCGGCGATGGTCTGGTTCTGGCACACCAGGCAACGCAGTTCCTCTTCCAGCGCGGCGGCGCGCTTGTCCAGATCCTCATCGGCATGCACGGACAGCGACAACGCCATCAACAAGGCAGCAATCCACTTAACCATTGCCGCCTTCCTTGTTCAGTTTTGCGATCAGCGGCACCAGCGTGCCGGTCACCACGTCCGGCGTCAGGATGCCGATCTGCTTGTAGCGGATCACGCCGCGCTTATCGATCACGAACGTCTCCGGCACGCCATACACGCCATAGTCAATGCCAACGCGGCCATCCTGATCGAACGCCGACACCAGATACGGATCGCCCGCGCGCTGCAAATTGGCGATGCCTTCATCGCGCGCGTCCTTGTAATTCAGGCCAACGATAGGTGCGATCTTCATGCGCGCCATCTCCATCAGCACCGGATGCTCCTGGCGGCAAGCCACGCACCACGAGGCCCACACGTTCAAAATCCACACCTGCCCCGCCATGTCGCGCGTGCCGATCTGGCGCTCCGGCATATGCAGCTGCGCCAGTGAAAACGCCGGTGCCGGCTTGTTAATCAGCGGCGACGGCACCTCGCGCGGATTCAGGCGCAAGCCCACCCACAGGAATCCCAGCAGCGCAACGAATACGCCCAGTGGCAGAATAAAGCGCTTCATGCTTTGCCTTTCTTCAGACGATAGCGCTTGTCCAGCGCCGCCAGCAGGCCGCCAAACGCAATCAGCAGCGCACCGGCCCAGATCCACGCCACGAACGGCTTGTGCTGGATGCGCACGATCCAGTTGCCCGTCTTGACCTCTTCGCCCAGTGCCAGATACAGGTCGCGCGTCGGGCCGCGATCGATGGCCGCTTCCGTCATCGGCATGCCGCCGGACGCGAACTGGCGCTTCTCCGGCAGCAGCGTGACGATATGCTTGCCGTTGCGCGTGACATCAAAGGTGCCGCGCACCGCCGAGTAGTTTGGACCCTCCACGTTCTGCAAGCCGACAAAGCGGAAGTCGTAGCCGTTGACGTGATGGATATCGCCGCTCTGCATCGGTACGTCGTGCGAAATCTCGCGCCCCTTCACCAAGGTGACGCCGATGACGAATATACCGATGCCGGCGTGCGCGATCAGCATGCCCCAGTAGCTGCCCGGCAGCGTGGACAAGCGGTGGCTCAGGCGCGTGCGGTTTTCCTCAAACACGCGCAGGCGTTGCAGCAGGTGCCACACGCTGCCCAGCAAAATCCACGCGGCCAGTGCAAGCCCCATGACCAGCAGCGGCGAAATGCCGACCGCGATGGCGGCCGCAATCGCCAGCAGCACGGCAGCCACGCCCACCCAACGCAGGCTGCGCACGTCCTTGAAGCCGGCCTGCTTCCAGCGCAGGAACGGACCGGCGGCCAGCAACAGCAACATCGGCGCCATCAGCGGCACGAACACGGTTTCGAAGTATGGCGGGCCGACCGAGATTTTGCCCATGCCCAGCGCGTCGAGGAACAGCGGATACAGGGTGCCCAGCAACACGGTGCCGGCGGCGGCCACCAGCAGCACGTTATTCACCAGCAGCAGCGATTCACGCGAGAACATGGCGAAGCGGCCGCCAAGGCCGACCTGCGGCGCGCGCCATGCGTACAGCAGCAGCGAGGAGCCGACCACCAGCGCCAGGAACACCAGCACGAACAGGCCGCGCTTGGGATCGGTGGCGAAGGCGTGGACGGAGGTCAGCACACCCGAGCGCACCAGGAAGGTGCCCAGCAGCGACAGGGCGAACGCCATGATGGCCAGCAGCACGGTCCAGTTTTTGAAGCTGCCGCGTTTTTCGGTGACGGACAGGGAGTGGATCAAGGCGGTGCCGACCAGCCATGGCATGAAGGAGGCGTTTTCCACCGCGTCCCAGAACCACCAGCCGCCCCAGCCCAATTCGTAGTAGGCCCAGAAGCTGCCCAGGAAGATCCCCAGCGTCATGAAGGTCCAGGCGACCAAGGTCCATGGGCGGGACCAGCGTGCCCACGCCGCATCCAGCTGGCCGCCGATCAGCGCGGCGATGGCAAAGGCGAAGGCCACCGAGAAGCCGACGTAGCCCATGTAGAGCAGCGGTGGGTGGGCGATCATGCCGATGTCTTGCAGCAGCGGGTTGAGGTCCTGGCCTTCGGCGGCGCCGGGCAGCAGGCGTTCGAATGGGTTGGAGGTCCACAGGATGAAGGCGAGGAAGCCAACGCTGATCAGGCCCATGACGCCCAGCACGCGGGCGACCACTTCGGCCGGCAGTTGTTTGCTCAGCGCGGCGACGGCGGCAGTCCACAGTACCAGGATTTGAATCCACAGCAGCAGCGAGCCTTCGTGGCCGCCCCACACGGCGGAGATGCGGTAGTGCAGTGGCAGCAAGGTATTGGAGTGAGAGGCGACGTACAGCACGGTGAAGTCGTTCGCCACGAAGGCTTGCACCAGGCAGGCGAAGGCGAACGTGACCAGCAAGGCTTGTGCGTAGGCGGCGGGCCGCGCGACGGCCATCCAGCGCGCGGCCATGGCGTCGGCAACGGCCGATGCACCACACGCGGCCGCACGGCCAGCTGGCGCAGCAGCGCGGGCGGAGGCTGGGGCGGCAGCGGCGCCGGTTGCGCGGGCGCGCGGCGAGGCGAGTAGCGGGACGATGCCTTGCAGCAGCGCGACGCAAAACGCCAGCATCAGCGCGAAGGAACCTAGTTCTGGAATCATTTCTTGTCCTTGGCCTCGGCGGCCTCTTTCAGTGCGCGCGCGGCGTCCGGCGGCATGTAGTTTTCATCGTGCTTGGCCAGCACCTCGGTGGCGGTGAACACGCCATCGGCGCCCAGCTTGCCCTGCACGACCGCGCCTTTGCCTTCCTTGAACAGGTCCGGCAGGATGCCGCTGTAGCGCACCGGCACGCGCTGCGCCAGATCGGTGATGATGAAGTCCACCGTCACGCCATCGCCATCCCGGCGCAAGCTGCCCTTCTCCACCAGGCCGCCCATGCGCAAATTGCGAGCGCGGTCGGCGCTGGCCAGCACTTCGGTCGGCGTCACGGAGAAGACGAGGTTCTTCTGGAAGGCGGACGAGATCAGCCAGGCCGCCAGCGCCAGCAGGGCCAGGCCCGCCGCCACCAGCACCAGGCGCTTTTGTCTAGGTTTCATCGTGATCCTGTTGATGTTTCAGCTGTTCCAGCGCGGCGCGACGGCGCAGGCGCAGGGCCACGCTTTCGCACACTGGCAGCAGCAAAGCGGCGCCAATGGCGCCCCACACGTACAGGGCATAGCCGCCCATGTGCAGCCATTCGCTCATGCCGCCTCCTTGATCCACGCGCTGCGTTTCTCGCGTTCGAGGATGATGCAGCGCAGGCGCGCCAGCGCGGCGGCGAAGGTGTAGGACCATGCGCCCAGTGCGACCAGCAGCATCCCGGTCAGCATCACGGCGGCCATGCTGGGCGCGGCGGTCAGGCTGACGGACGCGCCCTGGTGCAGGGTGTTCCACCACTTCACGGAGAAGTAAATGATGGGGATATTCACCACGCCGACCAATGCCAGCAAGGCGCCGGCGCGGTCGGCGCGGCGCGGGTCGGTGATGGCGGATTGCAGGGTCATGAAGCCGATGTAGAGGAACAGCAGGATCAATTCGGAGGTCAGGCGCGCGTCCCATACCCACCACGCGCCCCATGTCGGTTTGCCCCACAGGGCGCCGGTCCACAGTGCCAGTGCGGTGAACATGGCGCCGGTCGGCGCGAGCGCGCTGGCCATCATCGACGACAGGCGCGTGTTCATGACAAGGCCGATGCCGGCCCAGAAGGCCATGGCGAGGTAGATCACCATCGACATCCATGCGGCGGGCACGTGAACGTAGATGATGCGATAGGAGTCGCCTTGTTGCCAATCGGTGGGGGCGCGTACCAGGCCAACATACAAGCCGGCGGCGGTCAGCAGGACCGCCAGTATCGCAAACCATGGGATCAATTTGCCCGCCAGTGGATAGAACTGTTGAGGTGAGGCGTAACGGTAAAGCAGGCTGGTGTTCATTGTGGACATTGTATCAACAGTGTTCACTCCAAGGCAATGCGCAAGGCCGCCGCAGTGGCCCACGGAGCCAGTGCTACAGCGGCTGCCAGCAGGCCTCCCAGTAAAAATAAATGCGATTGTGGATCTGGCGCCACAGCGGCGCCGGCGCCGAAAATGAGGACCGGGACGTAAAGTGGCAAAACTAATAATGCGATGAGGACGCCGCCGCCGCGCACGCCCAATGTCAGCGCCGCGCCGATGGCGCCGATCAGGCTGAGGATGGGAGTGCCGAGTGCAAGGCTGGCCATCAGCGTGGCGACTTGTTCGGCGGGCAGGCCGAATTGGAGGGCCAGCAGTGGCGAGAGGATGATCAGCGGAATGCCGGTGGTGAGCCAATGCGCGAGGATTTTGCCGGCGACCAGCAGTGTGGCTGGCTCCGGCGAGAGCAGGAGTTGTTCGAGGGTGCCGTCGGCGTGGTCCTGGGCGAACAGGCGGCCGAGGGCGAGCATGGAGGATAGCAGCGCGGCGATCCACACCATGCCAGGGCCGATGGTGCGCAGCATGGCCGGTTCAGGGCCAAGGCCCAGCGGCGCCAGCGCGGCCACGATCACGAAGAAGAAGACTGACGACAGCACGTCCGCGCGGTTGCGCAGCGCCAGCAGCAGGTCGCGACGGATCACGCCGAGGAAGGCGGTCAGCATGATGAGGCGCTCGGCGGCGCGGCGGGCGTGGGCGTGGCTTGCGCGGCGGCGAAAGGCGACGCGGGGCGCGCGGGCGGGGCGGACGCAGGGCGGTCGAGGTTGAGGTCCAGCGCTACGGCTGGATGCAGCGGCAGGTCGGTGTGGGTGGTGTAGACCAACATGCCGCCGCGCGTGAAGTGCTGGTCGAGCGCGGCGCACAGGGCGGCGACCGCGTCCTGATCCAGCGCGTTGAACGGTTCGTCCAATATCCACAGCGGCGCGGCATGGCCTTCGGCGCCGTGCAGGCGCGCCAACGCCAGTCGCTTGCGCTGCCCTTGCGACAGCGAGCGCGCCGGCAGTTGTGCGGCGCGGCCCAGGCCCAATGCCGCCAGCGAGTGCTCGGCCTCAGCGCGGTCCAGCACCCGGCCATTCAGGCGCGCGCTGTAGACCAGGTTTTCCCATGCCAGCAATTCATCTTTCACCGCCGCCGCATGGCCGAGGTAAATCATCTGGTTGTGATACTGATCGCGGCAAGCGGCAAGCGCCCTGCCCTGCCAGCGCACCTCGCCCGATTCGGCATGCGCCAGACCGGCCAAGGTACGCAGCAAGGTGGTCTTGCCACTGCCGTTGGCGCCGCGCACGCGCAGCGCCTGTCCAGCCGCCAGCGACAACGACACGTCCTTGAACAAGCGGCGCTCTCCGCGAACGCAGCAAAGATCGAGAGCCTGTAACGTCATCGCGGCGCGAACCAATTACTTGCGCTTGGCGGCGCTGGCGTCGCGCGCGGCGCGGAACTCGGCGTCCTTGGACCAGTTAGGCCAGTCCCTGGATTCCGCCAGATCGCGGCCCAGCGAATACAACATGCCCAGATCGTGCGACATGCCTGCGAAGCTCCAGTTGGCGCTCCACTCGTCCGACGGCTGGTGGTAGTTGTTGGTGGTGTAAGCCTCTTCCGCCTTGCGGCCTGCCGCCACGCCACCTTCCACCAGGTCGTTGCCCGATCCGTACGAAATGGCCGGCACGCCGCGCTTGGCGAACGGGAAGTGGTCCGAACGGAAGAAGTGGCCGGCTTCCGGCAGCGGATCAGGCGTGTAGGCCAGGTTGTACTGCTTGGCCTTGGCGATCAGTTGATCCAGCAGATCCAGCTTGGCGCTGCCGGAAATGGTGAAGTTGCGCGCCAGGCCTTCCGGGCTCAGTGCATCCATATTGATCACGCCCACCGTGGTGGCCAGCGGATACAGCGGGTTGGCCGAGTAGTATTCGGAACCCAGCAGACCTTTCTCTTCGGCGGTCACCGCCAGGAACACCACGCTGCGGGCCGGCGCAGGCGCCTTGCCGTATGCGCGCGCCAGTTCCAGCAGCGCGGCGATGCCGGTGGCGTTATCAATCGCGCCGTTGTAGATCTTGTCGCCCTTGGCGTCCGGCAGGCCAACACCCAGATGGTCCCAGTGGCCGCTGTAGATCACGGTTTCGTCAGGCTTCTTCACGCCCGGCAGACGCGCCACCACGTTCTTCGAGGTGATGACTTGCGCATCGACCGCGTAGTTGGCCGACAGCGTCACACCTTTCAATTCAGCCGGCTTGAAGTCGCGCGTTTGCGCCTGCTTCTTCAGTGCCTCGAAATCCAGGCCGCCGCGCTTGAACAGGTCCACCGCCAGATCGCGCTGAATCCACGCTTCCATCGGCGCGTGCGCTTCGGAAGGCTTCTTGCGCACGATGTCGTACATGACGTTGGTGTTGGAGTTCTTCACCGTGTTCCAGCCATAGGATGCCGGTGCGGTTTCGTGCACGATGATGGTGCCCAGCGCGCCACGGCGCGCCATCTCTTCATACTTGTAAGTCCAGCGGCCGTAGTAGGTCATGGCCTTGCCGCCGAAATCGCCCTGACCGGTTTCGAAGTCCGGATCGTTAATCAGCACGATGGCCAGCTTGCCCTTCAAGTCCTGGCCCTTGAAGTCATCCCACTTGCGCTCCGGCGCGGTCACGCCGTAGCCGACGAACACCAGCGGCGCATTCTTGAAGTCGACCAGCCTGGCGCCGTTCATGGCGGCACGCACGGCCAGGTCATCGCCCTGCTTCAGTTCCTGCACGGTCTTGCCGTCGCTGACCGACAGCTTGACCGGGCCCTTGATTTCAAAGCGGCCCAGCGGCACGTCCTGGGTCCAGGCGCGCTTGCCCTTGACCAGATCACCGCCCGGTTGCAGGCCGGCGGCCTTGAACTGTTCGATGATGTAAGCGACGGTCTTGGTCTCGCCGGCGGTGTTCGGGCCGCGGCCTTCAAATTCATCCGACGACAGAACCTTCACATCCTGCGACAGACGTTTTGCGTCGATCTCAGGACCGTTTGCCGCGTGGGCGGCAGTGGCTGCAAACGCCGCGATCAGCGACATCACAAGCATGGTTTTTTTCAAGCTAGCCTCCTAGGGTTATAAAACGGTCAGCGTATGCCGACCATACCGCGAACGGACGCGTTCAACTTGGCCGGGTCATAACCATAACCGTCCTTGAACACGATTTCCACGTTTTCGATATCGGCGATGCGCCGTGTTGGATCGCCTTTCAGCACCACCAGATCGGCATGCTTGCCGGGAGCGATGGAACCGATGCTGTCGGCGCGTCCCATGTATTGGGCGCCGTTCAGGGTGGCGATGCGGATCGCCTCCAGTGGTGTGAAGCCGGCTTCCACCAGCAGCTGCACTTCGCGCTGGTCGCCGAAGCCGGGCAAGGTGCCGCCGTTGCCGGTGGGGTCGGGACCGGCGATCAGCAGGCCGCCGGCGCGCACGAACGCCAGTTCAAACGCCATCTCCTTTTTCAGCAGTGCTTCCTGACGCGCGGCGTAGCCGGGCACCGTGGTCGCCAGCGCGCGCGCTTCGAGATGGCTGCGTAGCGCTTCCGGCGACATCAAGGCCATCTGCTTGCGCGACAACAGCGGGCGGGTAGGTACGAAGGCTTCAAACACGGGCAGCGTGGAAGTGATGGCGACTTTGCGCGCCACCAGATCGGCGATCAGCGCCCGCACTTCCGGGCTGTCGATCTCGCGCTGTTCCCACGACGCGGCCACCGCGCCGCTGGCCGGGCATTCATCCGGGTTGCGGTTGGCGACGAATTCGGTGTCGGTGAAGACCGGGCCGTGTTCCAGATTGTCGATGCCCAGCGCGGCGGCCTGGCGGTAGTCGACCGCGCACAGGTGGCCGGTGACTTTCAGGCCATGCTTGTGCGCCTGCTCGATGGCCGCGCCCAGCACCGGGCGCGAAATCTTCATGTAGGCCTTGAACGAGGTGGCGCCCTCGCCGGCCCAGAAATCGACCGTCTTGCGCGCGTGGTCGGTCTCGGTCAGCACCGCCATCTGCGGGAAGAAGGTGTCCTTGCCTTCGAGGTAGGGGCCGGTGACGTCGATATGCGGGCCGGGGATTTTGAACTCATCGATCTGGCGGCGGATATTCAGGTCGGTGTACGGCTCCACGCTGCCGGTGGTGCGCATGGTGGTGACGCCGGCCGCCAGGTACAGGCGCGGCGCGCTGAAGGCGATCTCGGTGACGAACACGCCGGGCGGCGGGGTCTTGCCGTCTTCATCGCGGTTGATCGACTCCACGTACATCAGGTGATTGTGCATGCCCACCAGGCCGGGAATCACGCTGCGGCCGGTCAGGTCGATCACATGCGCGCCCTTGGGCGGCGCGGTGCGGGCGTCGGTGACGGCTTCGATGCGGCCGTCGCGCAGCACCACGGTGCGGTCTTCCTGCGCGGGCGCGCCGGTGCCGTCGATCACGCGCACGTGCGTGAGGGCGATCAGCGGCTGGTCATGCTGAATGAACTTGCGGACTTCCGCCGACGGCGCCTGCCCCTGCGCAGCGGCACTGAAGAACATGGCTACATAAACCAGTTTAATGTGACGTCGCATCCATCCCCCCTTGTAATGACCGGACATACTGCCACGAATCAATGATGGCGACAATGTCATAAATAATTACCAACTTGGCAAATATTTCCTTTAGGATATAGGTTTTATTACAAGGAGTATGTATGCGTCGTTTGATCACCGCCCTGCTGTGCCTGAGTCTGACGGCAACGCTGCCTGTCGTTGCCGTTGCCGCCGACGAAGCGCCGAAGATGACTGCCGAGCAGTTCCTGTCTTCGCTGACCTTCCGCGAAGGTAAAATCCAGCTGCCCGGCGATATCGCCACGCTGGATCTGCCTTCCAACTTCCGCTATCTGGACCCGGCCGATGCCGCCAGGCTGCTGACCGATGGCTGGGGCAATCCGCCGGGGACGAAAACGCTGGGCATGATCGTGCCAAGCGATGTGAATCCGCTCAGCGCGGCCGGCTGGGGCGTGGTGGTCACCTACGACAAGGACGGCCACGTCAAGGACGATGACGCCGACAAAATCAACTACGCCGACCTGCTGAAAGACATCCAGGAAGGCATGATCGAAAATAACAAGGCGCGCAAGGAACAAGGCTACGCGCCGATGACGCTGGTGGGCTGGGCCGAACAGCCGGGCTACGACAAGGCCCAGCACAAGCTGTACTGGGCCAAGGAACTGCACACCGAAGGCGACAAGGAGAACGGCCTGAACTACAACATCCGCGTGCTGGGCCGCGAAGGCGTGCTGGTGCTGAACGCGGTGTCGGGCATGAACCAGATCGCGCAAGTCAAAACCGAGATGAAGAAAGTGACCGGCTTCACCGAGTTCACGCCGGGCAACCGCTACACCGACTTCAACGCCAGCACCGACAAGGTGGCCGAGTACGGCATCGCGGCGCTGGTGGCGGGCGGGGTCGCTGCCAAGCTGGGCTTCTTCGGCAAAATCTTTGCCGTGCTGCTGGCCCTGAAGAAATTCATCCTGATCGGCGTGGCAGCCATCGGTGGCTGGGTTTACAAACTGCTGGGCCGCAAGCGCGAAGAAAAAGCCGCGGCGGTCGACCTGAGCAAGCCGGAGTAAATCGATGGGCAAGTTGATCGTCTGGCTGCTGGCCGCCGGCAAGATGGGCAAGCTGCTGACCACCAGCGCCACCATGCTGATTTCGATCGTGGCGTACAGCTGGATTTATGGCTGGCGTTATGCGGTGGGCTTCGTGAGCCTGATCTTCGTGCACGAAATGGGCCATTATGCGGCGGCCCGGCAGCGCGGCCTGGAGGTCGGCTTGCCGGCTTTCATTCCGTTTGTCGGCGCCTGGGTGGCGCTCAAGGACATGCCGCATGACGTGGAGACCGAAGCCTACATCGGTTTTGCCGGACCGCTGGCCGGCACGGCCGCCGCGATGATCTGCTACTACTTCGCGCGCAACAACGACAGCAGCCTGATGCTGGCCCTGGCCTATTCCGGCTGCATGGTGAATCTGATCAACCTGATCCCGATCTCGCCACTGGACGGTGGCCGCATCACGGCCATCATTTCGCCCAAGGTGTGGCTGGCCGGCGTGCCTTTGCTGGCGGCGCTGTTCTTTTACCATCCAAGTCCGATGCTGATTCTGCTGGCGGTGCTGGCCTATCCGCAACTCAAGGAAGCCATCTGGGGCGATCCCGCCAAGCCGGATGACTACTACATCGTGCCGCGCGAAACGCGCATCAACTACGGCGTGCTGTATCTGGGCCTGGTCGCCTTCCTCGCCATGATGAGCTACAGCATCCACGACATGCTGGCCGGTGTCGGGTAAATTATGGGAGGCCTATAATTATTACGTCGACTATTTGCTGGACCGGCAGATCCGTTTGTGCAGCAGTCATGGAAAACCAGGCAGCTTAGTCTTCGGTTGCCTCCGTGAGTTGGCGTACAGTGCGGGCGCGGCAGTGCGCTCACACTGGAAGCTTGCAAGCTTGGGAGGCAGGCCATGCCGGAGGGACCATCCATTGTCATTCTGCGCGAGGAGGCGGCGCGCTTTGCCGGGCGCACGATTGTGCGTGCCGGCGGCAATAGCAAGGCGGTCGATTATGCGGCGCTGGCCGGGCAGCCGATTGTCGCGCTGCGCAGCTGGGGCAAGCATTTCCTGATCCAGCTGCCGGACCGCGTGCTGCGCATTCATTTGCTGATGTTCGGCAGTTACCGCATCAATGAACGCAAGGACGCGGAGCCGAGACTGAGCCTGGTCTTTGAGGATGGCGAGGAATTCAATTTCTACACTTGCTCGGTGAAGACGCTGCCGCCCGATCTGGACGCGCAGTATGACTGGAGTGCCGATGTGATGTCGGATCAGTGGAGCGCCAGGGTCGCCCTGAAGAAGTTGCGCGCCCGGCCCGAGATGCTGGTGTGCGACGCCACGCTCGATCAGGAGATTTTTTCCGGCGCGGGGAATATTTTCAAGAACGAGGTGCTGTTCCGCATCCGCGTGCATCCGTTGTCGGCGGTGGGCGCGCTGCCGGCCGCCAAACAGCGCGAGCTGGTGGAGCAGATGCGTGTGTACGCGTTCGATTTCCTGCGCTGGAAAAAGGCTTTCGTGCTGAAACAGCACTGGCTGGCGCACACCAAACGCCTCTGCCCGCGATGTGAGATTCCTTTCCTTAAGGCGCACTTGGGCAAGACGCATCGGCGCAGCTTTTATTGCGAGCGCTGCCAGAAGCTGTACGCGAGCGGCGCAGATGCGCGGCCAACAGGCCCAGGCCGCCCAGCAGCATCAGGCCGGACGAAGGCTCGGGCACCGGCGCGGCCAGCAGCTGAAAGCCGTTGAGGTTGCCTTCGCCGACCATGGCGACCTGGGCGATGTCGATCACGCCGCTGCTGTCGGCCAGGACGTGGAAGATCAGGTAGTTGTTATTCAACACGAAGGTGTCGGCATTGGTCTGGGCCGAGGTTTGCACCTCGCCGTTGACGTTGAACGAGATTTGACGGCCCCAGCTGCCGTCATCGCCCTGGGTGTACACGTACAGCTCGTAAGCGTGCCCCGCGCTCAAGCCGCTGATGGTGGCGCGCACCGAGGTCTGGCTGTCGTAGGACCACAGGTAGCCGCCCATCAGGTTTTCGGCCGGCTGGCCGGTGAACCGCGTGTGAGCGGGATTGGCGCTGTAGGCGCCCTCCGAAGTGAAAGTCAGCGTGGCGCCGGTGCCGTTGCCGCCGCTGTCTTTCAAGGCCTGGTTACTGAGCGCCGCAACCGCGTAGTTGTTCCAGTAGTCGCCTGCGGCACCGATCAGGGCCGCGCCGGTTTGTGGCGGATTAGTGCCCGGGATCATGACGTTATCTTCGGGAATATAGGTCTCGTAGCCGGAGAATTGGACGTTGATCAGGCCGGTGCCTGCCTGCGCCGCCGCAGCGACGGTCAGCAGCAGGCTCGCCAGGATTTTTTTCATGATGACTCCTGTAGTGGACGTGTGCCCCACGGCACAGGAGTATCAATGTAGCAATATCATCCCGACAACGGAATGATGCAAATGCATCATTCACACCAGCCCGGTCAGGTAGTACACGGCGATCACGAAGAACACCGCCAGCGTCTTGATGACGGTGATGCCGAAGATGTCGCGGTAGGACTGGCGGTGCGTCAGGCCGGTGACCGCCAGCAGGGTGATCACGGCGCCGTTGTGCGGCAGGGTGTCCATGCCGCCGCTGGCCATGGCCACCACGCGGTGCATCACTTCCAGCGGGATGTGCGCGGCCTCGGCCGCCTTGATGAACTGGTCGGACATGGCCGCCAGCGCGATGCTCATGCCGCCCGAGGCGGAGCCGGTGATGCCGGCCAGCGAGGTGACCGACACCGCCGCATTCACCAGCGGATTCGGCACGCTGCGCAGCGCTTCGCTCACCGACAGGAAGCCTGGCAGTGCCGCGATCACGCCGCCAAAACCGTATTCGGAAGCGGTGTTCATGGCCGCCAGCAGCGCGCCGCCGACCGCGGCTTTGGTGCCGTCGGCGAAGCTCAGGCGGATGCGGCTGAAGGCGGTGGCGACGGTCAGCAGGATGCCCAGCAGCAGCGCGCCTTCCACCGCCCAGATGCCGATCACGGATTTGATCGGCAGGGTCACCGGGGCGTGCAGCCCGGGCAAGGCGTCGGCAGTGAGGGCGTAGCTTTCGCCGTACCAGCCGGGGATCATTTTGGTGAGGATGAAGTTGGCGACGCCGACCAGCACCAGCGGCGCCAGCGACAGCAGCGGATGCGGCAGCTCGGCGCGGGCGTGGGATGGTGCCGGCGCGGCGCCAGCGGTGGCGGTGGCGGCAGCAGCGGCCGGGGCAGCGGACACGGCGGCGGCAGGGGCGGCGACAGGCGCGGCGGACGCGGCAGCCGGTGAGGCGGCATCATAGCCCTCCCCGGTCGCCATGGCGCTGCGGCGGCGCCATTCGAGGAAGGCCAGGCCGGCGGCCAGTGTGGCGATCGAGCCCACCACGCCCAGCCACGGCGCCGCCCAACCGGTGGTCTTGAAGAAAGTGGTCGGGATGATGTTCTGGATTTGCGGCGTGCCCGGCAAGGTATCCATGGTGAACGAGAACGCGCCCAGCGCAATCGCGCCCGGCATCAGGCGCTTGGGGATATTGCTCTGACGGTAAAGCTCAGCCGCAAAGGGATACACGGCAAACACCACCACGAACAGCGACACGCCGCCATACGTCAGCAGCGCGCACACCAACACGATCACCGCGTTGGCGCGCGTGCGGCCGATGTATTTGATGGCCGCCACCACGATCGATTCGGAAAAGCCGGACAACTCAATCAGCTTGCCAAACACCGCGCCCAGCAAAAACACCGGGAAGTACAGTTTGACGAAACCAACCATCTTGTCCATGAAGATGCCGCTGAACACCGGCGCCACCGCGCCCGGATCGGTCAACAGCACCGCGCCCAGCGCGGCGACGGGAGCGAACAGGATAACGCTGTAGCCGCGATAGGCGGCCAGCATCAGGAATATCAGTGCGGCAAGAACAATCAGGAAGGACATGCAGGCTCCAGAGACAAGTTGCGCAGGCCCTCATTGTAGAGACTATCGCCACGCCACGCGCGCACCAAAAGGCGGAACCGCGCCGCCCCTCAGGCTGGCGGACAGCGGATCGCAGCATGGTGCAATCATCGTCCAGCACCGGCTGGCCGGTGAAGCCGCTGACGGCCAGCCGCAGCGCATCCAGCGCCTGCGGCAGCGGCGACTGCACGGTCCACGCTTCCAGCAGCGCGAGACAGCGCTGTTCGGAGAATTCCTCGCCGCCGGCATTGGCCGCTTCGGTCACGCCGTCGGTATAGCACAGCAGCGTGTCGCCCGGCGCCAGCACGGTTTCCATGGCGCTGAATTCATCGCCAGCACGCGCAGCAGGCCGATGGCCCGCGCCATGAACAGCGCCGCCGCCACGCCGTGGCCGGAGACGTCGCCTATGCAGATGAACAGCAGGTGGTCGTCGATGAAGAAGGCGTCGAACAAATCGCCGCCGACGTGCGAGGCCGGCCCCATCAGGCCGCAGGCATGCAGATCGCTGCGCTCCGGGAACAGCGGCCGCTGCAAGGGCAGCATGCTCACTTGCAGCTGGCGCGCGATGTCCAGCTCCTTGCGCAGATGCTGGAGTTCCAGCGCGGCGCGTTGCGCTTTCAGGGCCGCTTTGTTGGAGCGGCGCATGCGGCCGCTCAGGGTCAGCATCAGGTTGCTGGCCACGCCGGGCAAGGCCATCAGCTTTTGCCAGAACAGCTCGCGCGACAGTTGCAGCACTTGCGAGGCCTCGCGCGCCACCACCAGCGCCGAGACCGGCTCGCCATCGATGGCGGACAGTTCGCCGATCACCTCGCCCGGGCAAATGACGATGGCGCTCTCGCCGGTCTGGCCGTCGAGGTGTACGTCCAGCGCACCGGACAGCAGAATGTAGACATGGTGATTGGCCTCGCCGTAGTTGAGCAGCGGCGCGCCGGTCGGCATGCGCGAGCCGCGCTGCTGCATGGTGCGCGCGTTGGCGACAATGGCGCGGATGCCGATCGAGGCCAGGGACAGCGCCTATCGCGCGCGCACCTGGCACCACAGGAAGGGACGCGGCTCGGCGCCGATCGCCGCGCGCCGCGTGGCGCAGCTGGCGGTGTCCAGTTGCAGGCCATAGCCTTGCAGGCGCTGTGCCGCCTGCTCGATGGTGGCGCGGTCCTGCGCGGCCAGATCGATGCGGTGCTGCGGCAGCAGGTCGAAGGTGCAGCCGCCGGACGACAGGCGACGCAGCTCGACTTGCAGGCGCACCTTTTTCATCAGGCCGTCCAGCTTGTCGCAGCCAGCCGCGTCATCGGTCAACCCCAGCGCTTGCGCCACGGCCAGCTTGCGCAGGCGGGTGCCGTCGCGGTCGTTGCGGGCGGCGCTCAGCAGCAGATAATGCGGACCGGGACGCGCGGCGATGGCGGCCTGCTGGCGCGCGCGCCAGGCCGGCGATTCCGGAATGCCGGTGCCCAGTGCAATCACCTGCGCTTGCGGCGGCATGAAGGTCGCCATCCAGCCCGATGGCGGATCGGGCTGGGCGAAGAAGACAATGCTGTTGGCCGGATTCGGCATGGACGGCACCTCGGCGCTAAAGGCTTTGTCGGCCCATTCCGCATGGCCCCAGTTGGCGATCGGTAAGGAAACCAGCACCAGCAAGGCCAGCGCAACGCCGGCCACACGCTGCGCCTGCGGCGCGATGTACTGCCACGCCAGCCAGATCGCCAGCGGCGCCAGCAACTCCAGCGGCACCAGATAGCGGTAGATGCTGAACATGCGCATCCACACCAGATAGCCGGCCGCCACGAACAGCAGCAGGAAGGCACTGCGCGACGCCAGCGGACGCTCGCGGCGCTTGCGCAGCCACACCAGCAGCAGCGCCGCCAGCACCAGGTACAGCACCGGCCACACTGCCAACTTAAGCGGAATCTCCGACACCCGCCGCGTGTTGAAGGCAAAGATAAAGGGCCAGAACAGGTTTTCCATCCAGCCCTGCGGACGGAAAAACACATCGATCACGCCATTCTCTGGCGCCAGCGGACTGTGGAAGAAGTTATTAAATTGCGGGAACAGCGGATTGCCGAAAGTGTGCCACATCCGCAGCATCCACCAGCCGCCAGCGATGGCCACGCCAGCCAGCACGCCAACGCCGGCCACCACGGCCAGCCGCAGGCGCCGCCACCAAACCAGCGGCACACCTAACAAGGCGATGCACAAGGCGACCGCATACACGCCATTGGTCAGCTTGAGGCCGGCGCTCAGGCCCATTGCCACGCCGGCGCCCAACACCGCCAGCGCGGTGCGTCCGCCCCACTGCGGCAGCGCGTCCCAGTGGCGCAGCACGATGTACAGCGCAGCCAATGCCGGCAGCGCGCTCAGATTGTCGCCCATGCTGTTGCCCAGCTCGCTCATGAAGCCGGGCGCGAACATGCCGGCGCCCGCCAGCAACAGCACCAGCCGGCGTGGCGCGGCGACACCCAGCGCCTGCCGCGCGATGCCGCACAGCAGCACAAAGCCCAGCCCATGCAGCGCCCCCATCACAAAGCCCACCACGCGCGGCGGCAGCCACTGATTCAGGAGGTAATAAGGCAGGTCCAGGGTGGGATTGAAATAGCTCTGGAAGCCGGCCGGCGCCAGGTCGAAGCCGATGCGGCCGTTCAGCAGCGCGTGGACGTTGTACAGGTGGTAGTTGCGCATGTCCCAGCCATCGTCCTGCCCGCTGCTGAGCGACAGCAGCCCCAGCAGGAGGGGCACCAGCAGCACGGCCCACAGGCCGGCGCGGGGATGGTTGAGAATGGCGGTGCGGGTATCGAGGAATTTCTTCATTCGCGCTATTATAGTTCCAAGCGACAACCAATAAATGGCGCTGGAGGAGACATGACGGAACTGCGGGCAACGCTCAGGAGCGACGGCAAGCTGTCGCTCAACTGGAGCTATCTGAATGCCATCGCCAATGGCGTCTCGGCGATCGATCTGGGTGAGCTGGCCCTGCGCAATCTGCACGATGCGCATCAGTTCGTGCGCGAATACGGTTTCGACCTGGAGCAGCCGGCCGCCGTCGGGCTGATCCGCCGCGCCCATGCCGAGGCGGTGGCTTTCATCCGCTGCACCTTTCTCGCCCCGGACCAGGCCGGGCTGATCCCGCCCGAGGTGGCCGAGCCGGAAGACCCTTTGCAGCTGCTGGTGTATGCCTCGCTGCGCGGGCAACTGGTCGATGTGCGGCGCATGTGGTCGTGCGCCGTGCTCAAGGTGATGCACGGGATTTTTTACATCGACAACAACCTCAAGCTGCGCCATTTCCATGCCATCCGCGCGCAGGTGTTCGGCACCCTGGACGAGGTGATCCGCAGCGACGGCGAGCGCCATTTCCTCACCGACGGCGAAGTCTGCCTGCCGCTGCTGCATTACGACCGCAAGGATAACAAGGGCCGCAACAGCATCCTGCTCAAGCTGCTGCAAAAAGCCGCCTACCTGGCGGCCGACATCTTCGACCATCTGGGCGTGCGGCTGGTGTTTGCCACCCGCTGCGAGTGCCTGCTGGCCCTGCGCACCTTGCAGCGCGCGCATCTGCTGTCGGTCACCAATGTCGATGCCGAACGCACCCGCAACACCCTGCTTGACCTCGACGCGGCCAAGGAGGTTTTTTGCAAATACCGGGCCCAGCTGGAGCACAGCAAGACGTATCCGCTCGATCTGCTGCGGCAAATGGACGCGGAGCTGGCCGATATCGCCCAGCCGCAAACACGCTGCGACAATCCGCACAGCGGGGTCGGCTTCAACAGCATCCAGGTGACGGTGCGCAAGATGATCCACGTGCAGCAGCTCGATGCGGCGCCCGAGCAGGATTACGACGTCGGCTTTTTCTTCGAGTACGAAATCCAGCTGATGGACGAGGCCAGCTACCAGCGCAGCCTGAGCGGCCCGGCCAGCCACGAAGCCTACAAGAAACGCCAGGTGGACACCGCCCGCACCCGCGTGTTCGGCCGCGAGCTGATCCGCTGGGTCGAAAGCCAGCCGGCCGTGTGAACGGTGCGCCGCCGGCGGCGGCGATGGCTTACCATCGTGCCGTCATGAGAACCTTTCTGGTGGCGGCATTGCTGGCGGCAAGTTGCGCTGCCGCCCAGAACGCCCCCAGCGTCACCGTGCCAGCAACGCGCGACCCGGTCGACAAGTCCTACCGCAAGATGATCGCCGGCATGGACCTGTTCGAGCGCCAGCACGCGCTGGCGCCGCGGGCCACGCTGCGCTTCCAGTTGCTGCCGCGCCTGGCCACCACGCAACTGGAGGGCATCACCTTGCGCGTGGCCGGCGATACGGTGTCGCTGCCGGTGCCGGTGGCGGCCGATCACAGCTTCACGCTGGAGCGCAACGCCCAGGCACTCAAGGAAGACGCCGCCCTGATCGCCAGCCGCAAGACCAGCACGCTGACCTGGCGCGCGCAGGTGCGCAGCCCCGGCGTGCCGGAAGGCATGCGCCGGCTGGGCGATTTGCGGCTGGAATGCCGGGTCGGCGTGGAGGCCGGGCTGCTGTCCAACAACGCCCACCTGTTTGCCTGGCTGAGCGATATGTTCACCAGCGCGGACAGCGTGTGCAATGCGCCGGATGGCAATTACCTGTTCTTTGCCGACGGTCCGGTCACTGGCATCACCCTGTTCGACGGCAATCTCAGCGCCAACCTGCCCCCCACCGCGCTGCACGCCGGCGGCACGCAGACCGAGGCCAGCCTGCCCTATTGCGACTGCCAGGTGCTGCTGGACCGCGCTTATTACGCGCCGATCTGGGATCAGCGCTGGTCGGACGAAACCCTGCTAAGCTTTAGCCATCAACCTATCACGCCATCGCCATGAAAAACCTTGTTCCCACCTTGCGCTTGGCCGCGGCCAGCCTGATCGTCCTGACCGCCTGCGCCGGCGCGCGGCCACCGGAAACCACGCCGGAACTGTGGCAGAAAGTCCAGGCCGCCAATAGCGACCTGGCCTGCGACAACGGCAGCCAATGCCACAGCCTGGGCGTGGGCGCCAAGGCCTGTGGCGGACCGGAGCGCTACATCGCGTGGTCGAGCAAGAACGGCGACGGCACGCAACTGAAAGCGCTGGTGGAACAGCACGCCGCCGCGCGCCGCGCCGACGACAAGCGGGAAGGCATGATGTCGACCTGCTCCGTGGTCAGCGATCCCGGCGCCACCTGCCGCGCCGGCGTGTGCGTGATCAACCCGCCGGCGCTGCTCAACCCGGGACCGGCCAGCGTCAAATAAAAAAGCCCGCGTCGTACCGCACGCGGACTTTTCGTTCAGGCTGAGGGGATCAGAACGCCAGCGCCTGCTTCACGCGCGAGTTCTGGAACAGCGGCAGCGGATCGGTGGTATCCACGTCCACCACGGTGGTGCCCTGCTTGACGCCGCCCAGCAGGAAGTTCACTGCGCCCACATAACGCTTGCCAACCGGCAGGCCCGACCAGCTGATGCCCACGGTGGCGGTGCCGCCGATGGTCGCCGAGCTTGGCACGTTGACCTTGAAGTTGCCGCCGGTCGAGGCCGAATTCACCAGCCAGCTCGACAGCACGTAGGTGGCCGAGCCGCCTTTCGGCGCATAGCCCACCACGCACACCTTGTAGTCGCCAGCGGCCGGGTTCAGCAGCTGTACCGACTCGTTGGCGGTATCGCCACCGCTGCTGCCCACCACGGTCGTGCCCTTGATCACCACCATGTCGAGGTCGCTCAGGCCCGGGGTGGCGCCCGTCACTTCATCGTCAAACAGCGAGAAGCGCGCGGCGATGGTGCCGGCCGGGATGGTGACGTTGTGCAGGTTGACGCCGGCCGAACCGCCGGCCGCGCACTGCGCGTTGGCGGTCGACAGGCTGGTGCCCTGCACCACGGTGCGGGTTTCCTGCGACGCCGGGATCAGGCCGCCCTTCACCGCGCTCATGCTGCCGGCAAAGCCGGTGCCGATGGTGATGATCTTGCTGCCGCTGGTGGCCTCGCTGTAGACGCCGGCCGGCGCCGCCAGCGCGCTGCCGCGCACGGTCAGCGGGCTGCGCACGTTGTGGCTGCCATCGCTCCACACCAGCTTGCCGTAGGTCCAGGTATCGATCGGCGCGTCGATGCGGGTCACCTTCACCGTGAAGCTGGCTTTGGCGCCCGGCGCCAGCACCAGTTGCGACGGCGACACCACCACCGCGTAGCCCGGCACCGAGGCGCTGGCGTTGTAGGTGGCGGTGGTATTGCCGACGTTGGTCACGGTACGGGTCAGGGTGATCGAGCCCAGCACGTTACCGGCGGTCAGCGAGGCCAGGTTCAGGTTCTGCGCCGCGATCGAGCCGCCGAACGAGGTGCACTGCGCCGCCGTGTAGATCAGACCCTGGCCGCACAGGAAGCGGGCGTAATCGACCGGGGCGATGTCGTACACCAGACCGGGATCGGCGGCGCTGGTTGGCGCGATGTGGCCGGCGCCCTGCGCCCATGGCAGCGTGCCGGTGTTCCTGGCGGTGGCATCCCACGCCACGCCGCTGGTCAGGCCGTCGGTGTAGGTGTCGTAGGCGGTGGTCATCAGCGCCGACTTGATGGCGGCCGGGGTCCAGTCGGGATGACGCTGTTTCAGCAGCGCCGCCACGCCCGCCACGTGCGGCGAGGCCATCGAGGTGCCGGTGTAGAACGCCCAGTCGGTGACCGGCGCGGCGCCGCCGGCGGCCACCGCATTGCGCTGGTCCTTGGTCAGGTCGGCGGTCACGGCGGCCAGGATGTCGGTGCCGGGCGCGGTCAGGTCCGGTTTCAGGATGTTGGCGCTGGCCACGTTCGGGCCGCGCGACGAGGAACCGTTCATGATCGGCGCCTTGACGCTGGTGTCGACGGTGGCGCGCAGGTTGCCCAGCGAGCCGTTGGCCGAGGCCGGGTTGGCCGCCACGTAGTCCTTGACGATCTTGCCGTTTTCCTTGGTGATGTGGATGGTCGACAGCGTGTGCGGCTGGCTCAGCGTGGTGGTGGCGCCGCCTTCGACGTTGGCGATGATCACGCCCACCGCGCCGGCGGTCTTGCCGTTGGCGCTCTTGTTGACCAGCACATTGTCACCGCGGTTGCACACCAGTATCTTGCCGGTCACCTTGGCCGGGTCCAGCAACGGCGACATGCTGTCCGCCGGGCCGAAGCACTGCCCCAGCTTGACCGGATCGGCGCCGGCCACGCCGGCGTCCGTGGACAGAATCAGCGGTGCGGACGGCGTGTTGGCGTTGCTGGAGACGCCCGTCACGGTGGCGCCGCTGCCCAGCGCGGCATCGGCGAGGTAGAGGCGGTCATGAGTCGAGTTGCCGACCGTGGTCAGCCATGGGCTGATGTGGGCCACCGGCGCCGGCGCGGTGGCGGTCGGGCCCTGGTTGCCGGCCGATGCCGCCACGAACACGCCGGCCGCCGCCGCGCCGAAGAAGGCTTGCTCGGTCGCCTCGTTGAAGGTGCCGCCGCCGGTGCTCGGGCCGATCGAGAAGTTGATGACGTTGACGCCATCCTTGACCGCCTGGTTGATGGCGGCCACGCTGTTGGCGGTGGCGCAGCCGTTCTTGCCGGTGACGCCGTCGGTCCAGCACACCTTGTAGGCGGCGATGCGGGCGCGCGGCGCCACGCCGGAAGTCTTGCCCAGGTTGAGGCCGCCGGTCAGCACCGACACATTGCCGTTGCCGCCAGCGGTGCTGGAGGTGTGGCTGCCGTGGCCGCCCTGGCCTTCGGTGCCGGCCACCGAGTCGCGCGCCGAGTTGAATTCGGTCCAGTGCAGGGTTTGCGCCGCCGGCTTGTAGTAGCGCGCGCCGATCAGCTTGTTGTTGCAGTTGGCCACGCTGAAGCCTTCGCCAGCGTCGCAGCCGCCTTTCCAGGTGACTGGCGGGGCGCCGTACACCAGCTTGCTGCCGGTGTGGCTCGGGTTGCCGTTGTCGTCTTCGCGGTCGGCGTAGCTTGGGTTTTCCGGCCAGATGCCGCCGTCGACGATGCCGATCACAATGTCTTCACCGGCGGCGCCGGCGCCCAACTGCGACCACAGGCCGCCGGGCTTGTCGAGGCCGATGAACGAGTTCACATAGCTGTCGTCCATCTGCATGATGGAGTCGGCGGTGATGGAGGCCACGCCGCTGTTCTTTTTCAGCGCGCGCACTTCATCGTCGGTCAGCAGGGCGGCAAAGCCGTTGAACACCACGTCGTACTTGTGGGTCACTTCGGCGTTGGCGACGGTGCTGATCACGTCGTTCTGCTTGCTTTCCAGGTAGCTGATGTAGGCTTGCACGTCGGCCGCGTCGACATTCAGGCGCTGGCCCTGGGCCGGCATGGTGGCGGCCAGGCCGGCCACCTGGCCGGTGTAGGTGGCGACCGGCTTGTCGACCAGTTGCACGATGTAGGATTTGCGCTCGGCTTCGGCGTGCGCGGTGGCGGCCATGGCCGACAGCGTCAGCAGGACGGCGGTGGTAACAGGACGAAGTTTCAGTTTCATGGTGTGCAGTCCCCGCTTAAACGTTGTTGTTCTTGTTGGCGCGACGACGCACCACCAGGCTGATCGCAGCCAGACCCAGGCCCATCATGGCGTAGCTCGAAGGCTCCGGCACCGGCGCCAGCGTCAGATTGTCGAACGCGAACTGGGCCTGATTGTCGGACGGGTTGACGCAACCGGCGCCATCGAAGATGCAGGAGCTGATGGTGACGTTGCTGAACAGGGTGTTGCCGAACCTGGACGACAGGTCGGCCGTGATGAACGGCGAGTGGCCGCTGGCCAGCTCAGGGAAATCGAAGGAGTAAGTGACCTTGCCGCCGCCGCTGGTGGTGCCGGTCACCACCAATTGGCCGTAGGAATAGCCCGGCAGGTTGTCGACCGGGGCCAGGAAGGCGTAGTCCACCCTGCCCAGGCTGAATGATTTGTTGTCGCCACGCGAAATATTCACGCTGCCGTCGTTGACGCCCAGGTAGAAGTTGCTGCTGTTGCCGCTCGGGCAGCCGGCAATCGCGCACAGGTAAGGGTCGCCGCCGTTGCCGATGGCGCCGGCGAAACCGGTGCCGTCCGGGCCGGATGCGGGCGAGTCGATCACCAGGAAGTGATAGGCGCCGGAATCGAAGGTATCGAGGCCGTTGAAGGTGTTGGAATCGAGGGAGTTGAAATCGATGATATCGGCCATGGCCGGCGCGGCGCTCATCAGCGCAATGGCGCCCAATGCGGCCGCCGTCATCCGTTTCAATTGCATGGAGTCGTTCATTTCTCTGCCTTGTGGTTAAGGGATAAAGCCATGGCCCGCCCGGTCGATTGCCCGACGGGGCCCTGATTACTTTTCTTAAAAAGTAACATTTAATATAGCCTCAGCCTTTGAGCAAAGGTAATGAAACTGTAACGTTTATTGTTTAATTATCTTTATAAAAACCAAATAAAATCCTGCTTGCGCTATGAAGCGCATGTCATCGGGAGGTCATGAGGATATGCTCTAATGGCTGATTTTCCGTTGTAATTGTGCAAAAACTTGTTCTGGCGGGCGTAAAAAAAGCCAGCCGCGCGGGCTGGCTTGGGTGCGGACGAACCGGGGCCAATTAAAATACTGCCATTGCTTTCTTTATAGCAACGCAGCGTTCATCTTCCTGCTTTGTTACCAGAAGTGAACGTTTGGTTCCTGTCGACAAATCCGGCAATTTAACAATTGCCGCCGCCAGGCGCTCGACGCTGGCCGGGGTGCAGGTGGCCGGAATCATGGCCGCGCCAAAGGCCCGCATGTAGACCGGGCCGGCCTGCTGGTCGACCACGCCGAGACCACCCAGACGCTGCGCCGCGCTTTGCTCGTTCAGCGCGCCCTGCTCGGCCGGGTACAGATAATTCATGGCGGTACGCACTTTCGAGAACGGCAGCCGGGTCTGCAAGTTGGCGATGGTGCCCAGCCACTCGGCTTTCACCTTGGCATCCGGCCGCACCACGGTGGCGGCAATGGCGGCTTGCTGACCACTGTCGGATTGATCGCGCTGCTGCTCGGCGGCCAGCAGTTCCGTACTGCCCGGATAGGCATAGCGGTTCAGACGGCCAATGATCTCCCAGCGCACATCCTGGCTGACGTTCAGGCCCGGCACCACCAGCTTGCCGTTCAGGATGTCGGCCAGTTGCCCGAGCGCGGCCGGGCTGCTGGCCACATTCAGGTAAGCGGAGAACCAGCGGCGCTGGAAGTTCTTGTCGGCGCTGGCGGCCTGCGTGGCCTTGAACGCCATCTGCTCCAGCTGCACGCCGACCTTGCCGCTGTAGGACGACGGGCCCATCGCATCGAGATAACCCTTGGCCGAACGCACCTTGTCGACGATATCGCCCAGCAGCGTGTAATCCCTCTCGGCCGGCGCGTTGGCCAGCACCGTTTTCAGGAAGTCGTTCAGCGGCAGCTGGGCGGCGCGCACGCTGTCCCACAGGCTTTGCCACAGCATGGAGCGCAGCAGTGGATCATCCACCTTGCTCAGGCTGGACTGCGCGGTGGCGAAGGATTTCTTATCCAGCCGCACTTGCGCAAAGCCCCAGTCCTGATAGTTCGGATAGACCAGGTCCGGACAGGCTGCGCCTTGCAGTTCCGGCACCGCGGTGGCCGCGCCCTTGTACGTGACCGCCACGTTTTTGCTCAATGCGAGACCGTGCGCGCCCTGCTGGAACAAGGCGATCCGCACGCGCTGTTCGCGCAGCGTCGGCAGCGCCGGACTGGCCGCGCTCTGGCGCAGCGTGAAGGAACTGACCTTGCCGGCCTTGCAGCTGAAGTCGGCAGCGATGGTGTTCACGCCCGCTTCATACAGCCATTCCCTGGTCCAGCCACCAAGGTCGCGCTGCGCGGCCTCGGCCAGGCTGCCGATGAAGTCATCCAGCGTGGCGTTGCGGTACTGGTATTTGACCAGGTAATTGTGCACACCCTGGCGGAACACTTCCTCGCCCAGCAGATGGCGCAGTTGCTTGAGGGTGGAGGCGCCTTTGGAATAGGTGATGGCGTCGATGTTGTCGAAGGCGTTGGCGGTCGACGCCACCGGCGTTTCAATGGCGTGCGTGGTCACGCGCTGATCCTGCACATAAGCGGACTGCTTGCCGCCCGAGTAGAAGCCCTGCCAGGCGTTGGTGAACTCGGTCGACTCGGCGGTCGCCAGCGTGCCCATGAAGGACGCGAAGCTCTCGTTCAGCCACAAGCCGTTCCACCACTTCATGGTGACCAGATCGCCGAACCACTGGTGCGCCATCTCGTGCATGATGACGCCGGCCAGCGATTGCTTCTGCGCCGCCGTCATTTCTTCCTTGTGCAGGAAGCGGCCTTCGGCGAAGGTGATGGCGGCGGCATTTTCCATCGCGCCGTACAGGAAGTCGGGCACCAGCAGCTGGTCGTACTTCTCGAACTGGTAAGGGATGCCGAAGTACTGGTCGAAGAAACCCAGGCCCTGCCTGGTGTACTTGAACCAGTCCTGCGGCGACACCTGCGCCGCCACTGACTGGCGTGCGAACAGGCGCATCGGATATTTGCCGCTGTTGTCTTCCCAGACCTTGTACGGGCCGGCGTGCATGGAGAAGTTATAGGGGCTCAGTTTTTTCGAGCGCGGGAAGCTCCAGCGCTTGCCGCCATCGACGTCCTGCACACTGGTCTCGCGCATGGTGGACGAGACCACCCAATCGGCCGGCGTGCTGACGGTGATCTGGTAAGTGCCTTTCAAATCCGGCTGATCGAACACCGGGAACATCTGATGCGCGGCGGCCGGCTCGAAGTGCGAGTAGGTGTAGACGCGGCCATCGACCGGGTCGACCATGCGGTGCAAGCCTTCGCCATTGGTGCTGTGCAGGCGCGTGTAGGCGATGGTGACGGTGTTGCGGCCGGCCACCAGATCCTGCGCCGCCAGCGTGATGAACCACTGGTTGTACTGCGGCGCGACGGTCTTGCCGTTGACGGTCAGGCTGGTGATGCCGGCTTTATCGAGATCGATGGTCAGCGCCTGCGAGGCATCGCTCAAGTCGAAGCTGAGGGTGGTGGTGCCGCTGAAGGATTCCTTGCCGGTCAGCGTGAAGTCCAGCGTGTAATCGACATTGCTGACACGCGCGGCGCGGGCGGCGGCGTCCTGTTGCGAGAGATAGGCGTTTTCGGCGCGCGGGGCCGGCGCGGCGGCGTGCGCGCCGCCAAAGGCCAGCGCGATCGCGGCGGCGATCAGGTATGGTTTCATGTGTTCGTCCTAACGTGAAAACGCCCGCAGTGGCGGGCGTTGTGCGGAATGCTTACTTCTTGGTGTAAGTGTTCAGCCAATCCAACACTGTGTGATGCCACAGCACCGAGTTGGCCGGTTTCAGCACCCAGTGATTCTCATCCGGGAAGAACAGGAACTTGCTCGGGATGCCCTGGCGCTGCAAGGCGGTGAAGGTGCCCAGGCCCTGCGCGGTCGGGATGCGGAAGTCCAGATCGCCCTGCACCACCAGCATCGGCGTCTTCCAGTTCTTCACTTTCAGCGCCGGGTTGAACTTCTCGTGCAGTTCCGGCACCTCGTAGTAAGGGCCGCCGTTTTCCCACTCGGTGAACCAGATCTCTTCGGTGGAGTAAGCCATGCCGCGCGTGTCGAACACGCCGTCGTGGTTGACGATGCACTTGAAGCCGTCCGACCAGTTGCCGGCGATCCAGTTCATCATGAAGCCGCCGTACGAGGCGCCCAGCGCGCAGCTGTTCTCGCGGTCCAGCCACGGGAACTTCTGTACCGCCGCGGCCAGGCCTTTTTGCAGGTCTTCCAGCGGCTTGCCGCCCCAGTCGCCGCTGATCGAATCGGTGAACTTCTGGCCGTAGCCGGTGGAACCGTGGAAGTCGATGAACACGGTGGCGTAACCGGCGCCGGCATACACCTGCGGATTCCAGCGATAGCTCCACGAGTTGCCGAAGCTGCCCTGCGGGCCGCCGTGCACCAGGAAGGCCACCGGATACTTCTGGCCCGGCTGCGCGTTCCATGGCTTCATCACGTGACCATAGACGGTGTCGCCATTGGCGCCCACGAAGGAGAACTGCTCGTACTCGCCGAACTTGACGTCGGCCAGCGCGGCTTCATTCAGGTGGGTCAGCTGCTCGGCCTTGTCGGCGGTGCCGCCCAGCTTGAACTTGTACAGCTGCGCGCCCGAGGACAGATGGGCTTGCGCGATCAGTACCGTGTCTTTCGCCACATCGAAGCCGCTGACATAGCCCTTGCCGGTCAGCGCGGTCACCTTGCCGCTGGCGGCGTCGATGGAGAACAGGCGATGCTGGCCGATGTCGTCGGCCACCGCCAGCACGGCCTTGCTGTCCGGGGTCCAGCGGAAGTCCGCGATAGAACGGTCCCAGCTGTCGGCCACGGTGCGCTTCTTGCCGCTGGCGACGTCGATCAGCACCAGGTGGAAGCGGTCGGCCTCGAAGGTCGGCTTGTCCATGGCCACGTAAGCCAGGGTCTTGCCGTCCGGCGAATAGATGGCCTTGGTATCCCAGGCCTTGTTGTCGGCGGTCAGGTTGTTGGGCTCGCCGCCGGTGGCGGGCACGGTGTAGACGTCGAAGTTGGTCGACCAGGCTTCGGTGCGGCCGGCGATGCGGGCCGAGAAGGCCACGGTCTTGCCGTCCGGGCTGAAGTGATATTCATCGTGGTCGCCAAACGGCTTGGACGGCACGTCGCCATCCAGCTTGCCGCTCAGGCTGACCGGCTCGGCGCTGACCTTGCCGCTGGCGTCGATCGGCGCCGAGTACAGCACATTGTTGCGGCCATCGGCCCAGGTATCCCAGTGACGCACGAACAGCTTGTCGTAGACCTTGCCGCTGGCCTTGACCCTGGCCTGCTCGTCGAAGCGCTTCTTGCTGCATGCCAGATCGGCGCAGTCGCGGTACACCGCCATGCTGAACAGCAGGCGGTCGCCCTGCGGCGACAGGCGGAAATTGTCCACGTCCAGCGGCAGGTCGGTGACCTTGGCGGCCTCACCGCCGCTCAGTGGCAGGCGCCACACCTGCGACGAGCCGGAGCGGCCGGACAGGAAGTAAATCGCATCGCCGCCCGGCGACCATTCCGGATCGGTGGCGCTGGCGGCGGCTTGCGTCAGGCGCAGCGGCGCCGCTTTCGGGTGGCGCAGATCCAGCAGCCACAGCTGCGTGTTGCCGCGGTTCTTGTCCATGTCGGTGCTGCGCACGGTGTACACCACGCGGGTGGCGTCGGGCGACAGCACCGGGCTGCCAACGCGCTCCATCTTGACCAGGTCTTCTACGGTGAAGCCGCGCGGCGCGGCCACGGCGCTGGACGCCATCGCGGCGCCCAACAGCAGCAGTGGGATTCTCATTCGGGGGTTCTCCGATGTTATTAGAAAAATACCGGCTTGTGGCCGGGACCGGACATGATACCAAGAGCGGCGGCCCGGGCGTAGGCTTGTTACTTTCTGCTACTTAAGGCCGCGCACCTGGCGTATCGCGTCCCAGTAGGCGTCGATCTGCGCCTGGTGCTTCTGGTAAAACAGCTTGTTGACGATCAGGTACATGGGCGTGACGGTCAGCGGCGTCGGCAGCATCTCGATCTCGCCCTTGTATTTGCGGGCGATGATCAGCTCGCCCTCTCCCTGCTGCGTGACCACCGCCGCCACCCGGTGCTGCGCCAGCATGGCGAAGGCCTGCTCCGGACTGGCGGCGCTGTCGTCGATCACCACGTTCAGCTGGCGCAGCATGGACACGTGCAGCAAGCCCGGCTGCGTGCCGACCGGCTGGCGTCCCAGATTGATGAACTGCCTGCCATCCCAGTCGACCGTGCCGCCGCGACGGCGCGAGACCGAAAAATTCAGCTCGCCAACGGCACGGCTGGCATCCGGCTGCGAATCCTTCATCGGAAAGGCGCTGTAGGAGGTGCGGTCCTCGATGAAGGCGGCCAGCATGGCGTCCGCCTGGCCGGTGCGCAGCTGATCCATGCACTGGAAGCGCGGCGCCACCACATTCTGGATCGTCACCGCTTGCAGGCGCGAGGCGCGGCGCAGCACCTCCTGGGCCTGGCCGGAACCGTCGGGATACGTCATGGGCGGAAAAGGATGGTCGAAGATGCACATCTTCAGTTCCAGCGACGCGGCGGGCGCGCCCAGTGGAATCGCCAGCAGCAGCGGCATCAAAAACTTGCGCACGGCAGCCCTCCTTTCAAAGTTGATAACGAATATCTTATCGCTACCTTGAAAAAAGTTCTTGACTTATTTAAGACGACCGGTCATATTTACGTCATGGCTAAAGCAAACGTTAAAGAGCAAATCGTCGCCACCGGCTTGGAGCTGCTGCACAGCAAGGGCTTCAACGCCACCAGCGTGCAAGACATCACCGACGCCGCCGGGGTGCCGAAAGGCTCGTTCTACAACCACTTCACCAGCAAGGAAGCGCTGGGGCTGGAAGTATTGCAACGTTATGCGGAAGGCGTGAGCCAGGTGGCGGCCGTGCTGCGCGACCGCGCCCTGCCGCCGCGCCAGCGCCTGCAACAGTATTTTGAACGCCTGATCGCAGGCAACGCCGCCAATGAATTCAATTTTGGCTGCATGCTGGGCAACTTCAGCACCGAGCTGTCCAACCAGATCCCGGCCATGCGCAGCGCCATGCGCGAGGCGTTTGCCGGGTCGACGGCGGCGCTGGCGGCGGTGATCGCCGAAGGCCAGCAGGAAGGCAGCATCAGCGCCGACGCGCCGGCGGACGAACTGGCCGACTTCGTCAACGACGCCTGGCAAGGCGCCGTGCTGCGCGCCAAGGCCGAACAAAGCCGCGCGCCGCTGGAGCGTTTCACCCGGATGGCACTGGGCCGTATTTTGGCGTGATTTTTTTTCGGCCGTTTTTAAGACGACCGGTCATATTGTGGTTTTACATTAACTTCGAAAGGAAACAGCATGAACTTCAAAGACTCCGTCGTCCTGGTTACTGGCGCCAACCGTGGTTTGGGCAAAGCACTGGCGGCAGCGGCCGTGAAAGCTGGCGCGCGCAAAGTGTACGCGGCGGCGCGCAATCCCGAGAGCGTCGACATCGCCGGCGCCACCCCGATCAAGCTGGACGTGACCAACGCCGCCGACATCGCGGCCGCCGTGCAAACGATTCCCGACCTGAACATCCTGATCAACAACGCCGGCATCCACGTGGTGGGCGGCGTGACCGGCCCGGACGCATTGAACGCGGCCCGCGCCGAGCTGGAAGTGAACTTCTTCGCCCCGCTGGCCCTGAGCAACGCCTTTGCGCCGGTACTGGGCGGCAACGGCGGCGGCGCCATCATCAACATCCTGTCGGCGCTGAGCTGGGCCAGCTTCCCGACCACCGGCACCTACAGCGCCTCCAAGGCGGCGGCGTGGGGCCTGACCAACGGCCTGCGCAATGAATTGCGCGCGCAAAACACCCAAGTGCTGGCGGCCCACATGGGCTACATGGACACCGACATGACGGCCGGCGTGGACGCGCCGAAATCGTCGCCGGCAACCATCGCCGCCGCCATCGTCGCCGCGCTGGAAGCCGGCCAGGACGAAGTGCTGACCGACGAACCATCGCGCCAGGTCAAAGCCGGCCTCGGCGCCCCGCGCGGCTTCTACCTCGGCGAAGCGCGCGCCTGACAATTCGTGAAAATTCGGGGTCAGTTCTTGCAACCCAACACGGGCTCAGCCATGTCCATGGCTGAGCCCGTGTTGGATTGCAAGAACTGACCCCGGGTTAGGCGGGCGATAGAAATTTTTTTCGGCCGCTGCAATAAAGGGTGTATTTTCGGGCGCTGAAAAAAGGCATAATTGTCTACTCAGCCAGGTGAAATCGCGCACGTTGTCCGCCGGCTTGACGTGCGCGCAATTCGTTTTCCCCGCCGGTAATGCTTCGCTTTGTATTGCATCACAACGAGTTGTGAACAATTGTAAATCGGCGTTGTATGAGCCTGTAGAGCGCGCTAAGGTATCAGTCTCACCTCCGCACGCGTTGGCTCCTCTGCGACGACCACCGCGCAGCCGAAGTCTCATGAAATACGGGAAACGCCACTATGCTTACTGCCACTTATGTCTTGTTGACACTATCTATCGAGCAAAAGAAAGAACGCCACTTCATTTCGCGTCTGCTGCAATATGTGCAGTCGATCGCGCGCCGTCCGCAGGAGATCGATCCTGCGTTCATTGAATCCCAACTCAAGCAACTGACCAGCTTTGCCGAAGCGCGCCACCAGCGCAAGGTCGAAGCCTGCCTGATGCCGGCCGTGCGCGCGGCCGATTCCAATTGCAGCGCGCTGTTGAACGATCTTGAATGCCTGAGCAAGCGTGGCAGCGCCATGCTCAACGCCGTCTACCGTTGCCTGCGCCGCGCCATGCGCCGCAGCGCGTCACAGGGCAAGTTCCTGTGCAAGACGGTCGACCTGTATTGCCAGAACCTGCTCAAGCGCCTCGACAAGGAGGAGCAGGAGCTGCTGCCGCTGGCGCAGAAGGTGATTTCCAGCGAGGAGTGGTTTGAAATCGGCAGCAAGTTCCTGGCGCAGGATGACGACGATGCCGCCTCGCGGCCGGAGTTGCGCCCGGCCCGCCATTACCTGGGCTACGGCGGCGCTTCCGCTTAACGGCCGGCGGCGCTTGCGCCGCCGTTCTTCGCCAGCCGCACGTAGAAGCGCACCGCTTCCAGATAGTTGTCCACGCCGATACGCTCATTGGTGCCGTGAAAGCGCGGCAGGTCGTCCTTGCCCGCACGCACCGGCGAGAAGCGGTAGACATGGTCGCTCACGCCCTGATAATGGCGCGCATCCGTCGCGCCAATCACGATCCCCGGCGCCACCACGGCGTCGCTGAACACTTCGCGGATGGTGCGGTTGATCAGCCCATATTGCGCCGACGCCACCGGCGACACCGGCGACGGCTCGGACCATCCCGCCTCCAGCTCCGCGTGCACCGCCTGGTTGTCGACCACCTGCCTGACGTGTTCCATCACGCCGGCCACCGTATCGCCCGGACGCAGGCGGAAGTTGACCACCGCGTCGGCGCGCCCCGGCAGCACGTTGTCCTTGTTGCCCGCGTGGACCACGGTCAGCGCGGTGGTGGTGCGCATGATGGCGTTGGTGCCGGGGCCCTGCTCCAGCTGCCGCCGCACCACCGGCCCGAACAGCCACAGGTTGGACAGCACCACCCGGTTCGCCCCCGCCATCTCGGGCGCAATGGTGTCGAACATCTCGCGCGCCACACCGGTGAATTCGGCCGGCATCTGCTTGCGCTCCAGCTCCGCCAGCGCCGCGCTCATGGCGCCGATGGCGGTTTTCTGCGGCGGCATCGATGAGTGGCCGGGCGCCGTGGTGACCGACAGATTGACGCTGGCATAACCCTTTTCCGCCACGCCGATCAGCGCCACCGGTTTGGCGATGCCGCTCATGATGCCCTGCGTGACCAGCATGCCCTCGTCCAGCACATAATCCAGTTTCACGCCGCGCGACTTGAGCAGCTTCGCAATCTCCACCGCGCCGCGTTGGCCGCCCACTTCCTCATCGGCGCCGAAGCCGAGGTAGAGGGTGGCGCGCGGCTGATAGCCCGCGGCCAGCAGGGTCTCCACCGCTTCCATCTGCGCAATCAGGCTGCCCTTGTCGTCCCACGAGCCGCGCCCCCACACAAAGCCGTCTTTCACCACACCGCCGAACGGCGGTTGCTGCCAGTCGGCTTCGGTGCCCGGCGCCACCGGCACCACGTCCTGGTGCGCCAGCCACATCGCCGGTTTGGCTTGCGGATCGCTGCCCTGCCAGGTGTACAGCATGCTGTGGCCGATCATCTCGCGCCTGAGCGTGGCATGCAGGCGCGGGAAGGCTTGTTCCAGGTAGGCGTGCAAGCGCTTGAATTCTTCGGCGTTGGTGTCGGCCGACGCGGCGTCGGAGATGGTGCGGAAGGTCAGCGCGCCGGCCAGCCGCGCCGCCACCGCGTCGCGCTCCAGCGCCAGCGGCGCCACCGGTTTGACTGCGATCTGGCGCGACGACAGCCGCACCGTGTTCCATGCCACCACCGCCGCCAGCACGGCCACCAACACCAGCACCGTCCACAAAATCCGCTTCAGCATATCGATTTATCCCGTTAAAAATGCACCACTTCGGACACTGTTGTTTTGAATTGCAGTACCGGATTCTAAAGCTTGCGTATGCCATATCGTGCAGCTAATATCGCCAATATGCAGACCAATCCCGCCACCGATCTTGCACCGCTAGCGCAGAGGGCACTCGCATCATGAACCAGGGCGCCAGGATTCTCCATCTACGCGGCGCCGCCGGCATGGCCGCCATCTACCGCAAAATCAGCTGGCGCCTGCTGCCGTTGCTGATGGTGTGCTATATCCTGGCCTATCTCGACCGCGTCAACGTCGGCTACGTCAAGCTGCAAATGGGCGCCAGCCTGGATTTCAGCGAACAGGTATATGTCTCCGGCGCCGTCGCCTTCTTCATCGCTTATTGCCTGTGCGGCCTGCCCGCCAATCTGCTGCTGGAAAAAATCGGTGCGCGCAAGATGCTGCTGCGCCTCATGCTGTGCTGGGGCGCGATCGCCGCCGCCGGCGCTTTCGTGCGCGAGCCGGTGGAATTCTACGTGCTGCGCTTTTTGCTTGGCGTACTGGAGGCGGGCTTTTTCCCCGGCGTGATTCTTTACCTGACGTACTGGTATCCTTCGGCACGGCGCGCACGGGTGTTTGCCATCTTCGCCTCTGCCACGCTGATGGCGGGGCTGGTGGCCGGTCCGCTGTGCGGCTTCACCTTGCAGTCGCTGCGCGACTATGGCGCCCTCGATGGCTGGCAGTGGATGCTGATCACGCAAGGCTTGCCGGCCGCGCTGCTGGGCGTGATCGCTTACTTTTATCTGGACGACAAGCCCGAGGATGCGCGCTGGCTGTCGTCCTTCGAACAGCAGATGGTGGAGCAGGATCTGGAGCGCGACGAGGCGGCGCTGCACGGTCCCGGTGCCGTCGGCGAAGATGACGACCCGCCGCCGGCGCTGGCCGTGGTCTGGTCGCTGCTGCGCGAGCCGTCGATCAGTTTGCTGGCGCTGTCCAATCTCCTGCTGCTGGGCGCCAGCTACGCGCTGGTGTTCTGGTCGCCGACGCTGATGCAGCGCTGGGGCGCGGGCAGCCATATGCAGCTTGGCTGGCTGACCGCCATTCCCAACCTGGCCGGCATCGTCGGCATGATCCTGATCGGCTACGACTCCGACCGCCGGCGCGAACGGCGCGGCCACTTCTTCGCCTGCATGGTGCTGGCGGCCGGCGGCCTGGGTCTGGCCATCGCGGCCGACAACGGCCTCGCATGGTCGCTGGCCGGCCTGACGCTGGCCACGCTGGGCATCGCCGCCGCCGCGCCGCTGCTGGTCGCCATCCTGACCGGCATGCTGGATCGCCGCCGCAGCGCCGCCGGCATCGCGCTGGTGGGCAGCATCGGTTTGCTGGGCGGCGCTTGCGGCCCGGCGCTGAGTGAACGCATGCTGCACTGGAGCGGCAGCGCCGGCATGCTGGCGGCGCTGATCGTGCTGTATCTGGCGGCCGGCGCCATCCTGCTGTGGGCGCTGCGCATTGCACCGCGCCGTGGCGGCCCGGATGCCGGCCATGGCCAAACCGACAAGATAGCCCGCAGCTAGAAGGTTGGGCTAGAATCTGGGACGCGCCGCGATCCGGTGCTCCCGATCACCCAACTTACAAGCGAAACTACCGATGCGTTTTGTATTGCCTCTCCTCGCGACCGCCATCGCGGCCAGCGTCCAAGCAGCGCCCACTCCCATCACCCTCGATCAAGCCATGGCCAATCCGGACTGGATCGGCAATCCCGTCGAATCGGCATGGTGGGGCTGGGACAGCAAGCAGGTCTACTTCAAGCAAAAACGCACCGGTTCCGCCGTCCGCGACACCTATCAGGTGAACGGCGCCGCCGTGAAACTGGTGGAAGAAAAGCAGTTGGCCAATCTCGATAGCGAGGCCGTGGTCTACAACCGCGAGCGCACGCGCGCGGTCCTGCTGCGCAATGGCGATCTGTTTGAGCGCGACCTGAAAACCGGCGCGCTGACGCAGATCCTGCGCGGCACCACGCCGGCCGCCGATGCGCAATACGCCGCCGACGGCAATCACGTGCAGTTCCGCGTGGGCAGCGACTGGTTCAGCTGGAGCCGCGCCGAGCGCCTGGTCTCGCCGGTGGTCCTGCTGCGTACCGCCAAAGATCCCGACGCCGCGCCGGACGCCGACTTCCGCCGCGACATGCAGCTGCGCCTGATGTCGACGCTGGCGCGCCTGAAACAGGAAAAGGATGAAACGCGCGATCAGCGCAACGCCGACCGCGCCGCCGACGCCACCCGCGCGCCGCTGCCGGTATATCTCGGCGAGAAGGTCACCATCGAAACCAGTTCGCTGTCGCCGGACGGCCGCTATCTGCTGGTGGTCACCGCCGCCAAGGATGGCGACAAGCGCCGCATCGGCAAGATGCCGCGCTATGTCACCGAATCCGGCTACGAGGAAACCGACGATGAGCGCAAGCGCGTGAGCGAAGCCGGTCCACTGCAACATCAACTGAAGCTGATTGAGGTCGCGACGCGCAAGGTCACCGAGCTGTCGCTCGACGACCTGCCGGGCATCAAGCAGGACCCGCTGGCCGAGATGCGCGCCGCGCAAAAGCTCGATCCGCTGAAAGGCAATCGCGGTGTGCGCTTCGAAGGGCGCGAGGAATCGATCCGCTGGAGCGCCAACGGCGCGCGCGTGGCGGTGATGGCGCAGGCCATCGACAACAAGGACCGCTGGATCGCCGGCGTCGACCTGGCCGCCGCCAGACTGAAGCCGCTGCACCGCCTGAGCGACGCCGCCTGGGTCAACAATCGCGGCAACGACTTCGGCTGGCAGCCGGACAACAGCACGCTGTGGTTCGAATCGGAGGAAAGCGGCTACGCGCACCTCTACCTGCAAGCGGCCGATGGCAAGACGCGCGCGCTTACCTCCGGCAAGTGGGAAGAGTCGAACGTGACCTGGTCGTCTGATGGCCAGACGGCCTGGTTCATGTGCAATCCCAAACTGCCAGGCACGTATGAAGTCTGCTCGACCAGCACCAGGGACGGCGCGTTGAAGGAACTGACCTCGCTGGGCGGCGTCGAAAGCTTCACCCTGTCGCCGGACGGCCGCAAGCTGCTGGTGCGCTACTCCACCGCCTACATGCCAACCCAGATCGGCACCGTCAGCAGCAGCGGCGGCGCCATCACCCAGCTGACCGACACCCGTACCGCCGAATTCAAATCGCGCGAGTGGATACAGCCTGAAATCGTCGCCGTGCCTTCGACCCACGGCGCCGATCCGGTATGGGCCAAGCTGTATCGCCCGGCCACTTTGGAAGCGGGCAAAAAATATCCGGTGGTGATGTTCGTGCACGGCGCCGGCTATCTGCAAAACGTGACGAAGCGCTATCCGGTCTACTTCCGCGAGCAGATGTTCCACAACCTGCTGGTGCAGAAGGGTTACATCGTGCTGGACATGGACTACCGCGCTTCGCTGGGCTATGGCCGCAACTGGCGCACCGCCATTTATCGCCAGATGGGCCATCCGGAACTGGAAGACTACGTCGATGGCCTGAACTGGATGGTGGCCAACCAACAGGGCGACGCCAAAAATGTCGGCATCTACGGCGGCAGCTACGGCGGTTTCATGACCTTCATGGCGCTGCTGCGCGCGCCGGAGCAGTTCAAGGCCGGCGCCGCCCTGCGCCCGGTCACCGACTGGACCACCTACAATCACGAGTACACTTCCAACATCCTGAATTCGCCGGAGCTGGACCCGCAAGCGTACAAGGTGTCGTCGCCGATTGAATACGCCGACAAGCTGCAAGGCCATCTGCTGATCGCGCACGGCATGATCGACGATAACGTGTTCTATCAAGACTCGGTCCGCATGGCCCAGCGCTTCATCGAACTGAAAAAGGATCACTGGGAACTGGCGTCGTATCCGCTGGAGCGCCACGGCTTCGTGCATCCGGAAGCGTGGTACGACGAATACCGCCGCATCTACCAGCTGTTTGAACGCACCCTGAAATAAGGAGCACCATGAAAAAGCTTGCCGCCTCGCTGATCCTGGCGACGTTGTTCACCGCCGCCCACGCCGAACCCAAACACCCGGCGTGGTCGCGCAGCTCGAATGTGTATGAAGTCAATCTGCGCCAGTACAGCAAGGACGGCACGCTGGCCGCGTTCACGGCCGACTTGCCGCGCCTCAAGGCGCTGGGCGTGGACATCATCTGGCTGATGCCGATCCACCCCATCGGCCAGAAGAACCGCAAGGGCACGCTGGGCAGTTACTACGCGGTGCAGGATTACACCGCCGTCAATCCGGAGTTCGGCAGCATCGACGATGTGCGCAAGCTGGTGAAGCAGGCGCGCGCGCTGGGCATGCATGTGATTCTCGACTGGGTGGGCAATCACACGGCGTGGGATCATCCTTGGGCCACGCAGCATCCGGACTGGTACAAGAAGAATGACAAGGGAGAGATCGCCGCCGTCAGCTTCAAGAACGGCGCCGGCGAGACCGAGGAATGGGCTGACGTCATCGGCCTCGATTACGGCAACAAGGAACTGTGGCCGGCGATGATTTCGGCCATGGCGTTCTGGGTCAAGGATGTGGGCGTGGACGGCTTCCGCGCCGACGCGGCGGGCTTCGTGCCGACCGAGTTCTGGAATCAGGCGCGCGCGCAATTGGACAAGATCAAACCGGTGTTCATGCTGGCCGAGTCGGACGAGGTGGCGCTGCACGACAAGGCCTTCGACGCCAGCTATGACTGGACGCTGAACGGCATCATGAAGAAGATCGGCAAGGGCCAGGCCGGCGCCGCCGATTTGCGCGCGTATGTCAGCAATCCGGCCAAAGCATTCTCGCGCGACAGCTATCGTTTGCAGTTCACCAGCAACCACGATATCAATTCGTGGGAAGGCACGGACAAGGAGTTGTATGGCCCGGCGTGGGGCGCGATGGCGGTGCTGAGCTATACCCTGCCCGGCATCCCGCTGGTGTACAACGGCCAGGAAGCAAAGCTGGACAAGAAGCTGGCGTTCTTTGAAAAAGATGCCATCGAGTGGAACAACATCGATCTGGAATTGTTCTTCGCCGGCCTGAATGCATTGAAGAAGCAGAACCCGGCGCTGTGGAATGGCGCGTCCGGCGCGCCGGTGCAGTTGCTGGAGGTCGGCAATGAGAACCTGTTTGCCTTCAAGCGCCAGCAGGGCGCCAACAATGTGCGCGTGATCGTCAACACCACCGGCCAGCTGCAAAAGTACAAGCTGGCCGGCGACGAAGGCCAGGCTTACCTCAAGCCCTGGCGCTGGCGCATCGTCGTGCCGGAGTAAGCATCACTCGGTCGCCAGGCGTTTGCCCAGGCGGTACAGGTACTCCTGGCCGTCATACAGCGACTTGACGCGGATGTGTTCATTCAGGCCGTGGGCGCCGCTGCCTTCCGGACCGTGGAACATGCCGCTGACGCCATAGGTCCAGATGCCGGCGTTGTTGAGGAAGCGGCCATCGGTGCCGCCGGTCGACATGGTCGGAATCACCGGCACGCCCGGCCACATGTCGTTGCTGATGTCTTCCACGGCCTTCATCAGGGTGACCGTCATCGGCGGCATCGGGCCGTCGACGCCTTCACCCACACGGGTGATCTTGATTTTGTCGTCGGCCACCACACGCTGCAAGGTGGCCTGCACTTCGGCGATCGGCTCGCCCGGCAGAATGCGGCAGTTGACGATGGCGCGCGCGCGTTGCGGCAAGGCGTTGTCGGCGTGGCCGGCATCGACCTTGGTGGCCACGCAGGTGGTGCGCACGGTGGAATTGTGCGACGGGCTGACGGCGTACAGACGGTCCAGCGCCGCCTGGTCCGGCGGATCTTGCAGGATGGCTTTCATGTCTTCCGCCACCTGGCCTTTTTCGATTTTCGACATGCGTTCATAGAACGCGCGCGTCACCGGCGACAGCTTGAACGGGAACGAGAACTGGCCGAGGCGCGACAGGCCGTCGGCCAGATGGTAGATGGCGTTGTCCTTGAACGGCGCCGAACTGTGGCCGCCCGGATTGGTCACCTCCAGCTGGAAGCTCTGGTAGATTTTTTCGCCGGCCTGGATGCCGTGGCGTACCGGCTTGCCGTCCTTGTCCAGCAGACCGCCACCGCCTTCGTTGAGGGCGATCTCGGCGTCGATCAGGGCGCGGTGGTGGTTGACCAGGTATTCGGCGCCGTCGAATTTGGACGGCACCAGTTCTTCATCGCAGGTCAGCGCCATGATGATGTCGCGCTTGAGCGGCAGCTTTTCTTTTTTGTAGAGGATCATGTTGTTGACGAAGGAGGCGGCCATGGCCTTGTCGTCCGAGGCGCCGCGCGCGTAGAACATGCCGTTTTCCTCGACCAGCTTGAACGGGTCGCGCTCCCAGTCCTCGCGATTGGCTTCCACCACGTCGATGTGGGCCAGCAGCAGCAGCGGCTTCTTGCTGCCGTCGCCTTTCAGGCGGGCGACCAGGTTGCCTTTTTTCGGACCGCCGGGCGGGATGATGAGCTGGATCTCGCTGTCCTGGAAGCCACCGGCCTTCAGGCGCTTGGCCATCTTTTGCGCGGCCAGGGTGCAGGAGCCGACCGAGTTGGTGGTGTTGGTTTCCACCAGTTCCTGATAAATCGCGCGCATCTGCTGTTGCACCGGCGTCAGCCCGGCGCCATGCGCCGTCGTCATCGCCAACCCTGCCGCCAACCAAACTGCCTTCTTCATAATGCTCCTGTCCCGATGAGGTTGCTTAAGAGATCAAATTTATCTCTCGACCATAGGACTGTCAATAAAATGGATTCAGGCCCTTGCCAAACGGCACAGCCGCTCGTTATAATGCGTGCCCTTGGCCTGGTAGCTCAGTTGGTAGAGCAGAGGATTGAAAATCCTTGTGTCGGTGGTTCGATTCCGCCCCGGGCCACCAAGAATAAGCAGCAAAATCAAAGAGTTACGCGCATTAGCCCGTAACTCTTTTTTTTCGAACGGCGTATGGCACGCCCTACGCGCTGGGCGAGGCTACCGCCGCGCGAGTACCGGGCCCTCGCCAGCGGCTGAGCCCGGGACATGCCGCGGCGATTATTTTTGCGCGCTCCACTGGATGAACTCGCGCGCATGGTCGGCCCACAATGCGGGATGACTCATGCTCAGATGGCCAGGTGATCCCGGGGACTTCGGCCGCACCACGTATCGCCCTTGCCTGACCTGAGGGACATCGCGTTGAAGAATTTGCAGGCTGTCGGGATAAAACTCATCGTCCGCAAAATTCAAGGCATAGACTTTCGCCTCGATTTTCCCGAGAGCGGGTTCCGCATCAAAGTCGCCGGACGCTTTCAACGCGTACAGGAGATCGTTGGCGTCCACCTTGACGTTCTTTCTGACACCTTGCAGAAAACCGTCAATTTTGGGTGCCGCATCGAACCGCTCTTGCAAGTTGCCGACGCCGTCGATCATCATGCTGATCAGTCCCACCACGCTCGGTAGCGACGCCGGGTCGGTTTCGATCATGTTCACCGCGATTTTTCGCCACATCAGATTGCGGCCGGAAACCGGGGCCGGGAAGCAGGCGATGGGCATGACGCCATCCATCATCCCGGGATACCGCTCGGCCCATTGCCAGGCATTCATGCATCCCATCGACATGCCGACGACCGCCTTGAGATGGGGAAGGCCCAAAGCTTCGGTGACCAGCTTGTATTGCAGGTCGACCATATCCTGATAGCCATACCTGGGGAACGCGGTGCCCAGGCCATCACTCGGCTTGCTGGATTGGCCGTGTCCGATCGGGTCGGGCAAGACCACGAAGTAGCGCCCGGCATCGAAAGGCGCGCCAGGCGCAAACAACGATGACCGGAACTCCTCCGTGAGCAAGTCCGCGCTGCTTCCTCCAGTCCAGGGAAGCATCAGGATGGCGTTATCCACGACGCCATCCGCATTCCGGTGAGGCTGGCCAACGGTCGCATAGTGCATCCGGAGCTCATCCAACTCGCCGCCGGCGCGGAAGCGATAGTGTTTAAACGTTACCTCCGACTGCCGGGCCTTGGATGGGGCGTCAGCGTCCGCCGATGCGGCAACGGTGAGCGGCCCAAGCGCGATGACGGCAACGGCAGCGGCGAGCCCGCGTTTGATGGTGTTCATTGTCGATCCTTGTAATGGGTTCGCCGTCCTTTTTAAGACAACTGTTTGCGGAAAAACCCAGCGATGCTCTGAATGGCAAAATCGGCCTGCGTGGCCTGATCGTAATAATCAAAATGGGTACCGTCCCCCCACGCAAGTTCTTTTACTCCACCGAGAAGCGTGTAAAACTCCTTCGCCTGCTCAGGGAAGGCAGCCCCGTCCGAATGAACGACCAGCGTCGGTATCTTGATGGCCGGCGCCTTGTCGAGCGGGCTGAAATCCAACCAGGGTCCGTACGACATGACGGCAAATTCGTTCCGCCACTGGGGAACCCCACCACGCGCTTCGTTGAAGTAATAATCGTACGTGGCAGCCGGGTTGTAGTTCACTGCGAATTGATCGGCGTTGCTGTAAGCCGGCACCAAGATCTGCTCGCCCGTTTGCTCGTACGTCAACTTGGCGGCGGCGCCTGCCGCGCGGCGGCGGGCAATTTCCGCCTCGCCGAACACACGATTGATCAGCGCGGGACCAGGCAGGAATGCCGCGACTGTCGCCAACGCCTTGACGCGTGCGTCGTCAGCCGCAAGGTAGGCGGCATTTCCGGCCGAGGTACATACGCCCACCATGCCAACTCCTTGGACGTAGGGCAAGCTGGAAAGATAAGTAACGGCGGCTTTCAAATCGCGCAGTTTTTCAGCGGGCGATTCATATTGCCGAGGCTGACCTTCGCTCTCTCCGTAGTGGCTGTAATCAATCGCCAGCGCGACAAAGCCATTCTCAGCGAGTTTTTGGCCGTACGTGCCAGCCATTTGCTCTTTCACGGAAGTAAACGACCCGGCGACAACAACCGCCTTGTAATTGCCGCTCTCATCGAAATTTTCAGGTGTAAAAAGATTGCCCACCAAGGTCAAATTATCGCTTTTGAAGCGTACTTTGCGTGTCATGATGTTCCCTTGCAAGTGGCGGCGCCCTGGCCTTCCGCAGGTCGGGCTGCTGAAGGCCAGGGCGAGGATGAATTTCACGCGAGCCCGAACGTTTTCCTCAGGCCTTTCTCGACCGGTGCGGCGGGCATGAAACGGCGCAGCTTGGCCAGCAGCGACGCCTCGCCTTTGGGCGTGTGACGCATCTTCCATGCGCCCAGCGCGGCGTCGGCGATGGTGGCGGCGACGCCCTCGGGCTGGGGCGCCTTTTGCACGTTGTTCTGGATGGCCTGGGAAACCACCTCAAGCTCGCTTGCGTAGTCGCCGATTCTGGCTTCGGTCTGCGGGGCATTGAGATCCAGATTGGTTTTGGTAAACGATGGCTCGACCAGCGCCACGCGGACGCCGAATTGACGCACCTCGTGATCCAGGGACTCGGACAGGCCTTCCACCGCATGCTTGGACGCCGCATAGAGCGCCATATACGGCGCCGGCAAGAAGCCCAGCACCGAACTGACGTTGACGATGCGACCGGAACGCTGCGCGCGCATGTAGGGCAGGACCGCCTTGATCGTACGCAGCAGCCCGAACAGGTTGGTGTCGAACAAGGTCCTGGCCTCGACGATCGAGGTTTCCTCCGCCGCGCCGAGCAAGGTCCCGCCGGCGCTGTTGACCAGCACGTCGATGCGTTTGGCTTGGGCGATGATGCTCTGCATGCCTTGTTGCACTGATGCGTCGTCGCGCACGTCCATCTCGACAAATACCACACCCGGTATTGCCTGGGCTTTCGCCACATTGCGCACGGTACCGAATACCTGGCAGCCGCGCTTGACAAACAGCTCCGCCGCGGCACGACCAATCCCCGACGACACGCCGGTAATTACCACCACCTTCGACATAACAACTCCTTATAAGTTCAAAAATAGAAACGCAGGGCGCGGGAGGTCAGCCGGCTTTGCCTATCGGCGCCACATTGCGCTGCTGATGTATTTCCGCCTCTCCCTGGCCAACGCTGCCGGGCCGGATCTTGAACCAGATCGAATACATGGCCGGAAGGAACACGAGCGTCAGGATGGTTCCCGCGAACGTGCCGCCGATCAGCGTGTAAGCCAGCGTTCCCCAGAACACCGAATGGGTCAGCGGGATAAAGGCCAGGATCGCCGCCAGCGCGGTCAGGATCACCGGACGGGCGCGCTGCACAGTCGCCTCGACCAGCGCGCGGAATGGGTCCAGCCCGGCCTGCTCGTTTTCGTGGATCTGTCCGATCAGGATCAGCGTGTTGCGCATCAGGATGCCGGACAGGGCAATCAGGCCCACCAGCGCGTTGATGCCGAAGGGCTGCCGGAACAGCAGCAGGGTCGGCACCACGCCGATCAATCCCAGCGGGCTGGTCAGGAAGACCATCACCATCCCGGCAATCGAACGCACCTGGAGGATGATGATGAGCAGGGTAATCGCCAGCATGATGGGGAAGATCGGCAGCATGGCGACCGTCGCCTTGCCCGACTCCTCGATGGAACCCGCCTCCACAATGCGATAACCGGCCGGCAGTTTTTCCATGATGGGCTGGAGTTGCCTGGTGATGGCGGCCGACACGTCCGGCGGCTGCAAGCCTTCGGCGATGTCGCCGCGGATGGTGATGGTCGGCACGCGGTCGCGTCGGCGCATGACCGGTTCTTCCATGCGCACCTCGACCTTGCCCACCTGCGACAGCGGGATGCGCTGCCCGTTGGCGCCCGCCAGCGTGAAGTCGCCAATCCTGGCCGGGTCAAGCCGGTTGTTGCCCGCCGAGCGCGCCACCACCTGCACCGTGCGGATGTCCTCGCGCACGGCGGTGACAGGGATGCCCGAGAGCAGGAATTGCAGTTGCTGCGCCACCGAGCTGGAGCTCAGCCCGACGGCCTGCAAGCGGTCCTGCTGCAAGGTGAAATGCAGGGTGGGCACGCGCACGCCCCAGTCCGTGTTGACCGTGCGCATCAGCGGGCTGGCGTCCATGACCTGTTGCACCTCCAGCGCCACCTTGCGCAGCACCTCCGGATCGGGGCCGGCGATGCGGTAGGCCACCGGGAAGGGCGAATACGGGCCGAACACCAGCTGGGTGACGCGCAGGCGCGCCTCGGAGGCCAGGCCGTCGGCGATGGCTTGCCGCAGCCGGAATTTCAAGGCTTCGCGCTGCTCCTGGTTGTCGGTGCGGACCACGATCTTGGCGAACGATGGATCGGGCAACTCCGGCCCCATCGAGAAATAGAAGCGCGGCGCGCCCTGGCCGACGTAGGCGGTGACGATCTTGGCTTCCTCCTGCTTGGCCAGCCAGGCTTCCACCTTTTCCGCAGCGGCGCTGGTCTGCGTGATCGAGGTGCCGTACGGCATCTGCACCTCGACCAGAACCTCCGGCCGGTCGGAGATCGGGAAGAACTGCTTCTTGACCACGGCCATGCCGAGCACCGACGCCACGAACAGGCCGATCACGGTGCCGGCCACCAGCCACTTGCGGGCGATGACGCGGCCCAGCAGCTGGCGGAAGCGGTTGTAGCGCGGCGTGTCGTAGATCGCGGCGTGGCCGCCCTCGACCTTCTTAAAGTCGGGCAACAGCTTGACGCCAAGGTAGGGCGTGAACACCACCGCCACCACCCACGAGGCGATCAGCGCGATGCCGACGATCCAGAACATGTTGCTGGTGTACTCGCCCGCCGAGGAGCGGGCGAAGCCGTTGGGCATGAAGCCGACGGCGGTGACCAGCGTGCCCGACAGCATCGGCGCCGCCGTGTGGCTCCAGGCGTAGGCCGACGCGGTGATGCGGCTGTAGCCCTCCTCCATCTTCACCACCATCATCTCGATGGCGATGATGGCGTCGTCCACCAGCAGCCCCAGCGCCAGGATCAGCGAGCCCAGCGTGATGCGGTCGAAATTCTTGCCGGTCGCGAGCATCACCGCGAACACCACGGCCAGCGTCAGCGGCACGGCCGCAGCCACCACCACGCCCACCCGCCATCCCATGCTCACGAAGCTCACCAGCATGACCACCAGCACCGCCGCGAAGAACTTGACCATGAACTCATCGACCGCCGAGCTGATATTGACGGCCTGGTCGGTCACCTTGGTCAGGCTCATGCCCAGCGGTTGCTCCGCGTTGATCGCGCTCACCTCGCCGTCCAGGGCCTTGCCCAAGTCCAGCCCGTTCCAGCCGTCGCGCATGACGACGCCCAGCAGCAGCGCCGGTTCGCCGCCATTGCGGATCATGAACGTCGCCGGGTCCTCGTAGCCGCGCTTCACGGTGGCGATGTCCGACAGCTTCAGCGTGCGGCCGCGCGCCACGACGGGCGTGTTGCGGATCTTGTCCAGTTGGTCGAAGGCGCCGTCCAGGCGCAGGAACACCTCCGGCCCCTTGGTCTCGATGGACCCGGCCGGGGTCAAGGCGTTCTGGCTGTTGAGCGCGGCAAACACATCCTGCGGGCTCACGCCCAGGGTGGCCAGCCGCTCATGGGAAAACTCGACGTAGATGCGCTCCGGCTGCTCGCCAACGATGTTGACCTTTTTCACGCCGGACACGTGCAGCAGGCGCTGGCGCAGCGTTTCCGCGTCGCGCACCAGCAGGCGCTGCGCCTCGCCCTTGGCCTTGAGCGCGTACAGGGCGAAGGTCACATCGGAATACTCGTCGTTGACAAACGGCCCGACCACGCCCGGCGGCAACTGGCGGACCTCGTCGCCGATCTTCTTGCGGGCCTGGTAAAACTCGTCCGACACCGCCGACGGCGGCGTGCTGTCCAGCAAGGTCAGCGTGGTGAACGCCAGCCCGGGACGGGTGTAGGTCTCGCTGCGCTCATACCAGCGCAGCTCCTGCAGGCGCTTCTCGATCTTTTCGGCGACCTGGTCCTGCATCTCCTGCGCGGTGGCGCCGGGCCAGGCGGTGACGATGGTCATCACCTTGATCGTGAACGAGGGATCCTCGGCGCGCCCCAGCTTGAAGAAGGACAGGCCCCCGGCCAGCGAGATCAGCAGGATCAGGAACAGGGTGATGGCGCGCTCGCGCACGGCGAGCGCCGACAGGTTGAATCGGCCTTCGCTCACGGACGCGCTCCTTCGCTCACAGGGGCCGCGGGACCCGCCACCCGCACTTGCTGGCCTTCGCGCAGCAGATGCGCGCCGAGCGCGACTATCCGTTCACCCTGCTTGATCTGGCCGGCGACATAGGCGCCGGCGTCGTCGAGGCGCACCACGGTGACGGGCCGCCAGGACACTTTCGCCGGCTCGCCATTGATCACCCACACCCCCGCCCCCTTGCCGGTGTCGAACAGGGCGCCAATCGGCACCTGCAGGCCGCCGGACGCCTCGGAACCCGGCTCGGGGATGCGGACGGTGACCGTGGCGCCCAATGGCGCCTCGGCCAGCGCGCCCTCCAGCACGTAACGCGCCTCGAAGGTGCGGGTCAGCGGGTCCGCGCTGTCCGAAAGCTGCCTGAGCCGGGCTGGAACGGCGGCGCCTTCCTTGCCAAACAGCGCGGCCTGCCCCGCCGAGCCCAGCGCCGGGCGCACGGTTTCGGGCAGTTGGATGACCGCTTCGCGTCGTCCCGCATGGGCCACCCGCACCACGACCTGCCCCGCGTTGACGACCTGGCCGGGCTCGGCCAGCGTTTCCACGACGACGCCGTCGGCGTCGGCCAGCAGTTCCGCGTACCTGCTGGTGTTGAGGGCGACCTCGGCCTGGGCTTCGGCCGCGCTGAGCTGCGCCTTGGCGGCATCGGCCGCAGCCTTGGCCTGGTCATAGGCCGAGGCGGAGACGGCGCCGGTGCCGCGCAGGTTGCGGTAGCGCACCTCGTCCTCCGCCGTCTGCCGGGCACGCGCGCGCGCGGCGGCCACGGTTTCCTGCTGCGCGTGCAGGGCAAGTTTCAGGTCGACCGGATCGACGCGCATAAGCGGCTGACCCCGCTTGACGGTCTGGCCGACATCCACCAGCCGCGCCAGGACTTTTCCGGGGACGCGGAATCCCAGGTCGCTTTGCACGCGGGCGGCGACGGTTCCAGTGTACGCATGTGATGAGGCGGTGGCCGCCTGAACCCCGGCGACCCGCACGAGCGGGGCGGCGGTACGCGGATCAGGTGGCGCCTTGGCGCCGCAGGCGGCTAGCGCCAGCGGCAAGACAGAGACAGCGATGAGGTGGTTGCGGCTGAGCATAGAAATCCCGTGGGTGGAATCAAACAGGATTTCATTTTGGTACTAGTGACTAAATAAGTCAAGCGTCACATGAATATTGCCGACCTAGGGTGACAAGCTGCGCAGCACCAGACTGGACAATTTGGCCGGCGCCTCCTCCGCGTAATCGAGGCCATATTGCAGGAGCATCGGGTTGAGGTAGGGCCGCATGACCAGATAAATGGCGGCAACGGCCTCGTCCAGCGGCGTCTTGCGCTCGAACTCCCCCGTCGCGCGGCCCTGGCGCAAAATTTCCAGCAGTATTTCCTGGATGCGCCGGTCGTGGATGTCCACCACCTCCCACTGCCCGGCCGCCGCCGCGGCCGCAATGTCATACAACTTGCGGTCTCCAAAACACAGGCGAAGACTCGACTCGACAATCGCCTTGAACATCCGCCGCAGCTTCTCGGGCGGCGACTCAACCGCGTCAATCGCCGCCCTGATATCGGCTTCGATCCGCCGCAGGCACGCCGCGCAAATCGATTCACCGATGGCTTGCTTGGATCCGAAGAACTTATAGATATAGGCCTTGGAAAAACCTATCGCCCTGGCCAGATCGGAAACAGTGGTTTTTTCGTAGCCGTACAGCCGGAAGTGCCCGGTTGCGGCGGTCACGATCTGATCCCGCACCTCGTGATCGACCGGACCACGGGCGGGGCTGGGGGAAGGGGTTGCTGGTGTCATGGCCGACAGCTTACCTCTTGCCTCAACTTTTCACAACTAGTGACTATTTTGTGATAAAGTCACCTCCATTATCCCTCCTCACGGAAGACACTCATGCTAAAACGCACTCTCCTCATGGCGGCTGTCGCCGGCCTCGCCGCCGGTTGCGCGGTCGGGCCGGACTACCTGCGTCCGGACGCCCCCTTGCCACAGCGCTATCTCGGTCAACCGGCGGTTGAGCAACGCGCCGCCTCTGCCAGCGCCGATTTCGCCACCTGGTGGGAGGGTTTTGGCGATCCACAGCTGAGCCGCCTTGTGACCCTGGCGCTGGAGCAGAATCTGGACCTGGCCCAGGCCAGCGCGCGCGTCGCCCAGGCGCAGGCGGGACTGGGGGCCGCCAATGCCGCCCTCCTCCCTTCAGGCAATATCAGCGCCCAGGGCGCGCGCGCCTACCAGTCGGTGGAAACGCCAGTGGGACAAATCCTCAATTCCCGCCCCGGCTTTGACCGCTACGGCAACGCCTATGAGGCCGATCTCGCCGCCAGCTGGGAGCTGGACATCTTTGGCGGCCTGCGGCGCGGACGGGAAGCGGCGCTGGCCGAGTACCAGGCGTCCCAGGCCGGCGCGGTGGCCACCAGGCTGGCGGTGGCCGCGCAGACCGCCGACATCTACGTCGGCATCCGCGGGCTGCAAACGCGCCTGCAGGTCGCGCGGCGCCAGGTGCGGACGCAGCAGGACCTGCTCGCCACCATCAACCAGCTCCACGCCCAGGGCCTCGCGGCCGAATTGCAGGTGCGCCAGGCCGAAGGCGCGCTGGCCCAGGTGCGGGCGTCGATCCCGGTGCTTGAAGCCGGCCTGGACACGGCCATGAACGCGCTGGACGTGATGCTGGGCACCCCGCCCGGCACCCACCGCGACCAGCTGGCCGTCAACAGCGGCGCCATCCCGGCCGCGCCGCGCATCGACGACAGCGGATCGCCCGGCGATCTGCTCAGGCGCCGGCCGGACCTGATCGTGGCGGAGCGCCGCCTGGCCGCCGCCAACGCACGCATCGGCGCGGCGATTGCCGAGTACTACCCCAAGCTGTCCCTGACCGGCTTGATCGGCAGCGCGACGTCGGTCTCGGCCGGCAACCTGTTCAGCGGCGGCGCCAGCCAGGCGTCCGGCGTGCTGGGCCTGCGCTGGCGGCTGTTCGATTTCGGCCGCATCAACGCCCAGATCGGCCAGGCCAAGGGGCAGGAGGCGGAAGCCCTGGCCGCCTACCGGCTGGCCGTGCTGCACGCGGCGGAAGACGTCGAGAACGCCTTTTCGGTGCTGGTCAAGCGCGAGGACCAAGCCGAGATCCTGACCCAAGGCGTGGACTCGCTCGGCCGCGCTCGCGCGGCGTCGTACGCCGCCTACCAGAACGGCGTGGTCAGCCTGATCGAAGTCCTGCAGGCGGACGAGAACCTGCTGCGCGCCGCCGACGCGCAGGCGCAGGCGCAGACCGAGTCGGCCCGCGCCGCCATCGCGGCCTTCAAGGCGCTCGGCGGCGGCTGGCATCCCCGGCCATCCGAAGCCGTGGCCCTGAAGTAAGCACCCATGAATATCACCACTTAAACAACCATAAAAAGGAGAACGACATGACGATGTATCGGAATTCGCGGACGCTGCTGGCGGCGGCCGCCGGCCTGCCGCTGGCCAGCCAAAGCCAAGGCGCGGCATTTGAACTCAAGGAGCGGAGCGCCAAGGCACAAGGCCGCGCCTACGCCGGCTCGATCAGCACGCCGGGAGACGCCAGCGCGATCGCGGACAATCCCGCCGCGATGCGCGGCCTGGACGGCCGGGTGTTCCAGGCCGACGTGACGGCCATCGATTACTCGGTGAAATTCAGCGGCGATGGCGCGGACGCGCTTGGCCGGCCGCTGGCGGGCGGCAACGGCGACGACGCGGGCGCGACCAAGGCGGTGCCCGCGCTGTATCTGCACCTGCCGCTCAACGAGCGCACCCACCTGGGACTGTCCGTGACCGCGCCGTTCGGCTTCAAGACGGAATACGATGCGCAATGGAAGGGGCGCTATCACGGCCAGCGGACCGAGCTGAAGGCGATCAATCTCGGCGCCGCCCTGTCGTATGACGTCAGCGACGCGTGGTCGCTGGGCGGCTCGCTGTTTGTCGAACACGCGCAGGCCAAGCTGTCGAGCGCGATCGACTTTGGCGCGATCCTGGCTGCGGCGCGCGTGCCGGGCTTTGCCCCGGCCAGCGCAGACGGGCGCATCGCCATCGACGGCAGCGACAACGCCGTCGGCTTCACCATCGGCGCCCTGTACAGCCCCGCCAGGCAAACCCATATCGGCCTGGCGTACCGCTCGGCGGTGAAGCATACGCTGGGCGACGTCCCGGTGGCATTCGAGGTGCCGCAGGGGCCGAAAGCCATCCTGGCGGCGGTGCGGCCGGGCTGGTTTACAGACACGACCGCCGCCACCGAATTGTGCATGCCGTCGTCGCTGACACTCAGCGTGTCGCACCAGATCGATGAACGCTGGTCGGTCATGGCGAGCGTGAGCCGTACCCAATGGAGCAAGTTCCGCGACGTTGTCCTCGACTTCCGCTCGGCGCAGCCGGACCAGGCCATTGCGTTCGACTACCGCAACACCTCCTTTGCCGCGCTGGGGACGGAATACCGGGTCGACGACAGCCTGACCCTGCGCACCGGCGCGGCCTACGATCAGACGCCGGTCACCGGCGGCGCCCGCGATGTCCGGGTGCCCGACGTCAACCGCAAGTGGCTGGCGCTGGGCGCGACCTGGCAGGCCAGCCGCAACCTGGAATACAGCGTGGGCTACACCCATCTGTTCCTTGACGAGCCCGGCGTGAGCCTGCGCTCCCCGACCGGCAGCACCCTGCACGGCACTTACGACCTCGCCAGCAATATTCTCGCCATGTCGCTGGCCTATCGGTTCTAGGTCTCAACGCGAGACGGGAATGCTTCGGCACGCCGAAGCTGATCACGATTGAAAGGTCAGGCGTTTTTGCCTGGCGCCTGACCTGGCGTGACAATGTGTGCGTTTCTTCGCGCCACAAACTGATACCCTTGCGCTGATTTTGACCAAATGAAAAGGTTGTCATGCGCAAATCAATCTCGTCGGGCGTGATCTTGCTGGGACTGGCCGGCTGCGGTGGTGGTGGTGGTGGCAGTGGCACCGGCGTGACCGCCCCGCCCACGCCCGCCGCCCCCACCTACACCGTGGCCGGCAGCATCACGGGGCTCAAGAGCGGCGGCATGACGCTGTCGTCGGGCTCGGACAAGCTCGCCATCCCGGCCGCCGCCACGGCCTTTATCTTGCCAACCGCCCTGACCGCCGGCACGGCCTACAATGTGCGCATCAGCGACCAGCCGCCGCGCTTCACCCAGCAATGCGCGGTGGCCAACGGCAGCGGCACCATCGGCGGCGCCAACGTCACCAATATCGCCATCAGCTGCGCCAACCAGATCGCGCTGGTCAGCACGCTGGCCGGCAACAACAACCCCACCAAGCTGCCCGGCGAACCGGCGGCGATCTTCAACGAGCCGCAGGGACTGGCGGTCGATGCCGCCGGCAATGTGTTTGTCGCCGACCGCAAGTATGGCCGCATCGCCATGGTCACGCCGGCCGGGGCGGTGAGCACCTTTGTCGGCGCCACGCCCGGCCAAGCCGCCACCGAGGCCGAACTGGCGTTCGGCTACGCCGACGACATCGCGCGCGACCAGGCCGGCAATTTTTACGTGGTCGGCAAGCACATGGTGCGCAAGATCAGCAAGGACGGCGTGGTGACCACGCTGGCCGGCGCCGACGAGATCGGCTTTGCCGACGGCGCCGGCAGCCAGGCGCGTTTCAATACGCCGCTGGGCATCGCGGTCGACAGCGCCGGCAACGTGTATGTGGCCGACACGCTCAATCTGCGCATCCGCAAGATCACCCCGGCGGGCGTGGTGAGCACCATCGCCGGCAGCGGCGCGCGCGGCGCCAGCGATGGCGCGGCCGCGCAGGCCAGCTTCAACAATCCTTACGGCCTGGCGGTCGACAAGGCCGGCAATGTGTTTGTGGCGGACACGCTGAATGACCTGATCCGCAAGGTGGCGCCGGACGGCAGCGTCACCACCTTCGCCGGCCATATCGGCGACACCGATGCCGGCGACGGCGCAGGCATCAAGGCCACGCTGAAACAACCGGCCGGCATCGCGCTCGACGGCGATGGCAATCTGTATGTGACGGAAATGGGTGGCAAGGTGCGCACCATTACGCCTTCCGGCTATGTGTCGACCATCGCCGGCCAGTATGGCCTGAACGGTTTCGGCACCACGGACGGGGTCGGCAGCGTGGCGACCTTCCGCACGCCGCGCGGCATCGCGCTGGACGCGGCCGGCAATCTTTACGTCAGCGATACCGCCACCGGGCGGGTGCGCAAGATCGTCCAGCAATAATCGCCGGGGCCGCCCCGCAAGCCGAAGCCGGATCGCGGGGCGGAGGGTCGCTTAACGCGAGACGGGCAGCGCCAGGCGGCGCATGGCGGCACGGCTGGCCGACAGGGCCGGAACCGGCGCCACCACCAGGCGCGCGTCCCCGATGAAGAACAGCGTCGCGCCATCCGGGCTGATGGCACCCAGCGCGCGCGTGTCGCATTCATAGGCGTCGATGTTGCAGGTCGGGTAGTCCTTCAGATCGAACGAACCCAGCAGCGGCAGGTTGGTGCTGGTCACCATGCGCGTGCTGCTGTCGAAGACGTACACGCGCGGCATGACGGTCGAACCCAGGTACAGGCCGGCGCTGCTGTACGCCAGCACATACAGGCGCTTGCCATCCGGCGAGAACACCGGCGTGCGGCCGAAGTAGTTCGCATCCGGGAGGGCGACTTTGCCGATGATGTTGAAGTCGCGGTCCCACACGGTGTAAGTACCTTCGGCAAAACGCTCGCCGCGCAGGCTCTGGGCTGCTTCGTACCAGAAGGTCAGGCCGCCCGGAGCCGGCTTGGCGGCGCTGTCGGTGCCGTCCAGCGACACCATCGGCGGCTGCGGGCTGTAGCTGGCCGACTGCACGATGTTGAGGTGCGAGCCGTCGCCGGACGCCACCGCCCAGCCAAAGGCATAGCTGCCGCCGATATTGCCGAAGCTGCGGCTGGCCAGATCGAAGTAGGCCATGCCGCCGGCGCCAGCCACGCCGGAACCGCCGGCAAACAGCACCTTGCCGTCATTGCGCACGGCAAGGCGCGGCAAGGCGTTCAGGGTATCGCCGGACACGTAACCGGCTTTATAGCTGCCCTGGCTGGCCAAAGTGGCTGGATCGAACAACTGGATCTGGCCGCTGGTGACGGTCACGATCAGGCTCTTGCCGTCAGGCGCGATGGCGACCGCGTCGGCGTCCGGCACCGGGACGCTGCTGACGTCCCAGCTGGCGCCGTTTTTCTGGAAGCGCATCAGTGAGCTCAGCGTCTTGTTGATGGTGTACACCGCCTGGCGCTCGGGATCGAACACCATGCCGCCCTTGCGGCCCTGGGTGTCGATGGCGGCGTAGGCCATGGCCGGCTGCGCCAGCGCCTTCAGGGTCGCCGCGCCCACAGGCGCGCCAAGGGTGTTGGCGATGGCGAAGGTGGCGTCGCCGGTGGCGGCCGGCAGGCTCACCTCCAGCTGGGTGTCATTGACGCGCACCACCTTGGCCGGGACGGCGCCGCTCACCTGCAAGGCCTTGCTGACATCGGCCAGCGCATCGAAGCCGCTGCCGCGCACGATGTAGTTGCCGGCCTCGCCCGGCAGGCGGGTATGCGGGCTGACGAAGTTCAGCTCGGCCAGCTTCTTGTCCAGCGTGACGGTGAAGGTGGTCGGATCGGCTTTGCCGCTGGCCACGCTCAGGCTGATGGCGGCGGTGTGGGTGCGGCCGTTGGCCAGCTTCAGCATTTCGGCGACGTTGACCGAAATGCCGAGCTTGTCGGTGCGCAGCGCGCCGCTGCCGCGCGACAGGGTCAGCCAGCTGGCGTTGCTGCTGGCCTGCCAGGTTTGCACCGGCAGGTTGGGGATGTCGATGCTGATCTGTCCGCTCAGGCCGGCCGCGGTGCTGGCGGCGTTGACGCTGAAGCTGGAACTGCCGCTGACGCTCCAGTCCGGCGCCAGCACATTCAGGCTGACCGGTAAGCTGACTGGCAGCACGTCGGGGCCGCCGTTCAGCACCAGGCTGGCCGCGTAGTTGCCGGGACGCAGGCCGACCGCCGAGGCGACCAGGTTCAGCGCGCCCGCGGCGTCGACGTTCACGCTCAGCCAGCCGCTGCCGCTGTCGTAGACCACGGCGCTGCTCAGCCCAGTGGCCCAGGCCGGCAGCGTCACCTTCATTTGCTGGGCGGTGCTGGCGTAGCCGGCCGGGGCGGTGAAGCCCAGGCTGGCGCGCTCGGGTGTGATGCTGTTCACCGAAGCCGGATTATTGCCGACGTTGTAGGTCACCGGCACGGTGACCTGGCGATTGGCCGCGCTGACCGTTACCAGCGCGGAGTACACGCCAGGCGCCTTGCCGGCCGCGGTGAGCGTCATGCCACTGGCAGTCACGCCCGAGATGTTCAGCCAGGTGGCGGTGGTGGTGGCGGTAAAACTGGTGGCGCCGGCTGGCAGCTGCACCACCAGCTTGGCCGAGGCGGTGACACCAGCCAGCGCGGTCAGGCCGACGCTGCCCGGCGTCACCTTCAAACCTTTATTGATGCTGACGGTGTAGGTCACGTCCACCGGCGAACCCTTGAAGTGCTGGGCGCACTGGGTATCGGCGCACATCGACAGCCGCAGGGTGCCGCTGTACTCGCCCGCCGCCAGTTGCAGCTTGGGGTAGACGGAGAATTGGGCGCTGGTGCAGCTGATGAAACTATTTGAAGTTTCTATTTTTCTTGACGTTGGCGGCCTATCGGCCTATATTAAACCCATAGGTTAATTAATCGATTGGTGAAATGATGCAGGACCAGCTCAGCCGGACTTTTTCCGCCCTTGCCGACCCCACCCGCCGCGCCATGCTGGCGCGGCTGTCGAGCGGCGAGGCCAATGTGTCCGATCTGGCCCAGCCCTTCCTCGGCGAGATGAGCCTGCCCGCCGTGACCAAGCACCTGCAAGTGCTGGAAAAGGCCGGGCTGATCACCAAGACCCGCAACGCCCAATGGCGCTCGTGCAAGCTCAATGGCGACGGCCTCAAGGACGCTGCCCACTGGATGGAGCAGTACCGCGTGTTCTGGGAAGAGAGTTTCGACCGTCTCGATGCCTATCTGAAAACCGTCACCGCCCAAAAACCGCCAACAGGAGATGAAAATGACTGAGTTCAACGCCCCGAATGAAATCCGCATCGTCCGCCTTTACGACGCGCCGCTACAGGCGGTGTGGGATGCCTGGACCGATCCGGCCCAGGTGGCGCAATGGTGGGGCCCGCGCGGCTTCACCATCACCACCCACAGCAAGGACCTGCGCGCGGGCGGCCACTGGCGCTACACCATGCACGGCCCGGACGGCACCGACTGGCCCAACAACACGAAGTACCTCGAAGTCGAACCGCTGCGCAAACTGGTCTACGACCACGGCGGCAACGATGAGCAGGCGCCGCTGTTCCGCGTGACGGTGACGTTCGAGGACCTCGGCGGCAAGACGCAGATGGACATGCGCATGGCGCTGGCCAGCGCCGAGGCGGCCGCGCAGACGCGCCAGTTCATCAAGCAGGCCGGCGGCGATTCGACCTGGGACCGCCTGGCCGAATACCTGGGCAAGCGCTGCGCCGACCAGGACCGGTTTGTCATCAGCCGCAGTTTCGAGGCGTCGCGCGCGCTGGTGTTCGCGATGTGGACCCAGCCCGAACATCTGGCGCGCTGGCTGCCGCCCACCGGCATGGAGATGCGCCTGCTGCGCGCCGACATCCGCACCGGCGGCGGCACGCTGTACTGCATGAGCGGCAACGGCCTGACCATGTACGGCCGCGCCCATTACGAGGAGGTGCGCGCGCCGGACCGGCTGGTCTACACCCAGCAGTTCTGCGACGAGCAGGAGCGGATCGCCCGCCACCCGCTGGCGCCGGTGTGGCCGGAAACCATGCGCACCACGGTGGACTTCACGGCCGAGGGCCCGCAGCGCACGCGGGTGACGGTGACGTGGGAAATCGACGGCCCGGCCACGGCCGAGGAACGCGCGGTGTTCCTCGCCGCGCGCGCCGGCATGACGCAGGGCTGGACCGGTTCGTTCGATAAACTGGAGGCGGCGCTGGCGCCGGAGAGCGGCCAGCGGTGAGCCAGAGTCCGCTGCTATTGCGGCGCCTGCTGCGCGCCAAGGACAAGATGGACGCGGCGCCGCACGAGGCGTGGCCGGTGCAACGGCTGGCCGAGGTCAGCGCGGTGTCGCCGGCCTATTTCGCGCGCGAGTTCAAGCGGGCCTTCGGCCTGCCGCCGCACCGCTATCTGCTGACGCGCCGCATCGAGCGCGCCAGCGCGCTGCTGCGCGATACCGATCTGCCCGTCACCGAGATCGCGCTGCAAACCGGCTGGACCAGCCTGGGCACCTTCGGCCGCATTTTCCGCGACATCACCGGCGCCAGCCCGGGCGAGCTGCGCGCGCACGAACGCGCGCAGCCGCACGCCGGCGCCGGGATCCCGGAATGCGTGACGCGCCACGCCGAACGGCCCGATCTCAATATCGCAGTTTTGGAGAAGCGGCGCCGCCAGGACGGCGGCACACTGTAGCTCCCAAACCAAGGAGGTGATATGACGCAATCTGTAAATGTAGCCGGCCTGTATGTGCGCGACCAGGACGAGGCGCTGGCCTTTTATGTCGACCAGCTGGGCTTCGTGGTCCATACCGATGTGCGCAACGGCGATTACCGCTGGCTGACGGTGCAGGCGGCCGACCAGCCGTCGTTTCAGCTGGGCCTGTTCAAGCCCGGGCCGCCGCTGCACGACGCCGCCACCGCGCAAACCCTGAACCAGATGGTGGCCAAGGGCGCCATGCCGGCGCTGGTGCTGCACGTGGACGACTGCCGCGCCGCCTGGGAGCGCCTGCGCAAGAACGGCGTCGAGTTCACGCAGGAACCGGTGGCGCGCTACGGCACGGTGGATGCCGGCTTCCGCGATCCGTCCGGCAATGGCTGGAAGATGGTGCAGCGCTAAGGCGGTCCGCCAACGAAAACACCCCGCCGCAGCGGGGTGCCGGCTTTACGCCAAGGGGGTTCAGGATTGGCGGCGGCGCAGGGCCGCGCCCATCAGACCCAGGCCGGCCAGCAGCATGCCGTAGGTGGCAGGCTCCGGCACCGCGCTGGTCATGTACAGGCCGCCGTTGGACAGCGAGCTGAAGCTGGTGTCGATGGCGTAGATGCCGGTGTTGCCGGCATCGAACAGGTAGAAGGCGGTGCTGTTGGCCACGTGATCGTCGGAGCCGCCGCCGATGTGCAGGCCGATGATGGTCATGCCGTACAGCGCGGTGGTGAAGGTCAGGGTGCTGCCGGACTTGCTGGCCAGCTCGATGGCGTGGCCGTCCGACACCAGGCCCAGGATGCCCAGCTGGGTGGCGGCGTCGCCGTCGGCCGAACCCTTGATGTGGTTCTTGTCGATGAAGCCGGCGCAGGCGGTGACGGTGACGCTGGTCAGGTCGCTGAAGGTGCAGGGCGCCGGATCGGCCGGGGCCGCAAACGCCGAGGCCGCGATCAGGGCGGTGGCGAGGATGGCTGCTTGAGTAGTCTGTCGTACGAACGCTTTCATTTTTTATTCCCCTCATATTGTGTGTGCGTGTCACTGGCAATTATTTGCTCAGTAAGGATGATCCTAGCACCAACAATAGTTTCCAGATTCAAAAAATGAATTTCATTTTTATATCAGTTATTGTCATTCCGATAGGGGTTTTGTATGAACTCAACAGGAATTTTCAAAGAGAAATAAACGCTTACCTGACGCCCCTCGCCAGCGGTGCTGGCGGGGCGGCGGGCGGGGCTGCGAAAACGGCTTCCCCTTCCCCCGCGGTAATGTTGCCGCAGCTACCTGTCGGGGAAAAGCCACAGGGCGCGCGACCTGTTCCCGCCATGCGGCAATTCATCGGCGCCGCCGGCGGCCTGTCGCATGGCGTACGCACGGGGATGCAAAGTTGCTATGATGACCTTTCCCTTTCACCACCATGAGGTCAACATGATCCGCTACGCCCTGCCTGCCCTGCTGCTTGCCAGTGTTTTGCCGTGCTACGCCCAGTCCCCCGCCACCGATGTGCCGCTGATCGAGCGCGCCCGCATCTTCGGCAATCCCAGCAAGACCGGCGCCAAGCTCAGCCCGGACGGCAAGTGGCTGTCGTGGATCGCCCCGCGCGACGGCGTGCTGAATGTGTGGGTGGCGCCGGCCGGCGACCTGGCCAAGGCGCGGCCGCTGACCGATGAAAAGACGCGGCCGCTGCGCGGCAGTTTCTGGTCGCCCGATTCGCGCCATGTGCTGTTCATCCAGGACAAGGGCGGCGATGAAAACTTCCTGCTGTACGGCGTCGAGGTGGCCAGCGGCAAGCAGACCAATTACACGCCGTTTGAAAAAACCCGCGCCGCCGTGCTGCACATCAGCAGCAAGATCAAGGACCGCATTCTGGTCGGCCTCAACAACCGCGACCCGCGCTGGCACGATGTCTACAGCCTGGAGCTGGCGACCGGCAAGCTGACGCTGGTGCAAAAGAACGAGGGCTACGGCGGCTTCCTGGCGGACGACCAGCTCAAGCTGCGCATCGCCGAGAAGCCGCGCAGCGACGGCGGCACCAGCTATTTCCGCATCAGCGATGGCAAGATCGAGAGCACGCCGCTGGCCGAGGTCGGCCTCGACGATTCGCAGACCACCGCGCCGGCCGCCTTCACGGTGGACGGCGGCACGCTGTACTGGATCGATTCGCGCAACCGCAACACCGCCGCGCTGGTGGCGCAGGATGTGGCCAGCGGCAAGACCACGGTGCTGGCCGAGGATGGCCGCACCGACATCAGCAACGGCCTGTTCGATCCGCGCACCGGCCGCGTGCAGGCCTACAGCGTCGATTATCTCAAGCAGGAGTACATTCCGCTGTCCGACGATCTGAAGGCCGACCTGGCGTTCCTGAAGCAAAACACCAAGGGCAAGTTCAGCGTGACCTCGCGCACCGAGGCCGACGACAAGTGGCTGGTGGCGGTCGATCCGGTCACGGCGCCGGCCTCGACCTGGCTGTATGAGCGCAAGGCCAAAAAACTGACGCAGCTGTTCGTCAGCCGGCCGGAGCTGGAGGGGGCGCCGCTGGTGGCCATGCATCCGCAGGAGATCAAGGCGCGCGACGGCCTGACGCTGGTGTCTTACCTGACCCTGCCGAAGTCGGTGGACGCCGCCGGCAGCGGCAAGGCCAGCAAGCCGGCGCCGCTGGTGCTGCTGGTGCACGGCGGCCCGTGGGCGCGCGACGGCTATGGCTACAACGGCTATCACCAGTGGCTGGCCAACCGCGGCTACGCGGTGCTGTCGGTGAATTACCGCGGCTCGACCGGCTTCGGCAAGAACTTCATCTCGGCCGGCGACCTGCAATGGGGCCGCAAGATGCATGACGACTTGCTCGACGCGGTGGACTGGGCGGTCAAACAGGGCGTGACCACCGCCGACCAGGTGGCCATCATGGGCGGCTCCTACGGCGGCTACGCGGCGCTGGCCGGGGTGGCGTTCACGCCGACCACCTTTGCCTGCGGGGTCGACATCGTCGGCCCGTCCAATCTGTTCACGCTGCTGCAAACCATCCCGCCGTACTGGGAGGCCGGCAAGCAGCAGTTCTACAAGCGCATGGGCGATCCGACCACCGAGGCCGGCCAGGCGCTGCTGAAGGAGCGCTCGCCGCTCAATTACGCCGCCAATATCCAGCGGCCGCTGCTGATCGGCCAGGGTGCCAACGATCCGCGCGTCAATGTGCGCGAGTCGGAGCAGATTGTCGACGCGATGGCGGCCAAGCATATCCCGGTCACCTATGTGGTGTTCCCGGACGAGGGCCACGGCTTCGCGCGGCCGGTCAACAACATCGCCTTCAACGCGGTGACGGAAAACTTCCTGGCCCAGTGCCTCAAGGGCCGCGCCGAGCCGATCGGCGGCGCGCTGAAAGCCTCGACCGCCCAGGTCAAGCACGGCGCCGAGTTCGCGCCCGGCCTGGCCGAGGCCCTGCAGTAAGCCGGTTGGCCGGGCTCAGCCCCGGCCCTGCCCGGCGCGCGCCAGCGAGGCGCGCAGGGTCATGGTGACCGGGTAGTTGCGGGTCACCGGGCGTTGCAGGTGGTAGCAGCGGTTGAGCAGGTCGCTGACGCCGTTCTGGGTCATTTCGCGCCACGGCATGTGCACCGTGGTCAGGCGCGGCGCGGAGAATTCGGCGCTGGGTGTGTCGTCGTAGCCGATCACCGAGATTTCGTGCGGCACGCGGATGCCGGCTTCCTGGAAGTAGGACAAGGCGCCGGCCGCCATCTCATCGTTGGCGCAGAACATGGCGGTGCAGCGCCGCCCCGATTCCACCAGTTCCTTGGCGGCCGACCAGCCGCCGGCCGGCGAGAAGTCTTTTTCCACCATCCACATGGCGCCGGTGTCGACCCCGGCCGCCGCCAGTTCCTGCTTGAAGGCGGCCACCCGCACCACGTTGTCGGGCAGGCTGGCCGGGCCCGACACCAGGGCGATGGCGCGGTGGCCGTGGTCCAGCAGGGCGCGCGCGGCGATCTTGCCGCCCAGGGTGTGGTCGACCGTGAAGCATTGCGCGGCGATGCTGTCGAAGTGATGGTTGAGCACCACCATCGGCGTCGGCCGCGGGCCCAGCGCGTGGATGTCTTCCTCCAGCAGCACGTTGGTCATCAGGATCAGGCCGTCGCAGCCGCGCTCGACCAGGAAGGCCATGCCTTCGATGGCTTGCTGGCGCGCGCCGCCCAGGCCGGCGCCGAAGGCCACCACCATGTGCAGGCCGGCCGCGCGCAGTTCGGTGTCGATGATTTGCAGGATGGGGGTGTAGAAGGTCCCGCTCAGCACCGGGATGTAGACGCCGATCATTTTGCTATGGCCCGACAACAGGGTGCGCGCCGCGTGCGAGGGGCGGAAGCCCAGTTGGTCGATGGCGGCGCGCACCTTGGCCAGGGTGGCCGGCGATACCGAGCCCTTGCCGCTGACCACGCGCGATGCCGTGCCCAGTCCCACGCCCGCCAGCCGGGCCACGTCTTTAATGGTCGCCACGTTGTTTCTTCACGTAAGTCATGATGTTGAGGAAAGTATCGGTCCAGTATAACTGACGGTGTGCCGCCAGATAGCGGACCAGCTCCTCGTGGGCCTGGGCGCTGGTGCTCAGGTAGTCGCCGCCGACGCCGTGGAAGGTGAAGTTGACCATGCTGCCCTGCGCGGCCGCCTGCTGGACGATGGCGATCAGTTGCGCCCCGCTCAGGCCTTGCGGCGCGGCCACGCCCACCGCGTACGGATCGAGCGCGGCCATCGACGGGGTCACGGCCGCGCCGCTCACCTTGATGGCGACGAAGCTGTCGCGCAGGCCCGGCAGGTAACTGGCGCCGGCCGCCAGGGTGTCGCCGCAGGGCACGGTGTAAGTGCGCTCACTGCGGCCGTCGATGGCGGCCAGCATGGTGTTGCCGAGCAGGACCTGGTCCTGCATCTGCGCCGCGCTGGTGGTGTCGAGGTCGCGCTGCGGCTGCACCCAGTCGTGGCCGGGCGCGCTGCGCGAGCACTGGTGGAACAGGCTGTGGTTGCCCAACTCATGGCCATTGGCGGCGGCGCGGCGCCAGGCGTCCAGCCGGCGCCCGACCGCCGGATTCGACAGCTGCAAGTAGAAGCTGCCCTTGAGGCCGTATTGGTCGAGGGCGGGGATGGCCACGTCCAGCTGCGAGTCGAGCGCGTCGTCATAGGTCAGGCTGACGGCGGCACGGGCGCCGTGCGGCCAGGGAAAATCGGCGGCGGCGGCCAGGGCCGGCGCCAGCAGCCATGCGGCCAGGGTCAGGCGGGTGCGGAAGCTCATCCAGTGGCCTCGTGATGGAAACGTTCCCAGATGATCGCATCCCCCTCCCCGCATGTCAACAATTGGAAACGTTGCCAATTAGCCTCACTTGGGCAGGTTTACCGCTCCGCCGCCGCGTTGCGAATTGACTTTGATTTTTGAGGAATGCTATATTCACCACATTATTGGAAAGCTTTCCAAGCATTTTCCAAACAGTAGGGCAAGTCGGAGTTGTTCATAAAAACCAGGAGATAACATGCATTATCCTAAGGCACGACAAACACTAATGAGTCTGGCGGTAGCCAGCGCCTGCGCAGCGGCAGCCCTCCCCGCCGCCGCCCAGGACAGCCAGGTCAAAGCGGCTGAAGACACCGCGGTACAAAGCGTGGTCGTTACCGGCCTGCGCGCGTCGCTGTTCTCGTCGATGAATCTGAAGCGCAATTCGGACGGTATCGTCGACGGCATCGTGGCCGAGGATATCGGCAAGTTCCCGGACACCAACCTGGCCGAATCGCTGCAACGCATTTCCGGCGTGTCGATCGACCGCTCGATCGGCGAAGGCTCGAAGATCACCGTGCGCGGCGTCGGTCCCGACTTCAACCTGGTGCTGCTGAACGGCCGCCAGATGCCGACCTCCAATCTCGGCGACCTGAACGGCCGCGCGTTCGACTTCGCCAACCTGGCGTCGGAAGCGATCTCGCAGTTGCAGGTGTATAAGACCAGCCGCGCCGAGAACGCCACCGGCGGCATCGGCGCCACCGTCAACGTGCTGACCGCGCGCCCGTTCGACCGTCCGGGCCTGCACGCCAGCGTCGGCGCCAAGGGCGTGTACGACACCTCGAACAACAATCTGCCGGGCGACGTCAAGGCCAGCAGCTCGGGCACGCCCGAGGTGTCGGGCCTGTACAGCGACACCTTCGCCAACAACACCTTTGGCGTGGCGCTGACCGGCAGCTACCAGGAACGCAACCTGGGCTACAACACCGCCGCCGTCGCCAACGGCTGGAAAGGCCCGTGGCTGGGCAACGCCGGCCCGCTGCCGGCCAGCGGCGCCACCAACCGTCCGGGGCCGACCGACCTGTACTCGCTGCCGCAAAACCTCAATTACAACTTCAACGGCGTCAAGCGCCAGCGCACCAACGCCCAGCTGACCTTGCAGTACAAGCCGGTCGAGACGCTGACCACCACGCTCGACTACACCTATTCGGAGAACAAGATCCAGACCAGGCGCAACGACGTCTCGGCCTGGTTCAACTTTGGCGACTCGACCAGCGCGTGGACCGGCGGCTCGCCGCGCAGCCCGCTGAGCTACACCGAGATCCTGCCGGCCGGTAACAGCGACATCGCCATGGGCGCGGCCGACTTCGCCACCAAGACGCAGAACAAGTCGCTTGGCTTCAACGCCGTGTGGAAGCCGTCCAGCACGCTGCGCTTCGAGCTCGACACCCACCACTCGACCGCCACCTCGGGCGCCGACAGCCCGTTCGGCTCCAGCAACACGTTGGCCACCGCCAGCTTCAGCCGCGGCAACACCACGGTGGACTTCAGCAAGGACTTCCCGGTGCTGAGCATCCAGGGCGCCGACTTCGTCAGCGACGCCAAGCGCCAGCAGGTGACCGGCTCGGTGTTCACCAACGCCTATATGCGCGGCGAAGTGGACCAGCACCAGGTCAAGGGCGCGTGGAAGGTGCTGGACGCGTCCGAGCTGAAGTTCGGCCTCAACTACACCAAGGTCGACAACCGCTCGGCCTTCTCCAACAACCAGCGCGACACCTGGGGTGGCGCCACCAAGCCGTCCGATTACCCGAGCAGCGTGTGGCACCAGGAGAGCGTGCGTCCGTACTTCGACAAGATCGATGGCAGCGGCAGCCCGGCGCTGTTCAACCAGTTCTACACCTTTAACTTCGACCAGGTGCGCCAGCTGGTGGCCAAGGCTTCCGGCCTGCCGGAGATGTACCTGCCGAAAAATACCTTCGACAACGACGCCCGCACCGGCGAGAAATCCAAGGCCGCCTTCCTGCAATTCAACACCGACTGGGACACGGCGCTGCCGATCCGCACCGCCGTCGGCGTGCGCTACGAGAAGACCGACGTGGTGTCGACCGCGCTGGTGCCGTCGGCCAAGGCCATCAACTGGGGTTCGCAGAACGAGTTCCCGATCGAGTTCGGGGCGCCGACCTTCACCACCCTGACCGGTTCCTACCACCACCTGCTGCCCAGCTTTGACTCCGACATCGAGCTGACGCCGGAGCAGAAGGTGCGCTTCAGCCTGGGCGAAACCATCGGCCGCCCGCGCTACGACCAGATCCAGGGCGGCCAGACGCTGGACCGCCTGGTGCGGGTCGACGGCGGCACCGGTTCGCAGGGCAATCCGGCGCTGAAGCCGGTCAAGTCGAAGAACCTGGACCTGTCGTACGAGTGGTACTACGGCAAGCAGAACTTCATCTCGCTGGGCTACTTCCGCAAGAACCTGGAGAACTACGCCGGCCAGACCCAGATCGACGCCACGCCATTCAATCTGCACACGCCGGTGGGCGGCGCGTTCTGGAACGAGGCGCTGGCCAATGGCTGCGCCAAGGCCGACACCACCTGCATCCGCAACTTCATCCTGCGCAAGTACAACGGCGGCAATGGCGTGACCATGACCGGCACCGACGCCAACGGCAACGCCACCGGTTCCATCGTCGGCCAGCCCAACGATCCGGTGGCGCATTTCCGCATCACCTCCTTCTCCAACCAGAAGAAGGCCAGCCTGGACGGGCTGGAGGTGAACTTGCAGCATATGTTCGGCGAAAGCGGCTTCGGCGTGTCGACCAACTACACCTATGTGAACTCGGGCCTCAAGTACGACGACAACAAGGTGGGCGAGCAGTTCGCGCTGGTCGGCCTGTCGAACTCGGCCAACCTGGTCGGCATCTACGAGGACAAGAAGTTCAACGCGCGGGTGGCCTACAACTGGCGCGGCAAGTTCCTGTCCTCGACCTTCGACGGCGGCGGGCCGAACCCGCAGTACGTGGAGGCCTATGGCCAGGTCGACGTCAGCCTCGGCTATCAGTACAACGACAAGCTGAGCTTCCAGCTGGAGGCGATCAACCTGACCGACGAAATCCAGCGCGTGCACAGCCGCACCAAACAGCAGCTGGAGTCGGTGACGCAAGCCGGTCCGCGTTACATGATCGGCATGCGTTACAAGTTCTGATGTTGTAAAAAATCCACGATTTATCCACGACCAGGCCGCTGCTCCGTCAGCGGCCTTTTTTCGGTTAAACTCCCTGTAATCTATTACGTAATAAGACCCTCATGCTGAAACGTATCGTGATCGTCGGTGGCGGTTCGGCCGGCTGGATGACCGCCGGCGTCATCGCCGCCGACCATCGCGCCAGCGGCGTCCAGGTCACCCTGATCGAATCGCCCGACGTCGCCCCGATCGGCGTCGGCGAAGGCACCTGGCCGAGCATGCGCGACACGCTGCGCCGCATCGGCGTTTCCGAATCCGATTTCTTCCGCGAGTGCGACGCCGCCTTCAAGCAGGGCTCGCGCTTCAACCGCTGGGTCGACGGCGGCGACGACGATGTCTACTTCCACCCGTTCATGCTGCCGCACGGCCATCACGAGGTGAACTTGCCGCAGCAATGGCAGGCCCGGCATCCCGGGGTGCCGTTTGCCGACCTGGTCAGCGTGCAGCCGCACCTGTGCGTGCATGGCCGCGCGCCCAAGCAGGTGGTGACGCCGGAATATGCCGCGGTGGCCAACTATGGCTATCACCTGGACGCCGGCAAGTTCGGCGTGTTCCTGCGCAAGCACTGCCTGGAAAAACTGGGCGTGCACTACGTGCCGGACCATGTGACGGGCGTCAAGGCGCATGAGAATGGCGATATCGCCGCGCTGCAAACCCAGCGCCACGGCGCGCTGGAAGGCGAGCTGTTCATCGATTGCAGCGGCATGCAGTCGCTGCTGCTGGGGCGGCACTATGGCGTGCCGCTGCTGCCGCAGCATGCGGTGCTGTACAACGACTCGGCGCTGGCGGTGCAGATTCCCTACGCGCAGGAAGAGGCGCCGATCGCCTCGCAAACCTCGTCCACCGCGCAGAGCGCCGGCTGGATCTGGGACATCGGCCTGCCGAGCCGGCGCGGCGTCGGCCACGTCTACGCCAGCGCCTACATCAGCGACGACCAGGCCGAGGCCGAGCTGCGCGCCTACATCGTCCAGAGCGGCGGTCCGGCCGAGATTCCCGCCCCGCGCAAGCTCAGCTTCACGCCCGGCTACCGCGAACAATTCTGGCACCGCAACTGCGTGGCGATCGGCCTGTCGGCCGGCTTCATCGAGCCGCTGGAGGCGTCGGCGCTGGCCCTGGTCGAGATGTCGGCGGCGATGCTGAGCGACGACCTGCCGGCCACGCGCGCGGCGATGGACATCGTGGCGGCGCGCTTCAACGAAGCCTTCACCTACCGCTGGCAGCGCGTGATCGATTTCCTCAAGCTGCACTACGTGCTGAGCCGGCGGCGCGACACCCCCTACTGGCGCGACAACACGGCGGCGGTGCCGCCGCGCCTGGACCAATTGCTGACGCTGTGGCGCCACCGCGCGCCATCGCGCAGCGACTTTAACCGCATCGAAGAAGTATTCCCCTGGGCCAGCTACCAGTACATCCTGTACGGCATGGGCTTCCGCAGCGAATTCCGCCGCGCGCCCCCGCCGCGGGAGGCGGCGCTGGCCGACGGCTACTTCCGCGAGGCGGCCGAGCTGACTCGGAAAATGCTGGGCGCGCTGCCGGACAACCGCGCCCTGATCAACCACATCAAGCGTCACGGCTTGCAAAAAATCTAGAACGAGAGACACCATGCCCAATCCGGTTTTACTGAACAACCTGCAACACGCCGACCTGCGCGTGCTCACCCGCCCCGGCGCCGACCTCGGCGACGCCATCATGGGCGTGACCACCTTCCCGGCCGAGTTCCGCGACGTCCAGGCCTGCTACCCGATCGTGTTCCGCAAGACCACGGACGGCCTCGGCTTCGAGCCGATCGCCCTGTTCGGTTTCCAGGATGGCGAGAACCTGTTCCTGCAAGGCCAGCGCTGGGACGCGCCCTACATTCCGCTGATGCACCAGCGCCAACCCTTCCTGATCGGCATCAGCGGCGAGGAGTTGATGGTGAATGTCGACCTCGACCACCCGCGCGTGAGCCAGAGCGAGGGCGAGGCGGTGTTCAAGCCGCACGGCGGCACCACCGAGTTCCTCGACCAGACCAACGCCATGCTGTTTGCCATCCACCAGGGCTTGCAGGCCACCCAGGGCTTCCTGGCGGCGCTGCTGGAGCACGAGCTGGTGGAAAGCTTTGCGCTGGACGTGCAGCTGAACGACGGTTCGCAGCACCGCCTGGCCGGCTTCTACACCATCAACGAAGACCGCTTGCAGGCGCTGGGCGGCGAGGCCATCGCCAGGCTGCACCAGGCCGGCTATTTGCAGCCGATTTACCTGATCATCGCCTCGCTGTCCAACTTCCGCTCGCTGATCGACCGCAAGAACGCCAGCCTCCATGTCTGAAGCCCTGCGCGAAATCAGCGGCGTCGGTCCGGACCAGTTGACCGACGCCATCCTCACCGCCAGCGAGCCGCTGGTGCTGCGCGGCCTGGCGGCCGGCTGGCCGATGGTGCGGGCGGCGCTGGCATCGGACCGCGCCGGCATCGACTACCTGCGCCAGCACTATCAGGGCGCGACGGTGGGCGCCATGCTGGGCGGACGCGAGGCCGAGGGCCGTTTCTTCTACAACGACAGCATGGATGGCTTCAACTTCCAGCCGGTGCACGCCAAGCTGAGCGGCGTGCTGGAGGAAATCGAGGCCAAGCTGGCGCTGAATCCGGCGCCGACGGTGTATGTGGGCTCGACCACCATCGACACCTGCCTGCCCGGCTTCCGCCAGCACAATGACGTGCGGCTGGGTGCGCGCGACGCGCTGGCCAGCATCTGGATCGGCAACCGCACCCGCATCGCCGCCCACTACGACTTGCCGGACAATCTGGCGGTGGTGGCGGCCGGGCATCGCCGCTTCACCCTGTTCCCGCCGTCGCAGCTGGCCAATCTGTACGTGGGGCCGGTGGATTTCACGCCGGCCGGGCAAGCCATCAGCCTGGTGGACTTCCTGAACCCGGACCTGGAACAATATCCGCGCTTCGCCGAGGCGCGCCGCCACCAGCTGACGGCCGAACTAGGGCCGGGCGACGCCATCTTCATCCCCAGCATGTGGTGGCACCACATCGAGGCGCTCGACCCGTTCAACGTGCTGGTCAACTACTGGTGGCGGCAGTCGCCGGACTACATGGACACGCCGACCAACGCGCTGATGGCGGCCTTCCTCACCCTGCGCGATTTGCCGCGGGAGCAGCGCAAGGCGTGGCAGGAAATCTTCCGCCACTACATCTTCGAGGCCGACGACAGCACCGCCGCCCACATCCCGGCGCATGCGCGCGGCGTGCTGGCGCCGCTGAGTGAGGATGGCGCGCGCGCCCTGCGCGCGCAGTTACTGAAAAGATTAAACCGTTAAAGGAGACAGCATCATGCGTGACCCCAACAATCGCCAACCGGTGCGCCGCGTGGTCATCTGCGGCGGCGGCACGGCCGGCTGGATGGCGGCGGCCGGCATCTCCAAGGTGCTGGGCAAGCTGCTCGACATCAAGCTGATCGAGTCGGAGGAAATCGGCACCGTGGGCGTGGGCGAAGCCACCATCCCGACCCTGACCAATTTCCACAATGTGCTGGAGATCAACGAGCAGGAATTCATGGCCGAGACCCAGGCCACCTTCAAGCTGGGCATCAGCTTTGAAAGCTGGCGCGACGTCAGGCAGGACTACATCCACTCGTTCGGCACCACCGGCATCGACCACTGGACCGCCGGCTTCCAGCACTTCTGGCACAAGGGCGTGGAGCGCGGCCTGGCCGGCGACTACGGCGACTACTGCCTGGAGCTGAAGGCCTCGCTGGAAAACCGCTTCTCGCACCTGCCCAACAATGGCATGAACTACGCCTACCACCTGGACGCCAGCCGCTATGCCAAGTTCCTGCGCCGCCTGAGCGAGCCGCGCGGCGTGCAGCGCATCGAGGGCAAGATCGTCAGCTACAGCAAGCACGCCAATGGCGACGTGCGCGCGGTGACGCTGGCCTCGGGCCAGGAGATCGAGGGCGATCTGTTCATCGACTGCACCGGCTTCCGCGCCCTGCTGATCGGCGAGGCCATGCAGGAAGAGGTGGAAGACTGGTCGCAATGGCTGTTCTGCGACCGCGCCATCGCGGTGCAGACCAGCTCGGTGGGCGACGCCGTGCCGCTGACGCGCTCCATGGCGCACCAGGCTGGCTGGCAGTGGCGCATTCCGCTGCAACACCGGGTCGGCAATGGCATCGTGTTCTCCAGCCGTTATCTGGACGAGGAGACGGCGCGCCAGCAGCTGCTGGCCAATGTGGAGGGCAAGACATTGATCGAGCCGCGCCTGATCAAGTTCAAGCCCTGCCAGCGGCGCCATACGTGGAAGGGCAATGTGGTGGCGATCGGGCTGGCCAGCGGCTTCCTGGAGCCGATCGAGTCGACCAGCATCCACCTGATCCAGCGCAGCGTGATCCGGCTGATGCAGTCGTTCCCGTCGGACGGCATCCAGCAGGCCGACATCGATGAATACAATGCCCAGTGCAACAGCGAGATCGACCACATCCGCGATTTCATCATCCTGCACTACCACGTCAACCACCGCACCGATGCGCAGTTCTGGATCGATGCGCGCGAGATGAGCATTCCGGCCTCGCTCAGGCACCGCATCGATTTGTTCAAGGAGACCGGCCGGGTGTTCCGCATTCCGAACGAGCTGTTCGCGGAGAATTCGTGGATACAGGTGATGCTGGGCCAGGGCATCATGCCGAAGTCGCACCACCAGACGGCGGATCTGATGGGCGACGAAGAATTGCGCGCCTTCCTCGGCAACATCAAAGGCCGCATCGACCGCACCGTGGTGCAGCTGCCGACCCACCAGGCCTACGTCGAGCGCTACTGCGGCCGCCCGGACGCCAAAGCGGCCTAATCAAAAGCCACATCCTCCAGCCGGAAGCGGTATTTGCGCCGCTCCGGCAAGTCCCAACCTTCGCCGGGCGCCGGATTGCGCGGCGCCACCTGCGGTTCGGGCCGAAGCGGCGACGACGGCCGGCCTTCGCGTATCTGGGCCTGCAACGCCACCAGCAAGGCGCCCATGGTGGTGTCGGCCAGCGCGGCGGCGACACCGGCCGTGGCCGGAGGCTGCCTGGCCTGCTGCGCCAGCTCCAGCCGCAAGCGGTGCGCCATTTTGAACTGCTTGTCGCCAGGACGGCGAACACTCAGGTCCATCCACGCATTGCGCATGGTGCGCGCGAACGATTGCGCGAACTGGTTGGGTGTTACCGATTTTCCCTGATGGATGATTTCATCACCCACTACGCGCGCGTAGTTATGCTCGCCATAACTCCACGATCGAATCTCCGTCCCTTCCGGCAGGAACAGCGATTTCCATTGGTAGCCGCGCACGCCGGCGGGATCGCAGTTTTTGGCGAGCTGCGATTGCTCGCGCAACCAGAGCACGATTGCGCTATTGATCGCCTCAGATACATCCTGCGCTCCGCCGCGCACTTTCAAATGAGAAATCAGCTGGAGCAGGGTATCGGTGTCTACCTGTAGGGTCATTGTGGATTTCATTTTTTTTCTCCTTCTGCTTTGTTCTGTTTAGACCTGAAGTCTTCTGAAGAGTTCAAAGCAGATGAAATCAGAAAAAAACAGAGAAAAGCAGAAGACAAAATAGAAGCTTCGCCACAAGAAGATGGCACAGGTTCCCATGCTCGCACTCGAACTTGCTGTGCCTGCCGCACCACACTCCCCAGAAATATTTATCATTTCCACATTTTTTAAGTAGTAATATTACAAACCCATCCGGAACATAGAAAATCCGGGGAAAACCACGACAACAACGGAGATATGTATGAAACTTCAATGTAGTTTAGTTTCACAATTGAAATTCGCCCTGGCCACCGGCACACTGGCCGCGCTGGCTGCCTGCGGCGGTGGCGGCGCCCAGGACGGCGCGCAAACGCCCACCGCCAAGGCGGCACCGATGGCCCTGGCCACCGCGTCCGGCGGCGTCAGCGCCGCCGCCGCGCCGGCCGCCGGCACCATCCGCATGCACTTCCACCGCACCCAGCACGACGAATCCCAATGGGGCGTGTACTCGTGGGACGGCCCGGTCAATCCCAGCCCGGCCTGGATCAGCGGCCGCTTCATGATGACCCAGAGCGACAGCTTCGGCGGCTACGTCGACATCCCGGTCGACACCGGCAAATCGGCGATCTGGTTCCTGGTCACCGATGGCAGCGGCAACAAGAATTGCGGCAACGATCAGTCGGCCGCCTTCAACAGCAATATCGCCACGGCCGGCCAGGAAGTCTGGCTGCTGGAGGGCGATTGCACCGTCTACAACAGCCAGCCGGCCATCAGCTTCGGCAACCTCAACAGCGCCAACGCCCACTGGCTCAACGCCACCACCCTGGCCTGGCCCGGCGTGCCGTCCAGCGGCGCCAGCTACCAGCTGTACTACGCCGTCAACGGCGGCCTCGGCTCCAGCGTGGATGGCGTCACCGGCGCCGACGGCAGCTACCGCCTGACCGCCACCAGCGCTCTGCCGGCCGCCCTGAAAACCAAGTACCCGCACCTGGCCGGCGCCACCGCCCTGACTCTGTCGCCGTCCGACGCCAACAGCCTGGCGGCCAAGGCCAGCTACCAGTTCGCGATCGCCCAGTTCGATACGGCCGGCAAGCTGGTGCAAGTGACCTCGCTGCAAATCAGCGGCATGCTGGACAGCGTGTTCTTCAGCGCCGTCAATTCCCCGCTGGGCCTGAGCTTCGGCGCCAATGGCGCGCCCACCTTCCGCCTGTGGGCGCCGACCGCCAAATCGGTCAGCCTGAATCTGTACCCGGACGCCAACGCCGGCGCCAGCCTGACGGTGCCGATGACGCGCAACTTCGCCACCGGCATCTGGAGCTACACCGCGCCCAACGCCGGCTGGGTCAACCGCTACTACTACACCTACAATGTGCAGGTGCTGTCGCGCTGGGCCGGCAACACGGTGGTCAACAACACCGTCACCGATCCCTACTCGCTCAGCCTGAACGCCAACAGCCAGCGCAGCTTTGTCGCCAACCTCAACAGCGGCGCCCTGCAACCGCCCGGCTGGGAAGGCCACCAGCCGCCGCGCCTCGACCACCCGGCCGACATCGCGCTGTACGAGCTGCACATCCGCGACTTCAGCGCCAGCGACAGCACGGTGCCGGCCGCCCACCGCGGCAAATACCTGGCCTTCACCGACCAGGATTCCAACGGCATGCGCCACCTGCGCGAGATGCGCAAGTCCGGCCTGAGCCACATCCACCTGCTGCCGGCCTTCGACATCGCCAGCGTCAACGAAACCGGCTGCGCCACACCGGCCATTCCGGAGGCGGCCGCCAACAGCGACGCGCAGCAGGCGGCGGTGGAAGCGGCGCGCGGCGGCGACTGCTTCAACTGGGGCTACGATCCGGTGCACTACGCCGCGCCCGAAGGCAGCTACGCCAGCGACGCCAACGACGGCGCCGCCCGCGTGCGCGAGTTCCGCGCCATGGTGCAGGGCCTGCACCAGCAGGGCCTGCGGGTGGTGATGGACGTGGTGTACAACCACACCAGCGCCTCGCAGCAGGGCCCGCTGTCGGTGCTCGATAAAATCGTCCCGACCTACTATTACCGCCTGAACGCCGGCGGCGCCATCACCAACGACAGCTGCTGCGCCGACACCGCCGCCGAAAACGCCATGATGGCCAAGCTGATGATCGACGCCACCGCCATGTGGGCGCGCGACTACAAGGTCGACGGCTTCCGTTTCGACATCATGGGCTTCACCCCGCTGGCGGTGATGCAGCGGCTGCAAGCGGCGGTCAACCAGGCCGCCGGGCGCGACATCTACCTGTACGGCGAAGCCTGGAACTTCGGCACCGTGGCCAACGACAGCCGCTTCGTGCAGGCGCGCCAGGCCAATATGTATGGCAGCGGCATCGGCTCGTTCAACGACCGCATCCGCGACACCGTGCGCGGCGGCGGCTGCTGCGACAGCGGCGAGGCCCTGCTCAGCCAGCAAGGCCTGATCAACGGCGTCTGGTACGACAACAACGGCCATTCGTCGCAGACCCGCGACGACCTGCTGCGCCTGGGCGACCTGGCCAAGGTGGCGCTGTCCGGCACCCTGCGCGACTACCGCTTCACCGACCGCGGCGGCGCCGTGCGCAAGAACTCGGAGATCGACTACTTCGGCCAGCCAGCCGGCTTCGCCGCCCAGCCGTCGGAAACCATCAACTACGTGGAGGCGCACGACAACCAGACCCTGTTCGACCTGAACGCCTACAAGCTGCCGCAACACACCCCGCTGGCCGAACGGGTGCGGGTGCAGAACCTGGGCGCGGCCTTCACCGTGCTGTCGCAGGGCCTGCCCTTCCTGCACGCCGGCCAGGAAATCCTGCGCTCGAAATCGATGGACCGCGACAGCTACGACGCCGGCGACTGGTTCAACCGGCTGGACTACAGCTACCAGGCCAACAACTTCGGCGTCGGCCTGCCGCTGGCGGCGGTCAACGCGGCCAACTGGCCGCTGATGTCGCCCATCCTGGCCAACCCGCTGATCAAGCCGGACACCGCCGCCATCGTCGGCGCCCGCAACGTCATGAACGAGCTGCTGGCGATCCGCGCCGACACCAGCCTGTTCCGCCTGCGCACGGCGGCCGACGTCAGCGAACGCCTGCGCTTCCACAACACCGGCCCGGCGCAGGTGCCCGGCCTGATCGTGATGAGCATCGACGGCCGCGGCTACGCCGGCGCCCGCTACCAGTCGGTGGTCACCCTGTTCAACGTCACCACCGGCCCGCAGACGGTGACCGTGGCCGAACTGGCCGGCCGCAACCTCAAGCTGCACAAGGTGCAGCGCAACTCCGCCAGCGACACGCTGGCGCGCACCGCCAGCTACAGCGGCGCCGGCGGCAGCTTCACCATCCCGCCACGCAGCGCGGTGGTGTTCGTGGAGGGCGGCGCCGACTAAACCCACTACAAGGCCACGGCAAACTCCGCTATAGTCCTGCCGTGGCCTTGAGTGGCCGCATCCACCACACTTGCGAGGAAAGCCCATGAAAAAACTGTTCGTAGCCAGCCTGATCCTGTCCCTGAGCGGCGCCGTCCTGGCGGCCGAGCCCACGGCGCAACAGAACAAGATGAAAACCTGCAACGCCGACGCCGCCGGCAAGAAAGGCGATGAGCGCAAGGCTTTCATGAAGGAATGCCTGAGCGCCAAGCCGGCCGCCGAGGCGCCCAAGATGACCCAGCAGGACAAGATGAAGAAGTGCAACGCCGACGCCAGCGGCAAGAAAGGCGACGAGCGCAAGGCCTTCATGAAGGAATGCCTGAGCAACAAATAAGCCGTCCCCCGTGGTCCCGGCGCAACAGCGCCGGGAAGTACAGTAAAATCAATCTTGTCGATTTGATTAATTTGCCAAGGACCTTCCCCATGCGCCGTATCGTCGTTGCCGCCACCCTGCTGCTGCCCGCCCTGCTGGCCCACGCGGCCGAATCCATCCGCGCCCTGCCCGCCTTCATCGCCATCAACGCCAAGGGCGCGTTCAGCATGAAGGTGGAGGTGGGCAAGGCGCAATCGGTGGTGGTCAGCGGCGAGGACCAGTTCGTCCGCCTGCTCAAGACCGAGGTGATCGACAACGAACTGCAAGTGCTGCTGCCGGAAAAGCAGTTCAGCTCGTCCAAGGGCGCGCCCACCATCACCATCACGCTGCCCTCGCTGAGCCGGGTCAAGCTGGAGGGCGCCGGCGAAACCCTGCTCAACAACGTCAACAGCGACCGTCTCGACATCAGCTACCTGGGCGCCGGCCGCCTGGCCGCCCAGGGCAAGGTCAAGTACCTGCGCCTGAACGCCAAGGGCGTGGGCGAGGTCGACACCCGCAAACTGGTGGCCGAGCGGGTCGACGTCCAGTTCGAGGGGGTGGGCAATGTCAGCGTCCACGCCACCGAGCTGCTGAACGCGGTGGCCAAGGGCATCGGCGGCCTGACCTACTACGGCCACCCGAAAAAGGTCAACAAGGACGTGGCCGGCATCGGCAACGTGCGCGCCGGCGACTAGGCCGTAAAAATTGCCCCAGTGACACGAGATGCGAATGCGGGTACTATCACTTTTATAAAAACCGCAACGCATTCTGGAGGTCAGTCCCGTGGCTGTGGCAAACGACATAGCGCACTGGCGCGCGCAAATCTTCGCCAGGCTGTTGCTGGTCGTCTTCCTGCTCGGGCTGGCCACGGCCGTGCCCAGCGTGCTGCTGGCCGTCAGCGAGGGCATGTGGTCGATCGCCGTCATCGACAGCGTCGCCCTGCTGTGGATCGGCCTGATCTGGCGCTGGCGCAGCCTGGCCTATACCACCCGCGTGCTCAACTTCCTGAGCGTGGCCTTCATCGTCGGCCTGGCCCTGCTGCTCAAGGTGGGCGCGGTCAGCCAGATCTACCTGATGGCGGTGCCGGTGCTGGCGGCCCTGCTGCTGGGCCTGCGCCCGGCGCTGGTCACCCTGGTGCTGGCCGGGCTGGCCGTGATGGTGCTGGGCTTCGAGGACAACGCCAACCTGCGCCTGGCCGGCGTGCCCGACTACGGCTTCCTCAAGGCCGCCATCATTTCCGTCAACTTCATGTTCATGACCGCCGTGCTGACGCTGTCGTGCGCGGTGCTGCTGCGCCACCTGGAGCGCTCGCTCGACCAGCTGCACCTGCTGAACGCCGAGCTGCGCCTGACCTCGGCCGCGGTGGCGCGCCTGAACGACATGGTGCTGATCGCCGCGGTCGACCCCGGCGCCGCCGACCCGGCCACCGCCCAGCACATCATCTTCGTCAACGAGGCGTTCGAGCGCCGCACCGGCTACCGGCGCGAGGAAGTGCTGGGCCGCAACCTGCGCCTGCTGCGCGGCCCCGACACCGAGCCGGCCGTGGTGGAGGAGATCGAGCGCCACATGGCGCGCAGCCAGCCGGTGCGCGCCGAGCTGCTGAACTACACCAAGAGCGGCGAACCGTACTGGGTCGAGACCGAGCTGGTGCCGCTGGCCGACGAGGGCGGCGTGCACACCCACTGGGTGGCGGTCGAGCGCGACATCACCGAGCGCAAGAAGTCGCAGGACGATATCCACCGCCTGGCCTTCTTTGACGTGCTGACCGGCCTGCCCAACCGCCGCCTGCTGATGGACCGCATCGACAAGCTGCTGGCCAGCTCCGCGCGCGGCGGCACCTACAGCGCCGTCATGTTCATCGACCTCGACCGCTTCAAGACCATCAACGACGCCCGCGGCCACGCCATCGGCGACGCCCTGCTGTGCAACGCGGCCGACCGCTTGAGCAAGCTGATGCGCAAGGCCGACACCGTGGCCCGCATCGGCGGCGACGAATTCGTGGTGCTGCTGGGCCACCTGTCGCACGAGCTGGCCGGCGCCACCCACGCGGCGCTGACGGTGGCGGAAAAGATCCGCGCCGCCATCGGCCGGGATTTCGAGATCGCCGGCCAGACTTACAATTCCACCGCCAGCATCGGCGTCACCATGCTGCCCAAGACCGGCCAGAGCGCGCACGACCTGCTGCGCGAGGCCGACACCGCCATGTACCGCGCCAAGTCGGACGGCCGCAACGGCATCGCCTTCTTCGAGGCCGCCATGCAGGCCGAGGTCGAGCGGCGCCTGACGCTGGAGCGCGACCTGGCCGCCGCGCTGGCGGCCGGTCAGCTGCAAATGCATGTGCAGGCCCAGGTCGACCGCCACGGCCGCGCCATCGGCGGCGAACTGCTGATGCGCTGGCCACTGGCCGACGGCGCCATGGTGCCGCCGGCCGTGTTCATCCCGGTGGCCGAGGAATCCGGCCTGATCGTCGAACTGGGCGCCTGGGCGCTGCGCCAGGCCTGCGCGGCGGTGCTGCAATTGCAGGCCGCCGGGCTGGCCATGCCGCTGTCGGTCAACGTCAGCCCGACCCAGTTCCGCCAGACCGACTTCGTCGACCAGGTGCGGCAGGCGCTGGAGCAGAGCGGCGCGCCGGCCGCGCTGCTGGTGCTGGAGGTGACCGAGGGCCTGCTGATCGACAAGATGGAGGACACCATCGCCCGCATGCACCAGCTGACCGCGCTGGGCCTGCGCTTCTCGATCGACGACTTCGGCACCGGCTATTCCAGCATGGCCTACCTGAAGAAAATGCCGCTGTACGAGCTGAAGATCGACCGCAGCTTCATCCTGGACACGCCGGACGACGCCAGCAGCCGGGCGCTGGTGCAATCGATCCTGGCCATGGCCGGCCACCTCGGCCTGCGGGTGGTGGCCGAGGGGGTCGAGACCCAGGCCCAGGCCGATTTCCTGATCGCCCACGACTGCGCCAGCATGCAGGGCTATCTGTACGCGCGGCCCATGCCGCTCACGGAGCTGATCGCACGACTACACCGCAACACGGCCGTGGCCGCAGCATAAGCACCGACAAGCTGGCCGACCGCCACCTCAAAAAAACCGTGGCCGCGGGCGGCGCCAAGGCGGGGCGCGCTTACTGCACGATGCTGACGCGCTTGCCGCTGACATTGCGCTGCGCCGGATTGCCATACACCGTGACGCCGCCCGAACCGTTGGCGGCCGCCACCAGCGACTGCGTGACCGCCGCCGAAATGCCGCCCGAGCCATTGGCGTTCAGCTCCGCCACCTGACTGGTCAGCCCGGCCAGATCGGCGCTGCCCGAACCGTTCAGGCGCACCGTCAGATTGCGCACATTGCCGCTGGCGCTGGCGCTGCCGGAGCCATGCAGCTCCAGCGCCAGTTGCTCGCCGTTGATGCGGCCCAGCTCCAGCCGGCCGGAGCCGCTCAGGCGGGCCGAGGTCGAACCGCTGTCCAGCGCCGACGCGTTCAGGCCGCCGGAACCGTTCAGGCGCGCGTCGAGGCGGCTGACCTGGCCGGCCAGCCGCACCGCGCGTGAACCGTTCAGCGACAGGCCGAGCGGACCGCCGTTCAGGCCGCTGATATTCAGCTGGCCGGAACCGTTGGCGGCCACCTCGCGCAGTTGCGGCGTGGTGTAAGTCACGCGCAGCGGATGGCTGGTGCGCACATTGCCGTCGACCCAGAGGCGCAGCATGCCGCCGCTGGCGTCGGTGCGCAGCAGCGGCAGGATATTGCTGTCGCCCTCCACTTGCAGCGAGGTGCCCTGGCCGACCCTGATCTCCACCTGCATCGGCCCGTTGATATCGACGCTGTCCAGCGTGGCGACCTGGCGCGACTCCACCAGATGCTGGCCGTTGCCCTGCACGGCGTCGCCGCCGAAGGCGGACTTGTAATGCATGCCGCCCTCGCCGTCCGGCACCACGATCACGGCGCAACCGGCGAGGAGGGAAAGAGCGGCAAGAGCGATGAGGGTGCGGCGCATGATGGCAAGTCCTTGAAGTTATAATGCCGCCACTATAGCCAGCGGCGCCACGGCGCGCCCGCGCCGTGCGACAAACGGTAGAAAACAGGGAATGAAGCGCGCAATGACCACCTCCGACCAGCAAGATCTCCACGACCTGCGCGAACGCACGCGCCAATTCGCCCGCGAGCGCGACTGGGCGCAATACCACACGCCCAAGAATCTGGCCATGGCCATGTCGGTGGAGGTGGCGGAAGTGGCCGAGCACTTCCAGTGGCTGCACAGCGGCGCCGATCACGAGCTGGACGACGCCACCCGCGCCGCCATCCGCCACGAGCTGGCCGACGTGCTGCTCTACCTGGTGCAGCTGGCCGACAAGATGAACGTCGACCTGCACGCCGCCGCGGTCGAGAAAATGGCGCTCAACGCCATCAAATACCCGGCCAGGACGCGCTGAAGCCGGCGCCGGCCGGACCCGGCCAACCTCAGCGGGCGCCGCCGACGAAGGCCGATTCGGCCGCCCACACGTCGCAGGCGCGCGCCAGCAGCCGGGCCTCGGCGTCGGCCAGCACCTCGTCGGCGTCGGCGATCTTCCACATCGCCTGCAGCAGGCGGCGGCGCAGCGCCGGCTCGGTGATCTCGCCCAGCAGCGCGTCGATGGTCGCCGGGTCCAGCACCACGTGCTCATGGCGCGCGGCGGTGCTCAACATGTCCTGGCACAGCTCGTCGACGATGGCGTGGAAGGTGTCGACATCCAGATCGATGTACTCCAGCAGCCGCGAACGTTGCAGCGCCTGCAGCTCGGACGGGCTCATATTGCCGTCGCCGATCATGCACAGGGCCACCAGGCGCGCCGCCGCGCTGGCGCTATTGGGAACATAATTTCGCATCACAAACTCCTCTCTCGGTTCAATCAGTCAATGGATCACTTCTTGCGCGTGGCGTACAGGCTGGCGACCACGCTGCCGGCGATCAGCAGCGCCACCACCGACAGCGAGATGTGGACCGGGATGTGCAGCCACGGCAGCAACAGCATCTTCAGGCCGATGAAGCACAGCACCAGCGCCAGCCCGTACTTGAGCAGGTGGAAGCGGTCGGCGATGTCGGCCAGCAGGAAATACAGCGCGCGCAGGCCGAGGATGGCGAACATGTTCGAGGTGAACACGATGAACGGATCCGAGGTGATGGCGAAGATGGCCGGGATGGAATCGACCGCGAACACCAGGTCGGTCGCCTCGATCAGGATCAGCACCAGCAGCAGCGGCGTCACATAACGCTTGCCGTCGCGCCACACGAAGAACTTCTCGCCGTGCTCGCCCTCGGCCACCGGCAGGTGGCGGCGCGCCAGGCGCAGCACCGGGTTGTTCCTCACGTCCGGCTCCTGGTCCACGGCGCGCAGCATCTTCACGCCGGTGTACAGCAGGAAGGCGCCGAACAGGTACAGCACCCAGCTGAACTCGCTCACCACCCAGGCGCCGGCCAGGATCATGATGGCGCGCATCACGATCGCGCCCAGCACGCCGTACACCAGCACGCGCCGCTGGTACTCCGGGCGCACCTGGAAGGCCGAGAAGATCAGCAGGAAAATAAAGATGTTATCGACCGACAGCGCTTTCTCGATCAGATAGCCGGACAGGAACTCCAGCGCCTTCTGCTCGGCGATCACGGCGCCGGCGCTGTCCCGCAGGTACCACCACAGGCCGCCGTTGAACAGCAGCGCCAGGGCGAACCAGCCCAGCGACCAGGCGCCCGCCTCGCGCGCCGTCACCTTGTGCGCCTTGTTGCCGCCGAACACCCACAGGTCCAGCGCCAGCATGGCCAGCACGAACAGCACGAAGCCGGCCCACATGGGGCCGGTGGCGATGTTTTCAATTCCATTCATGAGTTGCCTCCCGCTTCAGATAATGCGTCATGATAAGCACGTCCCACCCTTCGTACAATTCGAATATACTTGATCGATACATCGAACAAATCGATGTGTCGAAGGAGTCCCATGTCCAACTTGAACTACAAGCACCTGCGCTACTTCTGGATGGTGGCGCGCAGCGGCAGCATCGCCAGGGCGGCCGAACAGCTGCACCTGACGCCGCAATCGATCTCCGGCCAGCTCAGCGAGTTCGCCGGCGCCCTGGGCGTGGAACTGTTCCGGCGCGTGGGCCGGCGGCTGGAACTGACCGAGACCGGCGCCAGCGTGCTGCGCCACGCCGACGACATCTTCAGCGCCGGCGACGCCCTGCTGGACCTCGTCAAGGACCAGGCCGCCACCCAGGCCACCTTCCGCGTCGGCGTCTCCGATTCGGTCTCCAAGGCGGTGGCCTGCCGGCTGGTGGCGCCGGCGCTGGCGCTGGCGCGGCCGACCCGCCTGATCTGCCGCGAGGGCCGGCTGGCGGCGCTGCTGGCCGACATGGCGGTGCACCGGCTCGACCTGATCATCGCCGACCGCGCCATGCCCGGCCACCTGAGCGTGCGCGGCTACAACCACTTGCTGGGCGAGAGCGAGCTGGGCGTGTTTGTCGCCACCGCGCTGGCGCCGGCCTTCAGCGGGCCGTTCCCGGCCTGCCTGGAGCACGCGCCGCTGCTGCTGCCCGGCGAGGACTTCGCGGTGCGCGCGCGCCTGATGCAATGGCTGCACGCGCACGTGCCGCGCCTGCGCGTGGTGGGCGAGTTCGACGACAGCGCCATGATCAAGGCCTTCGGCCAGTCGGGCAAGGGCTTGTTCTTCGCGCCGGCCGCGCTGGCCGCCACCATCTGCGCGCAATACGGCGTGGTCCTGCTGGGCACCATCCCCGCGCTGCGCGAGCAGGTGTACGCGATCACCACCGAGCGGCGCATCAGCCACCCGGCCACACAAGCTATCCGCCAGGCCGCGCGCGAGACGCTGTCGGCGTGAGGGCATCGCGGATCCGCGCCGCGATCAGCGGCCACGAGGGCGAGGCCAGGGCCACCTCGTCGTAGTGGCTGGCGCCGGGCAGCACCAGCACCTCGGCCGCGTCGCCGGCCGCCGCCGCGCGCCGGGCGTAGTCGTGGCCCACGCGCGGCGGCGAGATGTCGTCGTATTCGCCGTGCACCAGCACCGTGCGCACGCCGGCCGGCAGCATCTCGGCCGGCGAGGTATCGCTGAAAATATTGGGCCGCGCGGCGCTGGCCACGCCGGCCAGCTGCGCCATGTCGCGGCCGCAGCTGGTCTTGATCAGCGCCTGCTCGTGGCGCAGATCGGCCAGGCCGCCCAGGCTGATCACCACCGGCACCGGCAGCGGATCGGCCACGTACAAAGGGCTGCCGCGCGGCAGCCGCGCGCGCGCGCCGGCCCACTGCGCCAGGTGGCCGCCGGCCGAATGCCCCACCAGCACAATGCGCGCCAGATCGAGCGCATGCTCGCCCGCCAGCGCGCGCAGGCGGTCCATGGCGCTGGCCACATCGTGATACATGCCCGGATAGCCGCCGCCCGCCTCATCGTAGCGGCGATACTCCACATTCCACACCGCGATGCCCTGCCGCGCCAGATCGCCGGCCATATTGCGCATCTGTCGGATGCCGCCGAATTCCTTGGTCCAGCAGCCGCCGTGAATGATCACCGCCACCGGGAACGGCCCTGCGCCGGCCGGCAGGAACAACTCGGCGAACTGCGACGGCGCCGCGCCATACGCGACATGGCGCGTCGGCGCCGGCCCGTTCAGGGCCAGATAATCATCCAGCGACATTGGCGCCGCCTGCGCGCCGCCCACGCCGCCCGCCGCCGCCGCGGCCATCAAACTGGTTCGGATTTTTTTCAACATCCGCTTATGCTACACGATTCCCATCGCCATCCACAGCGCCTGCAAACACTTGTTTCAGCGACCGTGCCTCCGGCAAAGCATCGCACCAGGCCGCGATACATTCGACATCGGCCTTCGCCAGCGTATGGCGAACCGCCTGCGGCAACGGCCCAAAGCGCCGCGTAAGCAGCCGCTCCAATAACGCCACCGCCCCTTCTTTGCGGCCTTGCTCCAATCCTTGCTCCAATCCTTGCTCCAATCCTTGCTCCAAGCCCCGCTCCCAGCCTTGTTCTCGGCCTTGCTCCAACCCCAGTTGCAGACCTTGTTGCAGGCCCTTCTCAATGAACGACTGCTCCAACGGACTAATCCATTTCATCTTGCGCTCCTCTTCCCACTGCACAATGGCTTGCCAATAACGCTCCTGATATGGCTCAGGTAAAACCATCATCCAGTTAATCACATCGAATAACACCAGTATGCGCCTCCTGCTCCAGCGATGCTCGAACATTTGCCTGGTCAATTGCCACTTGAACGCGTACAACACCTCCACGTCGTGATGAGCCTGCTGGGTGCGCAAATGCACCAATGTGATCCAGGCAAACGGGTTATGCGAGGCCTGCAACGCGACGGCGCGAGCCGCATGGTCAAGCAGCTTGGCCGTCGTGAAGGAGATCCCCATCATCGTTCCCGGCAAATCATTATGAAACGCGCGCGGTCGCCAACCAGGCTCGTCATCGGCAAGCAGCGCCAGGCTGATCACTGGCTGCCCATACTCCTTGTCACGGAAGCGCGGCCGTATCGCCCAGTTGATCTGAGCGCGAAGTTCAGGGAAGAAGAACGCCATGAAGTCGCGAAAAGCATGCGATATCGCAGCTTTCCAAGGTGAATCGTAGCGCGCGGGTGGGCGGGCATTCGGCATCCAGCCAGTCTACCGCCATACCAAGCCCCTCCGTATTGATCCAATACAAGGACGAACAAAAAAAGGGCCGCCCCGCAGGACGGCCCCCAACTAAACACCCCTGCTTAGAACTTGTAATTGGCGCGCGCGTAGTAGTAGCCGCCGTTGATGCCGAACGGCGAAAAGCCCGGCAGCACGTTCACCGCCGCGTTGTCGCCCGCCGCGCGCTGGTCGGCCAGCAGCGCCGGATTCACGCCGTTGGGATAGATGTTGAACAGATTGTTCGCCCCCACCGCCACCGACCACGCGTTGTTGATCCTGTAGCCCACCTCCAGATCGGTGATCAGCTTCGGCTTGACCTCGGTCAGGTGATACACCGAGCCATCCTCGCTGCCGTACTCCGAGGCCTTGCCGTAAATCGCCTCGCGCAGGTTGACGGTCCAGCTGCCGACCTTCCACAGCGCGCCCAGATTCACGCGCAGCTTGGGCGCGGCGGTCTCCAGGTCCGAGATCGCGGTCTTGTCGAGCAGCGTTTGCGGCAGCAGCTGCGCCGGCGCCTGGTTGATCTTGGTGACCTCCACCTTGTTGTAGTTGGCGGCGATCGACCAGTCCACCTTGCCGGCGGTGCCGTAGTTGGAGTTAATCGTCGTCACGAACTCCAGGCCGCGGCTGCGCGTGTCGACCGCGTTCGAGAAGATGTTGATGCCGGTCTGGCTCACCGTGCCATCGAGGACATTGCCATTGGCCTTGATCGCCGCCACCACCGCCGGCGAGTTGACCGAACCGCCCGAACCATACAGCGCGCCCGAACCGACGATGCGGTCGCGGATCTTGATCTGGTACACGTCCAGCGTCACCGCCACATTGTTGGCCGGATTGATGACCAGGCCCAGCGACAGATTGGTCGAACGCTCAGGCTTCAAGCCATCCACCCCCACCAGCTTGGCGCCGGCCGAATTCGGCGCCAGCTGCACGAAGGCGGTGGTCGGGCCGACGTTGGTGGCCGAATAGTATTCCTCGGCCAGGGTCGGCGCGCGGAAACCGTTGGAGAAGGTGCCGCGCACCGCCACCGCCGGCGAGAAGTCGTAGCGGCTGGTGATCTTGCCCACCTTGGCGTTGCCGAAATCGCTGAAATGCTCGTAGCGCGCCGCCAGGTCCAGCGTCAGGTCGGCCACCGGATTGCCGGCGAAGTCGATATACGCCGCCTCATTGGTGCGGCGATGGCTGCCGGCGTCGGTCAGCGAGAAGCCCGGATACGACTGCGAGCCTTCCTTGTAGCGCGAGGCCGCGTCGCCCGCCTCGATCTCGTACTTGTCGATGCGGTGCTCCAGACCGGCCGCCACGTTCAGCGGCTTGGCCCAGCCGATCTCGAACTCCTTGCTGGCCTCCAGCGTGGTGGTCAACTGGCTGGCGATGAAGGCGCCGGCCCGGAACACGGTCGGCGTGGCGCCGGTGTCGTTGAACAGCGAGACGTTGCCCGAATCGGCCACGCCGATCTGCGCCTTGTCGCGGCCCCAGGTCGAACTCAGATCGGTATTCCAGCCCGCCACCTTGCCCTTGATGCCCACCGTCAGGCCGAAGTCGTCCTGTTTCATGGTCTCCTTGGGCGAGAAGCCGGTCGGATAAATCTTCGGCAGGCGGCTCGGCAGACGGTAGTTCTCGAACGCCCGCGCCTCCTTGCGGCCGGCGGTGAAGATGGTGTAGAACTGGCTGTCCGGCGCGAAGTCGTAGCCGAAGTTGGCCGCGAACACATTCAGGTGGTACTGCGCGTCGCCGGCGATGTGATTCACGTGCGGGTAGCCCGGATGCTGGAACATGCCCGGATACGCCGCCATATTGGCCGGATTCTCCACGCGCGGGTCGATGCCGCCGCGATCGCTGTAGCCGTGGTACTTCGATTCCGCCGTCAGGCTCAGATACGCATCGTTAAACGGCTCCAGCCCGATATTGGCCGAGGCATCGGCGGTGCGGCCGCCGCCGTCCACATAGCCGCCGCCGGTGGCCGTGGCGGTGCCGCCATGGTTGTTCGACTTCAGGATGATGTTGACCACACCGGCAATCGCGTCCGAACCGTATTGCGCGGCCGCGCCGTCCTGCAGCACCTCGATGTGATCGATGGCCGATACCGGGATGTAGTTCAGGTCCGCCGCCGCGCCGCCTTGGTATGGTCCGCCCAGCACCGCCAGATTGGAGGTGCCGTGACGGCGCTTGCCGTTGATCAGCACCAGCGTGTTGTTCGGGCTCAGTCCCCGCAGGCGCGCCGACAGCGTCAGGTTGGCGGTGTCGCCGCCGAAGGCCTGCGCCGTGAACGACGGCAGATTCTGCGCCAGCGCCTGAATCAGGTCCGGCTGGCCGGTACGCTGCAAGGACGCCGAATCGAGCACCTGGATCGGCGAAGCGCTGTTCTCCACCTTGATGCCGCTGCTGCGCGTGCCCGTCACGATCACCGCTCCCACGTTGGGCGTGGCGTTCGCATCGGCCGCCGCATCGACATCCTCCGCGTAGACACCAAACGCCAGCGTGGACAACACGGCTGCAACGCCGATTTTGAGTGTGGCCTTATGCATAGTAAATCCCCATTTTTGAATAAAAAAAATTAAGACCTCAACCGCAAACTACAAAACTATTTTTTGGCGGCGACCACTTCGATCTCCACCAGCCAGCCCGGATTGCTCAGGCCCGCCACCTGCACCACGGCGCGCGCCGGCAGGTTGGGTTGGGGGCCGGGCTGAGCACCGGCGCCGAAGTACTGCGTGTAGGCTTCCATGAAGCCCTTGGTATCGGCCTTGCCGCCCTTGGCCGGATCGCCGACCAGGAACACCTGCATCTTCACCACGTCCGACATCTCCAGCTTCATGCCTTGCAGGATTTCCTTGATCTTCCTGAGCACCGACTCGGACTGGGTCCTGGTGTCGCCAAAGGCCTCCAACGAATCGCCCGGCGCATCCTTGTTCACCACCGCCGGCACCTGGCCGCTGATGAAATGGATGGTGGCGGTCGGCGGAATCGTCACCGCCAGCGCGATCGGAAAATCGGAGTTCGGAATCTTGTGGCGCACAATCTCCGCTTTCGGCGCGGCGAAGGCGCTGCCGACGGCGGCGCACAGCAGCAAGGTGGCAAATGCTTTTTTCATGGTGATCTCTCTCAGTGTTTGTTGGACATGACGGAATTGCCGAACGGGTCGACGCCCAGCGTGGTGCGCAACGTGCCGACATCGGCCTCGCTCAGGCCATCGGCCTTGTTGCCCCAGTTGGAGCGCACAAAGGTCAGCACGGTGGCGATATCGCGGTCGCTGAGCGACTCGCTGAAGTCCGGCATGCCGCCGCGCCCTTTCAGCAGCACCGTGGCCACGTCAGCGCCCTTGCCCTGCACGAACTTGCTGCCGGCCAGCGCCGGAAAAGCGCCGGGAATGCCCTTGCCGGTCGGCTGATGGCAGGCCGCGCAATTCTTGAGGAACAGCGCCTTGCCATCGACCTCCTGCGCCTGCGCCATCAGCGCGGCGAGCGCGGTCGCCGCCGTCATCAGCATCTTCTTCATGCGCTTGCCCTTTCATGGATCTTGGTGATCTGCTGCCACGCCGATTCGATGGCGCCGGCCTGCCAGCCGGTCAGATAGCTCAGGTGTTCGCCGGCCAGCAGAATGCGGCCCTCGCCCTCCACCAGCGTTGGATAGGCGGCGGCGCGGGTCTTCTCGGTCCACTCGGCCCAGCCGCCCAGGTTGTACTGCACGCGATGCCAGGCCACCGAAAACGACGTCTCGAAGTTCTCCGTGTATTGCGGGAAGATCTTCTGGCCGGCCGCCAGCGCAAACTCGGCGCGTTCCTTCGGCGAGAGGGCGCTGATTTCAATCGCCTGCGTCTGATATTGGTAATAACCGAGCAGCACGCCCTTCTTCTTCTGGAAGCCATACGACGGCACCGAAATGGTGTTGATGCCTTGCAGGTCGGTCATGATGTGGCCACCGTAGATGTGGTCATCCTCCTCCCAGAAGCGGCGCTTCATCTGCAAGCCGATCTTGCCGACCGGCGCATACGCCACGGTGGCGACAGCCTTTTTGAACTTGTCCGAGAAATCGGTATCGATCTGGCGCAGCACCGACAGTGGAATCGCGCACAGGCAGTAGTCGGCGCCGATGCTGCTGACCTTATTGGTGCCGGTGTCCTTGTAAGTCACCGTCACGCCCTTGTCGTTCTGGCGAATGGTCTGCACCTCCGCCTTGTAGCGGATATTCTTGCCGACGCGTTTTTCAAACGCCTTGGCGATGGCATCCATGCCGCCGACCGGCTGGAACATGGTGGCCTGCATCGGGAAGTCGTGCACCGCGCTGTACACATTGCCCAGCTTCGACGCCAGCAAATCCTTGAAGCCCAGCGGATCGGACGGCGTGCCCGGTCCCGGCGACAGGCCGGCGCCCGGGTTGACCGCATAGCCACGGCCGCTGCGGCCCTTGTATTGCAGATCGCCCGCGGTCAGCGCCCCCTCGCGCTGCAAATAGTCCAGCAGCAGGCGCTGATCGTCGGCGGTCAGTTCCTGGTCCAGCGAGTGATTCTTGACCGACTTGGCCAGCAGCTCCGACACATGGCCGCGCATATCGGCCTTGACCTCCTTGATGCGCACGCGCTTGCCGGCAAACGGCCCGGCGTTTTCGGAATACACGTAGGCGTGATCGTTCTCGTTGATCATCACCTCCAGCGGCACCTCGAACAGCCTGGTATAGTGCAGCGTCGATTGATGGTGCAACGGAATGCGCCACGGCCCGTGATTGATGTAATGGCCCTCATCGAAGGCGCAAGTCTGCTTCTCGCCGCCCAACTCGGTCAGGCTGAAGCCCTTGCGCGCGGTCTGGCAACGGCCGCCGGCAAAGCTGCGCGCTTCCAGGATCTGCACCTTGTAGCCCAGCTTCTCCAGCTCATAGGCGGCAGTCATGCCGGCCAGTCCGGCGCCCAGGATCAGCACCTTCTTGCCCTTGCCGCTGCCGCTCAGTGCCGGCGGCGCCGACGCGGTGGAGGCGATTCCCATGCCCCACGCATTCATGGTATTCAACAGCAAGCCCGTGCCGCCGACCGCCGCGGCACGATACAGAAAATCCCTCCTCGTAAATGAAGTAAACGATTTATACGGTTTTACTGTTTTACTATCCATCTGCTTCCCCGTCGGTTGCTGAACGATAGTTCCTATTTAGCAAACGGCGTGCCACAAGATGAGCAAAAAATAAACCTGTTTCACATATCCGCGCGATGAACGCACATGCACCTGCGGCGAGGCCGCAGGTGCAAACACTTTATTTTCGGGGATCAGTTGATGAAGCTGTGCAGGCCCTGCGTAGTGCTACGTAAGGCCGTGGCGTGAAGCGCCTTTTGGGTGCGTGGCAGACGCGCGATTTCAGCGGCCGACAGATGCTGGTGCGCCATGCTGGCGTCGGTGAGATGGCAGGCGTGGAACTGCAACGGCGCCGTCCCATCCAGCAAATAGACCGTCTCCAGATTGGCCGGATCGTAAGCCAGCTTGACGCTCCATTCGCCGCGCAGACGGGCGCGCTCGAACCAGCGCTCGTTGATGGCGCGCGCGCAGGTGTACAGGCTGTCGAACAGCGCGATGCCGGCGCTGGTGACAGTGGCCTGCGCCACCGGCAGCAGGCTGCAACGGATTAAATGCTCGGGAAAGATCTTTAATCCGCCGCCGCGATGTTCGCTTCCCCAGTCCCACAGCTGGCGTGGCGTAACGCCGGCCCGCGCCAGCTGCTGGCGGTTATTAAAATACAGCACACAGTCGATCACAATGCGCGTGAACTGCTCCAGATCCAGCACGCCGTCGGTCCGTGATGGTGCGCCATGCTGCGACGGCGGCAAAAGACGGAAGCGTTTCTCCAGCACGGCGCGCCAGTCGTCCGGTCCCGATTCAGCCGCCACGCTGCGCAGGTTGAAGTTATTCAGCAGCGTATCGCCATTCCAGCCGCGCATCAGTGACGGGTGGGCGAACAGGGTTTCCGGCAGGTGCCGGCACGGCCACTGCTCCGCTTCGATGCGGCGGCCATACTGCTGGCTGTAGCGCTGCTTGTCGGCGCCGCAATGCGCCAATGCCAGCATGGCCTGCGTCCACTGCGCCTCGCCCATGCCGATGTAAATCCCGCATACCATGCGGCTGAACACATCGGTCGCCATATAAATCACCGGCCGGCCGATGGCCTGATTGCGGTCGGCGCGCGACACCAGTTGCACCTCGGCGCGCAGCGCGTCCAGATAAAAGCCTGCGCCGGGGCGGCCCGGCGGCAGGGCGGCCAGTGCCGGCGCCGGCGCGGTGGCCTGCCGCGCCACCGCCGCCACGGTAGGTGCGCGCCGCGCCACTTCCGGCGGCCGGTCGTCGTCATGATCGAGCCAGTAATTGAACTGGCCGAAGCTCGGCACCTCGCGCACCGGCGCCGGCTGCGTGAACAGCACCCGGCCCGAGTCGGCGTCGATGCGGCGCTCGACGAAGAATTCGGCCAGCATCTGCTGGTAGGCGCCCAGCCGCGAGAACCTGGCGTTGGCGGCCGCATAGCGCGCCGTGGCGACGCGGAACACGCGGCGGATATCCTCATCCGCATTCAGGCCGGGACCGGCGTCAGTGCCGTTCTTGCGCGGCCTGCCGCGCTTCACGCCCGCCGACGACTGGCGCACCTTGCCGCGCCCGCCGGAATTGCCGTAATCGGGCAGCAGCGCGTTCGGCGTCTGTCCGCGCTGCCAGTAGCGGCGCAGGTAACGGTAAATGGTGGGATGCGACACGCCATGCCGCGCCGTGGCCTGCGCGATCAGGGGTCCGCGCAGGCGTGCCTCGTAAATCTGCGGCTCCTGCGCCACCAGCCCCTCGATGATCTCCCACGCGCGTGCGCGCAGTTGCAGGTGCTTGGGCGGCAAAAGCTCCTGGCTGACCACCACCAGATGGGGATCGGCCGCCAGCACGCTGGCATGGCCGGCCCGGATGTCGGCGTGCAGCACCGACAGCTGGACCAGCTCCACCTCCGCCGAACTGGCCGCCACGTCAAACACGTAAGCGTGGCTTTGCCCGGGAGCGATCCACAAGATACGGACGGTGCGCGGCGCCGGATGCGTGTACTGCAACAGGTCATTCCGCAATAGCATCTGCCCTCCGTTAAGAGATAAGTTGCTATCACTAATGCAATAAGCGGGCCAGCGGGCTTTTACTATGAGCGCGCGGAACGGACGGATTCGTTGTGGTGCGCGGCCGCACCGGGCATGTGCACGGTGGCGCAAATGAAAACGGAGCCTTGCGGCTCCGTGGTGCTTAGTACTTCTTGGACTTCGGCTTGGCGCCGGGCGCCGGTTTCTTCGGCGGCGTGTGCTTGGCCGACTCCGGCGGCATGCGGTCGGCATGGCTGATCTTCAGCTGCGCGCCGCCGACCCAGACCTTGCCCAGATTGCGGAACATATCGTCCGGCATCCCGTCCGGCAGCTCCAGCATGCTGTAATTGTCGAAGATCTCGATGCGGCCGATGTATTTGGCTTCCAGCCCGGTCTCATTGGCGATGGCGCCAACGATATTGGCCGGCGTGACCTGCTGCTCGCGGCCCACCTCGACGCGGAACGGCGACATCGGCACCGAAATCTTGCCCGGCTTTTCCTTTTTCTTCTTGGCCGGCGCTTCCTCGGCCTCCTCGGCGGCGGCGCGCACCGTGCGCTCCAGCGGCGAGCCGGCCGGCTTGGCTGGCTTGTCGGCCTTCACCGGCTTGTCGGCACGTGCCGGTTTTGCGGCGGCCGGCACCGGCGCGGGAGCGCCCTCGCCATCGACACTGATGCGCAGTGCCTGGCCGGCCACGCGGATGCCGGCCATCAGCTCCAGCGCTTCCTTGCTCAGGGTGTCCGGCATGTCCAGCACCGTGAAGTCATCGAAGATCTCGATGCGGCCGATATTCTTCGAATCGATGCCGCCCTCGTTGGCGATGGCGCCGACGATATTGCCCGGCTTGACGCCGTGCTGGTAGCCGACTTCGATGCGGTAAGTGCGCATGCCCGGCTCGGATTCGCGCGGAATGCGCTCCTTCTTGCCGAAACGCTCGCTGCGCTCCGGGCGCTCGCCGCGATCGGCAAAGCGGTCGGCACGTTCCGGACGGTCGAAGCTCTGGCGCGCCGGGCGATCTTCCCACTGCGTCTGCTGCTTCTTATCGAGCAACAGTGGCACGTCGCCGCGCGACAGCTTGGCCAGCGCGGCGGCGATTTCCACGGCCGGGATATTGTGCTCCTGCTCATAGTCCTCGATCAGCGACTGGAACTGTTCCAGGCCGCCCTCGGCCAGCGTATCGGTGATCTGCTGCTTGAAGCGGGCGATGCGCACATCGTTCACCGCCTGAATGGTCGGCAGCTCCAGCTGACCGATCGGCTGGCGGGTGGCGCGCTCGATCATCTTCAGCAGGCCTTTTTCGCGCGGCGTGATGAACAGGATCGCCTCGCCGCTGCGGCCGGCGCGGCCGGTGCGGCCGATGCGGTGGGTGTAGCTTTCCGGATCGTGCGGCACATCGTAGTTGACCACGTGGCTGATGCGCTCCACGTCCAGGCCGCGGGCGGCGACGTCGGTCGCCACCAGGATATCGATCTTGCCATCCTTGAGCATCTGCACCGTGCGCTCGCGCTGCGCCTGCTGGATGTCGCCGTTGATGGCGGCGGCCGAGAAACCGCGTGCTTGCAGCTTCTGCGCCAGTTCCTCGGTACCGAGCTTGGTGCGCGAGAAGATAATCATGCCGTCGAAGTTCTCGGCTTCCAGGATGCGCGTCAGCGCATCCAGCTTGTGCATGCCGGACACCAGCCAGTAACGCTGGCGGATATTCTCATTGGTGCCGGTCTTGGCGGCGACCGTGATTTCCTTCGGATTGCGCAGATAGGTATTGGCGATGCGGCGGATGGCGGGCGGCATGGTGGCCGAAAACAGCGTAGTCTGACGCGATTCCGGCGTCTCTTGCAGGATGCGTTCGACGTCGTCAATAAAGCCCATGCGCAGCATCTCGTCGGCCTCGTCCAGCACCAGCGTTTTCAGTTTCGACAGATCGAGCGAACCCTTGTCCAGGTGATCGATCACGCGGCCGGGGGTGCCGACCACCACGTGCACGCCGCGGCGCAGGGCCGACAGCTGCGGGCCGTAGCTTTGACCGCCGTAGATCGGCAGCACGTGGAAGCCCGGGATATGGTGGGCGTAGGTCTGGAACGCCTCGGCGACCTGGATCGCCAGCTCGCGGGTCGGCGCCAGCACCAGCGCCTGCGGCGTGGACTGTTTGATATCGATGCGCGCCAGGATAGGCAGGGCGAAGGCGGCGGTCTTGCCGGTGCCGGTCTGGGCCTGGCCCAGCACGTCCTGATTATTCAGCAGCAGCGGGATGGTCGCGGCCTGGATCGGCGACGGCGACTCGTAGCCGACGTCATCCAGCGCCTTTAACAGCGGCGCGCCGAGATCGAGGTCGGAAAAAAGGGCAATTGGGGATACTGGGGATGCAGACATGGCGTCACTCACAAAGATTGTTCGAATCGCCTAATTGCGAAAGAAATTTGCGCTAGTTTACTCTGTCTGAGCGAACTCCGCGTTTTTTTGCAAGAATTAACCGTTAAATGCACGCTTTTCAGGAGTTTTCCACCATGCGCATCCTACTTACCGCCGCCCTTCTCGCCGGCTCCGCCTCCGCCGCCACCTACGGCCCCCAGCTCGAAGGCTTCGCCTACCCGCACCCTTTGCACAAATACAGCTTTGCCTCGCAGGGCCTGAATCTGGAGATGGCCTACATGGACGTGGCGCCCAGCGGCGCCGCCAACGGCAAGACCGCCGTCCTCCTGCACGGCAAAAACTTCTGCGGGGCCACCTGGGAACAGACCATCAGCGAGTTGACCAGGGCCGGCTACCGCGTGGTGGCGCCGGACCAGATCGGGTTCTGCGCCTCGTCCAAGCCGGAGCACTACCAGTACAGCTTCCAGCAGCTGGCCGCCAACACCAATGGCCTGCTCCGGCACATCGGCGTGCGGCAGGCGGTGGTCATCGGCCATTCGACCGGCGGCATGCTGGCCACGCGCTATGCGCTGATGTATCCGGATGCGGTGTCGCGGCTGGTGATGGTCAACCCGATCGGGCTGGAAGACTGGAAAGCGCTGGGTGTGCCGCCGATCAGCGTCGATCAATGGTATGCGCGTGAATTGAAGCTGTCCGCCGACAGCGTGCGCGCCTACGAGCGCGCCACCTACTACGGCGGCAACTGGAAGCCCGAATACGAAAAATGGGTCGACATGCTGGCCGGCCTGAATAACGGTCCTGGCAAGAAGCTGGTGGCATGGAATTCGGCGCTGATCTACGACATGATCCTGACGCAGCCGGTGGTGTACGAATTCCCGCTGCTGAAAGTGCCAACCACACTGCTGATCGGCGATGCCGACACCACCGCCATCGGCAAGGACGCGGCGCCGCCGGAAGTGAAGGCGAAGATCGGCCGCTACGAGGTGCTGGGCAAGGAGACGGCGAAAAAGATACCGCAGGCGCGGCTGGTGGAGTTCAAGGGGATGGGACACGCGCCCCAGATGGAAGACCCGGCGGCCTTCCATCGCGCGCTGCTGGAGGAACTGAATCGCTGAACGCAGAAAAGACGGAGTTGGAATCCGTCTTTTCTCTTGCGCCGCCCAGGCCCTGAGGGTCCGGGGCGGCACGTCCGGCGCGAACGCTGATTACTTGCTGGCGGCTGGCGCCGAAGCTGCCGGGGCCGGGGTCGAAGCGGCGGCCGATGCCGAAGCCGAGGCGCTGGCTTTGTGCGCTTTCTTATGCGTGGCCTTCTTGGCCGGCGCCGAAGCGGCTGGAGCGGAAGCGGCAGGGGCCGAGGCGGCTGGCGTCGAGGCAGCGGCGGAAGCGGAAGCCGAAGCGGCTGGAGCTTGAGCGAAAGCAGCGGAAGCGAACAGGCCGGCGATCAGGGTGGCGATTACTTTTTTCATGATTCAGTCCTCTATTTATTTAATTTATACGGTTTATATCGTTAATTACTTTGCTGCTGGTGCTGCGGCGACAGCTTCCGCCGCTTTGGATTCTTTGACTTCCTTCTTGGCCGCGTGATGCGTTTTCTTCTTGGCGGCTGGTTTCGCTTCGGTTTTTTCCGCCACCGCAGGCTTGGTTTCAGGAGCGGCAGGGGCGGTCGCAGGCGCTTGAGCGAATGCTGCGGTTGCGAACAGGCCGGCGATCAGAGAAGCGATTACTTTGGTCATGATGTTTTCCTTTTCGGGGTTTCGGCATCGGGACAATTCCCGTGTCGCATGAGCAAAAAACGCGGCCGCTGACAGCCCAGTTGACGGACATTACAAATGCTTACAATCAAGGTTTTACGTCGTCCTTGAGCGCGGCCAGCGCCATGTTTTCCACCAGCCCGGGGGCGATCAGCTTCAGCCAGCGTCCCAGCTTGCCCTTGGTGGACATCACCACCTCGCGCCGGCGCGCCTCCATGCCGTCCAGGATCAGGCCCGCGCATTCCTCCACCGGCATGGCATGGTCTTCCTTCAGGCTGCTGCTGCCCAGGGCGCCGCCGGCGGCGTTGAAACCGCGATGGCGGATCTGCGTCGCCACCACGCCCGGATAGGCGGTGGTCACGCTCACACCATAGGGCTTCATCTCGATGCGCAAGGCTTCAAAGAAGCCGCCCATGGCGAATTTGGTGGCGCTGTAGGCGGTGCGTCCCGGCACGCCCACCAGCCCCGCCAGCGAGGACACCGCCACGATGCCGCCGCGCGCCTGCTTCAAATATGGCAGCGCCGCGTGCGTGCACCACACGCTGCCCCATAAATTAATCCGCATCAGTTCCTCGTACCACGCCAGGTCCTTCACTTCCTCGAACAGCGCATGCGCCGAGCGGCCGGCGTTGTTCACCAGCGCGTCGATGCGGCCGAAGCGCGCCACGCAGGCGCCGATCAACGCCACGCACTGCGCCTGCACCGAGACGTCGGTCGGCGCCACCAGCGTCTGCGCGCCGGACGCCGCGCACTGCGCCGCCACCTGCTCCAGCATGGCCGCGTTGCGCGCCGCCAGCACCAGCGCCACGCCGGCGCCGTGCCGGCGCGCCAGCTGCCGCGCGAGTTCCGCGCCGATGCCGTCCGATGCGCCCGTGATGATGATGGTTTTCATAGCTCTCCCTGGTTGTACGAATTACAGTAAGATTACCGCCTTCCGTATCAAACCATGGAGTCAATATGCGTCTTCCTCTCATCGTCCTCGCCGTCGGCCTGACCTTGCAAGCCCACGCCCAGCAACCAGTGGTCGCCGAGGCGCCCCTACGCGCCCACCTGTCGCTGCTGGCCGACGATCTGTTCGAGGGCCGCGGCACCGGCCAGCGCGGCGGCGATCTGACGGTGCGCTATCTGGAGACGCAGGCGGCGGTCCTCGGCCTCAAGCCGCTGGCCGACGGCAGCTACCGCCAGCTGGTCAAGGCCGAGGGCAGCAAGCTACTGCCAGGCAGCTTCGCGCGCTTCACCTCGGACAGCGGCAAGATCCTGACCCCGGCCACCGGCACCGAGATCCTGATCGGTACCATGGGCGGCAAAGAGGACATCGCCATCGACGCGCCGCTGGTGTTCGTCGGCTACGGCGCCGTCGCGCCAGAAGAAAAATGGGACGATTACAAGGGCGTCGACATGAAGGGCAAGATCCTGGTCATGATGGTCAACGACCCGCAGCCGACCGCCGAGGAACCCAACCGCTTCGGCGGCAAGGCCTATACCTATTACGGCCGCTGGATGTACAAGTATGAGGAGGCGGTGCGCCAGGGCGCGGCGGGCGCGCTGCTGATCCACACCACGCCATCGGCCTCCTACGGCTGGAGCGTGCCGGCCACCAGCTTCTCGCACGAGCGCTTCCATCTGGCCGGCAGCGGCAATCCGCTCGAGGGCTGGCTGCAAGAGGACACCGCGCGCGCCCTGTTCGCCGCCGGCGGCTTCGATCTCGACACCCTGCGTGCCCAGGCCGAGCGCCGCGATTTCCGCCCGGTCGATCTCAAGCTGAAGATGCATGCCGAGATCAAAAGCAAGATCCGCCAGATCGAGCAGTACAACGTGGTCGGCATCGTGCCCGGCACCGATCCGAAGCTGAAGGCGGAAGCGGTGGTCTATTCGGCCCACTGGGACCACCTGGGCATCGACGACAGCAAGCAGGGCGACAATATCTGGAACGGCGCCATCGACAACGGTTCCGGCGTGGCCGCCCTGCTGGCCATGGCGCAGGCGGCCGTCCAGCATCCGGCCAAGCGCGCGCAGGTGTTCCTGTGGCCGGCCGGCGAGGAAACCGGCTTCCTCGGCAGCAGCGCGTATATGCGCAATCCGGCCTGGCCGCTGGACAAAACCAGCGCCGACCTGAACCTCGATTCGATGAACTTCGTCGGCAGGACACGCGACATCGGCGTCGCCGGCGCCGAGCGCAGCAGCCTGTACGAGGCCGCCGCCACCGTCGCCAAACGCATGGGCCTGAAGCTGGCCCCGGCCATCCCCGACCTGTCGGGCGCCTACTTCCGCGCCGACCACTTCAGCTTTGCCAAGGCCGGCGTGCCGGCGTTTAACGTCGGCTCGGCGGTGTTCTCGGGCGACGGCTACTTCGACTTCGTCAAGGACCAGGACAAGTCGCGCGCCCGGCTGGTGGCATTTAAGCAAGACTATCACCAGCCGAGCGACGAATACCACGCCGACTGGGATCTGTCGGGCATGGTGCAGCAGGCCCAGTTCACCCTGAACCTGGGCTATGAAGTGGCCAACGCACCCAAAATGCAGACCTGGAAGGCCGGCGACGCCTTCGGCAAGGTCAAGCGTTAAAAAAGTCCCACACGGAAACGGAGCATGTCCGCCTATAATTCAGGCAGACATGCTCAGGTGAACTATGAACTTCAAATCCGTGTGGCTTATCGTTTTGACCATGTTGATGGCGATCGCGCATGCCAGCGCGGCCAACGTCAACTTCAACGGCGGCGCCGTCGCCAGCTGCACGCTGAGCGGCAGCACCTATAGCTGCACCGGCGGCTTATCGATGGGCGCCACCGATGTGGTGGTGATCGCCAGCGGCTATACGGTGGTGATGACCAGCTTCGCGCCCAGCTACAATCAGGGCCTGACTATCAGCGGCACGGGCGCGCTGCAAACCAGCGGCAATCTGGACCTGTCCGGCATCAACCCCGCCAATATCAGCACCGGCGGCGCCACCCTCACGGCCGGCGGCAGCTTCACGCTCGGTTCCAGCACCACCATCAACGGCTCGGTGGTGGCCGCCAGCATCAACACCAACTCGGGCGACACCATCACCGGCTCGGTCACCGTGAGCGGCCTGGCCGACCTGGGATCGGCCATCAAGATCAACGGCAATCTCAACGCCGGCTCGGTCAAGACCAACTCGCCCGGCACCATCAGCGGCAGCATCACCGCCAACACCACCATCGCCATCGGCTCAGGCGTCACCGTGGGCGGCAACATCAGCGGTACCACCATCACCACCAATTCGCCGGTCACGCTCAAGGGCAACGTCACCGCCAGCACCTCGTTCACGCTGGCCTCGGGCAGCACGGTGACCGGCAACATCAGCGCGCCCACCGTCACGCTGAACGCCTCCAGTTCCACCGTCACCGGCAGCATCAGCGCCACCGGCGCGCTCGACATCGGCAGCGGCAACACCGTCAACGGCGCCGTCGGCGCCGGCTCGCTGACCATGCGCGCCTCGGGCGCCACCATCAACGGCGCCACCACCATCAGCGGCGATGTCGACATGGGGTCGGGTACCGTCATCAACGGCGACCTGAGCGCGCGCAACGTCACCACCCATGCCAGCGGCGCCGTCATCAACGGCAACGCGGCGGTGAATGCGATTTATATCGACTGGGGCGACAGCGTCACCAAGACCATCACCTGCACCGGCCCCGGCGCGGTCGGTTGCAGCTGCGTCACCAGGGCCGACTCCAACTACCACCCGATCTGCGGCGCCGCGCCGCCCGCCGTGCCGCACCACTTCCAGATCAACCACGGCGGCACCGGCCTGACCTGCCAGCCGCAGACCGTGACCGTCACGGCATGCGCCAACGCCGCCTGCACCGCGCCCAATTTCACCAGCAACGTCGACGTCACCCTGCTACCGGGCGGCAAGACCTTCACCATCACCGGCGGCGTCAACAGCGCCGCCTCGGTGCAGAGCAAGGATGCCGGCACCTTTGCGCTGTCGGCCAGCGCCACCGGCGTGAGCAACGCCAGCACCTGCCTCAACAGCGGCAGCGGCAGCGGCGCGGCCTGCGACATGACGTTCAGCGGCACCGGCCTGACGGTCACCGGCAGCAATCATATTTCGATGGCGTCCGGTGCGCTGGTGACGATCCAGGCGCTGACCTCCTCGTCCAGCGCGCCCAGCTGCATTCCGCTGGTGAGCAACCAGACCGTGAATATCGACATGGCGTGCAGCTACCAGAATCCCGCCAGCGGCAGCGCCCAGGTTGGCATCGGGGCGAAGAGCGCCAGTTGCGGCGCCAACGCCTATGGCGGCACGGTCAGCGTACCGTTCACGTTTGACGCCAACGGCCTGGCCAGCGCCGCCCTGCAATACGCCGATGTCGGCAAGGTCGGGCTGAAAGCCACCTACACCACGTCGAGCTTGAGCGCCACCGGCAGCGGCGACTTCATCGCCGCACCGGATAAATTCCTGATCAAGGCGGTCAGCGCCGCCGCCAGCATCGGCACGGCGGTGCCGGCCAAGGCGCCGGCCGACATCTTCGCCAGGGCCGGCGAGGCGTTCACGCTGACCGTCACCGCCGTCAACCGCAGCGGCAATCCAACGCCCAACTTTGGCAAGGAGAGCACGGCCTCCAGGGTCAAGTTCACGCCCAGCATCAACAATCCGGCGGAAGTGCCGGTGCCGTCCGGGACCGGCAGCAGCGGCAACCTGTGGTATGACGCGATCGCCCTGACCTTCAACGGCGGCATCGGCAGCACCAGCGCCAGTTTCGACAACGTCGGCTATCTCAAGCTGACGGCCGCGCTGGACGACGGCGGCAGCGCCGCCATGCCTTACTACCTGGGTGTACCTCTCTCCGCCTTCCAGACCAGCGGCACCCAATTCGTCAGCCGCTTCATACCCGATCATTTTGACACCGCGTTGATGACCGCCGACGAAATCAAGAAGGTCGCCACCAATACGCACCTGAGCTGTGCCAGCCTGGGGGACAGCATCAATCCCTGCAAATACACCGGGGCGGGCGACACCTTCGTCCACTCCAGACAAGCCTTCTTCGTGAAGGTGCTGGCCTACAACCGGGCGGGTGCGCTGACCACCAACTATTTCGGCACGCTGGCCAAGGTCATCGGCATCACCGCCATGAGCGGCAAAGGCGGCGACACGCCGGTCAATGCCGCCAGCGACGCCATCACCTGGAGCAGGGGCAACAACGCCGTGCGCTTCACCTTCCCAACTGACACCTCCACCGGTTTCGTGCCCGGCATCGGCTTGCTGACCATTCCGGCACCGGGCGACAGCGCCAACCTGCCAGCCTTCAAGTTCGCCCAGGCCTACCCGGACAAGGACGTGTTGCCAGCCACCATTTACCTGCGCGCCACCGATGAGGACGGCGTCAGCTCCAAGCGCACCGTGGCGGCGGACTCGGTGGAGGCGCCACTGGTGGTGGTCAGCGGGCGTCTGATGGTCGCCAACGGCTACGGCTCGCCAAGGTCGGCGCTGCCGGTGAACGTCACGGCTCAGTACTACCTGCCGGCCGGCTATGTGTTCAATCCACTGGCAAGCGGCAGCGGCATCGACAAGGTCAGCAGCTATATCAAGTTCAGCAACTGCCAGAAGAAAGTGAGCACGGACAGCTGCCCGTCCGCGTTGACCGATTCCAACGCCGTCCTGACCGTCACCAACGGCATCGGCAAATTCATGCTGGCCGCCCCGGTGCCGGTCACCGGCGTCGTGTCGACCGACATCCGTCTGATCGACACCAGCGGCGTCGACCTGATTCCCTTCCTGCCCAGCACTTCCGGCCGTGAAACCTTTGGCCTGTACCGCTCCGGACCGGTGATTTACACGCGCGAGGTGTTTTGAGAGTAGGATGGCCGTTTTCTGAACCACCTACCAAGGAACAGCATGGAAACCAACGCGAAGTGGATCGATATTGAAACCAGCGACGGCACGTTCGGCGCCTACCTGTCGCTGCCGCGCGGCGGCAAGGGCCCGGGCATCGTGCTGCTGCAAGAAATCTTTGGCGTCAATCAGCACATCCGCAACGTCGCCGACCAGTACGCCGCCGACGGCTATGTGGTGCTGGCCCCCGACCTGTTCTGGCGCCAGCGCGCGCGCATCGAGCTGGGCTACGATGGCGAGGAATGGAAGCAGGCCTACGCCCTGATGCAGGCCACCGATTTCGCCAAGGCGCAGCAGGACGTCGGCGCCACCGCCAAGGCGCTGCGCGGCCTGGTCGGCGAGGCAAGGATCGCCTCGATCGGCTACTGCTTCGGCGGCCGCCTGTCCTACCACACCGCCGCCAACGGCCTGGTGGACGCGGCCATCGCCTACTATGGCGGCGGCATCCAGAACGCGCTGGAGCGCGCGCCGGAGATCAAGGTGCCGCTGCTGATGCACTTCGGCGCGGCCGACAGCCACATCCCGCTGGCGGCGGTGAAGAGCATCGCCGAGCGCTTCGACAGCAACGAGCAGGTCGAGATCCACGTCTACGACGGCGCCGAGCATGGCTTCAATTGCAATCACCGCGGCTCGTATCACCAGCGCGCCGCCGCCGAGGCGCACGGCCACTCGCTGATCTTCCTGAGCGAAAACCTCTAAGTCCGTGCCCGTTTGTCGAGGCGCCGTAGCTGTAAAAACACCCCCACCAGGAAAAGCAGGAACAGCACGCCGGTGATGGCCTTCAGCTCGGGCGCCTCGGCGTTGGGCAGCAGCGGCGCGCCCAGCGGCAGGCGGGTGGTGGTTTCCGTCACGGCAGGAATCATGTGGAACAGAAACGTCAGCGAGTAGCTGACGATGGCCACCCTGGGCGACCTGATGCGCCACGCCAGCGCCAGCACCACCAGCGTGATCACGCCCAGCGCGTGCGGCTTGCCGAAGCCGCCGTGTTGATAAATGCCGAAGCCGGTGAGGCAGGTCAGCACCGTGGTCCAGATGTAGACCTTGCCCAGCGTGCTGGCCGGGTCGATGTTTTTGTGCCGCACGAAGGCGGTCAGCGCGGCGGCCACCGCGACCAGGCTGATCAGGGTGTGGATCACGCCCAGGTAAGTAAGTCCGTAGATCATCGCGCATCCTTTCAGGGTTGAGGCGTTGATCGTACACAGGATCGCGGCCGCGGTCGTACCACTAAAGGGCTATTGCGGGCTGCGTTAACCACCCCGGCAACGATTCCATGATTTCCATGATCTCGGAAGCGCGGGCGCGCTTCCTGTACGACTACGGGGTGCAGGAGACCGGGCAGGACGGCGGCGACATCATCTTCCGCATCAGCCGTCCGCGCGACGGCAAGCTGGTGGCGATGGCCAAGTATGGCTTCGTGTTCTTCAACTACCGGAGCGGCCAGGTGACCCCGATGCCGCCGGAGTTCCTGGCCAAGTTCCCGAAAGTGAACCGGCTGGATTAACGCCGCGCCACCTTCGGCACGATGGATTTGTTGAACCAGTCGTCCAGCATCTGCTTTTCATAGCGCAGCGGATCGCTGTCGAAATAGCCGCCCAGGCGGCCCTGGTAGTTCATATTGGACAGCTGCTCGTCGCCGCTGCGCAGCACCTGGCCGTTCTGTTCCAGCGTGTATTTCAGGTGCATATGCGGCCAGTCGGCGCCGCCGTTCATGATGCGGATGTCGTCGCCGGCGCGGCGCGGATACAGGCGGCCGGCCAGGTCGATGTCCAGCACCTCGATCTTCAGCTGCTGTCCGGCCGGCAGCTTCTTGTCCAGCGTCTTGAAGTAGTCGCTGAATTCCTTGAGCGTGCGCTCGCGTTCGATGGCGTTGCGCGGCACGTCGGTGTAGTCGTCCGGTTTGGTGTAGCTGACCGACACCTGCGCCAGGGCGGCGCTGGAAGCCAGCAGGGCCGCCAGGGCGGCCAGCACGGTGTGGTTCAATCGGCGCATGATACGTTCCCCCCTCAGCATGGATACCAACAATATAGACCTTTTCCACGCGCCACGCCGGCGCTGAATAAGTTTGTTACCAATCGCCGCGGTGCCATGCATGTCACAAGCCTGTCGTCCCAAATCGCCGCTTTCAAGGGCGGCTGCCCGGGCACAGCCCGCCAGGGTGCCGGCGCCGGCGGGCTTTTTTTCGTACCGTGCGGCGGGGGTGCCGGCTGCGGTTGCATAATGCGCAGGTCGAACCGCCGGGAGAAGCATCATGTGGAAACGCGCCTGTGCTGTCATGCTGGCATCCAGCCTCGCCGCCTGCGGTGGTGGCGGCGGTGCCGACTCCGGCATCACGAAAACCCCGCTGCCGCCGGTGACGCCGACGCCGTCCATCGATCCGGTGGTGCTGGCCACCGGCCTGCAAATTCCGTGGTCGATCACGTTTTCCGGCGGCACCGCACTGGTGAGCGAACGCGGGTCGGCGCGCATCCTGGCGCTGGGCGCGGGCGGCGCGCTGACGCCGATCGCCACCATTGCCGGCGTGAGCGGCAGCGGCGAAGGCGGCTTGCTGGGCATCACGGTGCGCGACGGCTATCTGTACGCCTACTTCACCGCCGCCGACGGCAACCGCATCGAACGCTATCCGCTCAGCGGCAGCGGCGCCGGCACGCGCCTGGGCGCGGCGCAACTGCTGCTGAGCGGTATTCCCGCGCGCAGCAACCACAACGGCGGGCGCCTCGCCTTCGGGCCGGACGGCATGCTGTACGCCAGCACCGGCGACGCCGGCACCGGCAGCCGGGCGCAGGACCTGAGTTCGCTGGCCGGCAAGATCCTGCGCATGACGCCGGACGGCCGCGTGCCGGCCGACAATCCCTTTGCCGGGTCCTATGTCTACAGCTACGGCCACCGCAACGTGCAGGGCATGGCGTGGAGCGGCAGCGGCGCGCTGTATGCGTCGGAGTTTGGCGAGAACACCTGGGATGAACTCAACCTGATCAAGGCTGGCGGCAACTATGGCTGGCCGGCGGTGGAGGGCAAGGCGGGCGATGCGAAGTACCTCGACCCGGTGCAGCAATGGCCGACCTCCGAGGCCAGCCCGAGCGGCATCGCCATCAGCGGCGACAATATCTACATCGCCAACCTGCGCGGCGAGCGGCTGCGCAAGGTGCCGCTGGCGGCGACCGGCACCGCGACCGAGTTCTACGTCAAGCAATACGGCCGCCTGCGCGACGTGGTGGTGGCGCCGGACGGCCGGCTCTACCTTCTCACCAACAACACCGACGGCCGCGGCACCCCGCGCGCCGGCGACGACCGCATCCTGAACGTGCCGGCGCTGTAGCCGGCGCCGGCGTCAGAACACCAATCGCAGGCCGAAGTTGGCGCGCCGGCCGACGTCCTCCAGCGTCAGGAACTGGCTCTCGTTGTTGGCATATTCATGCGTGCGCGAGTTGCTCAGGTTGATGACGTCCAGATACACGGCGATCGACGGCGTGACGTTGTAGCGCAGGCTGGCGTCGGTTTGGCCGTAGGCGGCGCGGTTGCGCGGCAAGGCGCTGCCGCCGCCGCAGTCCAGCGAGAAATGGTTGCGCCAGTTGTAGCTGGCGCGCGCCATGAATTTCTCGTTCTCGAAGAACACCGAGCCGTTGTATGACTGCGGCGACAAGCCGGGATAGCCACAGGTCGGCGCGCCGGCGTCGCTGTCGCGGGTGGCGCTGGCGTCGACGTAGGTGTAGTTGGCCGCCACGCCAAACCCTTTCAGCAGCGGGATCTCCTTGTCGAACGCGTACTGCCCGGACAGCTCCACCCCCTTGATCCTGCCCTTCTGCCCGTTGCGGATGCGGGTGTCGTGCACGATCTCGCTGAACTGCGGGATCTTCATGTCCACCAGCTTGGTCTCGAGGAAGTCGGACACATGCTTCACGAACAGGGCGGCGCCGACAAAGTTGGTCTTCGACAGATACCACTCGTACGACAGGTCCAGGTTCTTCGACTGCATCGGCTTCAGGTATGGGTTGCCGCCGCCGGTCTGCACATAGCCGGCACGGCCGCCGTACCAGTTCTCCACGCCCATCTGGCTCAGGGTGGGGCGGGTCTCGGTTCTGGACGCGGCCAGGCGCAACAGCATGTCGCTGGTCAAATCGATCTTCAGATTGGCCGACGGCAGTACGCTGTTGTAGCTGTTGCCCACCGTGGTGGTGGCCGGCGGGCCGTACACCATGATGAAGGTGGTGTCGTTCGGGCTTTTCTCGGCCGACAGCAGCACGCGGTTGGCGCCGGTCGAGCCGGAATTCACGTGCACCACACGCACGCCGGCGTTGGCCGACCAGCCGCCGCCCTCCCACTTGGAGTCGACGAAGAAGCTCGATACTTTTTCCTCGACGATCCAGAAGTTGGGCTTGGTGTAATCGATCGCCATCGGCCCGTTCGGGTACCTGGTCTTGTCGGCGTACGCGTCCGGATAGTTCGATTGGCCCAGCAGCGACGGCTGGTTCAGGTAAGTCATGTAGGCCACCGGGTCGAAGCGCAGATAGGAGGTCGGCTGCGCGCCCGCGCCCATGAAGTTGTCCATCGGCGTCACGGTGAACAGCGACGAAGGCAGGCTGACGTGATAGCCGCTGAAGGCGTTCCACGAGTCGCTATACCACGAGGTGCGGCCCACCTTGCGCCGCGCATGGGCGACGCCGCTGTCGATGCCCTTGAAGTAGCCCCAGTCCTGGGCCCAGGCCAGATTCAGGCGCCCTTCATGCAGGGTGTCCGTGTTGCGCACGTCGCCGTTCGAGACGGCGTGGGCGCGCACCGCCGTCGGATCGGCGATGCCGTCGCCGAACGTCACGCTGGGCGAGGCGCCGAAGGTCAGCACGTCGCCATTCTTCGGCACCATGCCGGCCACCACCCACATATCCGGCCACCTGGAGGTGGTGCGCGAGGTCGACAGGTCGCCCTCCAGTTTCCAGTCGGGCGCCAGCTTCCATTTCGAGTTCAGGCCGAAGGCCTTGGTCTCCGACAAGCGGTCGCCGCCCTTGACGATCATGTCGTTCGAATTGGCCTCGCCCAGCAGCTTGCCCGGCCCGGCCAGCGCCGGGTTGTTGGCGGCGAAGATGGAACCCGGCCGCAGGAAGCTGGTGACCTGGTTGTTGCTGTCATACTTCACGCCCAGTTGCACCGGCACGATCCAGTCGCTGACGGCGATCACGGAATTTTTCTGGTTCAGGCGCGAATACAAGGCGTCGGCGCTCAGTTTCCAGTCCGGCGACGGGTTGTATTGCAGCGTCAGGTTGGCCACCACGCGCTTGCGGCTTTCATCCTCCTGCTGGAAGCCGTAGCTCTGCGGGATGTACAGCTTTTTGGTGGTGACGTCGGCCATGGTCAGGCCCTTGGAATTCAGGTCGCCGTTGATCATCGACACGTCGAGGTAGTTCCAGGCGTCGTTGACCGCCTTGTTCTGCTTGGAGGCACGGTCCGTGTACGAGAGCGAGCCGGTCACGCCGAAGGTGCGCGCCTCGTTGGCGTACGAATACATGCCGTTGATGTTGGGCGTGTTCCTCTTCGAATTCGAATCGTGGGAATCGGACACATTGAGCACCGAGTTGTGGCCGCTCTTGCCCGACAGCGGGCGCGCGGTCTGGATGTCCACCGTGGAGCCGATGCCGCCCTCCGGCAGGAACGGCTGGGACGTCTTGTACACCAGCGCCTTCGAGATCAGGTCCGAGGACAGCAGGTCGAAGGAAAACTCGCGGCCGCCGGTATCGCTGGTCATGGTGCGGCCGTTGACCAGCACGTTGTTGAATTCCGGTCCCAGGCCGCGCACCGAGATGTAGCGGCCCTCGCCGTTGTTGCGCTGGATTTGCACGCCGGTCACGCGCTGCAGCGATTCCGCGATATTGGTGTCCGGGAATTTGCCGGCGTCCTCGGCCGACACCGCGTCGACCACGCCGTCCTGCAGGCGCTTGGTGGTCAGCGAGGAACTCAGGGAGGCGCGGATGCCGCTGACCACCACGGTCACGTCCGGCGTGGGCGGCGTCTCGACGGTCTGCGCGGCGGCGCTCATCGCCATCAGCATCTCGCCGATCACGGTGGCCAGCACGGTCTTGCTCAATCTGCTCTTGTTCATATTGTCTCATCTCCGAATAATTCTTATAGGATCAGGCTGGCGGCGCTTGCGCTTGCCGCTGCCTGCAAACCATTCTACGTAGCGCAAAAATCGCGACCTATTTTTTCTCTGCCGCGACTTATGCTAAAACCACATAGCTGCCCCGATCGCCGCGGCCATCCTGATTTCGCATGGCTGGCGCACAAAATGGCATGGCAGCGCAGCGCGGAAACGGGCTATCGTCGCCCCATCTTTTTTTACCGCCTCGCGATGGACCATCCGGATTTCTTTCACGCCTCGCCGCCGATCACGACCATCGCGCCGCCCTCGGGTCGGCTGTGCCACTGCCTGCGCTGGGACGCCGCCGGCGACCGCCTGTGGTGGGCCGACGCCGCCGGCGACGCGCTGCACGCCTGGCACGAGCGGGACGGCCACGGCTACCGGCAAGCGCTGCCGGACGCGCCGCAACTGCTCGCCTGCTGCGCCAGCGGCCGCATGCTGATCGGCATGTCCAAGCGCCTCTGCCTGGCTGAACTACGCCCCGGCGGACGCCGTCAGGCGCCCTTCGTGCGCACCCTGGCGATGATCGACGCCGCCGACCAGCGCACCGTGATCGCCGGCGGCCGCACCGACCGCGCGGGCAACTTTGTGTTCGGCACCCGCAACCTCGCGCCGGCGCCGCGCGCCATCGGCAGCTTCTTCCAGTTCTCGCGGCAGCACGGCTTGCGCCGGCTGGCGCTGCCGACCGTGGTGCAGGCCAGCGCCATTTGCTTCACCGGCGACGGCAGCCGCATGTTTTTCGCCGACGCCCCCGGCGGCATGCTGTGGCAGTGCGACTATGACGCGGCACGGGCGGCGGTCGGTCAGGTCCGTCCGTTCGCCCCGCCCGCCGCCGCCGGCATGACGGTGCACGACGCGCTGGTCGATCACGACGACCGCGTGTGGAGCCTGCTGGTCGACGCCAACGATGGGCCGCTGCTCGCCTGCCACGACCACCGGGGAGGGCGGCGCGTGCTCGCCCGGCTCGCGTGCGGCAGCGCCACCAGCCTGGCGTTCGCCGGCCCGGGGGGTGAGCGCCTGCTGTTGCTGGCGCGCGAAGGCAGCCTGCGCGAAGTGACGCTGCCGGCGCTGCGCGGCCTGGCCGAGGTGCCCTTCGACGACCGCCGCTACAGCAAGCGCGAGCTGCGCTTCCAGCCCAATCCGCGCCCGCCGGGCCCGCGCTGACTGTCGTGCCGGGACAACATTCCGCCAGTCAATGGATAGCGCGCTTGTGCGTATAATCGATCCGTCGCCCAACGCTGACCTGAACTGAATGAGCACCCCGCCCCACACCGACCCGCAGACCGCCGCCTCCGTCCGTTTCGTGCGCAGCCACCTGAAGATGCGGCACTTGATCCTGCTGGTGGAGCTGGGCCGGCACGCGTCCATCGTCACGGCGGCCAAGGCGGCGCGCCTGACGCAGCCGGCGGCGTCGCGCCTGATCAGCGACCTCGAGCACGTGCTCGGGGTGCAGTTGTTCGAGCGCCGCGCGCGCGGCGTGGAACCGACCTGGTCGGGCAAGATGCTGATACGCCGCGCCGGCGTGGCGCTGGCCGAGATGGACGCGGCCCATCTGGAGCTGTCGCTGCTGCTGTCCGGCATGGGCGGCAAGGTGGCCATCGGCAGCGTGCTGACGCCGGCGGCCGACATCCTGGCGCGCGCCATCAAGCTGTTCAAGTCGCGCACGGTCAACGCCAACGTGGTGGTCGACTTCAGCACCAGCAAGTCGATGGTCGAGCGCCTGCTCGATGGCCAGCTCGACCTGGTGCTGGGCCGCATCCTCGACACCGCCAGCGTCCCGCTGCTCAACTTTGAACCGATCACCGACGAGGTCCACCACATCATCGTGCGGCCGGGGCATCCGCTGGCGGGCCGCAGCGGCCTGCAACTGGAAGAGCTGGCGCAGCAGTCGTGGATCGTGCCGCCGACCGGCAGCATCCTGCGTGACCGCCTGACCGCGCTGTTCCTGTCCGAGGGGCTGAATCCGCCGCTGGAGACGGTGGAAACCCTGTCCACCTCGCTGGCGGTCTCGCTGCTGGCCACCACCGACATGGTGGTGGCGCTGCCCAGGGAGCTGGTGCAGCAACAGCTCGACTCGGGGCAGCTGGTGGCGCTGCCGTTCGACCTCGGCCTGAGCATGGACGTGTACGGCGTCATCACGCGCCAGGGCCATGTGCTGTCGCCCAGCGCGGAGGCGATGCTCATGGCCCTGCGCGAGACGGTGGCCGCCACGCCGTCGCTGCGGCGGCGCCGTCCGGCCGTCTGAGCGACGCGCCGCCTACGGCAAGGCGGCCCCCACCAGCCATGTCTTTTTGCGCAAAAGCCAAGCCGAATCAGCATGGCCGGCGGCGCCGCGACACGCGTAGAATCCGCAGGCACACGCAGACACGGAGACTCGCATGACCACAAGTAACACCACAAGCACGGCGGCCAGCAGGACGCCCCGCGGCGTCCTGATCACCGGCGCCCTCGGCGGCATCGGCCGCGCCACCGCGCTGGCCTTCGCGGCCGAAGGCGCGTCGCTGTTACTGATCGACACCGCCGCGCCCGATCCCGCGCTGGACGCCGCGCTGCGCGCGGCCGGCGCGGCGGCGGTCGAATTCCTGCAGGCCGACATCGCCGACGACGCCCAGGTGGCGCAGGCGGCCGCGCGCGCCATGCGGGCGTTTGGCGCCATCGACGTGCTGGTCAACGTGGCCGGCGTCATGAGCTTCCGGCCGATCGCCGAACTCGATGGCGCGACCTGGCGGCGCCTGCTGGACGTCAACCTGGTCGGCGCCGCCCTGCTGAGCGGACAGGCCATGCGCGTGATGCGGCCCGGCAGCGCCATCGTCAACATCGCCTCGGTGCACGCGCACCGCACCAGCGCGCTGGTGGCGCCGTACGCCGCCGCCAAGGCGGCGCTGGTCAGCCTGACCCGCTCGGCGGCGATCGAGGGCAAGCCGCTGGGCATCCGCGTCAACGCGGTCTGCCCCGGCGCGATCGACACCCCGATGCTGCACGCCAGCCCCACCATCAAGGCCGGCATCGAGCGCATCGACCCGGCCGACCTCGGCCAGCCGGAGGACGTGGCCGCGCTGGCGCATTTCCTGTGCACCGACGCCGCCCGCTTCATCACCGGCGCGGACATCGTGGCCGATGGCGGCCGCATGGGCCGCCTCTAATCCCGGGGGACACGACATCATGATGCATGGCACCGAACCCGTTTCCGACCGCGACGCGCTGGCGTTGCGGCCACACTCCACCATCACCCTGTGGCTGGCCGCCGCCGTGTCCGCGCTGGGCGGCTTGCTGTTCGGCTACGACTGGGTCGTCATCGGCGGCGCCAAGCCGTTCTACGAAGCCTGGTTCCAGCTGATCGAACCCGGCCAGCAGGCCTGGGCCATCAGCTGCGCGCTGATCGGCTGCCTGGCCGGCGCCATGGGCTCCGGCCTGATCAGCGACCGCCTCGGACGCCGCCGCGGCCTGCTGATCGCGGCGCTGATTTTCGCCGTGTCCTCGGTCGGCACCGGCTGGGCCGGCAGCATCGGCGTGTTCGTGCTGTGGCGCATGCTGGGCGGGGTGGCGATCGGCCTGGCCTCCGGCCTGTCGCCGGTGTATATCGCGGAGATCGCCCCGGCGGAGATCCGCGGCCGCATGGTGTGCCTGAACCAGATCGCCATCGTGGTTGGCATCCTGGGCGCGCAGATCGTCAACCTGCAGATCGCCGAGCCGGTGCCGGCCGGCGCCAGCCTGGCCAGCATCGCCGCCTCGTGGAACGGCACCACCGGTTGGCGCTGGATGTTCGTGGCGGCCGCCGCGCCCTCGCTGGCGTTCCTGGTGGGCTGCCTGCTGATCCCGGAAAGCCCGCGCTGGCTGGCCGCGCGCGGCGACCCGGACGGCGCCATGCGCGCGCTGCGGCGGCTGGGCGGCGACGCCTACGCCAGCGACGCGTTGCCGGCCATCCACCAATCGCTCGGCGTCCGCGGCAGCCGCGGCCTGAACGATGTCATGCGCGAGCCGCGCTTCCGCCGCGTGCTGCTGATCGGCGTGGTGCTGGCCGTGCTGCAGCAATGGTGCGGCATCAACGTGATCTTCAACTACGCGCAGGAAATCTTCGCCTCGGCCGGCTATGCCGTGTCCGACACCCTGTTCAACATCGTCATCACCGGCGTGGTCAACTGCGTGTTCACGCTGCTGGCGCTGGACACGGTCGAGCGCTGGGGCCGGCGCCGGCTGATGCTGCTGGGCTGCGCCGGCCTGACCGTGATCTACCTGCTGCTGGGCGCCTGCTACCTGGCCGGCTGGCAGGGCTGGCCGCTGCTGTTGCTGGTGGTGAGCGCGATCGCCTGCTACGCCATGACGCTGGCGCCGGTCACCTGGGTGGCGCTGTCGGAGATCTTCCCCAACGAGGCGCGCGGCGCCTGCATGGCGGTGGCCACCACCGCGCTGTGGGCGGCCTGCTTCCTGCTGACCTACACCTTCCCGCTGATTAACCACGGCATCGGCACCGGCCCGACCTTCTGGCTGTATGCGCTGCTGTGCGCGCTGGGCCTGGTGTTCGTCTACCGCCACCTGCCGGAAACGCGCGGCAAGAGCCTGGAGGAGATCGAGGCCGGCTGGCGCTAGGCGCTGGCCGCAGGCCGGTTCAGAGCGGCGGCCGCGCGGGCCGGCCGCTCGCGCTGAGCAGCAAGTCAAGCGGCCCCTGCAGCAGATCGGCCATCAGGCCGCGCGCGCGCGCCGGCTCGCCGCGGATGATGGCCTGGCCCACGCGCGCGTGGTCGGCCGCGCTGGCGCGCGCCACGCCGGCATAGGCGTTGGTGCGGCGGATGCTGATGCGCAGCGTGGCCTCGGTCAGGTCGCGGAACTGGCGGATAAAGCGGTTGTTGCTGGCCACCAGCACCGCGTGATGAAAGGCGATGTCGGCTTCCAGCGCATCCTCCTCGCCACGCTCGGCGGCGGCCATGCGCTCCATGGCGGTCACGATGGCATGCCGCTGCGGCCCGGTGGCGCTGTGCGCCGCCAGGCCGGCCGCGCGCGGCTCGATCGCCATCCGCACTTCGGCGAAGTCGATCAACAGCTCGAGCGAGAGTTCGCGTTCCAGCATCCAGCGCAAGACCTCGGGATCGAGCAGGTTCCAGCTATCCTCGGGCTCGACCACCGTGCCGGCGCGCTGGCGCGCGCGCAGCAGGCCCTTGGCGGTCAGCATCTTCACCGCCTCGCGCACCACGGTGCGGCTGGCGCCGTACTGGGTGCACAAGCGCGCCTCGACCGGGAATGGGGCGGCGTGCGAAAACTGCCCGGTCACGATCGCGCGCCCGAGCACGTCGACGATGCGGCGGGTCAGATTGCCGCCGTCCTGCTTGCCCGTCCCGGTTTTTTCGTCCTGTATCTCGCTCATCATCCTGCCCATGGTCATGCTGCCGGTAGCCCGGCAGTGTAACCGATTCGGTTCAGGCGACCAGCGACTTGAGCATGGCTGCCGTCAACGCCGTTTGCGGCGCGAAGCGCGCCGAGGCGGCATACGCCGCCAGGCTGTGGCGCAGTTGGCGCGACACCGGATCGGCGCCGGCCGGCTCGCCCAGTTCAAAGCCGCAGACAATCAGGCGGCCGGCGCCGACCGTGGCTTCGATGACCAGGCCCAGCGAACGGCCCGTGTGCCAGTCGTCGATCACGCGCACCAGCGGCTGGAGCGACGGTGGCAGGCCATCCAGACGCAGCGCGGCGGCGCGATGCACCACATGCCACCATTGCCAGTTGGTGTGGGCGTCGGTGGGGAACGCGGCCAGCGCGGGATGGGCCGGATCGCACAGGACGCCCAGCGTGGTCGGTCCCTGGCCCTCGGTCCACAAGGTATTCCAGAAAATCGTCGAGAAACCGAACTTGACCGGATGGCGCTCGAAGTTGCGCACCTTGGCCGGGGGCAGGCCCAGCAGCACGGTGTCGCCGCGCGCCAGCAGCGGCAGCGCGGCCGCCACGCTGTCGACCACCTGCACCGCGCCGGCGGCCGCCGGCAACGGCGGATAGACCCACAGTTCCCAGTCGTTTTCCACCGGCGCCGCCAGGTCCGGGCTGCGCAGTCCGGCCACCAGCTTGCACTTGGCGGCGCGCTCGACACGCGCCAGCGGCAGCGTGATGGCGCCCAGCGGCACGCCGGTGCCCTGCGGCACGCCGGCCAGCTGGAATTCGCCCTGCTCCAGCACGCCCTGCTCCGATTCCAGACGCCAGTAGACGCTGGCCGTCCCCAGCGGCCGCGCACCGCTGTGCGCCACCTCCAGCTGCACGCGCGGCGCCTCATCGTTGCCGAACACGCGTTTCGGCAGGCGCGCCAGCATCACGGTCGGGCCGCAGAAACGGCTGAATTCGGCCGCGCCGACATAGCCCTTCTCGCGCCAGAATGGATTGAGCACCCCCACCAGCGCCGTGCCCTGGCCGGGGAAGTCATGCAGGTCCAGCAGCTGGAAGCCGCCCATGCCGGGCGTCCTCAGCGCCGCCTCGATTTCCTCCTTGTACAGCAAGGTCTGCAAGCGGCCCGACGCGTGCAGGAAGGCCGGCGCCAGCGCTGCCAGGCCGCTGGCGCGCAGACGGTCCTCGAAGATATCGAAGTTCTTGGCCTTCAGGTGGCCGCTGTACTGGGCGCGCTCGCGCAGGTCCGGATACACGCACCACTGGCCAATCTCGTGGCTGACCACCGGCACCTTGCGCTCGCCGATGAAGCCGCGGTAATCGATCATGGTCTCGGGCGGACGGCCGTTGACGCGCGACTTCAATTCCTCGCCCCACTGCTGGATGCGCGGCTGTTGCAGGATGTGGTACTGGTTTTCCGCCAGTTCCGGCCAACCGGCGCCGGAGGTCCACAGCCGCCGCGCATCGCGTTGCGCGAAATGACGCACGAAGTTGGCCAGATAGGCCGGATGGTTCTTGCCGCCCGGCTCGTTCCCCTGCGGCATCAGCATGAAGCTCGGATGATTGCCGTAGGCTTTCAGCACGCGCGCCGCCTCGGTCATCGACCAGGCATCGACCGGCTTGCCGTCGCCGATGGTGGTGGAGCCGTTGGCCCAGCACAGCTCGATCTGGTAGTAAAAGCCCATCTCGTCGGCGGCGTCGAACGCGGCCTGGGGCGGGCAGTAGGAATGGAAACGCAGGTGGTTCAGGCCGAACGCGCGGGCGATGGTCAGGATGCGGCGCCATTCCGCGATATCGGTCGGCGGATGGCCGGTCAGCGGGAAGATGCAGCATTCCAGCGTGCCGCGCAGGAACAGCGGGCGGCCATTCAACAGGAACTGGGTGCCGCTGGTCTTCAGTTCGCGGAAGCCGAAGCGCACCGCGACCTCGGGGCCGTCATCCAGCCGCACCGCCACCACGTGCAGCGTGGGCGAAAACTCGTCCCAGAGCCCGGCGTCGGCCGGGTAGGGCACGATGGCCTCGAAGCTGCCGCCCTCGGGCTGCCAGCTGACATCGACCTGCCGCACAGTGCCGCCGCCGGCAAGCCGCACCCGGCCGCTGCCGGCGCGCGTGGAGGCGTTGCCGATCACGCCCTTGAGCGTGACGCTGCGGGTGTGGATATCCGGGTAGGCCTGCAAGTCCTCGATCCACACCGGTTGGCGCGCCGACAGTTCGATGTTGCCGATAATGCCGTTCCAGTTGCCCTGGGTATGGTCGCTGACGCCATGCGCATCCGAGCCGATGTCGACGATCAGGCGGTTATCCACCCGCACCGTCAGCAGGTGCTTGCCCGGACTGAGCTGGCCGAGGTCGTAGACGTGCGGCGTGTGCAGGCTGTCGTCGCGGCCGAGGTAGCGGCCATCGATCCAGGCCCGGGTTTCCCAGTGCGGGCGTTCCAGCGAGACCACCGCGTGCTTGCCGTCCCAGTGGCGCGGAATGACGATCTCGCGCTGGAACCATGCGGGCCCGACATAGTGGGTGTCCGGTTGCAGGAAAAACGGCACTTTCACCTTGCCCGGCGCGCGGTAGGCGGCATATTCCGGCGCGATGAAGAATTGGCGGTTGAACAGCTTGGCGGTCCACTGGGTATCCACCGTGATGGCGTCGCCCAGCGGCTGCGCCGGCAGCGAACCGCGTACCGGCACGGCCGCGGCCAACGGGCGCGTGAACCAGCCTTCCATCATGCCACGGTCGGCGCGGTCCAGGCTAACGGCCCAGTCGCCCTCCATGCGCGTGCGCTCGCCGCCCGCCGGCGCGGCGTGGCCGGCCACCGGCGCCAGCGCCATCAACGCGCCGCTGGACAAGGTTTTCAGGAAGGTGCGACGTCCGCTCCGGTCGCAGTTTGTTTTACTAATCGGCATACGGCATCCTCTGATATTGACATACTTTAATCTCCGGAACCCCGCGAAAAACGGCCTGAAAACTGGTCTCCAACAGTGAAAGGCCACGCGATCCCGCGCTAAAAAGTATTATATATTTCAGAAAAAAGGAACGACCGCCGGGCCCCATGCAGATTCGACATGGCTTTCGCACGGAATAGCATGGTACGTATCGAATTTACAAAAACCTTTCTTTTTCAATAGCAATATTGCCAAAAACGAAGTATTGTTGTGTTCGCACATTGGCGTTACAGGAAACTAACGCCGCGCCGTCGCTCAGCACTGCGGCGTACAATAAATTCAAGCGAGTGTTGTGCGGAACAACGGGAATATTTATTGCCTGTTGTTAATGGCTTGGGGTCGGACTACAATCGGAAAATTCACTCAGTCGCGTCATTTTGCGGAACTTGTTCATATGTCTTTTTTGTCCTCTGCTTCGCCCAAGTTAGCGCCGTGGAAAGTTCTGTTGGTCGACGACGAACCGGACATTCATGACATCACCAAGCTGACCCTGAGCCGCTTCCGCCTCGACGGCCGCGCCCTGACCTTCCTGCACGCCTACAGCGGCGCCGAAGCCAAGGAAGTGCTGGCGCGCGAGACCGACATCGCCCTGGTGTTCCTCGACGTGGTGATGGAAAAGGAAGACAGCGGCCTGGAAGTGGCGCGCTGGATGCGCGAAGACCTCGACAATCAGTTCACCCGCATCGTGCTGCGCACCGGCCAGCCCGGCCAGGCGCCGGAGGAACGCGTGATCGTCAATTACGACATCAACGATTACAAGGAAAAGACCGAGCTCGACCGCACCAAGCTGTTCACCACCACCTTCGCCGCCCTGCGCGCCTACCGCGACATCATGAAGGTGGAGGAGGCGCACCGCGCGCAAGTCAATTACCGCGAGGGCCTGGAGCGCGTGATCGCCGCCTCGGCCCACATCTTCCAGCAACGCAACCTGAAGGACTTCGCCAACGGCCTGCTGCAACAGGTGGTGGCGCTGCTGCGCCTGGAACACAGCATGCTGCTGCGCCTGCGCGGCGCCACCGCCATCAGCGGCGAGAACGAGTACGAAATCCTGGCCCAGATCGGCGACGAGGAAGGCAGCCTGCTGACCCCGCAAGTGCTGGCCCAGCTGGACGCCGCCAAGAGCAACAAGATCTCGCGCGTGGAGGGCGACACCTACATCGGCTATTTCCCCAACAACAGCGGCAAGGCCTCGCTGCTGGTCTTGAAGGGCGTGGAGGAAATCTCGGAGATCGACACCAAGCTGCTGGAAGTGTTCTGCTCCGGCGTCGCCATCGCCTTCGACAACATCCTGCTGAACCAGGAAATCACCGACACCCAGGCCGAGCTGATCCTGCGCCTCGGCGACGTGGTCGAGTCGCGCTCCAACGAGGCCGGCAACCACGTGCGCCGCATGTCGGAAGTGTGCCACCTGCTGGCGCAGGCGGCCGGCCTGCCGGAGGACGAGGTGGCGGTGCTGCGCCACGCCGCGCCGATGCACGACATCGGCAAGATCGCCACCCCGGACGCGGTGCTGCTCAAGCCGGGCAAGCTCGACGCGGCCGAATGGGAAATCATGAAGCAGCACCCGGCGGTGGGCCTGTCCATCCTGGACGGCTCGCAGCGCCCGATCCTGAAGGCGGCCGCCGTGATCGCCCACCAGCACCACGAGAAATACGACGGCAGCGGTTATCCGCAAGGCTTGAAGGGCGAGCACATCCACAAGTACGCCCGCATCGTCGCCGTGGCCGACGTGTTCGACGCGCTGATGCACAAGCGTTGCTACAAGGAGGCGTGGCCGATCGAGAAGGTGGTCGACCATCTGCGCGAAGTCTCGGGCCACCACCTCGATCCGGTGTATGTCGACCTGCTGATCAAGCACATCGACCAGGCGCTGGCCATCAACGAACGCTTGCCGGATTAAGTCCGCGCCACCTAAGGCGAACAGGTAAGTCCGGCCTCCGTCTGAAGGCTGAGGCAGCGAAAAAACCGGCGGTTCCCTGCTAGTATCGGCGGCTCTGACAGCCTCCAAAGGAACCTCATGAAAACCTCCACCCTTCTCGGCGCGGCCGCCATGGCCGGCGCGCTGGCCCTGCCCGCCGCCTTCGCGGCCGACGCCAAACCGACCGTGGTGCTGGTGCACGGCGCCTTCGCCGACTCCTCCAGCTGGGATGGCGTGACCGCCAGGCTGGAACAGGACGGCTACACCGTGATCGGCGCCGCCAACCCGCTGCGCAGCGTGAAGTCGGACGCCGCCGCGGTGGCCGCCGTGGTGAACAGCGTGAACGGCCCGGTGGTGCTGGTCGGCCACTCCTACGGCGGTTCCGTGATCAGCGCCGCCGCCGCCGGCGCCGGCAACGTCAAGGCGCTGGTCTACGTGGCCGCGTTCGCGCCGGAGGCCGGCGAAACCGCGGTCGGCCTGTCCGGCAAATTCCCCGGCAGCACGCTGGGCCCGACCCTGGCGCCGCCGGTGGCGCTGGCCGATGGCGGCAAGGACCTGTACATCCAGCAAGCCAAGTTCCACAGCCAGTTCGCCGCCGACGTGCCGGAAGCCAAGGCGCGCCTGATGGCGGCCGGCCAGCGCCCGATCACCGACGCCGCGCTGAACGAGGCGGCGCCGGCGCCGGCATGGAAAACCATTCCGTCGTGGTTCGTGTACGGCAAGGCCGACAAGAATATCCCGGCCGCCGCGCTGGAATTCATGGCCAGGCGCGCCAACGCGAAAAAGACGGTGGCGATCGCCGGCGCCTCGCACGTGGTGATGACCTCGCATCCAGCCGAGGTGGCGCAACTGATCGAAGAGGCGGCCGGCGCCAGGCGCTAACTCAGGCCTTGTGGTCCTGCTGGCGGACCAGGCGCTCCACCGTGGCGCGCAGCCCCTTGAGGGATTGGCTGACACTGTCCAGTTGTTTCTCGTCCTCGGCGCGCTGGGCGTCAAACGGCGCCGCCACCGGCTGGACGGTTGTGGCGGCCTCGGCGTCGGCCGAGGCTTGCTGTTCCGCGTAGGCGCCGTAGCCGTCCGGCGTTTGCGTGTCCGGCACGCTGTTTTCGGGCGCGGCCCGCAGCACGCCGGACACCTGCTTCAGCTGGCTGGCCAGCTGCTTGAGCTGTTGCAGCAGGGCCTTGGCGTCCTTGCCGCCAAACAGGGCCAGCATCTTCCTCAGCGCCTCGATTTCCTTCTTGATTTCATCCACGCGCTGGCGCGCCAGGGCTTTCTGGTCCTGGTCCGCCTTGCGCGACAGTCCATCGGTCGCCGCGGCGTTCTTCTTGGCGATATCCAGTTTCTTTTGCATCAACTCCTGGTAGGCGTCGGTGCTGGAACCGGTGGCAAATGTAGATATGGACAACATGATGGGTCTCACGAAAGGCTGCTCAACTGATACAGGCGACGCGGCCGGCCGTTCCGTTAAACGCAATTGCGCTGGGCTTATCGCCCCTCCCCCGAACCAGCCCGAGGCATCTTTGTTGAAATAAATAAAAGATAGATTGTGACAATCGGATAGAAATATTGCCTCCAAATTATGTGAAACTGGTTTCATTAAAGTTATTTTAAAAGTCAAACGAGGAGGGGGAAATGCTTGTAAAGACGGCAAGTTCAGCGGGATTTTTACTGCTAGTCCTGATGCACATCAACCACGCCACGGCATCCGAGGAGGCGCAGTCGGCACCGGCCGAGGAAGTGCCCTACTTCCTGACAGTGGGCGCCCAGGCCGAGATGGAAAAGTGTTTCGGGTTAGCCAACGCCAAGTCCAAAGAGTGCGTGGCCGACGCGGATTCGGACGACTGCAAGGTATCCGAAAAAAAATCCAAGGATGGTAGCGAGTTCACATACGTCCCGCGCGACAGCTGCGTCAAGCAAGGTGGGCAGAAGGTCATGACTAAACGGCCTAAGCCACAGAAGTGACGCTGTGAAGCGCAAGGCGGCCCGTCCGGCCGCCAGCCTCACATGACCATCCCACACGCCGGACCAAATCCGTTAAGGCATATGAAAAATTCCATCATGACTCAGCATCCACGCCTACGCCACGCGGCAATCGCCCTGGCTTTAACCAGCTCGCATCTCAGCGCCTCCGCTCAAAACGATACTCCCTCACCGTCACCGGATATCCCTAGCGTTGAAATCAAAGGAGATCGCCCTGACAAGGGACCCGGTTGGTCCATGCCATCCGCCCCCGTGGATCTGCCCTCGATCAGGCTACCCTCCTTTCAAAACATGCTGCCGAACGCACAGAACAACAGCGGCCTGACGGATCCGTTATGTCCCGGGAAAAAAGCCATCCCCACAACCAGTCCCACGACGCCGAATCCGGTGGTGATCGCCACAGGCGAGAAGTTCAAGCTGGAGACGGATTTTGTGGCGACGTCGCCGTCGGGATTGTCGCTGGAACGCACCTACCGCAGCCAACACAAGGCAGGCAGTCTGTTCGGTCCCAACTGGTTGTCGGGTATCGAGCAGCCGAGCCTGGTGTTTTACAGCTATACCAACGACATCCCCGATCCGATCACAGTGATTGACTCGACGGGGGCGGAACACGTCCTGAGCAAGATGACCTCCCCGCCCGGCTATCCGCCGGGGCTCAGACTCTACCCGGGGCCGGCGGCCGTAGGCTATTTAACTTTCGACGTCGCCCAGAATAAATACACGCTGTACAAGAATAACCAGCGGTTCAGCTATTTCGCCGATGGCCGCTTTGACAAGCTCCTCTCCGGCACGGGCGCCATACTGCTCCAATACAATTGGAACGGGGCCGGGCAAGTGGGGGCGATCACCAACGCCGCCGGGCAATCGCTTCAGTTCAACTGGGTGAACAACCGGGTGACGCAGGTGACCGACCCGAACGGACAGAGCTGGAAATACGCCTACGACGGCAACAACATGCTGGTGAAGGTTACCGCCCCGGTGGACGCCGCGAGCGGCGTGCCCGCCGACTACCGGGAGTATATGTACGAGGACAGCCGCGACCCGACGTTGCTGACCGGGATCAAGGTGAACGGCGTGCGCTACAGCACCTACCAGTACGACGCCAGCAAGCGGGTGATCGACAGCGCGCTGGCCGGACGCGAGGAATTCGAATCGTTTGTATATGGCGGCAACTATACCGATGTGACCGACGCGCGCGGCCAGACCACGCGTTACACCTACACCACCTATCTCACCGAGAAACGCATCACCTCGCAATCGCGCAGCCTGACCGCCAGTTGCCCGGCGTCGGTGGCCTCGACGTTCTATACGGCGAACGGAGACATCGACTACACTCTGGACTGGGAAGGCAACAAGACGGACTATTTCTTCGACGGCACCAAGGCGCTGATCAGCGTCACGACGGCGGCGGGCACGGCCAACGCGTTGACGAAGTTCAATAACTGGGGCCCCAACAGCCGCCTGAGTTCGACCGAATTCCGCGACGCCAATGGCACCACCTTCCGGCGCATCGACTACACTTATAAGACCAACACAGCCGTGCAGGACTATGGCCTGCTGGACACCGTGACCGACAACGACCTGGCCAGCGGCGAGCAGCGCAAAATCGGCTACACCTACACCTACCACCCGGACGGCCTGCTGGCGACGCAGACCACCACCTACTATCTGGCGGCCGGCAACCAGACCGAGACCACCGCGTATGACGCGTTCGGCAACTTGATCCGCACGACCAACCAGCTGGGACAGTCGGTCTCGTTCAGCGGCCATGACAAGCTGGGCCAGCCCGCAACGGTGGTGGACCTGAACGGCATCAGCCATACCCTGGCGTACAACCTGAACACCACCCTGAGGTCGGCGACCGATAATCTGCCCACCGGGAACCGCGTCACCACCTACAGCTACAACGGTGATCGCCAGGTCACCGACATCGTGTACCCGGACGGCAGCGCCAGCCGCTATCGCTACACCGCCAGCGGCCGGCTCCAGCAGGTGGGCGACGCCGCGAACAACTTCGCCACCGTCGCCTACAACGCGCCGACGCTGACCACCACCACCAGCTCGGCCCGCCAAACGCCCAACTGGACCGGCAGCGCCACCTCCGCCGTGGCGAACGGCAGTTTCGTCGCCACCGCGAAGGACGACTCGCTGGGCCGGCTGTACACCAGGATCGGCAACAACGGCCAGGCCTGGAACTATCGCTACGACAAGAACGGCAACCTCGTCTCGCTGTCCGACGCCAACGGCAACGCGAAGTCCTTCGAGTACGACGCCCAGCGGCGCCTGACCAAGGCCACCGTGCTGCCCGAGGGCAGCGCCACGCTGTTCCACTACGACGCCGCCGGCAACCGCGACTGGATCCGCGACGCCCGTGGCGTGCAGACCAACTACACCTACAACGCCTTCGGCGACGTGCTGACGGTGACCAGCCCCGACACCGGGACCACCACCTACACCTACGACCAGGCCGGCCGGATGGCGACCGAGCACCGCGCCAACGGCGCCCTCCTCCAATATACCTGGGATGGCCTCGGCCGCCTGACCTCGCGCACGGTGGGCGCGGCCACGGAAACCCTGAGCTACGACCAGGGCACCTATGGCGTCGGCCACCTGACCGGGACCAGCAACGCCAGCGGCCAGACCAGCTATACCTACACGGCGGCGGGCCAGTTGGGCACGCAGACCGCGGTGATCACGGGGCAAACCTATGCGACCGGCTGGACCTACGACGCGGCCGGGCGGCCGCAGACGCTGACCTACCCGTCGGGTCTCAAGCTGACCTATTGGTATGACACCTACGGCCGCTTGAACAAGCTGACCAGCAGCCTGGGCGGGACCTGGAGCACCATCGCCGATTCGTTCCAGTACCAGCCAGTGAACGGCAGGCGCTACGCCTGGCGCTTCGGCAACAACAAGCCACGCTTGCTGACGCTGGACACCGACGGGCGCCTGGTCACGATCGACAGCCTGACGGTCCACAAGCTGCAACTGGGCTACGACCCGGCCGACCGCCTCAAGACCCGCGCCGACAGCCTGGACGCGAGCAAGTCGGACACCTACGGCTACGACAGCGCCGACCGGGTGAGCTCGGCCGCGCGCACGGCCGGCGGCGAATCGTTCAGTTGGGACTTGGTGGGCAACCGCGCCTCGCACACCGGACCGGCCGGTGTGTTCAACTACACCAACGACACGGCCAGCAACCGCCTGCAATACTGGGCCTCGTCCACCGGCGACCGCTACCGCAACTTCAGCGCCTACGACAGCGTCGGCAACCTGAGCGCGGAACAACGCAAGAGCGGCGCCGCGCTGTCGACCATCGGCTACGACTACGACCTGTTCAACCGCCTCAGCGCCTTCCGGCAGAACGGCGCGGCCCTTGGCGCCTATAAATACAACGCCCTCGATCTGCGGGTGGAGAAAATCACGGCGGCGGGCACCGCGCGCTACGTGTACGGCCCGTCGGGCCAGTTGCTGGCCGAGACCGGCCCGTCGGCCACCGAGTACGTGTGGCTGGGCGGCGAGCTGCTGGGCATCGCGCGCGGCGGGCAGTTCTACGCCAGCCACAACGATCAGGTGGCCCGTCCGGAGGCGCTGTCGGACAGCGCCGGCAACGTCGCCTGGCGCGCCAACAACAGCGCGTTCGACCGCGTCGTCACGCTCAACACCGTGCCCCTGAACATCGGCTTCCCGGGCCAGCAGTATGACGCGGAGTCCGGGTTGTGGTACAACTGGCACAGGTACTATGACGCCACGCTGGGACGTTACCTCCAGAGCGATCCGATCGGGCTGGCGGGGGGCGTCAACACCTACGCATATGTCGGGGGGAATCCTGTTTCATTATCCGATCCAAGTGGATTGGCAAGCGATCCCCCTCCGTTGGTACCGATGCACTCACTTAGCACAATCAAGAGCCCATCTAGCAATTACCTGAGCTGGGCGAGAGAGTCAACGCCGAGCATAGTTGAGTCTTTGAAACCAGGATCGCCAGAGCCTTTGCGAGTTGGTTCCGACGGAAGAATTTGGGATGGCAATACCCGAATTACGATACTTCAAGAGCGTGGTGTTAATGTAAATAAATTGCCTCGTGTGCCCTATAAACCCGGGGGCATGTGTCGTGTCCCTGGAGTCTTGGGGGCATTAGGTACGCTTGGACTATACTTGGATATTAGCGACATGGTAGAAAGAGGAAGTGAAATAGATCGAGAGAATGCCGTTTGTGGAATAAAACCAGGGGCAGCAGAAGTAGGATGTATGTGACCATTCGGTATCTGCAAATGCCGTAAAAACTGTTCAGCCCCAAAAGTCACGCAAGCAGGGCAGCGGTGGCGTGAAGCGTATATTTAGCAAACGTTTTTGATACTAATTTTAAGAAACTCTGCCAGCATAAGTCAGATGGATTGTTGGCCTTTAGCATAACATTTGCAGCTTATACGGAACTTTGAGGAAAGAAATATGATTAATGATGATGCTTCAATGATTGAGGCGATGCCTATAAACGAACGCGCCCGTTACTTGAATTCTTTAGCCTTTCATCTAACTGTGGTCGCACGAAATACCTATGTTCCTGCCGAAAATGCCGTCGAACGGCCGGTCGCTTTACGGGGGGTTGTCGAAATTAGCCATCGGGTGCTGTCGAGAGTTTTGACGTTGCAGCGGGGTGAGGATATCGTTTCAGCCGATTCGTTTTTGACAATGCTATTTGGATTGGCACAAATTTACGACTGTGTCTTCGAATTGGAAAATGCACTTGCGTTTTCGGCAGAGTCTTATTTGAAAAGCTAATAGTCCGTTTCATCAAGACATTTACGAGTAAGTCATGATGGGATCGAATCTATTCCATTGATCGGTTTGGCGGACGGCTGTCCAAGGACCAGTTATGCGTCTTGACTACCATCCATATCCCGGAACAGGCGGGGAGTCGCGTCTGCACTTGAACATTGGTCTGGAGGTGTTCATATTCCTCTTGACCCTAGATCCTTCTGGGATGGGCGCCCCTAAATGTTACATGGACAAACCCCGATTACCTGCGTAAGCGTTAAGCGAGCTGGTGAAGCGGACTGGCGGCTCAGTTTTCACATAGAAATTCTTACAGGCTCATGGTGATTCTTTGAAAAGCAAAAAACAGCGCAGTTGGATTTATTTTTTATTTGGCGTTGTTGCGTTTTTCGCTTCACTGTGGAGCTTTCTGTGGCTATTTTCTTCAGCTAGTCTTGCCAGTAATTTTTGCAATAATAATTTTAGCCTTTTGCATGAACACTTTCGTTGCAGGCAACCTTATATCGCAATAATTTCTTGTATCGTTTTAGGCTTGATCTCATTGATACTGTTTGTGGTTGGTTGGCGTCGAATTAAACGTGGTGCGACTACCCAGTCAGGTCTGAAAAATTAAACGGAGCCTGATTCTAAAGGCGAAACGGCAAAAAAACGCCAGCCTGTTTCTGACTAAGGAAGCGAAGTGAAGGTGAACCGAATGTTTTTTCTTTTAGCGGCACTAATGCTTTGCTCATGTTCAAAGACTGAAAGGATTGGGCAGGCTTGGACTCTTCAAACCGGAGTATCAGTATTGGAATCGAAAGTCTGCGACCAAACGGCGCTTAAAGATGGGTTGTCCGTTTTAAAGCAGGCTAATCGTTACATTGTAGAGGTGAGTGAGACATTCGCATGCGAGGCTGAGTTACGCTCACCTTGGCTAACGGTTGCAAAGGAACACAAAGCCACCTTGGTTCTTACGCAGAGTACAAGAGGAAGCGGCTGCGAGTGTCGTGGGAGGGTTCGCGTGCAAATATCTGATCGTTTAGAAGCGGGCGACACATTGTATCTATTGAATGAGAGCGAGGTTGTGGGGCATATCGTGCTTCCCTAGTAAAACGCCTTGCCAGTCGGTGTCGAGGACGCCGTATGCATCGGCGAGCTCGGCCGCGCACACCGGACCGGCCGGCGTGTTCAACTACACAAACGACGCGGCCAGCAACCGCCTGCAATACTGGGCCTCGTCCACCGGCGACCCTGCCGCAACTTCAGCGCCTACAGCGTCGGCAACCTGAGCGCGGAACAACGCAAGAACGGCGCCGCGCTGTCGATCTGAGTGGGGAAGGCTACGCGGACCGCAAAGGAGCAAATAAAGGATTCCTTACGTATATACTCCCATGTATTCCGCTAAGTCCTTGCTATTCCAACACCCATTGGTCTGTCCATGAACCAGACGCTCTCCCGCCCGACCATGATAAGTTACTACCTGGTCATCTTCCTCTTGCTGGCGACCCCGTTGTTGCTGATCTGGCATCATTTCGGCATGACCAGCACCCTGGAGATCTCCCCGCGCCAACCGCATGGCTTCCGGCTGACCGATGACAGCCAGCGCGACAACGGCAACTCGGTCTCGACGCTGGAGCGCACCGACGACGCGCTCATCATGCACTGCCAGCTGGGCGCGGCCGCCAACTACCCGTTTTGCAAGATGCAGTTCCTGGTGGGCGACCCGGTCAAGGGGGTCGACTTTTCCCGCTTCGACACGATCACCTTCAACATGCGCTACGCGGGTCCGCATCCGCAAATCTTCAAGATCCATTTGATGAATTTCGAACCCGAGATCTCGGTGCTGGGCGACTGGAACTCGCAGCGCTTCAACGAGGCGGAGATCACCATGCCGCCGCAGCCGGTGTTCACGATTCCCCTCAATGTCCTGCACACCGCCGAGTGGTGGCGGACCGTCAGCAAGGTGCCGCTGTCGCAAAGCTACACCCGGCTCGACCACGTGACGGCGGTGGAACTGTCCACCGGCGTGGTCCCGCCCGGCCAACGGATCACGATGGAGGTGCGCTCGATCAAATTCCGCGGCAAGTGGATCTCGAAGACCAATCTGCTGATGGGCCTGGTCTCGGCATGGATAGGCTGCGGGCTACTGGGCTTGTCGCTGGGCCTGCTCCACCTGCGCTTCAGCCTGTCGGCCAGCAATTCACGCCTGGAAAGCCTGACCGCGATCGACCGCGAACGCAAGGCGGCCGAGGCGGCGCGCGAGGCGGCGCTGGCCGAGGCGCTGCGCCTGGCGCACCAGCGCAGCAATTTCATGGCGCAGATGAGTCACGAATTACGCACGCCGCTGAACGCCATCATGGGCTATGCCCAGCTGCTGCGGCGTAACAGCGAGCAACTGAGCGAACAGCAGGCGGCCAGCCTGGCGACCATCCACGACAGCAGCCAGCATCTGCTCACCCTGATCAACGACATCCTGGACCTGGCGCGGGTCGAGGCCGGCAAGATGATGCTGTACCCGACCGCCACCTCGCTCGGCGGCTTCCTGCAGGCGGTGGCCGACATCATCCGCGTCAAGGCCGAGGAAAAAGGCCTGGCGTTCAGCTACCAGCTGGCGCCCGGCCTGCCGGCGGCGATCACCATCGACCAGACGCGTCTGCGCCAGGTGCTGCTCAACCTGCTGGGCAACGCCGTGAAATTCACCGACCACGGCCAGGTGTCGCTGCGCGTGCTGCCGGCGCGCTCCACCGGCGCCGGCGCCGACGCCGTCCATGACGGCCAGGCCGGCGTGGGCTTGCGCTTCGAGGTGGCCGACAGCGGCATCGGCATGAGCGCGCAACAACTCGAACGCATCTTCCAGCCGTTCGAACAGATGGGCAATATGCAGCGGCGCGAGGGCGGCGCCGGCCTGGGCCTCGCCATCAGCCGGCAACTGGTGCGCATCATGGGCGGCGACATCGCGGTCGCCAGCGCGCTCGGACAGGGCAGCACCTTCTGGTTCGAGCTGGCGGCGCCGGTCGCCACCAGCGCCCCGGCCGTGGTGCGGACGCCGCACGCCATGCTCGGCTACGAGGGCGAGCGCAAGCGATTGCTGATCGTCGACGACCAGCCGGCCAGCCGCGCCATGCTGGTCGATTTGCTGCAAGCGACCGGCTTCGTGGTGGCGGCGGCCGAGAACGGCCTGGAATGCCTGGTCCTGCTGCACAGCTTCAAGCCCGACCTGATCGTCATGGATGTCATGATGCCGCTGCTGGACGGCAATGAGACCACCCGCCGCATCCGCAAGACGCCGCCGTGGGAGCGCACCCCGATCATCGCCGTGACCGCCAGCGCCAGCCCGGAAGACGAGTCGACCTGCTACCAGGCCGGCGCCAACGCCTTCCTGGCCAAGCCGATCGAACACGAGGCCTTGCTGCACACCATGGGCACGCTCTTGTCCCTGAACTGGATTGCCGCGCAGGCGCCGCCGCCGCCCGCCGCCCCGGCCGACGCCGACGACGCCAGCCTGGTGATCCCGCCGGCGCAGGAGATCGAGACCCTATGGCAGCTGGCGCAACACGGGGACATGCGCGAGATCATGAAGTGGGCCGACCGCCTGCAAGCGCTGGATGCCGTCTATGCGCCGTTCGCCGAACGCCTGCGCGGCCTGGCGCGCGGCTACCACTCGCTGGCGTTGACCGCCTTCGTGGTGCGCTACCGCGACGCGCAGGCGCAGGCGCTGTCGCCCTAGCCCGCCGTCCGGCTCACTGGCGCCGGATCTTCGGGAAGCGCAACTTGTAATGCAAGCCCATGCCGGGCGCGCTCGCCACCTTGACGGTGCCGCCCAGCGCGCCGGTCACCAGGTTGTACAGGATGTGCGCCCCCAGCCCGCTGCCGCCCGAGCCGCGCTTGGTGGTGAAGAAGGGATCGAACAGCTGCGCCAGGGTGCTGGTGTCCATGCCGGCCCCGTCGTCGCTGTACTCGAAGTCGACGAAATCGCCGTCGACCTTGCCGCTGATCCTGATCTTGCCCGCCTGCCCCTCCTCGAAGCCGTGCACCAGCGAGTTGACCACCATATTGGTGACGATTTGCGAGATCGCGCCCGGGAAGCTGGCCATGTTGATGTGCTCGTCGCACTGGATCTCGATCCGGATCGGCTTGCCCTTGAGCTTGGGCTGCAAGGACAGCAACACCTCGTCCAGGTACTTGCGCAGGTTGAAGCTGCGGATATCGTCGGACGACTGGTCCACCGCCACCTGCTTGAAGCTGCGCACCAGCGCCGCCGCGCGCTGGGTGTTGGTGGTCATGATCTTGAGCGACTGGTCGACGATGTCGAAGAACTGCTGGAGGCCATCCTCGTCCAGCGTGCCGTCGGCCAGCTCGGCGCGGGTCAGCTTGAGCTCCTCCACCAGATGGCTGGTGGCGGTCACGCAGATGCCCAGCGGGGTGTTGATCTCGTGCGCCACGCCGGCCACCAGCCGGCCCAGCGAGGCCAGCTTCTCCTGCCGCACCAGCTCGCCCTGGGCGTCCTTGAGCGAGGTCAGCGCGCTTTCCAGCTGGGCGTTCTGTTGCTCCAGCCGCTCCTTGGACAGGCGGATCTGGCGGTCGGCCTGCATGCGGGCGATGGCCACCGCCACGTGGCTGGCCATGAAGGCCAGGATCTCCAGGTCGGCCTGCGTGTAGCGCACCTGGTCGTCGTAGCTTTGCACGATGAGCACGCCATACGCCACGTCGCCCAGCAGCATGGGCGCGCCCATCCAGCTATGGATGTCGATATTGCCCAGCGGCCGCGCCATCGCGCCGCTGTCCACCAGCGCCCTGAAGCCGTCGCGGTCCAGCAGCATGGCCTGCTTGCGCTGCAAGACGTAGGACGACATGCCGACGCCGTAGTCGAAGCGCTTGACCGGCGCCTGCTCATCCTTCTCGTCGACAAAATAGGGAATGCTGATTTCCTGCGTGTCCGGGTGATACAGGGCCATGAGGAAATTCCTGGCCGGCAGCAGCTCGCTGATGATCTGGTGCAGCCGCATGTTCAGGCGGCTGCCGCCGGTGGCGGTGGCCGACAGGTTGGCCAGTTCGTACAGGCCGCGCTGGATATTCTCGGCGCGGCGGCGCTCGGCCACCTCGTGCTGCAACTGGGCGGTGCGCTCCTGCACCGCGCGCTCCAGCCGGTCCATGCTCTGCAAGCCTTGCAGCGCGCTGGAGACGTGGTTGGCGATCAGCGCGAACAGCGCCTGGTCCTCGGCGCTGAAGGTGTGCTGCTGGTCATAGCTCTGGATCACCACCGCGCCCAGCACCTGGTGATTGTGGTCGAACAGCGGGCAGCCCATCCAGTGCTCGGCCACGGTGCCGATGCCGAAGCCGGCGTTGTCCTCGCGCTTGGAATGGTGCTCGGCCGCCGTCATGACGATGCGTTCGCGGCTCAGGATCACGGCCGCCGTCGGCGATTCGCCCGCCACCAGCTCGAACAGGGCGTCGCGGTTGGGCGGCTCGTCCACCTCGTCGACGTAGTACACAAAGCGCACCAGGTTGGGCGGGCCGTCCTGGTCGCTCAGGGCGACAAAGAAGTTGGCGGCATACATGATGCGGCCCAATGCGGCGTGCACGGCCTGGAGGAATTCGCTGATATCGGTGCAGCTGCTGGATTTCTGCCCGATTTCGAGCAGCACGGTCTGGACGGCTTCCAGCCGGGAGAGTCGACTTTCCATCATTTTCCTATGTTTATGCGCATAGGAAATACTACAGGTGAAGCCGGGACCAGGCAACGGCGGCAAGCGCCGCCATCGCCTGGCTTGCGCGTTTGCGCGTTATCGTCTACCGGTCGGCTTACGCGGCGTCGGACGATTTGCGCTGTCGTCGGGCGAGCGCGCCGACCAGGCCCAGGCCACCCAGCAGCATGCCGTAGGTGGCAGGCTCAGGTACGGCCGAGACCGTGGCGCTGCCGGTGTAGGAGCCGGCCGCCTTCGACAACACGGTGCCGGTCACCAGCAGGAAGTAATTGCCTGCGGCCAGCGGACCCGAGCTCAGCTCCCACTGGTCGGTCTTGCCGGTCGACAGCTGCGTGCCCTTCAGCACCAGACCGTCCGCGTTGAACAGGCTCAGGTCCAGGATGTCCAGACCGTTCTTGGCGTTGCCGGACGACGAGAAGGTGTCGGCGAAGATCGAGCTGCCGGCGCCGACCGTGAAGGTGTAATGGTCGGCGAAGGTGTTGGCGACATTGTTGCCGGTGATGGCGTGGCCGAAGAAGCCGGAGCCGCCGCTCAGGTCCAGCGCGGTGTCCGGATTGCTGATGTCGGCTGCCATGGCGCCCTGCGCCATCATTGCTGCGCCTGCGAATGCGACTGCGGTTGCGATGCGTTTTGCTATTTTCATATTACCTCCTTGGGTTAAAAAAAACGGTGTAAAAATTACACCGTTCACGAGGAGGCTAAAATTTAACAGCCGAGCCTGTTTTTAAAGGCCCCGCACGATTGAAAGTTACATCCGCTTACACGTTTATTTAACGAAATCTTAATTCCAGGAAGCTAGTTCACGGCTTTTGGTAGCCGTTTGCTATCCACGCGGAAGCGGATGTTGCGCTTAGTTTAAAGTTCAGCGCCACCCGCACGCGCGCCAGCTGTTCCCCGTACTGATCGAAGGCGCTGAGGGTGGCGTACGGGTCGTCCTCGTCCGGCGTGATGTCGAGGCAGACCCTGATGTCGTCCACGCTCACGCTCTTGTGCAGCTGGGCGTGCAATTGCTGCTCGTGGCGGCGGAGCACCTCGTTGGCGGTCTTGACCAGCGTGTTGAAGGCGTTCACGTCCAGTGGCTTGGGATTCTTCTTGTCGCGCCCCATGGTCCAGGGGCCGACCAGCGCCGGCTCCGGCTCGCCATCCTTGATCATGGCCACGGCCCAGCCGTCGTCGTCTTCGTTCTTGATCACGCGGGCGGTCCAGCCATTGCCTTGCCACAGGCGATCTTCCTGCGCCGGCGCGCCATGGTCCAGATCTGGGTAGTCGTTGCTCATACTTATGGTCGTTTCGAAAGAAAAGTCGGGGTGGAATAATAAGCGGCCCTCAGCGTAACAACAATAGGAAGCCGTCAATGATGCGCAAGATAGTCCCCGCCCTGCTGGCCGCCGCCTGCGGCAGCGCCCTGGCCCAGCACCAGGTGCAGCTCTACGGCCGGCTCAACGTGGGACTGGAAAGCCTGCAAAACGACGGCGCCCGCCTGGCGCGCCTGAGCAACAACCGCTCGGTGCTGGGCTTCCGCGGCGAGGAGGACGTGGGCGGCGGCGTCACCGTGCTGTTCCAGATCGAGGGCACGCTGGCGCCCGACACCGGCGCCGGCAGCCCGGCCGCGCGCGACACCCGCGTCGGCATCGCCGGGCCGGCCGGCACCCTGTTCGCCGGCAACTGGGTCACGCCCTACAACGGCGCCACCGCCGGCCTCGATCCGTTCTACCCCACCACCGCCGGCTACATGAGCATCATGGGCAACGGCGCCGCCGCCACCGCCAGCAACACCAGCGACACCGCGTCCTTCGACCGCCGCCAGCAAAACAGCGTGCATTACTGGACGCCGGTCTGGAACGGCTGGCAGCTGCGGGTGGCGCAGGGCGTCGGCGAGGAGCGCCCGGCCAATGGCGCCAGGCCGTCGCTGAGCTCGGGCGCGCTGGTGTACCAGCAAGGCGCGTGGTACGCCAGCGCCGCCTGGGAGCGCCACCACGACTACCAGGGCCCGGGCCTGAACGACAGCGCCGCCCGGCTGGGCGCGGCCTACCGCTGGGGCGACACCCGGGTGGCGCTGGTGGCCGAGCGGCTGCGCTACGCCACCATGGCCGGCACGCTGGATCGCAACGATATTTACGCCGCGCTGACCCGGCAGCTCGGCCGCCACGCCATCAAGCTGGGGCTCGGCCACGCCGGCGACGGCAGCGGCAGCGCGCCGGACGGTGCCACCGTCGGCTACGCCCGCAAGGGCGCGCACACCGGCGCCACCCATGCCACCGTGGGCTACGACTACACCCTGTCCCAGCGCAGCGCCGTGTACGCCTACTACAGCCAGCTGGCCAACCGCCGCAACGGCGTGGCGGACTTTGCCATCAACAGCCTGGGCGCGCGGCCGGGCGCCACGCTCAAGGGTGTGGCGCTGGGACTGCGGCACAATTTCTGAGGCCAGCGCAAAAGCCCGCAACGCAGGCGGGCTTTTTGACTGAAGCTCGGGCGACCTCAGCAGGTCATGCAGGGTGGCCGCTCCGTGATGGGCGGCTTCAGCGGTGTGACGCGCGGGTCGATGGCCGGCTCCGGCATCTGGTAGCTGAACGGCGTGATGATGATAGGCGGTATGGTGGGAGGCGCCGAGGGCGGGCCTTTCGGGCCGCCGCCGGACAGGCGCTGGGCGCTGCGCTGGCGCCGCGTACATTGACGTGCCGAAGGGATCGATTGCCCCTCGCTCATTGCTAGCCAAGCCATGTTCATGCCCTCCGTGTGCAAGTGAGATTATCAGTGTAGACCACCATAACTTTAAATCAAGGTGGAATCCCGCCGCCGGCGCCGCTCATCGCGGCGCAATCGCGTTCCATCCCGCAAATTTGCCGGTCTGTCGCAATCCGATGGCCGATGCCGGCCGGCATCGGTACAGTTCAACCATGCCAAACGGCATCACAACACAACGAATCGGGGTCACGCCATGAACACCAAAGCCAAAAAATTCATCTTCGCCGCCTTCATTTTCCTACTGGCCGTTGCCGTGTGGCAGTCGGTGTTTGGCGACGGCATGCACGTCAACATCGATGGCGATGAAATCGACGGTCCGCTGGGCGCGCTGCTGGCCCTGCTGTTCGGCGGCGCCGGCATGCTGCTGGCCGGCGTGATCATGACCTGCGTGGCGATTTTCCTGTGCCTGCTGTTCGCCAGCCTCGGCGTGCTGGCCGTGTTCGGCGTCGGCCTGGCGGCCGTGGTCGCGGTGGCGCTGGTCTCGCCCCTGCTGCTGCCGCTGCTGATCCCGGTCGGCCTGTACTGGCTGTTCGTCAGCCGCCCACGCAAGCAGCGCCTGCAAGCGACCATGCAACAGCCGGTCTAAAGCTTTACACCGGAAGCGGCCGGGACCTGATGCCCCGGCCGATCCGCCTCCACATCCATCAATTCCACCCGGTTGCGCCCGCCACGCTTGGCGCAGTACAAAGCCTGATCGGCACGGATCAGGGCCGGGTCGCCCCCCGGCGTCCTGCCGCCCATCGCCGCGATCCCGATGCTGACCGTGATGTCCAGCGTGGCGCCGTCATCCAGCCGCATCGGCGTCTGCGCCACCCGCTGGCGCAGACGCTCGGCAAACACCGCCGCCGCATCCAGCTCGGTGCCCGGCAGCAGGATGGCGAATTCCTCGCCGCCGATGCGGCCCAGCATGTCGATCTTGCGCTGGCTTTCGCGCATCAGGTCGGCCAGCTGGCGAAGCACGGCGTCGCCCGCCGCGTGGCCGTGTTCATCGTTGATGCGCTTGAAGTGATCGATATCCAGCAGCAGCACCGCCGCGCAGGCGCCGATGTCGCGCTGGAGCCGCCCCTCCTCCTGCTGCAAGCGCCCCATGAACTCGCGCCGGTTCGGCAGGCCGGTGAGGAAGTCGGTGGTGGCCAGCACGCGCAGCTCGTCGTCCATGCGGCGCCGCTCGGTGATGTCGAGCGTCGAGACGATCACGAAGTCCAGGCTGTGGGTGTGGCCCGGCATCACCAGCAGGGTCAGCTCATTGAGCCGCGCCACCCCGTCCAGCCGCTCGAAGCTGCCCTCGCCGGCGAAGAAGTGCCGGCCCTGCGCCAGCGCGGTGACGGCGCGCGCGAAATTGGGCATGGCGGCGGCGTCGAAGTTTTGCGCCAGGCTCAGCTCGCCCAGCTCCTTGCGGCCCGGCGGCGCCGCCACCTGCGCCAGCGCGGCCGCGTTCACATCCATGATGCGCACCAGCGAGGCCAGCCGCCGCAGCTGGCTGGGATTGGCCTGCAGCCAGGCGCCCAGATCATCGACGCCGGACAGCTCCAGCTCGGCCAGCGCGGCGCGCACGCCCGACCAGTCCTGCTCCCACAGCGCCACCGGCGCGTGGTCATACAGGCTGCGGAAGCGCGCTTCGCCGGCGCGCAGCGCCACCGCCGCCTGCGCCTGCTCGATGGCGATGCCGGCCAGCCGCGCGCCCTGCTCGATCAGCGCGATGTTGGCCAGGCTGGGCAGGCGCGCCTCGCGGTGGTAGATGGCAAACGTGCCCAGCACCGTGCCATGGGTGCTGATGATGGGGTCGGACCAGCACGACCCCAACCCGGCCTGCAAGGCCACGTCGCGATACTCCACCCACGACGGCGCGTTGCGGATGTCATCCACGATCACCCGGCTGCGCGTCAGGACGGCCTGGCCGCAGGCGCCCAGTCCGCCCAACAGCGGCTTGCCGTGCACGGCGGCGTTGAAGAAGGCCGGCAGGCTGGGCGCCGCCCCCACCAGCAGGCGCTCGCCGCGCTCGTCCAGCAGCAGGACGCTGCACAACATCTCCTCGTTGTCGGCCTCGACCCCGCGCACCACGCTTTCCAGGATGGTTTGCAGCGGCGCGCCGGTGGCCAGCAATTCCAGCACCTGGCGGCGCGTCTGCTCGCGCTGTTCGATGCGGGTGCGCTCGGTGATGTCGCGGAACGACCAGATGCGCGCCGGCTCGCTGCCCAGTTGCAGGCCGCGCGTGGTCTTCTCGATCACGCGGCCGTCCTTCAGATGCAGCACCTCGTGCGCCTCCGCCAGCGGCACGCCGCGCTGCACGCCGGGCAGCGTCAATTGCGCCGGCGGGTCCAGCCGCAGCCCGCAGTCGGGATGGCGCAGCTGCGCGCGCATGTGCGCCATCAGCACCGCGCCGTCGCTTTGCCAGTCCAGTTGTTCCGGCACATCCCATAGCTCGCGGAAGCGGCGGTTGGAGTTGAGCACCGTGCCGTGCAGGTTGTCGACCAGGATGCCGTCGATGGTGGAGTCCAGGATGCTGCGCAACATGGCCTGGCTGCGCTGCGCGCTGTCGGCCAGCACCATCAGCGTGGCCTGGCCCTCCTGCAATTCCCCGGCCAGCGCGCCGCTGCGCTCCTCGCCCTGGCGCGCCCGCACGCGGCCGCGCGCCAGCAGCCAGGTCAGCCACGCCAGCAGGAAGCTGATCGCCACGCCCACGGCGGCGCTCTGCTGCGCCCGGTCGGCGCGCGCCGAGGCCGCCGCCGGCATGGCGATGCGCAGCGTCCAGCGATGATTGGCGATGCTGATCTGCTGGCGCGTGCTGCGCAGCCCGGCGCCGGCGTGCGGCACGCTGTCGTACATCAGCGCCTCGGGCGCGACGGCGTCGCCGTCGTAGATTTCCACGTCCAGCGCGGCGATGCGCGGGCCGCCCAGCCCCGCCATCAGGTCGCCCACGCGGAACGGCGCATACACCCAGCCGCTGATGGCCGCGCGCCGTTGCGCCAGCGTGGCGATCGGCTGCGGATGGTTATACAGCGGCAGCACCATCAGGAAGCCGGCCTGCTCCTGTTCCAGCCCGGCCTCCTGCACCAGCCGGATCTTGGCGCTCATGGCCGGCTGGCCGGAATCGCGCGCCTGCTCCAGCGTGGCGCGGCGGCGCGGCTCGGAGGCGGCGTCAAAGCCGAAGGCGCTGCGGTTGTTGTCGTTGAACGGTTCCAGGTAAACGATGGGGGCATACCAGGCCCGCTCGCCGGACGGGAACACATGGTAGTCCGGATAGCCGCCACGCCGCACAATGGCTTCGTGCGCCTCGCGCTGGCGCCCGCCGACCAGCTGCATATAGCCGACGCCGTGCACCCCGGGGAAGTGGCGGTTCAGATCCTGTCCGGTGAGATAGGTGCGGAATTCATCGCGATCCACGTACTGCGAGCTGGCGAACAAGCCCTGCACGCCATACAGCACCTGCACATAGGTTTGCATGCGCTGGTCGAGATTGTTGACCAGCTCGCGCACGCGGCCGTCGAAGTCGGCCTGCGCGTCCTGCTCGGCGTCGTCGGCGGCGCTGTGCCACAGCAGCGCGGTCCCCCCCAGGCAGCCCGTCAGCACCAGCGCCGGCAGGATCGCCGGTGACAGCAGATCCTGGAGCCAGCGGCGCAGCCGTGCCTGGGTGGCGGTGGGCATTTACACCTCGGTGCCCACGAACTGATGGTAGCCGCGGGCACGCAGCGCGCAGGCCGGGCAGGTGCCGCAGCCGTAGCCCCAGTCGTGCAGCGCGCCGCGCTCGCCGAGGTAGCAGGTGTGGGTGCCGTCGCGGATCAGGTCCACCAGGCGCTGGCCGCCCAGCTCCTGCGCCAGCTCCCAGGTCTGTTTCTTATCGCGCCACATCAGCGGCGTTTCCAGCTTGATGCGGGTGTCCATGCCGAGGTTGAGCGCCACTTGCAGCGCCTTCATGGTGTCGTCGCGGCAGTCCGGATAGCCGGAGAAGTCGGTTTCGCACATGCCGCCCACCAGCACCGTCAGGCCGCGGCGGTAGGCCACGGTGGCGGCCACCGTCATGAACAGCAGGTTGCGGCCGGGGACGAAGGTATTCGGCAGGCCGTTGGCCTGGGTTTCAATCGCGATGTCATGGGTCATCGCGGTTTGCGAGATGGCCGAGATCAGCGACAGGTCGATCATGTGGTCTTCGCCCAGCCTGGCGTCCCACTCGGCGGAATGTTCGCGCAGGCTTTGCAGCAGTTGCGGGCGCACGGTCAGCTCCACGGCGTGGCGCTGGCCGTAGTCGAAACCGATGGTTTCAACCCGGGCGTAATGCTTGAGCGCCCAGGCCAGGCAGGTGGTGGAGTCCTGGCCTCCGCTAAACAGGACCAGGGCGGAATCGGTAGGCAGCATAGTTCTTTTTCCAGATGAAGCAATATTATTAGTACGCCATCTTTCTGGGCAATCCGGTAACATGCACACTAGCGTACACCCGATGGAGTCTCATGTTACCGGCATCACCTGCAAAAAAATGGACAGGACCACGAATTTTGGCACAAGTTGTGACAAAAGGTGCTGCCTGCCTCGGTGCGGCCATGCTGGTCACGGTGGCACAAGCGGCCGACGGCCTGAAATACGAAGTCCGTATCGACGCGCCGGGCGAGGTGCGCGAACTGCTGGAACAAAACCTGGACCTGATGCGTTTTCGCGGCAATGACCGCATGGACCGCGAACAGCTGCAACGGCTGGTGCGGGTGGCGCCGGAGCAGATCCGCACGCTGGTGGCGACCGACGGCTACTACTCGCCGCAGGTGAGCGCGCAGCTGGACCGCGAGACCGGCACGCCGCTAGTCACGGTCAAGGTCACGCCGGGCGAGCCGGTGCGCGTGGGCGAGGTCGATCTGGAACTGCAAGGCCCTGCCGCCGCCACCGACCAGCAAGCGCTGAAGGCCGCGTGGCCGCTGAAAAAAGGCGCGGTGTTCAGGCAGGGCGACTGGGAGGCGGCCAAGCGCGCGACGCTGCGTTCAGTGGTGCAGACGCGCTATCCGCGCGCGCAGCTGGTGGACAGCCAGGCCACGGTCGACCCGGAGGCGCATCTGGCCAATCTGCGGGTGGCGATCGACAGCGGCCCGGAGATGCGCTTCGGCGAACTGCGCATCGAGGGCTTGAAGCGCTACCCCGCCTCGGTGATCAGCAACCTGAATCAGATCCACCCCGGCGACTATTACAGCGAAGCGGCGCTGCAATCGTATCAATCGCGCTTGCAGGACACCGGTTACTTCGCCAGCGTGGAAGTCAGCGCCGACATGAGCGCGATCCTCAACGAGCAGCTGGACGCCGCCGCCATGACGCCGGAGCAGAACGCGGCCGCGCCGATGGCGCCCCTGCCGCTGCTGGTGCGCGTGGTGGAGAACAAGCGCAAGAACGTCAGCGCCGGTATCGGTTATTCGACCAACACCGGCAACCGCGCCTCGCTGACTTACGATGATTTGTCAGTGTTCGGCCTGCGCATGAAAAGCGCGCTGACGCTGGAGACCAAGAAGCAGACCGCCAGCAGCAATTTCTATTTCCCGGTCACGCCGGAAGGCTATAACGACAGCATTGGCGCATCGTTTGAGCGCAGCGATATTTCAGGCGAGGTGACCAGCGTGGCCAGCGTGGCCGGCAAGCGCACCTGGGGCACGCCGCTGCTGGAGCGTTCGCTGACACTGGAGCTGCTGACCGAGACCAAGACCATCGGCGGCATTCCGTCCAGCCAGAGCAAGAGCTTGCCGCTGACGTATGGCGTCACCTGGCGCAAGCTGGATAACCTGCTGTTCCCGACCAAGGGCTATGCGCTCAACGCGCAGCTGGGCGGCGCGCTGCTGCCGGTGCTGACCGACGAAGCCTTTGTGCGCGCTTATCTGCGCGGCGTGGCGTACCTGCCGCTGGGTGTCAGTTCGAATGCCATCTTCCGTGGCGAGGCCGGTGCGCTGGCCTCGCGCGACAAGAACGGCGTGCCGGCGGTGTATCTGTTCCGCGCAGGCGGCGATCAGTCGGTGCGCGGGTATGCGTATCAGGAACTCGGCGTGCCATTGGATGGTGCGATTACCGGCGGCCGTTATCTGGCCACGGCCAGCGCGGAGTATCAGTACTGGTTCAAGCCGCAGTACGGTGCGGCGGTTTTCTATGATGCGGGTAACGCCGGCGATACGGTGAGCGCCTTGCATCCGAAGTCCGGCTACGGCGTCGGCGCGCGCTGGAAGAGTCCTGTGGGGCCGATCAATGTCGACGTGGCGTATGGCCATGCGGTGCACAAGTATCGTTTGCACTTCTCGTTGGGGTTCACTTTCTGATGGCTGATCAAGAGCAAAAACCGAAAGCGCGTTGGCCGCGTCGCGTGGCGATCGGCCTGGCGGCGTTTGCGCTGCTGTTGTTCGGCGCCTTCTGGCTGCTGGGCCGGGAGTCGACCTTGCAGCAACTGGTGCAGCGCATCGCCAATGCCAGTGGCGGGCAGATTACGGTTACTGGCGTGAGTGGCTCGCTGTATCACCGCATGCACATCGATAAGCTGGTGTATCGCGATAAGGGTACGGTGGTGACGGCGGAGCAGATTGATATCAACTGGTCGCCGTTGCAGTATTTTTCGGAAGGGTTGACGATTAGTGAGCTGCACGCGCGCAGTCTGGTCGTGCAGAGTAGTGGTCCGTCCGAGCCGGCGAAGATGCCCGCGTCGCTGGCCTCGCCGATCAGGTTGAGCATCTCCGACGGCCGGCTCGACAAGCTGACCTTGAGCAGCGAGAGCGGCAGCGACGTGATCGAACGCCTGCGCTTCAAGCTCGATGGCGACCGCACCGCGTGGCGCGTGCAGCAGGCGTCGGCCCATACGGCGTTTGGCGACATCCAGGCCGAAGCCACCATCGCCGGCGTCAAACCGTTCGCGCTGCAAGGCAAGGCCACGCTGACCTACGGCGCGGCGGCGAGCGGCGCAGCGCCACGAGATGCGGCTGCCGGCGGCGCGAACGCAACGGCCCGCCCGGAGGCTGCGGCGGGCGGCGTGGGCGCGGCGCGGTTGGCGGTGCAGGTTGGCGGCGATCTGGCGCTGATGACGCTGAAGGCGCAGGGTGCGGCGAATGGCGCGAGCGGCGAGGCCGTCGTCGCGCTGGCGCCGTTTGACGCCATCATTTTGCACTCGCTCGACCTGACCGGCCGCGATCTCGATCCCGCCGGCTTCGATGCCAGCTGGCCGCAAGCGAAATTCAGTCTTAAACTCACCGCCGCTATCGCCAGGGATCAAAAGCTCTCCGGCCAATTCGCCCTGCTCAACCAGGGCAAGGCCGCACCGCTTGATCAGGAAGGCCTGCCGCTGCAAGCCTTCAGCGGACGCCTGGACGGCACCCTTACCACCTCCTTGCTGGACAACGTCCTGCTCGACCTTGGCCCAGCCGGCAAATTCACCGGCGGCGGCAAAGTCCAGCGCAGCGGTCCGGAAGCCGGCATCGATGCCGCCACCTTCAAGCTGCACACCGACCGCGTCGACCTGAAGAACCTCCACACCAGCATCAACAAAACCGCCGTCGCCGGCGACATCACGCTCACCAGCACGCCGAAACAGCAATCGCTGCAAGCCACGCTGGCCGACAAAGGCCTGCGCCTCGACCTGCAAGCCACGCTGGCCGACGCCCTGCTGCAACTGCATCAGGCCCGCCTGCAAGCGAGGAAGGGTAGCATCAGCGCCACCGGGCAGGCCAGCCTGAAAGACAAGCAGCCGTTCAGCGCCAGGCTGACCGCCGACCACTTCGATCCCTCCGCGCTCGGCCCCGGCTATCCGATCGCCGATCTCAATGCCGACATCAGCGCCAGCGGCGCGCTGGCGCCGGTGTGGCAAGTGGCGGCGAGCTTCCAGATCAAGGCCAGCAAGTTGATGGGCCAGGCGCTGACCGGCAACGGCAAGCTGAACGCCGACGCGCGCCACATCAGCGGCGTCGATGCGCACCTGTCGTTGGCACAGAACACGGCGGACGTCAGCGGCAGCTTCGGCGCACCGGGCGAACAATTGCGATGGAAGGTCGATGCACGCCAGCTGTCTGCAGTGAGCAGCGATTTACTGGGCGCGATTGCGGCCAGCGGCGTGGTGACCGGCACCATGCAAGCGCCACGCAGCAGCTTTGAAGCCGACGCGCGCGGCCTGGGACTCGCTTCCGCCAAGCGGCCGTCGGATAGCCTGATCCACGCCGCTGGCGATGTGGTGATGGTCAAAGGCACGCCGGAGCTGAAACTGAACGGCAGCATCCAGCGTCTGAACCCGGCGTCGTTTGGCGCGGCACAGGCGGGTGCCGTCAACGCCACTTTCAGCGGCGATGCACGGCTGGCCAGCGATTGGCGCGCGGGGGTGAACCTGACCTTGCAGCCGTCCACGTTCGCCAACGCACCGCTGTCGGGCTATGCCAGGCTGACGGCGTCCAGGGGAAGCGTCAGCAATGCCGACGTGGACCTGCATCTGGCCTCCAACAGCCTGACGGCCAAGGGCAGCTTTGGCAGCGCGCTCGATAAGCTGGAGTGGAAGCTCGACGCGCCACAACTGGGTGCGCTCGGCCCGCAGTTCGGCGGCGCGCTGCATGCCAGCGGCACCGTGTCCGGCACCAGCGCGCGGCCGGCGATCGCGCTCACGCTCAACGGCAGCAACCTGCGCGCCCCCGGCCAGCAGGAAATCGGCACCATCAAAGGCAGCGCGACGCTGGGCAACACCATCGCCATGGCGAACGGCACAACCGGCGGCAGCCCAACAGCCAGCGCGGCACGCGGCGGCGTGGGCGCGGCACGCGGCAACGCGGCGGCGGCGCGTGGCGGGATGTCGGGCGCGGAGGTGATGGCGGATGTGCCGCTGGTGAGCGACATCGACATCACGCGCTACGTGTCGCCAGCCATTTCGCTCGACCGCGTGCGGCTGCAAACCAGCGGCACGCGCTCGGCGCACGTCATCCAGCTGAGCGCCGCCAATCCGGACTTCGACGCCGCGTTGCGCGTCAAAGGCAGCTGGGCCGACGATACCTGGGCCGGCGCCATCGATACCCTGCAAAACAAAGGCCGCTTCGCCCTGACCCTCGCCGCGCCGGCGCCGCTGAAGCTGGCCGCCCCCGAAGACACCGGCGTCGCCGGCCTGCTCAAGCCCGAGCAGATCGCGCTGGGCGCCGCCACCATCAACCTGCCCACCGGCTCCGTGCGCATCGACTACCTCGAAAAGAACGGCGCCGCCTGGCGCAGCAAAGGCCAGGCCGCCGGCGTGCCGGTCAACTACCTGGCCCAGCTCTCCGGCGCCTGGCGCGACAACGTCCGCAGCACCATGACCATCGGCGCCGACTGGGGCCTCAATCTGCAAGCCGCCACCCGCTCACTGGCCGGCGGCGTCCACGTCTACCGCGAGCAGGGCGACCTCACCATCATCGGCGCCGACCTGCCGCAAGCCCTCGGCCTGCGCACACTGGACGCCCGCGCCGACGTCACCGACAACACGCTGCGCGTTCAGCTCAACGTCGATGGCACCCGCGCCGGCCAGGCGAAACTGGACGGCAGCGCCCAACTGCAAAACGGCCGCCTGGCCGACGACAGCAGCTTCACCCTGAACGGCAGCGCCAACATGGGCTCGCTCGCCTGGCTGGCGCCACTGGCGGGCCAACCGGGCCTGGAAATCGACGGCACGCTGAAAATGGCCATCGGCGGCAGCGGCACCATCGCCGCGCCACAGCTGAGCGGCGACATCACTGGCGATAAACTCAGCGTCAACTGGCTCGATCAAGGGATCAAACTGCGCAACGGCCAGCTGCAAGCCCACCTCACCGGCGACCAGCTGCAACTGCAAAAACTGGCCTTCGACGGCGCCCAGGGCCGCGCCCAGGCCGATGGCTGGATACGCTACGCCGGCAACGAAGCGACCATGCAGCTCAAACTCAGCGCCGACAAACTGGAAGTGCTGTCGCGCCCCGACCGCATCCTCACCATCAGCGGCACCAGCAGCCTGATGCGCGACGCCAGACACTTCCAACTGGACGGCAAATTCCGTGCCGACCGCGCCAACATCGAGCTGGCCGGCGCCGACACGCCCACGCTGAGCGACGACGTGGTCATCCTCGGCAAAGGCAAAGCCCCGGCCAAAGCGCCGCAAGGGATGCCGCTGAATATCGACGTGGAAGCGGACCTCGGCAACGACTTCACGCTCAAAAGCAAGGGGCTGGAAGCGCAACTGGCCGGCACCGTGCGCATCCGCGTGGCCGACCGCCGGCCGCCGCGCGTCAACGGCAGCATCCGCGTGGTGAACGGCACCTACGCCGCCTACGGCCAGAAACTGGTGATCGACCGCGGCGTGATCAACTTCACCGGCGCGTATGATAACCCGGGCCTCAACATCCTCGCCGTGCGCCGCCGTCCGGAAGGCGAGGCGCTCAGCGAAACCAATGTGGAAGCCGGCGTGGAAGTGCGCGGCACGGCGCTGGCGCCGCAGGCCAAGCTGGTCTCCACGCCCACCGTGTCGGACAGCGACAAGCTGGCGTGGCTGGTGCTGGGCCACGGCATCGACAACACGCAAGGCAACGACATGGCCCTGCTCAGCACCGCCGCCGGCGCGCTGTTCGGCGGCGCCGGACAGGGCAAGCTGGCCAGCGCCCTGGGCGTGGATGAGCTGGGCGTGGGACAGGCCGCCGGCACCTCAACCGCCGGCGCGGCGACGGGGTTGCAGAACACCGTGGTCACAGTCGGCAAGCGCCTGTCGTCACGCGCCTACCTGAGTTTTGAACAGGGCGCGGGCACGGCGACCAGCCTGGTCAAGCTCAAGTACAAGCTGAACCCGCGCATCACGCTGCAATTCCAGACCGGCACCAACAACGCGCTGGACGTGCTCTACACCTGGGCGTTTGATTAAGAAGGATTGTGGTCCGGTATGGGATCATCCTGCGGCGCCGGGTGCGGTACGTTCGGCGGCGCAGGGTCGTCCACGGGCGTTACAGGATCGGGGGCGCGGTGAAAGCATTTCATGATCGTCACTCCTGGCGGGGAACACTGCCACCATTCTACGCCGTTGCGTGCTTCACGTATTTCTCCAGCCAGGCATTGGTTTCGTACAGCATCTGCATGATCGATTCGCGCGCGCGGTAGGCATGCGATTCGTTCGGCAGCATCACCAGCCGCGCCGTGCCGCCCAGCCCTTTGATGGCCTGGAACATGCGCTCGCTTTGCAACGGGAAGGTGCCGGAGTTGCTGTCTTCCGCGCCATGGATCAGCAACAGCGCATCCTTGATCTTGTCGGCGTTATTAAACGGCGACATGGCCTGATACACCTCCGGCGCCTGCCAGTAGGGCCGCTCCTCGGACTGGAAGCCGAACGGCGTCAGAGTGCGGTTATACGCCCCGCTGCGCGCTATGCCGGCGCGGAACAGGCGCGTATGCGCCAGCAGATTGGCCGTCATGAACGCGCCATATGAATGCCCGCCAATCGCAATGCGATGACGATGCGCCACACCGCGCCGCACCACCTCCTCCACCGCCGCCTCGGCCGATGCCACCAACTGCGGCAGATAGGTGTCGTTAGGCTCCTCATCGCCCGTGCCGACGATGGGGAACGATGGATTGTCCAGCACCGCGTAGCCCATCGCCAGGAACACCGCCGGTCCCCAGTAGCTGACCGCATTGAAGCGGTACGGCGAACCGGTGGTCTGGCTGGCCGCGCCGGCCGATTTGAACTCCTGCGGATAGGCCCACATCAGCATCGGCAACGGACCGTCGCGCGCCGCGTCGTAACCGGGCGGCAGCATCAGCGTGGCGGTCAGCTCCACGCCATCCTTGCGCGGATAGCGGATCTGCTCCTTCACCACATCCCGCAGCTGCGGCGTGGGGTGCGGATAATTGGTCAGCGCCGTCAGCTGCTCGCCTTCCGGCCTGGTCAGATCACGCAGATAATAATTCGGCCGCTCGGTCGGCGATTCGCGCGTGGTGAGCAGCAGCGTGCCGTCGTCATTCAGCACCGCCGCCACGTTTTCAAAATACGGCGCGGCGCTCTGGAACAGGCGTTCCTTCTGGCGCGTGGTCAGGCTCAGACGATCGATGAACGGGCGGTCGCCTTCCGGCGTGGCGCCGGCGCCGTCCAGCAGCACCGTGGTGCCGGGACCGATCAACAGGCGCGGGAAGCCGTTGGCGTCGGCGCGCATCACCGGCGAGCCGGGGCTGTTGTAGCGGTCCTCGTACGAACCGGCGATGATCAGCTCCGGCGGCGTGGAAAGGTGGCCCGGCGCGATCATCCACTGCTTGTAATCGCGCGTCTTGTGCCAACGCTCGTTAATCAGCGCCACATCGTCGCGTCCCCAGGCGATGCCGGCGTAGCGCATGGTCAGGCGCGCCAGCACCAACGGCGGCTCGCGGAACGGCGCCGCATGGAGCAGCACCAGATCGCGGATGCCATCAATGACTTCGCGCGCGGGATCGCCGCCATCCTGCGCCTCGGCCCACACCAGCGAGGCCGGCGCATCGGCGCGCCACGACACGTGGCGCACGCCTTCCGACACCGCGTCATTCCCCGGCGGCAAGCCCTCCTCCAGCGGCAGGCTGGCCACCGTGTGGACCACATCGCCGTGCATGTCGCGCACTTCCAGCTTTTCGCCGAAGCTCGATGCCGGCACGATGTAGGAATACGGCCGCGCGATGCTCTGCGTGAGCAGATACTCGCCGCCCGGCGCAATCGAGGTGCGCGAGAACTGTCCCGGCGCGCCCAGCAGGCGCGTCTTACCGTTCAAGTCCACAACCGCCATCTGCACCGTGATGTAGTACTCGAACAGGCGCGCGTCGTCCTCGTTCTTGAGCAGATCCTGATAGGTGCGCAGCTGGCGCACATGGCCGTCCGAGGTACTGTCCTGCTCTATCGGCCCGGCGGGAATGCCGTTGGACACCGGCGGCTTGCCGATGCCGGCCGGACGCCAGTGCACCAGCAGCCCGCTGCTGTCCGGCAGCCAGTTGAAGCCGCGCGTCAGCACCGCCGACAAAGGCTGCGGCGACAGCCTGCGCGCCTTGCGTTCTTCGATATCCAGCACCCACAGCTCCACCGCGCCACGGTCGCCCTGCATCGCCACATGCGTGAAGGCGAGATAGCGCTGGTCCGGCGACCAGCTCAGGTCCGCCAGCCGCAGGTTGCGCGGCAAACCGCGCAGGCGGCTCTCCTTGCGCGTGCCCACGTCCAGCAGCGACAGATCGGTGCCGAACGAAAAACGCGAGGATGCGCAGGTGCGCGGATTGATGCGCAAACCGGCCAGCTTCAATTCCGGCTGCGCCACTTCGGCGATGCCGGGCAGCGGCGGCGTTTGCACCACCGCCACGATGTTACGTTGAGGGCTCAGGCTCAAGGCCGGCGCGCGCGGCGCGTCGACGATGGCTTGCAGGGCGGCGGGCGGCAGGCGATAGCCGCCCTCCTGGGCGCCGGCTTGCGGCGAGGCGGCCATCAGGCCTAAATTCAGGGGCAGCACAGATAATGGTTTGTTCATGGAGATCCTTTCGGTCCAGAAGCGAAGGGCTGCTAAAGCCCAGTTTGCTTACGCTTGCCGTGATTGTCAATCCAGTGCCGTACAATCACGGTTTTCAGCTTTCGCTTTCGGACAGATTATGGAAATGACCACACTCGTATTGTTGCTACTGGTGCCACTGGCGGTCTGGCGCATTTATTCGCGCCTGAAGGTGGTACTGGGCCGCACCAAGTCCGAGCTGTGGCGCCACTACGCCACGCTGGCGGTGATGGTGGTGATGGTGCTGGCGGTGGCGGTGCAAATCCTCGGCAACTGGGTGGCGCTGGTGGCGCTGCTGGCCGGTGTGCTGGTGGGCGCCCTGCTTGGCCAGCAAAGCATGAAGCGCAGCCGCCTGGAGAACCGGCCCGAGGGCTTTTTCTATACCCAGGACCGCAAGCTTGGCTTATTGGTCATCATGCTGTTCATCAGCCGCCTGATCTACCGCCTGTTCGAGGCCTATCTGCATATGCACAACGGCATGCCGCTCGATCCTGATTTCCTTGGCAATCCGATCTCGTCGTGGCTGTTTGGTTTGCTGGGCGGGTTCTATGGCCTGTACTCCTGGCGCCTGATCGTGTGGCGCCGTACGCAAAAACCCGTACCGCGTCCGATAGACATTTTCGACATTAAATAAAGCGACAGTGCTATCGTAGTCGTGTGGTATTCTGAGTATATCCGCACGGCAACAAGGTTGCACTGCTATGAACACCTCCATTTACGACAAGACCGCCAAGGGGCGCGAGGAAATTGCGACGCGCAAGTTCCAGCTTGCCTCGCGTTTGCGTGCCCTGCTGGTGTTGGTGGATGGCCACAGGTCGGAACAAGAACTGCTGCGCAATGTGGCGGGACTGGGCCTGACGGCGGCCGCATTGCAGGAATTGCAGGAACAGGGCTACATCGTGCTGGCCACCAGCTATGTCTCGCTGCCGGAGCCCGAAGCCACCGCACCGCCGCCATCGCCATCGCTGCCCGAGTCAGCGGTCGACCCGGTGCGGCAATTCCAGTCGGTTTACGATTTCTACAACAAGACCATCAAGAGCACCATGGGCCTGCGCGGCTTCACCTTGCAGCTGAAGGTGGAAAAAGCCGGCTCGGTGGATGAGTTGCGCCAGCTGCGCGATCCCTACGTGGAAGCGGTGCAAAAAGCCAAGGGCCGCGACATGGCGGCCCTCCTTGCCCAACAACTGGATCAACTGCTGGCCAACTAAATCCCGTCAGGCGGCCGCTTTCTCCTCCTGCTTGCGGCGCTGGAGCACGAAGATCGGCTGGGCCCATTCCGTGTCCTTTTTCTTTTTGCTGGTGATGAGCGTCAGCTCCGAAGGATCGTAGACGTCGGTGTTGTGGGTCAGCGGCGTCGTCATCAGATACTGGGCGTCGGTGTTCTTCAGGAACTCGCCGACCAGCTGGATGTTGCGGATATCCAGGTGGGCAAACGGTTCGTCGATGAACACGAAGCCGCCGGAGCCGTCTTCCGACTTCAGCAAACCAATCAGCAGCACCAGCGATTTCATCACCTGCTGGCCGCCCGACGCCTCACCGTCGTTCATGCCGATCACGCCCTTGCCGTCGAACTTGAAGCGCACGTGCAGGCCGGCTTGCGCCAGTTGCACGTCGTCGTTCTCCAGACGCACCGGATCGGCAGTCACCTCGATGCCGGCCAACTGGCCCAGCTCCTTGATGTTGGCGGCGTAGGTCTTGATGGTGTAGCGCAGACGCTCCATGTAGGCGCCGCGCGCATTGCCGGTGGCCTCGATGGCGCGGTTGTTCTGGTAGCGGCGCTCCTCGGTTTCCGACTGGCGCGCATGCAGCTGGTCGTTCAGGCGCTGGTACTGGTCGATCACGGTCGCATCCAGTTCCCAGTCGCTGCGCGCCAGGCTGGCTTCCAGGCTGTGCACGCGCAGCGTGACCTGGTGCGCGTTCTGATGTTCCTTCACCAGCGCGGCGCGGCGCGCGGGACGGCGCCAGCCTTGCGGCAGATGGCGCCATGCCTTGCGCAGTGCCAGCAAGGCCCCGGCGTGGTCGCTGCGCTGCTCCAGTTGGCGCTTGTGATTCAGGCGCATGCCGGCTTCCGCTTCCGACAGGGCGAAGCGCGCGTTCTGCCAGGTGGTGTCCGCACGGGTGCGGGTGACCACGGCGGTCTTGATCAGGTTTTGCAGCTCGCCCAGACGCGCACCGACTTCGGTACGCTCGGCGCGCAGCGGCACGGCGTTGCGTGCGGCATCGTCGAATTCCTCCGCGCGCGCGGCCAGCTCTTTCGCCGCGTCGACGCCGGCCAGGCGGGTTTTCAGCGAACTGATTTCGGTCGCCAGCTTGGACACTTGCAGCGTCAATTGATCTTCCTGCGCCTCCAGCGCCGGCAAGCCTTTCTGGATCGCTTCCATGCGCTGCGTGCGGCCGGCGGAGCCGAAGCGGTAGCGCGAGGCTTCCACGAACAGCGAGCGGCCGCCGCGGCGTTCGCGGTGGTAGGCTTCCGGCGTGATCCACTCTTCGTGGCTACCCAGCTTGGCGCCCTGGTCGACGCTGTCCACGCGGGTGATGCGCGACAGCTGTTCCACCAGCCATGACGGCACCTTGGCCGAGAACTTCACCACCGACATCAGCGAGTCGTCTTTCACGCTCGGCGCGTGCACCAGATCCGGCACGATGAAGTGGCGATAGCGTTCCTTCTCCGCCAGACGGTAAGCGGCGGAAGCATCGGACGATTTATCCAGCAGCACCACCGAGGCATAGCCCGACAGCACGCCTTCGATCGCGCCCTGCCACTTCGGATCGGTGACTTCCACGATATCCGACAGCATGACGTGGCCGATGCCGGCGTCGTTCAGCACCTTGCGCATGGCGCGCTGCGCTTCCGGTTCCGGCATGGCGGTCTTGCCTTGCAGCGCCGAGATGGTCGACAGCTCGCCGGCGATCTTCGAGGCCACGGCGTCGCGCGCGGTGCGCTGGCGCGCCAGTTCGATTTCCTTTTCTTGCAGCGTCTTCGCCACTTCGGCCAGGTCCGAACCGGAGTCCGACGCCAGCTTCTCCAGACGGGCCTTCTGCTCCAGCAGGCTTTCCAGCGGCTTGAGTTTGCCGTTGATGTGGGTCAGGCGGGTTTGCAGCGAGGTCGATTCCTGCTCCAGCACCGTCTCGTGGCTTTGCGCATCCGACAGCGCCTTGGCCTGCGCGGCCAGCATGGCGCGCTTGTCGGCCAGTTGCGCGTCGGCCTGCATCAGCGGCTTGCGCGCTTCGCGCAGCTGACGGCTGATGTTGGCGTGCTTCTCGCGCGCCTCGTGGTACTCCAGCGACGGCAGCACCTCTTCTTGCAGGTTGCGGCGTTCCTTGTTCAGGTCTTCCCACTGGTGGTAGTTGGCCACGCGCAGACGCAAGCCTTCCAGATTGGTCCTGGAGGCTTCCAGTTCCGCTTCAAAGCGTTTCAGTTCGGTCTCGGTGTCGCGCTGGTGGCGTTTCGCTTCATCGTAGGCATCCAGCACTTCCTTGTCGCCGAACACCTGGAACACCAGGTCCAGCAACTGGCGTGGCGCGTATTCGCACAGCTTGTCGGTTTCGCCCTGCTCCAGCGCCAGCACCTTGGCCATGGCCGGCGACAGGCCCGCCATCGCCAGGCGCTTGCGGTAGTTTTCCACACCGAGCCAGTCGCCGACCGGTTCGCCGATGTCTTCGATCTGCACGTTACCGGGGCGCATGAGGTACTGGCGCTTCCAGTCGCCGCCGTTCTTCTGAATCTGGCAGAACAGCGTCACTTCATCTTCGGCGAAGAAGCCGGAGCTGCGGAACGGACGGTTGGACAGCTGGCGGCCCATCGGCTTGTTGTCCACCACGGCGCGCAGCCATGCGGTTTGCTGGCCGCTGTGGCGCGCATAGTGTTTATACGTGCGGCCCATCGAGCAATCGAGGCCGAACAGGGTGCGCAGCGCGTCCAGCAAGGTGGTCTTGCCGGAGCCGTTCTGGCCCGCGATGGTGATGATCTTGGCGTCCAGCGGGATGTTCTTGATGCGTTGCCAGTAATCCCAGTGGACCAGTTCTAGCGATTTAATGTGAAACATGGCTTAGTCCTTGGCTGGAGTGTCATCGATAGGAGCTGGCGGCGGTGCTTCGAAAGCCGGCAGGATTTCCTCTTCGTCGTTGGCTGCTTCGGTCGGCGTATCGACAGCGATAGGCGGCTCGCTGCGCGGCACCGCCACCATGGTCGGCGGCGAGCGCTTGAACACGTCGGCCAGCGCGCCGTTGACGATGCGCTCTTTCAGCAGGTCGGTATCCATCAGCAAATCGAGCAGCGGGCCTTCGACGATGACGTCGCCGCGGCGCTCGATGAAGCCCAGCTTGGACAGGATGCCGAGGTTCATGTCGAGACGGGTCTTCTTGCCCAGCTTATCGCCGAAGTCGGCCAGCAGCGCCTTGTAGGCGATGCCGATCGAGGTGTCTTCCGCGCGCGGCAGCGGCTTCTCGGTGCCGAACATATCGTTCTGGTTGTCCTCCGCGTGCTGGTGGGTTTCCTGGCGTTCGCGCTTGGGCAGAATGATCTGCGCCCACAGCACCACCAGCAGCGCCACGCCATCGCGCGACAGGCCGAAGTTATTGTTTTGCCAGACATCCTTCGCGCCGAAGATCTTCGGCTCGATATTGCGATGCAGGGCCAGCGTGACGTGATCGGCGTACACGTTGTCGAGCAGCTTGAGGCCGACGGCCAGCAGGCGCGCATCGACTTCGGTGCGGAACTGCTCGTCCGACAGCACGCGCTTGACGAGTTTATCGTCGCGGCGCAGGGTTTGATGCGACAGCAGGCGCGCAATCAGAATTTGGGAATCGTCATTCATCAGACTTGTCGCCTTCCGGATTCAAAGACAGTGAGAGGGAGGCTAAGGACATGGCGGCTACCTCCAGATCGGGCAGCTGCACCATTTCATCTTGCGGCGAGAACTTCACCGGCAGGCGCGCCAGTTCGGCGGTGGCGCCTTGCAGGCGCGCCTCGTCGGCGTCGCCCAGCAGCGGCAGCAGCGAGGCGCGGTACGAGGCCACGGCAAACGTCGCCGGCAGCAGCGATTCGTGCGCCTGGATCGACTTCGGCGCTTCCTCGGCGATGCTGGGGAAATTGCCCAGCGCCGCAAAGTCGGACAGGCGCGCCAGCCAGTCGTCCAGCTCCTGCTGCATGGCAGGGCCTTCGCTGATGGTGGTCGGCGCATCGGTGCCGGTCGGCAGGCCATTGGATACAACTGTGTTTACGCGGTCTGCCATTAATTCTGTTTCTGCTACGTCGATCATTTCCGCCGGCGTGATGAACAGCGGGACGACCGGCTGGTCGATCGCGTCCGTGGCCAGCGAGGCCAGGTCCTCATGCTCCAGCAGCCAGCGCTTGATGTCCGTGGTGGACAGGCCGGACTGGCCCAGGTGCACGCGCTGGCGCTCGATCTGGTTGAGGGCGCGCGAGAACATGCCCTGCATGTTCAGCAGCGCCGATTGCGCGCGGCCGATGGCCTGCGCCGCCTTGTGCGTGGCGCTGTCGGCGTTTTCGTCGGTGGTGATGGCGCGCAGGATTTCCGAGCCCTTCTCCACCCAGTCGCACGCCATGTGCCACTTGGCCTGCGAGGCGCGCAGGCGGAATTCCGAGCCGGAGGCGATCGCGTCCGAGAATTCCTCGGTCAGTTCCACCAGTCGGCCCAACAGGTGATTCAGCTGGTCGACCGTGACGCCGCCCATCACCTGGGCGCCGGCCACCTGCGACAGCAGGAAGCCCATTTCGGCGTTGTCGTCTTCTTCGCGGCCGAGCGCCAGCAGCGCGTCGATGGCCGACAGCACGTTGCGCGCCATCGGCGTGACGCGGTACACGGCTTGCTGGGCGTCCCAGGCCAGCAGCTGGTTGGAGCGCAGGCGCAGCACGGCCGTCTCCAGCGATTCCGGCAACAGGTAGCCAAGGCGCGTGTTGATGTCGGCACGGGTGAAGCTGGTGGACGACGTGTCGCCGGCCAGTTCGCGCAACACCAGCAGGCGTACCAGCACGCCATCGAAACCGCCGTGGAACAAGGCCGTGAATACCTGAAGCAGCGGCTGCGCGCGCTTCAGGTGGTAGACCTGCTCGATCTCGTCGGCGGATATGTGCGGCTGGAAGTGGGCTTGCAGGCTGTCCGGCTCCTGCTGCTCCTGTGCGGCTTCACTAGTTATAGGTTCGATCATTCTTTGCCATTCTGTACTCCCCACAATTGCAATAATTGCAAATAAAACGTCATTGTCGCGGGGGCGTCAGTATAGCAGGAGCCTACTTTTTCACGACCTTTTCCAGTGTCTGGTCGACGAAGTCGCCGTCATTGTCGTTAAAGCGCACGCGCACCGGGTACCAATCCATGGATGGCGCCAGCCACAGGTCGACCTGTTGGCCCTTGGCGTCCGGCGGCGGCGCCTTGCTCAGGTGGACCGCGCTGATTTCACCGGAGCCGATGTCCACGGTTTCGGTCTTGAGCACCTTGAAGCTCCATTGCTCGGCGTCGCGGCGGCCGGCCACGAACAGATGCCACTCGCTGCCCGGCTTGAACTTGTCCGGCGCGGCGCGCGCGATGGCGGCCAGCTGCCACTGGGCGCTGCTGCGATCCTGCTCGCCCCCCAGTATCGGATAAGTGAGGTCGCTTTCAGTAAACGCAATGGTTTTGGCGTCGCGTTTGAAGCTGGTGGTGTAGGGGTCCTTGCGGATGCGCTTTTCGTAGAACGTCACCGGCGCCAGGCCGAAATCGTCGATCACGCCCTCGCTGCGGTTTTCCACCACCTTGCCGAAGATGGCGGCGCGGCTTTCGGTGACGATGGAGTATTTGCCATCGCCGACGCGCCATTGCACGGTGGCGGTGCCGTTCAGCGACAGGCCGCTTTGCCTGATTTTCAGGCTGTAGCTCAGGTCCGCCGAGGGCAGCGGATTGGTCGGGCGCTTGACGCTCGGGTGCTCGTCGGCCGCGTGGACCGAGGCCGCCAGCAGCAGCGCCGCGCATAGGGTACTGATGTTTTTCATTTGTCTGTCATCTTTATGTTGGAGACGGTCTGCGTGGTGAGCGCGCCGCTCGCCTCCGTGTTACGTATCTGGATCGGATACCAGTTCAGGCCCGGCGCCAGCCAGATATCCAGTTTCGACGAATAGCTGCCCGGCTTGGGCGGACGGCTCAAATGCCAGGTCACGACCTTGCCGGTTTTTGTTTCGACCTCCTCCTCGCCCACCAGCTGGAAGCGGAAGATGGTGGCTTCCTTTTCCTCGCCCACCTGTATATCGATGTCGCTGCCAAACTGGTTGACATCGGCGCGGCCGATGCCGCCCAGCTGGAACGGCACGGTGGCCTTGTCCTGCGCCCCCACCAGCAGCGGGTAGCTGCGCTCGGACGCGGAGAAGGTGATGGTGCCGTCCGCGCGGTTGAAGTGGGTCGCGGTTTCGGCGCGGCGCGCGCGCTTTTCGGTGGCGGTGACCGGGGCGATACCGTAGTCGTCGATCTCGCCCTCGCTGCGCAGCACCAGCAGGTTGAGGCGCGTGACCAGCAGGCTGACGCCCGCCTCCACCGAGGCCGTGTAGCGGCTGCCGTCAGTATGCCACGTCATGGTCGCGGCCCCCGTCCATTTGGTGCCGTCGGCGTCCACCCGGTCGACCGTCATGTCGAAGGTGGCCGACGGCGGCAGGTTCACCTTGTAGCGGCGCAGGCCCTGGCGCGGGGCGGCGTCCGGCACCACGGCGGCCGGCGTCTCGCCCTGCGCCACCGCCGGCGGCGGCGTGCCGGTC
>NZ_WNKY01000069.1 GCF_009720825.1 Duganella radicis | reverse complement strand
CCGGCGGCGCCGCCCGCGCGCCCGCCGCCTGGCTGGACGAGTTGCGGCGGCTGGACCAGGCGTTGCGCGCCGGCGACGAGCGGGCGGTCAGCTTGTTTGCCGCCTGGGCGCCGGAGTTCGCCGCCACCTTTGACGGCTGGGATGCCGAGGCGATCCAGCGTTGCCTCGACCTGCGCGACTTCGACGGCGCCCACGCCGCGCTGCGCTGGGTGATCCACAAGCACCAGCTGGTCCTGTGACCGGTTGAGCGCGCGCGGGGCCAGGATGCCGGCGGCCCCCGCGGCGCGACCAGCCATGCGCTAACAGGTTGTCTCAAGGTAGGCCCGGAGCGCCGCGATCGCCAGCCGCACCTTGGCGGGCTGCGCGTCGCGCCGCACGGTCACCCCATAGACCCCCAGCGGCGGCATCGACCAGCCCGGCAACACCTGCACCGCCCGTCCCGCCGCGATCAGCGGCGCCGCATCCGGGGCGGGCATGCGCATGATGCCGGCCCCCTGCAACATGAGCTGCCGGAGCGCGATAAAGCTGTTGCCCACCACCGGGCCGTTGACGCGCACGCGCTGCGCGGGCGCGCCCGGCCGCTGCAACTCGATGAACTCGGCCTGGTGGCTCACGCTCAGGTTGAGCACCGGGAACCGGGCCAAGTCGGCTGGGGCCTGCGGTAGGCCGCGCTCCCGCGCGAACGCGGCGCCGGCCACCAGCAGGTGGCGCCATTCGGTCAGGCGACGCGCCACCAGGGTGGAGTCGGCAAGCGTGCCGACCCGGATGGCCAAGTCGATGCGCTCGGCGATCAGGTCCGCGCGGCGGTCCTCGGCGAACAGGCGTAGCGACAGGCGCGGATGGGCGCGCAGCAGGGGTGTCAAGGCCGCCGCCAGGTGCGCGCTGAAGCCGACCGGGAAGGCGATCCGCAATTCGCCGCGCGGCTCGTCGCGCAGGTCCGACAGGCGCTGCTCGGCCGCCTGCGCCGCCAGCAGCATGGCGGCGCAATCTTCATAGTAGACCTGGCCCGCCTCCGTGGTGTTCAGGCGCCGGGTCGAGCGGTGCAGCAGGACCAGGCCGGTTTCCGCCTCCAGCTGGCGGATTTGCTGGCTGACCGCCGAGGTGGTCATGTCCAGTTCGCGCGCGGCCGCGCTCATGGAGCCGGCCTCCACCACGTGGGCGAAGATGGCCATGCGCTTCAGACGGTCGATTGTTAAGGATTGCTTCATGGTGATTGTGAATTTTGCCCTCTTATAGGGTCATCGTAAAGCCTTCATACTCAATCCCTCTTCAACAATCAGGAGTTTCAGATGAAAATCGCATTGATCGGCGCTACCGGCTTCGTCGGCAACGGCCTACTGGCGGAGGCGCTCTCGCGCGGCCACCAGGTGACGGCCCTGGTTAGCCGTCCCGAGCGGCTCGCGCCGCGGCCGGGCCTGACGGTGGTGGGCGCCGATGTGCTCGACCAGCGGCGGCTGGCCGCCGAACTGGCCGGCCACGAGGCGGTCATCAGCGCCTTCAGCGGCCATGCGCGGCAAGACGTGCGCGAATACTACGGGCGCGGCTCGGACGCGATCATTGGCGCGGCCCGGCAGGCCCGCGTGCCGCGCCTGCTGGTGGTCGGCGGCGCCGGCAGCCTGGAGGTGGCGCCCGGCGTGCAACTGGTCGATACGCCGGAGTTCCCGGCGCAGTGGAAAGCCTCGGCGTTGGGCGCGCGCGACACGCTGCGCAAACTGCGCGCGGAAGCGGAACTGGATTGGACCTTCCTCAGCCCGGCGGCCCTGATCGAGCCGGGCGAGCGTACCGGCAAGTTCCGCGTCGGCGGCGACCAGCTGCTGACCGATGCGCAAGGCCAGAGCCGTATTTCCGTGCAGGATTATGCGGTGGCGATGCTGGATGAACTGGAGCGGCCGGCCCACCCGCGCCGGCGCTTTAGCGTCGCGTATTAGGCGGCGCGACGACGGTCGGCAGGTGCCGGACAGGGGAGACTCGGGATTTCCTTACAGAAAAATCGGCCGCGCCTGATCGATTATGCCGGCCTGCAGGAGTAGGATAATGCTAGGCATCCTTCGCCTCATTTTTGGGTATCCGGCATGTATCGAAATTTCAACGCAATGGGATTCAATCGGGTGGCGCGGGCCAGCGGCTTCACGCTGATCGAATTAATCGTCGTGATCGTCATTCTCGGCATCTTGTCCGCCGTGGCGCTGCCCAAAATGGCGGACTTCGGCTCGTCCGCGCGGGCGGCGTCCATCCGCGCGCTGGCCGGATCGGTCACCACCGCCACCAGCACGGCGAGGGGACTGATCGCCATCCGCGGGGCGGGCAGCGCGAGCGGGATCGCCGGCGTGACGTTTGTCAGCCTGGACGGCGGCACCCAGGTCCGTGTATGGAACGGCTATCCGGACCGCTGGTGCGATGGCGTCGGCGCCTTGATCGAGGGGATGACGGCGCCCGGCGCCGGTTGTTATCTCTCCACCGCGGCGGTGCAGTTCGATGGCTATACCTTCTATGGTTTCGGCAATAGCAAGATACCGGGCGGCGACGCGGGATGGCGCATCGAGAGCGCGCCGACGCCGACGCAGTGCTCGGTCCAATACACGTATAACGGTACCGGCGTACCGGTGATCAAGGCGAATACCAGCGGCTGCTGATCGGCAGCCCCGCCACGCGGCGCGGCGCCGGCAATATCGCCAGTCAAAAAAGTTCTTCACGGATTACCGGGATGACCCTGCTGTAAACGCAAGAAAGCAGTAAGGAAGAGTTATTGTGTTTGTGCGACCAAACCCGCTAACCAACCTACTGCTCTCATGCCAAATCATAGTCTTAGCCTTCCGTCCTGGGAAGGCTTTCTCATCTCGTCCATGGAAGTTGCCGGCAAGCGGCCACACCTGCGGCTAGTTACCGATCCTGCCCATCTGCTAGTCTGCTCGCATTGCGGTGCGCACGCCTCGGTCATCCATGAAACCATCTGGCGGACGGTGCGTGACTTGCCGATGGCCGAGGGCGCAGCCGAGAAGCGATCCGGCCATTCTTTGTCTGGCTTGGCCCTGATCGCTGCCGGCGCATCCAGGTGGTGGCGATGGATATGAATACCGCGTTTGATCTGGAGGTAAAGCATCATTGCCGAAGGGCCAGGGTCGTGTATGACCTGTTCCATGTCATCGCCAAATATGGGCGCGAGGTTATTGACCGGGTGCGGGTCGATGAGGCGAACCGGTTGCGTGATGATAAAGCGGCTCGCCAGTATGTGAAGCGCGCCCGTTGGCTGCTATTGCGCAATTTGGGCAATGTGCCATCAGAGCAGGTCCCGAAACTGGCCGAGCTTCTGGCGGCGAACCAGACACTGATGACTGTCTATGTAATGAAGGCGAGCTTGAAGGAACTCTGGACGCCAGTCGATCCCTGGCGCTGGCGATCGGCTTGGCGCATTTGGCACGCCATGGCGCGCTCCGAATTCTTCTTCCTCAAGATCAAAGCCGCTTTTCCCGGTAATCCGTGAAGAACCAAAAAAAACCGCCGGGCCCTCGCGGGCTGCGGCGGTGGTCGGAGTTGTTACAGCTTAGAACGAGTACTGTGCCAGCAGGGTGTAGCGCGGACCGCTCATGAACACCTGGCGGGTGAAGTTGCCCGCGTGCTGTTCCATGATCTGACGCGTGTACGTGTTGGTCAGGTTGGTGCCTTCCAGGCCGACACGGAACTTGTCCGTGAAGTCATAGAAGATCGACGCGTCCACCTGGCCGTAGGCCGCCTGGTACAACGGCAAGCCGAAGGCCTGGTCGTTGTTGGTGGTCGGGATCAGGAAGCGGCCGGCACCGGAGTCCGGATTGGTGTTCAGGCCGTTGTTGCCGCGGCTGCCCCACTGGTTCACGCCCAGCAGGTAGCGCGAGCGCCAGTTGTACGCCAGGCGCATCGACAAACCGTGCTGCTCGTACATGATCGCGAAGTTGATGGTGTTGCGCGACAGGCCTTGCAGCGGGGTCTTGCCGAACGCGCGCGCGTCGGTATCGCAGCCGTTGATGCTCAGGTTGAAGTTGGACGAGGCGTCGTTGCCCGAGCACCATGCTTCAAACACCGGCTTCTTCAGGGTGCGCTCGCTGTCCACGTAAGTCCAGCTGGCCTGGGTGCCGATGCCGCGCAGCCAGTCAGGCACGAAGTCGTAGTACTGCTGGTGAGCGATCTCGAAACCGCGCGCGTAGCCATTGGCGCCGTTGACCGGACCGGTGACCACGAAGGTTTGCGGCTTGCCGGTGACATCTTTCGCAGTGTACGAATAGTTCTGCGTCATGATGATGTCTTTGAGGTCCTTGTTGAACGCCGAGAAGGTCAGCGAACCGGCCTTGGCGAAGTACCACTCGGCGGTCAGGTCGACGTTGGTCGACATGGTCGGCTTCAGCATCGGGTTGCCGTCGCTGGTGCCGGTCAGGCTGGTGCCGTCGAAGCGCACGCCGATGGTGTTGCCGGCGGCGTCCTTGGTGACGGTCTGCAAGTGCTGGGCGTTGAGCGTGGTCTGCACCTGGAGCTGGTTGAAGTCCGGACGCGACATGCCGCGCGCCAGGGCGAAGCGGAATTGCAGGTCGTCGCGGGCCTTCATGCGCAGGTTCAGGCTCGGCAGCCAGTTGCCGTAGGAGTTCTTGTACGACTGCGATTCGGCGAACGCGGCGATGTTGATCAGCTTGTCCTGGCCGGTGGCGTTGGCGCCGGCCGGGATGGTCGGGGTGGACGGTGGCGTGAAGGCGACGTAGCCGCTGCCCGAGCCGTTGGTGCGCACGTAGCGCAGGCCGACGTTACCGTCGATCGGGTACTTCAGATCATCCCAGCCGAAGCGCAACTGGCCGTAGGCCGCGTTGGTGCGTTCCTTCTGCGTGTTGGTGGCGGCCGGATCGTTGAAGGTGGCCGGTTTCCACGTGTCGCAGGTGCCCCAGCCCTGGGCCGCCGATTGCTCGGCGCACAGGACGTCGTGGTAGGCGTGGATCTTGCTCCATTCCTGTGGGAAGCCGCGCACCGTCGCCTCGTTGGCGAACAGCATCGGCGGCAGGTTGTATTTGCCGCCGAAGAAGTTGTCGATGGTTTGCAGCGAGGCGCCGCCGGCGAAGCGCGGATCGTTCAGGCGCGCCACGTGCGGGATCTGCCAGCCCTCCATCCACGGGAAGGTGATGCCCTGCCAGTTGTAGAACTTCTGGGCCTTGTTGTTCACGCCCTCGCGGTCGGTGAAGCGCACGCCGAAGCGGACGTCGCGCAGCACCGGATCGTCGAAGGTGTACTTGAAGTCGGACTTCCAGGCCTTCTGGGTCGCGTGGGCGCGGTCCAGCGCCTCCTGGGTGTAGGCCCAGTAGTAGTTTTTCGGGTCGGCCATGTAGGCCGCCGAGCCCAGGTTGATCTGCGGCACGCTGCCGGTCATGTCCATGGTCTGGTTCGGCAGGATGAAGCCGGTCGAGACGTCGGCGTCGAAGCCCTCGGTGGTCGAGCGCACGTGCTGGAAATCATTGGTCCAGGTCAGCGACGGCGTGGCGCGCCACTGGACGTTCAGCGAGATGTCGCGGGTGCCCGACTCACGCGTGTTGATGCGCTGCGAGCTGTTGAACGGCGAACCGCCATAGGTCGGGTTGGAGATGGTGCCGCTCTGGAACGCGCCGTTCTTGTCGAACACCGCGTTGCTGCTGGCCACCTGCTGGTACCACTTGTCTTCGGACGACGCCACGACGTGCTCGTCCAGGTCTTCCTTGTACCTGGTCTTGAAGTAGGTCAGGGTGCTGGTCAGGTCGCGGTTCGGGCGCCACTGGAGGGCGGCGTAGTCGCCGCGGCGGGTGCGGTCGAAGTCCTGCGAGCGGTAGCCGACGCCGAGCGGAATCCACTGCGTCTTGCTGCGGTCGTACAGGGCCGGGTCGGTCGAGTTCACGTGCGGGAAGTAAGGGTCGACGCCGACGCCGTCCGAGCGGCTCGGGCTCTTGGCGTGGGCGATGTCGATCAGGGCGCCGATCTCGCCGATCCCGGTGGTCCAGCGGTTCGACAGCAGCAGGGTGCCGGTCGGCGAGGGCTTGCCCTTGCGCAGGGTGGAATACGATTCCGACACGCCCATCACGCCCTTGAAGCCCTTGTAGTCGAACGGCAGGGCGGTGCGCAGATTGACCAGCGCGGCGACCGCGCCTTCAACCTGTTCGGCGGACGGGTTCTTGTAGACGTCGACGCCGGCCATCAGCTCGGGCGCCACGTCGGCGAAGCCGAGCGAGCGGCCGCCGCCGGCCGAGAAGGCGTCGCGGCCGTTGACTTCCGAACGCACATAGGTCAGGCCGCGCACGGAGACGCCCGAGCCCTCGACCGACTGGCGGTTCGGGTCGCCCGCCATGTTGCGGTCGATGGTGACGCCGGCGATGCGTTGCAGCACCTCGGTGACCGAACGGTCCGGCAGCTTGCCGATGTCCTCGGCGACGATGGAATCGACGATCTCGTCCGATTCCTGCTTGAGTTTTTGTGCCGATTGCAGCGCGGCGCGCTGGCCGCTCACCACCACCGTGGTGGTGGCGGGGGCGTCCGCCGTTTGCGCCCATGCCGGGCTGGCATGCAACACGACAAGTTGTGCCACTGCTGCGGCGATCGCGGTTTTCTGTAACTTAACCAATTTGTCTCACTCCCATTTATAGATGTTTTGTACTGCGTACTTCATACAGCGCCCAGTGCTAGTTGGAAAAATTGCTGCCTCCCTCAGTGTGGTGATTGGATATGCATGTCATGCGGCCGCGCGCGGCGCCGCCCGCGTGGCCTGGCCCGCCACATACGCGCCGTGGTCCGGCATGCGCGCCGTCGTCTGCGCGATCATGTCGCGCAGCTGGGCAAAGTGGCCGTGCACCACGCGCATGTCGACGCGGTCGGCCAGCGGGTCGTAACGCTTGGGCGTCACGCCCAGGCCCATCATCATGGCCACGAACGACGGCTCGGCGAAGCCGGCGCGGTCGAGGATGGCGACGCGCCCGGTTTCGCGGAACAGCTCGATCTGGTGGCGCAGCGAATCCGGTATCGCCAGGTTGGCGCAGTGGCGCCAGAACGCCGAGTCGTCGCGCTTGGTCAGCTTGTAGTGCAGGATGATGAAGTCGCGCACCGATTCGTAGCGGATGCCCATGATGCGGTTGAATTCGTCGGCCAGCGCCGGGCTGCAATCGCGGTCGGGGAACAGCTCCACCAGCTTGCCGACCGCCGTTTCGATCAGGTTGATGCTGGTCGATTCCAGCGGCTCGACGAAGCCGGCCGACAGGCCGATCGCGACCACGTTCTTGATCCACGACTTGCGGCGCCGTCCGGTGACGAAGCGGATCTGGCGCGGCTCGTCCAGCGCCGCGCCGTCGATGGCGTCCAGCAGCACGCGGCGCGCCTGCTCGTCGCTGGTGAAGTTGTTGCTGTACACATAGCCGTTGCCGGTGCGGTGTTGCAGCGGAATGCGCCAGGTCCAGCCGGCTTCCTGCGCGGTGGAGCGGGTGTAGGGCGTCAGTTTTTGCACCGAGGCGCAGGGCACGGCCAGCGCGCTGTTGCAGGGCAGGTAGTCGCTCCAGTCCTCGTAGCCGGCCTGCAGCGCGCCTTCGATCAACAGGCCGCGGAAGCCCGAGCAATCGACAAACAGGTCGCCCTCGATGCGGCGGCCGTCGCGCAGCTTGACGGCGGTGACGAAGCCGGTCTCGGGATGTTGCTCGACCTCGACGATCATGCCTTCGACGCGCTGGGCGCCGCGCGCCACGGCGTAGTCGCGCAGATAGGCGGCGTACAGGCTGGCGTCGAAATGGAAACCGTAGGAATAGGCGTCGGTCAGGCCCGGGGTGTCCTCGCTGGGCGGCAGGAACTTGTTCTGGCTGGCCATGACCGAGGCCAGCGACCAGTGCTCGATCTCCGGCATCTGGTCAAATGCCTGGCCGAGGCGCAGCCAGTGGTGATGCGCGCTGATGCCGGCCAGCGGCGGGCCGAAGTCGCCGAACTGGTGGAAGAAGCGGTTGCCGAGGTGGCCCCAGTCCTTGAATTCGATCCCCAGCTTGAAGCTGGCCTGGGTCTTGGCCACAAAGTCGGCGCCATCCAGGCCCAGCGCGTTGTTGTAGAAGCGGATCGTCGGCAGGGTGGCCTCGCCGACCCCGATGGTGCCGATCTCGGGCGATTCCACCAGGGTGATCTCGCAGGGCTGGGTGGGGTGGCGCGCCAAGCGCTGGGCCAGCGGCGCGGCCGTCATCCAGCCTGCCGTGCCGCCACCGACGATGACGATCCTGCGGATCGCGCCGCCTTGCGTGTCATTGCTGCTCATGTTGTCTCCTGTCGCGATGGTTCAGAGCGGGCTGGCCATGACAACGTTTTCATTCATGCACGAACGAAAGCCGGTGGTAGCGCGTGCCTCGAACGACAGGGCAAATGGAATGGTCTTCTGGTGTGGCGTTTTCACGGTGTCTCTCCCTCTTTTATATCCGGCATCAAGTGCCGGTATTGGAACGCTAACATTAATACGAGCACCGAACAAATCTATGTGCGCCAAATGTCGCTGTTTAACCTCAGTCACTAAACAGGTCTTGACAGCAAAATAACCACACAATGCAAGTGGTAACGTTTTCATAGCTGGCATGAATACTGCTTCGCCAGTCACGGGCCGGCCTGGACAGCCCCGCTTTGGTGCGCCAGCCGCTGATCTGTGACCTTATTCGGAACGAGCTAATGCAGAATGACCTGGGCAATCTGTGCCCGCAGTGCGCCACCGCCGCTTACCGCGATCCCATCGATGCGCTTGCCGGACTCGGACGCTGGTCCATGGTGCGCGGCGCGCCGCATCTGTGCCTGTCCGCCATGGCCATGCGCCTGCTGGGCGCGGAGTCCGGCGACGAGACGCCGTGGATCGAGCGGGTGGTGCCGGAGGACCGGCAACTGCTGGACGGCGCGCTGTCGGCCATCGTCACCAGCGGGGCGGCGGTCAGTTGCGAGTTCCGCCTGGTCGAGCGCGAGCAGGGCGTGCGCTGGCTGCGCCTGCAATCGGTGGCGGCGGAGCAGCGCATGGTGGCCACCGGCATGCTGACCGACATCACCACCATCAAGCGCGCCGCCCTGCGCGAGCGCTTCAACTTCGCCCTGACCCAGTACCTGATCGGCACCGACACGCTGGACGAGGCGGTCTACAAGATCATCCATCTGGTGTGCGAGGAACTGGGCTGGGAATGGGGCGCGTTCTGGGCGCTGGAGCGCCACGGCGCGGCCGAGGCGCTGCGCTGCCGCCACATCTGGCACGCGCCGGAGCGCGACTACTCGCCCTTCCGCAGCGCCGCCACCACGCTGGTGGTGGCGCCGGGGCAGGGCGCGGTCGGCCAGGCCTGGCGGAGCGGGCAGTCGCTGTGGGTCGACGCCAGCGGCGAGCACAGCGATGCGCGCGTGCGGGCGGCCCGGCATTGCGGCCTGCAATCGGGCTTCTTCTTCCCGGTGACCTATGTGGCCGGCGATGGCCGCCTGCACAGCGCCGGCGTGCTGGAATTCTTCAGCAACGAACCGCGCCAGCGCGAGGCGCAGCTGCCGGGACTGGCGGAATCGATCAGCGCCCTGATCGCCCAGACCGGCCAGCGCATGGTGCAGCAGGAACGCGTGCGGGTGCTGGCGCAGACCGATGAAATGACCGGCCTGTTCAACCGCGCCCATTTCCACGCGCTGCTCGACGCGGCCTGCGCCCAAGGCGAGCCGTTCGGCCTGATGTACATCGACCTCGACCAGTTCAAGCCGATCAACGATGGCTTTGGCCACGCGGCCGGCAACCTGGTGCTGTGCGAATTCGCCGAGCGCCTGCGCCAGCTGGCGCCGGCCGGCGCGCGCGTGGCCCGCCTGGGCGGCGATGAGTTCGCCCTGATGGCGCCGCCCGGCTGGGACCAGCGGGCGCTCGACGCCCTGTCCGCCGCCGTGCTGGACGCGGCCCGCGCGCGCTTCAATTACATGGGGCATGACTTATCGGTCTCGGCCAGCATTGGCGTCAGCATGTTTCCGCTGCACGGCGTCGATACGGCCCAGTTGCTGCACGCGGCCGACGCCGCCATGTACCTGAGCAAGCGCAACGGCCGCAACCTGGTCAGCTATTTCTGCCACGAGAGCGATACCCAGCAGCGCGTGGTGGCGGCGCAGCTGCTGATGCTGTCGGCCTTGCAGGACGCCTTGCAGCGCAACGAATTCTTCCTGGAATACCAGCCGATCCGCGACCTGCGGCACGAGCGCACGGTGGCGCTGGAGGCGCTGATCCGCTGGCGCAAGGCCGACGGCACGGTGGTGCCGCCGGACCAGTTCATCCCGGTGGCCGAGCAAAGCCGGCTGATCGTGTTCATCGGCCGCTGGGTGATCGAACAGGTGTGCCGCGACCTGCCGCGCTTGCAGGCGGCCGGCATGCCGGACATCCAGGTGCACGTCAACATGGCGGCGCCGGAATTCCTCGACGACGATTTGCCGCGCGAACTGATGGCGATTGTCGGCGCGGCCGGCATCGCGCCGTCGCGCATCTGCCTGGAGCTGACCGAGGGCGTGATCATGCGGCGCATCGACAAGACTCTGCCCATCATGCGCGAGCTGGTGCGGCTGGGTTTTGAAATCAGCCTGGACGACTTTGGCATGGGCTATTCCTCGCTGTCGCTGCTCAAGACCTTGCCGATCAGCTCGATCAAGATCGACCGCGTGTTCCTGCAGGGCGTGCCGCACGACCGCGACGATTGCGCCATCGTCCGCACCATCATCGACCTTGGCCTGAACATGCGGTTGCGGGTGATCGCCGAAGGGGTGGAGAGCGCGACACAGCTGGGCTTCCTGCGCCAGTTCGACTGCACCCAGGTGCAGGGCTATCTGTCGGGCCGGCCGGTGGTGCTGGCCAGCCTGCTGGCGGCGGCTCAGGAAAACCGGCCGAAGGTCAGCAGCAGCCACGCCACCACGATCACCACCATGCCGGTGACGGTCATGCACGACCAGGTGAAAAAGCAGGCCGACAGCGCGGTGGCCTGCAAGCCGCGCTCGAACAGGAAGCCGAGCCCGAAGTCGAAGGTGGCCAGCACGCTCCAGCGGCGCAGGTAGACCGGCAGGTAGCGGCTCATGTATTTGTTGTGCTGGAGCGCGGCGTGCCGCTCGAAGCGGTTGCGCGCCGCGCTGACGTCGCGAAACAGCCAGTCGAAGAACATGAACCGGTAGAGCAGGGTGCGGAATGGCAGGGCGGGCGGCGCCGGCGCTGGATTCTCTTGCTCGGGCTTCAATCTTTCCGTCATCTTGAGCACCTCCGCGGTGGTGGGCTGTCGTCACTAAGCTTGAGAATATACCGGAACGGCGGCCGGCCTCAAGCGAATGTGGCAAAAAGCGCGTGGCCTCTCCTATTATATGTCTTATATAAGAGTTGTCGGTGTATAATAACGGCCAGTACAGGCGGTCGATCAACGCCTGCCCTGCAATCAACCTGACGAGAACTATCATGCTAGCTGCTTATCGTGCCCACGTTGCCGAACGTGCAACCCTCGGTATCCCACCGCTGCCGCTGTCGGCCGCCCAGACCACCGACCTGGTTGAACTCCTGAAGAACCCGCCAGCCGGCGAAGAACAATTCCTGGTCGAGCTGATCACCAACCGCGTGCCCGCCGGTGTGGACGATGCGGCCAAGGTCAAAGCGGCCTTCCTGACCGCCGTGGCCAAAGGCACGGAAACCTCGCCGCTGATTTCGCGCGAACTGGCGACCCGGCTGCTGGGCACCATGCTGGGCGGCTTCAACATCAAGCCGATGATCGAGCTGCTGGACGACGCCGTTGTCGGCGACGTGGCGGCCGAGGGCCTGAAGAAAACCCTGCTGATGTTCGACTACTTCCACGACGTCAAGGAACTGGCCGACCAGGGCAGCGCGCGCGCCAAGGCCGTGCTGCAATCGTGGGCCGACGCCGAGTGGTTCACCTCGCGTCCTGAAGTACCGCAAAGCCTGACCCTGACCGTGTTCAAGGTCTCCGGCGAAACCAACACCGACGACCTGTCGCCAGCACCAGACGCGACCACCCGTCCGGACATCCCGATGCACGCGCTGGCGATGCTGAAAAACCCGCGTCCAGGCATCAACCCAGAAGAGCCGGGCAAAGTCGGCCCGCTGAAACAGCTGGAAGCGCTGAAAGCCAAGGGCAACCTGGTGGCCTACGTCGGCGACGTGGTCGGCACCGGTTCTTCGCGTAAATCGGCCACCAACTCGGTGCTGTGGTTCACCGGCGAAGACATTCCGTTCATCCCGAACAAGCGTTTCGGCGGCGTGTGCCTGGGCACCAAGATCGCTCCGATCTTCTACAACACCATGGAAGACGCTGGCGCACTGCCAATCGAACTGGACGTGTCGCAAATGGAAATGGGCGATGTGATCGAACTGCGTCCATACGACGGCAAAGCGCTGAAGAACGGCGCCGTCATCGCTGAATTCACCGTCAAGTCCGACGTGCTGTTCGACGAAGTGCGCGCCGGCGGCCGCATTCCGCTGATCATCGGCCGTGGCCTGACCACCAAGGCGCGTGAAGCGCTGGGCCTGCCAGCATCGACCCTGTTCCGCCTGCCACAAAACCCGGTCGATACCGGCAAGGGCTTCTCGCTGGCGCAGAAGATGGTTGGCCGTGCATGCGGTCTGCCGGAAGGCCAGGGCATCCGTCCAGGCACCTACTGCGAACCGAAGATGACCACCGTGGGCTCGCAAGACACCACCGGTCCGATGACCCGCGACGAGCTGAAAGACCTGGCTTGCCTGGGCTTCTCGGCCGACCTGGTGATGCAATCGTTCTGCCACACCGCCGCTTATCCGAAAGTGGTGGACGTGAAGATGCACCGCGAACTGCCAACCTTCATCGAAAACCGCGGCGGCGTGGCCCTGCGTCCGGGCGACGGCGTGATCCACTCGTGGCTGAACCGCCTGCTGATGCCGGACACCGTCGGCACCGGTGGCGACTCGCACACCCGTTTCCCTATCGGTATCTCGTTCCCAGCCGGTTCCGGCCTGGTGGCGTTTGCCGCAGCCACCGGCGTGATGCCGCTGGATATGCCTGAGTCGGTACTGGTGCGCTTCAAAGGCAAGATGCAGCCTGGCGTGACCCTGCGCGATCTGGTCAACGCGATTCCGCTGTACGCGATCCGTTCCGGCCTGCTGACCGTGGACAAAAAAGGCAAGAAGAACATCTTCTCCGGCCGCATCCTGGAAATCGAAGGCCTGCCAGACCTGAAGGTTGAGCAAGCGTTCGAACTGTCGGACGCGTCGGCAGAACGTTCGGCCGCTGGTTGCACCGTGCACCTGGATAAAGCCCCGATCATCGAGTACATGAACTCGAACATCACCCTGATGAAGTGGATGATCGCCAACAACTACCAGGACAAGCGCACGCTGGAGCGCCGCATCAAGGCCATGGAAGCCTGGCTGGCCAACCCGCAGCTGCTGGCGCCGGACGCCGACGCCGAATACGCCGCCGTGATCGAGATCGACCTGGCCGACATCCACGAGCCTATCGTGGCCTGCCCGAACGATCCGGACGACGTGAAGACCCTGGCCGAGGTGGCAGGCGACAAGATCGACGACGTGTTCGTGGGCTCGTGCATGACCAACATCGGCCACTTCCGCGCCGCCTCGAAAGTCCTGGAAGGCAAGTCGGACATCCCGGTGCGCCTGTGGATCGCGCCGCCGACCAAGATGGATGCGCAGCAGCTGACCGCCGAAGGCCACTACGGCACGCTGGGCCGCACCGGCGCCCGCATGGAAATGCCGGGCTGCTCGCTGTGCATGGGCAACCAGGCGCAGATCCGCAAGGGTGCCACCGTGATGTCGACCTCGACCCGCAACTTCCCGAACCGTCTCGGTATCGAAACCAATGTGTATCTGGGTTCGGCGGAACTGGCGGCGGTATGCTCGGCCCTGGGCCGCATCCCGACCAAGGAAGAGTACATGTCGCACATCGGCGTGATCGACAAGAACGCCGCCGACATTTACCGCTACATGAACTTCGACCAGATCGAAGAGTTCCGTGAAGTGGCGGACACCGTCAAGGTGTAAGCGTTAAAAACCCCGCTGCGGCGGGGTTTTTTTTTAGGCCAGCAAGGGGCGTGTGCCGAGCCGGAAGGCGCCCACCGCGCTGGCCAGCACGCCGGCCTGGTCGCGCAGCGATTCGGAGGCCGCCGCCGCCTGTTCCACCAGCGCGGAATTCTGCTGGGTGGCCCCGTCCAGCTCGGCCACGGTGCGGTTGATTTGCTGGATGCCCACCTCCTGTTCCTGTCCCGCCGCGCTGATCGCGCTCATGCTGTCGGCCACCTGGCGGATGCTGGCGACGATCTGCTCCATGGTCACCCCGGCCTGTTCCACCAGCTTGCTGCCGCTGTCGACCTGGGCCGTCGAGTCGGCGATCAGTTGTTTGATATCGCGCGCTGCCACCGCGCTGCGCTGGGCCAGGTTGCGCACCTCGCCGGCGACCACCGCGAAGCCGCGCCCTTGTTCGCCCGCGCGCGCCGCCTCCACCGCCGCGTTCAGGGCCAGGATGTTGGTCTGGAAGGCGATGCCGTCGATCACGCCGGTGATCTCGGCGATGCGGCTGGAGGAGCCGCGGATGGTGTCCATGGTGTTGACCACGCCGGAGACGATTTGGCCGCCCTTGTGGGCGACGTCGGAGGCGGCGCTGGCCAGCTGCTGCGACTGGCGCGCGTGGTCGGCGTTGTGCTTGACGGCGGCGGTCAGCTGTTCCAGCGAGGCGGCCGCTTCCTCCAGGCTGGCGGCCTGCTGCTCGGTGCGGCGCGACAAGTCGGCGTTGCCGGTGGCGATTTCCGCCGTGGCGGTGGCGATGGCGGCGGCGCCGTCGCGCACCTTGCCGACCGTGCTGGCCAGCCGCGCCTGCATGCCGGCCAGGCCGCGCATCAGGCGCGCCATCTCGTCGTGGCCGCCGGTCGGGATGGGATTGGACAGATTGCCGTCGGCGATGCTGTCGAAGTGGGCGATGGCCTGCTGGATCGGCCGCAGGATGGCGCGCGCCAGCGCGAGCGACGCCAGCGCGATCAGCACCACGCCGACGCCGATGGCGCCGGCGGTGACCCAGCGCAGGGTGCTGTACGAGGCCTGGCTCTCCAGCGAATGCTGGCGGTTGCTGCGCTCCTGGAATTCGGTCAGCTTGGCGGCGCTGTCGGAAAAACGGGTGAACAGGGGTTGCATGCGGGTCATGATGATGCGGTCGGCGCCGGCGCCATCCCTGGCCTTGAGCCGCTCGACCAGCGGCAGCAGGGCCTGCTCCAGGAATTGCTTGCGGGTGGCGTCCACCTCGCCGGCCAGTTGCGCCTCCTCGGCGTCCTGCGGCAGCGCCAGATAGCGGCCCCAGGCCTGGTCGGACAGGGTGGCGAAGTTGGCCGCCCGCGCCAGCAGCTTGTCCACCTCCGGCAGTTCCGGATGCATGGCCACCCGGTCCAGCACCAGCCGGGCGCGGCACAACGCCAGCTGGGTGTCGGCGATGGCCGTCATCGACGGCATGATGTTGGTTTCAATGTCGGCCATGGCGGCGTGTACCCGGCTCATGCCGTACAGGCCGCTGACGCCGGCGACGACGATCAGCAGCCCCAGCAAGGTCATGGTCGCGGTCAGGCGCTGGCGGATGGTGGTTTTGCACTTCATGATGGTCCTCGTGTCAATGGGCCCCGGCGGCGCCCGGCAGGGCCAGGCGGGCCGGCGCCAGCAGCGTGTCGGCGGCCTGCGCCGCCCCGGTCTTGAAGGCGGCCACCACGTGGGCCAGGCCGTCGGCCTGTTCCTGCATGGCCACCGCGGCGGCGGCCGCTTCCTCCACCAGCGCGGCGTTCTGCTGGGTCACATGGTCCATTTCGCAGATGGCCTGGTTGATTTGCTCGATGCCGATGCTTTGCTCGTTGCTGGCGGTGGTCAGCTCGGCGATGATGCCGTTGACGTCGTTGATGCTGCTGACCACGTCGTTCATGGTGGCGCCGGCCTGGTGCACCAGCGCGGTGCCCTTGCCCAGCTCGGCCACGGAATCGCCGATCAATTGCTTGATCTCGCGCGCCGCCTGGGCCGAGCGCTGCGCCAGCGCGCGCACCTCGCTGGCCACCACGGCGAAGCCGCGCCCCTGTTCGCCGGCGCGCGCCGCCTCCACCGCCGCGTTCAGGGCCAGGATGTTGGTCTGGAAGGCGATGCCGTCGATCACGCCGATGATCTCGACGATCTTGCCGGAGGCGGCGTTGATGGCGCCCATGGTGTCGACCACCTGGGCCACGGCGGCGCCGCCGCGGGCGGCGGTCTCGGTGGCGGTGCGCGCCAGCTGGTGGGCGCGCTGCGCCTGGCCGGCGCTTTGCTGCACGGTGCTGGTCAGTTCCTCCATCGAGGAGGCGGTCTCCTCCAGCGCGGTGGCCTGACGCTCGGTGCGGTTGGACAAGTCCTGGTTGCCGCTGGCGATCTGGCGCGAGGCGGCGGCGATGGCGTCGGCGCCGTCGCGCACCCGCCGCACGATGCCGTCCAGGCTGCCGTTCATGTCGCGCAGCGCCAGCAGCAGCTGCCCGGCCTCGTCGCTGGCGCCGACCTGGACCTTGCTGCGCAGGTCGCCGGCGGCCACCGCCTGGGCCAGGATCAGGGCCTGGGTGATCGGCGCGGTGATCGAGCGGCTGATGCGCCACGCCACCAGCGCGCCCAGCGCCAGCGCGCCCAGCGCCAGCAGCAGCATCAGCCGGCTGGCGCGCTCGGCCGCCTGCTCGGCGTCCTGCTCGTCGGCGCGGCTTTTGTTCTCCTGCAGGTCGATGAACTCGTCGATGCCGCTCTGCCAGGCGGTGTAGGCCGGGCCGGCCTGCTTGAGCAGGAAGTGGACCGCCTGCGCGCGGTCGCCGTGGCTCATGGCGAGGAATTGCTCGCTGAGCGGCTCGGCCGCCGCTTGCAGCGCGCGGATGCGTTCCAGCAGGCGGCGGCCGTCGCTGTCCAGCTGCAGGCGCTCGAGCGCGCCGCTGGCCTGCTGGTAGCGTTCGCGCGCGGCCTTGACCTTGTTGTACTCGACCGCCGCCGCGCCGGCGTCGTCCAGCAGGGCGATGCTGCGGATCACGCGCGAGACGATATGGGTCTGGGTCGCCATCTGCTCCAGCAGCAGCACCTTCCTGGCGTTGACGTCGACGATATGGTGCAGCGCCTCGTTGGAGCGCCGTATGCCTTGCAGGCCGCACAGCGCGACCGCGGTCAGCAGGAGCAGCAGCAGCGCGTGGCTGAGGCCGAGACGGATGCCGATTTTCCAGTTGGCGATATTCATGACAAAACTCCTTTGTGCGACGTGGATGCGTGGCCGCACGCGGCAGCCATGGCGCGCCAGCTTAGCCGAACCGGGGCCGGCGGCGAAAGCGGAAATTGGCGCCCGTTGTTTTTGCCGGCACCGGCGCGGCGCCGCCGCGAAAATATTTGCGCCGGCGCCGGCGCCGCCCCGTCATAGGGCCGGCGCGGCGCCGGCGGCGGCTTTGTCAGGATTTCCTGACGGCCGTGTTTGATTGCCCTACACGGCAATCAAGAACGCCCGATAGGCAGGGGCGGCGCTTCCCGGCATGCTGGCTACCGCCGCCAATTTCCCCGGTGGCCTTGAAGGAGAAATAAGTGAATCACCCCCCCAGTCCCGTCGTGGCGACCGCACCCCCGTGCCACACCATCCTGATCGTCGATGACCGTCCGGCCAATCTCGGCTTCGTGGTCGACCACCTGGAATCGCTGGGCTACCGGGTCATCGTGGCGCTGGGCGGCGCCGAGGCGCTGCGCCGCATCGGCTTCGCCCGTCCCGACCTGATCCTGCTGGACGCCATGATGCCGGAGATGGATGGCTTCGAGGTGTGCCGCCAGCTGCGGGCGCAGGGCAGCATGGACGACATCCCGGTGATCTTCATGACCGCCCTCAAGCAGACCGACTTCAAGCTGTCGGCGTTCGCGCTGGGCGCGGTCGACTATCTCACCAAGCCGTTGCAGGTGGACGAGGTGGCGGCGCGGGTGGCCACCCACCTGGCGCTGCGCGACGCGCGGCTGCAATTGCAGCAGCAGACCCGCCAGCTGCAACAGGTGCGGCGCGAGCTGCTGGACGAGGCCGACCGCCGCAACGCCGAACTCCAGGACAGCAACCGCCGCCTGCAATTCGAGCTGGCCGAGCGCTACGCGGCCGAGCTGGCGCTCCAGGCCAGCATGCTGGGCTACCAGGAAGTCTTCGACCATGTGTCGGACGCCCTGTACCTGCTGGAGGGCGGCGACGACGGCCAGTTCCGCTACGTGCAGATCAATCCGGCCTTCGCCCAGCTGCTGGGCCTGCCGCACAGCGCGGTGCTCGGCCAGCAGGCGGCGCAGCTGCTGGGCGCGGCGGCCGGGGCGCAGTTGCAGGCCGCCTGCCAGCGCTGCGTGGCCGACGGCGCGCCGGTCGAGCTGGAGCTGGTGCTGGAATTGCCGGGCCGGCGCAGCATCCTGCAGCTGACCCTGGTGCGCTCGCGCGTGCCCAGCCGCAACGGCCGCCACCTGGTGGGCATCGGCCGCGACGTCACCCGCCTGCACGACTACCAGGCCCAGCTGACCTTCCTGGCCAAGCGCGACGTCCTGACCGGACTGCCCAACCGGCACAGTTTCCGCGACAGCCTGGCGCAGGCCGTCGGCGGCGGCGCCACGGTGGGCGTGCTGCTGCTGGGGCTGGACCACTTCCGCGAGCTCAACGACGGTCTCGGGCGCGCCTTCGGCGACCGCCTGCTGATCGCCTGCGCCCGCCTGCTGGAGCAGGCGGTGGGCGCGGACGGCCTGGTGGCGCGCATCGGCGGCGACGAGTTCGCCGTCCTGCTGGCCGGCGACGGCGCCGGCCAGGCGGCCGGCCCGCTGGCGCGCCGCCTGTTGCGCCTGCTGGCGGCGCCGGTCGACCTCGGCGACTACGAGCTGGCGGTCGGGTGCAGCATCGGCATCAGCCAGGCGCCGCAGGACGGCGCCGACGCCGAGACCCTGCTGTGCAACGTCGACACCGCCATGTGCCGCGCCAAGGCCGAGGGCGGCCACCGCTACCAGCACTTCACCGCCGAGATGAGCACCACCACCCGCCGCCGGGTCGAGATCGGCAACGCGCTGCGCCACGCCATCCGCCTGGCCGAGCTGTCGCTGCATTACCAGCCGCGCGCCAGCGTGCAGGGCGGGGCGGCCGTGACGGTGGGCATGGAGGCGCTGCTGCGCTGGGACGGCCAGCTGCTGGGCCGGGTGGCGCCGTCGGAATTCATCCCGCTGGCCGAGCAGAACGGCCTGATCCTGCAAATCGGCCAGTGGGTGCTGGAGCGCGCCTGCCATCAGGCCCAGGCGTGGCGGGCGCGCCACGGCGCCGCGCTGCCGGTGGCGGTCAACCTGTCGGCGCGCCAGTTCCGCGACGCCGACCTGGTGCGCATGGTCGAGGTGGCCCTGCAGAGCAGCGGCCTGCCGCCGCACCTGCTGGAGCTGGAGCTGACCGAGAGCATGCTGATGCAGGACGCCCGCCGCACCCGCCGCACCCTGGCCGCGCTCAAGGCGATCGGCGTGCGGCTGGCGGTGGACGATTTCGGCACCGGCTATTCCTCGCTGAGCTACCTCAAGAGCTTCCCGCTCGACTACCTGAAGATCGACCGCTCGTTCGTCGCCGGCCTGCCGCAGGACCGCAGCGACGCCGCCATCGTGCGCGCCATCATCGCCATGGCCCACACGCTGGGCCTGAAGGTGATCGCCGAGGGGGTGGAGACCGCCGGCCAGCTGGCCTTCCTGCGCGCCCAGCAGTGCGACGAGATCCAGGGCTACTGGTTCAGCCGGCCGCTGGCGGTGGCCGACATGGAAACCTACCTGGGCCGGCCGGGGCAGCAATTCGGCGCGGTCGCCCCGTTGTCTGGTAGCATCGGATAACCCCCGAGACCCGCCCGCTGGAGCCCCCATGAGCCTGCCGCCCGACCTGCGCGACCGCACCATCCTGATCGTCGACGACACCCCCGCCAACCTGACGCTGGCGGTGGCCATGCTGGAGCAGCAGGGGCTGCGGCTGACGGTGGCGCAAAGCGGCGACGAGGCGCTGCGGCGGGTGGCGTTCGCGCCGCCCGACCTGATCCTGCTGGACGTGATGTTGCCCGGCATCGACGGCTTCGAGGTGTGCCGCCGCCTCAAGGCCGGGCCGCACGCGGCCATCCCGGTGATCTTCATGACGGCGCTGCGCGACACCGCCGACAAGCTGGCCGGCTTCGCCGCCGGCGCGGTCGACTATGTCACCAAGCCGCTGCAGTCGGAGGAGGTGCTGGCGCGCGTCAGCACCCATCTGCGGCTGGCCGCCATGCAGGCCCAGCTGATCGCCCAGAACGCCCTGCTGGCGCGCGAGAACCAGGAGCGGCGCGTGGCCGAGCGCGTGCTCCAGCAATACCGCGACAGCCTGGAGCTCCAGGTGGCGGCGCGCACCGCCGAGGTGCGCGAGCTGGCGGCCCACCGCGAGAGCGCGCGCGAGGACGAGCGCAAGCACATCGCCCGCGAGCTGCACGACGAGCTCGGGCAGTCGCTGACGGCGCTGCGCATGCGCGCGGCGCTGCTGCGGGTGCGCTTTGGCGCCAGCGTGCCGGGCCTGAACGAGCAGGTGCGCGAGATGACCGAGCTGGTCGACCGCAGCATCGGCGTGGTGCGCAATGTCGCCACCACCCTGCGCCCGACCGTGCTGGACCTGGGGATCGGCTCGGCGCTGGAGTGGCTGGTGGACGAGTTCCGCCAGCACAGCGGCCTCAATTGCAGCCTGACGCTGGCGCTGGAGCAGGGCGGGCCGAGCGAGGCGCAAGCCATCGTGGTGTTCCGCATCGTGCAGGAATCGCTGACCAATATCGCCCGCCACGCCGAGGCCAGCGAAACCAACGTGGTGCTGCGCTGCGGCGCCGACTGCTGCGAACTGCGGATCGACGACGACGGCTGCGGCTTCGACCCGGCGCAGGTGCGGCCGCATTCCTTCGGCCTGCGCGGCATCCGCGAGCGGGTGCTCAGCCTGGACGGCGAGGTCACCATCAGCAGCCGCCCGGGCGGCACCACCAGCATTGCCGTGGTGCTGCCGCGAGGGCCGGCGTGAGGCAGGGCGGACGCGGGCCGGCGCGCCGGCGCTGGCTGGCCGCGCTGGGCTGGCT
>NZ_WNKY01000068.1 GCF_009720825.1 Duganella radicis | reverse complement strand
CGGCTGGGCGCGGCGGCCGGCGGAGGGCCCGCGCAGCTACGCGGCGCGCTTGCGGGCGATGCCGGCCAGCGCGCGGAAACACGCTGCCATGGACCAGTTTTTACACCTGTACGGTATGCTGAAGTATGGCGCCGGCGGGACCGAATCACGCAAGGCGTCGCTGGCGACGCTGAAAACCCTGCTACCTTTATGCCGATGAAGACTTTGATCACCGCCCTGCTGCTCAGCGCAGCCACCCTCAGCGCCGCGGCCGCGCCCGTGGACCGCTATGGCTACACGCTGCCGCCCAGCATGCAGAAAAAGAAGCAGCCCGCCGCGCCCAAAAAGAAGGCCGCGCCGGCCGTCGACTATGTCGGCGAGTACGTCAACTTTGGCGACTGGCAGGAGGTGCGCGCCTTCCTCGACGACGTCGCCGCGCGCGACGGTTTCGAGCGCGCCGAGCTGAACGCGCTGATGGCGCAGATCCGCTACGTCGACTCGGCGGTGCAATTGGTCAAGCCGGCGCCGCCCGGCAAGCCGAAGAACTGGCAAGCCTACAGCAAGCTGATGATCGACCCGGTGCGCATCGACGCCGGCGTCAAGTTCTGGAACGAGAACAGCGAGGCGCTCAGCCGCGCCGAAGCGCTGTACGGCGTGCCGGCCGAGATCGTGGTCGGCATCCTCGGGGTGGAAACGGTGTATGGCCGCAACACCGGGCGCTTCCGCGTGCTGGACGCGCTGACCACGCTGGCGTTCGCGTATCCGGAGGCGCCGCAGCGGCGCGAGCGCATGGCGTTCTTCCGCGGCGAGCTGGAGTCCACCCTGCTGTTCGCGCGCCAGGCCGGCGTCGATCCGCTCTCGCTCAAGGGCTCGTTCGCCGGCGCCATCGGCATGCCGCAATTCATGCCCAGCAGCGTGATCAAGTACGCGGTGGATTTCGACGGCAGCGGCAAGGTCGATTTGCTCAATTCCAGCGTCGACGCCATCGGCAGCGTGGCGGCCTTCCTGGCCGGCCACGGCTGGCAGCGCGAGCAGGCCGGGCCGGTGGTGTACGCGGCCACGGTGTCGCCCAACCGCGCCTGGGAGCCGATGCTGGGGCGCGGGCTGGCGGCCACCTACCGTCCGCAGGAGCTGGTGGCGGCCGGCGTGACGCCGGCGGTGGCGCCGCCCGAGCAGCTGTATGGCCTGGTGGATTTGCAAAACGGCGCCGAGCCGACGGAATACTGGCTGGCCAACGGCAATTTCTTCGCCATCACGCAGTACAACCGCAGCTATTTCTACGCGATGTCGGTGGTGGAGCTGGGACGGGCGGTCCGGCTGGCGCGCGCCGCCGCCGGGGTCTCTTCAGGGATGTAAGCAAGCGTAAAAACCTTGGCCCCGCGAGCTTGCTCGCGGTATGGTTTAGTTGACACTTGGAAATAATTTGGACCCACTGCCCATCGGCGGTGAGAAATGGGCTGCTTTACAACGGAATTGTTATATAATTAACTTTGATCGTTCATCAAAAGTGCGCGTGGGCAGCATAACATAGAACTCGGTGTATAATTCTCACACAATGTTGCAGTCGGACAACAATACCCTGCGGGAAGTGTGTTTTTTTTATTGCTGCTAAGTATTAGATTGAAGACTGTTGTACAATTGTGTATATATTATGAAACTTGTTATCCTGGAACCCGTGTCCGTGTGTGAGTCTCCTGGTAAGGATGGACATTGACGCAGCAAAGAGCCCCGAGTGTTGTACTTTGCAGGACAACTTTACAGAAGGAAAAGACGACATGACAAACCAAGTCGGCATAGACATGAACAACGATGCGGATGGCGATGATCTGCTGCAATACAATCCCAACCGCCTGCTCGATACCCTGATCGAGAACCTGCGTCTGAAAAACGACGCGGCGCTGTCGCGCGCGCTGGAAGTGGCGCCCCCCGTGATCAGCAAGATCCGTCACCACCGCCTGCCGGTCGGCGCTTCGCTGCTGATCCGCATGCACGAGGTGTCGGACCTGAGCATCCGCGACCTGCGTTACCTGATGGGCGACCGCCGCAACAAGTTCCGCATCAGCGACAAGCAGTTCAAGCCGAAAGAAGGCGAAACCCCGGGCGGCGGCGGCAACAACAACGGCTGATCCCGTCGTCCTGGCGCACTGCCCTCCTCCCTGCGCGCCAGGGACGAGGGCATTTGTGTTTTTTACGCCGGGAACACGCCGGTCGACAGGTAGCGGTCGCCGCGGTCGCAGACGATGAACACGATGGTGGCGTTTTCCACCGTGTTGGACAGGCGCAGCGCGATTTCGCAGGCGCCGGCGGCGGAGATGCCGCAGAAGATGCCTTCCTCGGCCGCCATGCGGCGCGCCATGCGCTCGGCCGCCGCCTGCGACACCGCCTCCACGCGGTCGACGCGCGAGCGGTCGTAGATTTTCGGCAGGTAGGCTTCCGGCCATTTGCGGATGCCGGGGATCGACGAGCCCTCCTCCGGCTCGGCGCCGATGATCTGGACCGCCGGGTTCTGTTCCTTCAGGTAGCGCGAGGTGCCCATGATGGTGCCGGTGGTGCCCATGGCGCTGACGAAGTGGGTGACGCAGCCGTCGGTGTCGCGCCAGATTTCCGGGCCGGTCGACTCGTAGTGGGCGCGGGCGTTGTCCTGGTTGCCGAACTGGTCGAGGATGATGCCCTTGCCGTCCTTTTGCAATTGCTCGGCCATGTCGCGCGCGTACTCCATGCCGCCGGTTTTCGGCGTCAGCAGGATTTGCGCGCCATAGGCGGCCATGCTCTGGCGCCGCTCGACGCTGAGGTTTTCCGGCATCAGCAGCAGCATCTTGTAGCCGCGGATGGCCGCCGCCATGGCCAGCGCGATGCCGGTGTTGCCGCTGGTGGCCTCGATCAGGGTGTCGCCCGGCTTGATGTCGCCGCGCTCCTCGGCGCGGGTGAGCATCGACATGGCGGCGCGGTCCTTGACCGAGCCGGCCGGGTTGTTGCCTTCCAGCTTGCCCAGAATGATGTTGTTGCGGGCCGCGGCCTCGGCGCCGGGCAGGCGCACCAGCTGCACCAGCGGCGTGTTGCCGATCGTATCTTGCAAAGTCTTGTAAGCCATCGTCTTCTTGTTGGAGTTCGCGAAAACAACCATTTTAGCCGAGTTGTCGGAAAGCAGCCGGCTACCTCTTAAGACTTTGGACGGCGGATGCCGCTTACGCTAGACTGGCGTCACTCCCGCAATCAGCTTCATATTTGGAATTGTCATGGCCACCACTCCCGCCGAACTGCTGCCCGAACTCACCCCGGACGATCCGGCGCCCCTCACGGCGCACAATCTGGAGCAGCGCCAGCACCAGATGTTCCCCACCCTGAGCGCGACCGACGTGCGCCACATGCACCGCTTCGGCCATGTGATGTGCTTCAAGGATGGCGAGATGATCTTCGAGGCCGGCAAGACCAGCTTTGGCCTGATGCTGGTGCTCAAGGGCGGCATCCGGGTCGACCGCTACGACGGCCTGGGCAACACCTCCTACGTCACCACCCATCAGGTCGGGCAGTTCAGCGGCGAGGTGGCGCAGCTGTCGGGCCGGCCGTCGCTGGGCAATGGCCACGCGGTGGGCGACGTGGAGGTGCTGGTGGTGCCGTCGGAATCGCTGCGCGCCTTGCTGGTGGCGCACGCCGACCTGGGCGAGCGCATCGTGCGCGCGCTGATCCTGCGCCGCGTGGGGCTGATCGAGCAAGCCTCCGGGGGGCCGGTGATTGTCGGGCCGCGCGGCCATGGCCGCATCCACACCCTGCAAACCTTCCTGCAAGCCAACGGCCATCCGCACATGGTGCTCGATCCCGAGCATGACCGCCAGGCGGCCGACCTGATGGAGCATTACCGGCCGCGCGCGGAGGAACTGCCGCTGGTGGTGTGCCCGGACGGCGTGGTCAAGAAGAACCCGTCGGTGGTCGACATCGGCCGCTGCCTCGGCATGCTGCCCGAGCTCGACACCGACAAGGTGTGGGATGTGATCGTGGTCGGCGCCGGGCCGGCCGGGCTGGCGACGGCGGTGTATGCGGCGTCGGAAGGCTTGTCGGTGCTGGCGCTGGAAACGCGCGCCTATGGCGGCCAGGCCGGCGCCAGCGCGCGCATTGAAAACTACCTCGGCTTCCCGACCGGTGTGTCGGGCCGCGCGCTGGCCGGCCGCGCCTACGTGCAGGCGCAGAAGTTCGGCGTCGAGATCGCCATCCCGGCGCCGGCCGGGCGCCTGATCTGCGACACCTATCCGCTGGAAGTGGAAATGTGCGGCAGCCTGCAACGCCTGAAGGCCAGGACCGTGGTGCTGTCGTGCGGCGCGCGCTACCGCCGTCCCTCGCTGGCCAACCTCAAGCAGTTTGAGGGCAAGGGCGTGTACTACTGGGCGTCGCCGGTGGAGGCCAAGCTGTGCAAGACGGAAGAAATCGTGCTGGTCGGCGGCGGCAACTCGGCCGGGCAGGCGGCGGTGTTCCTGTCGGGCTACGCCTCCAAGGTGCACATGCTGATCCGCAAGGAGAGCCTGTCGTCCACCATGTCCAGCTATCTGATCGAACGGATACAGGCCACGCCGAACATCGAGCTGCACACCTGCACCGAGATCGTCGCGCTGGAAGGCGACGAGGACGGCCTCAAGCAAGTACGCATCCGCAACGCCAGGACCGAGGAGGAATGCGATTACGACGTCTGCCGCGTGTTCCTGTTCATCGGCGCCGATCCCAACACCGGCTGGCTGAGCGATTGCGGCGTGGACGTCGACGCCCATGGCTTCATCCGCACCGGCTTTGACGTCACCAAGGCGCAGTGCAAGGCCAATTTCGCCAACGGCGTGTATCCGAAAGACCTGCCCTCGCGCGCGGCGCTGGAGACCAGCGTGCCGGGGGTGTTCGCGATCGGCGACGTGCGCGCCACCTCCACCAAGCGCGTGGCGGCGGCGGTGGGTGAAGGGGCCGCCGTGGTGTCGCAGATCCACCAGTTCCTGGCTAACTTGCCGCTGGATAAATTGAAGGTTTAAGGTCGCCAGCGGCGCCCTGCTCAAGCTGCCGCAGCAGAGATGCCAGTCGTTGCGGATGACGCAGCAGCAAGTGCTCAAAGAAGGCGACGACCGGCGCGGAGAGCAGAAACAGGGCCTGTTCTTTGCCGGGCCGTTCATACCATGCCGCGGAATTCAGCCACATCCCCACCGCCTCGCCCAAACCGAGAAGGTGGGCTTCCTCGACACCGCGCTGCATACCCAGTAAGGCCACGCACTCCAGCCAGTTCCAACGCTTGTGCGCAACCAGCGGCAACAGGCGGGTTGCGTTGCCTCCTGCTTCCAGACTCGCGCGTATCGTCGCAAACGGGATATATGCCTGGTGCTTGCGCACCAGCTGAAGCGCAAATTTACCCGCCCCGGCAGCGGGATCATGCAACGCCGCCAGCGCAATCTCGTCCTTATCCGCCTCAGCAAGCTTGAACCACGCCGCGCGCGCAGCCGTTCTCACGCCTGGATACAAGCTGGACTGGAAGGACCGTACCAGTTCGACATCTGCGGGATTCCGCAAGGAGGCGAGCGCAGCCAAACACACGCGCGTGCGCCGCACAGTCTGGTGCTCATGCAGCAAGCGGTGACGATAATGGGCCCGGGCATCAAACTGCCTCTCATGCAGATAGCTCATCGCAACGGACCGCACCGATGATTGCGCGTCCAGCAGGGCCGTGATCGCGAACTCATCGTGCGGATGTCCAGCCATCGCCAACAGACATCTGCTTGCCATCGTTCGCACGGCGCCAAAATGCGAACGCGCGGCCAAGCGGTAAAACTGCTCTTGCAGCTCTGGCGCAAGGCAAGCGCACAGGTTCACCGCGCGCACGGCTAACACGATGTCATCGCTGCGTTCCAAGATGAGCGTAATCAAAGCTGACGTCTCAAGCAGCCCGTACTTGTCGAGCAGGTACACGGCAGCGCGCGCGACCTTGATTGCCGGGCCGTGTGCTGCCGTGCAAATATCGCTGATAGCAATGGTCTGGATCAAGCTCTGCTCGAAGGCATCCAGCCACGCTGCATAGTCCGCCCTCCCGGGACTGTGCAGACGCAGAATGACCGGCATCGCCGCCAACAATTGTGACGCGGGAACAAAAGGCAACAACGTCATCAAGGCAGTCCTTGCGGCACGCTGCACTTGTGGAACCCAGTCATTCAGGCGCTCGGCAACGGTGGGCAGCAATTCCGGCGAGGGCAACTCCACGCAACGCCTGAGTACAGCTTCGCGCACATAGCCCGAAGGATGATCGGCGTGCTGCCGTAGCAGTTCCACAGACTGTGTGCCGCAGACCAACTGCAAATCGCCGGCATAGTAGCGTTCCACCGAAGATGGAACTGACGCGCGCGCTGGTGCCGGCACGGATGCAGTCGGTTTAGGACTAAACAAGGCTCGAAGTATTTTCATCGTCGCAGCATAACATCCAGCTCAGTAATTGCTCATGGATAATTTTAAGGATATAGGTAGGGGGGACGTATGCCGCTCCTGTGCGGGAAACTGTCTCTTTTGGCTTTCTCTTTTTGTCTCTTTTTGTATTTTTTGAACTCTTTTCTCTGGCGGCAGTCCAAGAGACAGGAAGAGAAAAAAAGAGACAGAAAGAGACAGGAGAAAGAGAATGAATCCCACAGAGAAGGCGCATACACCACCCCCACCTATACTCCCGGCAATGGTTTTAAAGGAGCTGCGCGGTTATCTGCGCGAGAGCGGCAGCACGCTGTCGCCCGGCGAAGCGCTGATCAAGGCCGTTCAACTCTGGATCGCGCAGGGCCGGGCCGACGCCATTCCGGCCAAGGGCTACCAATGGAAGCAGCTTTTCCTGCCGGACGGCACGCGCATCCGCCTGCGCGCATTCGGCGTCTGGCACAACGCCACCATCGTCGATGACAAGCTGATTTACAAAGGCAAAGCGATTTCGCCGCATCAAATGGCCAGGCAAGCCGCCGGCGATGGCCGCAATGCGTGGCGCGAAATCTGGATACTCATGCCGGGCCAGAAGCGCTGGGCCAACGCCGCCATCCTGCGCGCGCAGTTGAGCAAACAATTCGCCGCCGTGCCGCCCACGCCGGAGGAATCCATGAAGATCGCCGCGAAGGCCATGAGCGATGCGCTCAGCACCGCGCTCACCCTGGTCGCCCACGCCAACGACCAGGCCCGGAACACGCTGGAGCGCCGCCTGCCCAAATACCGCCGCGCGTGGGATGTGCTGGAGGACGTGGACTAGGCGCGCGCTGCCCGCGCCTTGATGCGGGCCAGCTGGGCGGCCTGATAGGCGGCGAAGGCGTCGTCGAACAGGGTGCGGATCAACGGGTCGTCGACGATGTCGGCATCGACCGGGGCGCCGCTGATGCGCATGTACATGGAGGTCAGGGACTCGCCCAGCGCCAGGCCCGCGTACAGCTTGGCGGCCGGGATTTCGGTGATCCAGGTTGGGGCTTCTTCGGTAGGCGTAATGGTATCGCCGCAGATGCTGTAGCGATAATGCTGCGCGTTGCCTTGGTGGTCGTAGACGGACAGCTGCCACACGCATGGCGTGGCGAAGTAGCTGTCCTCCGGTAGCTCCATCTCTTCGTAGCGGGCTTGCAGTCCGCTGTCGCAGAACGCCCGCACCACGGCCGCCTGCTCCGCCGTCAGGGCGGCGAAATGGCGCGCGATGTCGGCGGTCGGCGGCGGTACGATGTCGGGATCGTATTCATAGTCCACATCCTGCTCGCCGACCGGCCGCACCCACGGCAGCGGCGCGGCCGGTGTCAGCGCAGCGGCGCTCAGCGCCACCGCCACCGATGGATTCAGGCGCACCACCTGCGTGGCCGGCAGCCACTCGCCCACCGCCGCCGCAAACTGCCTGTACGTGACCGGGAACAGCGCGTGGTTGTACCACGACCATGGCTCCTGCCGGAACTGGCAGGAGCTCGGCACCACGTAGCGCGGCGCCAGCGCCTGCAACTGCGCCGGCCATTCCTCCGGCAGCGTCACCGGCCCGCGCTCCGCGCGCGATGGCGCGATCACGTCCACCTCGCGCATGGTCTGGAATGGCCACAACACCATGTCCCACGGCGCGTAAGGCGTGATCTGCTCCAGCGTTTCCGGGTCCATCCACGAATCGACCACGTTGAGCACATTCAGCCCTTCGGCCCGAATATGGAACATGGAATCGACATCGGCCTCCAGCGCGCGGCGCGGAATCACCTCAAAGCCGCCCACGCGCACCGGCGCGTCGATCGCCAGCGGCCGCACCTCGGCGAAGCCCAGCTCGCGGATCATGGCGAACAGTTCATCGAACAGGCAGTAGAGATAAATCGGCGTGGCGCGGTCCAGCAAATCCAGACTCTCCAGTGAGCAGTGGTCGTCATGGAAGTGCGAGATGAACACCGCGTCCGGCCGCAAGGCGCGCACGCGCTCAAGGTCGAAGCGCACGTCCGGATAGGCGTGGCAGTTCCGGCTGAACGGATTCTCGAACACCGGATCGAACACGATCTGCGTGGCGCCGCTCTCGAACACATAGCCGGCGTGGAGGATGCGCGCAATCTTCATCAGCGCAGCGGCGTCGGATAGCTGGCCGGGCTGACGTTGCCATCCACGTCCACCGCCTGCACGCCGAAGTACACATTGTCCTTCGACTGCGGCATGGTGAACTCGGTCACCTTGCCGACAAACAGCGCGTGCTGCCAGTCGGCCGCCGTGGTGTCGCGCCAGACGATGCGATAGCCCGCCAGATCCGGCTCGCTGTTGGCCTGCCAAACCAGCTCGGTATCGTTTTGCAGCCTGGCGGTGCGCACCTGCACCTTCTGCGGCGCGGCCGGCGCCAGCGCCAGCGTCGACAGGGCCGCCGCGTTCACGCGCGCCACCTGGGCGATGTAGTGGTAGTCGTTGTACTGCGGCAGATCGCCGATCAGCACACCGTTCTCGGTGCGGATGTTCTGGTGCTGGTGATTGAAATCCTCGGCCGGCTCGGTGAAGCGCAAGGCCGCATAGCCGCGTTCCAGGAACGGCATGTGATCGCCGCCGCGCAGATAGCGGTCGCGGCGCTGGATGATATTCACCTTAAACTTGGGCACATAGCGCTCGCCGGCCTCCTTCACCGCGCGCGCCAGCTGGCGCGACAGCGAATCGTTCTCGCCGCCGGTCTGGATCAGCGTGCGCACCGCCTCGCTGTTCTCCTTCTGCAGCGGCAGCCCCTCCGCGAACAGGCGCACCTGCGTGTCGTCCTGGTTGCCATGCTCGTCGCGCGAGCTGCCGATGATATCGTTGGTGAACATGCCGGCGATGTTGAGGTTCTTCTGCTTCGCCTGCTCGGCCCAGTGCGCCGCGCCCAGCAAGCCCTGCTCCTCGGCCGCCACCGTCATGAACACCAGCGTGGCGTCGAATTTGTATTTGGCCATCACGCAGGCCATCTCCATCACCGCCGCCGTGCCGGAAGCGTCGTCGTTGGCGCCGGGCGCGTCGCCCGTGGCGTCCATCACATCGGTGTTGCGCGAATCGTAGTGGCCGCTGACCACATACATGCGCGCCACCGACGCCGCCTGCGTGCCCGGCAGGGTCGCCACCACATTCACAATCTCGGTCGGACGGCTGATGCGCGCCGACACCGGCGCGACATGGCTGTCGAATTCCACCCTGAGCGGCGTGCCGGCGCCGCAGCGCTCCAGCTCCGCCTTGATCCAGCGCCGCGCGGCGCCGATGCCCTCGGTCTCGGACACCGTGTCCGACATGGTGTGGCGCGTGCGGAAGCCGACCAGCTTGCGGATGGTGGCCTCGATCCGCGCCGGCGAAATCTGTTTGACGATCTGATCGATCTGCGCCTGGCGCCGGGCGGCGCCAGGTTCCGCCGCAGCGGCAGGCAGGGCCGCCAGAGCGGCGGCGAGGAGGAAAAACTGAGGTCGCATACGGCGTCTCCGTGACAAGATGCGGTATCTTCTCACGGATCGCCGCATCCGCCCACTACGGACCGACCGGAATGAACACCAGCAGCGGATCGTCGGTCAGCGCCGCCAGCATCATGCCGTCGGCCGACACCTGCAGCTGGCGCGCCATCAGCGCGCGCGCGTAGCCGGCGAACTTGAAGGTGGTCAGCAGCGCGCCGCCGCTGTTGTACACCCACACGTCGGCCGCCGAGTACCAGCCCGAGATGCCGCAGTAAATGCGGCCGTCGCTGCCCACCTCCACGTTGTTCGGATAGGCGTCGCCGCCCGGCAGATAGCCGATGAAGCTCATGTCCTTGGGATCGATGGCGCGGCAGGCGTACGGCGCGCCGCTGGCGGCGTACACGCGGTCGCCACTGGCGCTGACCGCGATGTCGGCGCCATTCGAGGCGCTGCCGGTGAACCAGCCGGAACCGCTGGTGCCGACGAACAGCGAACCGCCGCCCACTTCCGAATAATCGACATCGTAGCCGCTCAGGCTGGCCGGGCTGTAGCCCTCGTCCTGCACATACACATGCTTGCCGTCCGCCGTGGCGGCCATGTCGCCGATATTGGCCGGGCTGTTGCCGACCGCCTTGCCGCTGGCCAGATACGCCTTGCCGTCCGCCGCCAGCACCACCTCCACGCCATTCGGGCGGATCACCTTGATGCGCGAAGACAGCGTCACCGCGCTGGACAGCGACCACCCGGCGCTCTTGGCCTGCGCCGCCAGATCGACCACCGCCACCGCGCGGTTGGCGGTGTCGTAGGCATACAGGCGGTCGCCGCTCGGGCTGACCGCCATGTCGCCCAGCGCCGCCGCCACGCCGCCGATGGTGGCCACGCGCCGCGCCGTGTAGACGTTGTAGACGTCGATGCTGGCGCCGCCGTTGTGCAGATACACATACGGCCGCACCGGATCGCTCACCAGCGCCGCATAGCTCTGGGTCAGCTTGACCATGGCCGACGGCGCGGCCGCGCCCTTCCACAGCGCCACGCGGATCGGCTCCGGCGCCGCCACCGTGGCGTCGCCGCTGCTCAGGGTCACCGTCGCCAGATGCAGCGTATCGACCGCCAGCGCGGCCGGGTTGGCGCTCAGCGTCAGCGTGTTGCCGCTGCGCGCGACCGTCAGCCAGCCCTGGCTGGAACTGGCGCTCCACGCCGCCGCCAGCCCCAGGTTGTCGCTGACGGTCAGGCTGCGGGTCAGGCGCGACCAGCCCGGGGTCGACACCAGGCCGACGCCGGTCTCGGACGGCAGCAGGCGGTGCTTGTCCTTGTTGAGCGACACCGTCAGCGGCTGGGTCAGCACATCGCCGTTGACCGTGACGCCGGCGTTCAGCGTCACCGTGGTGGTGCCGGTGGCGGCCGCCGCCAGTTGCGGCGTGAAACTCAGCGCCGCGCCGCTCTCGCCCACCTTGCCGCCGGTGGCGCCGGCCTTGAGCCAGGCCGGCAGCGCGCTCAGGCTCCACGGCCAGGTGTTGGCGCCGGTGTTCAGGCTGAGGGTGACGCTGTCGCCGCTGCTGTCGCGCCCCAGCGCGCCGCCCAGCGTGACGCTGGCCCTGGACAGCGCCAGCGTCGGCGCGATCAGATTCAGCGTGACCGGCACCGTACGGCTGGCCGCCACCGGCGAATTCAGCAGCAGGTTGCCGCTGTAGCTGCCGCTGCGCAGCGCGCCGCGCGCCGGATTGACCGTCAGCGTGGCCCGGCCCGGCGTCACGCCGCTGGCCGGCGACACGCCCAGCCAGCCGGCCGCGCCGCTGTCGATGCTGGCGCTCCACGCCGTGCCGGCCGGCACCGCGCCGATGTTGAAGCTGACATCCTGCGGCGCCACCGGCGCGCCATTGATGGCGCTGAACGTGATGCCCGAGGTGTCGACCGCGAAGCCGGCCTGGGTCACCGTCAGGCTGACCGGCACCGTCAGCTTCTGGCCATCGCCGGCGGCAATCACCACGCCGCCGCTGTAGCTGCCGGCGGCCAGCCCGGCCGGGTCCAGCTGGAGGCTGAACGTCCCCTTGCCGCTGCCGCTGGCGTTGGCCAGCTTGATCCAGCTATCCGTCGCGCTGACGCTCCAGGCGCCGCTGGCGTTGACCGCCACCGCCAGCGCACCCGGCGCCGCAGCCCCCGTGACATAGGTGGTGTTGAGCATGGACGCGCTGGCCGTGAGCGGCTGCGGCGCGCCCGGATTGACCGTCACCTGGAACGGCAGCTGCATCGGCGAGCCGGCGTAGTGGCGCGCGCAGCCGGTGTCATAGCACACGCTGACGGTGAAATTGCCGCTGTAGCTGCCGGCCGCCAGCGAGGGTGAGGTATGCAGCGCGGCGGTGTAGCTGGTGGCCGAGGTCGGCGTGAACTCCAGCTGCGGCAGCAGCACGCCCCTGGTGTCGGTCACCAGCACGAACACATTGGCATTGTTGTTGAAATCGGCCGGACGGTTGACCGTGGCGTTGACCGTCAACACCGACGACTGGCCCGACTGCAAGGTGGCCGTGACCGGATTGGGCGAGAACGACAGCGTGGCCGCCAGCGGGGCCTCGGGCGCGCCGCCGCCGCCATTGCCGCCACCGCCGCCGCAGGCCGCCAGCGCGGCCGCCAACGCGAGACTGCTCAAGATATGTTTCAAAAGAACTCCCTGTGGTGGAACTATTGGTTTTATTTTAATTGCAAAACCAATAATTCTCCCCCATCCACAGGGAGCTTGTCAATCTACCTGGCCGGCTTGGCGGCCTTGGCCGGCTTGTCCGCCGTCATCGGCGCGCCGTCCTTGGACTTGCCGTTCACCTGCAAGCCGGCCGCCGACAGCCGCAGCGCGCTCTTCTCGCCGATGCCCTTGACGCGCTGCTCCAGATCGCCCCAGTCCTTGAACTCGCCCTTCTTGCGCTCCTCCAGAATGGCCTTGGTCTTGGCCGGGCCGAGGCCGCGGATGCCGTCCAGCGCGGCGGCGTCGGCCTTGTTGACGTCCACCTGGGCCCAGGCGCCGGCCATGCCGCCCAGCAGCGCGGCCAACAGCAATAGTTTCTTGATCATCATCATCTCCGTTAAGGTTGGGCAAGGGCGAGGATCGCACCTTGAACCCCCTTAACGAAGCGCGCGCGCGGCGCCGTTGACCGCGCACGATTGAGCCAGCTCAAGGCGGGCTCAGGTCCCGAACAATTCCGCGTGGGTGACGGTGGCCGTGCCCAGCTTGCCGACCACGATGCCGCCGGCGCGGTTGGCGGTTTCCACCGCCTCCTGCCAGCCGGCGCCCGCGCCCAGCATGCAGGCCATGGTGGCGATCACGGTGTCGCCGGCGCCGGACACGTCGAACACCTCGCGCGCCTGCGCCGGCGTGTGGTACTGGGCGCCGTCGGTGTACAGCGTCATGCCCTCCTCCGAGCGGGTCAGCAGCAGCGCGTCGAGCTTGAGCTCGGCGCGCAGGGCCTGCGCCTTGGCGCTCAGCTGCTCCTCGCTGTGCCACGCACCGACGATGCGCTTCAACTCCGACTTGTTCGGCGTCAGCACGGTGGCGCCGGCGTAGCGCGAGAAATCGTCGCCCTTGGGATCGACCATCACCACCTTGCCGGCCGCGCGCGCGGCGGCGATCATGTCGGCCACCGCCACCAGGCTGCCCTTGGCGTAGTCCGACAGCACGATCACGTCGTAATCGGCCAGCAGCGCCTTGAACTGCTCCAGCTTGTCGCGCAGCACGGTGTCGGTCGGCGCCTCCTCGAAATCGATGCGCACCATCTGCTGCTGGCGGCCGATCACGCGCAGCTTGATGATGGTGGAAATCGCCTGGTCGCGCTTCAGGTAGCTGCGGATGCCGCCGCCCGCCAGCAGCGCGGCCACCTCGTCGCCCGCCTCGTCGTTGCCGACGATGCCCAGCAGGCCGGCCTGCGCGCCCAGCGCCGCCGCGTTGCGCGACACGTTGGCGGCGCCGCCCAGGCGCGCCTCGCGCCGCTCGATGCGCACCACCGGCACCGGCGCCTCCGGCGAAATGCGGCTGACATCGCCGAACCAGTAACGGTCCAGCATCACATCGCCCACCACCAGCAGGCGTACTTGCTCCAGATTGGTCGTCATGGCACGGCCCTCGTCAAGTGCGGGTCAGGATGGAACGGCCGATGCCGTGATACTCGAACGCCGCTTCCGCCATCACCTCCGGCTCGAACAGATTGCGGCCGTCGAAGATCACCGCCTGCTTGAGCGCCGCGCGGATGCGCTCGAAGTCCGGGCTGCGGAACGCCTTCCACTCGGTGACGATCACCAGCGCCTCGGCGCCGGCCAGCGCATCCATCGGGCTGGCGGCGAAGCGCACCCGCGCCAGCTGGTCGGGCGTCAGGTCCAGCGCCAGCACGCGCCGGGCCTCGGCCATGGCGACCGGATCGTATACCGCCACCGTGGCGCCGGCGTCGATCAACTGGCGCAGCAGCACGCGCGACGGCGCCTCGCGCATGTCGTCGGTGTTCGGCTTGAAGGCCAGGCCCCACACGGCGAAATGCTGGCCGCCCAGGTCCTCGCCAAAGCGCCGGATCACCTTCTGGCCCAGCACCAGCTTCTGCTTGTCGTTGACCGCCTCCACCGCGCGCAGGATCAGCAAGTCCTGATCGTACTGGCGGGCGGTGCGCTCCAGCGCCTGCACGTCCTTGGGGAAGCAGGAGCCGCCATAGCCGGCGCCGGCGTACAGGAAGCTGTGGCCGATGCGCGGATCGGAGCCGATGCCGTGCCGCACCGCCTCGATGTCGACGCCGACGCGGTCGGCCAGGTTGGCCAGCTCGTTCATGAACGAGATGCGGGTGGCCAGCATCGAATTGGCGGCGTACTTGGTGAACTCGGCCGAGCGCACATCCATCCAGAAGGTGCGCTCGTGATTGCGGTTGAACGGCGCGTACAGCTTCTTCATCATGGCGGCCGCCTTCTGGCCCTCGGCCGTGCTGTCATGGCCGATGACGATGCGGTCCGGGCGCATGAAGTCCTCGACCGCCGCGCCCTCCTTCAGGAATTCCGGATTCGACACCACCGAGAAGCTGGCATGGGCGCCGCGCGCCGCCAGTTCTTCCTGCAGCGCCGCCTTGACGCGGTCGCCGGTGCCGACCGGCACGGTGGATTTGTCGACCACGACCTTGAAGCCGGTCATGTGCCGGCCGATGTTGCGCGCCGCCGCCAGCACGTATTGCAGGTCGGCCGAGCCATCCTCGTCGGGCGGGGTGCCGACCGCGATGAACTGCACGTCGCCGTGCGCCACCGAGGCCGCGACGTCGGTCGAGAACTGGAGGCGGCCGGCGGCGCGGTTGCGCGCCACCACCTCCTCCAGGCCCGGCTCGTGGATCGGGATGCCGCCGTTGTTCAGCAGATCGATCTTGCGCTGGTCGACGTCCAGGCAAAACACATCGTTGCCCAGCTCCGCCAGGCAGGCGCCGGTGACCAGGCCAACATAGCCGGTGCCGATAATCGTGATTTTCATAGTGGTACTGCCTTAATTCATAACGTTCAATTCTTCGGTGCGGCGCGGCGGGTAGGTCTCCCAGCGGCTGCAACCCGGACACTGCCAGTAAAACTGGCGCGCCTTGAAACCGCAATGGCTGCACTGATAGCGCGCCAGCTTCTGGGTGTAGCCGTGCACCAGATTCTTCACCATCGACAGCTCCGGCACCACCGCCGCCGGCGCGTCCATCAGGCGCGCCTCCAGGAACTTGTCCAGCCCCAGCAGGGTCGGCGTGCGGCGCAGCTCATTGCCGATCAACTGCTTGGCCGCCTCCGGCCCGTCCAGCTCCAGCACCGCCTTGTACACCACCTCCACCAGGTCGATGGAGGAGGCCTGCTCCAGATAGGACTTCAACAGGTTGACGCCCTCCTGCGGGCGGCCCACCTTGCGGTAGCCATCCATCAGGCGCTGCGCCACCAGCGCCACGTGCGGCACGCTGATCTGCTCGACGCGGCGCCAGGTCAGGAGCGCGCCCTCGACCTCGCCCTGCGCCAGCTGGGCGTCGCCGGTCAGCATGGTGGCGCGCACATTGACGCGGTCCGCCTGCAGCGACTTGTCCAGCAGCGCCAGCGCCTGCTCCGGATGCAGGTGCACCAGCGCGTCCTGCGCCAGCTCGCAGTAAAACTGCGCGATCTCCTTCTGGCGCGCGCCGGCGCCCGACTCCTGCAAGCCGAGCGCCGCCTCGATCGCGCGCGGCCACTCCTTCTCGCGCTGGAAAATCTCCAGCAGCGCGCGCCGCGCCTGCGCCGAATACTGGCCGTTGAGCAGCGTGTTGAAGGTTTCCTCGGCCCGGTCCAGCAGGCCGGCCTTGAGATAATCCATGCCCAGCTCATATTGCGCGTGCTCCTTCTGCTCCTGCGGCAGGTCGGGCCGCGCCAGCAGGTTCTGGTGCACGCGGATGGCGCGCTCGGTCTCGCCGCGGCGGCGGAACAGATTGCCCAGCGCGAAATGCATCTCGGCCGATTCCGGATCGAGCCGCACGATCTCGATGAAGGCGTCGACCGCCTTGTCCGGCTGATCGTTCAGCAGGTGGTTCAAGCCCTTGTAATAGCCGCGCGGCAGGGTGCGCGACTCCGACAGCAGCTGGCGGATATCCACGCGCGCCGCCACCCATCCCAGGCCGAAGAAAACCGGGATGCCCAGTAACCACCAGAGTTCAAATTCCATGTGCTTGTATTTATTGTGTGTTGACGCTGTCCGGCTGCGGCGGCTGATTGGCCTGCTGCGCCGACGCTTGCAGCGTGTGGATGGTCGTTTTGTGCTGATGGGTTTCGCGGCGGTGGCGGAACACGGTGGGCGTCAGCGCCAGCACGCCTAGCACGGCGCCGGCCACGAAAAAGCCCAGCAGCATCAGCACCAGCGGGCCGCGCAGCTCATAGTGCAGGAACAGTTGCAGATCGACTTCCTGCGAGTTCTTCAGCGCGAAGCTGAAAAACAGGATGAAGATGATAAAGCCTACGATGGTCGAGATGAATTTCATCAGCCAGAATCCCGTGGAATGCCAAGAGCGCCAGTATCGCACCTCGGGCAACAAAAAAAAAGCGGCATCCCGAAGGACGCCGCTCTTGCTAACTATGAAATGCTTCAGTCCTCGATGATCGGTTGCCCGACCATCGCGTCAACCCGCTCGCGCAATTGCTTGCCCGGCTTGAAGTGCGGCACCCGTTTTTCCGGCACCATCACCTTGTCGCCCGACTTCGGGTTGCGCCCGATGCGCGGCGGCCGGCTGTTGAGGGCAAAGCTGCCAAAACCGCGGATCTCGATGCGCTGACCGGTCGCCAGGGCGTTGGTCATCGCATCCAGAATGGTCTTGACGGCATATTCCGCATCCTTGGCCACCAGCTGAGAGTAACGCTCAGCCAGGCGGTTGATCAGTTCGGACTTGGTCATCGCGAACTAGTTCTTAGTTCTTGTTGTCCAGCTTGGCTTTCAGCAGTGCGCCCAGGCTGGTGGTGCCCGAAGCGGCGTTGCTGTCAGCAGCGATGTTTTTCATCGCTTCAGCGGTGTCAGCCGAATCCTTGGCTTTGATCGACAGCTGGATCGAACGTGCTTTACGGTCGATGTTGATCACCAGAGCTTCGACGGAATCGCCGACTTTCAGGTGGGTGCCAGCATCTTCCACGCGGTCACGCGAGATTTCCGAAGCGCGCAGGTAGCCTTCAACTTCTTCCGACAGCTGGATCACGGCGCCCTTAGGCTCAACCGATTTCACGGTGCCGGTGACCAGCGAACCTTTGTCGTTCATGGCGGCGAAGTTGTTGAACGGATCACCTTCCAGTTGCTTCACGCCCAGCGAAACGCGCTCGCGCTCGACGTCGATCGCCAGCACCACGGCTTCCAGTTCGTCGCCTTTCTTGAACTTGCGCACGGCTTCTTCGCCGGACTCGGTCCACGACAGGTCGGACAGGTGTACCAGGCCGTCGATGTTGCCAGCCAGGCCGATGAACACGCCGAAGTCGGTGATCGACTTGATCGCGCCTTTGACTTTATCGCCCTTCTTGTGGGTTACGCCGAAGTCGTCCCATGGGTTGGCCTTGCACTGCTTCATGCCCAGCGAGATACGGCGACGCTCTTCGTCGATCTCCAGAACCATCACTTCGACTTCGTCGCCCAGCTGGACAACTTTGTTAGGCGCGACGTTCTTGTTGGTCCAGTCCATTTCCGACACGTGCACCAGGCCTTCGATGCCTTGTTCGACTTCCACGAACGCACCGTAGTCGGTCAGGTTGGTGACTTTACCGAACAGGCGGGTGCCTTGTGGGTAACGACGCGACAGACCGGTCCATGGGTCATCGCCCAGTTGCTTCACGCCCAGCGAAACACGGTTCTTCTCTTGATCGTATTTCAGGACTTTCGCGGTGATCTCTTGACCCACGGTCAGCACTTCCGATGGGTGACGCACACGACGCCATGCCAGGTCGGTGATGTGCAGCAGGCCGTCGATGCCGCCCAGATCCACGAACGCGCCGTAGTCGGTGATGTTCTTCACCACGCCGGTCACCACGGTGCCTTCTTTCAGGGTTTCCATCAGCTTCTGGCGCTCTTCGCCCATCGAAGCTTCGATGACGGCGCGGCGCGACAGCACCACGTTGTTACGCTTGCGGTCCAGCTTGATCACTTTGAATTCGAGGGTCTTGCCTTCGAACGGGGTGGTGTCCTTGACTGGACGGGTGTCCACCAGCGAACCTGGCAGGAAGGCGCGGATGCCGTTGGTCAGCACGGTCAGGCCGCCCTTGACTTTGCCGTTCACGGTGCCGACCACGATCTCGCCCGACTCCATGGCTTTTTCCAGCGCCAGCCACGACGCCAGACGCTTGGCTTTGTCGCGCGACAGGATGGTATCGCCGAAACCATTTTCCAGCGATTCGATGGCCACGGAAACGAAGTCGCCTACCTTGACTTCCAGTTCGCCCTGGTCATTCTTGAATTCTTCAACAGGGATGAAAGCTTCCGATTTCAGGCCTGCGTTGACGATCACGAAGTTGTGATCCAGACGAACGACTTCAGCCGAAATTACTTCGCCCGAGCGCATATCTTGGCGCGACAGGGATTCTTCGAAGAGGGCTGCAAAACTTTCCATAATAATAAAACTTCCAGGTTAGCCAGTAAGGCCCGCACGATGCGGCTTCAACTGGGTTAGGGTTGATAAAAATACTACTTGGCGATGGCCGCGTACCACTGCAACACCTGATCGACCGCCTCATCGGCGTTCATCTCCGAGGTATCGAGCACCTGCGCGCCTTCCGCCGGGACCAGCGGCGCGATGGCCCGGTTTGTATCCCGGTCGTCCCGCGCCTGCAAATCTTTCAGTAGGTCTTCCATGTTAGCAGAAAATCCCTTGTCTATCAATTGCTTATATCGGCGGCCGGCCCGCGCCGCCACCGAGGCGGTCAAAAACACCTTGAGCGGGGCGTGCGGGAAGATCACCGAACCCATGTCGCGGCCGTCGGCGACCAGGCCCGGGGCCTTGCGAAAGCCCAGCTGCAGCCCCACCAGCGCGTGGCGCACGGCCGGGAAGGTGGCGATCCTGGACGCCGTGTTGCCGACCTCCTCGGCGCGGATGGCGTCGCTGACGTTTTCCTGCGACAAAATAATATCGCCGCCCTGGAAACTGCATTGCAGGTGCTCGGCCAGCTTGGCCAGCGCGTGCTCGTCGGCCAGATCGGTGCCGCGGCGCAGGGCCGACAGCGCGGTCAGGCGGTACAGGGCGCCCGAGTCCAGGTAATGGAAGCCGAGCTTATCGGCAACGCGGTGTGCGACCGTGCCCTTGCCGGATGCGGTGGGGCCGTCGATGGTGATGACTGGAATCTGGGAGGTTGGCATATCGGTTACTTTGCGATTTCGGCAAATGCCTTGAAGTATTCGGGGAAAGTCTTGTTCACGCACTTGGGATCGTTGATGCGCGTGACGGCGCCCTTGCGCAGCGCGCCGTCCAGCGACACCAGCGAGAAGCACATGGCCATGCGGTGATCGTCGTAGGTATCGATAGTAGCAGCCGTCAGCGCGGCCGGCGGCGTCACCTTGATATAGTCCGGGCCCTCCTCCACCGTGGCGCCGACCTTGCGCAGCTCGGTGGCCATGGCGGCGATGCGGTCGGTCTCCTTGACGCGCCAGCTGGCGATATTGCGCAGCGTGCTGGTGCCGTCGGCGTACAGCGCGGCCACGGCGATGGTCATGGCCGCGTCGGGGATGTGGTTGAAATCGGCGTCGATGGCTTTCAGCGGGCCGTTGGCGCGCGCTTCGATCCAGTTGTCGCCCATGGTGATCTGCGCGCCCATCTGCGCCAGCGCGGCGGCGAAGCGCACGTCGCCCTGGATACTGTGGTTGCCGACCCCCTCCACCCGCACCGGACCGCCGCCGATGGCGCCGGCCGCCAGGAAATAGGACGCCGACGACGCGTCGCCCTCGACGTGGATGGTGCCCGGCGACTGATAGACCTGGCCGGGCTGGATGGTGAACGAGGCCCAGCCGTCCTGCTCGACCTTGACGCCGAAGCGGCGGATCAGATTCAGGGTGATCTCGATGTAAGGCTTGGAAATCAGCTCGCCGACGACGTCGATGGTGATCGCGTGCTCCTTGGCCATCAGCGGCGCCACCATCAGCAGCGCGGTCAGGAACTGGCTGGACACGTCGCCGCGCACCGACAGGCGGTCGGTGGTGATCCTGCCCTGCTTGATGTGCAGCGGCGGGTAGCCCTGGTTGCCGGTGTACTCGACCTGGGTGCCGGCGGCGTTGAGCGCGTCGACCAGATCGCCGATCGGACGCTCGTGCATGCGCGGCACGCCGTGCAGCGTGTAGTCGCCGCCGATCACGGCCAGCGCGGCGGTGAGCGGACGGATGGCGGTGCCGGCGTTGCCCATGAACAGATCGGCCGACTTATTCGGCAGCACCCCGGCCACGCCGGTGACGTGGTGAACGGTGCCGGTGGCGGTCTTCTCCTCGGTCCACTGCACACCAAGGGCGCGCAGCGCGGCCAGCATCACGGCGGTGTCGTCGGAGGCCAGCAGGTCGACGATGGCGACCTGCCCCTGCGACAGCGCCGACAGCAGCAGGATGCGATTGGAAATGGACTTGGAGCCCGGCAGGCGCACCGCGCCTTCAACGTGAGGGACGGTTTGAAGATCCAGATATGCGTGAGTCATGATTATTCTGCTTTGTCTTGCGATGGCGGCGCTTCGGCCGTCTCGATCGCGGTTATCCATTGGTGGCGGGCTTGCTGGGCGTTGCTGTAGACCTGTTCCAGCGCCACGCCATCGCCGGCCGCCAGTCGGGCGCGCAGCGTGGTCAGTTGCGCCAGGTAGGCGTCCAGCTCCGTCAGCAGCGCCGACTGGTTGGCCAGGCTGATGTCGCGCCACATTTCCGGCGACGAGCCGGCGATGCGGGTGAAATCGCGGAAGCCGCTGGCGGCGTACTGGAACAACAGGTCGGCGTGCGGCTTCCTGGCGATATCGTCCACCAGCGCGTAGGCCAGCAGGTGCGGCAGGTGGCTCACCGCCGCGAACACCTTGTCGTGCTGCTCCGGCGTCAGGCGGTGGATGATGGCGTCGCAGGCGCGCCAGGCGGCGGCCACGCGTTCCACGTCAGCCTCTGTATTTTCGGCCAGCGCGGTGATCACCACCTTCTTGCCGACATACAGATTGTCGATGGCCGCGTCCGGCCCGTTGGTCTCGCGGCCCGCGATCGGATGGCCGGGCACGAACTGCGCCACCTTGCCGCCCAGCGCGCGGCGCGCGGCGGCCACCACGTCGGACTTGGTGCTGCCGGCGTCCGTCACCACCGTTCCGGGCCGGAGATGCGGCGCAATCGCCGCCAGAATAGCCTCCGTCTGCGCCACCGGGGCGGCCAGCAGCACCAGATCGGCGCCCGCCAGCGCCTCCGCCAGCGATAGCGGCGTGCCCGGCGCGTGCGCTGCCGGTGACGACGTGTCAGCCGGGTGCGGCGCGCCAGTGGCGGGTGGCGCGCCAGTGGCGGGCGACGCTCCACTGGCAGCGAGCGG
>NZ_WNKY01000067.1 GCF_009720825.1 Duganella radicis | reverse complement strand
GGCTGGGCGGCACGCGCCGCCGCCGGCTGTGGCCCCGGATGGGCCGCCGGCGCCGTCCCGGCTTGGGCATGGGCCTGCGCCTGGGCCTGGGCCTGTTCCGGCGCCAACGCATGCTCCTGTTCCGCCTCGTCGCGCAGCACGTCGCGGTAGGGGCCGTCCTGTTCCATCCCGGCGTCCCACTCCCCGACCGGGTCCCCTGCGGCCGACAGCGCGTCGTCGTCGGGCTCCGGTGGCGGGTCCTCCCAGGGGCTGTCCTCGTCGGCAATGCTCAGCCATATGTGACCGAGGCGGGCCGGCTCGCCGGGCGCCAGCGCCAGCGCCTCCAGCGGCTGGTTGTGGTCGGCGCCCAGCACCGCGCCGTCCAGCGTGGCCAGGGTCCAGCCGGCGTCGTCCGGCGCCAGGCGGGCGTGGCGCGCGGCGATGCCGGGGTCCACCAGCACCACGTCGGCGTCGTCATCGGCGCCGATGGTCAGGGGATGGTCGTCGAGCGGCAGCGTGGCGCCGCGGTGCAGGCCGTTCAGGATTCTCAGTTCAAGCATGATGCGGTTCCCGTTGCGTTACTTCCGATAGCGATGGGTGGCGCCGCCGCGGCGGGCGGTTCCATCGCGCCGGCTCAGGCGCTCGGGACGGCCGCGGCGGCCGGCGCGGACAGCCGCATCCGCAGCAGCGCCATCAGGCCGCTGGCGGCCGGCGTCGCCGCCGCCGTGCTCTCGTCGAAGATATTCCAGTCCGGATTGTCGCGGTTGACCATGGCGCCGATCACCAGGTACTCGGCGAACTCGCGCTTCTGTTTGCCGGCCGCCTCGCGCTGGCGCGCCGCGCCGGCCAGCGCCAGCACCGACACCGGGCCGCCGGTCAGTTTCCCCTGCTTCTTGTCGATGCTGTTGAGCTCGGCGAGCATGCGCTGCACCGATTCCGACATGCGCTCGAACGCCTGCTTCTGCAACTGCTGCGCGGCGCGCGCGGTGAACGGGTCGGTGGCGGCGCGCGCCACCATCTCGTGCAACTGGGCGTCGCTCATGTCCTCCAGGCGCAAGGCGCCCGCCGGCGCCGCCGGTTTGCTGTTTTCACTCATGACTACCTCCTGATTTGCGCGCTTACAGATTCTGCAGTATCCAGTCGCGGTGTTCCTTCTGCTTCTTGGCTTCCATCTTGGCCGCGGCCAACTGGTCCTCGAGCTTGGCCAGCTCCTTCATCTCGTGCAGGTCGGCCTCGTGGCGCTCGCGCGCCTCCTTGAGCTTCTGCGATTCGGGCGGCTTGGCGGCCGATTCGGTCGACTCGCCGCCCAGCTTCTGCCGGAGCAGCGTGTTCTCGTGCAGCACCGCCATCAGTTGCTGATGCAGGCCCGCCAGCGACGCCGGGTCGTGGCAGCCGTGGCTGGCCGCGAACTGGTGGGCCTGATGGGTCAGGCCGGTCTGGCTGTAGGCGTCCATCTGCACGCCATAGTGTTCCTGCATGTGGTGGGCGAAAGCCTGCTCCGGGGTGGTGCTCGCGGGCGGCGGATAGGGCGGATAGACCGATACCGGCATATGGTTGTTGATGCCGGCACCATGTAGTGTCATGTCTGGCATGATGCGTTCTCCTTAGTGAAGGGCGATGGGGCGGGGACGCCGCCGCCTCCCCATGAGTGGCGCGCGCGCGCCCTTGGTTCCGCGCGCGCTACAACTCGACCATGCCGACCGGCTGCACCTTGGCGTGCTGGGTCAGCTCGGAGAACGCGAACACCGGCACGCTGAAGAATTCCTCCTCGATCAGCTTGCGCACCGAGCGCCGGATGTCGGCGGCGGTCACCATCACCGGCGGCGTGATCGGCGAGCAATTGTTGGTGATCAGCTCCGCCAGCCGGTCCAGCACCGCCTGCTCGACCTCCGGATCGAGATCCAGATAGGTGCCCTGGCTGGTCTGGCGCATGGCGCCGCGCAGCTGGTCCTCCAGCTCGGGCGCCAGCAGCACCACCTCGATCAGGCCGTCGCGCGACACCTCGTGGCACATCTGCCGCTTGAGCGCCAGCCGCACGTAGTCGGCGATGACGTCCGGATCGCGCTCCTTGGGCGCCCAGTCCAGCGTGGTCTCCAGCAGCAGGCGGGCGTTGCGCAGCGACACCCCCTCGCGCGTCAGGCGCTGCACCACCTCGGTCAGGCGCGTCAGCGGCACGCTCTTGCCGACCTCCTTGCCCAGTTCCGGATAGCGCCGCTCGGCCCAGCGCGTGAAGCGGATCACCTCGTTGACGCCGAGGAACATCTGGCAGTTGCGCAGCATCTCGACCTCGATGTCGGCGCCCAGCACCTGCTCGTAGCGCTGGAACTGGATGCCGGCCGCGCGCAGCGGCTCCTCGTCCTCGATGCGGGCCCACACCCGGCGCCGGCGCGTGCCGGCCACCGGCAGCTCGACCGCCGTGAAGCCCAGCTCCGCCATGCGCTCCTGGCTTTCCCGCACCACGCCCCAGCCGAGCCGGATCTCCTCGTCCACCAGCGGCACCTCGCCCATCAGGAACTGCACCCGGCCGAACGGCACGCTGTCCTTGAACTGGAAATCGATCGGCTTGAGATCGGGCACACCGCGGCGGTCGATCAGCATATTGCGCATCACCCGGATCGCGGTGCGGATGGTCTCGCCCTCCGGCGTGCCCTCCATCTGCTCCGCCATGCGCACCACGAACGGCAGCGTGGCGGCGAAGTTGGTCAGGTCGACGATCGCCGCGTTGGCGGTCTCGGCCTGCGCCTCCTGGCGCGCGTTCTCGACGTCGGCCAGCGGCTTGAGCATGCCCAGCACGCCGCCGCCGGCCAGCGCCAGCGACAGCACCAGGAAGGTCAGGGTCGGCATGCCGGGAATCAGCGCGAACACCAGCATGATGGCGGCCGCCGTCAGCAGCGCCTTGGGCTCGGCGAACAGCTCGCGCACGATGTCCTGGCCGATGTTGGAGGCCACCGGCTCGCCCTCCTCGTCCTCCTTGTCGGCGGTGACGCGGGTGGTGATCATGCCGGCCCCGAGCGAGATCAGCAGCGCCGGGATCTGCGAGATCAGGGCGTCGCCGATCGACAGGATGGAATACACCTTGAGCGCGTCGCCGGCCGACAGGCCGCGCTGCATGACGCCGATCGAGATGCCGCCGATCATGTTGATGGCCATGATGCACAGGCCGGCGATGGAGTCGCCCTTGACGAACTTCATGGCGCCGTCCATGGCGCCGTGCAGCTGGCTTTCCTGGCCGAGGTGGGCGCGCTTGGCGCGCGCCTCCTCCGGCGACAGCAGGCCGGCCCGCAGGTCGCTGTCGATCGACATCTGCTTGCCTGGCATGGCGTCCAGCGTGAAGCGGGCCGACACCTCGGACACCCGCTCCGAGCCCTTGGTGATGACGATGAACTGCACCACCGTCAGGATCAGGAAGATCACCAGGCCCACCACCAGGTTGCCGCCGACCACGAACTGGCCGAAGGTCTCGACGATGGCGCCGGCGTCGCCCTCCAGCAGGATCAGGCGGGTGGTGGAGACCGAAATCGCCAGCCGGAACAGGGTGGTCAGCAGCAGCACCGCCGGGAAGGTGGAGAAGGCGGTGGCGCCCGACATGTACATCGACACCACCACGATCAGGCCCGAGATGCACAGGTTGAAGGCGATCAGCAGGTCGAGCAGGGCGTGCGGCATCGGCAGCACCAGCATGAACACGATGCCGATCACCAGCGTGGCGGCGATCAGCTCGGCGCGCTTGGCCACCTTGGCGGCGAAGCCGTTCAGCGCCACCACGACATTGATCAGCTTCATGGCCGCCCCTCCGCCGCGCCGGCGCGGCGCAGCACCAGCCGGGTCCAATCCGCACCGGCGCCGGCGTCGCCGCCGGCCGCCCGCAGGCGCGCCGCGTCGACCGGCTCCAGCACCTCGGCGGCGGCGTAGCCGTGCATCAGGATCAGGTTGCGCTCGTCCGGCCACACCCGCAGGCACCCCTGCGCCAGCAGATAGGCCTGCTCGAACTGGCGCGCGCGCAAATGCCCCCACACCAGGCCGACCGCCATCACCTGGTCGATCGGCATTTCCTCACGTTTCAACTTGGGCCGCATGGCTCTCCTCGCTTTCCGCTTGCTGCGGCCCCTCGGCCGCGCTCCTGCGCATCTGCTGCCAGCGCAGCCGCATCTGTACCGCCTGTTCCACCAGCCCGATCGCCGCCAGCAGCTCGCCGCGCTCGCCCTCGGCCAGCGTCAGCGAGGTCGCCACCAGGGTCTTTTGCAGCAGCCGCATGCCGGGCACCGGGTCGCCGCTCCAGGCCGGGTTGTCGACCGTCAGCCGGGTGCCGAGCAGGCCGGTGAGCGCGGCCACCGCGTTGGGCACCTCGGCCGGCGGCGGCAGCGACAGCGCCGCCTCGGACGGCTTGAGCTGCAAGCGCGAGCGTGAAACCTGCTCGGCTTCCGGCACGCTGTGGATCTCGGCCGCCTCCAGCTGCGCGGCCGCGCCGGCGCGGCCGCCGCCTGCGATGCGCGTGTTCAACTGAGCAACTCCTCGGCCGCGTCCAGCTGCTCCTGGTCGAGCGCCGGCACCTCGGGATCGAACGCCGCCACCCGCCGCAGCAGGAACCAGCGTCCATCCTTCAGGCAGGCCGGCAGCCACGGGCCGAAACGGGCCATGTCGCCGGCGCGCCGCTGCAACAGCCAGGCGGCATCGATGCGCTGCGCCCGCTCGCCCTCGCGGCCGACGCCCACCACCAGCCCGCGTTCGAGCGGGTAGACCAGTAATTGCAGGCCGTCCGCCAGCGACGCGAAGGCGATCGCCTGCTCGGCGCTGGCGCGTCGGACCAGCGCCATCAACAGTTCTTGTGCCATGTGTTTACCTCGTGTGAGTGAGCCTTATCCGGCGGCGGCCAGCGCCGACAGCCATTCCTTCTCCTTGCGCGCGGCCTGCTTGGTCAGCGGCGTGGTGGTGTCATGGTCGTGGTATTTGTGGACCATCAGCAGCAGGTCCTCCAGCAAGTCCTTCTGGCTGGCCGCGCGCTCGGCCGGCCAGGCCAGCGACGACAGCTGCTGCACCGCGCGGCGGATCGCCAGGCAGGCCCGGGCGGCGACGGCCTCTTCCACCTGCTTGAGCGTGACCAGCTGGCCCACCAGGTGCGCGGCCTTGCCCTTGCCCCAGCCCTGCTCGGCCGCCGTCAGCAGCACCGAGGCCACCTCGACGTGGTGCAGCCGGCACAGCAGGCCGGCGGCGCCGACCAGCTCGCGCTTGAGATCGGCGGCGATGTGGAAGCTGGTCTTGGCCATGGCGAACGCGGTGGCGTCCGAATAGGTCAGCATGTAGGCCGGCCCGTTGACGGCGGAAAAGCTGCGCAGGCCCTGCATCAGGCGCGTGCGCACGCTGTCCATCGCCTCCTCGGCGTAGGCCGGGCCGACGTTCTTGAGCAGCGTCTTGACCATCACCATCGCCGTCAACTGCTCGTCGACCCCGCCCGGCGCGCGCGCGCCGATCTTGAAGCGGATCTCGTGCCGCTCGCCGGACATGCCGCGGCTGACGCGCGCGGCGTCGATGGTGGCGGCCACCGGCGAGGCCTCGGCGCCCTCGCGCAGCGCCGAGCGGATGCCGCCGCGGTCGCGGTTGACCAGGTCGGTCATCATCTCGCTGAAGGCGTGCTTGAGTTCCAGCTTGCGGTCGGGCGCGAGGTCGTCGCGCCTCTCGACCTCCTTCATGGCGCCGAACAGCACCGTGAACTGCTGCATCGGCTCCGGCATGCGCGCCAGCGCCTGCATGATTTCCTCGCGGTTGCGCTGGCTGTCGTCCTCCAGCATCGAGTCCAGCGTGCCGCGGGCCGCCACCCGGTAGGGAAACTCGGTCTCGTCGTCGTCGAACGCCGAGGCCTCGCCGCCGGCCGCCGAGGCCGATTTCTCCTGGGCCGGGCGCTGGCCCACCCGCGGCCGCGTCAGGCGCTCGCCGAGCGGGCGCTCCTGCGGCCGCTTGAGCTGGGGGTGATGGCCGGCGTGGCTGGCGTGCCGGCTGTGACGCGGCGTCTGGCCGAGATACAGCTGGTCGAACAGCTCGCGCGACATGGTCTGCACCTCCGGCCCGGCGGGCAGGGGCAGCGTCGGGAACGCGGGGTCCTTGAGCGGAACCTGGGCCGGGCTCCAGAGGACGGGATGATTGACGGGCATGTTCATGCCGGTTATGTGGCGCGGCGCGGGGCGGCGGTTCCGTGCCGGCGCCGGCCGCGCAATCCTCAACAAACCTCAAAGTCTCAGCAATCCTCACGGATTCATTTCAGCGCGCGGCCGCGCTGCTATCTTGCGTCCATGGCCGTCAGCCACGGCAAGCAACCACCAGTTTTTGTCCATCCACACAGTCCATACTGCTTCAGGAGATCGAGATCATGAACGCGAATTTCACCACCGCCGAGACGCCTGCCACCATCGACATCAACCAGCTGTACAAGACCCACCGCCAGCACCTGTTCCGCTTCGTCCAGCGCTATGTGCGCAACCTGGAGGACGCCGAGGACGTGGTGCAGAACACCTTCATCGAGGCGATGCGCTGCGCCGACCGCTTCTCCGGCCTGTCCAAGCCGTCGACCTGGCTGTTCGGCATCGCCCTCAACCTGGCGCGCAACCAGGTGCGCCGCAACTGCGCCAGCCCGTGCGAGGAACTCGATGACAACTACCTGGAGCAGATCGCCGACGTGCATGGCGATCCGGCCACGCTGATCGAGCTGCGCCAGATCGCCGCCAAGGTGGAGGCCACGCTGAGCGCCCTGCCCAGCAAGATCCGCTCGACCTTCGAGGCGGTGCTGGATGGCGAGGCGACCTATGAGCAGGCGGCTGAATTGCTGGAGGTGCCGGTCGGCACCGTCCGTTCGCGGGTGTCGCGGGTGCGCGCCGCGGTGCGCGCCGAATGCCGCGCCTGAACGCTGCCGCTCACGCGCCGCCGCGGCGGCGCTCCAGCCAGGCGGCGGCCAGGTCGGCCGTCTCCAGGATGGCGTCCATCAGGCCGCGCTCATCCGCCAGCGTGGCCAGCGCCACCCGGCGCAAGCCGATATGGCGGCCCTCATCGGCGTGCCACAGATACTCGATCTCCGCTTCGGCCGCGGCGCCCGCCTGGAGCGCCTGGCCGGCGTCCTCATCGCGCGGCAACACGGCGGTGATCAACAGATGATGGCCGTCCGCGACCTGCACCGTGGTGCGGGTCAGTACCTCGCCCAGTTGCAGTTCCAGCACCGGCACCGTGCCGGCCACCTGCCCGGTCAGCGCGATCAGCTCGCGCAGCAGGCCGGTGGCCTGCGCCACGGAGCCGTCCAGCGCGCCGCTTGCCATGGTGGGGTCCTGCCGCACGATCGCTCTCTCCAGAAATGGTGTTGTCATGCCGATGGGAGCGCGCCGGCATGCCGGCGCGCCTGCTCCTTATTGTATGCCGATCGATGGGAATCACCAAACGCGTGCCGCCGCGGTGCGCGGCGCCGCGTCACAGGACCTTGAGCTGGCGCCACAGCGGCACCAGTTGCTCCAGGATGCGCTGGATCTTGGCCGTCAGTTCCGCCGGCTCGGCCGCCGCGTGGCCCTCCTCGCGCGCCCAGTCCAGCACGCGCGCCGCCGGCGCCTCCTCGCCGTCGCACAACGCCCGGTAAACCAGCTGCGCGGTGGCGCTGGTGAGGATGCCGCCGCCCAGCACGGCGGACGCCAGCACCCGGTTCGAACTGTGCTCGTGGGGCGCGGCGGCCATGGCGCGGTTCAGCCGCCGCGCCGGGCCGGCATCGGCGTCGGCGCCGACCGCATAGCCGCTGGCCTGTCCGCTGCTGACCAGCAGGGCGGCCACCTGATACAGGTCCGCCGGGTCGCGTTGCCGCAAGGCCGGCAAGGCCGCCAGCGCGGCCAGCGAGCGCGGCCCGGCGGCCAAGGCATCCAGCACCGGCTGGTACAGCGCGGCGTCGTCCACCAGTTGGCCGCTGGCCAGCGTGATCTTATGCCGGGCCAGGCCGCGCGGCACCGTCAGCGCCAGGCCGATGCGCTCCAGCCAGGCGCCGCGCAAGGCCGGCGACAATGGCGTCGCGCCGCGCACATACACGTCGTCGCGGAAACTGGTGTTGGCCAGATAGTCGGCCACCGTGGCGCGCAGGGCCGGCGGCGTGCGCGCATACTGCTGCCGCTGCGGCGGCGTCAGATACAAGCCGGGCAGCGCGCGCGTCAGGTCGGCGGCGCCGACGTAGGCCAGGCCGGCCCCGGCCAGCTGGTCGGCGACGTCCGCGTGATACAGCGGCCGCCAGCCATGGTTCATGTATTCGTGCGCCAGGTAATCGGCGCCATCGGCGCGGATCGATTCCAGCCGCTGCCGCATGCCGTCGCCGCTGTGCTCGGTGAAGTAGCGGGCCTCCAGCGCGACCAGTTGCCCGATCACCTGGCGCGCCTGCTCGCAGCGCTGGGTGCGCGTGCCGACGGCGGCGTCGGCCACCTCCAGCACCAGCCTTTGCAGCGGCTGCGCGGCCGCCCAGCCCGGCATGGTGTTGTAGTTGACGTGGACCACCCCGCCCGGCTTGACGTAGCGCGCCAGGAAGGCCGCGATGTGCGCGCGGTTCTCGTCGTTGATCCAGCCGTACACGCCGCGCATGGTGACGAAATCGAATTGCGGCAGCGCGACCGCGCCGCCGGCCAGCTCGGCGAAGCTGTTCTCCAGCACGGTCAGGTTGTCCAGCCCGGCGGCGGCGGCCAGCTCGCGCGCCTCCGCCACGTGGGCCGGATTGAAGTCGCAGGCGTAAAAGCGGCCGTGCGGATTGCTGGCGGCCAGCGCGTTGGCGGTCAGGCCGCGGCCGCAACCGAGTTCGCAATAGGTGAACGGCGCGTCCAGCGCCACCGGCTGGTAGCCGTTCAACAGGCAGGCCAGGCTCAGGTGGGCCGGGCTCAGTTCCGGGAAAAATCCCGCCGGATAGGCGATGTCGGCGACATAACCGTTATTCCAACTCATGGGCAGTCCTTGTGGTGGTGAGCGCCAGCAGCGTCTGGTCGCAGCGCGCCAGCCATGACTGGCGGCGCAACGGATGCACGGGGCGCGCGCCGCGCACGAACAGGTCGGCGCGATAGCCGGTATTGCGGATGAAGTCGAGCAGGGTTTCGCGCAGCACCGGGTCGGCCACCTGGCCGAGGAAGTCGCGCTGCGGCGCCGTCAGTGGCGGCGCGGTCGGGCGCGGGTCGGCGCCGCCGACGAACTCCAGCTTGGCGGCCGCGAAGGCGCGCGCCACGTCGGCGAAATACAGCGGCTCGTGGTGGCGCCAGCCGTCGGACTGCTCCGGCGCGAGCCGCGCCCACTGCGCGCGCGCGCCGGGATCGGCGTCGAAATAGCCGGCGCCGTGTTCGGCCAGCGCCGCCACCGCGGCGTGCGCGGCGGCCGGCGTGGCGCCGTCCAGGGCCTGGTATGCCAGCAGCAACCGCTGCAAGGGATGGCCGCTGGCGCCGCCCGGCATGGCGTGATAGCGCACTTGCACCAGCCCGCCCGGCTGAAGATGGCGCGCGATCAGCGCCAGCGCCTGGCGCCGGCGCGCGGGCGCCAGCGCGTCATAGTCGTCGCCCAGCACAATGAAGTCGAGCGGCGGCAGCGCCGCCGTCCAGTCGTCCGTGCCGACGTCCAGCCGGGTCAGGTTGTGCGGATCGCGCTCCGCGCCGGCCCCGGCCTGGCGGTCGTCCAGCGCGTAAAAGCGGCCGTGCGGCAGTTGCGCCGCCCAGCGCGCCAGCGCCGGCGCGCAGCCGGCGCCCCATGCCAGATAGGCGAATGGCAGGTCCGGCGCCACCGGCGTGCAGCCATGCAGCAGGCAGGCCAGGCTGAGGTGCACCGGACTCCCCGCGTGATCGTCATTCCAGTTCATTGTTTTTGCTTTCTATTGCGCCGCTCAGGCCTTCTTGGCCAGGCGGCGGATGCGGTGCCAGTAAAAGCCATCCTCCAGCCCGCGGTCGTCGACGACCGGGTACGGCAAGGCGCCGCGCCAGAGGGGATCGGGGAAGAAGTCGGGGAGCACGGGCTGATTCATGGTAGGTCTGCCAGGTAAAATGGTTGCGATAGCGTCATGCATAAGTGCGGTGCCATCCGGCTTCGGTTCCATGCCGCGCCGCTGCACCATTGCAGCGGGGGGTCGTCAAAACCGCCAATTGGATTTACCATAGTGAAACTACAGACGAATTCACCACCGGCATGCAGCAATCACTCAGGTCCCGTCCACGCAGCGCATGAATATTGCCTCCCTTATCCGCAATCCATCAGTCCTGGAGACGGTGCGCGCCACCTGCAAGCAAGCCGGCTTCCAGTGCGTCGTCTATCCGACTGAGGCCCTGCTGTTCCGGGCCTTGCGGCGGCAAAGCTTCGATCTGATCCTGATCGACTTTCCCCTGGCGCCCAGCGACGACGACAGCATCCTGTCGTGGCTGAACTGCCGCACCGGCGATCACACGCCGGTGCTGGGGCTGTCGGCGGTGCACGACGCGCACGTGACGGCGCTGGTGCTCAATTGCGGCGCCGACGACCTGCTGCTGCGGCCGTTCGAGCCGGTGGAACTGGTGGCGCGCGCGCACGCGCTGACCCGGCGCAGCAACCGCCGCACGGTGCGCCGCATGATCGACCTGGCCGGCTTCGCGCTGGACCGCGACGCCAGCAAGTTCGCCTACCGCGGCACGCCGATCGAGCTGACCCCGCGCGAATTCAGCATGGCCTGGATGTTTTTCTCGGCGCCCGGGGTGTACATCTCGCGCGAGACCATCGGCTCGTCGCTGTGGAGCGCGGACAGCGAGGTGGCCGGCCGCACCATCGAGCAGCACGTCTACAAGCTGCGCAAGAAACTGCAACTCGGCGCCGAGCGCGGCGTCATCATCCGTACCGCCTACAGCCAGGGCTACCGGCTGGAGCTGATCGGACAGGCGGCGCTGGCGGACGGCATGGAGGACGCCGGCGCCGCCGATTGAGGTTCGCGCTCAGGGCGGGCTGTCGCGCGGGCGCAGCAGCACCAGCCGCGGCGCCGGCGGACGCGCCGGCGCGATGTCGGCCTGCGCATAGCGCAGCATCCCGCCCAGCAGACGGGCGGCGGCGAAGCCGGCCCTGGCCTGGCGGCTGAAGGCCGACAGGGTCAGCGTGCGGGCGTCGATCTCCTTGCAATAGAAAAAACTGTCGTCGTGGACGTCGTAGGCGACCGCGCCGCCGTTGAGATTTTTCGCGTCCCGGTTCAGCATCAGCGCCGCCGCCAGCTGGTAGGCCTGCGCGTTAGGCAGCAAGGTGGCGATCGGGATGGTGACGGTGAAGATTTCCTCCTCCACGCTGGCGCAGGCGATGGTCATCCGCTGCTGGTCGCCATCCGTCAGCACCCAGCAATCCGGAATGTCCCGGCACGGGACCGCCCCCAGCTGGGCCGGGTCAATGCGCATTTTCATAGTGGTGTTCGCTCGTGTTGATCGCGGGGCCGTCGCGGCCCCTGCCCTCCATGCGTGGCACGCCGGGCGTGGCGGTTCCATCGCGCGCGCGGCGTCGCGCTCAGCGCTGTTCGTCCAGCACCTGCGGCGGCAGGTTGCGGTAAACCTTGAGCGCGTACTTGAGGCGCCGCTCGGGATTGCGCGCGTTATAGGCGCCGACCGCCTCCCAGGAATTGCCCATGCGGCGCATGTTCTGCGCCAGCACCCAGGCCCCCACCTGGATGTTGACGCAGGCGTCCCACAGCTGCTCCTCGGCGATGCCGTACTTGCGCAGCGTCGGCAGCCAGTGGCTGTTGATCTGCATCAGGCCGATGTCGTACGAGCCGTCCTGGTTGTTGCGGTTGATCGCGGCCGGATTGAGCTGCGATTCGGTCTTGGCGATCGCATACAGCAGGTAGGGGTTGACGCCATAGCGCGCGGCGGCCTCCTCCCAGCACGCGCTGGCGCCGCCGCACGCCAGCAGCGCCACGGCGCCCAGCAGCCAGCGGCGCGCGCGCGCGGCGATCGCTGGGCGGATGGCGGTGTGCGGTGGCGGCATGTGCATGGCTGGCTCCTATTCGCTGTAGATGAACAGCGAGAATGTGATGTAGTCGTCCGGGGCCGCGCCCGGTTCCATCAGCAGATACAGTTTGCTGATATTTTCCGGAATCTTTTGCACGCCGATGTCGCCCAGGTTCTGCACCCCGGTGCCATTGCTATTGTCGAGCTGCGACAGGCAGCCGCCGGCGTAGGCCAGCGAGACGCCGTTGGCGTCCTGCATGTCGACCGACACCTGGGCCCGGTCCGGCCCGGTCGCGTGGCAGGTGGAGTAGCCGGTCAGATACAGTGGACGGGTGCCCGGCAGCGCGGCCAAGTCGATCAGCAGGCTGCGCGCGCCCATGCTGGCGTCCAGGTTCCAGCCGCCCGCGTAGACGCGGTTGGTCAGGCGCACCCCGCGCGCGCTGCGCCACAGGCCGGACTGGCAGGACAGCGCCTGGCCGTCGGCGTCGCGCGCCAACGCGCCGTTGTCGGCGCAGGCGGTGTTGACCGTCACCGTCTGCGTCAGCTTGACCATGCCGGCGGTCAGCGTGCCCGGCACCAGCAGGTTGCCATCCTGGTCGGCCGCCAGCGCCTGCCAGGCCGCGCCATCCCAGGCAAAAGCGCGCTGCAATCCGCTCACCAGGCGCACGTCGCCGACATTGTTGTCGGTCGCCGGCAGATCGGCGTATGCCGCCACCGGATCTTTCCAGTAGCCGGAACCCTGGCGCCGCCACACGCCGGCCTGGCAGCTCAGCACCCGGCCGCCGGCGTCCACCGCGATCTTGCCGGTGTTGGCGGCGGCGGTGCAGCGCGGATCGCCGGCGTCGTTCTCGACTGCCTGGGCCAGCATGTGCAGCGGCACGCTCATCTGGTTCAACTCGGGCCGCCCGGGCACCGCCGCGCGGTACAGGAAATCGGCCGACAACTGGCCCGGGCCGTCGTAGAACAGGCCCGTCACCAGATGGCCGCCATCGCCGGCGGCGCCGGTCAGCACGGTGACGCCGCCGCAGGCGACGTTGCGGTAGTCGGTGGTGGCTAATTGCCATGAGGCGCCGCGCGCGGTGTCCGGCGCGGCGGCGCTGATGTAGCCGCCGCCCTGGCCCGCCAGCAGCGCCACCGCCGCCAGATCACGGTCCGGGATGGCGCGGCCGCCGTGGCTGGCCACCAGCGCGTCCAGCCGGCCCGGCGCCGGCTGCCGCACCAGCACGCACCAGCCCTGGCGGTAGGTGTTGGTGGCGGCAAAGCCGGCCGGCAGGAATTGGCCGGCTTGCAGTTGCGCGACGGTGACCGTGGCCACCGCGCCGCCCGCCGTGCCGGCCGTCAGCGCCGCGTAGTTGGCCGTCAGGTAGCGCTTGGCCGCCTCGCTCACCTGCTGCTGTTGCAGCGCGGCCTGCTGGCCCTCGGCGTCGTCCAGCGCGGCGTCCACCATCCGGGTCAGGCCCAGCAACAGCAGCGCGGCGATGGCCAGCGCGCCCAGGCTCTCGATCACGGTCATGCCGCGCTGCGCGGCGTGGTTGATGGTTGGATGCATCGCGGCTACCTATTCACTGTTGTAGATCTTGATGGCCAGCTGGATGTAGTCGTCCGGGGAGGAGCCGATCTCGACCTCCCGGTGCACATACAGCCGGGTCACATTGTCCGGAATTTCCTGCAAGCCGAAGACTCCCTTGCCCAGCGCGCTCGCGCCCGGGTTGTCGGGCCGCGACATGCAACCGCCGGCGATGAAGCCGGGACCGGCGACATCGTCCACCATGTTGACGTAGGCGTAGGCGCGCGGAAAACCGGTCGCGTGGCACAGGGCGTAGCCGGTCAGGTACAGCGGGCGCGGCCCGGGCAGCGCGGTGACGTCGATCCACAGATCCACCGCCTGGCCGTCGCCGTAGTGCACGGTCCATTGGGTGTCATACACCAGGGTGCCGAGCCGGAACGTCAGCGGATTGCGCCAGCGGCCCGCCTCGCACGACAGCGCCAGCCCGGCGGCATCGCGCGCCAACGCGCCGTTGTCGGCGCAGGCGGCATTGGCCGTCACCGTCTGGGTCAGCTTGAGCATGCCGGCGCGGGCGTCGCCCGGCGCCAGCAGGTTGCCATCCTGGTCGACCGCCAGCGCCTGCCAGGCTGCGCCGTCCCAGGCGAAGGCGCGCCGCAATCCGCTCACCAGGCGCACGTCGCCGACATTGTTGTCGGCCACCGGCAGATCGGCGTAGGCCGCCACCGGATCTTTCCAGTAGCCGGCGCCCTGGCGCCGCCACACACCGGCCTGGCAGCTCAGCACCCGGCCGCCGGCGTCCATCGCGATCTTGCCACTGCCGCCAGCGGTGCAGCGCGGATCGCCGGCGTCGTTCTCGGCCGCCTGGGCCAGCATGTGCAGCGGCACGCTCATCTGGTTCAACTCGGGCCGCCCGGGCACCGCCGCGCGGTACAGAAAATCGGTCGACAACTGGCCCGGGCCGTCGTAGAACAGGCCCGTCACCAGATGGCCGCCATCGGCGGCGGCGCCGGTCAGCACGGTGACGCCGCCGCAGGCGACGTTACGGTAGTCGGTGGTGGCCAATTGCCACGAGGCGCCGCGCGCGGTGTCCGGCGCGGCGGCGCTGATGTAGCCGCCACCCTGGCCGGCCAGCAGCGCCACCGCCGCCAGATCGCGGTCCGGGATGGCGCGGCCGCCGTGGCTGGCCACCAGCGCGTCCAGCCGGCCCGGCGCCGGCTGTCGCACCAGCACGCACCAGCCTTGGCGGTAGGTGTTGGTGGCGGCAAAGCCGGCCGGCAGGAATTGGCCGGCTTGCAGTTGCGCGGTGGTGACCGTGGCCACCGCGCCGCCCGCCGTGCCGGCCGTCAGCGCCGCGTAGTTGGCCGTCAGGTAGCGCTTGGCCGCCTCGCTCACCTGCTGCTGTTGCAGCGCGGCCTGCTGGCCCTCGGCGTCGTCCAGCGCGGCGTCCACCATCCGCGTCAGCCCCAGCAACAGCAGCGCGGCGATGGCCAGCGCACCAAGGCTCTCGATCACGGTCATGCCGCGCTGCGCGGCGTGGGCGGGTGCGCGTTTCAATTGCGGGCCGCCATCCACACCGGCGCCCCGTCGGGGATGGCGAAGGTGCCCGCCGCCAGCGCCACGCGGGCGCCGTCCAGCGGCGAGTAGAGGGAGTGATCGGCGGCCCGGTAGACGCCGACGTTCATGGAGTTGTGAGACAGCTTCAGCACCTCGCCCACCATGTTGGGGGCGGCCTGCGCCAGCGGATAGATGTAGATCACGCCGGCGCTGTCGCGGTAGTTGGCCCAGGCCGGCGCGGCGCCCGGACTGGCCAGCGGCGACCACGCCGGCAGCAGGCCGCTGGCGCGCAGGGTGCTGATGTCGACGCTGGTGTCGGTCTGGTCGTGCAGCGAGAAATAGGTGATGACCGCCTGGCGGTAGATCCCCATCGCGCCAGCCTGTTCCCGCATCAGTTGCTCGCCTGCGGCGATGTGGCCGCGTTCGGCCGGCAGCAGATAGAAGCCGCCCAGGGCGGCCATGACCACGATCACCAGCAGATTCCACATCGGCGCGTCTCCCCTATCCCGGCGCCGGGCGCTGCGCCGCGGCGTTCTCGGCGATCATGACCGCCAGTTGCTTGCGGATTTCGCCGCCCAGCTGCGCGAACTCGCCCTTGCGCAGCAAGTCCCTGGCGACGGGGGCGTCCTTCAGGAACAGGAATTCCGTCTCCAGCTTGGCCGGATGCCGGGCGCCGCGCACCATGCGCTGGTGCAGCACGCCCAGCAGGCCGTCGGCCAGCAGCGCGCGCGCGTGCCCCGGCCCCAGCCGCTCGTCGAGCAGGCTGTGCAGCCGCGTCACGGTCTGCACCACGTCGCCGGCCAGCATGGTGGTGATGCCCAGCGCGCCGTTGAAGCTGGTACGCAGCAGCTCGGTCGCGCATTCCTGGTCGCGCAGCTCGCCGACCAGCAGCGTGCCGGCGCGCCAGCGCAGCATATTGCGCAAGGCGTCGGCCCGCTCGCCGGGCTCGCCCGGCAAGGCGGTTTGAAAACACAGGCCGTGGCCATGCGGGCCTTCCAGCGGCAGCTCGACCGGGTCCTCGGCCGTCACCGCCACGCCGCCGTGCGCCAGCAGGCGGTCCTTGAGCATGGCGGCGGCGGTCATGGTCTTACCCGAGTTGATCGGGCCGGAAACGATGAACAGGCCCGACAGGTCGCGCTGCGTCATGCGCCGGATGTAGGCCTGTGGAATGCCCAATTCCGCCAGCGAGGCGACGGCGCCGGCGATGCGGCGCACCACGAACACGTCGCCGCCCTGGGCCGGCAGGGTCGCCACCCGGTAGTGGGCGCCGTCGTAGGCGACCTTGAACTCGCCCGCGCCCGGCCTTCTCTCCCGCTCGACATTGCAGGCCGCCTTCAGCCGCGCCATGTCAGCCCGCAAGCCCGGGCCGGGCGGCTGCGGCGGACTGGCGGCGCCGGGCGCGTCGGCCACCCGGTCCTGCAAGTCCGGATGGCCGAGATACAGGTCCGAGAACGCCAGTTCCCGCACGCTGTTCGCCATCGCCATATCGCAGGGAGAGGAGAAGGATTGCATCGGATGCGCCGCCCGCCAGACGTCAGTTGGCCGTGAAGACGATGGTGTTGTTGGCGGCGTTGCACAGGGTCGCCGCCGCCGTGGCCGTGACCGGGAACGCAACGACCGCGCCGCCGCCGGCGGCGTCGCGGGCGATCTGGGTCCAGCCATTGGCGCCGCTGACGGCGCTGATGCAGACGTCCTGCGGCACGTTGTTATAGGTCACGTTGAAGGTGTTGGCGGCGGTGCTGGCGACGGTGACCACGCCGCTCCAGCTGTTGCTGAGGGCATTGCCGGCGATGACCAGGGTGTTGGGAATGGCCCTGGCGGTGATCAGGTTGGCCTGCATGTTGGCGTCGTTGTACGACTGCCCCGCGTACAGCTTGCGCACGGCGGTGCGCAGGGCCACCACTTCCTCGGTGGTCTGGTTGGACTTGGCGCTGCCGAAGGCGTTGGTCAGCAGGGACACCGCGCCCAGCACCACCAGTGCGGCGATGCCCAGGTAGGCGATCCCCTCCAGCAAGGAGGCGCCGCGCTGGCGTGCGCGGTTGGACAACATGCGGCGAACGGATGGCGATGCTTGTTTCATGTGTGACTCCTTCAATGGGTGAGTTAATGTATGGCGCGTGTCATGGTTGCTATTTCCTGCTGGATGCCGAAAAACCCCGTCACCAGCCAGCCGATCACCACCGACATGGTGATGATCGCGACTCCGTTCAGTATCTTCATCTGCGCGGAAATCTGTTCGATGCCTTCCTCCAGCCATTCGTCGGCCATCAGCTTGAGCGCCTCGCCGAAACCGCGGTACTCGGCGTACACGCACAGGTCGTCGATCACCTCCGCCGACGGGAAACCGTAGCCGGCGTTGCGCAGCGCCTCGCCGCAGTTAAGCCCGGAGCGCACCCCGAGCAGCGCGCCGTCGAGGCGCTCGCGCAACCACGGGTCGGCCATGCCGGACAAACGGGTCAGCGATTTCTCGACCGTGACTCCGGCCGATTGCAGGGCCGAGAAGGCCAGCAGGAAACCGCTGCCGACCACCAGCCGGTAAATCGAGAACGGCGCGTAGCGGTCGAGCAGGATGCGCAGGTCGCCGCGCCAGCGCGGCAACGCCAGCGCCAGCCCGGTCAGCGCCAACGCCAGCGCCACCACCACATACGCCATCCAGTCCTGCACCAGCAGCGACATCAGGTACAACGACCTGGCCGCGCCGTGCCAGCCGGCCGGGTCGACGATGCGGGTGAACTCCGGAATCACGCGGGTCCCGAACAGATAGATGTAGACCAGGATCAGCAACAGCACCGCGCCCGGATAGGCGATGCCGCCCAGGATCACCGCCTTGATCTTGCGCTGCGCCTGCACCACCTCGATCACCGACAGCAGCGCCGCCTCCATGTGCCCGGACTGCGCCCCGGCCAGCAGGATCATGCGCTCGGTCCGGGGCGCCCAGCCCTCCAGCCCCTCGGGCAGGGTACGGCCGTTCTGCACCAGCCGGCGGCAGTCGTCCAGCACGATGGCCAGCGGCTCGTTGGGCTTGCGCCCGTGGTGCGAGGCGCGCTCGCGCAGCTCCTCCAGCACCCGCAGCAGCGGCAGGCCGTTGCCCAGCATCTTGGCGATCTTGCGGTACAGACGCACCCGCGCCGTGTCCGTGAACTGGCGCCGTGCCCACCAGCGGTGGACGTCAAACCGCACGCATCACCTCCGCCAGGTGCTGGCGCGGCGCGGCCGACGCGCCGGCGACGGCCAGATGGCCCACCACTTTTTCGGCCATGCGCGGATCGACCTGGCCGGCGGCGATCTTCTCGATCGCGTGCTCGCGCAGGGTGACCCCGCCCAGCTCGCGCAGCCAGTACTCGACCGCCTCGGTTTTCTCGCCGGCGCGGATGTGCCGGAAGAAGCGGTCGTCCGGCAGGATGACCTCGGCCAGCACCGAGCGGCCGATGGTGCCCTGCTGGCGGCAATGCTCGCAGCCGGGGCCGGCCAGGCGCACCCGCGCCAGGCTGGCGCCGACCGCGCGCTGCACCCGCGCGTAGGCCGCCGCCGGCAACTCGTGCGCGTGCTCGACCAGCGGCTTGCTGCAATGCGGGCACAGCACCTTGACCAGGCGTTGGCTGATCAGGCCGGTGATGATGGTGTGGTCGGTCACCAGGCTCAGCGGCAGTCCCAGGTCGGTCAGCCGGTCGATGATGGCCAGCGCGCTGTTGGCGTGCACCGTGGTCCAGACCTGGTGGCCGGTCATCGAGGCGCGCAGCGCGTTCTGGGCCGAGGCGGCGTCGCGCATCTCGCCGATCATGATCACGTCCGGATCGAGCCGCATGGCGTTCGAGATCGCCGCCGCGAACTGGCGCGAGCGCTCGGCCTCGGTGGCGGCGTTGGTGACGGCGGTCTGCACCGCGCCCTCGATCGGGTATTCCACCGGGTCCTCGACCGTGAGCACGTGCAGCTTGCCCTCGGCCTCCAGGATCTCGCCGCACAGGATGCGCTGCAAGGTGGTCGACTTGCCCGAGCCGGTCGGGCCGCTGATGATGTTCATGCCGACCGGCTGTTCCTTGAGCTGTTGCAGCAGCGCCGCGTGGGCCTCGCTAAAGCCGAGCGGGCGCAGGTCGACGTTGTCGCCGGCGTCGTTGTACAGCAGGCGCAGCACCATCAGCACGCCCTCGCTGGTGGGCGCGGTGGCGATGCGCACGCCGTACAGCTTGGGCGGCAGCTTGTCGCGGTCGGCGATGGCGGCGTCCTGGCGCTCCATCGGCTTGTAGGCGTTGTCGGACACCGAGGTCATGGCGCCGTACAGCGTCGCCAGCAGGCGCTCGCCGTACTCGCGCGTCTGGCTGCCGGCCGGCACCAGGTCGTTGTGGATGCGGAACAGGATCTCGGTGCAGCTCTTGCGCACCCGCAGGTGGATGTCCGAGGCGCGCGCCTCGCACGCCTTGTTCAGCAGTTCCTTGGCGGTGACCTGCATCATCGAGTGCTCCTGCTGGCGCTCGGCCGCGCCGCTGCCCGGCAGGCTGTTCTGATAGGCGCGCGCGATGGCCTCGATCTTGGCGAACTCGACCTGAAACGGCCGGTGCATCTTTTCCAGCCGCGCCTGATACGACAGCACGTGCGGATTCAGGCTCTGCCCCTCGGCCACCAGCAGGCGGCCGTCGCTCAGCAGGCACAGCAGCTTGCGTTCCTCGGCGCTGGCCTCGAACACGCCGGAGCGGCTCACCACGCCGCCATGGTTCTCGACGCCGCCGCCGTCGTGCACGGCGCGGCCGGGCGCATGGAATTCCACTTTTCGCGCGGTAAAGAAGGTCATCGCAGCGCTCCCTTCGGCGCCAGCGGCAGCGGCGGCACCATGCCGGGCGGCGGCGGGACCGGCGTGGCGGCCGCGGCCGGGCGCGGCGCCTGCTGCGCCAGGCGGACGCGCGCCTTGCCCTTTTGCACGATCACGCTGCGCGGCGCCACCGACACCACCCGCATGCCGTTGGGCAGCAGGTCGCCGGCCTGGACGTCGAGCACGGCGCCGTCGCCCAGCTGCACGGTCGCCACCATGGTGCGGCCCAGCCCCTCCATCCCCAGCACCACCGGATCGCCGGCGGCCGCGTTCCGGGCCAGCTGGTCGACCGCACTCTGGCGGGCGGCGATGTCATTCTGTTTGCTGAGGATGCTGGCCTGGACGTCGAGCTGCCGCTCGCGCGCCTTGAGCAGCAGCGTCTCGCCCTCGATCCGGGTCAGCTGGTCCGCGGTCGGGTCGGCGCAGGCCGCCCCGCCGGCCAGCAGCGTGGCCAGGAAGATTGCATGGATGGTGTTATTTCGCATAGATTACGCCCTCGATAGACCATAGACCGCCACGGTAGACCAGCTTGTCGATACGCACGCCCGGCCGCTCCAGCATGGCCGCCAGCGTGGTGGGCGCCAAGCCGCGGCCGTCCACCTTGAAGCTGTAGCTCAGCCACGGCGGCGCGCCGGCCCCGGCTGGCTGGATGGGCGCCGGCGTGCTGGCCAGTTGATGCGCGATGCCCATAAGTTGCAGCTGGGATATGATTGGTTCCAAAACTTCATCGCGGCCAAGCAAGGCCTCGGCCGGCTTGCGCGCCAGCTGGAGCGGCAGCGCGTAGCTGGCCCGGTCGCCGCTCAGCTCGACGGTGGCGCCGGGCACCTCGGCGCGCAGCAGGGCCGCCGTCGAATCGCGGCGCGTCCAGGCGTAGCGCACCTGCGCGCCGGTGCAGACATAGTCGTCGAGCTGCCAGCCGCCGGGCGTCAGATAGGCCAGCCGTTCCACGCAGGCCCGGGCCAGCGCCAGCGGCGCCGGCTGCGTGCCCCAGGGATGCGGCTGCGCCGCCGGCGCCGCCAGGTGCAGCATTTTCTCGCGCATCGCCGCCAGCGCCTGGTCACGCTCGCGCTCGGCGATGGCGCGCTGGCGCTGCTGCCAGAGCATGCCGCCGCCCAGCGCCAGCGCCGCCAGTCCGGCCGCGATCGCCAGCCGGCGATAGGGCCGCCGCACCTGCCGCTGTTGCAGGCCCCACCAGCGGTGCACCCGGATCTCGCCGTTCTTGCGACGCGGGATCAGGCTCTCGATGCCGCGGGCGTCGAAATTGTGGAAGCCGTAATCGGCCAGTTCCGGGTCGCCCAGCACCACGTTCCAGCCGCCCAGGCCATAGTCGCCGTGCAGGCGTTCCAGCACCTCCTCCTTGCTGCCGGCGAAGTCGCCGTTCGGCAGGAAGTTGGCGTCGCGCACCGCGAAATACGCCCACTGGCCGTCCGGCAGCTTGAACGCGGCCAGCCAGTTGTGCACCGGCTGCTGTTCGCCGTCGTAGTAGGCGCCCTCGATGGCCAGCGTCTTGGACACCACCGCGCCCAGCGAATACATGCCGCGCCGCGCGCCCTCGGCCGAGTGCGCGAAGCCGGCCTGCGCGGTCGACTGGTCGGTGCGCAGCACCAGCAAGTCCGAATCGATCTTGCGCGCCAGCTCGCGCGCCTCGCGCAGCAGCTCGCGCGGACGCGACAGCGACTGCCAGAACAGGCCGCAGATGAACCGGTGCTTGCCGATCTGGGTGACGTAGATGGCCATGCGCGGGTCAGAGGCCGAGCGTGGTGGGCGTGATCAGGATCACGATGGTTTCCTTGCTGGCGCCGGCCTCGAAGCCGCCGCCCAGCGCCGGGTTGCGCGGATCGCCCACGCCCTGCCGGTCGAGCTTGTCATCGGTCTGCTCGAAGCCGCTGATGATCAGCGTCTCGTTCGACTTGAGCGACACCCGCTGCAGGAAGTTGCGGGTGTCGATCTCGGGCGACTCGATCCGGCTGGCGCCGCTCTGCACCTGGCGGATCTGGCGCAGCGCCGAGATGTCGGTGGAGAACTGCAACAGCACGGTGCCATTGTTGAGCACGTGCGGCAGGATGCTCATGTTGAAGCCCGAGGTGACGCTGCCCGGCACCAGCGTGGTGGTGGTGCCGACCTGCGCCACCACCGTGGTCTGCGACGATTGCAGGTAGGAGGTCTGCTTGGCCACCTGCAGCGGCACCGGCTGGTTGTTGAGGGTGATCACCGAGGCGGTGGTCTGGCGCCGCACCTTGCCTTGCTTGGACAGGGCGTTGATGACGGCGGTGCTGCTGGCGAAGCGGGAATTGCCGATGATGCCGACCTTGAGCTGGCCGTCGTCCACGCCGGCCGGCATGCCGCTGGCCAGGCCGTAGGTCTGCTTCAGGTTGTTGTACACCAAGTCCCACCTGATGCCGTAGTCGTCGCTGTCGCTCAGCGTCACCGACAGCACCGTCACGTTGATCACCACCTGCCGCGACAAGGTCTTGTTCTCATTCTCGATGTAGGTGGCGATGCGCGCCAGGGAGTCGGGCGTGTCGACCACGGTGATGGAGCCGGTGGCCGGCGAGACCACCACCTTGCCGTAGGCGGTGAGCATGGCCTTGACGCCGCTCTCGATGCTGCCGTAGACCGACAGGCGCGACGCCACCGCCGTGTTCTGGCTGTTGTTGGCGGTCACGCCGCCGCCCGTGCCGCCGGTGGCGCCCGCCCCGCCGCCGCCACCACCGCCGGCGGCGCCGCCGCTGGAGACACCGCCGGTGGAGGCGGCGCCGCTGGCGACCGTGGCGGTGAAGGTGGAGTCGCCCGGCAGCGTGCTGATCTGGAAGGTCCGGGTCTCGGTGTGGTAGAAGTGGATGGCGCCGTCGGCGTACTTCCACGACACGCCGAAGCGCGCGGCGGCATTGTCGAGCAAGCCCTTGAAGTTGCCGCTGGGGTAGTAGATGCGGACCGGCGCGTTGGCGGCGCCCGGCGACGCATAGCCGGCGCTGCCGGCGCCCGGGCGTGGCGCGCCCGGCATCCCGGG
>NZ_WNKY01000066.1 GCF_009720825.1 Duganella radicis | reverse complement strand
GTTGAGACTGAAATGTCCGCCTATCGGCGACGACGACAGGACAGGGCAACCATCGCGCACCTTCAGCCTTCACTCTTTTGAGACTATGTCAACAAAATTATTCCGGACACCAGTGGGCCTGCGCCGGGATGACGCCGCGGGGAACTTTTCCGCGCCCCAGCCATCCAAGCAAGATGGCTTACATTTACCAACAGGCGTGCGCACGCAATATCGGCTGGGTCACCCCGGCCGAGCAGGCGGCGCTGCGCCACAAGCGCATCGCCATCGCCGGCATGGGCGGGGTCGGCGGCGTGCACCTGCTGACGCTGGCGCGGCTGGGCATCGGCGCCTTCCACCTCGCCGACTTCGACACCTTCGACATCGCCAACTTCAACCGGCAGGTGGGCGCCACCATGTCCACGCTGGGCCAGCCCAAGGTCGAGGTGCTGGCCACTATGGCGCTGGACATCAACCCCGAACTCAAGCTGGTGCGCTTCCCCAACGGCGTCAGCCACGACAACCTGTCCACCTTCTTCGACGGTGTCGACCTGTACGTCGACGGCCTGGACTTCTTCGCCTTCGGCGCCCGCCAGGCCACCTTTGCCGCCTGCGCCCGGCTCGGCATTCCGGCCGTGACGGCGGCGCCGCTGGGCATGGGCACGGCGGTGCTGAGCTTCCTGCCGGGCCACATGACGTTCGAGGACTACTTCGGCTGGGGCGACCGGCCGGAGCTGGAAAAAGCCCTGCGCTTCCTGGTCGGGCTGGCGCCGGCCGGGCTGCATGGCGGCTACCTGGTCGATCCCTCCAGCATCAACTTGAAAGAGCGGCGCGGCCCGTCTACCATCATGGGTTGCGAGCTGTGCGCCGGCGTGGCGGCCACCGAGGCGCTCAAGATCCTGCTGAACCGCGGCGAAGTGCGGCCGGCCCCGTGGGGCTACCAGTTTGACGCCTTCCGCAACAAGCTGGTGCGCACCTGGCGTCCCGGCGGCAACCGCCATCCCTTGCAGCGGCTGGCCATGATGCTGGCGCGGCGACGACGGCCCGGAGAGAAAACATGAACCAGATGGAGCAAATCCTCGAACTGGCGCGCTGGGCGCCCAGCGGCGACAACACCCAGCCGTGGCGTTTCGAAATCCTCGACCAGCACCGGCTGGTGGTGCACGGCCACGACACGCGCGACCATTGCGTCTACGACCTCGACGGCCATCCGAGCCAGATTTCGATCGGCGCGCTGCTGGAAACCATGGCCATCGCCGCCAGCACCTTCGCGCTGGAGATGCGCGCCATGCGCCACAGCGACACGCCCGACACCCACCCCACCTTCAGCGTCGAATTCCTGCCCGCGCCCGGCATCGAGCCCGACCCGCTGGCCGGCGCCATCCTGCCGCGCGCGGTGCAGCGCCGCGCCCTCAGCCGCCGGGCGCTGACGGCGGCGGAAAAATCCGCGCTGCACCTGACGCTGCCGGAAGGCTACCGCGTGCACTGGCTGGAAGGCGGCCAGCGCACCGCCACCGCGCGCCTGATGTTCCGCAACGCCAAGCTGCGCCTGACCATGCCGGAAGCGCACCGCGTGCACCAGGCCATCATCGAATGGAACGCCCGCTACAGCGCGGACCGCATTCCCGACCAGGCGCTGGGCGCCGACGCCCTCACCACCAAGCTCATGCGCTGGGTGATGCGGGACTGGAAGCGCGTGCAGTTCTTCAACACCTGGCTGGCCGGCACGCTGGCGCCGCGTCTGCAAATGGACCTGATCCCCGGCCTGGCCTGCGCCGCCCACTTCGTGCTGGTGGCCGAGCGCCGCCCGCAGCGGGTCGACGACTACATCGCCGCCGGCCGCGCCGTGCAACGCTTCTGGCTGACCGCCACCGCGCAAGGCCTGCAATTGCAGCCGGAACTGACGCCGCTGATTTTCTCGCGCTACGTGCGCGAGGGACGCGTGTTCTCCAGCGTGCCCGGCATGCAGGAACAGGCGCGGCAACTGTCGCAACAGGGCGCGGCGCTGGTCGGCGCGGCGGACTGGGAAGCCGCCGTGTTCATGGGGCGCATCGGCGCCGGCGCGCCGGCGCGGGCGCGTTCCCTGCGGCGTCCGCTGAGCGAATTGCTGATGCCGTCCGGGAGCCGCTGATGCGCGCCATCAAGCCCGGCCAGATCGTCGTCTTCCTCGGCTTGCTGGCGCTGATCCTGCTGCTGGCCGTGGGCACCACCGCGCTGGTGTTCGGCGGCCTGCCGCTGGGCGATTTTCGCGGCGTCACGCTGGTGGCGCTGGCGCTGCTGCTGGTCTACCTGTATGCCTTCCTGGTCTACCGCCTGTTCCTGCGGGCGCTGCCGCTGCACGAGGGCGAGGTGCCGGAGCACACGCGCCATGAGCTGGCGGCCAACGTCAACATCCTGTTCTACCTGCTGCTGTTCAATTCGCTGATCCGCACCCACTTCATTCCGGTGCCGGTCCAGCGCCTGATTTATCTCGCGCTCGGCGCGCGGCTGGGCGCCAACACCTACAGCGCCGGCGCCCTGCTCGACCCGCCACTGACGCGCATCGGCAGCAACACCATCATCGGCCACGACGCCGTCATCTTCGCCCACGTGATCGAAGGCACGCGGCTGGAATTGAAGGCGGTCCAGATCGGCAACACCGTCACCATCGGCGCCAAGGCGGTGGTGATGGCCGGCGTGCGCATCGGCGACAACGCCATCGTCTCCACCGGCGCGGTGGTGACCAAGGATACGCAGATCGGCGCCGGCGAAATCTGGGGCGGCATCCCGGCACGCCGCATCAAGGCCGCGCCGTGACGGAATTTTTTACACCGGTCCGCGCCGCCCGGCACAAGTCCTTGATTTTAAAGGCGCGCTAACGCTGGCAAGGCTTTTGCTCCTTGATCGTCACGGCTTCGATTCCCGTGGCCTTTTTCGAGGAGCATCCATGAAAACCACTCAACCCGCGCTGGCCGGCGCCCTGCTGGCAGCCGCACTGGCCGCGCCGCTGACGGCCAGCGCCGGCCCCACCCTCGGCCTTGATCCCACCGGCACCGGCACCTACACCACCTATGCCGACCTGTGGACCAACGTCACCGACACCGGTCTCGCCACCGGCTTCATTCCGGGCCGCATCGTCGGCCCCGGCGCCACCGCGCCCTACCTGACCGAACTGCGCTCGCAAATGGTGGTCGGTACCATGTCGAACAGCAACATCCCCGCCATCGTCACGCCGGCCGGGCTGAACACCACGTTTGAAATCAGCAAGGTGGTGCGCTTCCAGGAACTGGTGACGGCGCAAACCGCCACCACCGTCAACTTCGGCCTGCCGGCCACCCAGTCGGCCGCCATGGACGTGGACCCGCTGCGCGCCGGCGTGCAGAACGTCGCCATCTTCCTGGACCGCATCACCGACGGTAGCAAGGCCGTGCCCGGCAACGGCGCCAACACCGTGCGCTGCTACGGCGAGGGCGTGACCTCCACCGGCTGCGGCGGCGTCGGCGGCGATGGCGACGGCATCATGATCATGTCCGGCCACCTGGTGTTCAACGAGGCCAGCTTCAGCGCCTCGGGCGCGGTGGGCACCGGCTCGTTCGACTCGCGCTTCATGATCGATTATGTCGATCCTAACTACCTGGACGCCGTGACCGGCTCCATCTTCGTCGACAAATTCACCGGCACCACCAACGTGCCGTCGTTCTTCACGCCAACCATGATGTGGGACGGTTCCACGCCCACCACGGTGCCCTTCCTCAAAGTGGATTCGTCGCAGAGCTTCGCCACCATTCCGGAGCCCGCGACCCTGGCACTCATCGGACTGGGCTTTGCGGGACTCGCGCTGGGCACGCGCCGTAAAGTGCAGTCGTGACCGCGGCAGCGGTCTTTTCACGCGGACCGGGACCTCCCGCCCGGTCCGTTTTTTTGCCTGCGCGGCCGCTTAATGCGGCGTCACGCGCCAATGGGCGCGCTTGGTGCGGAAGGTGTGGTTGCGGCGGTACTCGCCCGGACTCATGCCGATGGCACGGCGGAACAGCTTGCTGAAGGTGCTGGCGTTGGTGTAGCCGCAGGCGTTGGCGATGGTTTGCAGACTGTTCAGGCTGATCTCCAGCATCACCTTGGCGCGCTGCACGCGCAAGTCTTGCAGGTAATCGAGCGGCGTCATGCCCAGCACGGACTGGAAATGACGCAGCAAGGTGCGCTCGCTGGACGATGCCACCACCGCCAGCGCCGACAAGTCGTAAGGCTGCTCGATATTCGCCTCCAGCCACTGCTTGGCTCGATATACCGGACTGTCCGAGGTGAGCCCCAGCCAGTCACGCTCCATCAATTGATTGCCTAGCTGCTGGCGCTCGGTTTGCAGTTGCAACAAGCGCGCGCAGCCTTGCGCCACTTGCTCATCCACCAGCCGCGCCAGGATCGCCATCATGAATTCGCTTTGCTGCGACGGCGCCACGCAGGAATACAGCTGAGGATGAAAACTCATGGCGTCCGGACTGGAAAAATCGCAGGATGGAAAACGCCGGCGGAAGAAAGCCTTGAATGCCCAGTGTGTATCGAGCCTGAGGCCCGCCAGCATGCCCGCCAGCGCGGGGAAAATCAGACCGGTGGAGCAAGCGGCTACAATGCCGCCCTGCGCCACGTGCGCCTTGAGCAGTGCCAGCACCGCCGGGTAGCGCTGGGCGATGATGGGCAGCTCCAGCGCGTTGGCACCATACAACGCCGGGATCATGATCAGCGTGTTTTCCGGCGCTGGCGACGGCCGCGCGGGCGTCGAGGCAAACACGCCGGGCTGCGCGGTATCGAACAGCGCCGGCCCCTCCGGCGGCGTCAGCACTTTCCAGCCCAGCGGGCTGAGAGCGTGGGGATTTCGCAACTTCAGCACCGTGTCGGCCAGCCGCAGCACGTCCACCGCATTGAACACGGTACCCATGATGGCCTCTGGCAAACAGAGGATCTGCACCTCGAATTGGGGCGGCGATGTGGCGGAATTGGTCATGATTATGGCGATAATGCTCCTATTTTAATCATAGTGCAAACCTTAGAATGAATTTCAGCAGGCGATACGGCCGGCGTTTCGAAGTGACGTTCAAGGGAGATGACATTGATTTTGATTCAACAACGGCTGCCGCTGCGCCTGTGCGCCAGCGCCGTCAGTGTGGCGCTGGCCAGCATGGCCGCGTCCACCAGTTTTGCGCAAGAAACCGAACCAGTGGTGGTGGTGACGGCCCAGAGCCGCAGCCAGCAAATCCAGAATGTGCCGATCGCGGTGCAGACCCTGTCCGGCGCCGCCCTCAAGGACCTGGGCGTGGCCAACCTGGGCGACGTCGACGCCTTCGTGCCCGGCCTGTCGATCGACACTTCGCAAGCGATCCGCCCCAACATCTACCTGCGCGGCGTCGGCACCGAAGACTTCGGCATCGGCACCGACTCGCCGGTCGGCATCTACACCGACGGCGTCTACACCGGCAAGAACGGCGGCTCGCTGCTCAACTTCAACGACCTCAAGCGCATTGAAGTGCTGAAAGGCCCGCAAGGCACGCTGTTCGGCCGCAACGCCGCCGCCGGCGCCATTTCCATCGTCACCAACGAACCGGTCAACCGGGTCGAGGCCGGCGGCCTGGTGCGCATCGGCAGCCACGGCGCCCGCTACGCCGAGGCGCTGTACAACACGCCGCTCAGCGACAGCGTGGCGCTGCGCATTTCCGCCGTCAACCAGCAGGACGACGGTTGGGCCCGCAACGCCTACAATGGCAAGCGCATGGGCGATGAAGGCGACCGCGGCGTGCGCGCCACCCTGCGCTGGCAAGGCGAGCAAGCATCCGCCACGCTGAGCTGGGAACACGAGGTGATGCGCGCCGCCGGCCCGCTGGTGCTATCCCTCACCGGCAACAAGATCAACTACGGCGGCCCGTCGACCTGGACCAATCCCTTCAACACCCGGCTCAACAACGACGCCCAGCCGGACATGCAGGGCCGCACCTTCGATGGCGTCACGCTGCGGGTGGAAAAGCCGCTGTCGTTCGCCACGCTCAGCAGCACCACCGCCTACCGCCATTACAACGCGCAGAACTGGCAGGACAACGATGCTGGTGCCGACCAGGCCAGCGCCCTCTCCACCGGCATCGTCGAGTCGAACGCCACCTGGCAGCAGGAGTTCAAGCTGAGCGGCGAGACCGGCAAGATCAACTGGGTCAGCGGCGTCAGCGCCTACCGCGAGCGCGCCACCTCGGTGCAGAGCGTGTCGACCAACACCACCTCGCTGGACACCATCATCCAGCACTCGGCCGGCCTGTCGCCTTACGCCACGCTGACCGCGCTGGCGCAAGGCCTGGGCAAAGCCACCGGCAGCAGCGCGCTGCAAGGCGTCAACCTGCTGGGCCAGTCGTGGTCCGAATACATGCACGACAAGGGCGAGTACCGCGCCTACGCCGCCTATGGCGACGCCATCTGGCACGTCACCGACCAGACCAACCTGACGCTGGGCGGCCGCTACACGCACGATCAGAAAACCTTCAGCTGGTACAACCCGCAGCGCACGGCGGCCGGACTGGACGCCACGCTGGCCGCGCTCAACGGCGCCAATTTCTTCCCTTCGCTGGTGGCGGCCAGGCTGCTGACGGCAACCCAGGCGGCCACCCTGAAGGCGGTCACCACCAGCAACATCCAGTTCACCAATCCGGGTTCCAGCAAGGCCGCCTTCACGGCCAACAACAGCTGGAACAATTTCAGCCCGCGCGTGGTGCTGGACTATCACCTGACGCCGGACCACATGGGCTATCTGTCGTGGAGCAAAGGCTACCAGTCGGGCGGCTTCGACGCGGTGGGCGTCAACGGCCAGTACGACAAGGAACTGGTGACCAATCTGGAAGCCGGCATGAAGGGCACGGTGCGCGCGCTGGGCCTGAGCTACGGCGCCTCGGTGTTCCACTACCAATACACCAACCTGCAAAGCCTGACGCTGGTGCCGGCCAGCGCCACCAGCGGCATTCCGGTCTACCAGATCGTCAACAGCGACCAGAACGCCACCGGCGTCGACCTCGAAGCGCAGTGGAAGCTGAACCGCGTCTGGCGCCTGAACGGCACGCTGGAATATCTCGACCAGACCTACGCCAACTACGTCGCTCCCACCGGCGTCAACCTGAACGGCCAGGCCGCCGGCGCGCCTTACCTCAGCGCGTCGGCCGGCGTGGCGGCCAGGTGGCCGGCATGGGATGGCAATGCCGATTTCAATCTGATGTACGGCTATCAGGGCGAGAAGCGCTGCAACGCCGACACCCGCCAGACCGGCACCTGCCTGCCGGATGGCGAGATCGGCGCCGGCAAGGCGCGCGAACGGGTCGACATGCGGCTCGGCTGGCAGGCGCCGTCCGGACGCTGGGGCGTGGGTCTGGTGGTCAACAACCTGACCAACAAGCAGTACGTCTCGGTCAGCACGCTGGGCTCGGCGGTGGGCTCGCCGTACGTCTACGTCAGCAAGCCGCGCGTGATTGCCCTGGAGCTGCGTGCCCAGCTGTAATCCCTAGACCGGCAGCTGTGACAGCAGGCCGGCCAGCCGCGCGCCGGCGTCGTAGCGCAGGAATTGCTGGGCCACGCGCCCGGCGGCCGCGCGCGGCGCCGGCTCTTCCAGCAAATGCAGCGCGGTGTCGCGCAACGCGCTTTCCACCAGCCGGTCCGAACGCAGCAGGGCGCCGGCGCCGGCCCGCACCACCCCATCCATGTTCAGGTATTGATCGAGATTGCCGGCTATGCCCAGCACCGGCACGCCGGCCGCCAGCGCCTGCTGGCTGGTCGGGCTGCCGCCGTTGCAGATCACCAGCCGCGAACGCCGCGCCGCCTGCTCGCCCGGCAGGTAGGTGGCCACGTGCACATTGGCTGGCAGCAGGCCGGGATCGACATTGCCGGCGGTGGCCGCCATCACCGTCAGCGGCAAGGGCGCCAGCGCCTGCAACACCTTGGGCAGCAAGGCCCCCTGTCCCGAGCTGCCGAGCGTGACGTAGACAACGTCGCGACCGGCCGGCAGATGGTCCCACCAGGCCGGCGCCGGCGTGGACGGCGACCAGGTCACCGGCCCCAGATACGAATGCGTGGCCGGCAAGTCGTGGGCCGGGAACATTTCCGGAATATCGGCATACAGCACGCGGTCGGCGTCGGTATAGATGCGCCGCAGGTCGTGCCCCAGCGACGGCATGCGGTAGGCGCGCCGCACCCGGTTCAGCGGCCGGCAATGCAAGGCGAACGCCATCGGCCGTACCAGCTTGAACAGGCGGTCGGCCAGCCCGATCGGCAACAACCGCGCCAGCGGCAAGGCCGGCACCTGATAGTGCTGCTGCACGTACGGGCTCCAGTAGGCATTGCTCAGGGCCACGTACGGCACTTGCGCCAGCCGCGCGCTGACCGACAGCGACAGGCGGAAATCGCCGATCACCACGTCCGGGCGCGCCGCTTGCAGCAGGCGCATGTCGTCCAGCACGTACTGGCTGAGCGTGGCGGCGTCGTACACCGGCTTGCCGGCCGCCAGCGCCGCCAGGAAACGCGCGCCGGGAATGCTGTTGATGCTCCAGTAGGTGAGCCCGGCATCCTTGATGAACATGTCGTAGCCCGGCGCGCACGCCAGATGCACGTCGTAGCGCTGCCGGTCCAGCGTGCGCGCCAGCGCCAGTGGACGGCCGACATGCGCCAGCGTCACCGCCTCCGCCACAAACAAGATTTTTTTGCGTTCCATGCCCACAGCTTGCGACGCCCGTCGCGGCGTTGTTTGAGGCAGCGCAAACGTGCGCGCATTAGACGCAGATCAAAGCCGAGCTTGCCTGAAAACTATATTTTGCTGGTTGGCATACATGAATGGGCCTCGCCATGTTCAACCAGGAACGCTCCGGTCTGAGTCATAAGCTGACACTCATGTCCGTGCTGTCCACCGGCAGCGCGCTGCTGCTGGTGTTCGTGGTGTTTGCCGCCACATCCGTGCTCAGCCACAGCGAGGAGGCGCGCCAGCAACTGTCGTCGCTGGCGGCCGTGCTCGGCAACAACAGCAAGACCGCCCTGTTGTATGCCGACCGCAAGCAGGCCGGGCAAACGCTGGCCTCGTTGGCGGCCGAGGATGACATCCTGCAAGCCGCGCTGTACGACAGCGAAGGCCAGTTGCTGGCGCGTTACCTGTCGCCGCGTCTGCCGTCCGGCCAGGCCGGGCCGGATACGCTGACGGCGCCGCTGGACGCGGCCGAGGTCCACAGCGAGCGCAGCGGCCTGCCGTGGGCGCCCGCCCTGCGGGTCTACCGCGTGCTGCGCCATGGCGGCGACACGGCCGGCGTGGTCATGGTGGAAGGCGCGCAAACCCGCATGTGGCTGGACATCCTGAAAAACCTCGGCGCCGCCATGGTGGCCGCCGCGCTGTCGTTCATGATGGCGCTGCTGACGGCGGCGCGCTTCAAGGGCAGCATCGCCGAGCCGGTCGGCAAGCTGATGGCGGCGGCGCAGCAAGTCAGCCGCGGCCAGGTGACGCCGCGCATCGTCCACCAGCGCCACGACGAGCTGGGCGCGCTGATCGACAGCTTCAACGACATGCTGGCGCAGGTGGAGGGCCGCGACGCCGCGCTGGCCCAGTACCGCGACCAGCTGGAGCGCCAGGTCAGCGTGCGCACCGAGCAGCTGGAAAAAGCCAAGAACGCGGCCGAAGCCGCCAGCCAGGCCAAGAGCGCCTTCCTCGCCACCATGAGCCACGAAATCCGCACGCCCATGAACGGCGTGCTGGGCATGACCGAACTGCTGCTGGCCACGCGCCTGACTGAGCAGCAGCGCCACTACACCAGCATGGTCAAGCGCTCCGGCGAGCATCTGCTGGTGATCATCAACGACATCCTCGATTTTTCCAAGATCGAGGCCGGCAAGCTGACGGTGGAATACATCCACTTCAATTTCCGCGACCTGCTGGACGACATCGACAATGTGTTCTCGCCACAGGCCCAGGCCAAGGGTTTGCGGCTGGAGTTCGACATCGCGCACAACATCCCGCTCAGCATCTGCGGCGATCCCAACCGCCTGCGCCAGGTGATCTTCAACCTGCTGGGCAACGCCATCAAGTTCACCGATGCCGGCCAGATCACGGTGCGGGTGATGGTGGCGCAGGAGGAGGCGCAATCGGTCGGCCTGCGCTTCGAGGTGCACGACACCGGCATCGGCGTGTCGTCCGAGTCGCGCGCGCGCATCTTCGACTCGTTCTCGCAGGCCGACGGTTCCACCACCCGCAAGCACGGCGGCACCGGCCTGGGCTTGGCGATTTCAAAACAACTGGTGGAGCTGATGGGAGGCGTTATTGGCGTCGACCATGCGCTAACTCAAGGATCGGTGTTTTGGTTTGCCGTAAATTTTGATAAACGTCGTGTTGACAGCGACGATCCATCCACCGCCACACAGGGAATCCGCGCTTTGATTGTCGACGAAAATCCCGCCAGCCGCGCCGCACTGGAGCGGCAACTGGCGGCCTGGCGCATTGCCTGCGCCAGCGCCGCCGCCACCGACGCCCTGCCCCGGTTGCGGCAAGCGGCAGCCGACGGCCGCGCCTACGACGTGGTGCTGCTCGACATGGAACTGCCGCGCACCAGTGGCCTCGCGCTGGCCGCCGCCATCCGCAGCGAAGCGGCGCTGGCCGCGCCACGCCTGCTGTTGCTCAGCACCGAACGCAATGCCGCCGACCGCGTGCAGCAGCGCGAAGCCGGCGTCGCCTTCCAGCTGATCAAGCCGCCGCGCGAATGCGACCTGCACGACGCCGTCATCACGCCCCTGCGCGGCCGTGAAGCGCGCCCGGCCGCCGATTCCAGCGCCCCGCATGCCGCCGGTCCCGATGTCCGGACAGCCGGCGAGCCCTACGGCGGCACACGCGCCGTGGCCGCCAGCACCGCCCTGTCCGCCGCTGTGGCGTCCGCCGCGCCGCCGGTGAGCACACTCAGCACCGGCACGGCGCGCGGCCGCAAGCGCCGCAAAGTACTGCTGGCCGAAGACAATCCCGTCAACGTCGAAGTCGCCAGCGCCATGCTGGAAGGCCTGGGCCTGGACGTCAGCCGCGCCTGCAACGGCGAGGAAGCGCTGCACTCGGTGCAGGCCGATGACTTCGATCTCATCCTCATGGACTGCCAGATGCCGGTGATGGACGGCTTTGCCGCCACCACGGAAATCCGCCGCCATGAACAGCAGCGCGGCCGCGCGCGCAGCATGCCCATCATCGCCATCACCGCCAACGCGCTGCAAGGCGACCGCGAATCCTGCCTCGCCGCCGGCATGGACGACTACCTGAGCAAGCCCTTCACCCAACAGGCGCTCGGGCAAACACTGTCGCGCTGGATCAGCCTGCCGCGCGTCGCCCCGCCGCCCGCCGAAGCGCCGCAGCAAGACGACATCATCAACCTGCAAGCACTGGAAAACATCCGCGCCCTCAGTCCGGCCAACGGCGCCGCCCTGCTGGAGCGCGTGCTGCAAGCCTTCCTGCGCGACACGCCGGCGCACCTGCACAGCATGCGGCAAGCCATCGCCGGCAACGACGCGGAACAACTGCGCAAGGCCGCCCACAGCCTCAAATCCAGCAGCGCCAACGTCGGCGCCCACGCGCTGTCCCAGCGCAGCAAGGAACTCGAACAACTGGCACGTACAGACACCACCGCCGGCGCCGCAGCACTGCTGGCTGACATGGAACACTCTTTCCAGGCCGCGCGGCAGGCGTTGGGAGCCCTCCTGGAAAAGGAAACCTGATCATGGCAACTTCCCCCAAGCGCGGCCGGGTACTGGTCGCGGACGACGATCCCACCATGCGGCTGCTGATGCTGGAAATGCTGGCCCAGGTCGGCCTCGACGGCATCGAAGCCGAAGACGGCCTGCAAGCCGTGGCCAGCTTCCAGAGCGCCACGCCGGACCTGGTGCTGCTGGACGTCGACATGCCCGGCATGGACGGCTTCAGCGTCTGCCGCGCCATCCGCAAGCTGGAAACCACGGCCAGCGTGCCCATCATCATGGTCACCGGCGGCGACGAGCTGGAGTCGGTCACCCGCGCCTACGAGGCCGGCGCCACCGATTTCGTCTCCAAGCCGATCAACTGGCCGATACTGGGCCACCGCGTGCTGTACGTGCTGCGCGCCAGCGACGCCATCAGCCGCCTGCGCATCGCCGACGCCCAGCACCGCGCCGTGCTGGCCGCCATTCCCGACACATTCTTCCGCATGAACAAGGACGGCTACTACCTCGACTACGAACAAGGCCACGAAGCCAGCAGCGTGTTCGCGACCGACATCTGCGTCGGCCGCCACCTGAGCCAGGTGCTGCCGGCCGACATCGCCGGCCACATGATGGAGCAGGTCCGCGCCGTGCTCGACACCCAGCACATCCGCTCGCTGGATTACGAACTGCCGCTGCCCGGCCCGGCGCCGCGCGTGCGCCAAGGCGAGCATCCGGCGCCGCCGCCATCGCGCCACTTCGAGGCGCGGCTGGTGGCCACCGGGCCGGACGAGGTGCTGGGGCTGGTGCGCGATATCAGCGAGCGCAAGCGCAGCGAGGAACAGATCCGCCGCCTGGCCTATTGCGATTCGCTGACCGGCATCCCCAACCGCCAGGCCTTCCTTGAAACGCTGGAAGCCGAACTGGCGCGCTCGCGCAAGGCCAACAAGAAATTCGCCGTGCTGTTCATGGACCTGGACGCCTTCAAGCGCGTCAACGACACACTGGGCCACCATGTGGGCGACGAACTGCTGCAAGCCGTCGCCGAGCGGTTGTGCGAAACCATCCGTTATGGCGACCTGGTCTCCCGCTCCCCGGCCAACAACTTGGCACGCCTGGGTGGCGACGAATTCACCATCCTGATCCCGGAACTGGAGCGCGTGGAAGACGCGCTCAACGTCGCCCACCGTGTGAAGGAAGCCATGCGGCAGCCGTTCGATCTGCTTGAACACGAAATCTTCGTCACCGCCAGCATCGGCATCTCGCTGTATCCGGAAGACGGCGAGGACTGCAACTCGCTGCTCAAATATGCCGACACCGCCATGTACCACGCCAAGAACTGCGGCAAGAACAACGCCAAGCTGTACAGCTCCTCGCTGACCATGCAGATCATGAGCCACGTCAAGCTGGAAGTGGGCTTGCGCAAGGCCTTGCAGAACGATGAGCTGTATCTGCTGTACCAGCCGCAGATCGACGTGCCCAGCGCGCGCATCGTCGGCTTTGAAGCGCTGGTGCGCTGGCGCCATCCGGAGCGTGGCGTGATCTCGCCGACCGAATTCATCCCGCTGGCCGAAGAGACCGGCCTGATCGTGCCGATCGGCGAATGGGTGCTGCGCAGCGCCTGCCAGCAGGCGATGGCATGGCAGCAGCCGGGCAAGCCGCCGGTGCGGGTGGCGGTGAACTTGTCCGCCAAACAGTTCAAGGACGAGAACCTGACGCAAAGCGTGATCTCGGCCCTGCACGACACCGGCCTGCCGCCCGAACTGCTGGAACTGGAACTGACCGAAGGCACGCTGATGGACGACGCCCGCGCCACCATGTCCACGCTGGAGCAGCTGCGCGCCATCGGCGTGTATTTGTCGATCGACGATTTCGGCACCGGCTACTCATCGATGAACTACTTGAAGCGCTTCGACGTGCGGGCTTTAAAGATCGACAAAAGCTTCATCAGCGGCCTGCCGCTGGATTCCGAAAACGCCGCCATCACCCGCGCCATCATCGCCATGGCGCACGGCCTGAAAATGGTGGTGGTGGCCGAAGGCGTGGAAACCGACGCCCAGCTGGTCCTGCTGGAACAATACGGCTGCGACATGGTCCAGGGCTACTACCTCGGCCATCCCTCCCCGCCCGACACCATCCACCGCATGCTGGCCAACCAATGCGCGCTCGCCATGACATGATCAAGATCACCCAGACGCGGGTGGAACCACCCTCAAACTCTTAATCGCCGTTGCAATCAAGCGCAATCAGAGGTTGTCCGCAGTACCGGATTAACCGTAGGTCGCAACAACCTCGCCCTCTGGATTGGTAATCAAGGTTTTCTGGATGTGCCATTCGACCTCATCCAACCCGGCCATCTGATAGCGGCCTTCCTTGGCTTGCACGATACGCAAGAATTCAGTGATGGACGGCAGCGCAATGGTCATTGCGGCGCCGTCCACCGCGACACCGCTTTGCCCGGCTGGCTGAAATACCAATTGAAACTCCGGTCCCGCAACGGTGAATGGACGTCCGAATGGTAGCCGCAGCGGCAATAGCTCGTGCAACTGCGCCACCTGGCGGGCGCCAAGCGTTACCTGTATCAAAGACTTACGCAGCAGGCGCTTCTTCATATCGATCCGCAAGACATCCACATAGGTATAGCCTTGTGACGAACCATCCACACGCAATCCGTCCATCACTTGAGTGGCAACGGCGGAATTGCTCATCAAGGACTCGCGGTGCAGATCGGTAATCCACAACGGCATGAATGGCAGCAGTACATCCAACAGTTTTCTGGTCGACCAGCGTTTAGCCGCCTCTTCCTCCTCAGCGGTCAGGCCCACCACCTGGATGAATTTCAAGCGGCCATTCGGCGTGTCGAGCGCAAGCAATCGAGGGTCTTCTGCAAAACCCATCGAGCAGATCGGCGTGTTTTCATTCAAGGCGATTGGCCCGTTGGCGGTCATCCAATGACCATCTTCGAAGACATTGCCAGTCTTGAAGACATAACGCGCCAGATTTTGCAGGAAGTTCAATGCCCACATTGGCGGCTCGCTTGCATCGGTAGCGCAAGCCAGACGGAACGTGAGTTCAAAACCATAGCCACTGACGTCTGGATCCGTGGACTCCTTGGCATACAGCTCCGAGAACCCGAAGGTAACGAAGTGCCAGTGCGGCCGTGACTCCTCGCTACGGTAGACACTGATGCCATCCAGTGGATCTGAGCCACCAAGCTGGTAGCTGATGACCGTCCCAAAATGCCTTGGCTCCTGACCGGGATAAAGCGACTCAAGGGCGCCAGAGATCGCATCCCAGCCCGGGCTCAGGTCATCGCTCTCGTCGCTCATAACACCCCATCCTGCTTCATCGCGGCGATGGCGTCGGCGCTGTAGCCGAGTGATCGCAGGACTTCGTCATTGTGCTGGCCCAGCGTGGGGCCCAGCCATTTGGTGTGGCCCGGCGTGGCCGACAGTTTGGGCGAGATGGCCGGCAGCTTGACCGGCGTGCCGTCCGCGAACTGGTGCTGCTCGAACATGTCGCGCGCCAGGAACTGTGGGTCGGTCATCATGTCGCGCACCGAGTAGATTTTGCCGGCCGGGACGTCGGCCGCTTTCAGCACGTCCAGCGCGCTGTCGATGGTCTGCGTGTCGCACCATGCCTGGATCGCGTCGTCGATCATTTGCGTGTGCTTGACGCGGCCGTCGTTGCGTTCCAGCTCGGGATTGCCGGCCAGGTCGATGCGGCCCATGGCCAGCACCAGCCGCTTGAAGATCGCATCGCCATTGCCGGCGATGACGATGTTCTCGCCATCCTTGGTGGTGTAGGTGTTGGACGGCACGATGCCCGGCAGCGAGCCGCCAGTGCGCTCGCGCACCACGCCCGCATGGTCGAACTCCGGCACCAGCGATTCCATCAGGTTGAATACGGATTCGTACAAGGCCACGTCCACCATCTGGCCTTCGCCTTTCAGCTTGCCGCCGGTGGCGTCGCGGTGACGCAGCGCCATCATGGCGCCGATCACGCCGTGCAGCGCCGCCACCGAATCGCCGATCGACACGCCCACCCGCACCGGCGGCCGGTCCGCATGGCCGGACACGTAGCGCAATCCGCCCATCGATTCGCCGATGGCGCCAAAGCCCGGCAAATCCTTCATCGGCCCGGTCTGGCCGAAGCCGGACAGGCGCACCATGATGGTCGATGCATCAACCGCCTTCAATTGCTCGTAACCGAGATCCCACTTCTCCAGCACGCCGGGACGGTAGTTCTCGATGATGATGTCGGCCTCCAGCGCCAGCTTGCGCGCGATCTCGCGGCCTTGCGCATGCTTCATGTTGAGCGTGAGGGATTTCTTGTTGCGCGACTGGACCGACCACCACAGCGAAGTGCCATCCTTCAGCACGCGCCATTTTCGGATCGGGTCGCCGCCGTCGGGCGACTCGACCTTGATCACTTCGGCGCCAAATTCCGCCAGCATGCGCGCACAAAAAGGGCCCGCGATCAGCGTGCCCAGTTCCAGTACCTTGATACCGGCCAAAGGACCGGAAGTGTTCTTGGTAGTCATGTCGTCCTTCGATCCAGCATGGCGCGGGCGATGGTGCCGGCGTCCACGTATTCAAGCTCGCCGCCGACCGGCACGCCGCGCGCCAGGCGGCTCACGCGCAGGCCGCGCGCCTTCAGCATCTCGGAGATGTAATGCGCGGTGGCTTCGCCTTCGTTGGTGAAATTGGTGGCCAGCACCACTTCGGTGACCAGCCCGTCGGCGGCGCGCGCCACCAGTTTTTCGAGGTGAATGTCTTTCGGGCCGATGCCGTCCAGCGGCGACAAGCGGCCCATCAGCACAAAGTAGAGGCCCTTGTAGGTCAGGGTCTGCTCGATCATCAGCTGATCGGCGGGCGTCTCGACCACGCACAGCAGGCGGCGGTCGCGCGACTCGTCGTTGCAGGTGTCGCAGACGTCTTCTTCGGTGAAGGTATTGCACAGCGCGCAGTGATGCACGGCGTTGACCGCCTGATGCAAAGCGCGCGACAGCATGTCCGCGCCTTCGCGGTCATGCTGCAACAGGTGGAACGCCATGCGCTGCGCCGACTTCGGTCCCACGCCGGGCAAGCGGCGCAGGGCTTCGGTCAGGAATTCCAGCGACTTGGACATGGTTCCTTAGAAAGGCATCTTGAGGCCGGCCGGCAGGTTCATGCCGGCGGTCAGGCCGCCCATTTTCTCGGCGGCGGTGGCTTCGGCCTTGCGCACGGCGTCGTTGAAGGCGGCGGCGACCAGGTCTTCCAGCATGTCTTTGTCGTCAGCCAGCAGCGACGGGTCGATCGAGACGCGCTTGACGTCGTTCTTGCAGGTCATCACGACCTTGACCAGGCCGGCGCCCGATTGACCTTCGACTTCGATCAGGGCCAGCGATTCCTGGGCCTTCTTCATGTTCTCTTGCATTGCCTGGGCTTGTTTCATCAGGCCGGCCAGTTGGTTCTTCATCATGGTGGAGTTCTCCGTGTTGCGGTAAGTTGTTTAAGGGAGCGATCAGGCCGCCGCAGCCGCGCTGGTTTGCGGCGGCACGATGGAGCCTGGGACCACCCAGGCGTCCAGTTCGCGGATCATGCTGTTCACAAAGGGATCGTTGGCCACGGTTTCCTCGGCGGCGCGCTGGCAGGCTTCGCGGTAGGCCTGGGCTTCGGCGCTGGCGGTGTACCAGACGGCGCCCAGTTCGCTGTCCACGCGCACCGTGCGGCCGAAGCGTTCGGTCAGGGCGGCGGTCAGCTTTTCCACGTTGCCCGGCGTGCGCCAGGTTTCGATCGGCACGCGCAGGGCGATCACGAAGGCGTTGCCTTCGAAGTAGCACTTGACCATTTCGGCTTGCATCGCCAGCTGCTGGGCGGTGCCGCGCAACGGCAGCGCGGCGGCGACCGCAGGCCAGTTGCCGTCCCAGTTCAGTTCGGGGACGGGGGTGATGACGTATTCGTAGGGCGCCTTGGCTGGCGCCGGCGCGGCGCGCGCAGGCATGGCGATGGCGTGCGGGTCGTTCGCTTGCTGGGCTGGCGCGGCGGCTGGCTCAGGGGCGTACGGATGCGCGGCGCCTTGGGCTGGCATGGCGGAGTCGTCGGAGAATTCGGTGACCCACGGTGGCAGGTCGTCTTCTTCGACTGCTGGCTTGGCCTTGGCTTGCGGCGCCACGTACTGCGGAGCAGCCGCAGGCGACGCGACGCGTGCAGGGGCTTCCAGAACAGCAGCGCCACCGTCAGCGGCTGGCGGCATGTCTTCCCACGGCGCCGGACGTGCCGGCGCGGCAGCCATCTGCGCACCGGGCGCGGATGCGCCAGACGGGACGGCAGGCGCTCGCGACGCTGCGGCGGCTTGCGGCGCAGTGTATGCGGCGGCAGGAGCGTGCGACGCGGCAGGAGACGTGTATGCGGCGGCCGGTGCTTGCGGTGCCACGGCCTGCGGTGCGTGCACGCCAGGCTGCGGCGCGGATGTTGCAGGCGCCGTCGAAGCGGCGCTTACGCTGGGAGGCGACGGCGGCGCATCGGGCGCTGGCGCTGCCGGTGCAGCTGGCGCGCTGGCGGCCGGACGTGCGCCGCCTGGACGCGAGGCGGCGCGCGCGGCTTCCAGCGCAGCGTTGATCGCGGCGCGCGCAGTACTGATCGGCGCGGCTGGAGCTGACGCGGCGGCAGCCGGCGGCGCGTTTGGCGCAGAGGCCGGCGCGGGGGCAGCACTGGCAGGCGCCTGTACAGCAACGGCCGGCGACTGCGCAGCGCTAGCGGGCGGTTGTGCGGCAACGGCTGGCGACTGCGCAGAGCTAGCCGGCGGTTGTGCGACAGCGGTTGGCGACTGCGCGACGCTAGCCGGCGGTTGCGCGGCAGCGGCCGACGACTGCGCAGAGCTAGCCGGCGGTTGTGCGGCAGCGGCTGGCGGCTGCGACGCCGCAGCTTGCGCGGCGACTGGCTGCGGTGCGGCGGATGCTTGCGCGGCGGCGGCCATTGCAGCGGCGGCTGGCGATGATGCGGCTGGTGCGGCTGCTTCGCGCGCCATCGCGGCGGCGCCGGCGATGACTGATGGCGGCACGACGCTGGCATGACTCGCCTGCACATTGGCGGCGGCACGCGCCGGCGTGGCGCCTGCCGCGGCGCGGGCCGAAGCCATTGCCGCCTGACGCGATACCGCTGGTGCCGCCGCTGGTTGTCCCTCTGCCCCGCCTACGCCGGGGCGAAAGGCCAACATCCGCAACAAGGTCATCGAGAAACCGGCATATTCATCCGGCGCCAGGCCCAACTCATTACGGCCATGCACCGCGATCTGGTAATACAGCTGCACCTCTTCCGCATCGAACAAGCCGGCCAGACGCACGATATCCGCATACTCCGGCAAATCCTCCGGCAAGGCCGAAGGCACCGTCTGCGCCAGCGCGATCCGATGCAGCAAAGTCCCCAGATCCTGCAAGGCGCCGTTATACGACAGGCTGCGCGTCGCCATCTCATCGGCCACGGCCAACAGATCGGCGCCATCCTGCGCCGCCAGCGCATCGAGCAAACGAATCAGGTACGACTGGTCCAAAGCCCCCAGCATGCCCTGCACCGCATCCAGCGTCACCGCGCCGGCCGCATAGGCAATCGCCTGGTCGGTCAGCGACAAGGCGTCGCGCATCGAACCATGCGCGCCAGTCGCCAGCAAACGCAAGGCCGGATGCTCAAAAGTGATGCCTTCCTGTCCTAGAATATTTTCCAAATGGCCGATGATGTGCCCCGGCGGCATCTGCTTCAGATTGAATTGCAGGCAGCGCGACAGCACCGTCACCGGAATCTTCTGCGGATCGGTGGTCGCCAGAATGAACTTGACGTGCTCCGGCGGCTCCTCCAGCGTCTTCAGCATGGCGTTGAAGGCGTGATTGGTCAGCATGTGCACCTCGTCGATCATATAGACCTTGAAGCGCGCATTGGTCGGCGCGTACACCGCCTGCTCCAGCAACTGCGCCATCTCGTCGACGCCGCGGTTGGACGCCGCATCCATCTCGATGTAATCGACAAAGCGGCCCGCATCGATCGCCGCGCACGCCTCGCACACGCCGCACGGCGTGGCCGTGATGCCGCCCGTGCCATCCGCCCCCACGCAGTTAAGCGACTTGGCCAGAATCCGCGACAAGGTGGTCTTACCCACACCGCGCGTACCGGTGAACAAATAGGCGTGGTGCAGCCGGCCGCTATGCAAAGCATGCGTCAGCGCGCGAACCACGTGCTCCTGGCCGACGAGCGTTTCGAAGTTTCGAGGGCGGTATTTACGGGCGAGGACTTGATAGGACATGCTGGGATTTTACCGTATCGCGGGTGCCAAAGCGGCAATTGTAACAAGTCGAGACTAGATTAGGTAAGTCTGCGATTTGGCTCTACAATTTGTTTTTCTTTTAACATGCCAAAAATGAAAAAACTTGCCCTGATTCCCCTGCTGTTGCTGTCCCTGACCGCCCACGCCGACGAACGCGAATGGCATCCCTACAAAAAGCTGATCGAAGACCTGCGCATCGACAAGTTCTACGCCCTGCCCGCCCTTGAGCGCGACAAGATCAACCTGTTCCTGACCGTCAAGCCGGTCAACAAGGGCATCAAGCCATCCGACGTGGTGCTAAGCGTGGTGCAAGGCGGCGAGCGCCAGCAATTGCCGCCGCTGTCGCCCGAATACCGCCTGGCGCTGGTGCCCAACCCCAAGTGGATGAACGGTGACGCCAAAATCATGACCAGCCTGCCGAAGGAGGAAAAGTCCGCGGTCGGCTGGGACGCCACCACGCCGCTGCCGGACGGCCTGCAATGGAACTACAACGCGGTGATGGGCAGCGTCGGCCAGATGAACCAGGCCATCAAGAAAATGGCCGGCGCGCTGAGCATGTTCGCGCCGAGCGCCAAGACCGTCACCTTCAAGTTCAACCACCGCGCCCAGCTGAAAGTGGGCGGCACGGTCTACAACACCGACGCCCAGAACCACATCAAGCTCAAGCCCGACAGCGACCTGTTGAAAGAGAATCCGCTGATGATCGTTTCCGAGCGTCCATTCGAAGCCGAGCTGGATAGCGAATAAAGAAAAGCCGCCCGAGGGCGGCTTTTTACTGAATAAGGAGGCGAGCCTGATCTGCGGCACTTATGGTGAACGGCTGTGGCTGCTTCGTTCCCGACCTGACCAGGTTGACCATGCCACAATGCGCAGGGGCCCGCCAGACATCATTATACCTTACAGGCCCAACTCCTGCCAAATTTGGTCCACCCGTGTTTTCACCTCGGACGACATGGTGATCACCGTGCCCCACTCGCGCGTGGTTTCGCCCGGCCATTTGTTGGTGGCGTCGATGCCCATCTTGCTGCCCAGGCCACTGACCGGCGACGCAAAATCGAGATAATCGATCGGCGTGTTATCGACCAGCGTGGTATCGCGGGTCGGGTCGACGCGGGTGGTGATGGCCCAGATCACCTCGTTCCAGTCGCGGATATTCACATCTTCATCCACCACCACGATGAACTTGGTGTACATGAACTGGCGCAGGAAACTCCACACACCGAACATCACACGCTTGGCGTGGCCGGCGTACTGCTTCTTGATCTGCACCACCGCCATGCGATAACTGCAACCTTCGGACGGCAAATGGAAATCGGTGATCTCGCTGAACTGCTTTTGCAGCAGCGGCACGAACACCTCGTTCAGCGCCAGGCCCAGCACGGCCGGCTCATCCGGCGGCTTGCCGGTGTAGGTCGAGTGATAAATCGGATCGCGGCGCATGGTGATGCGGTCGATCGTGAACACCGGGAACCAGTCCTGCTCATTGTAATAACCGGTGTGGTCGCCATACGGCCCTTCCAGCGCATGCTCGTAGCCGGACGGATGATTCTCGTCCGGGTAGATATGCCCTTCCAGCACGATCTCGGCCGAGGCCGGCACGCGCAGCTCGCTGCCGATGGCCTTGACCAGCTCGGTGCGGCTGCCGCGCAGCAGGCCGGCGAACTGATATTCCGACAAGGAGTCCGGCACCGGCGTCACCGCACCTAATATAGTAGCGGGGTCCGCACCCAAAGCGACGCAGACAGGATAAGGCTTGCCTTTGCTTTGGATGGCGTGCTCGCGGAAGTCCAGCGCGCCGCCGCGATGCGCCAGCCAGCGCATGATGACCTTGTTCGGACCCAGTACCTGCTGGCGGTAGATGCCCAGATTCTGGCGCTTCTTATTAGGGCCTTTAGTAATGACCAGGCCCCAGGTAATCAAAGGCGCCACGTCGCCCGGCCAGCAGTGCTGGATCGGCAATTTCGACAAATCGACATCGGCGCCTTCCCATACGATCTCCTGGCACGGCGCGCCGCGCAGCTCTTTCGGCGCCATGTCCCACACCGCCTTCACCAGCGAGCCCAGGCCCATCAGATCCTTGAAATCCTTCGGCGGCTCCGGCTCTTTCAAGCGCGACAACACATGACCGATCTTGCGCAGTTCGCCGACGTTCTCGGCGCCCATGCCGAGCGCCACGCGGCGCTGCGTGCCGAACAAATTACCCAGCACCGGGATGCTGTGCCCGGTGGGATGTTGGAACAGCAAGGCCGGACCGCCGGCGCGGAGGGTGCGGTCGCACACCTCGGTCATCTCTAAATGTGGCGAAACGGGGCTTAAAATGGGCTTAAGTTCGCCCATCCGTTGCAGTTGAGAAATAAAATCTCGTAGATCGGAATATTTCATCGGTTTTTTAATATTTTCTTACATTAAAGCGCACTGTTTAAAAATACAGGTCAAGTGATTGATTTTATTGGTTTTACGCCGGACGCAAGGCAAAATTCTAGATTTAAAAGTTATAAAGACGGTTTGCGTTAGTATTGACTTGATATAAAACGCCTTCTACAATCCACCCTACTTGATGAGTACTGCCCCTTGAGGCCACTCATACATTCACGGAGTCGGGGCTCCACATGACATTTTAAGGAGTGTTTTCATAAGGCGTCTGCCTTCCTCCCCGAAAGTAGTTGTATTGCATCTGGTTGACTCCACCTGGAGAGATCAGCAACAAGCAAGCAATGATGGCGTTTGATCGCGCGCTTCCGCAGCGGCGATGAACGAAATTTCTGATGCACGGCATTAGCACCTGTTTAGCTGCGTATGACGCTGGCGGGGGATCGCTTTTACGGACATTTCAGGGGAACTTTATGATTAATAGCAACAACGGCGCAGCTACGCTTGCCCGTACCATGGCTCGCCAGCCAGCCGCGTGGTTCACCACGTCGCGCATTTCGGCAAAGGGTGTGTTGACCACCGCCCAGCACACCCTGACCATTGTGGGTGTGACCGCTTTAGTAGTAATGGCAGTCATGTTTGTCCGCCCAGACCTGGCCAAGGCCCTCAGCGACAGCCTGAACCGGGTACCGGTGGCAGAAGCCGTGGCCGTCACCGCGCCGCCGCTGGACGCGCTGATGGACGCGCCAGCCGCCGCCACGGCCACCGCCTCCACCGAGCCGCTGACCGCCGAAGAAAAAGCCCTGCTGGGCACGGAAAAGCAGCAGAAGTGGGTGACCAACTGGCTGTCCAAGCGCTACCGCGTAGCCGGCGACGCCGCCAACATGCTGGTGTCGACCGCCTACCTGACGGCGCGTGAAATCAAGCTCGACCCGCTGCTGATCCTGGCGGTGATGTCGATCGAATCCGGCCTGAATCCGTTCGCGGAAAGCCCGATGGGCGCGCAGGGCCTGATGCAGGTGATGTCCAAGGTGCACCACGAGAAGTTCCAGGACATGGGCGGCCTGCAAGCCGCGCTGAATCCGGTCGCCAACATCCGCGTCGGTTCGCTGATCCTGAAAGATTACGTGACCCGTGGCGGTTCGGTGGAAGCCGGCCTGAAAAGCTACGTCGGCGCCGCCGCGTTTGAAACCGATGATGGTTACGGCAGCCGCGTGCTGGCCGAGTACAACCGCCTGAAACAGGTTTCGGCAGGCAAGAAGGTACCAACCATCACGCCACCGCAGCAAGTGGCCGTCGCACCGGCCAAGCAGCCGGCCCCGCCGGTCGCAGCGACCGAGAAATCGGTCAACGGCACGCAGATCGCTGGTCTGTGACTAGTCCTGGAATAAGTTGACGGGTAACCGCCTTTTTCGTTACCCGTTAATTAAGCTCCAGCAAAGACGCCCGATGAACTTCATCGGGCGTTTTGTATTGTAGAGCTGCATGTAGCCGCTTGG
>NZ_WNKY01000065.1 GCF_009720825.1 Duganella radicis | reverse complement strand
CATCCCGAACAGGACCGTGAAACGACTCTACGCCGATGATAGTGCTGCAACCAGTGTGAAAGTAGGTTATCGTCAAGCTAGTTATAAGCCGAGAAGGCCCGCTCTGTGAGCGGGCCTTTTTGCGTTTATACTTCCGCATGCCCATCTTGCTTGATGCCGCGCTGCGCGGCATGTCGCTCTCCCTGCTGCTGATACTGATTGCCGTGCTATGGCGGGAGCGCGGCCGCATTCCGTTGCTCAAGCTCGGCATCGTTTTGTGTCTGGGCTTGTGCGTGCAAGTCTTTAGTTCCACACCCATGTTTGAGGCCGAGATGCCGCGGTTATGGCAGATGCCGTTTATCGCCATCTCTGTTGGTAATGCCTTGTTGTTTTGCCTGCTCGCTCATGCTTTGTTTGATGACGACTTCGTGCTGCGCCCTGTGCATGGCGCTTTGTGGGCGTGCGTGCTGCTGGTGACTGCGGCAAACTGCTTGATGCATAGCTGGCTGACGCTGCTGGTGGTGCGTTTGGTTCCGTTTGTTTGTGCGCTTCTTGCCGCTGCGGTCGCGTTGCGTCACTGGCGCTCCGACTTGGTTGAACAGCGCCGTACCTTGCGTGCGGTGATTGTGATCGGCGGTATTGCCTATTCTGCGGTGACGCTGGTGCTGCGGCTACAGCATGAAACGAAGCCGTGGCAGGGCGCACCTGCGCTGTATGACATCACGGCTTTGTTGATCGTCGTTGCGCTCGCTACCTTCCACATGGTGCGGTTAGGTCAGACTGAGCTTGTTCCCGAGCCAGTCGCCGCCTTGCCGCGACCCGAGGCGCGGGATGACGCCTTGGCTGCGGCTTTGCATCGCTTGATGACTGAAGAGCAGGCCTATCGCGGCGGTGAGCTGACTGTGGCGGCGCTGGCTGCTCGTCTTCAGGTTCCGGAATATCGTTTGCGCCGCGTGATTAACAAGCAGCTTGGTCATCGCAACTTCAACACCTACATCAACGAATTCCGTCTGCGCGAAGCACAAGCCGTGTTGGCCGATCCTGCGCAGCGCGCATTGCCGGTGCTGACCATCGCTCTGGCCGCCGGCTTCCAGTCGATCGGTCCATTCAATCGTGCATTCAAAGCCGCGACCGGCCTCACACCCAGTGAATTCCGCAAAGAGAATATGGCCGAATCCTGAAAATTCAGGATTCGGCGAGACGCCCAGCACACGCAACGCCATAGTCAACGCGACCGGATGCAGCCGCATCCGGCGAGAACAAGGAACTGCTTATGCGTTGCTTTGCTTTTTTGCTGGCGTTGATGACGGCGCCCGCGCTGGTACTGGCCGATACGGGCTACACGACCATCCCCGCACATGACGAGGTTGGTACGATCACTTTGTTTTATCCTTCCAGCTCGCCAGCGCGGCAGATGCGGCGCGGCGAGTTCGTCATGCAGTTGGCCGAACAAGGCAGGCCCGAACGCGGCAATGGCCGGCTGGTGATTATTTCTCACGGCTCAGGCGGTAGTCCGTGGGTGCATACTGATCTGGCGCGCGCGCTGGTGGCGGCTGGTTTCGTGGTCGCCATGCCGGCCCATCGTGGCGACAATTACCGCGACGACGCCCATCCTGGTCCGGACAGCTGGACCTTGCGACCGGCCGAAGTATCAACCGCCATCGATGAAGTGGGCCGTGATCCCCGTTTCGCTCCCTTGCTGGACCTGAGCAAAGTCGGCATGTACGGCATGTCCGCCGGCGGCCATACCGCGCTCAGCATGGCGGGTGGACGATGGTCGCCCGCCCGTTTCAAGCAGCATTGCGAAGCGCATCTGGAAGAAGACTTTCAATCCTGCGTCGGCCTGGCCACCCGGCTGACAGGTGGCATGCTGGATGGCCTGAAGAAATGGCTGGCCCTGATCATCATCCGCCACCGCTTCAGCGATGAGCGCGACCGCGAGCACCACGACCGCCGTATCGCCGCGGTCGTCGCCGCCGTGCCCGCCGCCGCCGACTTTGATATGGACAGCCTGAAAACGCCGCCCATGCCACTGGCGCTGATCACTGCCGGCCAGGACCGCTGGCTGCTTCCGCGCTTTCACAGTGAGCGCGTGCTGGCAGCCTGCCCAAGCTGCATCCGTCTCGCCGGTCTGCCCACAGCCGGTCACGGCGCCATGCTGTCGCCACTGCCGCCGGGACTCACGGGTCTGGTCGGCGACATGTTGAATGACCCGCCCGGTTTCGACCGCAGCCGGCTGGCCGTCATCGATCAGGCCATTGCCGCCTTTTTCACCCGGCATTTAGAAACGGGAAGCGATTCCAGGTAACTTCTTCACGTCATACGCTGGTAACGCAAGGCCGCTACGCTTGCTGGTCTTATAACTACCAAGATGGGGATTAGCATGAAGAAGTTTTCCTTGATGTCGCTGGCCGTGTTCTCGGTTCTGGCGGGCTGCGGCGGTAGCGATAGCGAGCCGGCCAAGACGCCGGTTACAGGTGTCTTCCTGGATGGCGCGGTGGAAAACCTGGACTATGTAGCCGGCACCGCCGCCAAGGCCAGCACCAACGCCAAGGGCGAATTCACCTGTTACGCTGGCGATACCGTCAGCTTCAGCATCGGCGGCATCGCACTGGGCAGCGCTGCTTGCGCCGCCACCATCACGCCGCTGCAACTTGCCGGCGTCACCGATGTGAAAGACAGCAAGGTCGTCAATCGCTTGCTGGCGCTGCAACTGCTGGACGACGACAGCGATCCATCCAACGGCATCAAGCTGAATGCCGACGTCAAAACCGCACTGGCCAGCAAGACCGCTGACTTCAACGCCGCCGCTGACGCCTTCAACACCGCGCTCGCCGCCAACCTGACCACCGCTGGTACCAAGTACGCCGCCCGCAGCGTGGACGATAGCCGTCGTGCGCTGGTGCGCGAACACTTCGAAGACACGCTGGCCTCCAAGGTCGGCTCGCCAGTCAACGAAACCTTCAACCAGACCACGCCGCTGGGCGCCGTCTCGGTGACCGTGACCCGCTATCAGGTACAAGCCGCCACCAGCTACTACATCCCGTACGAAGGCACGAATGCCAAGGTCAAGGAAGATTTTCCGCTGGGCTTCCTGCCATCCTACGGTTCCTCGCTGGCCTTCAAGGGCACCAACGCCAATGGCGACCTGGAGTTTTACGGCCTGACCGACCGCGGCCCGAACGGCGACGGTCCTAACCTGCCAGCCCTGAGCGGCAGCGGCACCACCGGCGCCAAGATCTTCCCATCGCCAAGCTTCACGCCTGCATTCGGGGTGATCACGGTGGGCAAAACCGGCGCGGTCCTGAGCTCGTCCACGCCGATCAAGGCCTCGGCCACGGTGAAGACTTCCGGCCTGGCCATCCCGCCGGGCACGGTAGGCAACTCGGCCGAACTGCCAGTGCTGGATACGATGAAGTACGACGTCAACAGCAAAGCCGTATTTGACGCCAACGGCCTCGATACGGAAGCCATCGTCGTCGATAAGAAACGCAACGTGCTGTGGGTGTCGGACGAGTACGGCCCGTTCATCGTCAAGATCGACCCGGCCACCGGCGTCATCCTGAACAAGTACGCGCCGGGCAGCGGCCTGCCGGATATCTTCCTCAAGCGCCGCGCCAATCGCGGCATGGAAGGTCTGGCACTGGACACCACCACCGACAAGCTGCATGGCTTCCTGCAAAGCCCGCTGTCGGACGGTAGCGCCACTTATTCGGTCACCGGCAAGAGCGAGCAGGTTGAACGCTTCGCGCGCTTCACCCGCTGGACCGAGTTCGATCCAACCACTGGCAAGGCCGGCAAGATGTACGCCTATCCGCTGAACGCCGCCGACTATCAGGACGGCCGCACCGGCAATGCCAAGCTGGGCGACGTGGTCGCACTGGGCAATGGCAAGTTCATCGTGATCGAGCAGGGTGCGGCGCCAAGCGGCAAGGTGTTCAACAAGTTGATGCTGATTGAAATCGGTTCGGCCACCGACATCGCCGCCACTGGCTTCAACCCGACCACGTCGGATCTGGAAAAGAGCAGCATGGGCGGCGTGGCCGTCAATGGCGCCGACTGGAAAGCCGTCACCACGCTGAAGAAGACTTTGCTGCTGGACCTGAACGCCATCGGCTGGCTGGCAGAGAAAGCGGAAGGCCTGACCATCGTTGACGGCAACACCTTGGCACTGGCCAACGACAACGACTTTGGCCTGAAGACCAAGGTGTTCGACGCTAACGGCAAGGCGATTGAAGATGCCGACGTCACCAAGTGCAATGTCGATGCCAACGGCGTGATCATCACCAGCAGCGCTGCCGGCTGCAACGCGTCCAACAGCATCCGCGTGGCGCGCGGCGCCGACGTCGAGCGTCCAAGCCGCCTGTGGCTGATCAAGTTCGCCAAGGCGCTGACCTCGTTCTAAGCCCGCGGCTGCGGGGCAGGGCGCGCTCAATGCGCCGCGTTCTGCTCCGCGATCAGTTTGGCGATTTGCGAATCGGTCTTCACCGGTTCAATCAGCAGCACCTGCTGGCGGTTGATCAGCATGCGGTCCGGCGCGCGGGCGCCGCACAGCCACTGCGGCGGCGTCACAACATTGTCACAAGCTTGTCATAACGGTATGAGATATTGAAAGTTTGCTTATAACGCTAACGGGACCACGCCATGCCTAAACCATCTTCCGCCATTCAATTCCTGTTGCTGGCCTCGCTGCCTTTCAGCGCCGCCATGGCGGCGGATTTCAACATCACCGGCAGCAGTTCGACTGCACAAACGCTGTCCGCCGGCCAGACCGGTACGGTCAGCTCCAGCGGTTCGCTGAGCCTGGGCGGCAGCACGGTGGCTATCACGGTCACCGGCAGTAATGCCACGGTGAACAATGCCGGCACCATCAAGCAGACCGGCAGTGGCCGTGTGATTCGCGACAACACCGGCGTGACCAATCTGGTGGTCACCAACTCCGGCCTGATGCAGGCGGCCGATGCCGACGTGATCCAGATGGCCAAGGCGGCCGCTTCGGTTACTCTGACTAACTCCGGTTCCATGATTTCGCTGAACGGCAGCGTTGGCGGTGCGCAGGCAGTGGACTTCAACGCCGTGACCGGCGCCAATGTGGTCAACAATCTGACCGGCGGCAAGCTGTTCGCCAACGACGCCGACGCCGTGCGCCCCGGCCTGAACGGCGTGATCAACAACGCCGGCATCATCCAGTCGACCCTCCTCAACGGCAAGGCCACCGATGGCACCGATGGCGTGGATGCGCAGAACAACAGCGGCGTGCAAGTGTTCAACCTGGCGACCGGCCTGATCGAAGGCGCGCGCCACGGCATTACCGGCGGCCAGATCGATGCCGGTTCCGAGTTCAAGATCGCCATCAGCAATGAGGTGGGCGGCGTGATTCGCGGCCTGAACGGTTCGGGCATCAATCTGGATGGCTTCAATGCCAAGCAGGCCGCCACCATCACCAACCATGGCACCATCAGCGGCCAGGGCATCATCGGCGACGGCGATGGCATCGACGTGGACGGCATCGCCAACATTACCAACACCGGCATCATTCGCTCGCTCAACGCCGTCAGCGCGCCGGTCGACGGCCTGGCCTATAGCGAAGGCATCAGCGTGGGCGGCGGCACCATCACCAACTCCGGCACCATCGAAGGCAAGGTCCTCGCCGGCAACACCAACGCGGTGGGACGCGGCATCACCCTGGCCGGCAACGACATCACCAGCGGTGCACTGAAAGGCACGCGCGAAGGCCTGTACGCCAACGCCACCATCATCAACCAGAGCGGTGGCAAGATCATCGGCCAGAGCGACTCCGCCATCGTGGTTTCGGGCAATGCCAGCGGCAACACCGTCACCATCCAGAACCTGAGCGCCGCCCTGATCCAGGGCGGCGGGCTGGCCAGCGCGGCCATCAAGGGCAATGCTGACAATACCGTGATTGTGAACGGCGGCATCATCGACGGCGCCAGCAGCGGCAAGGCGATCGAGCTGGGCAGCGGCGTCAACAGCGTCACCGTCACCGGCGGCGAAATCAAGGGCGGCATCAACGGCGGCAGCGGCAGTCAGAACACGCTGACCTTCGCTGTGGATGCGGGCGGCAGCTTTGCCTACACCGGTGCGATTTCCAATTTCAACAAAGTGGAAGTGCAAAGCGGCGACGTCAGCTTCTCGGGCGTGAGCAGCTATGCCGGCGCCACCCAACTGAGCGGTGGCGCGCTGACGCTGGTTGGCGCCCAGCGCCTGTCGGCCGACAGCGCGCTGATCCTCAACGGCGGCACACTGAAACTCAGCAACGCCGGCGCCGATGGCCAAGGCTTCGCCAGCCTGACGCTGAGCTCGGATTCGGCAGTGTTCCTGGGCGGTTCGACGCTGACTTTTGGCAAGCTGGGTACGGTGGTGGACGGCAAGACCCTGACCTTCACCGAAGCCGGCACCGCCTACGCCTTCCGCCTGCTGGGCGACTACTCGTCGGACGCCAGTTTCCTGGCGCTGATCGGCGCCACCCACATCAACGGCCTGGGCGCGACCTATTCCTTCGACGGTACCTACACCAAAGTGGCGGCCGTGCCGGAGCCATCCACTTACGCCATGCTGTTTGCCGGCCTGGCGCTGGTGGGGGCGATTGCACGTCGCCGCACCAAGGTTTAGCCCACATCAAAGCGGGCTGGCTTCCGGGTTGTTACCTTCTCAGAGGTGACTCTGGGAGGAAAGCCCGATGGAATATGCGCAGCTGAAGCCCGGCCGCCGTTTTGCCCCGCTCCACAGCCTGTTGTATTACAGCCAGCGCATCGTGACGTATCCCACGCTGCGCCGGCTGGTGGTGCGCGCGCTGAGCGCGGCGGTGCGGCTGCGCCAGGGCGCGGGCAGGGAACTGCATGCGGCCACGCCGGCCGAAGAGGCTGCGTTGATGGATTTGCACCTCAGCGGCTACGCGCCGCTCGGCAATCTGCTCGACAGCGGCCAGTGCGACGATATCCGCGGCTGGCTGGCCGATAAGCTGCTGATTGACCGCGATTGCGAGCGCGCCGGCTTCACGCTGGCGCAGCGGCCGGACGCGGTACGCGTGGCCGATTATCATTTGCGCGACGTCATCGCCTGTCCGCACATCCTGGCGCTGGCCAACAGCCCGGCGCTGCTCGGGCTGGCGGCGCGCTACATGGCGTGCAAGCCCACCATCTCCGCGCTGGGCCTGCGCTGGTCGTTTCCGGTGCCGGGCGACAACAGCGCGCTGCAAGCGTTTCATCGCGATTCCGAGGACTGGCGCTATTTGAAAGTGCTGGTCTACCTGACCGACGTGGACGACGGCGCCGGGCCGCACGTCTATCTGCACGGCAGCCATTTGACGCAGGCGCCGATGCGTCTGCGCTTCTATAGCGACAGCGAAATCACCAACGCCCACAGCGCGGACATGCTGCTGACCGCCATCGGCACGCGCGGCTTTTGCTTTGCGGTCGACACGGCCGGCATCCACAAGGGCACGGCGCCGGCGCTGCAACCGCGCCTGATGTTGCAGATCCAGTATTCGCTGCTGCCCAGCTATGCCTACCGCTATGCGCCGGAGCGTTATCAAGGTCCGCTGGTGCTGGACCCCTATATCAATCGGCTGATTCTTCGCCCGGTCGCTTCGCCTGGCTGATGGCTTCACCGTCGGTCTTGCGCAAGGACCAGAAGGTGAACGAGGACAGCACCGTCAATACCGCCAGCGTGATGAAGGCGTGGTGCAGGGCCGAGGTCAGTGCCGCGCGGTTGGACTGTGGCAGGTCGCCCAGGAACCAGCCGGTGACCAGCGAACCTGCCGCCAGCCCGAAGCTCATCGACAGCTGCTGCATCGAGCTGGCCATGGTGCTGGCCATGCTGGAATTGGAGCTGTCCACATCCGCATAGGCGATGCTGTTCATGCTGGAGAATTGCAGCGAATTGAAGAAGCCCATGCACAGGCTGATCGCCACGATCACATACAGTGGCGTGCCTTGGTGGACGAAGGCGAACATGCTGATGGTCAGGCCGATCAGCAGCGTGTTCACGGTCAGCACCTGGCGATAGCCGAAGCGGCCCAGCACCCGCACCGAAATCATCTTCATGCCCATGGCCGCGGCGGCGGACGGCATCATCAGCAAGCCCGATTGCCAGGCCGGCAGGCCGAGGCCCAGCTGATACAGCAGCGGCAGCAGGAAGGGCAGGCCGCCGACGCCGATGCGCGTAACAAAACCGCCCAGCACCGACACGCGGAAGGTGCGTATCCTGAACAGTTCCAATCGCAGCAGGGGGAACGGCGCTTCGCGCGCGTGCCACACATACGCCGCCAGCAGGGCGCAAGCGATGAACAGCAGCACCGAGGCCGAGGTCACATCCAGCTTATGTTCGCCGAACACCTCCAGCAGCCATGACAGCAGCGCGATGCCGGTGCCGAACAAAACGAGTCCGATAAAGTCCAATGGCCGTGGCGCGTCGCCGTGGTAGTCCGGCATATAGCGGTGCGCGAGGAAAATCGCCACCAGGCCTACCGGCACGTTGATGAAGAAGATGTCGCGCCAGGTCAGCCAGTGCACGATCAAGCCGCCGATGGTGGGGCCAAGCAGTGGCCCGATCAGCGCCGGAATGATGACGAAGTTCATCGCCACCAGCAGCTCGTGCTTGGGATAAGTGCGCACGATGGTCAGACGCCCCACCGGCATCATCATGGCGGCGCCAAAGCCTTGCATCAGCCGCGCCGCCACCAGCATCGGCGAGTTGACCGACAGGCCACACAGCACCGAGGCGATGGTGAAGATGGCAATCGCCGTCATGAACACGCGGCGCGTGCCGAAACGGTCCGCCATCCAGCCGCTGATGGGGATCGAGACCGCGAGGCTGAGGATGTAGCTGGTGACCACGGCCTTCAGGCTCAGTGGCGTCACTTGCAAGCTGGCGGCCATCGCCGGGATGGCGGTGTTGACAACGGTGGAGTCCAGCTGCTCCATGAAGAGGGTGGTGGCGACTACCCACGGCAGGTAGCGCTTGGCGGCATCGGCGTTCATAAGGGAGATTGTCACACAAAATAAACACAACGGTCATAAGCGCGTCACGTAGTGGGCGTAAGTTGCGGTCATCGCTATGGCCCGAGGGAGAGTAGCATGGAGGGACGCCGTACTTTTATCCGCCAGATGGTCGCGTCGACGGCGCTGCTGAGTGTCGCCGGCTGCACCAGTACCGCCGGCAGCGTGGGCGACAGCATCGCGGCCGGCTTTCAGCATGGCGTGGCGAGCGGCGATCCGCTCAGCGACCGCGTGATCCTGTGGACGCGCGTGACGCCGGCGCGCGCAGGCGAGGTTGAAGTACGCTGGCAGCTGGCGACCGATCCGGCCATGCGGCAGGTGATTGCGCACGGCAGCGTGGTCACGTCGGCGCAAAAGGATTACACGGTGAAGGTGGACCCGGCCGGGCTGCTGCCGGGTCACGTCTACTATTATCAGTTTGCGGTCGATGGCGAGAAGTCGGTGGTGGGCCGCACCAAGACGCTGGCGCGCGGCGATGCCCGGCAAGTGCGGCTGGCGGTGTTCTCCTGCTCGAATTATCCGGCCGGTTATTTCAACGTGTATGCCGATGCGGCACGCCAGGATGATATCGACGCCGCGCTGCACATCGGCGATTACATCTACGAATACGAAAGCACGGGCTACGCCTGCGGCAACGCGGAGGCGCTGGGCCGCGTGTCCGAGCCGCGCGAACTGCTGCTGCGCCTCGACGATTACCGCCGCCGCTATGGGCAATACCGTTCCGATCCGGATCTGCAAGCAGTACATGCGGCCATGCCCTTCATCACCGTGTGGGACGACCACGAATTCGCCGACGATACCTGGCGCGATGGCTCGGTCGACCACAAGGCCAGCAAGTACGGACCGTTTGCGCTGCGCAAGCTGGCGGCGCTGACCGCCTACCATGAATGGATGCCGATCCGCGTGCCGGATGCGGCGACGCCGGACAAGATTTACCGCTCTTTCGATTTCGGCGGCATCGTCTCGCTGCATATGCTCGATACGCGCCTGATCGGGCGCGACCAGCAGTTGATGATGTCTTCCTACTACGACGAACATAAACACTTCGACGTGGAGAAGTACAAGCAGGACGTGTGCTCGCCGCGCCGCCAGATGATAGGCCGCGAGCAGATGGCGTGGCTGGAAGGGCAGGTGGCCCGTTCGTCAGCGCGCTGGCAGATGCTGGGTCAGCAGGTGCTGATGGCGCGTATGGAGTATCCGACGCCAGTGGTGATGGGCGAATGCAATTGTACCGATTACTCGGCCTTGAAAAAGCGCGCGGCGGCCGATCCCTCTTGCGTCACACCGAAGCAGCAGCGCTGGCTGTCGGCACCGACCTTGCCATGCTATCTGGACTCGTGGGATGGCTATCAGGCAGACCGTGAGCAGGTGTTCGAGATGATGCGGAAGCATCGCAAGAATCTGGTGGTGCTGGCCGGCGACACGCACAACGCCTGGGCCAGCGATCTGCGCGACGCGCAGGGCCGGCAGGTGGGCGTGGAGTTTGCCACGGCGTCGGTGTCATCGCCGGGCATGGAGGGCGCGTATCCGGACCGCGATCCGGAGGACGTGGCGAATATGATGGTGGATCTGATCGAACCGCTGTATTACGCCCAGACCAGCAAGCGCGGTTACATGATCGTCACCGCCAGCCATGAGCAGGTGCGCTGCGACTGGCGTTTTGTCGATACGGTGTTCAAGCACGAATTCACGGCGGCGACGGAGCGCAGCCTGCGTGTGCTGGCGGGACCGGGTAACCGCCGCATCGAGGAGTGCACGACTTAAGCCTTGTTATCCCAGCTGTTCTCGAACAGGATTTCGCTGAGCGGGCGACGCTGGTCCCATTTCTCCAGCTCCAGCATGGGCGCGGTGTAAAACTCGTGCACCTGGCCGACGCATAGCACGGCGATCGGTTGGCTGCCTTCGGGCATGCCGACGATGTCGCGCAGTTGCCGCGGATCGAACATCGACACCCAGCCGGCGCCGATACCTTCGGCGCGCGCAGCCAGCCAGAAGTTTTGCAGCGCGCAGGCGGCGGAAGCCAGGTCCATCTCCGGCATGGTGCGGCGGCCGAATACGTATTGATCGCGCTTGTCGATCAGCCCCACCACCAGCACTTCCGCACATTCCAGTATGCCTTCCACTTTGAGCCGCATGAATTCTTCGGCGCGGCGGCCCAGTGCTTCGGCTGTCTTGATGCGTTCCTCGTTCACATGCGCGTGGATGTGGGCACGCAGCGCGGCGTCGGTGATGCGCACGAAACGCCATGGCTGCATGTAGCCGACGCTGGGGCCATGGTGGGCCGCAGTGAGGAAGCGTTCCAACTGGCCCGGCTCCAGCGGGCCGCGCTTGAAGTGGCGCACGTCGCGGCGCTCGCGGATGGCGCGGTAGACGCCGGAGATTTCGGCGTCGGTATAGGCATGCTGGTTCATTTCAGTTTGAGCAGGGCGTCGAGTAATGGCTGGGTGGCGTCGGCGATGCGATCCAGGCTGGCTTCGCGCAGGGCGGCGGTGTCCACCGTATTTTGCGAGTCCAGCCCGGCCCAGCGCAGCAGGGCGCCGATGGCTTGGGGCGTGTCGAACAGGCCATGCAGGTAGGTGCCGAGGATTTGGCCGTCCACCGACAGCGCGCCTTCTGGCCGGCCGTCGATGGTGAAGGCCGGCGTGGCGAAGGCACTGCCGGTGGAGACGCCCATGTGGATTTCGTAGCCGCTGACGGGGGCCTGTGCTTCATCGAACGCGCACACGCCTTGTACCTGCGCCAGCCGTTTTTCCGGGCGCATCTCGGTCGTCATGTCGAGCAGCCCGAGGGCGGCCGTTGCGCCGGCCTTGCCTTCCATGCCCAGCGGGTCGGTCACCTCGCGACCCAGCATCTGGAAGCCGCCGCAGATGCCGATCACCTTGCCGCCGTAGCGCAGGTGGCGTGCGATCTGTTCCGGCCAGCCATAGGCGCGCAGCCATTCCAGATCGCCGCGCGTGTTCTTGCTGCCGGGGAGGATGATCAGGTCGGCCGCGGGTATCGGCTCGCCCTGACGCACGAAGCGCAGGTCGACGTCGGGATGGGCGCGCAGCGCGTCGAAGTCGGTGTGGTTGCTCATGCGCGGCAGACTGGGGACCACCACGCGGAAAGCGCCGCGTGCGGCTTGCACCGGCTGCACCGCGTCTTCGGCGTCGAGGAACAGGCCATGCAGGTAGGGCAGGACCGCCAGCACCGGCTTGCCGGTTTGCTGTTCCAGCCATTCGAGGCCCGGTTCCAGCAGCTTGATGTCGCCGCGGAAGCGGTTGATGACGAAGCCGATGGTGCGTTTGCGTTCGCTCTCCGACAGGCAGGCCAGCGTGCCGACGATGTGGGCGAATACGCCGCCTCGGTCGATGTCCGCCACCAGCACCACCGGGCAATCGACCTTTTCGGCGAAGCCCATGTTGGCGATGTCGCGGTCGCGCAGGTTGATTTCCGCCGGACTGCCGGCGCCTTCCACCATCACGCAGTCATACCGCTGGAGCAGGCGCTCATGCGATTCCAGAACCGCCTGCATGGCGACGGTTTTGTATTGGTGGTAGTCGCGCGCATTCATCTCGGCGCGTACCTTGCCATGAATGATGACTTGCGCGCCGATGTCGCTCGATGGCTTGAGCAGGATGGGATTCATGTCGGTGTGCGCAGGCACGCCGGCGGCGATGGCTTGCAGCGCTTGCGCGCGGCCGATTTCGCCGCCGTCCTCCGTCACGGCGCTGTTGAGCGCCATGTTCTGCGGCTTGAATGGCGCCACGCGCACGCCTTGCCTTTTCAGCAGGCGGCACAGGGCGGCGACGACGGTGCTTTTGCCAGCATCGGAGGTGGTGCCTTGCACCATAAGGGTTTGATAAGGAAACGGCATATCAGTTCTTGCGGTGCTGTCGGGCTTCTTCGATTTTCTCGCACAGGGCTTTGGTGCCGGCCACCATGCGCGGGCCGGCGCGGTTAAGCAGCTCGCCCTGGAGGCGGAACAGGTTGTTGTTCTGGACTGCCAGCAGCGTGCCGTAGGGCTTCCACAGATCGACGCTGCCGTAGTCTTTTTCGCTGGTGCCGAAGATGGCTTCGGGATTCGCTTGCAGCACGGCTTCCATGCTGATGATGGGCGCGGTGGTTTTCTGGTCTGCGAAGATATTGACGCCACCGCACAGACGGATCGAATCGCTGACGATGGATTTGCCGTTCAGGGTGTAGAGCGGCTTGTCCCACACCTGATAGAACAGGCGCACCGGTGGGCGATTGGCGTACTGTTTGCTCATGGCGGAAAATTGCGCGCGGATGTCGGCGGCGGCGGGATTGGCCACGGCCTCGGTGCCCATCAACTGGCCGAGACGTTCGACGTTATCGGCGATGCCTTCCAGTTTGGTCGGTTCGCTGTGGAATAGCGGAATGCCCAGCTTGCGCAAGCCTTCGATCTGACGTTCGAAACCGCCGTGCATCCAGATCACGATCAGGTCGGGCTTCATGGCGGCCACGCGTTCCATGTCGATCAGTCGGTTGTCGCCAACGCGTGGGATTTTCTTCGCCGCTTCCGGATAGTCGCTATAGGTGACGGCGCCGACGATCTTGTCGCCCGCGCCGGCCGCGAACAGCAGCTCCGTCACGTGCGGCGCCATGGCGATCACGCGCTGGGCGGGCTTTTGCAGCGTGACGACATTGCCATCGTCGTCGCGCACGGAGATGGGCGCGGCGCTGGCTGCCGCCGATGCGAAGAGGGCGGAGGCGAGGATCAGTTTTTTCATCGATTGGTCCATTCAGTGAGTGCTGCGTGCAGGCGTTGCCAGCCCGCTTCGTCGGGTGGCAGGCCAAGGCGGATGCCGCGTGCCGCTTGCGTGAACAGGCGTACCCAGATGCCGCGTTCCGCCATGTGCTGCCAGAAGGCCTCCGGCTGCGCTTCGGCCCACCACTGGAATAGCGGTGTGCCGCTGGAGCGAATGTCATGCGCGGCCAGCAACGCGCGCAGGCGTGCGCCGCTGGCGTGCAGTTCGCGGCGTGTGTCGGCTTGCCAGGCGTGGTCCGTCAGCGCGGTCAGGGCGATCTGCTGCGCCGGGCCGCTGATGGTCCATGGACCCAGCAGGTCGGCCAGATCGCGCAGCAGGTCCGCGTGCGCCCCCACGAAACCGAGCCGGATGCCGGCCAGGCCGAAGAATTTTCCGACGGAGCGCAGGACGACCAGGCCGGGGCGCGCCGTGTGCGCGGCCACGCTGTTGTGCTGCATGGTGTCGCCGAAGGCCTCGTCCACCACCAGCCAGCCGCCGCGTGCGGCCAGTTGGTCGGCCCATTGCAGCAGTTGTTCGGCCGGTACCACTGTGCCGGTGGGATTGTTTGGATTGACCACCACTACCACGTCATTATGCGCGACGGCGGCTTCCAGTTCATCGTAAGGCGTCAGCGTCAGCGTGTGGCCATGGCCGGCCCAGTGGTGCGCGTGTTCCGCATATGATGGCGCGCTGACAGCCACGCGCGATGGCGCACGCAAGCGGGGCAGCGTCTGAATTGCAGCTTGCGTGCCTGCCACCGGCAGCATGTGCGGCGCGCCGTAGTAGGCTTGCGCGGCGACAGTCAGCGCGGGATCGGGTTCCGGCAGGCGATGCCAGGCATTGCCTTCCAGCGCAGGCGCGGGATACCAGCGCGGATTGATGCCGGTGGACAGATCGACCCAGTCGTCGCGGCCGAAGCGTTTTGCGGCGTCGCGCAGATTGCCGCCATGTTCAAGCATGTGTGACCTCCATCAGTGCGGCGGCGGCACAGGCCACGCCCAGCCAGAGTGCGGTGGTGCGGGCGACCAGCCGCCATGCGCGATTGATGTCCGCGCCGGTGGCTTGTGGGCCTTCGCCCAGCGTTGGACGATGTTCGACCTCGCCGTGATAAATCGCCGCGCCACCCAACTGCACGCCGAGCGCACCGGCACCGCTGGACATGACCGGGCCGGCGTTCGGGCTGTCCCACGCCGGCGCTTGCGCGCGCCAGCATTGCCATGCGCGGCGCTTGCCTTGCAGGCCGGGCGCCAGCAGCACGTAGGACAGCGCGGTCAAACGCGCCGGCAGGTAGTTGAGCGCATCGTCGATACGGGCGGCGGCGCAGCCGAATTGCCGCAGGCGCGGCGTGCGGTAGCCCCACATCGCATCCAGCGTGTTCGCCATCCGGAACAGCACCGCGCCGGGACCGCCGGCCAGCATGAACCAGAACAGCGTGCCAAAGACGGCATCGTTACCGTTTTCCAGCAGCGACTCGGCGCTGGCCTTGGTCAGTTCGATTTCGCTGGCGCTGGTGGTATCGCGGCTGACAATGCAGGAGGTGAGGCGGCGCGCGTCGTGCAGGTCGTGCCGCGCCAGCGCGTCGGCGATCGGCAGGTTATGGTCGCGCAGGCTGCGCAGGCCGAGGGCGAAATACAGCATCAGTGTGTGAGCGGCAGCTTGCGCGGCCGGCAGGGCCAGTGCCCACACCAACAACGTGGCCAGCGCGGTCAGGGGCAGCACGGCCAGCATCCACGCCAGCACGCCGCGCGCAAAACGCAGCGGTCCTTCGCGATTCAGGCGGCGCTCCAGCGCCATGGCGAGGTTGCCGAAACCGACCAGCGGATGCCAGCGGCGCACCTCGCCCCACCACAGGTCCAGCATTACAGCAGCCACCATCAGCAACGCGATGGTGGAAAAACTTAGTCCACTCAGCACGGCTATCCTTTGAGGACCAGCGGCAGGCCGGCGGCAACGAACACCGCGCGATCGCAGATGGCGGCGACGGCCTGGTTCAGGCGTCCCTGTTCATCCATGAAGCAGCGCGAGACGGCGCCCATCGGCATGATGCCCAGCCCAACCTCGTTCGATACCAGCACGATGTCGCTGGCGCATTTGGTCAGGGCGCTGGCCAGCATGTCCTGCTGTTCGTGAAACAGGGCAGGGAGCTTGATCTCGCCGACGTCCGGATATTCCTGCCCGCCACTGAACAGCAGGTTGTTCAGCCAGAGCGTCAGGCAGTCCACCAGTATCAGGCGGTCCGGCGAGGACCAGCGCAGCAGCTGGTTGCCCAGTGCCAGCGGCTCCTCCACCGTGATCCATTCGTGCGGCCGGCCGGCGCGGTGATGCGCGATGCGTGCCGCCATCTCTTCGTCCCCGGACGTGGCGGTGGCGATGTAGACCACCTCCTTGCCCGATTCGGCGGCCAGCCGTTCAGCGTAGGCGCTTTTGCCGGAGCGGGCGCCGCCCAGAACCAGTGTACGTGTCATGTCACACTCCCTTCATGAACAAGGCGGCGCTCGCCGCCGGATTGGATGCAAAGTATGCGTGAAAATATGAAGCCGATAACGACCCTGCGCGATACCAGGCCTCACCTTGTATAGCGGAGGGATGCTTGATAGTGTACGCGGCCGGCGCCAGCCCGGTCGCCAGTTTGGAGTAGTGGAAGGTATGACCGCGCAGGACGCCCTGTGGCGTGGGCAGCCCCTGCGAACCAAGACCTGCCAGGCGTGGCTGCATAGCCACAGCGCCGGGCAGAAGGCCGGCCATTTCCCATATCGCGCCGGATTGGTCGGCCAGGGTTTCGGCCAGCGCCATCATGCCACCGCATTCTGCCAGAATGGGCATCCCCGCCGCGTGCGCCGCGCGGATCGACGCGGTCCAGTTGTGCGCTTGCGACAGTTGTTCGGCATGCAGTTCAGGGTAGCCCCCGGGCAGATACACCGCATCGGCTTCCGCCGGCACCGTCTCGTCGGCGAGCGGCGAGAAGAATTTCAGCGTCGCGCCCATGGCGCGCAGGATGTCCAGATTGGCCGGGTAAAGGAACATGAAGGCCGCATCGCGCGCGATGGCGATGGTTTTACCGGCCAGCAGTGGCGGCGGCAACGGCGCCGGCATCGCCTCGATCCGCACCGGCGGCAGCTTGTCCCAAGCTGCTGTATCGAACACCAGCTCGCCGGCCAGATCGTCCAGCAACTGGTCGATATCATTCACCTCGCCCGGCAGTACCAGACCGAGATGGCGCTCCGGCAGTGACCTGGCCTGCTTCGGCAGGGTGCCAAACAGCGGAATGTCGCGCAGCGAGGACGCCACCATCTTCGCATGGCCTTCGCTGGCGACGCGGTTGGCGATGACGCCGGCCATGTCGACCGGGCCGTAGTCGCGCAGGCCGTGCACCAGCGCGCCGGCGGTTTGCGCCATGGCGCCGGCGTCGATCACCGCCAGCACCGGCACACCGAATTCGCGCGCCAGATCGGCGGAGGAGGGCGTGCCGTCGTAGAGGCCCATCACGCCTTCGATCAGGATAACATCCGCTTCGGTGGCGGCTTGCGCCAGCTGTTGGCTACACAGGTCTTTACCAACCATCCACAGGTCGAGCGAACGCACCGGCGCGCCGCTGGCACGTTCCAGCAGCATCGGGTCGATAAAGTCCGGGCCGCATTTGAATACGCGCACGCGCTGGCCCAGCTTGACCAGCTTGCGCGCCAGCGCGGCGGTGATGGTGGTCTTGCCTTGTCCCGAGGAGACGGCGGCAACCAGGACGGCTTTTACCATTCGGTCCCCGCCTGCGCGCCGATGCCGGCCTTGAATGCGTGTTTGATCACTTCCATCTCGGTGACCGTGTCGGCGATCTCGATCAATTCAGGCGGCGCGCCACGGCCGGTGATGCAGACGTGTTGCATGGCCGGGCGGGCCAGCAGGTCGTTGATCACAACGTCCACGTCGAGATATTTGTATTTGAGGGCGATGTTCAGCTCATCGAAGATCACCAGCCCAATTTGCGGATCGGCCAAAAACTTCTTCGCCTGCTCCCATGCCAGCTGCGCCTTGGCGATGTCGCGCTCGCGGTTCTGCGTCTCCCAGGTGTAACCCTCGCCCATGGCGTGGAAGCTGATCTCTTCCGGGAAGCGGCGCAGGAAGCGTTCCTCGCCGGTTTGCAGCGCGCCTTTGATGAACTGCACCACGCCCACCTTCATGCCGTGGCCCATGGCGCGGATCGCCATGCCGAAGGCGCTGGAGCTCTTGCCCTTGCCGTTGCCGGTGTTGACGATGATGATGCCGATCTGCTTGTCGGCGGCGGCGATCTTGGCGTCGATGATGGCTTTCTTGCGCTCCATGCGCACGCGGTGACGTTCGTTGATGTCGTCGCTCATAGGATTTCCTCGTTGGGGATAAAGATACTGCGCTTGCCGTGCCGGATCACTTCGATCGGGTGGCCCAGATATTCGGTCAGGATGTCGGCCTGCATAACGTCGGCCGTGGTGCCGGCCAGCCAGCGGCCATCGCCTTTCAGCAGCAGCGCGTGGGTGGAGACGCTGTGCGCCAGTGTCAGATCGTGGCCGATCATGACGGCGGTTTTGCCCTGTTCGCGGCACAGGCGCGCCACGATATTCATCACGCTGACCTGATGCGCCAGATCCAGCGCATTGGCCGGTTCGTCGAGCAGCAACAGCGGCGTGTCCTGCGCCAGCATGGCGGCAATCGCCACGCGCTGACGTTCACCGCCGGACAGCGTGCGCACATCGCGCGCAGCCAGGTCGGCCACTTCCATCGCTTCCAGCGACTTGACGGCGATGGCGTGATCGTCGCTGTCTTCCCAGTAGCGGTTATCGTGATACGGATGGCGTGCGGACAGCACGGTTTCAATCACGCTGTAAGAGAAAGCGTCGCTGCGGCTCTGTGCCAGAAAGGCGCGCTGGCGCGCCAGTTCGGCCAGCGGCCACTCCGGCAATGGGCGTCCGTTCAGCGCCACGTGGCCGGCCTCCGGCGCGCGCAGTCCCGCCAATGCGCGCAACAGAGTGCTCTTGCCGGCGCCGTTGCGGCCGATGATGCTCCAGCATTCGCCTGCGCGCACCTGCCATTCCAGATCGGACACCAGCTGGCGCTGGCCGACGCCGAGGTAGAGTTTATGGGTGCTGATCATCATTTGCGCAACCTGTGTAATTGGTACAGGAACACCGGTGCTCCGATCAGCGCTGTCACCACGCCCACCGGCAGCTGCTGCGGCGCGATGGCGGTGCGGGCCAGCGTGTCGGCCAGCAGCAGGAAGGTGCCGCCCGCCAGCGTGGCCGCCGGAATCAGGATGCGATGATCTGGCCCCACCGCGAAGCGGCAGGCATGCGGCACGATCAAACCGACGAAACCGATGCTGCCGGCGCAGGTCACCGCGCTGGCGGTCAGCAGGCCGGAAACGAAGAACAGGCCTTTGCGCAACGTAGCCACGCGGATGCCCAGCGTGGCGGCGGCTTCGGCGTGCAGCGCCATCACATTCATGGAGCGCGCGCTGCGCAGCGCGAACGCCAGCGCGGCGATCAGCACCACCCACGGCATCCAGCGTATCTGCGTGCCTGACAAATCGCCGATCATCCAGAACACCATGCTGCGCAGACGGCTTTCAGGCGCGATGGACAGCATCAGCGTCACCAGCGCCATGCAGGCGGAGGACAGGATGGCGCCGGTCAGCAGCAACAGCGAGGTGCCGCCTTCGGCCGCCGTGCCGCCGCGCAGGTCGCGCCGGGCCAGCACGTACAGCATCATCGAGACCGCGACCGCGCCACCGAAGGCGGCGGCATCCACCATCCAGGCGGCGCACATGAATAGCAGCGCGGCCAGGGCGCCAACCGAGGCGCCGGCCGACAAGCCGAGGACATAAGGATCGGCCAGCGGATTGCGCAACAGCGCCTGCATCATGACGCCGGCCAACGACAGCGCGGCGCCGGTGACGAAAGCGGAAACCGCGCGGCTCACGCGCAAATCGAGCAGGGTGGCTGCCAGCGTCGAGGACTGGCCATGCAGCAGCTCATTCAGCGCTGCGGGAATATCGGAAAGAGGAATCGAGACCGAACCGGTCATGCCCGAGAAAACCAGGCTGGCAAACGCGAACAGCAGCAACCCTGCAAGGGTGAGGGTGGCGCGCTGGCGCAGATTGCGGGAGAAAGAATGCATGCACTGCTTTCAAAAAAACTGCCGGGGAAGGACATTCACCCCCGGCAGGTTACACCATTATTTGTAGCCGTAACGGAGTCCGGCAAACACCTTGGAGCCCGGCGTTGCGTAGTTGCGGGCCAGGTCGTACTGCTTGTCGCCGATGTTGTTCCAGCGGACCAGCGCCGACCAGTCGCTTGTGATGGCGTAGGTCGCGAACAGATTCACCAGGCCATAGCCGCCCAAGCGGTTCTTGTTGGCGGCGTCGTCGAAACGGTCGCCGGAGAACTCCAGCTCCGCGCCCAGCTTCAGCGCGCCGATGCGGTAATCGGCGGTCACGTTGCCGTGTTTTTTCGCGCGGCGTGCAAGGCGCTTGTTGCTGGTGTCATCTTTTGGATTTTGCAGGTCGATGCTGGCAGCCAGATTCACCCCGGCCAGTTTGGTGGCGCCGGCGATAGTCACGCCTTCCAGCGTCGCCTTGTTGACGTTGTAGGCGCAGCCGTAGGCATAACCGTCGATGCCGAACGGGCAAGGCGTGGTGTTGACCAGCAGGTCGGTCAGCTTGTTGTGGTAGTAGTTGGCGCTCAGCGCGTTCACGCCATCATCCCAGCGCAGGCCAATTTCGGCGTTCTTGCCTTGTTCCGGTTTGTTGCCTGTATTGCCGTAGCCCGGGTAGTACAGTTCATTGTAGGTCGGCGCGCGGAAGCTGGTGCCGTAGCTGGCGGTGGCGCGCAGCTGCTGCGTGAAGTCGTAACCGTAGCCCAGCGAGCCGGTGGTCTTGGAGCCGTAGACCGATTTGTCGCGGCGGGCGGCGGCATTCAGCAGGTTGGCGCCACGGCGGGCGTTGTACGAAGCGGCCCACGAGTTGGTGGTGCGGTCGCGGTTCAGGTCTTTGGAACCGTTGGTCGACACTTCTTCCTTGCGATGGTCGTACAGCACTTGCAGCACGTCGTCGCCGATGCGGATATCGTTTTGCAGGGTGATGTCGGTCTGTTTGGTGTCGATGCGCGAGTAATTGGACGCCAATGCGCCGCCCCAGTTCTGGCCCTTGTCGCGGCTTTCCGAGTACTGCACCAGCGTGTCGACGTCCGGCACGAACTTGGCCTTGCCGTAGACGGCGGCCGTATCCAGCGAAGCGGTGCTGCGCACGTTGAAGGCCGAGGAACCGTTGTCGTACTGCGAATCCAGTTTGCTGTGCAAGAACAGCGCGCCGGCCTCATAGCCCGGCGCCAGTTGCAGGCTGAATTGGCCGGACACGTTTTCCTTGTCGTAGCCGTCGCGGTCCGCGTTGTAGGAAGACAGGCCAGGCCGGGTGGCGTTGAAGCCGTCCGACTTTTCCTTGCCCGCGCTGATGGCGTAGCTGAAGCTGTGCTCACCGCCGGTGGCGCCGGACAGGGTGGCGTCGGCTTCGCGCGTCTTGTCGCTGCCGTAGCCGGCGAAGGCCGTCACCGCTGGCGCGCCCTTGCCCTTCTTGGTGAAGATCTGGATCACGCCGCCGATGGCATCGGCGCCGTACAGGGAGCTCAGTGGGCCGTAGACGATTTCGATATGGTCGATGGCGGTCAGCGGAATGGCGCTCCAGTTGGCGGCGCCGGTGGTCGAGGAGCCGATGCGCACGCCGTCGACCAGCACGATGTTCTGATTGCTGTTGGCGCCGCGGATATAAACGCTGGACGCGGTGCCGGCGCCGCCGTTGCGGGCGATCTCGATGCCGCGCTGGCGTTGCAGCAAGTCGACGATGGAGCCGGCGCCGGATTCGGCGATCTGCTCGGCACTGATGGTGATGGTATCGCTGATGACATTGGCCAGCGGCTGCGGCGTGCGGGTGGCGGTAACGACGACGGTGCCGGCCGGCGGGGCTGCCGGTTCGGCGTGCGCATAGCAGGCAGCCATGGCCAGCGCCAGCGACGTCAGGGCCGCAGGGCGGGAGGTACGAAAGGTCATGATCATTTTTCTGTTAGTAGCAACCGGCCGACGTCCCCGTAGGCCAATTGTGAACAGAAGCGGGGCGCGCCCGCTTCCACCTGATTTGGCCGGTATCCGGGCTAACAAGTCAGACCGCCTTACCTTCCCATGCCGAAGCACAGTGGTTGTCAGAGGCGGTTTGTCGCGTACAGCGGCGACACTTGCTTACCGTTGCGGGGGCAGCACACGTTGGCTTTGTGGAGCTTCGTGTTTCCCGTTTAACTGCGCATCTGAACAGACGCGCGAGCACCAAAACCCGCACATTATACGGGTTTAAAGGGTCAAAGTGGAGCCGTAGGGGATTTGATGGGCGGTTTGGGCGGCTTGCAGGGCCATCTCCGCAGGCGGCAGTCCGGCGTGGCGGGCGCGCAGCAGGCGCATTGTGCCGGCGTGGCAGATGATGATGGCATCGCCTTTTAATTCGTCGTGGAAGGCGGCGATGCGCTCGGCCATGTGCAGCACGTTGTCGCCGCCGCCGGGGCGGTAGTGGACCATGTCGGCGGCCCAGGCGTCGATGTCGGCGCGTGGGATGGCATCCCATGGTTGCATCTCCCAGGCGCCGAAGTGCATCTCGGCGAGGCGGGCGTCATGAATGACGTCGGCGCTCAGGCGCGCCGCCAATTCGGCGCAGCGGCGCAGGGGGCTGGAGTAGATGGGCAGGCCGGCCGGCAGCTGCAAGGCGGCCAGTGTGCGCTCCAGTTGCTCCGGTGCGACCGCGAGGTCGGTGCTGCCGTAGCAGACGCCGGGTGCGACCAGCGGTTGCGGATGGCGGACCAGTATCAGCTTCATCGTGGCAGGCAAGCCAGCGCGCACAAATAGAACATCACTTCACTGACCTGCTGCACGGCGCCGAGGCAATCGCCGGTGTAGCCGCCGATGCGGCGCACGAATTTGCGCGCCAGCCAGATGGTGGCGATGGCAGCGGTTACTACGCCGGCCAGCGGCGCGGCGGCGGGCAGCCAGCGCAGCGCAATGACGGCCAGGGCAGGGATGGCGGCCGTGGTGGCTGCGATCAGGAATTCGGTGCTGCTCATCTTCTGCGCCAGCGGCTTGGCCTTGCCTTCGGCACGCGCGTAGTCGAGACGCCAGATCAGCGCAGTCGCCATCAGGCGAGAAAGCGGATGTGCCACCAGCAGCGCGCCGATGGCGGCCAGCGGTGGCAGCATGGCCAGTGTGGTCAGCTTCAGACCCAGCATGCAAATAATACCGATCGCGCCATATGCGCCGATGCGCGAATCCTTCATGATCTCCAGCACGCGCTCCGGCGTCATGCCGCCGCCGAAGCCGTCGCACATATCGGCAAAGCCGTCTTCATGGAATGCGCCGGTGGCGTAGATGCCGACGGCGGTGGAGAGGATGACGGCCACCGGCGCAGGCAGCAGCCATACCGCCAGCGCGTAGGTGGCGGCTGTGATCACGGCCACCACCACACCCACCAGCGGGAAGTAGCGCGACGCCTGGTTCAGCCACGCGGGATCAAAACCCACCCAGCCCGGAATCGGCAGGCGAGTGAAGAACTGTAGGGCGGTGAAGAACAGGCGGAGTTGATGCATTACTCGGACTTCTCGCTGACTTGCGCCGATTCGAAAGTCGCCATTTGGTTCAGGAAGTTGACGGCGGCATGCAGCAGCGGCAGCGCCAGTGCGCAGCCAGTACCTTCGCCGAGGCGCAGGCCGAGATGCAGCAATGGCTTGGCGTTCAGCGTCTCCAGCATCTGGCGGTGGCCGTTCTCATTGGAGCAGTGTGCGAACACGCAGTAATCCAGAATGGCCGGCTGCATGCGGGCGGCGACCAGCAGCGCGCTGGTGACGATGAAGCCATCAATCAGCAGCACTTTGCGCAGCTCGGCCGCTTTCAGCATGGCGCCCGCCATCATGGCGATTTCCAGTCCGCCGAAAGTAGTGAGGACGTCCAGCGGTTCGGTGACCGCGGCGTGTCTGGTGACGGCCGCTTCGATCACGCGCTGCTTATGCAGGATGCCATCGGCCGACAGGCCGGTGCCGGCGCCTGCACATTGCGCTACCGGGATGCCGGTCAGCTTGTGCATCAGCGCGGCGGCAGCGGTGGTGTTACCGATGCCCATTTCGCCGAAGCCGACCACATTGCCTTCCAACTCCGCGGCCAACGCCATGCCGGCGGCCAGCGCGGTGTCGCACAGGTCGCGGCTCATGGCTGGTTCCTGCGCGAAGTTGCGGGTGCCGTGGGCCAGCTTGCGGTCGGTCAGGCCGTCGCGCGGTCCGAAGTCGTGATTGACGCCGGCGTCGATCACGCACAGCGCGCAGTTGTTCTGGGCCGCGAAGACGTTGATGGCGGCGCCGCCGGCAAGGAAGTTCTCCACCATTTGCCACGTTACGTCCTGTGGATAGGCGGAGATGCCCTCAGCCACCACGCCATGGTCGGCGGCGAACACCAATATGGCTGGCTTGGCGATGCTGATATCGGTGCGGTTCTGTATCAGGCCGATCTGTTTGGCCAACGCCTCCAGCACTCCCAGGCTGCCCAGTGGCTTGGTCTTGTTATTAATAGCGCGATCGAGTTGGGCGGACAGCGCTTCATTATGAGTAGGGGAGATCGACATGGAGGAGGCGTATGAAACGAAAGATTATTATTTTACCTCTTGCCAAAGCTGTGAGCGGCTTGCTATAGTTCGGTCCCTCGCGAAACGGCGCATGCAAATGTGAAGTAAAAACGAGGGGTTGACGAGATAAACGAAACACTTCATAATCTCGCTTCTGTGCTGATGAACACAACGCTTCAACAGCAGCAACACGGTTCTTTAAGAATTTACAGTC
>NZ_WNKY01000064.1 GCF_009720825.1 Duganella radicis | reverse complement strand
AGACTTTCGTGGCGTTGACCACGGTCTTAATCCAATTGCAGACTTGCACATTGACGCGTGTTGTAGTTTTTTGGATGTCAAAGAGATGGTGAATTTCATCAAGCAGAACAAGCTTTGTTTCGCACGCCGCTAGGAGTAGGCAGAGGCGATTTGTCATGTGCGCTGTAGTACCCGCCAGCGGGCTGGGGTCGTTGAGCTTCGCGAGCAGACTGGCGGCCACGGATTTAACTGTTGCGGGTGATGGGACGGAAGCATAGAACGCGGGTACAAGCGTCCTCGCCACATGCGAATCAATTCGCATTGACTCCGGCATACTTGCGAGTAGGGCGCGACACACGGTGGTCTTACCCATTCCGCCTTCGCCTAGTAACAAGCTACCGACGGGCTCTCGGAAGAACTGCGTTTTCGCAACGCAATCTTCAATGCCGAGCCGTGCTCTTTCCAACGCGGGATGCCGCACTACAATTTTGTCGAGCTGGGCAACGCGCAAGTAAATATTTTCTTCACTCATGGCGTCACTCCAAGTCCAAGCTAAAGGAATCGTACTTAATTTGTGGCGCGATAATTTTCTGTGACGACCGAGAATCGTCATAAGTACCAAGCGGCAGTCGTTCAGGAGAGGGCGAAGTCTGTTCGGAAGGAGTTATTTCGCAGGAGACGGGAATAGAATTCAGCGGCAGTTGCTCTTGCAGTTTCTTGACATGCGCTTTGCGTCCGAGCCCGCCCGTAATTTTTCGAATTCGACTCTTGGAGGCAAGATTGCAGTCATGAATTCGTTCCAACAATTCCCACCTTGCAATCGCGTTAGCGTGGTGGCCAAACTTGGCGCGGTCGCTGCTGGACATCGCTTTTTTAATGCGCATGGCTTCTGCATGCTCGTAACTGGTCAGTCCGACCGTATATTCAGGATCGACTGAATCGGCTTGGATCAGCAAATCCTTTCTCGCAGGGTGTTGAACCAACACAGAATTCAAGTTAAGGTCATCGATGAGGACGGTGACTCGATCCTTCCCCTGAGCCTCCAGCGTCGCAAGCGCATGAGAGAAATACTCAAGACCTGCGCATCGTACGCGTCCGTGTACGATTGATCGTTGAACAGGGCGGCGAGCGAGAGAATTCACGTCGGCCTCGCTTAACGTCAGCGGAGGCAAAATTTTTACTTGCTCTTCCCACGCGATAATTGGCGCGCGGCCGGTACGAGTATGGACCGTGCGATGATAATGACGTTCAATCCATTCCTCGACAAACGAAGCGATGTCCGCGAGCGTAAAGCAAGCTTGTTTCATTGAGTCATAGTCGCCTCGTTGAGCCGGATTTGAAAATGTCGTCCCTGAAAGCTTCTGGATTAGATCGTTGGTCATCGTTCCGAAGAATCGTTCAATGTGGGGTTTCCCGTTGGGTTCCCGTACCTGAGATGGCGTCACAGTGACGGAAAGCGCTTCGCAAAGACGAGAAAATGCCGAGTTCTTAAATTCGACACCGTTATCGGGACATATCTGTGCCGGAATGCCGCCAGGCAGGCCACGTCCATGGCGGGTCAACATGTCCTTAAATGCGCCGAGTGAAGTAATTGCGCTGGGAGGGAACAAGCTAACGTAGGTTCCAACCACTGCGCGGGTGTTCACGTCAATCATGCACGTCAGGAACGGGCGCCCGAGTACCTCCATGGTGTCAGGGTCAACGATCAGAACATCGAGAGTGTGTGTATCTGCTTCAACAATCGACAAGATCGCGCTTGCCTTGATGGAGCGGCCTGCCGCGCGAAGCACTCGACTTGCCGCTTCTTCACCTCGCTGGGCACGGGCAACTACGTAGGGATCGAGCTGCTTCAGGCGTCGCTGGATCGTTCGCAGCGTAGGCACGCGCGTCTGGGCGTTGTGGGCGGTACACAAGCCCATGCTCGCCAAACGGCCTATCACGTGGTCGCGCACGTCCTTTGCAGTATGCTTCTCTCTCTGCAAATAAAGCTGCTTGATCGCTTCAGCAATCAGCCGTTCGACCTCGATTCCCAGTCGGATTGTACGATTGCCAGAACACCTACGAACGGCCAGCCCGCGCGAGCCGGATTGTTGATACTTGCGTATCCACCTTGCGACTGAGCTGGTCCCCGGAGGGGAAGGATCACCGAACGCGGACGCTACTTGTTCAATTACCGCCCGCAATGGCTCAGTTGCCGTGGGATGAGTAAGCTGCCGAAGCGCGCCTTCAACATAGCGGTGCTTGCGAATAATCGTCGGCGCGGAATCTTCGGTAACTGTCGGCTGCTTACTGTCGATCACGGAAATCGCACCACGACCTTGTAGATCAACAAAATCATCGTAGGGGAGCTGATACTGACGGCCGCCTGCACTTGCCGTGTAGCGAACCATGCCGTGCAAAGCAAAACTGACTTCAAACTGCGCGCCATGAAGTGTGAAGCGCATACCAACACTGGGTTCGAAATGGTTGCTCATCACGCTCTCCCTCGCCGTGACGCATTCGTCCGTGGCGGACTAGACCACTTGCCGTGGAAATCGAGGTAATCTGCAAGGCAGGGAGGAAGATGGTGCGAGGCAAGAAGTTGATAAGCATCGGAAAACCAAGCAAAGGATTTGCTCGCCAAGACTTCCTGTGCCAGCGAAATCTGTGATGGCGAGTATCGCTCAGCATGACCACGCGTATAGCTAAGTAGCGCTTCCTCAAGTGCCCGGCCGCTTGCCAAACTCGTCGCGTCTATTAGACGGAATTCGATTCCGACGCGGTTCAATATGCGCTCGATGTGGGCAAATCGTTGCGCATCATCGGACGAAAGATGAGCAATCGAGGGCTTGATCTCGTGAACCTCAAACATGCCACTCGCGACTTCGACCAGAAAATCAGGGTAGGCTACATGCCGACCGGTGAGCGGTATGCAGAGCGCTTGCGTGCGAAAGCGGGTGACGTGAGATGTGCGTTCAAGTGTGACGGCGTGGGCCAGCTCAAGTCTACTTTCGACGGGAACTGCTCCGCCGCTTTTGATGCTTGAGAAAAGCGCTGTCCGTCGTCCTTTTCCGCCTTGACGTATTCGCCGTTGCCCATGCAGAACGTTTGCAACGTCTGGCCGTTTCTGAAATGCGACAACTACTTGCTCAAGAATTTGTGGTGATGAAATTGGCGACGTTGAGGAAGCGCGCGGCGAGGCCGCATGACTTTTCCCGAGCGTGGACGTTATGCGTGGCACTTGGCCAGCAAATTGATGATCTGACTGCATTCGTGTCTCCCGAACAGATAGGTTTTCCCCGTCCGTGCACCGTGGAAAGGTGTCGTGGAGCGAGGGCATCTTCAAAATGTGAAGACGTGACTTGACTCTGGGCTGTATTCGGAAGACACTACTGGTGCGACCCGTTGTAGGTGTCTTCTGATACTACAGCCGCAGGCGGACCCGAGAGGGTCCGTTTGCGTTTGTGGCTTTTGAGCAGTTGTTTCTTGTGCTATTCCTCCTACTCAGTCATTTGAGTGATCTTCAGGTCGAAGTCGTGGTCTGCATGCCCTTCTTTCATCCCCAAAGCGACAGCAATTCTGTGGCTTTGACCGCGATTCGGGATGTTGGGTGAGCGCAGCACTTGATAAACCATCGTTGGACTGAACCCATTGCGTCGGGCCCACTCAGCCGCAGAAATGCCGCGCAGGCCGAACTCCTTGATTACTTCCGCTGCCGTACGATACATAGTTCGCCCCACGTTTACCAAGACTTGCAACGGACACTACAGCAAGCGCGAATTATCCGCAAGTCATTGATTTGATGAGTTTTTTGTCGTTTCAGTTTTCTAGCAATATGCCAAAAAAATGATCTCTGATATCTGGCATCGTGCGAGAAATAGCATCAGAAGGGAGTCGAAAGGTTGAATCGCTACGGCGACAGCGGGCTTGATTTATTGTCGTTCCGCAGCGTCACCTTTTGAAGTAATGGGAAGGGCGATGGGAATGCCTCGCGCTCCAGCGCGGGCATGTTGAAGTCAATTCAGGATGACCGAAAACGCCCACCTATGTGCGGCAATTTCCTCGCCTCCTCCAGCAAAAGAGCCAGAAGCCGTCGCTTAGTGTTGGCGTTTGCTTTCGGCGAACAACTCGCACAAAATAAGGCGCGCTACTCCTTCAGCGCCCGGACCACCTCTTGCCGATTTTGAGCCGCCGCCATTCATTCGAACCGTCATCCAGTCCGTCGAATCAACACTATAGGAACCGGAGACCTCTTGGCCGCCCACCGAGACCGATATGTCATACCACATTACTGGTTGTGTTTTCCGTTTCATAATTTTCCTCAGTCCAAACACGTTGGTTTGTTGATTGTGCATGCGTTCATGCAGCAGGCATCGTCAACTTAAGCCTTCTTGTTCCACAGTCATTTTGGCATCTTCGACGGCAGTGCTTATTTCGGGCCATCCTGCGGCCAGCGCGTATCTGCACATGCGCGCAACTGTGCTGTCCGATGCAGCACGGCGTAGGTCTTCTGGAATATCGTCGGGATGCATGCGCCATGGCCGCAGAGTCTTTCCGGCAAGCTTAGCGTCCTCAGCGATAAGAGCTGCGATTCGGAACCCTCCTTCATCCACGTCGCCCCAATGACGAACTGGAACTGTTTCAGGGATTGAGGTAAGTAGGCGTTTATACATGGCTCGCCATGCCGGACTTGGAGTGCCGCCTGTGTAGATCAAAAGACATTTCTCATTACATAACCTACGTGCTTCACTGTGAAACGTCGTCAGATTTTCGATAGTTGTAACATAGTCAGGAACGTCGGCAATCCTCAAGAGCGACGGAGCTGCGAAGGCTCCATAAGGTGCGTCCAACACTGCCGTCACGCGTTCGCGGACGACGGTGATCTTTCCAGAAAGCCGTATGGGTTGTTCTTCGCGAAACAGGCCGATTTCCTTCCAAACTTCGTCGCCCGCCCGTGGCACCGCATCAAGGTCATTGGCGAGAAGCACATCGACCGCTGGAGCTAATTTTTCCAGAAGCTTTGTATCTCTAAAAATGCGGTAACTCGCTTCCCGAATGGGAAGAGCAATGGCATCGCTTTCGCGCAATTCACGCGCAAAGCAGAGAACGCGAATTGCATCCAGCCATACTTTCACATCCTCGGGGCCGCACCTACGAACTGTACGAAGTGAGGACCATCGTTCACAGAGTTCGACCAAGACAGGGTAGTTTGCATAATGTGGCGTAAGTGCAGACACTGCCTCGGATAGAACGGCTGCCCGAGGACGTTGGCCCATGAAATCAGCCAATAGTCCCAAGTCGTCAAGTTTGACTCGCTCAATAAAATCATCCGGGGAGCCTTCATTTTCTTTTCCATGGTCCCAGATGACCTTGATAGCGCCATGGGCTCGCGCCGCACGCATGACGGCTTCGAATCCATCCTTGTCCTTTAGCGATTCTGTCTTGCGGTACTCTGACAGATCAAGTGCGGTCAGAATTGGCTGGCGCGAACGCACGCCAGCAGCCGATTTTTCGCCATCCGAGAGAAGCTTGTTCAGAAGCTTTCGAGCAAAAGTTTCCATCGCATTTGGCTCCCGGTTTAAGGATTGGTGCCATCGCGCAATTGCGGTGTACTTGAAGATCGAGACTCATGAGGCGCAAGTGTCGGGGCGAAATTACGAAGTTCCTCCTCAATGAGTTCCGGATGGAATTCCGGCAAATCGCTACGGAAGAGTTCGCGGGCTTCCGCAGTGACATCATGCCCCTCCAGATAGATCACGTTGGTCTTAGCGTCACGCATGATGTCGTAGTAGCGATGCAGGAAGGCCGTCAGAATACCGAGATTTTCTCCGGGGCTTACCATAAGCACCTGTAACCCAATCTCTTCCAAGTAGCGCATAGTAGCAGTAATGTTGGTCATATCCATCTTGTTAAATGCCTCATCAAGAAGGATTAGTCCGAGCCCGTCGCGATGAGTATCGTCGAGACGATACGCTGAAGCGAGCGCCGCTCCTGCAATAACGTACAGTGGCGCACGGTGTTCGCCCCCGGAGCCGGGACCAAGCCGCTTGCTAAGAAAGCCGACGCGCTTGGTGGTGCCCGTAATCGCGTCTTCTCGAAGGATTTCGATATCGAATTCGAAAAATTCGCGGTAGTCATCTAGCGGGCTACGCATACCGGCAGCACCAGTGGCGATTTTGTCGTCCAAGAGATCGCGAAACTGCTCTGGCATCTCACCCGCCGTACCGAAAACGCTTCCATCAGCTCCGTAAGCAGCGACATCCTTAATGAATTTGAGAAGGCGGGCTAACTGGGGGCGCGGATTTGCAACAAATTGATAGCGCTCGCCGTTTGTGAAGACTGGGCATGATTTCAAGGCATTGTTCAACCGTGTAATCGTGCGATCCAACCAGTCAAAGTTCGCATTTAGGAGAACTGCCACGTCTGTCTTGAAAGTTTCTTGCGAGGTTTGATAGGCGTGGTCCATTTCCTTTTTGTAATCAACCAGCTCGATGTCACGTAAGCGAGAGATAAAGTTGTCAAGCCATGCCCGAGACTGCTGCCAGTCACCTAATACATCGCGACTGACGTGTTCGTGATACTTGCTGATGAATTGTCCAAAATTGTTGGCTCCCCGCGATCTTGCGGTTTCCAGCCTACTACGCGCGGTGCGAGCCTGCTCGCCACAGTAGTTCCGCATTTCATCGTATCGCGATCCGAATTGATCGAGGCAGTGATCCCAATTCTGAGATGCGGCGTCAGCGTCGAATTCCGGATTATTCCTTGCCTCTTCGGCATGTGCACTCGCTTGTTGGCAGCTCTCTTCACGTATGCGTTCAGCCTGTGCGGCCGTCGCTGCCGCCGAGTTGGCATCGGACAGGGCCTGATACAGGCCGGTCAGAGCTGCTTGAAGCGCTTTTTCCCGATCTGTTGCCGCGTTTAACTCCATGTTCAGCCGCACATACTCTGCATCCGCTGTAGCTTCGAGGCGTGTGGCAAGCGAAGCTTTTTCTTCGAGCGCACCGTTGATTTGTTTGGCCATTTCGACGGCGCGGTCGATGGTGTCTGATGCATTCAGCCACATGAGATTATTCGCCAGTTGACGAATGCTCGCTTCCTGCTTTTCCAGCGTCGCGAGTCTGGCCTTGAGGCTTGCAATCTGTTGGACCAGCGTTTCACGTTGTTCTGTAGCAGCCCTACCAATGCGGCATCGACCGGATTCGACCGGGAGAATGCGGTCGATGTCGCCGCCATTGACGTACATCCCGTCGCTCATCAATGTACGCGCTCCGGCGAGGGCCTCCGCGTTTGTATGTGCGCGCATCAGGTCGCCAAACTTTGATCGCACGTATGCCACGGCCGCAGGCGAGTCACCATCGATCAATTCCGCGACCGATCCGGGTTTTGGTCGCCAGTTCAGATTCTGACGCGACTCCATGCCCATTTTGACTCCATACAATGGGACCGATCTGTAACATGCGAAGCTTTTGTCTTCCTCACCTGTAGGCACCAGCAGGGCCTCACGATGGGGGCCAAGATAGCCTTCGATCACACCTTGCCAGGCTCCGTCAGTGATGCGAACAAGATCGCAAACTGGAACTGGATTAAGCTTTTCGCGCTGCAAGGCAGACAGGAGTTTCTTGACGTTCTCGCTCAGAGGCGGACGACCTTCTTTAATGCGTTGCAAGTCGTCTTCGGCTTCGCTGAGCTGTTGTCGCAAGCCCTCAATTTCGTGATTGATTGCGCCCGGCAGTCTAAACAGTGTATCAACGGCAGACGCTACAAGCCGTGTCATCGGTTTCAATGCAGTGCGTAAGACATCCGCTGGCATGGCCGCAGCAGCTTTGCCATTCTCTGGCAGCTCAGATGAGCACAATCGCAGACTCTGAGCTGCTTCTTCAAGGTGCTCGCTAGCGGCGGCCGCAGCGAGATGCTGGCGAACGACGGTAAAGAACGCTGTAAGCTCTCGCTCTGCCTTTGCAGCACGCCCACTTGCATCATCGATTGCGGTTTGCAATGCGCCGCTGTCCTGATGGGCCGCGTGACCATCACGGAGGCTGCGCAGACGAATGATGTCTGCACGCGTTCCTTCAAGGGCAGCTAGGCCATCATCAAGATCCTTCTTTGAATCGTCGCGCTTAGACTCCGCCATTGCGCGGCGCATTGTCGCCGCGTCGAGCTTCTCCAATTCCGCATCGCGTGTGCACGAGAGAGCCAGTGCATCCCAAGTGACCGCGCGTCCTGATTCGGTTGCAGCCTTGGAAAAATCTTTCAGAATGACGTCACCATCATTAATCTTGGTCTCTACATGCGCGACCATTTCAGCGAGCCGCTTGAAGGAATCGGTAACGTCCTTAAACTTCTTGATGTTTGTCTGGCGTTTCTCCAGCACGTCGTCACGTACAATGTTATCGACGGTCTTGTCGAATTTCATACGCAAGCCAAAACGGAATGCACGGGTGAATGCTTCTGTAACCGGTGCTCCGCCAGAGCCGCGTAGTGCTAAGAGGTGGGCGCGAATGAAACGCTCGCTGTCGGTGAATAGAATGCTATCCGCATCGAGGCCAGAACGCTGCAAGAGTTGTTGGCGGAAGCTGCGCCAATCGCGTGGCTGTTCTTCGCCGTCAATTGTCTCCAAATGATCGCCCATCGAAAGCTCGTACCCGTGCAACACATAGCGGCCAAGAACTTCATGGCTGTCTTTTTCGATGGACGCATAGATGCAAACCCCTACCGTGATTGGCGTGTTTGTCTCCGAATCTCGAAATAGGAGAGTGATATAGGTAGTTGCTTGGTCACGAACGCGGTCTTCAGAGTTCGGACCATATTGGCCTAAGCAGTATGAACGAATGTTACGGGTGGTAGTGTTGTCGTCGGCCTGCGCATTCAGGGCCAGCAGATTGGAATTTCCGCCGAAGAGCGCGATCTGAGACGCGTCAAGCATTGAACTCTTCCCGCTGCCATTCGGCCCGAAGACGCCCGTGATCTTCTTGATCGAGAACTCCTGCTTTTCATACAGAAAGAACTGGACTACTTTGATGCTTTCGAGATATTTCAATTTGTGTCCCTGTCAGTGTGATTGTCCTCGTTTTCCGGCACCTTCTCGCCACCATCATTCGGGGCAAGGTCAATGGCCCGAACTTCTCTTACGCTTCCTTCATCTTCTTCATTTTCATCATCGTCTGATTCGATGGGAGCGGCCCAGCCTGCAAGGCGGGAGAGCGCGGCTTCGCCCAAGACGACAGTGATTGCGGGGCGGATCATGACGGCGTAGTCCTGACCATGAAGATCAACATCAAGAATTTCTTCATCAGAATCCCCGGAGATGCGTGCGATTCCCCACCGACGTGCCGTCCGTAAAAGATCGCGAAGTTCGGACTTCGACGGAAGTGTGCGGCTTGTCATCATGCGATATTTCTCTTCTAGCTCGACGAGATCGCAGACAACTTCCCCATCATCCGTGACCTCGGCACTGCGTGCGGCTTCGTCGTAGATATTTCTGAGCACAAGGGCGAAAAGTGTCTGGGCTGTGCTCGCTGTACCAGCTTTGCCGTGCATTGGAATGGCATAGGCGTACCTCAGCTCTCGGTTGACTTGTACATTCACTCCAAGTGGCGCGAGTGCAGCTCTGATATCGCGCTCATAGGCTTGCACGATGTGATACGAGGTCCGACTGTGGCGGTCTGCGTAGTACAAGACTTGCTCGTTGATCAATCGATAGGCTGCAACTTCGAACTCGGCCGCGACATGCAGACCTTGTGACCGCGAGGCAAGACTGTCCCAGTAACTGTTCATGACTCGATTTCCTTATTGATGTTTTTGCGGGAGACAAGAAATGATTTACCGCTAATGAATGCATGCGCTTCTTCACTGACAGACTGGGGGATGACGTGAAAACCCGGCACCATGGATCGCACATCCTTTTGCAGCGCGGGACTCTGTGTTCCCATCGCTACCGATACTGTCGCAAGGGTTTGGTAGGCTCTACCGTCGGGTACAGCATTGATCTCCAGTTCGGCACTTCCGACCTGATATTTTTCATCCAACTGCCTAAGCAAAAATGCAGTTAGCTTTGGTGGAGTCATCGCACGCGCATCACGAGCACGCTGCATTAGGTGGGCTCGTGCGATGTCTTCCGGCGCGGGCAAAGCCTTCCTTAGTTTTGAGGGGGGCAGACGCTTGGTGAGCTTGCGGGGCATAGCGAGATTCATCCCGTTGATCATCCCGCCTGCGGCAAACGGGTCACTCATGAGTAGGAGCGTCCCGCTGTTGATGCTGGCAATCGCAGCATTAATAAGTTGACCGATTGGGCGGACCGTACGGACTGAATAGTCGAGATATGCTAAAGCGCGGCGATTCGCGCGGCGGATTTCGTCGTCGAGTCGGTCGAGATATTCGTCGATGCGCGCTAATTCGCGAAGGCGATGCAAGTCGCGTTCATACTGACGTTCCGCACGAGCTATGTCGCCGGGAAACTGCTTCTGTTCATACCATTGGATGAGCCGCGCACGCTCGGATTGCGATTCATCGATTCCCTCTACTGTGCGCAGAATCTGTTGGCGCTTGGACAGGGGATGCTCACGGGTGCGTAATTCTCGATAGTCTCCGATGAATACGCGTTCAATGTAATCGCTAAAAAATTTTGAGAGATACTTTGAAGGAGTTGGCTCCTTGCTGAGTGACTCCATCAAGTCACGAATGATCGTGCTAGTGTTACGGATGTGCTCGAGGAGATTTCGTGCTTGCTGGGCCGCTTCGATAAGGGTATCTCCGCTAGCTTCTTCGCTCTCAACCATCGTAATGAGACCAAAGATCGAATTAATTTTCCCGGAAACGTAGATTGGCCCACTCTCGGCAAATTGCATCAGCAGGTTCAAGAAATGGCTGATGGCTGGACTCATCGTGACGACCTTCTCGGCTCCGTGTCTTCCGCGCCGAAGCCATTCGGTATCGACAAGGCGATTGAAGATCATGTTAGCGTGCGCATTGAGATTGGCGGCTGGAGCACAGCCGTCCTCCACCTCCCAAGCATCGCTATCATCGAGCTCGCGCTCGATGTCCGAAATGATGTCCCGGATAGGGAATCCATCACTGGGTGGCAGAGGTGCATCAGGTCCAAAACGATTCCGGTGTAACCGTGCAAGGATTGACCAATATCGTTCGTGGTTCAGAGATGCAAGCGGCTTGAACAGAGTATCCGGCAACCTTGCAAAAAGAGGAGGCAAGGTCGGGTTCACCGCTCTGATCAGTGTTAGTTCGGGAAGAGCCATTGTTGAATCTCCGAGACGTTTTGGACGGCAAGTTGATAATCTGGCGGTCGCTGCGTCTTCACATTGGTCGCGGCGCGGACATCCTGAACAAAGTATTGGACCAGAGCTGCGCGGCAGGTCTCCACAAGAGCAGCGGTACCGTTCATGTATTCAAATCGGATGACCTCCGCTTGTTCCGCAGACAGATCGGGATGGGCCACCAAAGATATTTTCACTGGTGTCATCCATGCCGTATCGGATTCGGCTGTAAAGTCAGCAGATCGATCCTTGAGGATCGTCGCACTCACAATGCGTCCAAGAGCGAAGTCACGAAAGCCCGCTACTTCGTCGCAATAAGCGCGTACATGCCAACGACGACCTGCGCGAATGAGGCTGTGGGGGCTAATTGTGCGCTCGTGAGGATGAGGATTCTTCATCGAGCGATACGAAATGCTGACCACGCGCTGTTCTCGCGAGGCGGTGTGCATCGTGGAATAGATTAAAGGCCCCGGTGCGGAAACATCAGGGTATGCCGCCCAGACCAGCGATTGTTCAGCTCCAATTGGGGTGGCGTAAGGCATCCCAGCGAGCACAAGGTAATGGGCAAGCTCCACAGCGTTGCTACGACGGTTAGACTGAACTTTGTGCAGGGAGCGAAGGAAGTCCGGCGCTGGGTAGAAATTCTTTGTCTTGGAGTCAAGCACAAGCCAGGTTGGGTGTGCCTTTCTAAACTCTAGGATTAATTCGCTCGCTCGTGCAGTGCTTAATCCGAAAACTTCACGAAGGCGCGAGTTGTTCAACCGCCCCTCCCATCGCAGCAAGAGCTCCAGTTGGTACAGCCGGGAATGCTTTTTTTCGCTATCCATGATGGTTCTTTGGTTGCCTTCGATTTGACACTATGCTCTTGAAAGCCAGATCATCTGGAAAACAAGATGATCTGGAAAACCAGATCATATGAAGAAATAGACTGTATGTAAAGAAATTTCTTGCCTAGGCGAAGCCAAGCTACACAAATGCCTGTAGCGCGGAGGAAATTGAGGTTGGGTGGCGGTCCTTACGGCGGGGGAGCTTGGAAGGATAACGGCCGCTGTTGATCGGGCTGATATCGACTAGCATAGGCATTTGCTTGTCGAAGGGGGCATGTTCGGATGCATACCAAATTCCCGTATGCCCCCGGTCTAATCAACTATGTGTCGTTGGATATCTGATTATGCGTCGCAAATATCCGCGTATGCGTCGCGCGACGGCAATTGGCATGCTGGAATATTAACTTGAACAGACGCCATTTAAAATCAAACACTTGCAAGTTATAGACAAAAAATTGTGTTCCGCATTAACTTGAATAGATCATCTCACCACAAATGGTGGGATGTTGCCGAAAAAATATAAACTTGAACAATACCTTTTGACTCGACTTCGGTACTCGGAACGATACTGGTAGGGCGCACGGACTAAGGCTGTTCGGTAGTTCCCTTAGTAATTCAGCTGCTGCAAAGCGGTGATGTGTTGGCCGTCGTTGAAGTCACAGCAGACACCCCACCATATCGTGGTAAGAGCTTGCTCGGACGGGTGTCAAGCCAACGACCGGTAATTCTCATTTACGACGCGTGGTCTGATTCCTGCCAGATGCTGGACTTGTCGAGGAAAGGGATGCAGTTTGCAGTTGAACTCGATATGTCCGGACAGTGCGCCGTCCAGGTCGAGGGCGCTGACTTTCCGATTCCGTAAGATCTGGTTTGCGAATCCGTCGGAGATCGGGTTCGATATCTGGAGTATCGCGATCTCTCCGGGAGCGAATTTCTGCTTCCGCAGGACACTTGCCTTCATCGAAGCACCGGCATATGAGAATTCGAACTCCGCTCGATCGAGCTCCACCGCGAATGGCGATAAGTTGATGATTTGAAGCCACAGCTGGAACGACGCCGCTTCTCCAAGGTCCACCCTCGCTGCTTCATTACGTGGCATTAGGTCTACGTACTGGAGTGCCGCGAGCCTTTCGCGAGGAAAGAAGTACCTTAGAGCGAATCCTGGCACCCACTTTACGGCAGTCCAAATGCTTTGCACCGGTATTCCATGAAAATCCATCAAATAAGCCCTTCACATATCAAGAACGTTGGATTGCAGTGAAATCTGACCCGCCTCATCCATTAATTCTCAACTAAATCTTGCTCACGTTCAAGTCAATCCTGCTCGACAAATTGAGTGGTGAATTATGTTTTTTCTTGATCGTGTTAAAGATGAAAGGTGAAATTCAGCTACCCTTCCATTAACCGCGCCGTGACGAAACACGGCGAGCGATCTTTACCTGGGCAAACTCGGCGGCCAGAGATACAGCAAGTAACTGAGATGGCGACAGAGCCTATGCCAATCTTCGCGCACCCACCAACGAGTCTGTTCCGTGCCGCTTCGAGCGAAGTGGCACGGCCTGAAAGAATCATTTCCAACTACTCAGTCTTTGAAGACGGCTGAGCCTCTATGTCTAAAGGTCTGCGGAACCATACTACAGGTATCGTTTTAACTGCTGCTCGCTGCCAGTGATGGCTGTAGGCGTGTTTACTTAGAGGTTTTTCTTCAGAGATTGGCAGCCTCCAGAACGGCTCCCCATCATGCGACTTGAGTTGCTGAGGTAATGCCATGATGTGATCTCCCATCCAGTTCTGCCACTGACTTTTCTGTCTTGTCACTGTGGGAATAGCAGTGAACAACGGTGTGCTCACTTGTAGATCACTCATCAAAAAAGATCGCCAAACTTTGTAATACATCGTGAAGACCTGCTTTGTTTTTCGGCTGTCGATCAAGCTGAAGGAGAGGAACGACTTCAGCGATGGATAGAAGGCTTTCTTCACATAAAGATCGTGATTGGCAGCTGCCGCTGCAATATGCTCTACGGCTGTAGCGATACGATCTTCGCTCAACTTTTTACCTTCGAGATGTTCCAGTAGAAGGAAATAAATGTGCCATAACTGCCCGCTCTTATTTCGGTTCGGGAAGGTATACATCGCAAGCGTTGCGACCGTTTGAAACAGCAGTGCTGGAATCATTGAAGGGTCAGGCGGGACATCCTGTTTAACAATCGCTTTCTCATGCCATATCACCATAAGCGAAGCAACTGCCATTGCAGTCATCTTGTGCTGGTAGAGCATCGTGATTATTAGATGGCTTGCGTGGTGCATGACGCCTGCAAAACCTGGCCCCGTTCCATTCCACAAGCCATCGAAAATAGCAGAACTCGATTCATCCTCTCGTATCGCTTTAGCACCCTCGGCAACGCTCTTGATAGTCAGTATCGAGTCCGGTAGGCTCGCAATCTGCCATCCTGGCTCAATGCTTATCCTCACGCCCCAACTGCATAACATGCCGATCCTACGAGATACTTCTTTCGCGGTCAGCAATCCATTTTTTTCCATCGCTGCCAGGACGTCGAGGGTGCAAATGCTAGGTAAATCCTGCTTATATCCCTTGCAATAGACTCGCATGATCGCGTCATCGCAATAGAGAAGATATGGAGCCTGAGATACAAAGCTCTTCACTTCATTGGTGATCCGCAAAAAATCGATATCTCTATCCTCTGAGTCAGGGAGGATTGCTCTTGGTTGAAGGATCTGGTCAAAGTTATTTTGAAGCACCTGCTGGATTGCTCGACTTTTCTCAATCTGATTTGACCCAGCAATAGGATCAGACAGGCGACCAAGATGAAACATGGTTCGCTGTGGAATTGCAACCTTGGAGAAGAGCTTAAAGATCAGATCCAGAATTTCAAGGTCGTGAGCTACAAAGAGCGAGGTCATATCCATCAGAGGAACACGGTCCTTCATCTGCTCCCACGGATAGGCACCCCACTGATCGAAGACCATCTGCAGCAGAAATTGCGGATCACTCCCTTTAGCTTGTTTGGATATCTCCCACAATTGAAGAACATCGCGGATGTCACTGAAGAAGTTGTGAGGGCGCCATAGGAATGGAGCTTTCATCCCTTGTTGTCTAAGTTCCTCCCTCCGTTGCTGCTTCAATGCCAAAGTTTCGGGAGTATCTCCCAAGACATTCATGATGGTTTCCAACAGTTGGTCTGGAGTAGGGTTCTCTGGGAATGTCCCGACCTTCATTACGGAGGAGTGAGGGAACCTCTCGCCGTACTCCGTCAGTCGCCGTTGATACTCCTCCAGTTCGACTGGATCGGGATCGCCCGTTATTGGCGAAAGAGCGATGGACATTAGGAATATGCCTTCATTGGTCTCATCAGTCGGATCGGTCAGAGCTCCCATTCGCCAAGCGATATCATGAGCTCGCAAATCAGAAGGGTCATTGGCCCTCACCAGATTGTGCAGCACTCGCAAATGATCTCTTTTCTTGTCCTTATCTTTTTCTGCCGCTACCATAATCTCGGTGGCGCGAATCGCCTCCTCGATAAATCCGCAGCGAATCATGATGTCGATGTAAGCTCCAAGAATGAACTCATCATTCGCTCCATTAGCCACTAGCGGCGAGAGCAAACTTCTAGCCTCTGCGGTTCGGCCTAAGCGATCAAGAGCAAGTGACTCAATGGCCACCAATGTTTGATTATCTGGGAACCGGCTCCGCTCTCTTGAAATCAAAAGAAGTAGCTCATCCCACTTGTTCAACGTGGCGTATGCTTGGCTTAACTGGAGAATCGCATCTAAAGGGAGAAGTCGTTGCTCAATCAGTAGCGGAGCCAGCTCTACAACTTTTTCAGCTTCTTCAACACGAAGAGAGTTGAAGTCATAGAACAGCTGAATCGCTATGCCTAATGGACGCTGATGTTCATTGAAGCTCTTATGCAAATCATTCAGAGCTTCGAGCCTGTTCCGTTTTTTCGCAATATCCAAGGCATAGGTCAAGATTGAGCGATGAACGATCAGCTCAGGCGTTGCTTCAAATAGAGGCATCCACTTCCTCACTAGGTCCGTTCTGATGACGCGATCTGCGGAGATAATGGCGGCGGTAAGGCTCTCCGCATACATGGGGTCATCGGCATCGAAACTATTTACGTGAGCTTCAAAGAACGCGATGCAGTCATTATCACGCTTCATCATATGAAGCAAAAATACTTGTCGTAACCGTGTCGTTGCATTGGCTGGCTGGCGAAGGTTCGCCGCTAAAGCCACATCATATTTCTTGGTCTGAGCAGCTAGTGACTCCACTGAAGCTTGAAGCACTGGCATGCTGGTTCTTTTCTCTGCGGCGGCGTTGAGTTGTCCTAGAGCCTCCTCTTCTTTTTGCAAGATGGATGCAGCCGCCGCAATGACATCGGCAATGAACTCTGTATTTGCAGGCCAGCCAGCAGCACGAAGCCCTTCCATCGCTGCTTTCATACCATCCCATGCAGTGGCCAGTAAAGCGAGATTTGAGTTTGGCCGGCCGGTTAGTGGTAGACGTATGTGGTTGCTTGGCGGCTCTTCATCATCCACAGCTAAATGAAACTGAGCCTTGGCCTTGAGAGTGATGAAGAGCAGACGAGTTGCCTGCTTGACGTCAGAGAGAGCTAGTCCTTGATCGCAGACTTCGACAGCCTCTTGCCATCGGCCTCGCATCGTTCTAAAGACGGCTTTAGTCGATAGCTGCTCAGAGCCCGCAAACGAACTCAGAACTTCCTCCACCTCTTTGTCTCTTTTTTCGGTCGCAAAAAGACGAGCTTTAACAGCTAGGATTTCAGGTGCAGAAGAAGTGAGCAGTGGATAGATATCGTCAAAAGTGTTAGGGCCGTCAACAGAGTAACGAAACGCCATCTCCGTCTCAGCCCACGCGGCAAGATGCCTTGCGTTGTTGGGAGCGGCTTCAGTGGCCCGTTTGAAGGCACGGCAGGCTTCAGCTTGATCAAGATTAAGTAAATGCAGTCGCCCAGTCAGATGCCAGTATTCGCCAATTTCTAAGGGCTGGGCTGATTGCAGTTGATGTCCTGCTTGTACAAGCATCTCTTGAGCTCGCCCCAAGTCTGCACTGACGAGATATCTGTCTACCTCGAAGAGATACCACGGCATGGAGCCTACTGGCCTTGTGGGCCAAGTAGATGTCGGCTCTTCTGCAAGAGACTCGAAAAGAGCTGGGCTTCGTTCAGCGAGGCCACGCGGAAGCTTTTCCAACAGAGCTAGTCGAGAGCTGGCATCTAACGAAGGATTCTTTTTTTCTAGGGTGACATTCAAGGAGCCGCCAAGCTTGGCTAATGTTCTAAATTGCTCCAGGTCTTGAGATAGATTCGTGTCGTCATTCAATACATTTGATTTGGGCACGTGCAGCGTGACGGAGACCTGCTCATCGGGTAGTCCGCGAGTATCGACTCGCTTCAGCTCCGCATGAATCCAAACGAAATACAGTGGGCAATCGATGGCCTTGACGGCAACACTGAGGTCACAGAGGACTAACAGAATCGGTTCAGTAAAGCGAGCGAAGTAGCGAACAGTAGATGCTTTGAGCGTGACAGAGAATAGCGTGCCTTCTGCATTCAAATTGGGCACGGTGGTGCCTTTCAATTGCACGCGAAACATATCCGTCGCTTGATTGTTCTCTATCGTCTGCACCTGATAGTCGACGCCAAAGTCGTCCGTGCCCCCCACGTTCTTTGGAAGCCAGTTTTCTGGGCAACGAGCACCGAAGCACTTGTCCGCTCTCGCCCCAATACTCTGCGAATCACTGGAGATAGGTAATTGACCGGTTCCAGACATTTCTTCTTCCCTCTAGTCTTGTTTTTGCGTGCGGCTTACTGACATCATGAAAAAATTGCTACTAAGCCTAATACTTTTCAGTTTGGTATGGTAGTTTACAGTCAGTTATCAAAGCAATAATTACCTATGTGGGAGAGATAAGGAATTGACGAAATTGGCTAATGATGTGCGCAAAAAAAAACCGTTGAGCGACACGGCGAAGAATTCGCAAAACCTAGAAAGCGTCTTTGATTTAGCACTCACTTCCATCATTCAGGGATTTCCAGTATGAGCATTTTCTCCGTGCCCCGGTCTAAGCTGACCGTCTACGATGCAGGCCAAGGCATCGACCTCATGAAGAAGCTCTTGTGGGCAGAAGCTTGGCGGGTGGGCATCCCTCGCCAGGATGTCAACATCAGTGAAGCGATTACTGTAGCTGATGGAGGTATCGATGCGAGCATCAACACAACCAGCAAACACGGCTCCATTCTGATTGCGGGTCAAACCCATTATCAGATTAAAACAGGTGAGTCTTTCAAGCCTTGGCAGAAGGCACAAATTCGCACAGAGCTTTTTGGAGAGGAACAGCCTGAGCTTCAATTCCTTGGTCCGCAAACGAGGAGAGGACTGGAGCAAGGTTTCGCTTATTCGCTCGTCACAACGGGCCACGATCTGACAACCGAGCAGCGGGATCAGGCGAAAGACTGGCTCGCTGAGTATTTCTCCGTATGCGGTTTCCAAAATGTATCCATTCACGTTCTAGGCGCCGGAGAAATAGCTGGCGTGCTAGAACTGCACCCGTCACTATGTTTGGAAATCAATGGTCTGAGCCACATCCGATTCCAGACCGTGGGCTCTTGGAGGGCCAACTCTGATATGACGCCAAGCCTATCGCTTGGCTTTGAGCAGAAGCAGTTTATCGAGCAGTTACGGGCGACGTTGGAGGACACCGGCATCCAGCACGTTCGGATTGTTGGCGAACCTGGGATTGGAAAAACACGGCTAGTCTTAGAGGCTGTGGCAGGCAATGAATCTATGAGTGCTAGCACGATGTATTTTAGGCAGGCCAGCGACTTCCAAGATCAGTTCTTAAATGACCTGATGCGAGAGGGGCAGCCTCGATCCCTGATACTCGTTATTGACGAATGTGAGGATCGCGAACGCTCAGAAATATGGTCCGCATTGAAGGATCGGCCAGGCGTCAAACTTGTCACCATTGACCACGGCCCCGGCACCACTGGCGGCGTCGGCATGCAAACCCTTCAAGCACCACTGCTGGAAAGAGAGCAAGTCGAAAGCATACTTCGCACCTACCTCCCAGGAAATCAACTTCTGTCAAATTGGGCTATGTGGTGCGAGGGCTCTGCACGAGTAGCACACGCTCTCGGAGAGAACCTCAGAGATCATCCTGAGGACATACTTCGCTCTCCTGGGACCGTGCAAATATGGGACCGATTTATCTCTGGGTATGGCACAGATGTAGAAGGAGGTCGAGCTAAAACGGTGCTAATGCATATCGCATTGTTCGAGATGTTTGGCTATCGCAAGCCAGTTCAGGAAGAGGCTGACTTTGTTTCATCCTTGGTCCAGAAAACTGATCCGACGATCACTCGTTCAAAGTTCGATCAGATCGTGCACTACTACTTACAGCGGAGAATCTTGCAAGGGGACCGAACCTTAAGGATCGTTCCTAAAGCACTCCGCATTTACCTCTGGCGAGAGTGGTGGCAAAACTTCGGTGCGAGTGCTGATGTTCTGGATATGCTCAACACGATGCCCAAGTCTTTGCATCGTTGGTTCATGCACTCCTTCGTCTATGCACAGGATGTGACACACGCACTCAGTGTAGTCCAAGTCCTGCTTGACCCCAGCAATGGCCTCTTTGCGGATAAAGCGGTGATGGCTAGTGAAGTCGGGGCTGGCTTCATTTCCGTTCTAGCACAATCAGCACCCGCCGAGACGCTCACTCTCCTGCGAAGTATCTTGAAGTGGACCGATGATGACTTGACCGCTATTCGGAGAGAGCGGCATAGCTTGGCACGAGCACTGTCTTACATCGTAGTTTGGCAGCCCCATTTCAGAACTGCTGCAAGAATTCTTGCGAGACTTTCTTTCGGAGAAAGCTCGAACTATTCCAACAACTGCCGTGGCACATTGAAGAAATTGTTTATGCCATTTGGTGCCCCAACGCAGACACCATTTGGAGAGCGGGTGCCGTTGGCGTTAGAGATGCTCGCAGATCAAAAAGACTTTATGCGAGAGATCGGCCTTGATACTACTTCAGCCTGCTTAAATGTGCGCGGAGGAAGCCGCGTCATCGATGTGGAGTTTCAGGGATCCCGCCCTGAGATTGTTTTCTGGTACCCGAAGCTATGGACTGAATTAACAGAGCCTTGGAGCAAAGTCGTTGATGGACTGCTGAAGTCACGCACCTCCGTTGATGAACTCTGGAAAAACAAGGTCGATAAAATTCTGATTGAGGGAGCAGGAGACCTACTCAAGACGAACGTGCTACACGAGCTTTGTATCCAAACGCTCAAGGACCTCGCCACTGAACGAAAAAATTTCGATCAGATTTATCAGCTCTTGACGAACATCGGCAGATATCCCCCCGAGGCTTTGGAAGCAGATGTGCTCGAAAAAATAGCCCAGCTTAGAACTCACATGGATGGGTCTGATTTTCATAGCAGGCTCTTGCGGCATGTGCTGTCAGCTATATGGGACGACGATATTGAGGAAGTCGTAGATGGTGGCATTGAACGACGAGCTCAGAGGATTCGGTCATTGGCGGAAGAAGCAGTGGCAGACTTGAGTCTACTGCGAGCCGCTTTGCCAGAACTATTTGCGAATGATGTAGTGCGCCAGGGAAGCCAGTTTGGTGAGTATTTGGCCGCCTCCTTCGGAGATGACCGATTTGACCAGGAGATGCTCAGCTACGCCACTGAGCACTCTGAGAAATGCGAGCATCCTTTCTTATGGGGATACTTACGAGGAGTCTTTGCGATTGATCCAGCCCGGTGGGAGGCTCTCTCATTGACGCTCCTGGCGAATCCTGCTCGGTGGATCATCTTGGCCGTAGTGGACTCTGGAGCAAGCCCGGCGGTCTTTGAAAAGCTTCTTGAAATTCATGAGAATAGTTCTGACAATTCGTCATGGATGTGCTTGCTGGGTCGTGATCCGATTCCCGCCTTGATAGGGCAAGATCGTATTCGCCGGGCGATCCAGGCTCTTCTTGATAAGGACGCTGATAAGAACGCTGTTAGCTACCGAACAGCTATGCAGATGGCGGAGTGGACCCTTTGCAAGAGAGATGATCCGCTGGACCTTCCAGTGGCAATAGCCGTTCTTGCTGCTGGAGCCGATCATGACGCTGATGTTATGTCAGATCATTATTGGAGCTTGGTGGCTAAGCGACTTTTGAAGCTTGCTCCTGAATACAAGATCGAGCTGTTCCGATTACTGATCCAGGGCACGAAGTCGTTTGGAGCTATCAGTGCTGGCGGAAAGATCAGTAGAATCGCCTTCGATATTTGCAAGGAACATCCAACTGAGACGTGGCCTATCGTGGCTCAAGCCCTGCTATCCGACAAATCATATGTGTTTAGGATGTGGCTTGGTGATGAGGGGATCAGAGGCGATCCGGTTCCTCCTGCAATCACAGCATTCAAACCGGCTGACATCTTCGCGTGGATTGATGAAGACCGTGTAGAGCGGGCCCACAAAATTACAGACGTGCTACCTAAAACTTTGGAGGTAGAGAACGGGGGCGAACTTACACGAGACTTCTTGACTCGATACTTTGATATTGAAGGCATCGGTGAAGCTGTCATGTTCCACTTTGGAAGTGGAAGCTACAGCGGGCCGAGGAGCCTTCATTTAGCTCAGCGTCGTTCTAATGCACAAAGATGGATGGCTCAAGTTGGTATCTCTGCCGTGGGCGACTGGCTAGAAGACTACGTGCAAAAGCTGAGCAAAGATATCGAGAACGAAAAAATTAGGGAAGAACGCAGCTTACGGTGACTTATCCGTGGCCGTAAATCAATAGATAGAAGATCAAAGATGTCGATAGATAAGACTAAAGAGAATCTCAAAGAGCTGATCGCTGATGAAGGCAATCGAGTGATAGCTCTGTCGGGTAAATGGGGCACTGGGAAAAGCTATCTGTGGAAATCAGTGCAGGAAGATGCTGGGTTGGATTCAGTGAAGGATGCACTGTATATCTCGCTTTTCGGCATCAGGGATATCAGCCAACTAAAAGTCAAGCTCGTGCAAGGTGCTTTGGCTGACCCTAATGGCAGTGGGAAGATTATGCAATGGATTAACGATAGCTGGCAGCGTTGGGGGAAGCCTCTCAGAGCCTTGAAAGCAAATGCTAGTGACGTTATCGATGAGCTTGCACTTCTTGCGGTGCCAAAAATTCTCAACGAGCGGTTTATCGTGCTGGACGATATCGAGCGAAAACACGACAAGCTTGATATCAGTGAAGTGATGGGGTTCATCGATGAGTATACTCAAAAGCACAAGGCCCGCTTCCTGTTGATACTGAACTCAGATCAGCTTGCTGATAAGACGATGTGGGACACGCTCCGAGAGAAGATCATCGATTATGAGGTCGTTCTCAATACCTCGCCCGAAGAGGCCTTTCTCATCGCATTGGAGGCTCATCCTTGTGTCTATGCTCCCTCAGTCAGTGATGCGGTCAAGAAGTGCTCCATCACGAACATTCGTATCATCCAAAAAATTATTCGTGCTGTGAATCGGCTTCTTGCTAATCGGGGTGTGCTTAACGATGCAACTCTGGCGAGAGTTATTCCTTCAACGGTTCTGCTTGGAGCCATTCATTACAGAGGTATACCGGATGGGCCTGATGCCAAGTTTGTTTTGTCGTTTAACATAGACTCCCATCAGCAGGCGAAAGAGTTCAAAGGTAAGATGGGTGCTGACCGCACGCAGCGAGATCGACTCGAAGACCAATGGGCCTTGTTGATGGGGCGTCTTAACATTCCTAACTGCGATGAATTCGAAGCCGTGGCCAACTCTTTTTTTGAAACAGGTCTGATCGAAGAGGGCAAGTTGAAGTTTGTTATTGACCGGTATGTGGCGGAGGCGATGGCAGACTCTACACGGCAGCGAGTCGAAGATTTCATCTATAAGATAACTTGGAACCCTGAAATATCGGATCATGAGCTTTTGCTTCAAGCAGAAGCACTGATTCCAGAAATGCACACCATGGATCCATACTATCTAACCTCAGTGCATGCCACTGTCTCCCAGTTGCCGGAAGGTAAGCCTGTAGCAGAACGGATGATTGAACGGTGGCTCGAAAATTATAGAGAACATGAGACCTCTAGATTCGAAGGTGATTACATTCTTAATCGGGGACTTCATCCAAAGATCGCAGAAGAGTTTGAAGCGGACAAGGCTCGTATCTATCCCGCCTTGTCTTTGCTCGACGTGTGCAAACGAGTTGAGCAAAAGGGAAATCCTGAAGATCGCGATGAGAAGACGATGAAACTTTCGACACCTGAACAGTTTGAGAACGAGATTCGAGCCTTGTCGGGGAAGGATCTACAAACGTTCATGATGAAAAATTTTGAGTTCTATTCAAATCGAGAACGCTTTGCTTACCCCTTCGGGATGGCTATGGAAAATTTTGTGTTGGCCTGCCGCACGATCTGCAAAAAAAATGATGACCTAAAGCGGGCCAATCTCATTCGCCATCTGTTTGATCGTTACGCCTCCAGTAGTGATCTTCTAGATGAATCAGGCCTCCCAGCGACACCGCTAGAGGCAACCCGCAATCGTCTCAAGCAGCACTGAATGGAGTTGATTATTTTTTCTTGCACGGCTCAAAGAACTGTCCAATGGCGGAGCGGCTATCTCGTATGGATTGAGGCAAAGTATTATGTGACTAGCACAGCAATGGCATGTTCACTCAAGTAGCGCACTCACCCTATTGCGCATGATTCCGTTTTTAACGCGGAGGCGTTCTGCAAATTACTTCACCTCGATAGCGCACCGTCCAACATCAGCCATTTTGTGGGTTTGTCTAGCCCCAGGAATTTCTCGCCCAACTTCGCCGTGCCTTCTTCGGGCTTTCTCAAGGTCCTGAGGTACAAATCCTCGTTGGACCTCAGATGCATCTCGCGCACTCGATCCAACTCGGTTGTCTTCAGGGAGCATGCTTGGCGCCAAACCAACGCACGTCGGTCGGCAAGGCTGAGGAATACTTGCCATGCCGCGTAGGCGCTGTCCGAATCGGTAGCGCCGACGAACCTGCTCCACCAGTACTTCGCCAGGGCCCCTCTGTTGGTCCACTCTAGCATACTGCGCGCGAGAATTTCTGCCGAGCCCACAGGCAAGCCTTCCGGCCACTGCAACTTATCCACTGTCGGGAACGCGTTGAAGCCCTTTAAGACGATAGCCCGCTTTTGTCTCCATAGCACATCTGAAGCTTCATCCTCCGCAACCAACGCATCGAGCCATGAATGACGGCTGTGCATCCGCGCCGCAATGACCAGCTCCAAAATGTCTTGGTCAGTATTGCAGTGTTGAATCGTCGCTAGGTCGGCACGTGCAGCTAGAACCTCGTTGGAATCAGGCGCCCGAAAGGCTATGTGGATCAGCTCGTGAATATTGGCTGCTCCGTTGAAGCGGACCCTCAAACTTTGGAATAGGGCACGCCAGAGTCGCAGCCCTTCCTTCGGATCGTGTCTAAGCAGTACATCGCAAAGGCACAAATACAACCCCTCCGCAAGCTGAACCCGTCGCTGAAACTCCTTCGATTGAGCATCTGCACCCTGTAGGAGCAGCTGCCAAGCAGTCGGCGCAGCTTTGTAGGCAGCCTCCACTACCTTGAACTCGAAAGTGTGCAGGTATAAGCTGTGCCCCTGGCGACGCATCCTTTCGATGGTCGCCGCCGCGTCCTGCGCAAGCTGCTGCATGCGTTTGCTCACCTCATCAGGATCTCTCGCCGCTCGCTTGAGTGCAGCCACCAAGTCTCCCGTTAATTTGTCGGGCTCTCTGACCAAGACACGAGCCATTTCCGACGGGTGGTTAGGCATGCGGACTGATAGTATTCCCTCCAGCTCCACATCTGATTGTAAGGGAGAGCCCATTACGGCAAGCAGCCGATGGGTCACGAATTCGAGTTCGGCTTGAACAGAACCCCGGCTCACAGCTGCCTCCAGCCACAGCCATGGCGCGATAAGGGGTAGTACGTCAACGAGGTCGAGATGCTTGCTGGCCGCAGCCAACGCCTGGCTGCCGTAGTGCGCTGGCCAAGGATCAGCTGCATCCGCCTTCCAGTTAATTGCAAGCAGTTCTCGCCCAGTAACTTGGGGTGCACATAGACCAAGAGCGACGAAAGCGATACCCCGCACCTCCCGCGTCTCACTCCTAAGATAGGGCAATAGATTCTGCGCAAGTTCGTCAGCGCTCTTCGTGCCTTGATGCGCCATAACTTGCATGACAATGTAGGCTGCCTTGTCACGAGCCTCCGGCCCGGTTTCTTGAAGAAACGAACCCAGCTGGGTTGCGTCAGCGGGCCTCACCATGCCGACAAGGCCATTGAGGAAGTGATATTCGTCGGCCTCTAGCAGCAATTGTAACTGCTCGCCCAGGCCCTTGTGCAACAGTTCCAGCTCCAAGCTCCATGTGTTCGCCAATTGATTACGCTCGCTAGCCGAACTGGCGGTTCGGAACCGCGCAAACTTGGCAGCGCATTTCTCGTCTGCGACCAAGAGAAGCTCGGATGCGGCAAGTGCTGCCCAGTACTTCTCGCCCTCTCTTCTGTCGGTCAGTGCGCTTAGCCATCGACGCGTCATGTCCGCTAGTTGCGCAGGCGCAAAGCGTGACCCTAGACTCACCAGCCGCTCCAAGTTATATTCTTCGACCGTTTTCTGTCCGGAGGTATTGATCCTAGCGAACGTCTGGAGATTCAGCCCTCTGATGATGGCCTGAAGCAGTTCATCTGGAAGCTTAAAGTCCGGTAGAGCCAAAAAGCGCGATAGTCGGTCCAGCTTCTGCCAGGTATCAAGCTCTGTGTCATCGAGCACAGCGCCGATGTGTCTTAACTCTAGCTGAAAAAACGACCGGCCGGG
>NZ_WNKY01000063.1 GCF_009720825.1 Duganella radicis | reverse complement strand
CGCAGCGGCCGCCGCGGCCGCAGCTGCTGGCGCGGGCGTTGCGCCCGCGGCGGCTGGCAGCGGTACGGAGCCGCTGCCGGTCAGCGAGGCTTTGTAATCCTGCGGCGCGTAGCACAGTCCCTTGTCCGAGCAGCCCTGCCCGGTCGCCAGCAGCGTGAACGCGCCGTTGACGTCCACCGGCATGGTGACGGTCACGCTCTTGCGATACGTCTCCACGTCCTTGGCGAAGGTCTCATCGTAATGCACCTTGCCCGGCGGGATTTGCGGGGCGCCCAGTTTGGCGCCCTGCGCGCTGAACTTGAAACGCTCGCGGTACATGTAATAGCCATCGGCGATCTGGAACGTCACCGCCACGGTATGCCCATCCACCATACGCGCCGAGAACTTGAACGCTTCGGACGGATCAAGAAAATCCTCCGCGCGAACGGGTTGGCACAGGAGCGCAATCAGCGCCAGCAGCGGCGCGACAAAACGGGCGAATCGGGACATGAAGTTGTTCTCTCGGAGAGCTGATCATTGGAGCAACAGCATAGTACACCGAGCGCGTTTTTCCCGCCTGAGCAAGGCCTTAAAAGCTTGATTTATGCGAAACTCGGCCCTTTCAACCCGTGGAGCAAGCCCATGCCCTCTTTCCGCCCTCTCCTGCTGTCCGCCCTCGCGCTGACCGCCCTGCCCGCGCTGGCGCAGGCGCCGGCCAAGGCCCTGAACGCCGTATCGTCCAAGGACCTGCTGGAACACATCAAAACCCTGGCGTCCGACGAGTTTGAGGGCCGCGCCCCGGGCACCGCTGGCGAAGCCAAAACCGTGGCCTACCTCCAGCAGGAGTTCAAAAAGCTGGGCCTGAAGCCGGGCAATCCGGACGGCTCGTGGGTGCAAGCCGTGCCCATGCGCGGCCAGAAGCCGACACCGAGCTTCAGCTACACCATCGGCGGCCAGACCGTGGCGCTGAATTTCCCGACCGACTATGTTGCCCATTCGACCAGCCAGCCGGACACGGTCAACGTCAACCATTCGGAAATCGTGTTTGTTGGCTACGGCGTGCAGGCGCCGGAATATGGCTGGGACGATTACAAGGGCGTCGACGTGCGCGGCAAAACCATCCTGATGCTGATCAACGATCCGCCCATCCCCGATCCGAACAATCCGGCCGAACTGGACCCGGCCATGTTCAAGGGCAAGGCCATGACGTATTACGGCCGCTGGACTTACAAATACGAAATCGCCGCCAAACTGGGCGCGGCCGCCGCCATCATCATTCATGAAACGAAACCGGCCGCCTATCCATGGGAAGTGGTGCGCAGCGGCGGCGTGGCCGAGAACTTCAGCCTGACGCGCAACGGCGACGACCCGGACGCGCCGCCAGTGCCGGGCTGGATTCAACTCGATAAAGCCAAAGCCATGATGGCGGCCGCCGGCTACGATTTCGACACGCTGAAAAAACAGGCTTTAACCAGGGACTTCCGCCCGGTCAGCCTGAAAGGCACGGCTGATTTTAAAATCGAGAATATCTCGCGCAACGTCGATTCTAAAAACGTGGTGGCTAAAATCGAAGGCAGCGATCCCAAGCTGAAAAATGAATACGTCATTTATAGCGCCCACTGGGATCACCTTGGTGTTGATTCGGACAGCAAGAAGATTTATTACGGCGCACTGGATAATGCCTCTGGCGTCGCCGCGCTGCTGGAATTGGCCAAAGCTTATAAAGCCCTGCCAAAAGCACCAAAACGCTCGATTCTGTTTATCGCCACCACGGCGGAAGAAAAAGGCCTGCTGGGCGCGAAATATTATGCAGCGCATCCACTCTATCCGCTGAAAAACACCGTCGCCAATATCAATATCGATGGTATTAACGCCTGGGGTAAAACCGCGCAGATTGAAAACGTGACCTCCGGCCATTCCAGTATCGATGGTTTGCTGGAGAAATACGCCAGATCGCAAGGCCGTTCAATGGAAAAGGATAGCCGCTCGGAGCTCGGCAGTTTCTATCGTGCCGACCAGCTGGAATTCGCCCGTGCCGGTGTGCCGGTTTTATATACCAAAGCCCGCAGCCGCTATCTGGATAAACCGGAGAATTACGCGCGTGAAGTGGTCGATAATTATTTCACCCATGATTATCACCAGCCGACTGACGCTTTCCGCAAGGATTGGGATTTCAGCGGCGGCGTGCAGGATATCCAGCTACTGTTCCAGGTGGGCCTTGATATCGCCCAAGGCGTCACGCCAACCTGGAATCCCGGTTCCGAATTCAAGGCCGCCGGTGACCGTCGTTTGAAGTAAGTCAGACTCAAAAATGGTTTATACATGCCAATTTCTGGCATGTATAGCCCTAGGCTCCCGCCAGTTCCCCAGCGCGCCGTTCCGCCGTCACCACGCGGGACGCGCGCTTGCGCCACCAGATGATGACACCGGTCACGCTCAGCATGGCCACTACCACACCCATGAAGGAAATCAGGATGCGACCAGGCAGGCCGAGAATGCGGCCAGAATGCAGCGGGAATTGCGCCTGCACGAAGATATCCGCCGCCGTACCTTTCCACGGCAAGCGCTCCCCCAGCAATTTGCCGGCGCCGTCGTAATATAAATACGCCGGGCCGACGCCGCCAGAGCCATGGTCGTCGCCGGGTTTATAGAAACTCACGCCATATACATCGAAGGCACTGGTATAAAACACGCTGCCGACCGGCTCCTCCCATTTGCGCTGCGTAGCTTCGGCACTGGCGGCCGCAATAACCTGGGCATAACCGACGGTGGGCACGTAGGGTTTATGAATATCGGCTATTGGACGAGTATCGAATGGCGTCGGCGTGACTTTCGAAATTTTGCTCATCACCGGATAAAACACTTCGCTGTATAAATTCAGTGAGAAAGCAGTAAAGGCCAGAATAAATAATAAGATCCACGTCCACAAGCTAAATGCGCGGTGCAGATCGAAATTCAGTTTAGTACCACCGCCATTCCAGCGAACTTTCCAGGCCGGTTTCCAGCGCTGCATCCAGGTTTTATTGGCGTTTTGACGGTGCAATGGCAGGGTGAGGTAAAAGCCGACAAAACTGTCAATTACCCAGATAATCGCTATCCCGCCCATCAGCCAGATACCCCAGCGGTCGATGCCCCACATTTCGGGAATATGCAAGGTGTAATGCAGACGGTACAGGAAGGAAACAAAAGTCTCTTTGGTAATCGGCCAGACCGCGCCCCATTCGCGCTTGCCTAACTCGGTGCCGCTGACGGGGTCGACGAATACCTGATTAAAACCGGGTTCGTAGCGTTTTTGCGTGACCGGATCCACGCGCGCGGTAACGCCAAAGGCGATCGCTTCGCCCGGCTCCAGCTGGAGCGGCACAAACGACACCTGCACCTGCGGATAACGCGCCTCCAGCTGCCGCACCAAGGCCAGCGTCGGCTGCGGCGTACCCGGCGTGTGGGCCTCCATCAAGTGGGGATTGAGCAGGTCGTCCAGCTCGTGGTCCCACGAAATCACGGCGCCGGTGATGCCGCTGATGAACAAAAATCCGGCAGTCAGCAGGCCAAGGTATCGGTGTACCAGAGTCCAGAAGGCGCGCATGGCAGTTCTCTCGCTAAGTCAGACAAAAGATGAATGATAACGATTCTCATTCAAATGTCAAACGAAAGGCGAAAAAAAAAGCCAGGCTGAGCCTGGCTTTTCAGTACTGCGGGACGACCGGCTGATTACTCAGCGGTTGGTGCGTCTTCTACAGCGGTGACTTCTGGACGGTCCAGCAGCTCAACGTAAGCCATTGGAGCGTTGTCGCCAACGCGGAAACCCATTTTCAGGATGCGCAGGTAGCCGCCGTTACGTGCAGCGTAGCGTGGGCCCAGTTCCGAGAACAGTTTGCCTACGATTTCGCGGTCGCGCAGACGGGAGAATGCCAGACGCTTGTTAGCCAGGGTGTCGGTCTTGCCCAGGGTCAGGATAGGCTCAACTACGCGGCGCAGTTCTTTCGCTTTTGGCAGCGTGGTTTTGATGGCTTCGTGACGCAGCAGCGATACGGTCATGTTGCGCAGCATAGCCAGACGGTGGGACGAGGTACGGTTCAGTTTACGGAGGCCGTGACGGTGACGCATGGTACTTCCTTTCGATGATGTTTAAATCCGAGCTCTTCGATCGTCAACGACGCGGGCCGGTTTAAGTGATAAACGCCCGCGGCGACATGCCACGGGCGGTACTGCAAATCAGTTGGCGCCAGGCAGAACATCGCTGCGCGATGTCCAGCACCGGCCCCCAATCTGTTATTTTTCCAGACCAGCAGGCGGCCAGTTTTCCAGCTTCATGCCCAGGGTCAGACCACGGGAAGCCAGGACTTCCTTGATCTCGTTCAGCGACTTGCGGCCCAGGTTCGGGGTCTTCAGCAGTTCGTTTTCCGAACGCTGGATCAGGTCGCCGATGTAGTAGATGTTTTCCGCTTTCAGGCAGTTGGCCGAACGCACGGTCAGTTCCAGATCGTCCACTGGACGCAGCAGGATCGGATCGACCAGCGGTGCACGCGATGGCGCTTCCGCGGCGGCTTCGGTGCCTTCCAGGGCAGCGAACACGTTCAGTTGATCCACCAGCACGCGCGCCGATTGACGGATCGCTTCTTCCGGCGAGATCACGCCGTTGGTTTCGATGTTGATGATCAGCTTGTCCAGGTCGGTACGCTGTTCCACACGGGCCGACTCAACGAAGTACGACACACGGCGCACTGGCGAGAACGACGCGTCCAGGATGATGCGGCCGATGGTTTTGTTGGTGTCTTCCGACAGGCGACGCACGTTGCCTGGTACATAGCCACGGCCTTTTTCGACCTTGATCTGCATGTCCAGTTTGCCGCCGGCGGTCAGGTGAGCGATCACGTGGTCCGGATTGATCAGTTCCACGTCGTGTGGCAGATCGATGTCCGACGCCAGCACGGCGCCTTCGCCTTCTTTTTTCAGGGTCAGGGTGACGGAGTCGCGGTTGTGCACTTTGAACACAACGCCCTTCAGGTTCAGCAGCAGGTCAACCACGTCCTCTTGCACGCCGTCCAGCGACGAGTACTCGTGCACCACACCGGCGATGGTCACTTCGGTTGGCGCGTAGCCAATCATGGACGACAGCAGGACGCGGCGCAGCGCGTTGCCCAGGGTGTGGCCGTAGCCGCGTTCGAACGGTTCCATCACGACTTTGGCGTGACCGGCGCCCAGCGCCTCGACATCGATAATACGTGGTTTCAACAGGCTGTTTTGCATGTAAATGTCCTTTTCAATACCCTCGGCGCGTTAAGCCGATAAGGCTGATGGCATTAGTGAAAACGCCCGCTTGAATAAGCGGGCGGGTTTTAGTGCTACTTAGACTACAGATTAACGCGAGTACAGTTCGACGATCAGCGATTCGTTGACGTCAGCGGCGATCTCGTTGCGCTCTGGCAGGGACTTGAAGGTGCCTTCCATTTTCTTGGCATCAACCGACACCCAGGCTGGCATGCCAACTTGTTCAGCCAGCGACAGGGCTTCCAGGATACGCACTTGTTTCTTGGCTTTTTCGCGCACAGCGATCACGTCGCCCACTTTGACCGAGTACGAAGCGATGTTCACCACGTTGCCGTTCACGGTGAAGGCTTTGTGCGATACCAGCTGACGCGCTTCAGCGCGGGTCGAGCCGAAGCCCATGCGGTATGCAACGTTGTCCAGACGGGCTTCCAGCAGCTTCAGCAGGGTTTCGCCGGTGTTGCCCTTGCGGCGGTCGGCTTCCGCGAAGTAGCGACGGAACTGACGTTCCAGCACGCCGTACATGCGTTTCACTTTTTGTTTTTCGCGCAGCTGGTTGCCGTAGTCCGAGGTACGGGCGCCCGATTTCACGCCGTGTTGGCCTGGCTTGACGTCCAGTTTGCATTTGCTGTCCAGCGAGCGGCGGGCGCTCTTCAGGAACAGGTCGGTGCCTTCACGGCGGGAGAGTTTTGCTTTTGGTCCGATATAACGTGCCACGGTGCTTTCCTTTTTTAAATAATGACGTCCCAACCGCACGCGCGGCTGAACGCTAGTCTGGTCTGCGATGAGCCAGACGTGGCTTGAGTCTGTGCGAGACAGACGACAATAGCCGGGCAGTATAGCCGTCTCCGGCTTCCTGCACCAGCTTTATTGTGTAACAGCAGAACCGGCAGCGCCGGTCCGGCCATTAGATACGACGACGCTTTGGAGGGCGGCAGCCGTTGTGTGGAACTGGCGTCACGTCCTGGATCTCGGTGATCTTGATGCCCAGGTTGTTCAGCGCGCGCACAGCCGATTCACGGCCTGGGCCTGGGCCCTTGATGCGCACTTCCAGGTTCTTCACGCCGCATTCGATCGCGACTTTACCAGCGGCTTCAGCAGCAACCTGCGCTGCGAACGGGGTCGATTTACGCGAACCCTTGAAGCCAGCACCACCCGAGGTCGCCCACGACAGAGCGTTGCCCTGACGGTCGGTGATGGTGATGATGGTGTTGTTGAAGGAAGCGTGAACGTGTGCGATACCTTCGGCAACGTTCTTCTTGACCTTCTTGCGTACGCGAGCTGCTGCTGCGCTGCTTTGTTGCTTAGCCATGTGATTTCCCTAGATTATTTCTTGAGCGATTGAGCGGCTTTGCGCGGGCCCTTGCGGGTACGTGCATTGGTGCGGGTGCGTTGACCGCGGACCGGCAGGCCCTTACGGTGACGCATGCCGCGGTAGCAGCCCAGGTCCATCAAACGCTTGATGTTCATGGACAGTTCGCGACGCAGATCGCCTTCGACGATGAATTTTGCTACTTCATCGCGCAGCTTTTCCAGTTCGCTGTCGTCCAGGTCTTTGACCTTTTTATTGGTCGCAATACCGGTCTGCGCGCAGATGAACTTCGCGCGTGGACGGCCAACACCGTAGATGGCGGTCAGGCCGATAACGGTGTGCTGATGATTTGGGATATTAACCCCTGCAATACGTGCCATTCGTTATTCCTCGATAAATAACGGTTATTAACCTTGACGCTGCTTGTGACGTGGTTCGACGCAGATTACGCGAACAACGCCCTTGCGCTTGATGATCTTGCAGTTGCGGCAGATCCGCTTGACTGAGGCGTTAACTTTCATGATGAACTCTCTTCTAAGGTTCGATTATCTAAAATTACTTGGTCCGGAACACAATGCGGGCGCGGGACAGGTCGTAAGGTGTCAGTTCGACCGTCACCTTATCGCCAGGCAGGATGCGGATATAGTTCATCCGCATTTTACCTGAAATATGTCCCAGCACCACGTGCCCGTTTTCCAGCTTTACTCGAAATGTTGCATTAGGGAGATTTTCCAGGATCTCGCCCTGCATCTGTATGACGTCGTCTTTTGCCATTCGGTGTATGTGAAACCGCGCTTATCGCGTCGGAATTCCGCCTTTGAAGTTTGCTTTGCGCAGCAGCGTTTCATATTGCTGCGACATCACGTAGTTTTGTACTTGGGCCATGAAGTCCATGGTCACAACCACAATAATCAACAGAGAAGTACCACCAAAATAGAACGGTACCTTCCACTCGGCTACCATGAATTCCGGCAACAAACACACCAAAGTGATGTAGATGGCGCCAGCCAAAGTCAATCGCGTCAGGATCTTGTCGATGTAACGGGCAGTCTGCTCACCGGGACGGATCCCTGGCACAAAGGCCCCGCTCTTCTTCAAGTTGTCTGCCGTCTCCTTGCTGTTAAAGACCAGCGCGGTGTAGAAGAAGCAGAAGAACACGATTGCAATGGCGTACAACAGTGCGTGGATGGGCTCGCCTGGCCCCATCGATGCGGCCAAATCTTTCAGGAACCGGACCGCCGGATTAGCCGTATCGGCGCCGGTGGTGAACCAGCCCACGATCGTAGCCGGGAACAAGATAATCGACGAAGCGAAGATCGGTGGAATCACGCCGGCCATGTTCAACTTCAATGGCAGGTGCGAGGTTTGTCCACCGTAAATCTTGTTACCCACCTGGCGTTTCGCATAGTTGACCAGGATCTTGCGTTGGCCACGTTCCACGAATACCACCAGGAACGTCACCGCCACCACCAGGATCATGATGATGATCGCCGACAGCGCGTTGATCGAACCGTTGCTCACCGACTGGCCGAGGCCACCCAGTGCGCCCGGCAGACCGGCCGCGATACCCGCGAAGATGATGATCGAGATGCCGTTACCGAGACCGCGCTCGGTAATCTGCTCGCCCAACCACATCACGAACATGGTGCCGGTCAACAGCGTAACGACCGTCACGAAACGGAATGCGTAGCCTGGGTCCAGCACCAGGCCCGCCTGCGACTCCAAGGCCACCGCGATGCCGAGCGCCTGGAACGACGCCAGCACCACCGTGAAGTAACGGGTGTACTGCGTGATCTTGCGTCGGCCTGCTTCGCCTTCCTTCTTCAACGCTTCCATCTGCGGCGAGACGATCGACACCAGTTGCATGATGATCGAGGCCGAGATGTACGGCGTGATACCCAGCGCAAACACCGTGAAGCGCGCGAGAGCGCCACCGCTGAACATGTTCAACATGCCCAGGATGCCCCCCTCTTGCGACTTGAACAGCGCGGCCAATTGTACCGGATCGATCCCGGGAACCGGGATGTGAGCGCCGATACGATAAACCACCAATGCGCCAAGCAGGAACCAGAGCCGGCCCCAGGGGAAACCAGCCGCTGCACTTTTAGCCAATTGTGGATTAGTCGCCAATTTTCGCTCCGATCAAGCTGTTAGCGGTGGCTCAAGCTACCGAGCCGCCGGCTGCTTCGATGGCGGCTTTCGCGCCAGCGGTCACTTTCAGGCCTTTGAGGTTCACCGCTTTGGTGATCTCGCCGGACAGGATGACGCGCACGTCGCGTGCCAGCACGCTCAGTACGCCAGCTTGTTTCAGCACCAGGATGTCGACATCGCCGACCGCCAGGTTGTTCAGGTCGGACAGACGCACTTCGGCTTTGAAGGTGGCGTTGAGCGACTTGAAACCGCGCTTAGGCAGACGACGTTGCAGAGGCATCTGACCGCCTTCGAAGCCGACTTTGTGGAAGCCGCCCGAACGCGATTTCTGACCCTTGTGGCCGCGGCCCGCGGTTTTACCCAGGCCGGAGCCGATACCGCGGCCGACGCGACGCTTGTAGTGCTTGGCGCCGTCAGCTGGTTGAATGGTATTCAGTTCCATGATTTCTCCGTGAGTAAGCCGGGGCTTACGCAACTACTTTAACGAGATACGAGACTTTGTTGATCATGCCGCGTACCGATGGGGTGTCTTGCAGCTCGGCGACCGAGTTGACGCGACGCAGGCCCAGACCTTTAACGGTGGCGCGGTGATCCTGGCGGGTGCCGATCAGGCCTTTCACCAGTTGTACTTTGACGGTTTTCGTAGTCATGTGGTTCACCTTAGCCCAGGATCTCTTCCACCGACTTGCCGCGTTTCGCAGCGATGTCAGCAGGAGTGTTCAGTTTCGCCAGGCCGTCCAGGGTGGCGCGGACCAGGTTGTACGGGTTGCTCGAACCGGTCGATTTCGCGACCACGTCGGTAACGCCCATCACTTCGAAGATCGCGCGCATCGCGCCGCCAGCGATGACGCCGGTACCTGGCTTGGCAGGCGACATCATCACTTTCGAGGCGCCGTGGCGACCCATCACGGTGTGGTGCAGGGTACCGTTCTTCAGTGGCACCTTGATCAGGTTGCGGCGGGCTTCTTCCATTGCCTTCTGCACACCGACTGGTACCTCTTTCGACTTGCCCTTGCCCATGCCGATGCGGCCATCGCCGTCACCCACTACGGTCAGCGCGGCGAAGCCCATGATACGACCACCCTTGACCACTTTGGTCACGCGGTTGATCGCGATCATTTTTTCGCGCATGCCATCGTCCGGCTTGTCGCTTGCCATTTTTGCTTGCATTTTTGCCATGATCGTTCCTTAGAACTTCAGACCGGCTTCACGCGCGGCTTCTGCCAGCGCCTTCACACGGCCGTGATAACGGAAACCGGAACGGTCGAAGGCGACTTCGGTGATACCGGCTTTCAGTGCTTTTTCTGCTACGCGCTTGCCGACCAGTGCGGCGGCAGCGGCGTTGCCACCCTTGCCCGACTTGCCAGCCAGCTCGGCACGCACTTCCGCTTCCACGGTCGAGGCCGAAACCAGCACTTTGGCTTCCGGGGAGATCAGGTTCGCGTAAATGTGCAGGTTGGTGCGGTGCACCGACAGGCGGTTCACTTTCAGTTGCGCGATCTTGATACGGGTTTGACGTCCGCGGCGCAGACGAGATTCTTTTTTATCCATCGTCAGCCCCTAATTACTTCTTCTTGGTTTCTTTAAGCTTCACCACCTCGTCCGAATAACGGACGCCCTTGCCCTTGTAAGGCTCAGGAGCGCGGTAAGCACGAACTTCTGCTGCTACCTGACCCACTTTTTGACGGTCGATGCCTTTGATGACGATCTCGGTCGGGGTGGCGGTGGCGCAGGTCACGCCTTCTGGCATGGCGTGCACGACCGGGTGCGAGAAACCCAGCGACAGGTTCAGCTTGTCGCCCTGGGCCTGGGCTTTGTAGCCCACGCCAACCAGGTTCAGCTTTTTCTCGAAGCCCTTGGTCACGCCGGTCACCATGTTGTTGACCAGCGCGCGCAGCGTACCGGACATGGCGTTCGCTTCGCGGCTGTCGTTGACAGGGTCGAAGCTCAGGGTGCCAGCATTGTTTTCTACTTTTACCAGGCCGTTCAGGGCCTGGGTCAGGACGCCCAGCGGGCCCTTGACGGTGATCGCTGCTGCGGAGATGGCGACTTCGGCGCCAGCTGGCACAGCGATAGGCATTTTAGCTACACGGGACATGTCTTACTCCTTAAGCCACGAAGCAAATCACTTCGCCGCCGACACCGGTAGCGCGTGCTTTGCGATCGGTCATCACGCCTTGCGGGGTCGACACGATTGCTACACCCAGGCCATTCATGACCGTTGGGATTTCGTCCTTGCCTTTGTACACGCGCAGACCTGGACGCGACACGCGCTCCAGACGCTCGATAACAGGACGGCCTACGTAGTACTTCAAACCGATTTTCAGTTCCGACTTGCCACCGGCTTCGGCGACAGCGAAATCTTCAATGTAACCCTCGTCCTTGAGGACGTTGGCAATCGCTACTTTGACTTTCGACGATGGCATGGCCACGGTCGTTTTTTGAACGCCCTGGGCGTTGCGAATGCGGGTCAGCATATCGGCGATAGGATCGCTCATACTCATTGCTTATTCTCCTATTACCAGCTAGCTTTAGTCATACCCGGAATCTCGCCACGCATGGCGAATTCACGGAGCTTGATACGGCCCAGACCGAATTTACGGAAGGTGCCGCGCGGACGACCGGTGACCTGGCAGCGGTTGCGCTGGCGGGTTGGCGCCGAGTTACGTGGCAGGGCCTGCAGTTTCAGGCGCGCTTCGTAACGCTCTTCTTCCGACTTGTTCTGGTCATCGATGATGGCCTTCAGAGCGGCGCGCTTGGCAGCGAACTTGGCTACCAGGTCAGCACGTTTCTGTTCACGGTTAATCAGTGCGAGTTTTGCCATGATCTCTTAGTTCCTGAACGGGAATTTGAAGGCGGCGAGCAGAGCTTTCGCTTCGTCGTCGGTCTTAGCGGTGGTGGTGATCGAAATGTTCATACCACGCAGCGCATCGATCTTGTCGTACTCGATCTCAGGGAAGATGATCTGCTCTTTCACACCGATGTTGTAATTGCCGCGGCCGTCGAAGGCCTTGCCATTCACACCGCGGAAGTCACGCACGCGCGGCAGGGCCACGGTGATGAAGCGGTCGAGGAACTCGTACATGCGGGCGCCGCGCAGGGTCACCATGGTACCGATCGGGTAGCCTTCACGGATCTTGAAGCCGGCGATTGCCTTGCGGGCCTTGGTCACCACGGGCTTCTGACCGGCGATCTTGGTCAGGTCGCCGACGGCGTGTTCAATGATCTTCTTGTCCGCGACCGCTTCCGACAGACCCATGTTCAGGGTGATCTTGGTCAGACGTGGAACTTCCATCACCGATTTGTAACCGAATTTCGCGGTCAGGTCGGCGACGACCTTTTCTTTATAGAATTCTTGGAGACGTGCCATGATTTCTTAAGCCTTCACTACTTCGCCGGACGATTTAAAGACGCGGACTTTCTTGCCATCCACTTCCTTGAAACCAACACGGTCTGCCTTGCCAGTCGCGGCGTTGAACAACGCCACGTTGGACACGTGAATCGGCATGGTCTTATCGACGATACCACCTTGTACGCCAGTCATTGGGTTCGGCTTGGTCGCTTTTTTAGCGACGTTGACGCCTTCAACCACAACGTGTTCAGCGTCAACACGACGCGAAACTACGCCACGCTTGCCCTTGTCTTTACCGGCCAGAACGATGACTTCGTCGTTTTTACGAATCTTATCCATTACTGACTCCTTACAGGACTTCCGGTGCCAGGGACACGATCTTCATGAACTTCTCAGTGCGCAGTTCGCGGGTCACTGGTCCGAAGATACGGGTACCGATCGGTTCCAGCTTGGCGTTCAGCAGCACGGCGGCGTTGCCGTCGAACTTCACCAGGGAACCGTCCTGGCGGCGCACACCCTTAGCGGTGCGCACTACCACGGCGTTATAAATTTCACCTTTTTTGACACGGCCGCGTGGCTGAGCAACCTTGACGGTTACTTTGATCACGTCGCCAATGCCAGCATAACGGCGCTTGGAACCGCCCAACACCTTGATGCACATGACTTCCTTGGCACCGGTGTTGTCGGCTACTTCGAGCCGGCTTTCAGTTTGAATCATAATATTCTCTTTCCCAACTTAAGCCGAAGAATCCACACAATGCGGACCTGCGGTCAGTCTTGGTCCCGCCAGCAGGCTCTGCTGAGCCCACTGCTTGGGTGCTTGACCTTCGTACTGCATACTGACCGCACGGTTCAGCGTCTGTGGCCAGACACTTTGCGGCGTTACATGAACGAAGCCCACGAGTATTACACACAACTCGCGGGCTTGCAAGAACTAATTGCAAAACGCCGCCCCCACCAGGGTGGGGGCGGCAATCTTGTCAATTAAACGATTTGCGCGGTTTGCACCACGCGGGTCACGGTCCATGCCTTCGTTTTGGAGATCGGGCGACCTTCCGCGATTTCCACCGTGTCACCGGCTTTCACCTGGTTGGTCTCGTCGTGCGCGTGGTACTTGGCGCTGCGGACGATGATCTTGCCATACAGAGGGTGCTTCACGTGACGTTCGATCAGAACGGTAACGGTTTTGTCCATCTTGTCGGACACAACTTTACCGATCAGCGTGCGCTTCAGCTTTACTTGCTCGGTCATTTTGCTTCCTTCGTGTTCAATACCGTTTTTACGCGTGCGATGTCGCGACGTACCTTCTTGAGCTGCGAGGTGTTGCTCAGCTGTTGCGTAGCGGTTTGCATACGCAGGCCGAATTGCGCCTTCAACAGATCGTTCAGCTCTTTTTCCAGAGCTGCCTGGTCTTTGCCGCGGAGTTCAGATGCTTTCATAGTTCACTCCTGTTATTGGCCGACCTGGCGCACCACGAAGGTGGTAGCCAGTGGCAGTTTGGCAGCGGCCAGGCGGAATGCTTCGCGCGCCAGTTCTTCTGCGACGCCGTCCATCTCGTACAGGACTTTGCCTGGGCGGATTTCAGCGACGTAGTATTCCGGGTTACCCTTACCGTTACCCATACGGACTTCGGCCGGCTTGTTCGAAATCGGCTTGTCCGGGAAAACGCGGATCCAGATACGGCCGCCACGTTTGATGTGACGGGTCATGGCACGACGCGCCGCTTCGATCTGACGGGCAGTGATACGGCCACGGGCCACGGCCTTCAGACCGAACTCGCCAAACGACACGTTGGTGCCGGTGGTGTGCGAAATGCCGGTGTTGCGGCCTTTCTGCTCTTTACGATACTTTCTGCGTGCTGGTTGCAGCATGGTTATTCTCCTGCTTTCTCAGCCGGCTTGGCAGCGCGACGGGCGCCACCAGCTGGACGTGGACGGCCAGCTGGCTTGCCGTCTTCACGACGTGGGCCACGTGGCTTTTTCTCTTCAGCCGGGGTGTCGATCACAGGTGCTTCGCCGGTGGCCGAACGGTCACCCTTGTAGACCCAAACCTTGACGCCGATGATGCCGTAGGTGGTCGAAGCTTCCGAGGTGCCGTAGTCGATGTCGGCGCGCAGGGTGTGCAGTGGCACACGGCCTTCGCGGTACCATTCGGTACGGGCGATCTCGATGCCGTTCAGACGACCGGACGACATGATCTTGATGCCCAGGGCGCCCAGGCGCATCGCGTTCTGCATGGCGCGCTTCATGGCGCGGCGGAACATGATACGTTTTTCGAGCTGCTGGGCGATCGAGTCAGCGATCAGCTGCGAATCGATTTCCGGCTTGCGGATTTCTTCGATGTTCACGTGCACCGGCACACCCATGATCTTGCCCAGGGCCGACTTCAGAACTTCGATGTCCTCGCCCTTCTTGCCGATCACCACGCCCGGACGCGAGCTGTAGATGGTGAAACGCGCGTTCTTGGCTGGACGCTCGATGACGATGCGGCCGACCGAAGCGTTCTTCAGCTTGGTTTTCAGGTAGGTACGTGCTTTCAAGTCTTCGTTCAGCATGTCGGCAAAGTTACCATTGCCAGCGTACCAACGCGAAGCCCAGTTACGGGTTACCGCCAGGCGGAAACCAGTTGGATGAATTTTCTGACCCATCGTGGCTCCTTAGTTACCGACGGTCACGTAAATGTGACACGATTGTTTCGAGATACGATCGCCACGACCCTTTGCACGCGCGGTGAAGCGCTTGAGGATCGGGCCCTTTTCGACGTAGATCGTTTTCACGAACAGTTCGTCGATGTCGGCACCGTCATTGTGCTCGGCGTTGGCGATGGCCGACTCCAGCACTTTCTTGATGATGGTGGCGCCTTTTTTCGGGCTGAACTGCAAAATGTTCAGCGCGGCGTCAACTTTCTTGCCACGGATCAGGTCAGCAACCAGGCGGCCCTTCTGGTCCGACAGGCGCACGCCTTTGAGGATAGCTTTGGTTTCCATTATTTCTTCGCCTTCTTGTCAGCGGCATGGCCCTTGAACGTGCGGGTCAGCGCGAATTCACCGAGCTTGTGACCAACCATGTTCTCGGAAACGTACACAGGCACGTGCAGCTTGCCGTTGTGAACAGCGATCGTCAGGCCGATGAAGTCAGGCATGATGGTCGAGCGACGGGACCAGGTTTTGATTGGCTTTTTGTCTTTGGACGCTTGCGCGGCTTCGACTTTTTTCACCAGGTGGGCGTCACAGAACGGCCCTTTTTTCAATGAACGAGTCATGATTTATCCTTATTTCTTACCGCGGCGCGAGACGATCATCGAAGAAGTGCGCTTGTTCGAGCGCGTCTTCTTACCCTTGGTCTGCTGGCCCCATGGCGATACTGGATGACGACCAGCTGCGGTACGGCCTTCACCACCACCGTGCGGGTGGTCGATCGGGTTCATCACCACACCGCGGACGGTAGGACGAACACCGCGCCAACGCATGGCACCGGCCTTACCGATCTTGCGCAGCGAGTGCTCGGCGTTGCCGACTTCACCCACGGTGGCACGGCACTCGATGTGCACGCGGCGCACTTCACCCGAGCGCAGACGCACTTGAGCGTAGGTGCCTTCGCGCGCCATCAGCACCACGCCGGCGCCGGCGGTACGGGCCATCTGGGCACCTTTACCTGGCAGCATTTCGACGCAGTTCATGATGGTACCGACTGGAATGTTGCGGATCGGCAGGCAGTTACCGGCCTTGATCGGCGCTTCCGAACCGTTCATCACGGTGTCGCCCACCGCCATGCCTTTGGTGGCGATGATGTAGGCGCGGGCACCGTCGGCGTAGCACAGCAGAGCGATGTGCGCGGTACGGTTAGGATCGTATTCGATACGTTCCACTTTCGCCGGGATACCGTCCTTGCTGTTACGCTTGAAGTCGATCACGCGATAGTGCTGCTTGTGACCACCACCGATGTGACGGGTGGTGATGTGGCCGTTGTTGTTGCGGCCGGCGGTTTTCGATTTTTTCTCAACCAGGGCGGCGAACGGACGGCCTTTGTACAGGTCCGAGTTCACCACTTTCACCATGCCGCGACGGCCTGGGGAGGTTGGCTTCATCTTAACGAGTGCCATTATTTAGCCTCCTCGGTGAAATTGATTTCCTGGCCTGGCTTCAGGCACACGAAAGCACGCTTGGTGTGGTTGCGGCGGCCGATGTGGGCGCCCGAACGCTTTTGCTTGCCTTCGCGGTTCACGGTTTGCACCGATTCCACTTGGACTTTGAACAGCAGTTCAACGGCAGCCTTGATCTCTGGCTTGGTCGCGTCGGTGGTGACACGGAACACGATCTGCTCGTTCTTTTCCGCGACCAGGGTGGCCTTTTCGGAAATGACTGGAGCGACCAGTACTTTCAGCAGGCGTTCTTCGCTAAATTTCAATGCGCTCATGCCAGCATCTCCTCAATCTTAGCCAGCGCGGCCTTGGTCACCAGGGTCTTCTTGTAGAACACCAGCGACATTGGGTCAGCGTGACGTGGCTCGACAACCAGCACGTTCGGCAGGTTGCGGGAAGCCAGTTCCAGGTTTTCGTTGGCGCTATCGGTGATGATCAGCACGGAGTCGAAGCCCAGGCCGGTCAGCTTTTGCGACAGCAGCTTGGTTTTTGGCGCTTCGATCGACAGATCTTCGATCACGACCAGACGGTCTTCGCGGGCCAGCTGCGACAGGATCGAGCAAACGCCAGCGCGGTACATCTTCTTGTTCACTTTGTGGGTGAAGTTCTCGTCAGGCGAGTTCGGGAAGATGCGACCACCGCCGCGCCACAGTGGCGACGACGACATACCTGCACGAGCGCGGCCGGTGCCTTTTTGGCGCCATGGCTTCTTGGTCGTGTGGTGGACTTCTTCACGGTCTTTTTGCTTGCGGTTGCCGCTGCGGGCATTGGCTTGGTAAGCAACGACGACCTGGTGGATCAGCGCTTCGTTGTAGTCACGGCCGAAAACGGTATCGGCGGCGGCGACGTTAGCGGCGGCTTGACCTTGAGCGTTCAAGAGCTTGAGTTCCATCGTTTAAGCTCCCTTCTTTGCTTTAACTTTAACGGCAGGCGAAACCACCACTTCACCGTTCTTGGCGCCAGGAATGGCACCCTTGACCAGCAGCAGCGAACGCTCAGCGTCGATACGGGCGATTTCCAGATTCTGCACGGTGCGGGTGACGTCACCCATGTGACCGGTCATGCGCTTACCAGGGAACACGCGGCCTGGATCTTGCGCCATACCGATGGAACCTGGCACGTTGTGCGAACGGGAGTTACCGTGGGTCTGACGACCCGAAGCAAAGTTGTGACGCTTGATGGTACCGGCGTAGCCTTTACCGATCGTCACGCCCTGGACGTCGACTTTCTGACCGACTTCGAACAGGGACACGGCGACCACTTCGCCAGCTTTCAGTTCGGCAGCTTTGGCGGCGTCAACGCGGAACTCTTTCAGCAGAGTACCAGCTTCAACACCGGCTTTAGCGTGGTGACCCGCAACAGCTTTGGTCACGCGGGAAGCGCGACGTTGACCGAATGCGACCTGAACCGCGGTATAGCCGTCAGTTTCAGGAGTTTTGATTTGCGCAACACGGTTGTTCGATACGTCAACCACGGTGACCGGGATCGAGTCCCCGTCATCGGTGAAGATACGCATCATGCCAACCTTGCGACCGAGGAGGCCAAGGCTCATTTTTTCTCCAATTCCCACCTACGATTGGGCGGGGATATGTTGAACTACAAAAATAGTACGGACCATTAAAAAGACGAATCCATACCGAAGCCGGCTAGTGTACTGTGATTTGCCCCTTGACGCAACAGCTTTGTACGAGGTATGTCAGTTTTTTACGGCGCGCCGCGCCGGCCAGCCACATCACGGCGGCATGCGGGCTGGCAGGCGGCTCAGGTCGGCCTTTTTCTTGCCGAATGCTTAATACGTAAAACCTGTACGCCCTCAGGCAAAACGCGATAGATCACGAAGTAATGAGCGTGGACCAGTAACTCGCGGGTACCGGTTTGGGTCCTTGACCGCCGCCGGGCTCCATAGGACCGGGCGCGGCGGCGCCATTATTTAACCTTGATCGCCGCCCGAATCCGGCGCGTGGCCTCCTCGTGCGGAATCAGCGGCGCGGGATCGTCCAGGGCCTCCCGCACTTCGGCGTATAACCAATCGTCATAGCCATTTTCTTTTTCCAGCCGCTTGATCTCGAACTGCTCGATTCCCAAGGCAAACAGACGCTGCTCAACAGCTCGCAGCGCATCAAACACAGCGGCCGCCTTGCCCTCCAGGTCCAGCAAAACGCGATCGCCCTGTTTGTCATGCACATACACCACCCAGCCATCGTCCTGCGCCTGAGCGGACACGCTGAACTCGTTTTCCGTATTTGCCAACATGGCAAGCATTGATGGTTGTATGGTCTGCGTTGTCATGACGAGCCTCCACACCGATAAGAAAACCAATCTACCACGTGCCACCGTGCCCAATTTGAGGCAACACAAATCCTCTTCACAATTTAGTGCTCAGGCACGTGGATGCGGGCTTTGATATGTTTCAAATTTGCCACTATGGTGAAGGTCATGATGACCAGCAGCGACCACGAGCTCCACTTGCTGACGTGGACCGTGGCCCAGGCGCCAACCTGATTGGGGTAGCGCCACACGCCCCAGAAGGTGCTGATGTTCTCGGCCAGCCAGATGAACAGACCGATCAGCACGAAGGCCAGCAGCAGCGGCATCTGGCGCTCGCGGTCCAGCGGCCGGAACACCACCGTGGTGCGGGCGTACAAGCCCAGCGCGCAGGCCGCCAGGTACCAGCGGTAGTCGCCGATATAGTGGTGGGTGAAGAAGTTGGCGTAGATGAGGATGGCGATCAGGGCCGCCATCCAGTGTGGCGGATGGTGGCGCACCCGCAGGTCGAACAGGCGCCAGGCCTGGATGATGTAGCTGCCCACCGCCGCATACATGAAGCCGGAAAACAGCGGCACGCCCCACAGCTTGGTCCAGGCGAAGTCCGGATAGCTCCACGACTGGATCGCGCCCGACGTCTTGAACACCTCCAGCGCAAAGCCGACCACGTGGAACAGGCTGACGGCTTTCAGTTCATCCCCGGTTTCCAGCCCGGTCCACACCATCCATGCCTGGATCGCCAGCGCCGCCACCAGCAGCACGTCGTAGCGCGGCAAGCCGAACAGGCCGGCGCGCGGCACCAGGAACACGGCGGCAAAGAACAGCGCCACAAACAGGCAGGCGCGCGCCTCCTTGATGCCGAAATACCAGAATTCCGCCACAAAGCGGGCCGCGCCGCGCAGGCCCGGACGGGCGGCGCCATTTAACAAGTGAAGGTCCAGGGTGGCAAGCATGGGCGCTACTCTACCGTACTGGCGGACGAAAAAAAACAGGCCGCCGGGACGGCGCGGCCTGCGCAAGTGTTGGGGCGGCACGACCCGCCCCTCCCCCTCTCAGTACTGCAAGAGTCTGTTCAAGCCCGACCTAGCGGTTCAGGCGGTTCAGCAGCTGGGCGCGCAGCATGCGCGCGCCGGTCTCGTCCAGCGGCGCCAGCGGTCCGCGCGCGGCCGGCGGCAGGTGGGCCGCCTCGCTGCCGTCGCTGTCGAACACGTAGTGGCGGAAGATTTCGCGCCACGCCGCGCGCTGCGCCGGCGGCAGGTCGCGCATGGTCATCAGGCCCAGCAGCAAGGCGTTGTATGGCGTGTCCATCCAGGCCGGCGACTGGCGCCACCAGTAATTGATCAGCAGATTGAACGGCTCCAGCCCCTCCACGTGGTGCCACCACATGCTGGGGATGAACAGCGCGTCGCCCGCCTCCAGCTCGGCCGACCGGGCCTGCGCCAGCGCCTCGGCAAACAGCGGATAGCGTTCCAGGTCGGGCTGGTGCAGGTCGACCATGCTGACCGATTGCCCGGCCGGGGTGAAATCCAGCGGCCCGACATATAAATTCTTCAACTGCTCCGGCGGGAACAGGGTAAAGCGGCGGCGGCCGGCCGCCACGCAGGCCAGGTTGTCCGGCAAGTCGTAATGGGCCGGCACGCGGGTGCGGTTGCCGATCCACAGGCTGGCCAGCGGATCGCGCGCGCCCAGGTTGAGGTCGTTCTCGGCGCGCAAGCCCGGCAGGCAGGTGTCGATGGTGGTCGAGCCCACGTACAGGGTGGGCGGCGCCGGCGCGTCGAGGTGGGCCGCCAGCGCGTCCAGCACCTGGTCGAAGCGCACCATCTGGCTGTGGAAATTGAGCCCGCTCAGGTCGTCGTTGTAAAAAATGCGGCCGTCGCTGCCGGGCGGGCGATGGCTGGCCAGCACGGTGGCGTCGCGGTAAAAGCGGCGCAGATAGGCGTCGGCGGCGCGCGCCGACTGGCGTCCCGCCCGCACCAGCGGCCAGTGCGCCACCAGGCCGCGCAGCACCAGCGGCTCCGGCGAGCACAGCACCTCGTCGGGCAGCGGCTGGCGGTCGTCGCCGCGCAGCTGGGCGCTGCGCGCGCAATCGATCTCGGCGATGGCGGTGAAACGGGCGGACATGAATTCTCTCAAGAAAACAGGCCGCCGCCGGAGCGGCGGCCCGTGGACTTACTCAGCGACCAATCAAGCTTAGAACTTGTAGCGCAGGCCCAGCATGTAACGCGGTCCGGCCTGCGTCACATTCAGGGTGGCCGCCTCGGTACGGCCGTGCTGGCGCGTGGTGCGGTCGGTGAGGTTGATGGCCTCGGCCTGGAAGCTCAGGTTCTTGTTGAAATTGTAGCCGACGCTGAGGTCGACCTGGCCATAGGCGTCGGTGTACACCGGCGCCGCGCGGCCATTGCCGTCCACCGTGGCGGCCAGGAAGGAATCGCGCCAGTTGTAGGCCACCCGCACCGACCATTCCTTGTTCTCGAAGATACCCACCAGGTTGGCCGAATTGCTCAGACCCAGAATCGCGAACTGGTCGTTGACGTCGGCGTTGTTGTATTTCAGCGGCGAGTGCACGTAGGTGTAGTTGGCCTGCACGCCGAAGCCGCTCTGGCCAAACATGTGCTGCACGTTGACCTCGGCGCCGCTGACGTCGGCCGACTTCTGGTTGGCGTAGGTGGTGGTGTTGAAGTTCAGGATCGGATCGGTCGACAGGCCGGTGATGGTGCCGTCCAGCATGCCGTCGGCCTTCACGCCGGTCTTCTTGACGCCCGGCTGGCCGTCGAAGTTGCCCAGGATGTAGTTGCGGATGCAGTTGGTGTCGGCCGCGGTACAGCCGCTGGCCAGCGCCGCCTTGTAGTAATTGCCGCCCACCGGGGTGTGCAGGTTGTACAGCGACTGCGACACCAGCGTCTGGCCGGCGTAGTTGTCCATCTGCTTGCGGAAGTAGGCCAGCGACAGCACGCTCTGCTTGTCGTAATACCATTCCCACGACAGGTCCAGGTTCTTCGACTTGACCGGTTTCAGCGCCGGGTTGCCGACCGAGGCGGTGCCGCCGGTGAACACGTTGGCGATGGTGCCCAGCGTCAGGCCGCCCTGCAACTGGTCGTAGCGGGCGCGGCCGATGGTGGTGCCCAGGCTGGCGCGCAGCTTCATGTCGCTGCGGATGTCGGCGTCCAGGTTGAGGGCCGGCAGCACATTGGTGTAGGAGGCGTCGGTGTTGCTGAAGGCCTGGCCGCCAAAGGTGATCGGTAATTCATTCTGCGCCACCCACACCACGGCGGTGCCCGGCAGCACCTGGGCCACCGAGCTGACCTTGGTGCGCTCCAGGCGCAGGCCCACCGACGAGTGGAATGGAATCGCGGTGTCCCAGTCGGTGTTGAACGAGGCGTAGGCCGAGGTGGTCTTCTCCTGCAAGGTGCGGTCGGTGTCCGGCTTGGTCATGTTCGGCAGGTAGGCGGCCTGGTTGCCGACCGCGTTGGCGGTCACCTGGCGCACCTGCGCGAAGTCGAAGCTGTACAGGGTGGCGAACAGGTTAGGCGAGTTCGAACCGCCCAGCTTGTTGAAGAACGAGGACATCGGGTTGGCGGTCCACAGATTGGCCGGATAGTCCGACGCCTTGGTGGCGCCGCCCCAGGTGTTGTTCTGCACGTTCGAATAGGTGGAACGGTTGGTGGTGTCGGTGTAGCTGACGCCGAAGTTCAGGTCGGACGCTTCCATCAGCTTCAGGTTGGCCTTGGCCTGGGCCTGCTTGATGGTCGATTTCTCGTAGCTGTTGTGGAACCACGAACCGGCCGCCTGGATCGGCGCCGCCGCCAGGTTGGCGGCCGGCATGGTCAGCACCGGCAGTTCGGTGGTGAAATCGATCTTGGTGGTGCCGCGGCTGAAGCTGGCGTTGGACAGGTTGTTTTCGGAACCGAACGGGCTGTCGGCGCCCGACTCGGCGGTCGAGTGGTGGGCGTCGAATTCCACCTTCAGGTCCGGCGTGGCTTTCCACACGGTGTTGAAGCCCAGCGACTTGTTCTTGGTCTTGGTGGCGAAATCGCCGCCCACCACCGAGATATCCTGCGGCGTCGGATAGACTTCCTGGTAGGTCAGCGGGCTGACCACGTGGCCGCTCGGCCAGGTGCTGGTCGAGGTTGGGGTCTGGGCGAACCACACGCTCAGTTCGCTACGCTTGGTCTGGATCTTGTTTTCCGAGAAGGTGTAGTCGACCGTGGTGGTCAGCTCTTTCACCGGACGGAACTGGAAGGTCAGCTGGCCGTTGGTGCGCTGACGCTGGATGGCGGACGAGTTGTAGCCGAAGTTCTGCGGAATCGAATACAGGGCGTCCTGCGCCGGGCGGTTGGTGATGTTCTGCGAGCCGGGCTGGCCGGGCTGCGGCAGGGTCTGGCCATCGATCACGGCCGAACCCAGGTACGGGCCCTGGTAGCCGTTGAACAGGCCGGCGCGGTTGACGCCCGAGTCGCGCGACTGGTAGCTGCCGCTCAGGGCCACGCCGAAGCGGCCGTCGGCGCTGGTGTTGGAGTAGATGCCCGAGACTTCCGGCGTCACGCTCTTGCCCTTGAAGGCGTCGACCACGTGGTCGTTGGAGGTGTCCTTGACCGCCTTCACGCCGACGCTGGCGTGCAGGCCGGGATTGTCGAACGGACGGCCGGTCACCACGTTGATGGTGGCGCCGATGCCGCCGCTCGGGCTGTCGGCGCGGCCGGTCTTGTAGACCTGCAGCTGCGAGATCGATTCCGACGCCAGGTTGGAGAAGTCGAACGAGCGGCCCGACAGGTCGCTCAGGTCGGTGGTCGGCATCTGGCGGCCGTTCAGCAACACCAGGTTGAAGTCCGGGCCCAGGCCGCGCACGGTGACCTTCTGACCTTCGCCGTTGCTGCGGTCGATCGACACGCCGGAAATCCGTTGCAGCGATTCGGCCAGGTTGGTGTCGGGGAACTTGCCCATGTCCTCGGCGACGATGCCGTCGACGATGCCATCGGAATTACGCTTGAGGTTGAGCGTCGATTGCATACTGGCGCGGATACCGGTCACCACCACCGATTGGGTGGTGCCGTCGCCGCCACTCTGCTGCGCATGGGCCACGCCAAATGCGGCACAGGCGCCGGCCACGGCCAGGCTGATCAGACGGCGCTGTCGTGGCGCCTTTGAAAACGTTTTCATGGAAGTACGCACTTCATCTCCTTATTTATGATTATTCCGGCGCTGCTCTGCCGGGGCTGATCCTACTCAAACTGACTGCTGGGTAGTTCTGTACTGACGCCGCAGAACACGGACGACGGTGTGATGCCCGCCTGAGAAGCTGGTCCGACACGTTCTTAGTGACTGATTAGACAAGTTGAGGATATGAGAAACGCTTCCATTCGTCAATCGGTCGAACAAACTACGCACCGAATCGGCCCAAGCTGTTGTATCGGCGCACCAAAGCGGTTCAATTCCGCCGGCCGCAGATTGATAGTCGGTGTGACAAGCTTGGTGTATCATCCGCAGACGCCCTCTTTCGGAACCCAGCCCCATGATCGTCGCCGGCGACCAGCAGTTACTCAAGCAAATCAACCGCATGGCCCTGGTACGCCAATTGAGCGGCGAGCCGGGCCTGTCGCGCGCGGCGCTGGCCGAGACCGTGGGCCTGACCAAATCCACCGTCAGCCTGCTGGTGCGCGAGCTGCTGGACGAAGGCTGGCTGACCGAAACCGACATCCGCGCCACCGGCGCGCTGGGCCGGCGCGCCACCCCGCTGCAACTCGATGGCGAGCGGCTGGCCCTGCTGGGCGCCGACCTCGGCATCGGCATGGCGCGCATCGTCGCCACCAACCTGCTGGGCGAGGTGCTGGCCGAACAGGAATTGCCCTACCTCGACGTCACCGACACCAGCGGCTGCATCGGCCTGCTGGCGCAGGGCCTGGTCGAGCTGAGCACCGGTGGCGCGCTGCAAGGCCGCACCGTGCTGGGCGTCGGCGTCGGCCTGCACGGCGTGGTGGACGACGCCACCGGCGTGCTGCACTATGCGCCCCACCTGGGCTGGCGCAATGTCGACGTGGCCAGCCAGTTGCGCGCCCACTTTGAGGACACGCCGCTGGCCGAGCTGCCGCTGTTCATCCAGAACGAGGCGAATGTGGCGGCGCTGGCCGAGCTGGAATTCTCCGGCCAGATCGGCACCGATCCGCTGATCTATCTGAGCATCGGCTATGGCGTGGGGGCCGGCATCATCGTCAATGGCCGCCTGCTGACCGGCCTGTACGGCTTCGCCGGCGAGGTCGGCCACACCATCCTGCAACAGGGCGGCCCGCCCTGCTCCTGCGGCCGGCGCGGTTGCGCCGATGCGCTGATCGGGCTGCAAGCGCTGCTGGACGAGGTGTACGGCAAACTGCCGCAATCGACCCCGGAGCAGCTGGAACAACTGTTCACCGAAGCGGAAGCCGGCGATGCCCACGCGGCGCGCGCGGTAGCGGCGGCCGGGCGCAACCTTGGCGTGCTGCTGAATAATCTGTGGGTGGCGTTCGATCCGATGTGCATCGTGGTGGGCGGCGCCGCGCTGCGGCTGGGCGAACGCTTCATCGGCCCGGGGCGCGACGTGCTGCACGACTGCGCCAGCGCCACCGGCCTGCCGGCGCCCACCATCCGCACCCCGCACTTCGGCCACAACGCGATCGCCATCGGCGGCGCCGCCATGGCGCGCCACTACCTGATGCGGCCCTTCACCGAACAAGGCCCGGCGCGCCGCGGCGGCGCCCACAAACTGGGCGAGCTGCCGCCGGCGCTGGCGGCCGGCATGCTGGCCTGGACCTGAGAAAAAACACGGGCCCGGACGCTTGCGCGTGCGGGCCCGTGGTCAGCCGGCAGCCGGGGCTGCCAACTTAAAACCGATTATTGCAGTTTGATTTCGACATCAACGCCAGCTGGCAGGTCCAGCTTCATCAGGGCGTCAACGGTCTTGTCGGTTGGGTCGACGATGTCCATCAGTCGCTGGTGGGTGCGGATTTCGAACTGGTCGCGCGAGGTCTTGTTGACGTGCGGCGAACGCAGAACGTCGAAACGCTGGATGCGGGTTGGCAGTGGGACTGGGCCTTTGACAACGGCGCCGGTGCGCTTGGCGGTGTCAACGATTTCCAGGGCCGACTGGTCGATCAGCTTGTAGTCGAAAGCCTTCAGGCGGATACGGATTTTTTGATTGGTAACGGTCATGATAATTCCTTAAAAGAGCGAACTGGCAACTTTGTAGCGCCAGCATTTTAAAAAGAACGAAAGTACAGCAAGGGCGACATGGTATCACACCACGCCGCCCCTGTATCAATCAGCGCTTAAAAATTAGGCGATGATTTTCGCCACAACGCCTGCACCAACGGTACGGCCGCCTTCGCGGATAGCGAAACGCAGACCTTCTTCCATCGCGATCGGGTTGATCAGCTTGACGGTGATCGACACGTTGTCGCCTGGCATAACCATTTCTTTGTCCGCTGGCAGCTCGATCGAACCGGTCACGTCAGTCGTACGGAAGTAGAACTGTGGACGGTAGTTGTTGAAGAACGGGGTGTGACGGCCGCCTTCATCTTTCGACAGAACGTAGATCTCGCCGGTGAAGTGGTTGTGCGGCTTGATCGAACCTGGCTTGGCCA